>NZ_JAAGOX010000020.1 GCF_010500245.1 Ruegeria sp. PrR005
TGGAACCATCGTCCAGATGGACCAGAGGCCACTAATGCACTAACAATCAAACCGGACCAGTCAGATCAGGCCACCCATCTGCTGGACCGCACCTCTGGCAAGGTGTGGAGAGCCAAGACGCCGTCGGTGCCGTCGGACCCGTCGCAGGCCTTTATGAACGGGGTTAACCAGGTACTTGAGGAAGCGGGTATCGCCGCGTCCGACCTGTCGCGGGTGCTGCATGGCACAACGGTGGCCACCAATATGATTCTTGAGGACAAGGGCGCGCGAACGGCGTTGGTCACGACCCAGGGATTCCGCCACGTGCTGGAGATCGGGCGGCAGGACATCCCTCGCCAGGCCAATCTCTTCACCTGGGTCAAACCGGCCCGGCCGGTGCCCGCCGAGCGTATCCACGAAGTGCGCGAACGGATTGGCACCGGCGGACGGGTGCTCGCCCCGCTGGACGAGGCGAGCGTCGTCGAGGTGGCCGAGGCGCTGCGCCGCCAGAATGTCGAGGCGGTGGCGGTCTGCCTGCTGCATGCCTATGCCAATCCTGCCCATGAGGAGCGGGTCGTCGCCATTCTGCGCGAGGCTCTGCCGGGGGCGGCGATCACCTGTTCCACCGATGTGCTACCGGTAGTGCGCGAATACGAGCGGTCACTGGCCACGGTGCTGAACGCCAGCGTCATGCCCGGCGTCTCCAACTATATCTCGCGGCTTGAGGATCGGCTGACGGCGGCTGAGACCGCATCGCCGCTGTTATTGATGCAGTCGAACGGCCGCGTGGCCGGGACCGAGGCGATCCGCATTTCGCCCGCACTGACCGCCCTGTCGGGACCGGCGGCAGGGGTTATCGGGGCCATCGACACCGCCCGCGCCTGTGGCATCGACGATATCATCACCGTGGATATCGGCGGCACCTCGGCCGATATTTGCCTGATCCGTGGTGGTTCTGTCTCGCTGACCCAGCAGGGAAAGGTGGGAGACTGGCCGCTGTCTCTGCCGATGGTCGACATGGTGACGATTGGGGCCGGCGGTGGCTCCATCGCGGCGGTGAACCGCGCCACCCTGTCGGTCGGTCCCGGCAGTGCGGGCGCGGTGCCGGGGCCGGCGGCCTATGGCAAGGGCGGCACAGCGGCGACGGTGACGGATGCCCATGCTGTGCTGGGCCATCTGCCCCGTGCGCTTCTGGGCGGTACCATGACGCTGGATGTCGAGGCTTCGCGGCAGGTGGTGACCGAAAGTGTCGCGCGCGCGTTGGCGCTGACGCCAGAGGATGCCGCGCGGGGCATTCTGGCGATCATGAACAACAACATGGTTGGGGCGGTGCGCACCGTCTCGGTCGAGCGGGGGCATGATCCGCGCGATTTCACCCTGATGCCCTTTGGCGGGGCCG
This sequence comes from Ruegeria sp. PrR005, assembly GCF_010500245.1. Classification (GTDB taxonomy): domain Bacteria; phylum Pseudomonadota; class Alphaproteobacteria; order Rhodobacterales; family Rhodobacteraceae; genus Ruegeria_B; species Ruegeria_B marisflavi. The sequence goes on from NZ_JAAGOX010000020.1 coordinate 1,379, forward strand.
GGCCGCTGCACGGTTGCGCGCTGGCTGATCTTCTTGGGATTTCGCGGGTACTGATTCCGCCTGCGCCGGGACTGCTGTGTGCAACCGGGCTGCTGGCGGCCGATATGAAGGCCGAGTTCTCGCGCGCAATGCCGGCCCCGGGTCCTGTGGATCAGGCTGAGGGCGATGCCCTGTTCCGGGAGTTGACGGCGCGGGCTCGCGACTGGCTCGACGCCGAGGATGTGGACGAGGAGGTCCGCGAGATGCGCTGTCGCGCGCTGCTGCGCTTCAAGGGGCAGGGCAGCGAGATCGCGGTCGACTGGGGCGAGAGCGCCGTTGAGACTGAGGCCCGGTTCCGCGCAGAGCATGAGGGGCTCTACGGTTTTACGCTCGAAGCGCCAATCGAACTGGTGACCCTCCGGGTCGAGGCGGTTGGACGGACCGAACCGGCCGTCGCCAGCCTGTTGGATCCCGCGCCGATGCCGAAGCCGCTGCAAATGCAGGCCGTGCACTGGCAGGAAGGTCGAGCCGACACGCCGATTTATGACCGGGCTGCGCTTGGCGCGGGCTGTGTGTTCACCGGCCCCGCGATCCTTACTCAACTTGACACTACCTCGATCATTGAACCGGGTTGGACTGCGATGGTTCATTCCTCGGGGGCGCTTCTGCTGACCAAGGAGTCCGCCTGATGGATGCTCTGTTTGCCTATATCGACGCCAACGCCGAGGATTTCGTTGCGCGTGTCATGGACTATGTCCGCCACCCTTCGATTTCGGCGCATGATATCGGCATCCGCGAGGTGGCCGGGATACTGAAGGCTCATCTGGAGGGACTGGGGTTTGCGGCAGAGCTGGTGGAAACGCCTGGTCACCCCTTCGTGCTGGGCCGCTACGAGGTGGATCCGGTCAAGCCAACGGTGCTGCTATACGGGCACTATGACGTGCAGCCGCCCGATCCGCTGGAGGAATGGGTTTCTCCGCCTTTCGAACCGACGTTGCGCGACGGGCGCATCTGGGCGCGTGGGATCGGTGACAACAAGGGCCAGCATTTCGCCCAGCTTCTCGCAATCGAAACGCATCTGAACGTGCATGGGACGTTGCCCTGTAACGTCATCTTTCTGTTGGAGGGGGAGGAGGAGATCGGATCGCCGCAGATCGCGGATTTCGTCCGCACCCATGCCGACCGGTTGCAGGCCGATCTGGTGGTCACTTCGGACGGGCCGCTGCATGAGAGCGGCAAGCCGGTGATAACCTTCGGGGTGCGTGGCGTCGCCTCTTTCGATCTGATTGCGCGCGGCGCAAGCCGGGACGTGCATTCGGGCAATTACGGCGGTGTTGTCCCCAACCCGATATGGACGCTGGTGCAGCTTTTGGCGACGATGAAGGATCCCGAGGGAAACATCACCGTTGAGGGCATTACCGAGCCGGTGATTCCAGCTACCAACAAAGAGCGTGAGGCAATTGCCCGGCTACCCGATGACGAGGCGGCGGTGCGCAGGGATCTGAAGCTCGACGATCTGGACGGTCCGGTGGAACGGCCTTACTGGGACCGGCTGATGTTTCACCCGACCCTGACGATCAACGGGTTCCACGGCGGCTACGGCGGCCCGGGCAGCAAGACGGTACTGCCGAACCAGGCGATTGCCAAATGCGATGTCCGGCTGGTCGAACCGCTGACGCCCGATCATGTCTTTGAGCGGATCGAGGTTCACGTGGCGCGCCATGCGCCAGGAGTCGAGATGGTGCGCCACAACGGGATGTTACCGTCTAAGACGCCGCTCGACAGCCCCTATGCCGCACCAATCATCCGGGCGATCCGGGCGGCGCGGGGCGAAGAGCCGCTGCTCTACCCGACTGTTGGGGGATCTCTACCGGACTATGTCTTCACCAAGATTCTCGGAAAGCCCGCATTCGTGGTGCCCTATGCCAATGCGGATGAGGCCAACCATGCGCCAAACGAGAACCTTGAGGTCGTGCGGTTCATTGATGGGATAAAGACCGGCGCAGCACTTCTGGCAGAGTTGGGCGCGATGGCGCGACCGGAGGGTTAGGGAGGATGCGGCTTGGCGATCAACTGTAAGACCGCGGCCGTATTCTGCGAAGTGTAGCACTTGATCATGAGAACCAGTTTCTTGCATTCTCCATCAGCTGCATTTGCCAGGGCGGCGCACATTCGGATGCATGTGTCGTGTTTGGTGTCAACGAAGCTGCCGAAGCCCCATTGCTTTCGAACGGAACGCTCGGGAAGTGAGCTAAACGCTCTCCGCTAAATCCGGGAAAATCCAATGAAGATGCATTGCCCTTGTGAACCGAAGTCAAAGGAGTTTGCGAGATACTCGGGCTTGATCCGCTCTATCTGGAAAACGATGGCACACTTGTTCTGCTTGTCCCCGAAGGTGAAGGACAAGCTGCCCTGGATGCCATGCGCGCATTGTCCGAAGGGGCCAGCGCAACAGTCATCGGAAAGGTCTGCAAGGGGCAGTTTAGGCGCGTTCCGTTGATCGATTTGAGGTATAGGATTGACTTCTATAGCTCGAAAATGATCTACTTTTGAGTTATAGAAAAGGGTTCTATAACTCATGGCTTGGAACTGGCAGTTACCTGGTTGGCCGGGCTTCCGGTATGACGCGGCGGTACTGGCGCTGCTTGAACAGCGTTTCCTGCTGTCTTCGGGAGAGGTCCTGGGTGCCGTCTACCATATCAACTCCTCGGAGCGCGATCAGCTGCGTATCGACCTGCTCAGCGACGAGGCGATGAAGACGAGCGCCATCGAAGGCGAGATGCTCGACCGGCTCAGCGTCCAATCCTCGCTTCGCCGCCAACTTGGACTGGCCCCTGACAAATATCCGAACAAACCCAGAGAGCAGGGTGTGGCCGAGATGATGGTCGATGTGTACTCGAACTATGCCGACACCCTTACACATGAAACGCTTTGTCGTTGGCACGAGATGCTCTTGTCCCATGACCGGCGGTTGGACATCATCGGGGCCTATCGACAGCACGAGGATGCGATGCAGATCGTTTCCGGCCGTTTCGATCGACCTGTGGTGCATTTTGAGGCACCGCCCTCGGCCCAGATTGCGGATGAGATGAACCGGTTTGTCGACTGGTTCAACAGGACGGGACCGAAGGGCAAAGAGCCTTTGCCGGCGCTTACACGGGCCGGGTTGAGTCACCTCTACTTCGAGAGCATTCACCCGTTTGAAGACGGCAATGGCCGTTTGGGGCGTGCCCTGGCCGAGAAGTCGCTTGCGCAGAACATCGGGCAACCCAGCCTGATCGCTCTGGCTTTCACGATTGAGCGGGGGAGGAAGGAATACTATGACCGGCTGGAAAAGCATCAGAAGACCCTGGAGGTCACGCCTTGGCTGGAGTGGTTCGCCGAAACCGTGTTGACCGCCCAGCAGGTTACTTTGGGTCGCGTCCGGTTCCTGATCGCAAAGGCGCATTTTTATGACCGGTACCGTGCACAACTGAATGAACGGCAGACAAAAGTGGTCGAGCGTATGTTTCGGGAGGGTCCAGACGGCTTCAAGGGCGGTCTGAGTGCCGAGAACTACATTTCGATTACCGGCACTTCGCGCGCCACTGCGACAAGGGACCTACAGGACCTGGTCGAAACGGGTGCGCTGACCCGAACAGGAGAGCGAAGGTACACACGGTACTGGCTCAATCTTTCGGGGAGCTCTCCATAGCCGTTTTCGGCTGTTCGTCCATTTATTAGTCACCTCTCCACAAAACGTTCGCTAATTTGTGCATTGGCCCGTCGGGAACACATCATTGCTTGCGGTCATCGCGTTTTCCCGGCCTATCGCTTGATGTCACCTGAGCAACTGAACATCTGAGAGCCATGGGCGCCAAACTGACAGTTGTCGTCGTCGAAGAAGACCGGGACCGTGCTGTCGCTATCGTTGATGCCTTGCGAGAGGCAACAGATTGCGACGTGTTCGTGGTTGGAAACAGCAGCGCCTTGGCCAGGCGCATCGCCGCGCATGAGCCGGATATCGTCCTGATAGATATCGACAGTCCGACCCGCGACATGCTTGAGGAGTTGACACTGGCCTCGGGCCCGATTGACCGTCCTGTGGCGATGTTCGTTTCGAACTCGGCAGGGGGGCTTGCACAGGCGGCGGTTGAGGCGGGCGTTTCGGCCTATGTCGTGGACGGCTTGGCGCCGCAGCGGATCAAGCCGGTCATCGACACGGCCATCGCGCGGTTTCGGATGGTACGTCAGATGCGGACGGAACTTGCAGAAACACGCCGCGCTCTGGAAGAACGCAAGGTGATCGACCGGGCCAAAGGTCTGCTGATGAAGGTCAAGGGCATCGACGAGAACGCGGCCTATTCCCTGTTGCGCAAGACGGCGATGGATCAGGGTCGCAGGGTGGCCGAGGTCGCCGAAGCTTTGGTCACCGCATCGGAGTTGCTGCGATGAGAACTGTCGCTCTGCCTGTAGCCTATATGCCGCTGGTTGATGCCGCCCCCTTGATCATCGCGCAAGAGATGGGATTTGCCCAAACCGAGGGGATCGCGCTCGATCTCATCCCGGCGCCATCCTGGTCGTCAGTGCGCGACATGTTGGCGTTCGGGCGGGTCGATGCGGCGCATATGCTGTCACCTGTGCCAGTGGCCATGGCTTTGGGGTTGGGCGGCGTTTCGACACCCGTCTCTGCCGTTATGGTAACCTCGGTCAATGGCGACGTGATCGGTGTGGGCCGCGCGCTGGAGACCAGGTTGCGCGCACAGGGATACGAATTCGACTTTGCCAACCCGCGTGCGGCTGCGCGGGCGCTGGCGCGGGCCGCCGACGGCCCGTTGGTGTTCGGTGTGCCGTTCCCGTTTTCGATGCATGTTGAACTGCTGCAGTATTGGTTCGACGGGACCGATCTGGGCGGAACCGAGGTTACCATTCGCACGGTTCCGCCGCCGCTGATGGCCCAGGCGCTGGCCGAAGGCGATATCGACGCCTTTTGCGTGGGTGAACCTTGGGGATCGGTAGCCGTCGACCAGGGATCTGGCGCCTTGCTGCTGCCGGGAAACGCAATCTGGTCTTTTGCGCCGGAAAAGGTTCTGGCCGTGCGCACCGACTGGGCCGAAACCGAACCGCATCCGTTGCGCAGACTGATGCGCGCGGTCTGGCGGGCGGGGCAATGGCTGTCGCGGCCTGACACGCACACGACCACGGCCGAAATATTGTCGCGCAAGGCATATCTCGACGTGCCTCCCGAATTGATTGATCGCGCTCTCCACGGGAGGTTCATTATTTCGGGTCAAGCCGAGCATCGCGACGTTGCGCGATTTGTCGAGTTCCACGAAGGCGCTGCAAATTTCCCTTGGCGTAGCCAAGCGAAATGGATGGCCTGTCGACTTGCGTTTCGCCACGGGTTGAACGCCGCCGATAGCATGGCCCGCGGGGCAGCAGCCTATCGCAGCGATCTTTTCCGCGCACATATGCCGATCGAAGTCGATTTGCCGGGCGCTTCGGAAAAAGTCGAAGGTGCGATTCTGCGCGAGACTGCGGTTGCCTCGCAGAAGGGTCAGTTGACCCTTCTGGCGGATTCGTTTTTTGACAGCTGTATTTTTGACCCAGATGCGTCGGATTGACCAATAATCGGGCACAACTTTCGCTGGCGCGGAAATCTTGCCGCAATGCAGCGAAATTCGTTGGAGTATCCAGGGTCGTTCCACGACAGTTGAGTTGTCGGGTTGCAATGGCGTAATTCGGCACGGACTTCCTCCCTATGACAGGGAAAACAAGAGCAAGGCTGCTCGCTTTCCGCTGGTTCTCCAGTGGTCAGTGATGCGGCCTTTTTGCGTTTTTGCCCGGCGCCCTCTGCGCGCCGATGCCTTGAAAGGACAATGGATGAAACGACTTTTGCTCGGCCTTGCGGCCTCCAGTGCCCTGGCCAGCCCCGGTTTGGCCGAAATGCTGGAACTGGAAAAAGACGAATTGACCTTTGGTTTTATCAAGCTGACCGATATGGCGCCGCTGGCTGTCGCCTATGAGCAGGGGTACTTCCTGGACGAAGGGCTGTTCGTCACGCTTGAAGCTCAGGCCAACTGGAAGGTCCTGCTGGACGGCGTGATCGACGGCAAACTGGACGGCGCGCATATGCTGGCTGGGCAACCGCTGGCAGCCACCATCGGTTACGGTACCGAGGCCCATATCATTACGCCCTTTTCGATGGACCTGAACGGCAACGGGATCACCGTGTCAAACGAGGTCTGGGAAAAAATGCTGCCACACATTCCCAAGATGGACGATGGCCGCCCGCAGCACCCGATAAGCGCCGCCGCGATGGCGCCGGTGGTCGAGGCGTTCAAGGCCGAAGGCAAGCCGTTCAACATGGGCATGGTTTTTCCCGTTTCCACCCATAATTACGAGCTGCGCTATTGGCTGGCCGCCGGTGGGCTGCATCCCGGGTACTACTCGCCCGAAAACGTGACCGGCCAGATCGGTGCGGATGTGTATCTGTCCGTGACCCCACCGCCGCAGATGCCTGCCACGCTCGAGGCTGGAACAATCCATGGCTACTGCGTGGGCGAGCCGTGGAACCAGCAGGCGGTGTTCAAGGGTATCGGCGTACCGGTTATCACCGATTACCAGCTGTGGAAGAACAACCCCGAAAAGGTTTTCGGCATTTCCGCCACGTTCGCCGAGCAGAACCCCAATACCACGCTCGCGGTGACCAAGGCGCTGATCCGGGCCGCCATGTGGTTGGATGAAAACGACAATGCCAACCGCCCCGAAGCGGTCGAAATCCTCAGCCGACCCGAATATGTCGGCGCGGATTACGAGGTGATCGCCAATTCGATGACCGGCTTCTTTGAGTTTGAAAAAGGCGACAAGCGCGACATCCCGGACTTCAACGTGTTCTTCCGCCACAATGCGACCTATCCCTTTTACTCTGATGCGGTCTGGTACCTGACCCAGATGCGCCGCTGGGGCCAGATTGCCGAACCCAAGTCCGACGCATGGTTCGATGAGATCGCGCGCAAGGTCTACAAGCCCGACATCTACCTTGCCGCGGCGCGCCTACTGGTGAACGAAGGTCTGGCGAGCGAGTCCGACTTTCCCTGGGACAGCGACGGCTACAAGGCGCCGACCCCCGCCGCCGACATTATCGACCGCATCCCCTACGACGGAAAGGCGCCTAATGCCTACCTCGACAGCCTGCCGATCGGCCTGAAAGGTGACCAGACGGTTGTAGGCACCGAGGTCCAAGGTTGACCCGACGCAGCCTCGCGCGCGCCCTTCACGGGACAGCGGGCGGGGCAATACGCGAGCGACGATCCGGCATCCCCGCAAAGGACATCTGACATGACAACCGTTGATCCGAATTTCACCGATATCGCCGAACGGGAAGCGCGTCGTGCGCGGCTGTTTACCCGCATCAATTCTGCCGACAAATGGTTCCAGGTTATTGGGCTTGCATGGATCACCCCGATCCTCAAAGCCGTCGCCGGGGACAATCCGCGTGCGCAGACCAAGGAAATCTGGCGCCTTCTAGCGGTGCCAGTGCTGGCAATTGCCGCTTTTTTGATGCTTTGGGCTGTGCTTGCGCCCAAGGTGCAAACCTCGCTTGGTGCGGTGCCTGGCCCTGCACAAGTCTGGGAAGAGGCTGTCAACCTGCACAAGGATGCGCAGGCCAAGGCGGAACAGCGCGCCGAGTTCGAGGCCAAGGTCGCGCACCTGAACCAACGTCTGGTCGCGCAGGGGAAGGAGCCCAAAGAACGCGCCTATACCGGTGCACCGACCTATTATCAGCAGATCTGGACGTCGATCCAAACCGTGTTCTTTGGTTTCTTTCTGGCCACACTGGTCGCTGTTCCGCTGGGCATTCTGGCGGGCCTGTCGCCCACCGCCAATGCGGGTCTCAATCCGCTGATCCAGATATTCAAACCGGTTTCGCCGCTGGCGTGGCTGCCCATCGTCACCATGATCGTTTCCGCCCTTGCCGCGACCGAAGGTGGCCTGCTGCCGAAAAGCTTTATTATCTCGGCGGTCACTGTGACGCTATGTTCGCTTTGGCCCACACTGATCAACACCGCGCTGGGTGTCGCGTCGATAGACAAGGATCTGGTGAACGTGTCCAAGGTTCTCAAGATGAGCACCTGGACCAAGATCACCAAGTTGGTCCTGCCCTCGGCGCTGCCACTGATCTTTACCGGGCTGCGGCTCAGCCTCGGGGTGGGCTGGATGGTGCTGATCGCCGCTGAAATGCTGGCGCAGAACCCCGGTCTTGGCAAATTCGTCTGGGATGAATTCCAGAACGGCTCGTCTTCCTCGCTGGCAAGGATCATGGTCGCGGTGCTGACCATCGGCCTGATCGGGTTCCTGCTGGACCGGGTGATGTACGCGCTGCAATCGCTCTTTACCTTTTCGAACAACCGGTGAGCGACATGGGTATCCTTACGTTTGAGAACGTCAGCCAAAGCTTTGGCACCGGGTTGCACGCCACCCATGTTCTGAAAAACATCGACCTTGAGGTTCAGGAAGGCGAGTTCCTGGTTCTTCTGGGCTTCTCCGGTACCGGCAAGACGACCTTGATCAACCTGATGGCGGGGCTGGAACATCCCACCAAGGGAACAGTGACCTTCAAAGGTGCGCCCATCACCGAGCCAAGCCCGGAACGCGGTGTGGTTTTCCAAAGCTATTCGCTGATGCCGTGGCTGACGGTGAACGGCAATGTGCGCTTGGCGGTGGACACGGTCTTTCCCGGGCTCAGCAAGGCCGAAAAGGCCAACAAGGTTGCACATTATGTGAACATGGTCGGGCTTTCGCACGCCGCGACCCGCCGTCCGGCGGAATTGTCCGGCGGGATGCGCCAGCGGGTGAACGTCGCCCGGGCGCTGGCCATGAACCCCGAAGTGCTGCTGCTGGACGAACCGCTGTCTGCACTTGATGCGTTGACCCGCGCCAATCTGGCCGACGAGATCGAACGCATCTGGGAGGCCGACAAGAAGACCTGCGTGTTGATCACAAACGACGTGGATGAGGCGATCATCCTTGCTGACCGCATCATTGCGCTGAATCCCGATGGCACGTTGGGGCAGGCATTCAACGTCACCATTCCGCGCCCGCGTGACCGGATGGCGATGAACACCAACGCCACCTTCAAGCAATTGCGCGCAAACGTGACCAAATACCTGATGGATGTCGGTGTCGCGGCCAAGGTCGAAGGCAACCGCCTGTTGCCCGAGGTGACCCCAATCCACGGTGTTCCGGCGGCCGTCAAGGAAGCGCAGAAAAATCTGATCGACGACCGCTTTCTCGATTTCAGCCAGCTGCACAAGATCTATCCGACACCCAAAGGGCCTCTGACTGTGGTCGAGGATTTCGATCTCAAGATCGATCGGGGCGAGTTCATCTCGCTGATCGGCCATTCCGGCTGCGGCAAGTCCACGGTACTGACGATGGCCGCCGGACTGAACGAGATTTCCAAGGGCGCGATCAAGCTGGACGGCCGACATGTCGAAGGCGCCGATCCGGAACGGGCCGTGGTGTTTCAGTCTCCAAATCTGTTCCCCTGGCTCTCGGCGCGCGAGAACTGTGCCATCGGTGTGGACAAGGTCTATCCGCGTGCCAGCCAGGCCGAACGACAGGATGTGGTCGAGTACTACCTCGAACGCGTGGGGCTGGCGGATGCGATGGACAAACCCACCAGCGAGATGTCCAACGGCATGCAGCAGCGTGTCGGTATTGCAAGGGCATTTGCCCTTTCACCCAAGCTGCTTCTGCTCGATGAGCCCTTTGGCATGCTCGACAGTCTCACCCGCTGGGAGTTGCAAGAGGTGCTGATGGAGGTCTGGAGCCGGACCAAGGTCACCGCGATTTGCGTCACCCATGATGTGGACGAGGCGATCCTGCTCTCGGACCGCGTGGTGATGATGACGAATGGCCCGCAAGCCACGATCGGCAAGATCACAAAGGTTGACCTGCCACGCCCACGTACCCGCAAGGCGTTGCTCGAACACCCGGACTACTATGCCTACCGCCAAGAGGTGCTCGACTTCCTTGAGGAATACGAACACGGCGCCAAGCCGAAATCCCAACCGAAACCCCAAGCGTTGGCCGCGGAGTGAAGGACATGAAACAGAAACTGGTTATCATCGGCGCTGGCATGTCGTCGGGCCGTCTCATCGAAACTCTTGTCGACACCAACCCGGATGCATTTGACATCACACTGTTCAATGCCGAGCCGCGCGGCAATTATAACCGACTGATGCTGTCGCCGGTCTTGTCGGGTGAAAAGACGTATGAGGAAATCGTCACGCATGACGATGCCTTCTACGCGACCCATGGTGTGACATGTCGTTTTGGCGAAAAGGTCACCGAGATTGACCGTGCGGCCAAGGTCGTCACCGGCGAAAACGGCCCGGTTCGCTATGACAAGCTGGTGATAGGCACCGGCTCGGAACCGGTGATTATCCCGCTGCCCGGCCACGATCTGGAAGGCGTGATCGCCTATCGCGACCTTGAGGACACCCAGCGAATGATGGCCATGGGCGAGGGGCGTCGTGTCGTTGTCATTGGCGGTGGCCTGCTGGGGCTGGAGGCGGCGGCAGGGATGGCGGCGCGTGGAGCAGCGGTGACCGTGGTGCATCTCATGGGCCACCTAATGGAACGTCAGCTGGACGAGGCAGCCGGATATCTCTTGAAGAAGTCGCTGGAGGGTAAGGGGATCACGGTCCGTTTGTCTGCGAACTCGAAAGAGATTGTCGGCGAGAATGGCCGTGTAAAGGCGCTGCGGCTGGACGATGGAACGGAACTGCCCTGCGATCTGCTGGTCATGGCCGTCGGCATCCGGCCCAACATCGCCTTGGGCAAAGCGGCCGGATTGGCCGTTGGACGCGGCATTCATGTGGACGATCAGATGGTTACCTCTGATCCCGATATCCTGTCCATTGGCGAATGCGTCGAGCATCGAGACGCGATCTTTGGTCTAGTCGCACCGCTGTATGAACAGGCGAAGGTTGCGGCGCAGACGCTATTGGGGCGCGAGGCGGCTTTTGTTCAGAAATCCCTTTCGACCAAGCTGAAGGTCACCGGCTGCGACCTGTTCAGTGCGGGTGATTTTGCCGATGGAGAGGGGCGCGAGGACATCGTATTCCGCGACCCGTCGCGCGGGGTCTACAAGCGCCTGGTGATCGAAGGCGACCGGCTGATCGGCGTCGTTATGTATGGTGATACAAGCGACGGGTCATGGTTCTTTGGTCTGATCAGGGACGGCACGTCCATTGACGATATGCGCGAGACGTTGATCTTTGGCCCGGCATTTCAGGGGGGAACCCAGCTGGACCCTCTGTCAGCCGTTGCAGTCTTGCCATCTGAGGCGGAGATCTGTGGCTGTAACGGCGTTTGCAAAGGAACAATCGTAGAGGCCATCGCCGCTGGCGCGACCGATCTAGGCGCCGTGCGGGCCAGAACCAAGGCAAGCGCCTCTTGCGGGACCTGTACCGGGCTGGTCGAACAGTTGATGCAGGTCACGCTTGGCGATGACTTTCAGATGCCAACCGCCCAGCCGATCTGCGGCTGCTGTGACCTCACGCATGAGGACGTTCGCCGCCTCATCAAGACCAAGGAGTTGAAATCCCAGCCCGCCGTCTGGCAGGAACTGGGATGGAAGACGGTGAATGGCTGCCATGTCTGCCGTCCAGCGGTGAATTTCTATCTGCTGGCGGATTGGCCGCTGGACTACGTGGACGATCCGCAAAGCCGGTTCGTCAACGAACGCAAGCACGCGAACATCCAAAAGGATGGTACATTCAGTGTCGTTCCGCGCATGTGGGGCGGGATCACCACGGCCGACGAATTGCGCGCCATCGCGGATGCCGCGGACAAGTACAACGTGCCGACCGTCAAGGTGACCGGTGGCCAGCGTATCGACCTGCTTGGGGTGAAGGGCGAGGATCTTCCCTATATCTGGGCTGATCTGAACCGCGCCGGGCTGGTGTCGGGCCATGCCTATTCAAAAGGGCTGCGGACGGTGAAGACCTGTGTTGGCACCGATCACTGCCGCTTCGGCACACAGGACTCGACCGGCCTGGGGATCAAGCTGGAACAGGCGTTGTGGGGGTCCTGGACGCCGCACAAGGTCAAACTGGCCGTGTCGGGCTGTCCGCGCAACTGCGCCGAGGCGACCTGCAAGGATGTGGGCATCGTGTGCGTTGACTCCGGCTATCAGGTTGGCGTTGGAGGGGCCGCGGGCATGGACGTCAAGGAGACCGAGCGCCTTCTTGATGTCACCACCGAGGGCGAGGCAATCGCTGTCACGATCGCCTTTGTCCAGCTGTATCGCGAGAACGCCAAGTATCTGGACCGGCCTTATAAATGGTTGGCCAAGGTCGGGCTCGACTGGGTGCGTGACCACATCATGGATGCAAATGAGCGCCAGCGCCTGATCGACGCGTTCGAATTGTCCCAATCCATCTATCGCAAGGACCCGTGGGCCGAACACGCCGCAAGGCCGCGCGCCTACACCCACCTAGCCGATCTTACCCTGGAGGCTGCGGAATGAGCTGGATTGATATTGCTGCCGTCGACGATATCCCCGAACGCGGCGCCCGCGTGGTCAAGACGCCCGTGGGTTGCATCGCTTTGTTCCGCACCGGTGCAGAGGAGGTCTTTGCCGCGTCCAACTCCTGCGCTCACAAGGGTGGGCCGCTGGCGGACGGAATTGTGCATGGACAAAAGGTCACCTGCCCGCTGCACAACTGGGTCTTTGACCTGAACACCGGGCAGGCGGTGGGCGAGGATGCCCGCATCGCGACTTACCCGGTGCGGATCGAAGCGGGCCGCGTTCTGCTCGATGGTATGGCCGTCGACGACAGGAGCGCCGCGTGATGGACGGCTCGGCCTTCCCCGAGACCCGCTCGACTTGTCCCTATTGCGGCGTGGGGTGCGGCGTGCTTCTGCGCGCCGACGGGCAGGGGGGACTCGACGTGCGGGGCGACCCGGATCACCCGGCCAACCGGGGGCGCCTGTGTTCAAAAGGCTCGGCGCTGGCCGAAACCGTGGGTCTGGAGGGCCGTCTGCTGACCCCGCGTATCGGCGGGCAAGAGGCCACGTGGGTCAATGCACTGGGGCTGGTGGCGGAGCAATTTCGTGCCGCCATCGATCGGCATGGGCCGGACAGCGTGGCCTTCTACGTCTCGGGCCAATTGTTGACCGAGGACTATTACGTCGCCAACAAGTTGATGAAGGGCTTTATTGGCTCTGCCAATATCGACACGAATTCAAGGCTTTGCATGGCGTCGACTGTGGCGGGGCACAAACGCGCCTTTGGTACCGACACCGTTCCCGGTACTTATGAAGATCTCGAAGAGGCAGATCTGGTCGTGTTGGCCGGCTCCAACCTCGCATGGTGTCACCCAGTGTTGCATCAGCGTCTATTGGCCGCAAAGCAGGCGCGCGGGACCAAGATCGTTGTAATCGACCCGCGCCGCACCGCGACCTGCGATGGGGCCGACATGCATTTGGCGCTGCAACCGGGCAGTGACGTGGCGCTCTTCAATCGGTTGTTGGCGACGCTCTACCAGGGCGGCCTGGTCGACCGCCGTTTTCTGCAGTACACCAATGGGTTCGACGCGGCGCTCACAGCCGCTTGTGCTGACGATTCCGGCGTTACGGGTCTGTCCAACGCGCAGATCGACGCCTTTTGCCAACTGTGGCTGAAGACGGAAAAGGTCGTAACCGTCTTCAGCCAAGGCGTGAATCAATCGTCTGCGGGGAGCGACAAGGTCAATGCGATCCTGAATTGCCACCTCGCCTCGGGCCGTATCGGCAAGCCGGGAATGGGTCCCTTGTCCGTGACTGGCCAACCCAACGCCATGGGCGGGCGCGAGGTTGGCGGGCTGGCGAACATGCTCGCCTGTCATCTGGACATCGACAACCCCGATCACCGCGCCGCTGTACGCGACTTCTGGCAGGCACCGACAGTGCCCGATGCGCCGGGGTTGAAGGCTGTCGATATGTTTCGTGCCGTGGGCGACGGGGGGATCAAGGCGTTGTGGATCATCCACACCAACCCCGCCGTCTCGATGCCGGATGCCGACATTGTGCGCGCCGCGATCAAGGGCTGTGACTTTACCGTGGTCAGCGACATTACCGCCGCGACCGATACGGCCCGCCTGGCCGATGTGCTGCTGCCCGCGACCGCCTGGGCTGAAAAGGACGGCACGGTCACAAATTCCGATCGCACCATCAGCCGCCAACGCGCTGTGCTCCCGGCGCCCGGCCAAGCGCGGCCTGACTGGGCGATCCTAGCCGAGGTCGGGCGACGCATGGGGTTCGCCAGGGCGTTCGATTATACCAGCCCCGCCGAGATTTTCCGCGAATACGCAAGACTGTCTGGAATCGCGGGCCGGTTTGGGCGGGATTTTGACATTTCCGGCCTGAAGGATCTGACCGATGCCGACTATGACCGCCTGATGCCCACCCGCTGGCCGGTAACGAAGACCCGGCGGGGCGGGCGTTTCTTTGGCGACGGGGTTTTCTTTCATGGCGATGGCAAGGGGCGTTTGGTACCGGTCAAGTACCGTGCACTGGCGGCCCAAACCGCGCCACGCTTTCCGTTCCGGCTGAACACGGGTCGGGTGCGCGATCAATGGCACACAATGACACGAACCGGCCTTAGCCCGCGTTTGTCCGCGCATCTGGCCGAACCCTTTCTAGAGATCCACCCAATGGACGCCCGCGCACAGGGTATCGGCCCGGCTGACCTGCTCAGGGTGACCAGCCCCAATGGTCAGGCGATCCTGCGGGCGCGGATCACGGATGCGGTGCAGCCAGGACAGGTCTTTGCGCCCATGCACTGGACCGGTGAAACCGCGCCGTCCGCCCGGATCGACGCTTTGGTTGCGCCTGACGTCGACCCGGTTTCCGGTCAACCGGAAAGCAAGGCCAGCGTTGTCGCGGTAACGCGGTTTCAGGCAGCCTGGTACGGTTTTGCCGTGTCGAGCAGCGAAATACACCCCAACTCTGCCTATTGGGCGCGGATGCGCACCCATGCGGGCTGGCGGGCGGAAATGGCCGGTGACGTCGTCCCACACGACTGGGAAACCGAAGCGAGACGACTGTTCAGTTTGCCGGACGCCGCGGCCTCGGTGATTTCTGATATGGCCAGAGGTTCTGCCCGCATCGCATTTTTCGCTGAGGGAAAGTTGCTGGCGGCGCTGTTCGTCGCGCGGAAACCGGTCGCGGTGATGCGCGACTATCTGGCTGGCTTGCCCGCGCAAGAGGCGGCTGGGGTGCTGTCAGGGCATCCGCCTGCTGATGTGCCGGATCCTGGCCCGGTGTTGTGCGCGTGTTTCAATGTTGGCATCAACACGATCCTGCGCGCCGTCGAAGGCGACGGTTTGACCAGTGTCGCTGCTGTGGGACTCGCTTTGCAGGCGGGGACGAACTGCGGCTCGTGCAGGCCGGAAATCGCCACGCTCTTGCGCGCCGCACAGATATCGGAGGCCGCAGAATGAACTGGCTTGGCCATGGTCAAACCCTGGGGCACAAACCTCAGTCGTCTGAACGAGGGACCGAGTGACGGCGCTTGGTTTACGATGTCGCCGACCACGTGGATGTGAAGTCAAAGATATGGTGGCGTGCAGGCCGACACCACGATCGCAATCCGGTCGGATGTGTTGCGAAAGCGGTGCGGCTCGCGCGAGTTGAAAAGATAGCCGTCGCCGGTCTTGAGAACGCGAACGCTATCGCCCACGGTTACTTCGAGTTCGCCCGCGATGACGATTCCGCCTTCGCTGGACGGGTGAGAAATCATGTCGTCGCCGGTGTCGGCGCCCGGTTCGTAAGTTTCATGCAGAATCTGCAACCCATGTTCGCGCGCGTTGCCAACCTGTTTCAAGGCCATGCGGCCAATCGTTTCGATCCGATCGGAGTAAATGCGCGAAGTGAGATCCTTGAACTGGTCCGGCGTAAAGAAGATCTCTCCTGCTTGATTCGCCTCAGGCTCAAAAAACTCGGACATGGTTATGTCCAGCCCGCCTAGAATTCTGCGCAAGGTGGCAACAGAAGGGCTGCTGCGGTTTGTCTCGACCATCGAGATTTGACCATGCGGAACGGCGGCGGCCTCGGCCAGTTGGCGCTGAGAAAACCCTTTATTCATACGGAGTTCCCGCAGTCTGGCGCCGACATCAAAATCGGTCATTCTGGCGTCCTTCTCTCAATGATCTTCCGAGAATTTACCTGAACAGGGCTTCGGAAAAAAGAATTGAGATGCTTTAAATATTGAGCTAACGATGCTCAGTATTGGCTGACCATGGAGGGGCAGATGTCGCGGACCAGGGATCTTATCGAACGGCGTGAATTGGCAGTGGCCAAAGGTGTTGCAACGCGTGGCATCTATGCGGCCCGCGCTGAAAACGCCGAATTGTGGGATGTCGACGGCAAGCGTTACCTCGACCTTGCTGCCGGAATTGCGGTTAACAATACCGGCCACCGCCACCCCAAATTGATGGCGGCCGTGGCAGCCCAGGCCGAAGCCTTTACCCACACCTGTTTCCATGTCGCCCCCTACGAGGGCTATGTGCGGCTGGCCGAACGGCTGAACGCGGCCACGCCGGGGGATTTCGCCAAAAAGACCATGCTGGTTACGACCGGGGCAGAAGCAGTTGAAAACGCGGTCAAGATGGCGCGGGCCTTTACCGGGCGTTCGGGTGTCATCGCCTTTTCGGGGGCGTTTCATGGCCGCACGCTGATGGGGATGGCGCTGTGCGGCAAGGTCCAGCCCTACAAGCGCGCCTTTGGCGCGATGCCGCCCGAGGTCTATCACGCGACCTTCCCAAATGCCTATCACGGGGTCACGCCCGAGATGAGCCTAGCGCAGCTCGACCAACTGTTCCGCTCGACCATCGACCCGGAGCGGGTGGCGGCGATCATCATCGAGCCGGTGCAGGGCGAGGGCGGGTTCAACATCGCGCCGCCAGAATTCCTGCGCGGGCTGCGGGCGGTCTGCGATACGCATGGCATCGTGCTGATCGCGGACGAGGTGCAGGCGGGCATGGCGCGAACGGGCAAGCTTTTTGCCATGGAACATGCGGGGGTGGCGGCCGACCTGGTGACGATGGCCAAGGGGCTGGCCGGGGGCTTTCCGCTGTCGGCGGTAACGGGCCAGGCCGAGATTGTCGACGCGGCGCCGATGGGCGGCATTGGCGGCACCTATGCCGGGAACCCGCTGGCCGTTGCCGCCGCCAATGCGGTGCTTGATGTCATCGCCGACGAAAATCTGTGCACCCGGGCCGAGCAGGTGGGCGATGTGTTGCGACACCGGCTCACGGCGATGGCCGCGCGTCAGGGAATGGAAGTGATTGGCGACGTGCGCGGTGTGGGCGCAATGGTGGCGTTCGAACTGGTCACCGACCGGGCCACCCGCGCACCCGACGCGGCATTGACCCAAGCCATCGTGGCTGAGGCCGAGGCGCTCGGGCTGATCATTCTGCCCTGTGGCACCCATGGAAACGTGGTGCGGCTGTTGCCGCCGCTAACCATCCCGATAGCACAGGTGGACGAGGCGCTCGACATTCTCGAAGCCGCACTTGAGGCGGCTATCGGCAAGGCGGCGCGGGCGGCCTGAGCTAACACCCCAACGGGAGGAACTGCGATGAAAATGAACCTCGTTGCCGGGGAATGGATCGGCGCGTCCGACGCTTCGGAAAACCGCAACCCGGCGGACCGGTCCGACCTGATCGGGCATTACGCCCAGGGCTCAGCCGAGACGGTGCAGGCGGCGGTTGAGGCCGCGCAAGGCGCGCTGGCAGGATGGGCGGCCAGCACGCCGCAACGCCGGGCCGATCTGTTGGAAACCGTGGCCCAGACCATTCTGGCCCGCGCGGACGAGATCGGTCATCTGCTGGCGCGCGAGGAAGGCAAGACGTTGGCCGAAGCCCGGGGCGAGGCGGTACGGGCCGGGCAGATCTTTCGTTTCTTCGCGGGCGAGGCGCTCAGAATTTGTGGCGATGCGTTGGCCTCGGTCCGTCCTGGCGTGGGCATCGAGGTGACGCGCGAGCCGGTGGGCGTGGTTGGGATCATCACACCGTGGAACTTCCCCATCGCAATACCGGCTTGGAAAATCGCTCCCGCGCTGGCCTATGGCAACACGGTGGTGTTCAAGCCCGCCGACCTGACACCGGGCTGTGCGCATCTGCTCGCCGAAATACTTTACCAGGCGGGCGTTCCTGCCGGTGTGTTCAACCTGGTCATGGGGCGCGGTGCGGTGGTGGGTGATGCCATTGTAAAGCATCCCGGCGTCGACGCGATTTCCTTTACCGGTTCGGTGCCGGTGGGCCGGGCGCTGGCGGTCGAGGCCGCGCGGGGCCTGAAAAAGCTGCAACTCGAAATGGGCGGCAAGAACCCGATGGTGGTTCTGAACGACGCCGATCTCGATATCGCGGTCGAGGCTTGTCTGAACGGCGCGTTCTATTCAACCGGGCAGCGCTGCACCGCTTCGTCGCGGCTGATCGTCGAGGCGGGGATACACGATGCCTTTGTCGAACGTCTGGTGGCGGGCGCGCAGGCGCTGCGCGTGGGCGACCCGCTGGACAGCGCGACCCAGATCGGGCCGGTGGTGTCTGACGCTCAATTGCAGGGCAATCTCGCCTATGTCGACCTGGCGCGGGACGAGGGGTGCGAGGTGATTGGCGGCGAGCGTCTGAACGGAGACACCGAAGGGTATTTCCAGCGGCCCGCAGTTTTCCTGTGCGCCTCGAACAGCATGCGGTCGAGCCGGGAAGAGATTTTCGGGCCCTGCGCCAGCGTGATCAAGGCGGCCGATTATGACGAGGCGCTGACGCTGGCCAACGATACCGAATTCGGCCTCAGCGCAGGGATCTGCACGGGCAGCCTGAAACACGCGCGCGCGTTCCGGCAGCGGGTAAAAGCGGGCATGGTGATGGTCAACCTGCCCACCGCCGGGGTGGATTACCATGTGCCCTTCGGCGGGCGAAAGGGGTCGTCCTATGGCCAACGGGAACAGGGGCGCTATGCCGCCGAGTTCTATACCACGGTCAAGACCGCCTATGAGTTCGCGGGATGAGCGGGGTGGAGGCCATTCTGGCGATCAACCCAGGCACCACGACGACGCGCTGCGCGCTCTACCTGTCGCGCGGCGGCACGGTGGAGCCGCTGGCGGAAAAAACCTTTGAGCATGACGAAACAGAGATGGCGCAGTTTTCGAACATCGCGGCCCAGCTCGACTTTCGTGCGGCCCAGGTGGCGGCGTTTCTGGACTGGCATCCGGATGTGCTGTTGGTGGCCTGCGCCGGGCGGGGCGGCATGCTGACACCGGTTCCGGCCGGGGTGATCGAGGTTTCCGACGCGTTGGTCGATTTCGTGCTGCATCGGCCGGTTTATCAGCACGCCAGCAATCTGGGCGCGCCGCTGGCGCATCGTATTGCCAGCGCGCAAGGCGCGCGCGCTTTCATTGTCGATCCGGTCAGCGTGGACGAACTGGCGCCCGTGGCGCGTGTTTCGGGTTTTGCCGAGATTCCGCGATTTTCCTTTGTTCATGCGTTGAACATCCGCGCCTGCGGTCGGCGGCTGGCAAGCGATCTGGGCAAACCGTTTGACGAATTGCGGGCGGTGGTGGCGCATCTGGGCGCCGGGTTTTCCATCGCGGCGCTGCTGGACGGGCGCCTGGTCGACAGCTCGAACCGGATGGAATCCTCGCCTTTCACGCCGGAACGGGCGGGCGGGTTGCCGCCGCTGCCGCTGATCGAGCTGTGTTACTCCGGGCGCTACACGCGCGAGGAATTGCTCAAGAAACTGTACGGGCAGGGTGGGGTCTACGGGTTGCTCGGCACCAAGGATATCCGGCGCGTCGAGGCGATGATCGCGGCAGGCGACCAGAAAGCAGCGCTGGTGTTCGAGGCGATGCTCTATCAGGTGGCCAAGACGGTGGGCGCTATGGCGTCGGTGGCGGATTTCGATCTCGACGGGATCGTCCTGACCGGCGGACTGGCCAACAGCGACCAAGTGCGCGGATATCTCGAAGGCAAGCTGGCACGGCTGGCGCCCCTCTTCACCTATCCGGGCAGCGACGAGTGTCGGGCGCTGGCCGAAGGTGCCGCGCGGGTACTGTGCGGGACCGAGCAGGCGATGCGCTGGCCGCTTGCCGCGCAAGCGGCATGACAGCGGTACGGTCATTCGCGGCGCTGCGCGGGCTTGCCCGCGCCGCTGCCCCGCTGCGGCCCGTGGTGGCGGGCGGTGAAGCGACAGAGGTGATGACGGCGTTGGCGGCCATGCTGGAGAGCGGCTTGATCGACGGCGCGGTGGTGAGCGGCGATCCTGAGGCGATGGCGCCATTGATGGCACCGGAGCTGCAAGGTGCCGTCGAGGTTGTACCGGCTTTCGGCGTGCAGGACTGCGCCCGTGCGGCGGTGGCGGCCATTCGCGCGGGGCGCGGCGATGTGCTGATGAAAGGCCACGTTGACAGCGGCAGCTACCTGCGCGCGGTGGTCGACCGCGCCGACGGGCTGCGCGATGGCGATGTGCTGTCCAACGTGACGGTGGCGGAAATGCCCTCGCTTGGGCGGCTTATCGCGGCGACGGATAACGGTATCGTGCCGATGCCGACGCTGGATCAAAAGCGTCAGATCGTGTGTAACACCTTGCCGCTTTTTGCCGGGCTGGGGGTGCGCCCCGTGAAGGTGGCCGCCGTTTGCGCGACCGAAAAGGCCAGCGATGCGATCCCGGCGACACGCGACGCCGAAGCGCTGGCGCGCGCGGGGCTGCCAGGGTTCGAAATCGGCGGACCGATGGGCTATGACGTGGCCGTGTCGCCCGAGGCGGCGCAGATCAAGGGCTTGCAGGACATGCCAGCGGCCGGGGCGGCGGATCTGCTGCTGTTTCCCACAATCGATGCGGCCAATGCGGTAGCCAAGGCGTGGAAGTTTCACGGCCAGGCAAAGACCGGCTCTATCGTGCTGGGGGCACGGGTTCCGGTGCTGCTGAACTCACGCTCGGATTCGGCAGCGCGGCGGGTGAACGCGCTGTTGCTGGCGGGCGCGGTTCTGCGCGGGCGTGCTCTCGCGGAATCAGGCGGGGCGAAGCACCGCACCGCGCTGGAACTCTGACGGTGTCATCCCGAACTTGACCTTGAACAGCCGCGAAAACTGCGCCTGGTCGGCAAAGCCGAAACGATAGGCCACCTCGGAAATGGGCAGATCGCGAGAGGCCTGAAGGCGGTCGCGCGCCGCCACCAGCCGCTGATCGCGGATCTGTTGGCTGACCGTGCCGTTCACATCCTTGAACAGGTCGTGCAGGTAGCGTTTTGAGATGCCACAGGCATCGGCAATCAGATCGGGGGAAAGATCTGGGTCCTTCAGGTTGGCGCGGATGTATTTCTCGACCCGTGACAGATGCGCGGCGCGGACCGAGGAATAGCCGCTTTCGCTGGCGTTCGAGGCATCGTTGAGCGCCAGGCCCAGAAGTTCAAGCAACTGCCGGCCGATGGTTTCGCGGGCCGTGGGGGTCAGATCGTCGATCTGGCTCTGCGCGTGGCTGACCATGGTGGCAAAAAGCCCCGCCGTGCCGGTTGTGGCGTCGATCACCCGGGCGCAAAAACGATCGGGCTGGCGCACCCGCTCCGCCAGCGCCCGTCGGCTGACCTTGAGAACGTAGAGATCGTTGGGACGCTCGTAGAGAAAGCGATAGGGTTCATCGCCGCGCTCGATGATAAATCCACCGGGATCGCAGCGCACGTCTTGGCCCATCTGACGAAACTCGACCGATGTGACGCGGGGCAGGGTGACAAGATACTCTTCTTCCTGCGCGCTGCGGATATGCGAGCGGCGGCGTTCGTAGTTCACCGGATCCGAGGTGAGCCGCGACATGCCGACATGGCCAAGCTCGGCCCGGGCCAGTTCGCCGTTGAAATGGACCGGATCGCGGAATTGCAGCTCGAGCGGAAAGTAGGCTTCGGACACCACCGCATTCCATTTGCTGGAACGATGCTGCGGTTCTATCGCGCCAGTCGAAAAGCGGAATGCGGCTGCCATCGAATAGTCCTCCCTCCGTGAACTTTACGTGACGGAACGCCCAAAACCAAAGAAAAACAGGCGTTCTGCGCTCTGCGTCAACTCATCCTGCGCTGGTTGACAAATTATCCTGCGCCATCTGCCAAAGCTTTGTGCACGGATCGTCAAGACCGGAATCGTTTTCCCGGGAACCCTGTCTGCCAGATCGAAGTGCAGGGGAATGCGCCGGATCGGGGGAACAATCGGAAACCCGACAGGCGCGTCTTCTGCACCCAAGCAGAGGACCGGAAACAATGGCAGAACGACAAGTCGACCCAATCACGCTTTCAGTGGTGAGAGGTGTTCTTGAGACCACCCAGCGCGAGATGACGATGGCATTGGAGAAGACCGCGCGCAGTTCAGTCTTCAACCTGGCGCATGATTATTCCACCGCCTTGTTCAACCATACGCCGGAGATGATCCTGCAAGGGCAAGATATTCCGATCCATCTGGGATCACTCATCCCCGCAATGAAGGCGGTCAACAAGTTCTTCGATGGTGACATCAACGAGGGCGACCTGATCCTGCATAACGACCCCGATTATGCCGGGTCGCACATCATCGACACCTGCATGTATTACCCGGTGTTCTACAAGGGCGAGCTGGTGTTCTGGACCGTGTGCAAGGGCCACCTGACCGATATCGGCGGGCCGGTTCCGGCAGGCTACAACCCCGAGGCCAAGGAGATCTTTGCCGAAGGGCTGCGTATTCCGCCGGTCAAGATCTGGGACAAGGGTGTTCCGCGCAACGACGTGCTGAACCTGCTCTTGACCAACATGCGGGCGCGGCGCGACCAGGAGGGTGATTTCAACGCCCTGATCGGTGCCTGCCAGGTGGGTGCGCGCAACCTGATCGCGCTGATGGACAAATACGGCAAGGACGTGGTGCAGGATTGCATCGAGGAATTGTTGGCAATGGCCAACCGGCACATGTCCGGGCTGATCGCCAAGGTCCCGGACGGGACCTACAGCGGCACCGCGGTGCTCGAGGATGCAGGCCACGGATTTGGCGATTTCGACATCACCGCGACGGTCACGATCAAAGGCGAAACCTGTCATATCGAGATCGCCAGCCCACCGCAGATCCCCTATTTCATCAACTCTTACGAGGGCAATTCGTATTCCGGCGTCTATCTGGGCCTGATGATGTTCGCCCAGTTGCCGCCGCCCTATAACGAGGGGCTCTATCGCAATGTGACGGTCGACATGGGGCCCAAGGGCACGCTCTGCAACGCCAAGCCGCCCGCACCGCACATGAACTGCACCACCACCCCGATGGAGACGCTGACCGATGCGGTGCGGCTGGCCTTTGAACAGGCGGCGCCCGAAAAGGTTTCGGCCTCGTGGGGTCATGCCAACGGCTGCAACATCGCGGGCTGGGATACCCGGCACGACGAGGAATACGTGACCATGGTGCTGGCCTCGATCATCTCCGGCGCGGGGGCCACGGCCAGCCAGGACGGCTGGCATGCCTGCGGGCCGGAATGCTGTTTCGGCGCGCTGACCAGCGGCGATATCGAGATGCTGGAACACTCCTATCCGATCATCATCCACGAATACGGGCTGATGACCGACAGCGGTGGCGCGGGCAAGTTCCGGGGCGGCTCGGGCACCCGCTGGGAGGTCGAACCGCTGGACCGTGACATGACGCTGATCACCTTTGGCGAGGGCCGCCGCATTCCGGCGATGGGCGCTGCCGGGGCGAAATCTGCCATGGTCGAGAAAAAGGTCGGGCGGCTCGAAGTCACCCGCGACGGGGAAACCCGGATCATCACCGACAACGTGATCGAAACCATCAGGCCCGGCGAACGCGCGGCCAACATCAATCCGGGCGGTGGCGGCTATGGCAACCCGTTTGAACGTGAGGTGCAAAAGGTGGTTGCCGATATCCGCAACGGGCTGGTGTCGATCGAGGGCGCCCGGCTGGATTATGGCGTGGTGATTGCAGACCCCGAAACGCTGACCGTGGACGAGGCCGCCACGGCCAAGGCCCGCGCGGCGGCCTGAAGTCTCTGACATAAAAGGATTATTCTCATGCGTAGCAAATATCGTTTGGGCATCGACGCCGGCGGCACATTCACCGATTTCATTCTGGCAAGCGCCGGGGGCGAGGTGCAGATCTTCAAGGTGCTGTCCACACCGACTGAACCCACCAAAGCCATCCGGAACGGGCTGGCTCTGATCACCGAGGAAGCCGGGCTGAGCGCGGAAGAGATCGTCTCGAACTCGGATCTCTGCATCAATGGCACCACCGTCGGCCTCAACGCGCTGATCACCCATAACGGCGCCAAGACCGGGCTGATCGCCACGCACGGCCACGAGGATTCGATTGAAATCCGGCTGGGCCACAAGGAAGACGGTTATCGCTACGATCCCGAGTACCCGCCCGCGACGATGCTGGTGCCGCGCCATCTGCGCAAGGGTGTCAGCGAGAGGGTGATCTCGGACGGTTCGGTGCGCACCCCGCTGAACGAAGAGGATGTGCGCGACGCCTGCCGGTACTTCATTGCCGAAGGTGTGGAATCTGTGGCGATCAGCTTTGTCTGGTCGGTGCTGCATCCCGAACACGAAATGCGCGCGGCCCGGATCGTGCGCGAAATGATGCCGGATGTGCGTCTGACCGTCGGCAGCCAGCTTTACCCGCAGGTGCGCGAATACACCCGCACCTCGACCGCCATCGTGAACGCCTATCTGGCCCCGATCCTGCAACGTTATGTCGAGGCGATCGACGCCTATTTCCGCGAACTCGGCTCGAAACACCCGGTCCGCTACTTCCAGTCCAACGGTGGGCTGGCTTTGGGCAAGGTGGTGACGGATCAGTCGGTCTATGCCATCAATTCTGGTCCGGCCTCTGCTCCGCAGGCGGCGCTTGACGTCGGTGCGCCCTGGGATGAGCAGAACATCATCACCTGCGACATGGGCGGGACCTCGTTCGACATCACCCTGACCAAGGATGGCAAGGCCAACGTCAACAAGAACATCGACTTCCTGCGCTATCGCATCGGCATCCCGATGATCCAGGTGGAAACCCTGGGCGCCGGGGGCGGCTCCATCGGCTGGATCGACGAGATGGGGCTGATGCAGATGGGGCCGCAATCGGCGGGGTCCGAGCCCGGACCTGCCTGCTATGGCCAGGGCGGCGAACGGCCGACCACGACCGATGCCAACCTCGTGCTGGGCTATCTCAACGGCGACGGGCTTGTCGGCGGGCGGTTGCCACTCGACGCGGCCAAGGCGCGGGCGGCGATCAAGACCTATTTGGCCGATCCGCTGGGGATCAGCGTGGAACGCGCCGCCTATGGCATGTTCACCATCGTCAACAACAACATGGTGAACGCGATCCGTCGGGTTTCGGTGGAACGCGGCTATGATCCGCGCGACTTCGTGCTGATGGGCGCGGGCGGGGCGACGGGCGCGCATATCACCGCACTGGCGCGCGAGATGGGCATTTCCAAGGTGCTGATCTCCAAGCTCGCCTCGGGGCTTTGCGCCTATGGTCAGATCATTTCGGACGTGAAATACAACTACATGGCACCCGCGCCCCTGCGGTTGCAGGGGGCTGACGCGGCCCAGACGCTCGACGATTTGTTCAATGGGCTGGAGGCGCGCGGTCGCGACGATTTGGCGGGCGACGGGTTTGGTGAGGGCGATATCTCGATCCGGCGCACGCTCGATATGCGTTATGTCGGCCAGGTGCATGAATGCACGGTGGAGGTCGGTTCCTTCGCGGTCACCGAAACCTCGCTCGAGGACATCAAGGCGGCGTTCCACGCTCGCCACCGCGCGCTTTACACCTATGACGAGCCACATAACGCGGTCGAGGTGGTGAACGTCGAAAGCGCGATCACCGGCCATGTCGACAAGCCGAAACGGATGCATATCGCGGCGGGCAAAGGGGCAGCTTCGGCACTCAAGACCCACCGCGAGATGGTGTTCAGCGCCGATGGTGTGTCCCAGAACACACCCGTCTATGACGGCTCGGCGCTCGGCGCGGGTGATGTGCTGCACGGCCCGGCAGTGATCGAGGAAGTGACAACGACCATTGTTGTGGAGCCCGGCTGGACCGTGAACCTGCACGAAACCGGGACCTATGTCCTGACGGCGGATGCTTCGGCCACGCGCGCCGCAGTGGCCAAAGAACTGGCCGAGGCGTGAGTCATGGCGATGCGCGGCGATAACAGTTGCTCCCTGAGGGCAACCGGGGTGACGGTGGCGTTCGGCGGGTTCAAGGCTCTCACCGACGTGACGCTCACCGTCACCCCGGGCGCGGTTCATGGCCTGATCGGCCCGAACGGCGCGGGGAAGACGACTCTGGTAAACGTGCTTACTGGGTTCCAGGCACCAAGCACGGGGCGCATTCTGCTGGGTGGGCACGATGTCAGCGCCTTTCCCGCGCATCTGCTTCGCCGCGAGGGCGTGGCGCGGACATTCCAGGCCGGGCGGCTGTTCACCGGTCTCGACGTACTTGACAACCTCGCGGTGACGGGCGTGGGGCTGGGCCATTCGCGCCACGCCTCGGAAGTCGAGGCGATGCGGGTTCTGGACTGGATGGGCGTGGCCGATCTGGCCGAAAAACCCGCCGCCGGATTGCCCTATACCGACGAGCGGCGGGTGGGTATCGCCCGCGCGCTGATGTTCGCGCCATCCTTTCTGCTGCTCGATGAACCAGCGGCGGGCATGTCCGAGGCCGAGGCCGACGACCTTGCCGTGCTGATCGCCCGGGTCGCGGGTGAGTTGGGCACTGGGGTTCTGCTGATCGAACATAATGTCGGGCTGGTCCTTTCGGTCAGTGCGCATGTCTACGTGCTCGATGCCGGGCAAGTGATCGAAGAGGGCGACCGCAGCGCGATCACCGCCAGCCAGCGCGTCCGCGACGCCTATTTCGGCGCCGATCAGGAGGCCGCGTAATGTCCAAGCTGGGGGTGTTCGATGTCTCGGTGCGCTACGGCAAGGTGCCTGCGGTCAACGATCTGACGCTGCATGTCGAAGAGGGTGAGCGCGTCTTTGTCTCGGGGCCGAATGGGGCGGGCAAGTCCTCGCTGCTAAAGGCGATCAGCGGCGCGGTGGCGACAAGCCATGGCCGGATCGAGATGGATGGCGATCTGCTGACCGGGCTCCCGCCCGAGGCGATTGCCCGGCTCGGGCTGTCGATGGTGCCTGAGGGACGCGAGATCTTCGGCTCTCTCACGGTCGAGGAAAACCTGCGCGTGGGCACCGGTCTGCGCCGCGATGCAATCGCGGTGGAGGAGGATATAGCGGAGATCTACGACAGTTTTCCCATTCTTGGCGAGCGTCGGGGCGCGGCGGCGGGAGCGCTATCGGGCGGGCAGCAACAGATGCTGGCAATCGGCCGCGCGCTGATGACCAACCCCAAGCTGATCATGGTCGACGAACCCTCGCTGGGGCTGGCGCCAAAAATCGTGGATCAGGTCTATGACACGCTCTGCGCGTTGCAGGAGGAACGTGGACTGACCCTGCTTATCGTCGAGCAAAGCTCGTTGCGCGCGGCCCGGGTGGGCGGACGCATGGTGCTGATGCGCGGCGGGCGGATCGTGGGCGAGGGCAATGCCGCCGATATGGCCGACCGCGATGCCTTGGCGGCGGCCTATTTCGGCAAGCCCAGCCAGCAAACAGAGGCGACGACATGACCAACCTTGCCCAGCTTTTCTTCGATGCGGCCTCGCTTGGCGGGCTCTATGCCATGGCGGCACTGGGGATCGCGCTGATCTTTGGGGTGATGAACCTGGTGAATTTCGCGCATGGCGAATACATCGCTTTTTGCGTTTTTGCGCTGATCGTACCATCGACCGATGCCGTAGCGGTGATGTTTCTGGGCCGTGCGCCGGCGCTGGTTCTGATCCCGGTGGTTCTGGCTCTGGGCGGGCTGATCGCGGTGGCCAGCGAATATGCCGTGTTCCGGCATTTGCGGCGGGCCGATCCGGTGGCGATGATGATCGCTTCTTTCGCCCTGGGTTTCGTGATCCGCAACGCGCTGCTGGCGGCCTATGGCGGGCGGCCCAAGGCGATCAGCCTGTGGCCCGGGTTGAATACGCCTGTGAATATAGCCGGTGCCAGCGTCCCGCTGTTGCAGCTGATCGTGATCGTGACGACCCTGCTGGTCGTGACCGGGCTGGCGCTGTTGCTGAAAAAGACGCGGATCGGGCTGGAAATGCGTGCCGCGGCCGAGAATTTCACCATGGCGCGCCTGTTGGGCGTGCGGGCCAATCGGGTGATCACCGGGGCCTTTGCCCTGTCGGGAGCATTGGCTGCTGCCGTGGCGCTGATCATGGCGACGCAGACCGGCGTGGCCGATGTGAAGATGGGCGGCCAGATCATGCTGGTGGCCTTTATCGCCACGGTTCTGGGTGGCTTGGGCTCGCTCCCCGGTGCCGTGGCGGCCGGGTTCCTGGTCGGCATCGTGTCGGTTGTCTTGCAGGCCTGGCTGCCGCTCGACGCGCGGCCGTTCCGCGATGCGTTTCTCTACACACTGGTGATCATCTGCCTGCTGCTGCGGCCGCAGGGGCTGTTCGTTCCCGCATCTGCCAAGCCGAGGGTCTGACATGCAATCGCTACACACAAGCAATCGTATCGCGGCTTATTCGACGCCGGTCGTCCTGGCGGTTCTCCTTCTGGGCTTTGTCGTGCTGGTGGCACTCTTCGGCGATAAGGCGCTGGCGCGCACCATGGCCGAAACCCTGGTGCGGGTGGTGCTGGTGGTCTCGCTCTGGATCTTTGTCGGCAATTCCGGCGTGATCAGCTTTGGCCATGCCGGATACATGGCGATCGGCGCCTATTGCTCGGCCTGGCTGACGCTGAAACCGCAATCCAAGGCGCTGTTCCTGCCCGATCTGCCCGGCTGGCTGATGCAGGCTCAGTGGCCCGTCTTTCCGGCCGCCATCGCGGGCGGTCTGCTGGCGGCCTTCATCGCACTCTTGTCAGGGGCGGCGATCTTGCGGCTTTCGGGCATCGCCGCCTCGATTGCCACATTCGCCTTTCTGGCCATCGTCAACACCGTCTATTCCAATTGGGAGGGCGTGACGGGCGCGACCAGTTCGGTCGTGGGCCTGCCGCGATATGTGAATCAGTGGGTGGCGCTGGGTTGGGCGATCGCGGCGATTTTTGCGGCCAATCTCTATGCCAATTCGGCCTCGGGGCTGGCGCTGAGAGCCACGCGCGAGGATGAGGTCGCGGCGCGCGCCAGCGGCATCGACATGTATCGCCACCGGCTGCTGTCGCTGGTGGTCTCGGGGTTCTTTACCGGCGTGTCGGGCGCGCTGTTGGGCCATTCCATCGGGGTGCTGAACCCCGACAGCTTCTATCTGGGGATCACATTCATTTCGCTTGCCATGCTGGTTGTGGGCGGCATCGGCAGCCTGTCGGGCGCGGTCATGGGGGTCTTGCTGCTGTCCCTCCTGATCGAATTGCTGGTGCGGGCTGAACAGGGCGTGGCCATCGGTACAACGCATTTCGCGCTTCCATCGGGCAGCCAGGAGATCCTGATCGGGATGGCGATGATCCTAGTGCTGATCCTGCGGCCCAACGGGGTGACCGCCGGCAAGGAATTCAAACTGAGGCCGCAATGGCTTCGCCAATTGCGCTTGGACGGCGCGAAATCAACCAACTGAGGAGAAGACCTGTGAAACGACTTGCACTTGCGTCGGCTTTTGCCGCGCTGGCGTGGCCTGCCATGGCCGAGGATATCACCATCGGTTTCGCGATTGCGAAATCCGGCTGGATGGAGGCATACGATACCCCCGCCGCGACGGCCGCCAAGATCCGCATCGACGAAATCAACGCGGATGGAGGGTTGCTGGGCCGGCAGATTAAATGGGTCGAGGCCGACACCAAAACCGACCGCCAGCAATCGGCCAGGGCCGGGCTTCAGGTGATCGACGAAGGCGCCGATATGATGATCGTCAGCTGCGACTACGATTTCGGCGCACCCGCGGCGCTGTCGGCCGAAGCCGAAGGGATGGTTTCCTTCTTCCTGTGTGCCGAGGATGTGAAGGCCGGCATTCAGGGCGTCGGCCCGCATGCCTTCTCGGGTTCGGTGCTGGCGGCGGTGCAGGGCGCGACCATGGCCGAGTGGAGCCATGCCAAGCGCGGCGCCAAGACGGGCTATGTGCTGCTCGACACCACCATCGAATACAACAAGGGGATTTGCAGCGGCTTTGACTGGATGTTCCCGCAGATCGACGGCACCCAGATCGTCGGCCGCGATACGTTCAAGAATGACGACGCCTCGATCGCCAGCCAGATCACCCGTATCAAGGCGCTGCCGCAAGAACCCGACGTGATCATGCTCTGCTCCTACATCCCTGGTGCGGCCTCGGCGGTGCGCCAGATCCGTGCCGCCGGGATCAATTCGTTGATCCTCAATGGGTCTGCGGTGGACGGCTCTTATTGGCTGGACGCCACACCCGATCTGTCGGGCTTTGTCGTGCCGGTGCAGGGGTCGATCTATGGCGACGATCCGCGCGTGGAGGTCGAGGCATTCAACCAGTCCTATGAAAAGGCCACGGGTGCCCGCCCGGCAAGCTCCTATGCCTATCCGGGTTATGTGCTGCTCGATCTCTGGGCCAAGGCCGTGGAACGCGCAGGCACGCTCGATGGTGCGGCGGTGACGGCGGAACTGGAAAAGATGCAGGACGAGCCCACCGCGTTCGGCCCGCGCAGCTTCACGGCTGACCTGCATCACCAGAACGTTGCCGAGATGCAGATTGTCGAGATCACGAACGGCAAACCTGCCGTTGCCGATAGCTGGACCATCAGCCAGCCTGTGCCGCTTGATGTGCTGTTGAAGTGACCTGAAGCCGGTGTTTCAGCAGAGATTAAGTGCCCCCGCGAATGCGGGGGTACATCTGTTCCAACCTGCTGGCGGCTGTATTATTCATGTGGCCTGAGGTGACGATTTCAAAGCCATTCACGGATCGCGTTTGCCATGGTGACGCGTTTTCTTGCGATGACGGCGATCTTGCGCTTGCGCAGTTTTCCAGCAGTAGGTGGTGTTCCAGTCACTTTCGCCTTGCGCGTCGGTGATGCTGGTCTGCTCATGCAGACCAGCGACTGCGTTGGCTTGACGAAAAGAACCCTTCAGGTGCTTTGAACCGCGGAGCGATTTTCGTCCACCCCGACGCTTTGCCTTTGCCGCAAAACGGCGCCTTCGTCACGGGCGCGGTGAAAGCAATGCTGCTCAAACCTTCAGGGTTTCCGTCGAAGCGAAGAACATCGCCTGACTGACCGCCGAACGAACCTGATCTTCGGTATAGGGTTTCGAGATCAGAAAGGCCGGTTCGGGACCGCTGCCTGTCAACAGTCTCTCGGGAAACGCCGTGATGAAGATGACCGGTCGATCACCGAATTCGCGCAGAATGTCGTTGACGGCGTCGATGCCGCTGGAGTTGTCGGCCAGCTGGATATCCGACAGGATCAGATCGGCCTCGTTCTTGGCCGCCAGTTCAAGGGCACCTTTTTTGGTCCGGGCAACACCTGTAATCTCGTGCCCCATCTCTGCAACAATATTTTCCAGATCCATGGCGATCACCGCTTCGTCCTCGATGATCATCACTGAAATGCCCCATCTGAATTGGTCCACCGTTATGTATAGGGAACGGAGGACAGAGAATGGCAAACAAGCGGCACAAG
>NZ_JAAGOX010000021.1 GCF_010500245.1 Ruegeria sp. PrR005
ATCAACGGCGGCAGCGGGGCGGACAAGTTCTTCCACGTCGGTGCCAGCGGCCACGGCTCGGACTGGGTGCAGGACTATAGTGCCGCCGAGGGCGACGTGCTGCTCTTTGGCATCGGATCCGCCACCCGCGACCAGTTCCAGGTCAACTTCAACCACACCCAGAACGCCGAGGGCGAGCGTGCCGGCGACGACGCGGTGCAGGAGGCGTTTGTGATCTATCGCCCGACCGGACAGATCATGTGGGCGCTGGTGGATGGCGCGGGCCAGTCCTCGATCAACCTGCAAATCGGCAGCGATGTGTTCGATCTGGTCTAGCCAAGGCCGGATCGCCCCAGGAAGGTCGGAAAACCTATCGCAACCGATAGTTGACTTTCCCGGGTGTGCCAGCCCCAATAGCCTTGTTTGTTTCGCAAGAATATTTAGGGGACTATTTCGCTGACCTATTTCAAGACCGATCCGCCGCGTCAGTTTTCGCTGAACGAACCCAATGGCTACCCGCGCCTCACCGAACTGGCCCCTGCGACCGGCGGCGGATTTCTGGATATCCAGGTCACCCAGCCAGGTGACGGATTCTGGGAATACACCCCCTCTGCCGTGGTGGCGCAATTCGTCGGGCCGGACGGTACGGTGGCTGGGTCCGCGCATACGATCCTCGACGGGGTTACACCCTCCATCGAGACCATCCAGGTCGCCGAGCTGGTCGGTGGCGGCTGGTTGATCGTCGCAAGGACCGTGGCCGATATCGAAATCTATCCACCCCGCCTGGCGCTTCAGACGCTCGACGCCAGCGGTCGCCCCGTCAGCGCGCCGACCGTATTCACCACACCGTCAGGCCCACCCCTGCCCGCAGGCGTCACCCAGGTCCCGGCCGACGCGGAGGTTTTCGTCGTCGGCGGTTCCGCCGCCTACGGCAGATGGGATGCGATCCCGCGCGCCGACGGCACCGTGCTGGTGGCCTCCGCCCCGTTCCCCGCCGGTGCCGCGCCGCAGATCACGCTCGAGGTCTACGATGCATCGGGCGCGCGGGTGGGCGAGCGGATCGTGCACACGCCCGACCGCTTCGCCCGCGATGTCCGTCTGACCGAAGGTCCCGATGGCGCCGGGATGATGACCTGGATCGAAGCGGCTGGCGAGATCAAGGCCGCCACCGTCTCGGACACGGGCGATATCGCCCCCTTCGCCGCCGACAGCACCATCGGCGGACGTGGAACGATCTCCTTTGCCGAGGATGGCAGTGTCATTTTTGGCTGGAGCGAGACCACGTATAACTACGATTCCGGTGACCAGAATGTTGCCATCTGGGCGCAGACCGGAACTGCGGCGGGCCTGTCCGAGCCCAGATTGATAGACCGCTACATCGGCGCCGGACCCAGCTTCGACATGCTGTCCCTGGGGGACGGCCTGTTCGCGTTCGTCAACTACACCGTGACCGGTGGCAATGTCTCGGTCTTCGATGCCGAAGGCTGGTCCTATGGCTGGACACGGCTGTTCACCGAAGACGGCACCGGGCCGACCGGCCCCGGCGCGGTCCAGGTGCAGGACGGTGCCTTGTTGGCCTGGGGCGTTACCGGCCCCTTGGGCGACCGCGACCGGACGTTCCAGATCCGCGACCTGCCCGATGTGCTCTATGGCACCGAGGGTGACGACACCATCGAACTGGACGCACCCGCCGTGCTGCGCACCGGCGCGGGCGATGACGCGTTGAGAGGCTCGGCAGGCAATGACGTGCTCGATGGCGGGCCGGGCCATGACACCCTGTTCGGCGGCGATGGCGACGACTTGCTGCGGTTGGGCCGCGGCATCAGCGTCGCCGATGGCGGCACGGGCACGGACATGGCCCATCTCGACCTTTTCGAGGGGACCTATCAGGAATGGGAAACGCCTGAGGGCTTCGACATTCGCACGCAATTCACCCTCGAACTGGACGGCACGCTGATCTTTCAGGACGGCGACACCCACCTCACGCTGCGCAACATCGAAGAGTTCAATATCAACGGCTATCTTGTCACCTATGGCAGCATCGTCGGGCGGCTGTTTGAACGCCCCGACGATTACGTCGACCTGCGCTTCCACGGCACGCTCTACGGCGCCGGCCCCGGCAATGACCGCGTTGTCGGCACCGAAATGAACGAGACGATCTACGGCGGCATCGGCAACGACACCCTGCTGGGACGTACCGGCTTTGACGAACTCCATGGCGGCGATGGTGACGACTATATCCACGGCTCGGACCCGGCCTCGGACCCGACCAGCGACCTGCGCGACGTGATCTATGCAGGCGACGGCAACGACACCGTCTATGGCGGCTATGGCAACGATCTGATTTATGGCATGGATGGCGACGACGTGATCGCGGGCGGGTTCGGGGCGGACGAGTTGATCGGCCAGAACGGCAATGACGTGATCACCGGTTCGGCCTATTCCGACCTCATCTTCGGCAATGCGGGCGACGATTTTGTCAACGGCGGGTTCGGCCATGACCGGATCAATGGCGGCAGCGGGGCGGACAAGTTCTTCCACGTCGGCGCCAGCGGTCACGGATCGGACTGGGTGCAGGATTACAATGCGGCCGAGGGCGACGTCCTCCTGTTCGGCATCGGGTCGGCCACCCGCGACCAGTTCCAGGTGAACTTCAACCACACCGCAAACGCCGCAGGTGAGCGTGCGGGCGATGAAGCGGTGCAAGAGGCGTTTGTGATCTACCGCCCGACCGGGCAGATCCTGTGGGCGCTGGTCGATGGCGCGGGGCAGTCCGCGATCAACCTGCAAATCGGCGGCGACGTGTTTGACCTCTTGGCGTGATCCCATCGCGGGGTGTGGCCGGCCTGCTCCGTCTGGCGGTTTTCAGTTCACCGGGCGCGGCAACGGGCCCGGAAAGCTTGTACAAAACGGTCAATCGCCCTTCTGGTTCGGGTGCAAAACGGTCAATTCGCCGTACAAACCCGGTTCCGGAGTTTTGGCCTTTCGGTGCCGCCTGCCGGGTCCGTGGACTGTCACGACATGCCCCCCCCGGATACACGCACAGGGGCCTGTGAGAGCAACGTGACCGCTTCCCTTCCCAACACCCACAACATATAGTGCGCTTCAACACCGGGGGAGCAACTGCTCGGAGATCAGGGGACGCAGGCAATGGCGCATATCATCGTCGTCGGCAACGAAAAGGGCGGTGCGGGGAAATCCACCGTTTCGATGCATGTGGCAAGCGCTCTGGCGCGGCTGGGGTACAAAGTGAACACCCTCGACCTCGACCTGCGCCAAAGAAGCCTCGGCCGCTACTTTGAAAACCGCGCGGCGTTCATGAAAAGCTCGGGGCTGCACCTGCCGTCGCCGACAAACCATGATCTGCCCGAGATCGACGCGGCCTCGCTGAAGCCGGGGGAAAACGTGTTCGATCACCGTCTTTCGGCAGCCGTGTCGCGGCTCGAGGCCGACAGCGATTTCATCCTGATCGACTGCCCGGGCTCCCATACCCGCCTCAGCCAGGTCGCGCATTCGCTGGCCGATACTCTGGTCACGCCGCTCAACGACAGCTTTGTCGATTTCGATCTGCTGGCGCGCATCGATGCCAGCGGCGAAAAGATCCTGGGGCCTTCGGTGTACTCCGAAATGGTCTGGAACGCCCGTCAGTTACGCGCCCAAGCCGGACTGAAACCGATCGACTGGGTCATCGTGCGCAACCGGGTGGGGACCCAGCGCATGGTCAACAAGGAGAAGATGGAACGCGCGATCGAGATGCTGGCCAGCCGCATCGGGTTCCGCATCGCGCCCGGTTTTTCCGAGCGCGTGATCTTTCGCGAGCTGTTCCCGCGTGGGCTGACCCTGCTCGACCTCAAGGATATCGGGGTCAAGCAACTCAACATCTCGAACATTGCCGCCCGGCAGGAGCTGCGCGACATGATGAAGGCGCTCAAGCTGCCCGGTGTCGAGATCGATTTCTGATCCGGCGTTCGGCTATTCGCCCGGCGCCCCCTCATAGATCGTGAACAACTCCTGCGGCTCGGAAACCCCGCGCAGCATGTAGCGGCCCAGGCTGACAAGGTCATGTCCGGTCGCCGCGGCAGAGCGCGCAACCGGTTCTGACAGAATGATGTTGCGGCCGACCGATCTATGAAGCCCGGACAGCCGGACTGTAAGGTTCACCGCCGGGCCGATCACCGTGAAGTCGAGCCGGTTGTCCGCACCGATGTTGCCATAGAGGATCTCTCCGGCGTGCAGCGCCAGCGTGACGCTGGTCACGGTTTCTCCGCGCGCCAGGCGCGTCTCGTTGACCTGTTCCATGCCCCGGCGCATCTGGACCGCCGCATCCAGCCCGGCGGCAGCCGAACGTTCCGGGGTTTCAAGGTTGAACATGGCCAAAATGCCGTCGCCCAGAAACTTGAGGATATTGCCGCCGTGCCCCTGGATCACCCCGACCGCCATGCCGAAATACTCGTTCAGCATGGCAATCAATTCGGGGCCCGGGGTGCGCTCGGTCAGCGCGGTAAAATCCTTGAGATCGAAATAGCACAAGACCGCGTCGATCTGCTGAAGCGAACCACGCTGGATCTCGCCCGACAGAACCCGCCGCCCCGCATCGCGCCCCAGATAGACCTGAAGCAGGTCACCCGCCATCTGCCGGTTGGCCGCCGATTTGAGGGCCAGCGCCAACTGCGGCAGCGAGGCGCGCACCAGGTCGAGGTGATCCTCGGAAAAACCGGTTGGACCGTCGCTGGACCAGGAGATCAGAACGCCCTCGGGTGTGTTCTGCGGGTCGATCTTTTCGAAGGGCACACGCTTTTCAAGGATGACACCCGCCGCAAAGTAATCGGTGGCTCCGTTGGCGCGCAATTCGTTCAGCAAGGGAAAGCGGCTTTCCTCGTTCGTCTCTGTCAGGCGCTCGCGAAACTCGGCCTCGCCGCTGTCGAGCAGATGGTAGAGCGGGCTGCGCAGCCATGCCGCAATCGGGGTCTCGGTATACCCGTATTCCTCGCTGGACACGCCCTGATCGCGATACCAGTTGAACCCAAGCCCACCGTATTTGGGATGAAACGCGCTCTGCGCGACATGCAGACGGTAAAGGGGCACGCCCAGTTCGACCAGGCGTTCGCAATATCCGTGCAGCAATTCGTCTTGCCGCGCACCCTCCAGCCCGCGTTGAACCAGCCAATCCTGTAGCCGCCCTGCAACCGCCGAAGCCGTTGTCTGTCTTGTGTCACCGTCACTCATCACATCACTCCTGTACCGGCCGGTCATCGCCGATATGGTATCGCGGCACCCGGATCACAGACCGGTATGGATCAATCCATTCCGGCCAGACGCCGCAACATCATCCTGAGCAGGGCCGCTTCGCCCTTGGTGAAATGCGCCGCCATCCGCTCGTCATACCGTTCGGCGATACCGCGAAGCTCCCGGTAGACCGCCTGCCCCGCCGCCGTCAACGCCAATTGCTCGGATCGCCGATCAGCCTCATCACGTGTGCGTGTAAGGTACCGACGCTGAGCCAGCTTGGCCACGGCGCGGCTGACCTTCGTCTTGTGAATCAAGGCCCGTTCGCCAATCTGCTTGGCCGTCATTTCGCCATGAGTGCCCAGGTGAAACAACACCCGCCACTCGGTGCGCAGCATGCCATAGCGATTCTTGTAGATCTGCTGAAACTCCAACGAACTCTGTTCCGCCGCCTGATTCAGAAGGAAAGGCAGGAAATTTCGCAGATCGAAGTCATCATTTTCGGGTATTTTGGTCTTTGTCATGCTTGTTAGTTACAAAATCAACTATTATCCGACAAGTAGTAAACGGAGGAACGCGCGAATGAACCGTCCGATCGACCCACATCAACTGACCCAGGCGGCCACTGCAACCGGCACGACCGAAGGTTATATGCCCGGCTGGGGCAACGACTTTGAGACCGAGGCGCTGCCCGGTGCCCTGCCCCAGGGTATGAACAGCCCGCAGAAATGTAACTATGGCCTTTATGGCGAACAGCTCAGCGGCACCGCCTTTACCGCGACCCGCCCCGAGCGGACCTGGTGCTATCGCATCCGGCCCTCGGTGAAGCATTCGCACCGCTATGAAAAGATCGACCTGCCCTATTGGAAATCGGCCCCCTGCATCGACCCCGATGTGATCAGCCTGGGCCAGTACCGCTGGGACCCGGTAGCGCATTCGGGTGCGGGGCTGACCTGGCTCACCGGCATGCGCACCATGACCACCGCCGGGGATGTGAACACTCAGGTCGGCATGGCCAGCCATATCTATTTGGTCACCGATTCGATGGTCGACGACTACTTCTTCTCTGCCGACAGCGAGCTGCTGGTGGTGCCGCAAGAGGGCCGGCTGCGCTTTGCAACCGAGCTGGGCATCATTGACGTCGAGCCCAAGGAAATCGCCATCCTGCCGCGCGGCCTGGTCTACCGGGTCGAGGTGCTGGAAGGCCCGTGCCGCGGTTTTGTCTGCGAGAACTATGGCCAGAAGTTCGAGCTACCGGGACGTGGCCCGATCGGCGCCAACTGCATGGCCAATCCGCGCGATTTCAAATCGCCGGTCGCCGCGTTCGAGGATCGCGAGGCGCCCTCGACCGTGACGGTGAAATGGTGCGGCCAGTTCCACACCACCGGGATCGGCCACAGCCCGCTGGACGTGGTGGCCTGGCACGGCAATTACGCCCCGGTCAAATACGACCTGCGCAACTATTGCCCGGTCGGCGCAATCCTGTTCGACCATCCCGATCCGTCGATCTTTACTGTGCTGACCGCGCCGTCGGGCGTGCCGGGTACCGCCAATATCGACTTTGTCCTGTTCCGCGAGCGCTGGATGGTGATGGAAGATACTTTCCGCCCTCCGTGGTATCACAAGAACATCATGTCCGAGCTGATGGGCAACATCTATGGTCAGTATGACGCCAAGCCGCAGGGTTTTGTCCCCGGCGGGATGAGCCTGCACAACATGATGCTGCCGCACGGGCCGGACAAGGAAGCGTTCGAGAAGGCGTCGAACGCCAATCTCGGCCCCGACAAGCTGGACCAGACCATGTCCTTCATGTTTGAAACCCGTTTCCCGCAGCACCTGACCGAGTTCGCCGCCAAGGAGGCGCCGTTGCAGGACGATTACATCGACTGCTGGACCTCGCTGGAGAAGAAGTTCGACGGCACCCCTGGCAAGAAATAAGCTGCGGCTGAGGGGGCCCGGATTTTTCCACGAAAAATCCCGGTCCCGCCCGTGACATCCGTTTGGAGACAACATGCCCCTTTTGAAATCCTGGGTGGCTTCGGCCAATAGCGCCAACCACCCGTTTCCACTGAACAACCTGCCCTACGGCGTCTTCTCGACCGGCGAGGATGAACCCC
The DNA here is from genome assembly GCF_010500245.1 of Ruegeria sp. PrR005. Taxonomy (GTDB): domain Bacteria; phylum Pseudomonadota; class Alphaproteobacteria; order Rhodobacterales; family Rhodobacteraceae; genus Ruegeria_B; species Ruegeria_B marisflavi. The sequence goes on from NZ_JAAGOX010000021.1 coordinate 7,323, forward strand.
GCTGTGGCGTGGCCATCGGCGACATGATCCTCGACATGGCCGCGGCCGAGGCCGAGGGCCTGATCGCGCTCACCGACTATCCGCTGTTCGACGTGCCCTATTGGAACGACCTGATGGAGGAAGGCCCTGCCGTCTGGGCCGCCCTGCGCGAACGGCTGACCGCGCTTTTGGCCAAAGGGTCGAAAGAGCAGGAGGCTGTCGAACCGCTGCTGGTGCCGATTGCCGAGTCCACGCTGCATATGCCGCTGGTCGTCAGCGAATACACCGACTTCTACGCCGGCCGTCAACACGCTCAGAACATGGGCGCGATCCTGCGCGGCTCGCCCGATCTGCCGGCCAACTGGCTGCATATCCCGATCGGCTACAATGGCCGGGCTTCCTCGGTCGTGGTGTCGGGCACGCCGATCCACCGCCCCAACGGCCAGACCAAGGCCCCCGATGCCGAAATGCCGTCATTCGGCCCCTCGAAACGGCTCGATATCGAGCTGGAAATGGGCGCCGTTGTCGGCACCGGGTCCGAGTTCGGTCAGCCGATCACGGTGGACGAGGCCGATGCGATGATCTTTGGCTATGTGCTGCTGAACGACTGGTCGGCGCGCGATATCCAGGGCTGGGAGTACCAACCGCTGGGGCCGTTCCAGGGCAAGGCATTTGGCACGTCGATCAGCCCATGGATCGTGACCGCCGCCGCGCTGGAGCCGTTCCGCGCCCCCACACCCCCGCGTGAAAAGGAGCTACTGCCCTATCTCAAAGGCAGCAAGGACGGGCTTTATGACATCGAGCTCGAGGTTCTGATGCAGCCTGAAGGCGCCGACCGCGCTTCGGTCATTGCCAGGACCAACTATAGCCGCATGTATTATTCGGCCGCCGAACAGCTCTGCCACCACGCCATTGGCGGCTGCGCGATGAATGCGGGTGACCTGTTGGGGTCGGGCACCATCTCGGGGCCGGAACGAAGCGAATTCGGCTCGCTGATGGAACTCAGCTGGGCCGGGCGTGAACCCTTCACTCTGGAAACCGGGGAGACCCGCGGCTTCATCGAGGATGGCGACACACTGACCCTGCGCGGCAATGCGCGCGGCGATGGCTATACTATCGGCTTTGGTGATTGCCTGGGCCAGATCCTGCCCGCCAAGGCCTGGGGCTGAACCGCCCATGACCCTGGCCCTCGACCATATCCAGATCGCGATCCCCGCCGGGGGCGAGGACGCGGCGCGCACCTTTTGGTGCGCAGGTCTGGGTCTGGCCGAGATCGCCAAGCCCGACGCGCTGAAGGCGCGCGGCGGGCTGTGGCTGGCGCTGAACGGTGCCGAACTGCATCTGGGGGTGGAGCCCGATTTCACCCCCGCGCGCAAGGCCCATCCGGGCTTTGCCGTCAATGACATAGACACCGTCGCCACGCGGATTGAGGCCCTTGGCCAGAGCCCGCGCTGGGACGGCACAATCGAGAACCGCCGCCGGTTCTTTGCCGAAGACCCCTTTGGCAACCGGCTGGAATTCCTGGAAAGGGACTGACACATGGCCAAGGCATTCGCGTCGCAAGGCGACATGAGCGAGAAGAACATCAGCTTTACCGAGGTGGGTGAAGGGCTTTACGCCTTCACCGCTGAGGGCGACCCCAATTCCGGCGTCATCATCGGTGATGACAGCGTCATGGTGGTCGAGGCGCAGGCCACCCCCCGCCTGGCGCAAAAGGTGATCGACTGTATCCGCGAGGTCACCGACAAGCCGATTTCTCATGTGGTGCTGACCCATTACCACGCCGTTCGCGTGCTGGGCGCCAGCGCCTTCGGCGCCGGTCAGGTGATCATGTCCGACACCGCCCGTTCGATGGTGGTTGAACGCGGGCAAGAAGATTGGGACAGCGAGTTCCAGCGCTTTCCGCGCCTGTTCGAAGGGCATGAGAGCATTCCCGGCCTGACCTGGCCTACTACCACATTCTCGGACAGCATGACCGTCTACCTGGGCAAGCGCCGGGTCGACATCATGCATCTGGGCCGCGCCCATACGGCGGGTGACGCAGTCATCCATGTGCCGGACCAGAACGTGATGTTCACCGGCGATATCGTCGAATATCACTCGGCCTGCTATTGCGGCGACGGGCATTTCAACGACTGGGGCGACACGCTGGACAATATCGCCTGGTTCGATGTGGATGCCATCGCGCCCGGGCGCGGCGATGCGCTGGTCGGCAAGGAGATGGTGAACGCCGCCATCGAGAACACCCGCGATTTTGTACAAAGCACCTATCGCCCGGCGGCACGTGTGGCCGCGCGCGGTGGCTCGCTGAAAGAGGCCTGGGACGCGGTGCGCGCCGAATGCGATCCGAAGTTTGCCGATTACGCGATCTACGAGCATTGCCTGCCCTTTAACGTGGCGCGGGCCTATGACGAGGCGCGCGGCATCGACACGCCGCGCATCTGGACGGCGCAGCGTGACCTGGAAATGTGGGAGGCCCTGCAAGGCTGACCCGAAGGGGGCGCCCGCCCGTGCGGATAGGCCCCCCGGCCCGATCGACATTGATCCAGATCGTGTCGCGCCGGGTCAACTGATGAGACGATGAGACAAGACCTCTGGCGGATGCCCGGCAGAGGACAGGAGACTTGCGCCCTCGGCCTGCCGGGTGCGCCCAGACCTGGGAGGAGAGCCCCATGAATAAAATCTTCGAAGTCCCACTCTACGCCTATGCGCGCAGTCCCGATCAGGACACCTCCAGCCCGGTGCGCCACAAGGTGATCGTGATCGGCGCAGGTCCCATCGGGCTGGCCGCCGCCATCGACCTTGCCCAACAGGGGATCGAGGTTGTGGTGCTGGATGACAATGACAAGGTCAGCTTTGGCAGCCGCGCGGTCTGCTATGCCAAGCGCCCGCTGGAGATTCTCGACCGGCTCGGCTGTGGCCAGCCGATGGTCGACAAGGGGGTCGAATGGAATCTGGGCAAGGTGTTCTTTGACGACCGGCAGGTCTATGACTTCAACCTGTTGCCCGAGGGCGGCCACCAGCGCCCCGCCTTCATCAACCTCCAGCAATACTATTTCGAGGAATACCTGGTAAACCGGGTCCGCGAATTGCAGGAGGCCGGCGCCCCGATCGAAATCCGAGGCCGCAACAAGGTCGAGGCGATCGGCACCCATCCCGACCATGTCAAGCTGGAGGTCGAGACGCCCGAAGGCTCGTACACCGTCGAGGCCGACTGGCTGATCGCCTGCGATGGCGCAGGCTCGCCGGTGCGGTCTATGCTGGGGCTCGATTTCGTGGGCCGCGTGTTCGAGGACAACTTCCTGATCGCCGATGTGATCATGGATGCCGGCTTCCCGACCGAGCGCTGGTTCTGGTTCGATCCGCCCTTTAACCGGGGCCAGTCGGCGTTGTTGCACAAACAACCCGACAATGTCTGGCGCATCGACCTGCAACTGGGCTGGGATATCGACAAGGAGCGCGAGAAGCGCCCCGAAAACGTGATCCCGCGCCTCAAGGCGATGCTGGGCGAGGATGTGCAATTCGAACTGGAATGGGTCTCGATTTACACGTTCCAGTGCCGCCGGATGGAGAAGTTCCGCCATGGCCGGGTCCTGTTCGCAGGTGACGCAGCGCATCAGGTTTCACCGTTTGGTGCGCGTGGCGCCAACTCCGGCCTGCAAGATACCGACAACCTGATCTGGAAGCTGAAACTGGTGATGGAGGGCAAGGCGCCCGAAAGCCTGCTCGACAGCTATGATATGGAACGGATCCACGGCGCCGACGAAAATATCCTCAATTCGTCGCGCTCGACAGATTTCATCACGCCCAAATCCGAAATGTCGCGCATCCTGCGCGATGCGGTGCTGGACCTGAGCGAGCAGTATGAATTCGCCCGCCCGCTGGTGAACTCGGGCCGCCTGTCGGTGCCATGCACCTATGACGGCTCGCCGCTCAACTCGGCCGATGCCCTGCTGGACGGACCGGCACGCACCCGTCCCGGCAGCCCCTGCCCCGACGCGCCGCTGGGTGATGAGTTCCTGCTGCCGAAACTGGGCGACAAGTTCATCCTGCTGACCATCGACGCCGATGCCCCCGATCTGATCGAGGAAGAGGGGATCGAGGTCACGCGCCTGGCGCTGTCGGTCAAGGACGACCCGACGCTGGAGCTGAAGCGCCGTTATCTGGGCGACAATGACAGCGCCGTGTACCTGATCCGCCCCGACCAGCATGTCGCCGCGCGCCGCCCCACCTATGACGACAACCAGTTCCGGCATGCGATCCGCCGGGCCACCGGCAAGGAGTGACACCCATGTCCGATCTGATCCTGACCCCGAACATCAACGGAGCCGATGACTTCTACGCCGAACTGTTGGCGGCGCACGAAGGGCTCGACAAGGCACAGAGCGACGCGCTGAACGCGCGCCTCGTTCTGGTGCTGGCCAACCAAATCGGCGACCGGGCCATCCTGACCCAGGCCATCCAGGCCGCCGCCCTCAAGGAGTGAGCAACATGAAAATCGAGAAAATCCACCACGTCGCCTATCGCTGCAAGGACGCCAAGGAAACCGTCGAGTGGTATGGCAAGATGCTGAACATGGACTTCATCCTGGCGATTGCCGAGGATCATGTCCCTTCGACCCATGAACCCGATCCGTACATGCACTTGTTCCTGGATGCGGGCAACGGCAATGTTCTGGCCTTCTTCGAACTGCCGACCAAGCCCGAGATGGGCCGTGACCCGAACACGCCGATCTGGGTCCAGCATATCGCGTTCAAGGTCAAGGATCGCGAGACGCTGATCGAGTTCAAGGAACATCTGGAAGCCAATGGTGTCGAGGTTCTGGGCGTCACCGATCACTCGATCTTCCATTCGATCTATTTTTTCGATCCGAACGGACACCGTGTCGAACTGGCCTGCCCGGATCCGGAGGAAGAAGCGCTGCTGAAACGCATGGACGAGGTCAAGTGGGACATGCTCGAAGAGTGGTCGCGCACCAAGAAGGCGCCGCAGCACGCCGCCTGGCTGCATGCCAAGGAACTGAACAAGAGCGTCTGAGGCGAAGCCTCGACCAGGACCGGGCCCGGTGCGGCGCACCGGGTCCTTATGGCGCGCAAAGCGCGCCCGAGCCAATGACGCCGTGAAAGCGGTTAACACCGCGACGGCAACCGCCTAGTATCGCCCTGCCCCAGACAGGAAAGACGCCCCATGTCCGAAATCATTCTCTATGACTACTGGCGCTCGTCGGCCAGCTACCGGCTGCGCATCGTGCTCAACCTCGCGGGCATCGCCTATCGGGCGGTTCCGGTCGATCTGGTCAAAGGCGAACACCGCTCAGAGGAGCATCTGGCGCGCAATCCGCAGGGGCTGGTGCCGGTGCTTGACATCGACGGGCTGCGGCTGACCCAGTCGCTGGCGATGCTCGACTATCTCGATCAGACCCGTGGCTTGGGGCTGGTGCCCGCCGACCCGGCAGGCCGGGCGCAGGTACAGGCGCTGGCGCAGGCGATCGCGGTCGATATCCACCCGGTTTGCAACCTGAAGGTTGCCCGCCATGCCACGCAGCTCAGCGGCGGGGCCGAGGGAATGCCCGGCGACTGGATGCGCCATTTCATCCGCCCCGGCCTGCAAGCATTTGAGGCGATGCTGGCTGGGTTCGAGCAGTCGCCCTATTGCTGCGGCGACACACCGGGGCTGGCCGATATCTGCCTGATACCGCAGATCTACAACGCCCGCCGGTGGGAGGTGGATATCAGCGACATGCCGCGCCTTCTGTCGGTGGAAACCGCGTGTAACGGGCACCCGGCCTTTGCCGCCGCACATCCCGACCGGCACGCGCCTGCCAGTTGATCAAAAAGCTGCCTCAAGCCGCTTTCCATTTGATCGAGCAGCCCATCGACGGGATCTGATCGCTGGGTCCGCGCCCGGTTTCGGCCACCTGTTTCATCGCCTCGAACAGGTCACGGCGCAGGTCCGCCGGGCCGGCGATGTTGCGCGAGGCATCGAGCCGGCCGCGATACTGCAACTCCATCGCGCCGTTGAAGCCAAAGAAATCCGGCGTGCAGGCCGCCCCATATGCACGCGCGACCGACTGATCCTCGTCATGCAGATAAGGGAACGGAAACGCCTGTTCCGTCGCCATAGCCTTCATCTTCTCGAAACTGTCGGCCGGATACGATTCTGCATCATTCGAACAGATGGCAACAACCCCGACGCCCAGCGCCTGCAAATCGCGCGCGTCGCGCAGGATGCGGTCCAGCACGGCCAGAACATAGGGGCAGTGGTTGCAGATGAACATGACCAGGGTTCCCGCCTCACCGGCCAGGGCGGACAGGCTGTGGTTTTGCCCGTCGGTGCCCAGCAAAGTAAAATCCGGGGCTTTCCAGTCAAAGTCGCATACCGGCGGTGTTGCAGCCATGTTAACCCCTCCTATCGTTCCCGATGCCAGTAAACCCTTACCGCCCCCAAAGCGTCAACGGTCGTGGTTGACGCTGGACAAGAGCGGCTCCGATCCGCTTACTGGCAGGAAACTGTAAACTAGGAGCGTGGCAAATGGCCAAACATGGCTATGAAGGTGGACGGCTGAACCTGCCTTTCGTGGGTATCTGTACCTTCGGCAAGTATCCCTATGTCGAAGATTGGGACAATATCGACGCCGATGCCGCGATCCTTGGCGCGCCGTTCGATTTCGGCGCCCAGTGGCGGTCGGGCGCGCGCATGGGGCCGCGCGGCATCCGCGAGGCTTCGACCCTGTTTTCCTTTGGCCACGCTGGCGCTTATGACTTCGAAGACGACATCACCTATCTGGACCCGGCCAAGGTCCGTATCGTCGATATCGGCGATGCGGATATCGTGCATACCGACACGATGAAGAGTCACGCCAATATCGAGTTCGGCGTGCGCAAGATCCTGCAATCGGGTGCGTTGCCGGTGGTTCTGGGGGGCGATCATTCGGTCAACATCCCCTGCATCAACGCCTTTGACGATCAGGACCCGATCCATGTGGTGCAGATCGACGCGCATCTGGATTTCGTCGATGAACGGCACGGCGTGCGCTATGGCCATGGCAACCCGATGCGGCGCGCGGCGGAAAAACCCTATGTCACCGGGCTGAGCCAGATCGGCATCCGCAACGTCTCCTCCACGGCAAAGGATGGCTACGATGCAGCGCGCGCCATGGGGTCTGATATCCAGTCGGTGCGCCATGTCCGCCGGATGGGGACCGAAGCGATGCTTGCTCGGATCCCCGCAGGCGTGCGCTATTACCTGACTATCGACATCGACGCCTTCGATCCCTCGATCGCGCCGGGAACCGGAACACCCAGCCATGGAGGGTTCCAGTATTACGAGGTGCTTGAGCTGATCGATGGGCTGGCCCGGAGGGGCGATATCGTGGGCATCGACCTGGTCGAGGTGGCCCCGGACTATGACCAGACCGGCGGCACCTCGATCCTGGCAGCGCAACTGTTGATGAACACGCTGGGGCGGGTGCTGCACCACCGGAAACGCTGAAAGCGCACAGGTGCGGTTCGTCTGTACGGAATTGCAGGCGCACTTTCGCATCGGCAGATTGCCCAAGATGAAACAGGAGACACCGATGAACCAGTCCATCACCGGCTATCATGCCCATGTCTATTTCGACGCCGACAGCGAGGCGACCGCCCGGCAGGTCTGCGAACAGGCGGCGCAGCTGTTTCCGGTGCAGATGGGCCGGGTTCACGCTCGGAATGTCGGCCCGCATCCGCGCTGGAGCTGCCAACTGGCCTTTGGCCCGGACGCGTTCGACCAGGTCGTGCCCTGGCTGATGCTGAACAGGCAGGGGTTGACCATTTTCGCCCATCCCGAGACCGGCGACGAATTGCGCGATCACCGCGACCGGGCCATCTGGATGGGCGAGATGCTGGAGCTTGACCTGTCGTTGTTCGACTAGGCGCTCAGCCCAGTTCCATTGTGGCAATCGCCTGCAACCCCGGACCTGTCTGCGGGACCGTGCCGCGATACATCCGGGCCGTTGCAAAAGGCACGGTAAACCCGGCACCTTCCAGCGCGCGGCGCAGCGCCGTATTGGCCTCGGGCAAATCGACGATCAGCGGGCCATTCGGACGCTCAGCGGCGATATCGGCGATCAACTCCAGTGCTGTGGCAGTGCTCGGCGCGATGACGGGTCCGATCTTGGTTCCGTCGCGACAAGTCCGCCATGTGGCAAAGCCTATGATCTCGCCGTCCTTTTGCAACAGCCGCGTGGACCGCTCGGGCTGGTCTGGTGCCAGCCAGGCGTTCAGGAATGCCGGGCGGCTGAAACCACCGGCGGCGGCATCGAGTTCGATCAACCGTGGCATGTCCGCTGCATCCGCCGCTCGTACTTCAGGAGACCGGGCCGCCGGCCAAAACCCTTCGTGCCGCAGGCTGGCCCCGGTGCGCACAAAACCCGACTTGGCATAGTTCGCCTCTTGCGCTGCCACGCCATCGAGACCGACAGACCGCGCGCCCGCGTGGTCCAGCGCATGGATCCAGGTCGCCAGCCCGATCCCCTGCCCCCGCCAGTCGGGCCGGCAGAGGTAGAGGCCCAGAAAGGCGTTACCGGCATCGTGGTTAACCACCGAGATTGCCGCGACGGGTTCGTTGCCCACTCGGGCCAGAAAGAACCCCCGGTCATCGGCGGCATGGAAGGCGCGCGCGTCATCCAGCCCGGGGTTCCACCCCTCCTCTGCCGCCCAGTCAAGAACCATGTCCAGATCCGAGAGGCTCATCGGGGCGATTTCAAGTCCGGGCACGGCCATGTCAGAGCGCCCGCGCCCGGTCGCGCAACATGAATTTCTGCACCTTGCCGGTCGAGGTTTTGGGCAACTCTCCGAACACGACCGTGCGCGGCGCCTTGAAATGCGCCATGTTCGACCGGCAAAAGGCGATGATCTCGGCCGCGTCGGCCTCGGCCCCCGGTTTCAGCTCGACAAAGGCACAAGGCGTCTCGCCCCATTTCTCGTCCGGCTTGGCGACAACCGCGGCCTCCATCACTGCCGGATGCTTGTAAAGCACGCCCTCTACCTCGACAGACGAGATGTTCTCGCCTCCCGAGATGATGATATCCTTGGACCGGTCCTTGAGCGCGATATAGCCATCGGGATGCATTACCCCCAGATCGCCCGAGGCGAACCAGCCGCCGCGAAACGCCTTGTCCGTGGCATCGGGGTTCTTGAGGTACCCTTTCATCACCACATTGCCCTGCATGAAGATCTCGCCCATGGTCTCGCCATCGGCGGGCACCGGTTCCAGCGTGTCGGGATCCGCGACCATCAGGCCGGACAGCGCCGCGTTCTTGACCCCCTGGCGAACCTTCAATGCCGCCCTTTCGCTGGCAGGCTGCGCATCCCACGCTTCTTTCCAGGCGCAGACGACCGAGGGGCCATAGGTTTCGGTCAGACCATAGACATGGGTCACCTCGACGCCCATCGCCTCCATCTTTTCGATCACGGCGGCGGGCGGCGGTGCGCCTGCGGTCATCACCTTGATCTGGTGATCGAAATCCTTGAGATGCCCGGGCGCATTGGCCAGCATGTTCAGCACGATGGGCGCGCCGCAGAAATGGGTCACCTTTTCCTCACGGAAAGCGCGATAGATCGGCTCGTCCCGCACGGCCCGCAGGCAGACGGACACACCGGCATTGGCCGCCATGGTCCAGGGGAAACACCAGCCGTTGCAATGAAACATCGGCAGGGTCCACAGATAGACCGAGTGTTTCGGCATCCCCCAGTCGAGGATATTGGTATTCGCGTTCAGCGCCGCACCCCGGTGATGATAGACGACGCCCTTGGGGTTGCCGGTGGTGCCGGAGGTATAGTTCAGCGCGATCGCGTCCCATTCGTCATCCGGCAGCGACCAGGAGAACTCGGGGTCACCCTCGGCCAGCAGTTCCTCATAGGTTAGCGCGCCGAGCCGCTCGCCTCCTTCGAAACTGGCATCCTCGATGTCGATGACCAGCAGGTCGGGACGGTCGATCTGTGCCAATGCCTCGCGCACCACGGTCGAAAATTCGGGATCCACGATCAGGGCCTTGGCCTCGGCATGGGTCAGGATGAAGGCGATGATCGGCGCATCAAGGCGCGTGTTGATCGCATTCAGCACCGCGCCCACCATCGGCACACCGAAATGCGCCTCGTACATCTCGGGGATATTGGCGGCGATGATCGAAACGGTATCGCCCTTGCCGACCCCGCGCGCGGTCAGCGCCCCGGCCAGACGGCGACAGCGCGCATAGGTTTCCGCCCAGGTGTAGCGGCGCGGGCCGTAAACCACCGAAGGGTAATCCGGATAGATCGCCGCCGTACGCTCGATCATGCTCAACGGTGACAGCGGGGTGAAATTGGCACGTGTCCGGTCCAGATGCTGGTCATAGATGGTGCTGCCGGTCATGTCCTGTCCTCCCTGAGTGATGCCGTGCGCGCAGATGTGGCACAAACACGCCCGGCAAGGAAAGATCGTAATAACACGCTCCTGCCGCAACAATAGAACCGGGGCCCCGCAGGGCCCCGATTTTTTCTTGCCGAAGGTGGATCAGCCCTTGCTCTTCCAGGGAACCAGGACCCGCTCGGCCCAGCGCATCAGGATGTCGATGCCAAAGCCGATCACGCCGATCAGGATGATCCCCATGATCACGATATCGGTCAGCTGGAACTTGGACGCGACCATGATCATCATCCCGGCGCCCTTTTCCGCCGCCACCAGTTCGGCGGCAACCACGGTGCCCCAGCAGACCCCCATCGCCACCCGCGCGCCGGTGAAGATCTCGGGCAGCGAGTTCGGCACGATCACATGGCGCATGATCTGCGCCTTGCTGGCGCCCAGCGAGTAAGCGGCGTGCACCTTCGAGATCCGGACCCCCGAGACGCCCGAACGGGCGGCGATGGCCATGATCCAGAGCGCAGCCAGGAACAGCAGGATGATCTTGCCCGTCTCTCCGATCCCCGCCCAGATGATGACCAGCGGGATCAGGGCCAGCGGCGGCACCGGGCGCATGAATTCGACGATGGGGTCGAACCAGCCACGGAACCAGTCGCTCAACCCCATGGCATAGCCCAGCGGAATACCGACCAACGCGCCAAAGAAGAAACCGGCGATCACGCGGAACAGGGAGAAGCCCAGATGCTCCCACAAGGTGCTGTCGCGATAGCCCGATTTCGCAATCTCGCCCAGGCGGCTGACCACGGCTTCAGGCGGCGGCAGCCAGATCGGCTCCATCTGCAAGCCCGAGGGGGGCTGGAAACTGATCGCCCCCTTGTCGGTCAGCGAAAACTGGCCTGCGGCGGTCTTGATCGACTTGCCGATCGAAATCGGCGTGCCGTCGATGGCGACGACCTTGGCGCCTTCCTTGCGATTGGTTTCGTCATTCTTATCAAAGATGATGGTGGTCGAGCGCGACGCGGTCATCGAGACTGCATCGTCCTTGGCAAAGCCGGGCCCCGGGTCCACTTCGAAGTCCTCGGTCTTTTCACCAAAGGCATAGACCTTGACATGAACGGTCGCGTCATCGCGAGCGCCATTGGCATCCTCGAGCGTGTAGACAAACGAGGTGTCGCCGACAAAAGGCGCAGGCGCGTGCAGGAAGGACGGCACGTATTTCGACCCGGTAAACGCCCCCCAGATCAGGAAGATGGTGAGAACCGACACCACCGAGGCGATCCGGTTCGAGGTGACCGCGCTTTCATCGCCGAATGTCACGGTCTTGAGCGAGGTAAAATCATTGGTGGTCTTGCGCACGAAAAAGCGCACGGCCAGGAACGACCCGACAAAGATCGCCACATAGACCGCAAGGATAATCAGGCCAATCATTGTGCTGCCTCCGTGCGTCCCATGATTTCTTCTTCCATGTCCCAGATCATCGAGAGGATTTCCTCTCGCGTCTGGGAATAGCCTTCAGATTTCTTGACCTCGCGCAGATCCGCATTCACCCCCATATCGGCATAGGGCAGACGGTATTCCTTGTGGATGCGTCCGGGGCGCGGCGCCATGACCAGCAGGCGTTCACCCAGCAACAGGGCCTCTTCGACCGAATGGGTGATCAGGATGATGGTCTTGCCGGTTTCCTTCCAGAGTTTCAGGACCAGGCCCTGCATCTTTTCGCGGGTCAGTGCATCCAGCGCACCCAGCGGCTCGTCCATCAGGATCACGTCGGGGTCGTTGGCCAGGCAACGGGCCAGCGCAACCCGCTGTTGCATGCCGCCACTAAGCTCATAGATTGCCTTGTCCTTGAAGTCGCCAAGGCCCGTCACATCGAGCAGGTGGTCGACCTGGCTGCCGTATTGCGCCTCTCGCTGACCTTTCATCCGCGGGCCGAAACTGACATTGTCGCGCACGTTCATCCATTCGAACAGCGCGCCTTGCTGGAACACCATGCCACGTTCCGCATCCGGCCCGTGCACCTTGTGGCCATTCATGGCGATATGGCCCTCGGTCGGTGCCAGGAACCCTGCCACGATGTTGAGAAGAGTGGTCTTGCCGCAGCCCGAAGGGCCCAGGACACTCATCAACTCGCCCGCGTTCAGGTGCAGCGAGACGTTTTTCAGCGCCTGCACCGAGCTGCCATTTGGCAGATCAAAGCGCATGGATATGTTTTCGATAGACAGTCCCGACATGGTCCGCCTTTCCTGTTGGAGATATCTACAGGGGTATCCTGTCGCCGCTATCGGGCGACATGCCGATGACAGGCGGCGGAACACTCCGCCGCCTGTCGTCCGGTTGGCTTACATGCTGCCTGCCGCGGCCAGCGGCCCGGTGTTCACGGCGTTCTCATAGGTATCCAGCGCGCTGTCGATGCTACCTGCCTCGACGAAGACATCCGCCACACCCTTCATGAAGGTCTGCGCATTGCCGCCCAGCCAGGCGCCGCTCAGTTGCTGCTCGATCGTCGGGAACTTGAAGGTCGCGATGGTCGAGGCGGTGGCCTCTTCATCCATACCCGCATCCTTGGCGATCAGCGGCAGCATCTCGGCATGGTTGGCCTCGTCCGCCCACATGGCGTTGGCATCCGCCGTCACCTTGAGAAACTTGGCAACCAGTTCGCTGTTTTCCGCGACCCAGCCCGCCGGGCCCGATGTCACATCGAACACCAGAATACCCAGCTCGGTCTTTTCGTCACCGGTCAGCAGCACGTTGCCATGCTCCAAGGCACGGCGCAGCGAGCCGCCCCAGCCGCAGAACATATCGACAGCGCCCTGGGCGATGGCCGCCGCACCATCGGGCGGATCCATGTCGACGACATCCATGCTGGCCACATCGACGCCGAAATGGTTCATCTGCTTGAGAAAGCCGTAATGCGCTGCGGTTCCCAGCGGCACGGCGACTTTCTTGCCAGCCAGTTCGCCGGCATTGTCCTTGTCGATCTCCAGTTCCGAACGCACGACGCAGTTGTCGTTATCGGCATACGACACGGCCACGTCGAGGATTTGCAGATCCTGTCCGGCGCTGGTCGCGACCACAAAGGGTGGAACGCCCTGGCTGACCGACAGGTGCACATCGCCCGACGCCATGGCCGCCGACATCTTCACACCGCTTTCGAAGCTGACCCAGTTGACCTTGACGCCCAGTGCCTCGTCATAGGTTCCCTTCTGCTTGGCATATTCAAACGGCATCGGCCATTCGAGGAAATACGCCACGGTGATCTCGCCGTCAGCTGCGGTGGCCAACGTCGGAAACGCTGCGGCCATCATCGCCAGCCCGGCGGCGGCACCCAGAAACTTTGTCTTTCCTGTCATTCTATCTTCTCCCTGTTGCCGCGTGTTGCGGCGATCAAAGGTTCAGGACGGTTTGCCGTCTCTTATCGGCCGAGGGATTTCCCCGGCGTGCAATGATCCGAATGGAAAACCCGCATCCGATCAACGAATTTTTCGGAAGGTATGCCTGAGTCACGGCTTTTGAATATCCGGATTTTGACTTTCGAAATTGAGAAACCTCTAGTGTTTTCTTAACGTTGCCCAAAGTCGTGCGACGGTTTACGTTGGGAAAGCGTCACTTTCTGGATATATGGGACGTAAAATTCTGGCCCTATCGGTCGCCTATGAATTGACGTCTCTGGACTCTGAAGCCCACCTCGGGTTCTTCTGTCGTATCCCACTGCGGAACCGCACATCAAAAAAGAGGGCACGTCATGGACGGCACGTTCAACGAAAACGATCTGAGTCGCGTGGTCGAAGCCGACCGCGCCCATATCTGGCATCACCTGATTCAGCACAAACCCTTTGAAACCAACGACCCCCGCATCATCGTCGAAGGCAAGGGCATGCGGGTCTGGGATCAGAAGGGCAAGGAACATCTCGACGCCGTTTCGGGCGGGGTCTGGACCGTCAACGTGGGCTATGGGCGTGAGTCCATCTGCAAGGCGGTTTATGACCAGTTGATGAAACTGTGCTACTTCGCCAATTCCGCTGGGTCGATCCCCGGCGCACTGTATGCCGAGAAGCTGATTTCCAAGATGCCGGGGATGAGCCGGGTCTATTACACCAACTCGGGTTCCGAAGCGAACGAGAAGGCGTTCAAGATGGTGCGCCAGATCGCGCACAAGAAATACGGCGGCAAGAAGACAAAGATCCTCTATCGCGACCGCGACTATCACGGCTCGACGCTGGCGGCGATGTCGGCGGGTGGCCAGGACGAGCGCAACGCGCAATACGGCCCCTTTGCGCCGGATTTCGTAAAGGTTCCCCACTGCATGGAATACCGCAAGGAAGAGCTGGGCCTGGGTCATCTGTCGGGCGCCGAGTTCGGTCGTGCCGCCGCCGACCTGATCGAAGAGGTGATCCTGCGTGAGGGTCCCGAGACCGTCGGCGCACTCTGTCTTGAGCCGGTGACCGCCGGTGGCGGCGTCATCACCCCGCCCGAGGGGTATTGGGAGCGGGTGCAGGAGATCTGCAAGAAATACGACGTGCTGCTGCATATCGACGAGGTCGTCTGTGGCATAGGCCGCACCGGCACATGGTTTGGCTATCAGCAATACGGCATCAAGCCCGACTTCGTGACCATGGCCAAGGGCGTCGCCTCGGGCTATGCGGCCATCGCCTGCATGGTGACCACTGAAGAGGTCTTTGAGCTGTTCAAGGACAACAGCGACGATCCGCTGAACTATTTCCGGGATATCTCGACCTTTGGCGGCTGCACCGCCGGTCCCGCTGCGGCGCTGGAAAACATGCGCATCATCGAGGACGAGAACCTGCTGGGTAACTGCACTGCCATGGGCGAGCGGATGCTGGGCAACCTGCATGCGCTGATGGAAAAGCACGCGGTGATCGGCGATGTGCGCGGCAAAGGCCTGTTCCTGGGTGCCGAACTGGTGGCCAATCGCGAGACCAAGGAGCCGGTGACCGAGAAACAGGCGCAGGCCGTGGTGGCCGACTGCATGGCGCAGGGCGTGATCATCGGGGTGACCAACCGCTCGATCCCCGGGCGCAACAACACGCTGTGTTTCTCGCCCGCGTTGATTGCCACCGCCGAGGATATCGACGCCATCACCAATGCCGTCGACGCCGCGCTGACCCGCGTATTTAGCTAAAACGGCTTTCCCCGGTGTTTGCCCCGTGCAACCCGGAAGGTGTTTCAGGAAACCGGCGCGCCCCCGCGCCGGTTTTTCCGTATCAGCCTTGGCTTCATTTGCGGGCTTGCCCAATTTCTGCCCACGTCATGTCGACCGCCCCTGCTTGGGCAAAGCATACGGACCGATTGGAAAGACTTGAAACCCACCCGTTTTCACTACATTTGAGCGATATGAACGAAATGCCCGCGAAACTGAGAGAGCGCGCTGACCGCAAATCAGCCAAGCGTTTGGAAAAAAAGCGTCAGATCGCCGAGTCTGCGATCGAGGCGCTAAAGGAATTGGGTTACGCCAATACCTCTCTGCGCGACATTGCCGACAAAAGCGACCTGTCGCTGGGCATGCTTCACTACTATTTCGAAGACAAGACCGACCTGATCATCCACTGCGTGGCGATCTACAAGGAGGGTTTCGTCGAAAACATCATTCGCGCATTGGACAATGCGGAAGGCCGCGAAGCGGTCATCGACAACTTCTCCGAGGCGCTGGTGGTGTCGATCATCGATGACGAAATGACCCATCGGCTGTGGTACGATATACGAACCCAGGCCATGTTCGACGAGGCTTTCAGGCCCGCGGTTGCTTCGATCGAAGGCAAGTTGATCAACATAGTACGGCAGGCGTTCAAAAAAGCCGGACACCCCGTGCCTGAAAATGTCGATTTGTACTATGCGCTTTTGGACGGCGCTTTCCGCTACCTGATGCAGGGACAGATCGGGGCCGACCGGAAATCGCGCGAAGAACTGTTGCAAACCTTCCGTGGATTGCTGGCGCAGTTTCTCTGATTTACCTTTTTCGCTTAGAATGGTTGCCTGAGACCGTGTTTTCGTAAAAAATATTCGAAAACCAGAATGATAAGCACGAGCAACCATGTTCACCTATCTCTCAGACTTCTATTTTGAACGGAACTACAACTATGCGGGTTGGGCCCAGGTGACCGACCTGGACCGTGATGGTCTCCCTGAAATCGTTGTCACGCGGTTTTCCGTTCCCGGCGGCGAATGGCTGGACATGCCGGTTTTCACAGTGCACGCCGATGGCACTATCGAGGATATCTCGGCCCGGATCGGCGGCGGGACGCCGTTGCAGGTCGACTTTGGGCGGGGGCTGATCGTACAGGACCTGAACGGAGATGGCTGGGACGACATTTTCGTCGCAGATCATGGCCTGGATACCCATCCCTTTCCCGGACAGGTCAATACGGTTCTGATCTCGGACGGGTCCGGGGGGTGGATCAATCGCTCGGCAGAGTATTCACGCGAGCCGGATTTTACGCATTCAGCGGCCGCAGGCGACCTGAACGGTGATGGGTTGACCGATATCTTCGTCGGAAACCTCGGCGTGAACGGCGCCTATATCGTGACGGTACAACCTGACGGGTCCCCCACAATCGGCGCGCTGCGCCTGCCCGGCATCCGGGACTACACCTCATCAGAGATAGCCGATCTGGACGGCGACGGTATAGACGAGTTGATCCTTGGAGCGGACCAGGGGTTTCAAGCCGGACTGACAAACAAGATTGCCCGCTACAACGGGTCCGGGTTTGTCATGACCGCGCTGCCGAACCAGACCGTTCTGGATCAATCGATCACACTCGATATCGAGGTGCTGGATCTGAATGGCGATGACCGGCCGGATATCGTTACCCTGGTCACCGATGCCGATCCGTTCTACACGCGGATCGGTATTCAGGTCCTGATCCAGCAATCAGACGGCAGTTTCAGAGATACAACAACCGACTGGTTTGATCCTACTGATTTCGCTGGTGAAATCGACCCGAATGGCTGGGCGTCCCGCCTGATTTTTTCCGATCTCGATCTTGATGGTGATCAGGATCTTCTGGTCCAGATGCAGTTCCCAAACAAGCACCGCATCTTTTACCAGGAGGATGGGCGGTTTTCGCCCGGCCCAGATGATCAGACCATTGGCGGCTCCAACGAAGCACTGGCACTGGTTGATTTCGACGGCGACGGAGTTGACGAGATCATGGCTTTCACAGGCCATGGCGTCTGGATCCATGACAATGGTCTCAGCCTTGTTCCCGTCGATCAGACCGGCGGCCCGGAGAACGATACGCTGACCGGCAACGCCGGCGCAGATACGCTCGACGGGCTTGCCGGCGACGACGTGTTGCAGGGACAAGCCGGAAATGACCGCCTTCTGGGAGACACAGGCAACGACAGTCTCGACGGTGGTCTCGGGGCTGATACGCTCAACGGTGGCGTCGGCGATGATATTCTCATCGGCGGTCCGGCCACAGGCGACCTGCGCGACATCATCTTTGCCGGTGAAGGCAACGACAGCATCGATGCCGGGGCCGGCAATGACCTGGTCTATGGCCAGGGTGGCAATGACACCATCGCGGGCGGCTTTGGCGTGGACGAGTTGCAGGGCCAGGACGGCGACGATGTCATCACTGGCTCGGCCTTCTCCGATCTGGTCTATGGCGGGGCCGGAAGCGACTTCGTCAACGGCGGCTTCGGCCACGACCGCATCAACGGCGGAACTGGTGCGGACAAGTTCTTCCATATCGGTGCCGAAGGCCATGGTTCGGACTGGGTTCAGGACTACAGCGCCGGCGAGGGGGATGTTCTTCTGTTTGGAATTTCCTCTGCGACCCGCGCCGATTTCCAGGTCAATTACGCCCATACGGCAAATGCCGCAGGCGAGCGGGCCGGGGACGATGCCGTCTCCGAGGCCTTTGTGATCTACCGCCCGACAGGCCAAATCATGTGGGCGCTGGTGGATGGCGAGGGGCAGGACCGCATCAACCTGCAAATCGGGTCGGACGTCTTTGACCTGCTATCGTGAACTGAGCCGATGGCGCCCTGTGACGATTTTTGCAATGGCCCGGGCTTTTAAGTCGATTAGCGTGTCGGAAACCAGAAAAAACATAGACGCAGGTACACGGTGCTGACTGAAGCGGAAATTCTGCAAGGGCTCCAGTTCCCTTTCTCGCTGTTGTCCGGGCCGATCAACACCTCGGCACAGGCGCCTTACACGCTCACCTATCAGTTCGAGGCGATGGTTCAACCGCCGGACCTGGGCCGGACCTTCAGCGGGTGGCAGGTAATGAACGCGGCGGAAAAGGCCCAGATCCGGCAGGTTTTGGACCACCTTGAAGCGGTTATCAATGTGCGCTTCACCGAAGTCATCGGCGATCCGGATCCAGATATCAACATCGGAAAGGTCGACATCCCCGGGAATACGATTGGATACGGCGGTTACTCCTATTCCGCCTGGTCCGACGGCACATTGGCAAGCTACGATGGCTTCGCGGTCTATGACAACTCGCTGGATCTGGCATCGGGCCAGCACTGGCTGATCCTGCATGAACTGGGGCACGCGCTGGGGCTGAAACACCCCGTCGAAGCGAGCGGTTCCGGCGACACTGGAATTCCCCAATTGCCGGAAGAATACGACAACTGGAAGTTCACGGTGATGTCCTACGATGCAAACCCGGACACTGCGACCGCTCCCGAAAGCCTCGCCGTGTTCGACGTTTTGGCCTTGCAGGACAGGTGGGGGGCGAACGCTGGCTACAATACCCGAGACGACCGCTACACCGGTCCCCGCGTGCCAGGGGTGGACGTGATCTGGGACGCCGGGGGCGAAGACTGGCTCGATGCCTCGACCTATGCCGGTCCGGTGTCGCTCAGCCTGGTACCAGGCAGCTTTTCGCGTTTCGGCTCGTTTGACGACGTGGCCATCGCGTTCGGTGCCGTGATCGAGAACGCCGCGGGCGGAATGGGCAATGATTTCGTGACCGGATCGGACGGCGACAACCGGCTGAACGGGGGGGCTGGAAATGACCACCTTTACGGAGGCGATGGCAATGACACGCTGGATGGTGGGGGCGGGTTTGATGTTGCCATTTTCTCCTGCCCCAGTACGGCATACAAAATTCAGAGAAACGGCGATGGCTATCTTCTGAGTGCCGGAGCAGAACAGGATCTGGTCCGTGGGGTGGAACAGTTCGATTTCGCGGATCGGTCCCTGACTACGGAGCAGATCGGTGCCGTCGCGGACAGCGGTGGTGGTCTGACCGGCACGGAATATGACGATGTGCTGACCGGCACCACGTGCAACGACTTGCTGTACGGGTTCGAGGGCAACGACCGCCTGTTGGGCGCGGGCGGTGCGGATACGCTCGACGGCGGCATCGGGGCCGATACGCTCAACGGCGGTGACGGCGATGATGTGATCATCGGCGGGCCGGGCGAGGGCGATCTGCGCGACGTGATCTATGCCGGTGAGGGCAACGATTCGATTGATGCCGGTGCGGGCAATGACCTCGTCTACGGACAGGGCGGCAATGACACCATCGCGGGCGGCTTTGGCGTCGACGAGATCCAGGGTCAGGACGGCGACGACGTGATCACCGGCTCTGCTTTCTCCGATCTGGTGTTCGGCGGCGCGGGCGACGACTTCGTCAACGGCGGGTTCGGGCACGACCGGATCAACGGCGGCACGGGCGCGGACAAGTTCTTCCACGTGGGCGCCAGCGGTCACGGCTCGGACTGGGTGCAGGACTATAGTGCCGCCGAGGGCGACGTGCTGCTCTTTGGCATCGGATCCGCCATCCGCGACCAGTTCCAGGTGAACTTCAACCACACCCAGAACGCTGCGGGCGAGCGGGCTGGCGACGACGCGGTGCAGGAGGCCTTCGTGATCTACCGGCCCACAGGCCAGATCATGTGGGCGCTGGTCGATGGCGAAGGCCAGTCCTCGATCAACCTCCAGATCGGGAGCGAGGTGATCGACCTGTTGGTGTGATCCCTAGACGCATATCCGTGAATCACAAAATCCGTGAGTGCGGCCTGTATCCTTTGCCGAATGGAAGACAGACGGGCACTTTTGGTTGCTCCGGCCGTTTAGCAATCCTGTCGCCTGACAACCTTTGAGCGCGAAGCGGTACGGGTTGCCATCCTGCAAATGACCGAGTTTCAAACTTGCGGGCCAGGTGTAGTCGCCCGTCAATCGACGCATTTAATATCCCAGAAACACACGCTTTTATCCGGTTTCGTTAGCTTTCCCCCAATCCCTGCGCCCGGTTTGTGCCAGAGAGACCCCTTTCCCACAAACCGTAAATCGACCTGACTGGTCCGGCGACCGCTGTGGCGGCTTCCGAGTTTACAGAGGGAATGAAACCAAAATGTAGACTCAAGAAATTTCACAAAGCAGAATGAAGGCACACCAGGGAGAGAGATATGAATACCATAAGCAACCTTCTACTCGGCGCCTCAGCCGCAGTACTTGTGTCATTCGGCAGCATGGCTGCGGCCCAGGACTGTCCACGCGGCGATCTGGACAAGCGGTTTTGCGATGCCGATGGCGATTTGATCGCCGACATTCCCACCGATCCCGCGCAACTCGTCGACCCGGATACGCTCATTTTTGCGTTCACACCGGTCGAGGATCCGGCCGTCTACAAGTCTGCATGGTCGGATTTCCTGACGCATCTGGAAAAGGAAACCGGCAAGAGCGTGGTGTTCTTCCCGGTTCAGAACAACGCGGCCCAGATCGAGGCCATGCGATCGGGGCGACTTCACATAGCGGGCTTCAACACCGGGTCGAACCCGCTGGCGGTGAACTGCGCAGGCTTCCGCTCTTTCGCCATCATGGCCTCCAAGGACGGCAGCTTCGGCTATGAGATGGAGATTATCACCTACCCCGGATCTGGCATCGAAAAGGTCGAGGACATCAAGGGAAAGCAGCTTGCCTTCACCTCGCCCACGTCGAATTCGGGCTTCAAGGCGCCTTCTGCCATTCTCAAGGCCGATTACGACATGATCCCTGAGCGGGATTTCGAACCTGTCTTTTCGGGCAAGCATGACAACTCGATCTTGGGCGTTGCGAACAAGGATTATCCTGCCGCTTCTATTGCGAACTCGGTCATGCACCGAATGATCAGCCGCGACGTGGTCAAGTCCGACCAACTTGTGTCTCTCTACAAGTCGCAGACCTTCCCGACCACCGGGTATGGCACCGCCCACAACCTGACGCCTGAACTGCAAGAGAAAATCCGGAACGCCTTCTTCAACTTCAACTGGGAAGGTACGTCGCTCGAGGCCGAGTTCTCCAAGTCAGACGAGGGCCAATTCATCCCGATCACATACAAGGAGTTCTGGGAAGTCATTCGCAAGATCGACGCCGCCAACGGCGTGAGCTACGCCTGCGAGTAATCAGACCCATCTTGCAAGCGCCCCATCGGGGCGTTTGCAACGCTTCCCGCAAATCAACCATGCCCCACAAGGCAAGGAGCGCTCATGCTGCGGCTTGAAAAGCTGACAAAGACCTACAAGACCGGCGATCAAGCCCTGAAGGCTGTCGACCTCGAGGTTCCCGAGGGACAAGTCCTTGCCCTGATCGGGCCTTCGGGCGCAGGAAAGTCCACACTGATCCGCTGCGTGAACCGACTTGTTGAACCAAGCAGTGGCAAGGCCTGGCTGGGCACTTCCGAACTGACCAGCCTGAGCCCGGGCAACTTGCGCAAGGCAAGGCGGCGCATGGGAATGATCTTTCAGGAATATGCGCTTGTCGAACGCCTGACGGTAATGGAAAACGTTCTGTCCGGGCGCCTGGGTTATGTCGGATTCTGGCGCAGTTTTCTGCGTCGCTACCCGCAAGCCGATGTCGACGAAGCTTTCCGCTTGCTTGACCGGGTCGGTCTGCTTCACATGGCCGACAAGCGGGCCGATGAACTGTCCGGAGGCCAACGGCAACGCATTGGCATTTGCCGGGCCCTGATCCAGAACCCGGCGCTCTTGCTGGTGGACGAACCGACAGCCAGCCTTGATCCGAAAACAAGCCGCCAGATCATGCGCCTGATTGTAGAGCTTTGCCAGGAACGTAAGCTTGCGGCGATTATCAACATTCACGACGTCGCCCTGGCGCAGATGTTCGTTCAACGCGTCATAGGCCTCGAACTTGGCAGTATCGTGTTCGACGGCCGCCCGGATGAACTCACCCCTGAAGTCCTGACGCAGATTTACGGCGAAGAAGACTGGGAGGCGACCATCCAGAAGGTCGAAGACGACGACGAAGGTGCCGTAGAATGACACCATCGACAGCAGGCACGACACATACACACCGAGAGCTTGACGATTTGCTAGGAAGCCGATGGCGCAAGCCACGGTTGATCCGTCGCCCCTGGTTGCGATGGACCCTATGGACGGGCTTCGTCGCGTATCTGATTGCCTCATACATGACGGTCGAGGTTAATTGGGCCCGGGTGTATGAAGGGCTGGAGCGCGGCTGGGCTTTCGTCCTTGCCTTTACCAGCCCCGATTTCTTTGGCCGGGGCGGCGATATCTGGGAGGGCATGGTCGAAAGCCTGATCATGACCGTGGCGGCTTCGGTCGTGGGCATCGCCCTGTCCATTCCCATCGGCCTGGGGGCGGCGCGGAACGTCGCGCCATTGCCCGTCTATCTGGTATGCCGTGGGATCGTGGCGATCAGCCGCGCATTGCAGGAGATCATCGTGGCCATCCTGCTTGTGGCAATCTTCGGCTTCGGCCCGCTTGCAGGATTCCTGACGCTCAGCTTTGCGACAATCGGGTTCCTCTCCAAGCTTCTGGCCGAGGATATCGAGGCGATGGACCGGGTCCAGGCCGAAGCGGTGCGGGCCAGCGGGGCAAGCTGGCTGCAATGGATAAACTACGGGGTGCAGCCCCAGGTCATGCCGCGCCTGATTGGTTTGTCCATGTATCGCGTCGATATCAACTTCAGGGAAAGCGCGATCCTTGGCCTGGTTGGCGCGGGCGGCATTGGGGCAACGCTGAACACGGCCTTTGACCGTTATGAATACGACACAGCGGCGGCCATCCTCATCCTGATCATCGTGGTTGTCATGGCGCTCGAATACCTGTCGGGCATCATCCGGGCGAGGGTGCAATAATGCCGGTATCCGAAAGAAACGGCACCGCCGTCTGGCGCAAGCGCACGACCAATCAGGCCCTTGTCGTCTGGACGGCCTGGCTGATCGGTGTCGCGGTGTTCATGTATTGCTGGCAGCGCATCTCGGAATCGACCACCTGGTTCTTCGTCTGGGATGCGCCGCGCATTGCGGGCGACATCTGGACCCGCGCGACACCGCCGCGCTGGGAATACATCTGGCAATTGGGCCGCCCGATCTGGGACACGTTGAATATTGCCACGATGGGAACAATGATGGCACTGGCCATTGCCGTGCCCATCGCCTTCATGGCTGCCCGGAACACGACACCTTCGGCCCTGTTCATCAGGCCGATTGCACTGCTGATCATCGTCTCCACCCGTTCGATCAACTCACTGATCTGGGCGCTCCTACTTATCGCGATAATCGGACCAGGCGTATTTGCCGGCATCATCGCGATCGCCATCCGCTCGGTCGGGTTCTGTGCCAAGCTCCTGTACGAAGCCATTGAGGAAATCGACGAAACCCAGGTCGAGGCGATTACGGCCACGGGTGCAAGCCGCTGGCAGGTCATGGCCTATGGCATCGTTCCACAGATTCTTCCGGCATTTGCCGGGATCGCAGTGTTCCGGTGGGACATCAACATTCGCGAATCCACAGTGTTGGGACTGGTCGGCGCAGGCGGCATCGGACTCCAACTTTCCGCTTCGCTCAATGTCCTCGCCTGGCCTCAGGTCAGCCTGATCCTTTTGGTCATCCTCGCCGCTGTTGTGTTGAGCGAATGGGTTTCGGCAAAGGTCCGGGGTGCGATCATTTGATCGCCATGCGTTCGCGAGGACCAGAGCGGCCAGGCTGGTGCTGTACAGGGCAGAGTTGCAGCCAGCTTCGTAGAAGCCTTGCCCCGTTGATTGAGCTACCCCCAATCCTTGGGCGGAATTCCACTTAGTTTAAGCTACTCTTTGCTCCTGCCAACCGGGTTGGGTTTCGTCTTTTCTTAAGCCAATAGACCGCGACCGGGGGTTTGCCTCCAAGGGCGGATTGCGGGCGCTTGCGGTTTTAGAACTCGATCCGCTTTCCGACACCGGATTTGGTCTCTGATCCAGTTTCCCAAGCGTACAAGTAGACGCATTCGTCTTTCAGCGACCGCCAGAGCTGCTCAACAAAGATGTTGCCAAGAAACCGGCCCTGCCGTCCATCAAGATGCACACGCCGGATCGACGCAAGCGGTCGATCCAGGCAAAGGACGTAAACTGACTACCCTGATCCGTATTCACGATCTCGGGCGGGCCGAAGCGGTGGATTGAACCGCAGCGGGATTGCCGGAGGCTGATTTCAGTTGGTTACACGGCAATGTCCTCAGTTTCCAGAGAGGCGTAGAAACTGGCCTCTGCCTCTGCCGGCGGAATGTTCCCGATAGGCTCAAGCAAAGGACGGTTGTTGAACCAGTCCACCCATTCGAGTGTTTCTTATTCCACTGCCTCGAAGTTGCGCCAATGGCGCGGCGGTGAATGACCGCGGCTTTGAACAAACAGTTTGTCGTCCCGGCCAGGGTATTGTCACAAATGTCTCCGACGCTGCCGACAAAGGGCTCGATACCAGCTTCTCCCAACCGCTCTGTGTATTTGATCGACAGGTATTGGCAGCCGCGGTCGGAGTGGTGAACAAGCCCCATCTCCTTTGTCGGCCGCCGCTCGTGAACCTCCTGCTCAGAGCATCGAAAACGCACCCTTCATGCGCCGAGGTGCTGACACGACCCATTGACCGGCAGGCGATTTGGCCATGCCAAATCTGCCGAGAGGGGACCAACGATCTTGCGGGCATAGGCATCGACAACGGAGGCGACATAGGCGAACCCTTTCCAGGTGGCAACATATGTGAAATCGCTGACCCAGAGCATGTTGGGCGCGGGCACACGGAATTGCCTGTTTACCTTGCCCAGCGGGCACGGGGCCTTCTTGTCGGGCACCGTGGTTTAGTGCGGCTTTCCCCGGATTATACCTTGAATAGCGATACTCTTCATCAGCCGGTCGACCGTGCAGCGGGCAACAGTGAGACCCTCCCGTTGCAATTGCCGCCACATCGCAGGCACGCAATGGTCGACCCGCAAATTCATGAACATGACCCCGCTATTCGCGCATCAAGCACAAGGAGCCGTCGTCGCGTGAAAAACGAAAGTGCGAAAGATCTTTGACTGTTGATTTCCACCCAGAAGTGAGCCGGGCCGGCGGATAATTTCCACTGAGAACTGAGCCATGTGAACCTTTCCCCG
>NZ_JAAGOX010000022.1 GCF_010500245.1 Ruegeria sp. PrR005
CATAACCCGAAATCCATAAACAGAGGTGGCTCACTTCTCGATGAAAAACCCGGCTCACTTCTGGGTGGAAATCAACAGTCCAGGGTCCTGAAGGCCCGGGACCCGGCCCTCCACCACCCGCTGCTGGTCTCCCACTGGCCCTCGGTCACAGCGCCGACAAAGATTTGTCGGCCCTCGGATGTCTCGAATATGTCGTAGACCGGCCACGAGAACTCGCGCTCCGGCATCGGTGGCGCCTCGCGGCCCTCAATGTCGAACTGAACCATGTGTTGTGCCACCAGCAGTAGGCAATTCTCAAAGAGGCCGGTGCGCAGCACATGCCCTTTGCCGTCCTTGCCCCGTTCGAGCAGCGCCGCCAGAACGGCAAAGGCCCCGAACAGTCCGCCCATGATGTCGTTGGCCGAAGATCCGATCCGCAGCGGTCGTCCGGTCGGTCCCGTCATGTAGGCCATGCCGGTCATCATCTGTACGACCTCGTCCATCGCCGTGCGGTTCTCGTATGGACCTTTCAGAAACCCCTTCAACGAAGAGACGATCAGCTGCGGATACCGCGCCCGCAAGACCTCGGGCGCAAATCCCATCTTTGCCAGTGAGCGATCCCTGAAGTTCTCGATGAAAACGTCGGCACCCTTCAGCAGCTTGTGAAGTGCGTCGCGTCCTGCGTTCTGCTTGAGGTCGAGCGTGATGCTCTTCTTGCCGCGGTTGAAAGTCGGATAGAACCCACGACCCATGCCGGTCAGCTTGCGCGTCTTGTCGCCCTCGGGCGGCTCCACCTTGATCACCTCGGCCCCCAACAGGGCCAGAAACATTCCGCAGGACGGCCCCATAATCATGTGGGTCATTTCGACAACGCGGATACCCGCCAGTGGCCTGATGTCTTCGGTCATTGGATTTCCTCTCGAATCCGACCATAGCCAAACCCTTGCGAACGCAATACTATAACGTTCTGATGCTTCCCTTCTGGTTTTTAGAATGCTGGATACAAGACAACTCCTCTATTTCGCGACGATATATGAAACCGGATCGCTGGCGCAGGCATCGACCAACCTTCGGGTTGCGGCCTCTGCACTCAGCCATCACCTCGCTCAGTTGGAAACCCGGCTCGGCACACCGCTGTTTCTGCGCAAACCCCGTGGGATGGAGCCGACCGCCGCCGGACACCGGCTGCACGAACACGCCCGCTCGATCCTCAAGGTGATCGAGGCCGCGGAAACTGATCTGCTGAATCGCGAGGGAAAGGTTTCGGGACCGGTGTCCGTCGGCATGTCCTACTCCGCCGTCAAGGCAATCGGAGTTGCGTTCGTATCGCAGGTTGTGCGGGATTACCCGGCGGTGCAACTTGCGCTGACTGAAAGCCTTTCCGGAGCCGCGCTGTCACATTTGCTTGCTGCGGACATCGACACCGCGCTGGTCTACAATCCGCCATCTGATCCGATGATCCGCGCCGAGCCTGTGCTGGAGGAAAAGATGGTTTGTATCGGCAGGCCGGAAATCATTGGTGATACCGACAGCCCCATCACCTACGCCGAACTTCTGGAACTGCCCATCATCCTGCTCCGCCAGGGCGTTTCGGCGCGTGCTATAATGGATGACGTCACGCTTCTGAAAAAGATCGAAACGCGCGCGGTCCTGCAGATGAACTCGGTGCAAGCCATTGCCGGTGCGATCGAGGCCGGCCTTGGGTGCGTGATTGGCACCTCGCTGTTCATGCGGGATCAGCTGCAACGCGGCACCGTCCGAGCACGATCGATTGCAAGCCCGGAACTGTCCCGCACGCTCTACCTTTGTCATCTGTCCTCGCGGCCGCACACATATGCCTCTGAAGAAATGCGTGCGTTGTTGCTAGCTCATGTCCGTGAGGCTGTCCGGTCCGGCATCTGGGAAGCACAACTGGTGTTGGCCGAATGACGTGAACCACAGGCAGCTGCCGCTTGCCAAGCGAGGAGCACCCTGATCAAGTAAAACTTTCCCTGAGTTGGAGTGGAAATGCCATGACTATATCTCACTCAGATGATCGGGAAGTTGAGGAGAAATGGATAGACCCAACGGCGCATCCCATTGAGTTTCTGGGTCATTGAACTGCGCGAAGCCCTAGTACCCCTATGTGAAGATCAATGGGATGCATTCTGGCGCCGCTATATCCACTACTCGAAAGCTTCCATAGGAAACAGCGTGGGGATTGTGAACAAACCGCCTGGAGATAGAGTCTGCGGAACCCGAAATGAAGGCGAAGACCCTCGATCTTGACTGTGCAATTTGCGCCAGACCACACTGGCCGGAGCGTGACTGCGGGGTGTCACACCCACGCCAATGCCGCCAGGATCACCACCAGATAGCGCGTGCCCTTGGCCAGCAGGACGATCGGGATGAAACTCCGTAGCGGTTCGCGCATTACCCCAGCCACCACGGTCAAAGGATCGCCGATGATCGGAACCCAGCTGGCCAGCAAGCTCCAGCGTCCGTAACGGTGATAGCGGGTTTCCGCGCGTTGCAATGCAGCCGGCGACACCGGGAACCAGCGCCTGTCGCGGAACCTCCGCAGGAAACGGCCACAATACCAGTTCACCACTGACCCGAGCACGTTGCCAAGGGTGGCCACGCAGAACAGTCCTGCCACCCACAGGTCGGGGTTGGTGACAAGGTAGGCTAGCAACGCCTCGGATTGCATCGGCAGGATGGTGGCTGCGGCAAATGCCGCTCCGAACAGGCCCAGATAGGTCCACACGCTATTGGCAGCCCGGCGGCAGTATCACGCCGCCTCGTAGTGGCGATACACCTCGGCCGATCCATCCCGGCGCATCAGCATCACGTCATAGGCCTCGCGCTCAGCCTCCGGCCCCATTCCGGGCGACCCGTAGGGCATGCCCGGCACCGACAGCCCCACTGCATCAGGTCGCTCGGTCAGGAGACGGTAGATTTCGGCGACCGGAACGTGGCCCTCGACCACGTAACCCTCAACAAGGGCGGTATGGCAGGAGGCCATTGCCTCGGTCACCCCGCTGATCGCCTTGAAGCGATTGAGTTCGTCCTGCCCGACATTCGCCTGCTGGACCTGGAATCCCTCTGCCTCGAGGATCTCAATCCAGGCCGAGCAGCAGCCACAATCGGGGTTCTTGAAGACCCGGATTTCAAGCCCGGCAGCCGAAAGACGGGCAGGCACACAGCACGCCGCCGCAATCGCACCCAGAAATCCCCGTCGTGAAAGCCGATCAATCATGCCAAACCCTCCAAAGCCGCAATGATCAATGTGTAGTCTGCCGCTGACGCTGACAAGACCATGTTGAGCTGTGGTCAGGGTCGTGATCGCATCCGGAAGGGACCGGATACGTCGGTCCATCAGTCAGCAACGTGCCGCGCTCGCCGTATCTTTCCGCTCGTACAACACATCACGTTCCGGCCATTGAGGGGCGACCGGAAACCCGAGGACGAACGTGGGCCGCATCCTGATGGCGCTGGTCAAAAAAGGCAGAGCCACATTCAGGCCAGGGCCTTCACGGTCGCCTCCCGAGATCTCAGGCTCTTTTCAACATCAGAAGCGCAAAGAATGCCGCAAGGCCGATCCCGGCCGTCAGCCAGATGGCCGACAGGCCCCAGGCCGTGAGCGCGGCGCCAAAGACAAGCGGTGCCGCCGCTTGCAAGATCCGCGCCGGCGCATTGAGCCAGCCAAGGCGCCGCCCATATCCGGCCGCACCGAACAGGGCCAAGGGCAGTGTGCCCTTGGCAATGGTCAGGATCCCGTTGCCTGCCCCGTGCAGCAGGGCAAAGGCATAGGCTGCCGGCCCGCCAAAGCTGACCAGCACCACGGCAGCGACCGGATGCGCCGCGGCGGCCACACGGGTCAGGACCAGGGGATGAACCCGGCGGAGCAGGCCGAATTCCAGGACGCGCGCAGCGACCTGCGCCGGACCGATGAGCGCCCCGGCTGCGATGGCGACCGCTGTGCTGGCCCCCGCGGCCTGTAGCAGGCCGGGCAGATGCGCGGCCATCGCGGTCGAGTTGAACCAGGTCGCAGCAAAGACGAAGGCAAGCAATCCCAGCGCCAGGCGTGACGGCGGCGGGCCGTCCTCGACGGGCATGGCAGGCGCGGGGGGCGTCCTGGTGCCCTTGGGCAGCCAGGCGTTCAGTGGCAGCGCGACAACCAGATGGATCAACGCCCAGCCCAGGCAGGCCTCGCGCCAGCCCCAGGTCGCCAACATCAGCCCCGACAGCGGCCAACCCACCGTGCTGGCAAAGCCGGCGATCAGGGTGATGCCGGTGATCGGCCCGCGCGCCTCCCTTCCATAGATGCCCGCCAGTGTGGCGAACCCCGCCTCGTAAAGCCCGATCCCCATGCCAAGCCCGATCACCGCCCACCCTGCGAACAGGACCACCGCAGTTGGCGCCACCGCAAGCAGAACAAGCCCGGCGGCAAAAACGAGGTTCGACAGCATCAGGACGCCCCGCCCGCCAAATCCGTCTATGCGCGCTCCGGCCCAGGGACCGACCATTGCCGAGACTACCATCGCCATCGAGAAGGCGCCAAAGACCCAGACCGGCGACAGGCCGAGGTCTTTGGCCATCGGCACGGCCAGGACCGCAGGGATGTAGTAGCTAGAGGCCCAACTCACGGTGAGGGACGTGCCAAGCGCCGTGACGATCAGACCGCGCCGGTCCGGGGAGAGTCTGGAGATCATGATGCGGTTCGATCTGAGAGAGAACGGCGAGACGATGCGCCTCGCCGAAAGGGATCATAGCACCGACACCAAGAGCTGGAACAGCATCCCCGCAGCAATGGCGCCGTTCGGCGACAGCCCTATATAAGCCGCAGAGACCGGCGGCTGCGCCAGAGCCCAGACCGCCATCGCCGCCGGGACCGAGGTGGCGCCACCTGCCACGGGAAAGGCCATCCCGGCCGCCAGCGCCATGCCCTACTCAATCGGCCCGCCGACCAAAGGCAGGGCGGCATAGCCTGTCCACTTAACCTTCTTGACTGACGAATGACATGACGATTTCGATGGGCCGTCGGCCCATGTTGCGGTATCCGAGATGCGGGCGCTCGGTGTTGTAGTGGATTAGCCAGGTATCGAGATTGGCCTGCAGCGCCTCGACGGTCTCGTAGAAAGTCTCGCGCATCTTCACCCGGAAGAATTCGTCAGTCAATAAGGTTAAGTGGACAGAAAGGTTAATCAAGAACGAACAGGGTTCAAAACTTGACGAACCCAATAAGAAATGTTCGACAAAGTGAATAGTAATGTAAATTAAAACAGTCGCATGGATGCGACATTGGTCGGAGTGAGAGGATTCGAACCTCCGGCCCCTGCCTCCCGAAGACAGTGCTCTACCAGGCTGAGCTACACTCCGACCGTGGCGCGTGATCTATACCCGACATTTCGCACATGCAAGAGGTATTCTGTCCGATTGCGTGGAATCAGGACCGCTTGCCCACCACGGGGAGTTGCGGGAAACTGGACCCAAACGAGCGGTGAAAGATGGACGGAAATTTCTTCTTACTGGTTGGCGGTATAGGCATGTTTCTCCTGGGGATGGAGATCATGACGGCCGCCTTGCGCGATGCGGCAGGCAGCAACCTGCGCACGATCCTGACACGCTTTACCACCACGCCCATGCGGGGTGTCCTGACCGGCGCCGCGACGACGGCGGTGGTACAATCCTCAAGCGCGACAACCGTGATGACGGTCGGATTTGTCGGAGCGGGGCTGTTGTCCATGCCACAGGCGCTGGGCGTGCTGTTCGGGGCCAATATCGGAACAACCGCAACGGGCTGGCTGGTCTCTATACTGGGCTTCAAGCTCAAGCTCGGCAACATCGCCATGGCGCTGCTTCTGCCGGCGGCGCTGGCCGATCTTCTGGGCAGGGGCACCATCGCGCGGGCCGGGCGTGTCCTCGCTGGGCTGTGCCTGTTGTTGATCGGTCTTGACCTGATGCAGTCCGGAGCAGGCGACCTTACGGCCTATGTCACTCCGGACATACTGCCCAGCGCGGGGCCGCTGGGGCTCTTGGCCATCGTCGGGCTTGGCGCGGGCATCACGATTGTGATGCAATCCTCCAGCGCGGCAATGGCCTTGTCGCTGGTCATGCTGTCGGCCGGGGCGATTTCGCTGGTGCAGGCGGCGGCGATTGTCATCGGAATGAACATCGGCACGACTTTTACCGCCGTGCTTGCCTCGACCGGCGGATCGGTCCCGATGCGGCAGACGGCCCTGGCCAATCTCTTGTTCAACATTGTGACATCCGTCATCGCCTTTCCCACTCTGCTGCTGATACGTCCGTTCCTGGAGCATATGGCCGATAACAGAGACGCAATGACCGCGCTGCTGGTGTTTCATACCGGGTTCAACCTGGTGGGAACCGCGTTGTTCCTGCCATGGACCGCCCGGTTCGCCGATTGGGTTGCGCGTATCATGCCGGACAAGAAACCCGACCGCCTGTTCATTCTCGACCGTGGAATACTGGGCGATGCAAACACCGCCCTGCTGACGGCGCAATCGGCCACGGCCCTGGTCGCCGGGCGGCTGTTTTCAGCGCTCGCCTCGGCAATGGCCGAGCGGCCGGATTATCGGCCTCTGTCCGCGCTCGGCGTATGTGAATACGCACTCGAGGATCTGCGCGGCTTCCTGTCCGAGATCAGTCTTTCCAAGGAACGCCGGACCGAGATGCTGGTCTATTCCGACCTGTTGCACCAGATCGACCATCTGTCACGGTTGCTGGAGCGGGCGACACAGACCGAGAACATCGACAAGCTGTTGAACGACCGGCTGTTGCGCAGGCCAACCCTTGCCACTGGTGCCGCGCTTGGGCAAGCCAGTGGAGCTTTGGCTGCCAGTGGGACGGTCAAGAGGCTGGAACGCCTGGGCGGGATCGTTCACGCCCGGCGCAATCGTCACCGGCGCGCGATGCTGCTCGGGGAACATGCCGGATTATTCAAGTTGACCGAGGTCTTTTCGCACACCGATGCCATGCGCTGGCTGGATCGGGTGCTGCACCATGCCGAGCGCGTCGCGCATTATCATCGGTCGGCGGCCGGTGGATTGCCTGCGGCGGACGGGTCCACCGCAGGCTGAAAGGTTTTACAGGCTGGCGTCGAGCGCGGCCACCACGGCATCGCCCATCTGGGTGGTCGACACGGGGGTTACCCCTTCGTCGCCCAGCAAGTCCGCGGTACGTACGCCATCGGCCAACACCTTCTCTACTGCGGCTTCCAGGCGGTCCGCCTCAGCGCCCTGGTCAAAGCTGTAACGCAGCGCCATGGCAAAGCTGAGAATGCAGGCGATCGGGTTCGCCTTGCCCTGGCCCGCGATGTCGGGGGCAGAGCCGTGTACCGGTTCATACAACGCCTTGGGGCGGCCATTGGCCATCGGGGCGCCCAGCGACGCCGACGGCAGCATGCCCAGAGACCCGGTCAGCATGGCTGCACAGTCAGACAGGATGTCGCCGAACAGGTTGTCGGTCACGATCACGTCGAACTGCTTGGGTGCGCGGACCAGCTGCATGGCGCCGTTGTCGGCGTACATGTGGCTCAGTTCCACTTCGGGATAGTCCTTGCCCACCCGGGTCACCACCTCGCGCCAGAGCACGCCGGATTCCATCACGTTGGCCTTTTCCATCGAGCAAAGCTTCTTGTTCCGGCGCATCGCCAGTTCAAAGGCGGAACGCGCGGCGCGTTCGATCTCGCTCTCGGTATAGCGCTGGGTGTTGATACCCACACGTTCGTTGCCTTCCTCGAAGATGCCGCGCGGCTCGCCGAAATAGACGCCCGATGTCAGTTCGCGCACGATCATGATGTCGAGCCCGGCCACCACGTCCTTTTTCAGCGACGAGAAGTCGGCCAGCGCATCGAAGCACTGGGCCGGACGCAGGTTCGAGAAAAGGTCCATCTCCTTGCGCAGGCGCAACAGGCCGCGTTCGGGTTTCAGGCTGAAGTCGAGGTCGTCGTATTTCGGGCCGCCCACGGCGCCCAGCAGAACCGCGTCGACTTCTTGCGCTTTGGCCATGGTTTCATCGGCCAACGGCACACCGTGCACGTCATAGGCCGCACCGCCGACCAGGTCTTCGCTCACGTCGAATTTCAGGCTTCGATTGGCACCGAACCAGTCGATGATCTTGCGCACTTCGGCCATGACTTCCGGGCCGATACCGTCACCGGGAAGGATGAGGAGCGAAGGGTTGGGCATGGGGCGTCTCCTAGCGTTACGTCGCAATCGCCCTAGCGTGGCGCGCGCATCCGGTCAATGCGGCGCAGGACCCAAAATCAA
Source organism: Ruegeria sp. PrR005 (assembly GCF_010500245.1). Classification (GTDB taxonomy): domain Bacteria; phylum Pseudomonadota; class Alphaproteobacteria; order Rhodobacterales; family Rhodobacteraceae; genus Ruegeria_B; species Ruegeria_B marisflavi. The sequence continues at coordinate 8,253 of NZ_JAAGOX010000022.1, forward strand.
CGGAAAACACCAGAAAACGGGCGGTTTGGGGCCTGAGAGGCTTTGTCTTACATCCGGGCTGTGCGCAATCCGTCGGCCAGCAGGTCCCACACCCGGCGGATGCGTGGCGTTTGACGCATCGCCTGGGGTGCGGCCAGCCAGACTTCGAGCCGCGGGATCTGCAAGTCGAACGGAAGGATTTCGACCAGCGGGTCGTGTTCAGCGATGGCGCGCTGGGAAAATCCGATGCCGCAACCAGCGCGGATCAACTGCCAATAGGCGCTTTGATTGTCGCAGCGCACGGCGAAGTCATGCCGGGTGACGGGCCAGTCCAAGGATTGCATCGTATTGATAATCAACGGGTTTTCATCGAACCCAACAAGGTCGTGGCTCAGAAGGTCCTGTGCGGTGGCGGGGCGGCCGGCGCGGTCCAGGTAAGAGGTCGCGGCGCAGGCACACATTTCGATGTCGCGGATGTGGCGTGCGACGATGTCCACCTGCCGTGGCCGATACATGCGCACGGCGATGTCAGCGGCGCGGAACAGCAGGTTTTCCGAGGCGTCCGTGGGCACGAGTTCCAGTTCGATCGAAGGCTCAAACCCCCGTATTTTCGAGATAATTTCCGGCAGAATGTAATGAGACGCAAAGACCGAGGCAGTGATGCGAACGGTGCCTGCGAGGGTTTGCGACTGGCCCTCGGCCGCCAGTGCAATGGCGCTCATCGCCTCTTGGGCCTGTTGCGCCAGCGGCAGGATGCGTGTGCCCGCCTCGCTAAGCTTCAAGCCCCTTGGGTGCCGTTCGAACAGGGAAAGATTCAGCGCCTTTTCAAAGGCTTGGATGTGACGACCCAAGGTTGGTTGGCTGAGCGCAAGGCGCCGTGCGGCAGCGGAAAGAGAGCCGGTTTCAGCCACGGCAAGAAAGCTTTGAACATGCGACCAATCTGTATGGGAGGGGAGTCTATCCATTCACGAATGAAGACATGAAATGCGAAAATGTGCAATTTATACATGCCCGATGAATGGATATGTCCGTTTTGTACCATGATGTACACGACAGGAGACCAGCCATGACCCAGACAGTTCTGATCCTCGGCGCCTCGGGCCGGTTCGGCCGCAATGCGGCAACAGCCTTTCGCCAGGCGGGTTGGACCGTGGTCGCGTTCGACCGTACGCGCGACGACCTGCAAGGCGCCGCGCGCCGGGCGGACGTGATCGTGAACGCCTGGAATCCGCCATACCCGGACTGGGCGCGGCAGGTGCCCGGGCTGCATGCGCAGGTGATCGAGGCCGCGAAAGCCGCAGGGGCGACCGTCATCGTGCCCGGGAATGTTTATGTGTTCGGCGCGGAAACGCCAGCGCCCTGGGGGCCGGATACGCCGCACCGGGCGACCAACCCGCTGGGCCGGATCCGGATCGAGATGGAGGCGGCTTATCGCGCCTCAGGCGTGCGCACCATCATTCTGCGCGCGGGCGATTTCCTGGATACCGAAGCCTCGGGCAACTGGTTCGATCAGATCATGATCAAACCACTGGCGCGGGGGCGGTTTACCTATCCCGGCAATCCCGACATCGCCCATGCCTGGGCGTTCCTGCCGGACCTGACCCGCGCCGCCGTTGCGCTGGCTGAACGGCGAAAGGCGCTGCAGCAATTCTGCGATGTGACATTTCCGGGATACACCGCGACCGGCCGGGACATTGCGCAGGCCCTGACACAGGTGACGGGCCGTCAGGTGACGCTGAAACAGATGAGCTGGCTGCCATTGCATCTGGCGCGGCCGTTCTGGCCGATGGCGGGGTGCCTGCTGGAAATGCGGTACCTGTGGAACACGCCGCACCGGCTGGATGGTGCGGTGTTTGATGCGCTGCTGCCGGAGTTCCGGCAAACGCCGCTGATACAGGCGGTGGCACAGGCGATACCACCCGGGTTACGGAAGGGCGATGTCCACCCAGACCAACCGGTGGCGGCTGGCGTCTGAGGCGTCTTGCGCGCCGGGTTCCCCGGGCACGGGCCAGAACACGCCGCTGTCCATGACCCGCCAGTGGGTCGAGGGCAGGACGTAGTCGACCCGGTAGCGGCCCACACCGGGCCAGTCGACCGTATCCTGCGCGTCGGGCCCGGTGTGCCCTTGATCGCCCGCTTTGGCGCCACCTGTGCTGGTGGGGGCGGGGTCTTGTACCCGAGGGTCGGCCAGCAGGGCGCGCAGGGTCTGGTTGAACCCCTCGCCATCCCAGGGGTCGAGATTGCTGCCTCCGAGCAGCACGAAAGGGGCGTCGGGCAGGGGCCCGAGGTCGCCGTCCAGTAGCACCTGCCAGAAACGGTTTTCATCGCGGTTGCGCAGGCCGTTGCGATCCTCGGCCCCGTCGAACACGGGCGGTCCCGCCTGATAGGTCAACAGCGATATCCGGCCCAAGGGCGTGTCGATCGGAACCAGCCAATGCCCGGTCGAGGACAGGCGCTGCGTGGCCTGGGCCGTGGCCGAGGGAAACGGCGCTCCGTTCCGGGTGGGCAGGGTTGCGCCCGGCAGGTCGCGCCACAAGAGCGTGGAGAAATCGCGCGCCTCGTCCGCCGCGATTGGATAGCGCGACAGGATGGCGATACCGTTCTGGCCGGTGAACCGGCCATAGCCCTGCGAGTCAGCGGCGCCGCCGATGCGCCCATCGCCGTCGAGATCCAGATCGCTGGCGAGGCCGCTGTTGGGCCGGTTGGCAAAGAGATGCGGCATGACCCAGCCCGCCTCGACCAACCGGGCCGACAATGCCGCCATTGCGCGCCCATCAAGGTCCCAATCCACGCCCTGCAAGGCAAGGATGTCGGGCTTGATCCGGGCGATGACGGCAATGACAGCGGCAACCTGTGTGTCCCGCCCGCCCTGGATATCGCGCAGCATCAGGCCGGGACCATCGCGACCCAGCTCTGCGTTGAAAGTGGCGATGCGAAGCGGCTCGGCACCGGCGCAGGTGGCCAGAAGTGCCACCAGCAGGGCCGCCCAGCGGATCATGCCGTCTGTATCGCCTCGGCGTTCAGATAGGCGCGGCGGCGTTTTTCCTCGATCATCTCGGCAATGCGCATCATCGCCAGCCCGCGCATGATCATCGAGGCCGGAAGGAAGGCCCATGCGCTCATCGTCCAGATCAGGGTCTGGGGGCTTTGCAGGCTGATCGGGTTGATCAGATCGGCGGCCATCTTGACGATGGCCGGGATGAAGAAGGGCAACAGGACGCCCAAGATCATGTTGAACCGGCCGTCCCGCTGCATCCGCGCGACGACATCGCCGCCGGTTGTCGGGTCAAACAGCGGCAGGTTGATCCAGACGTTGAAGGCGCCGTTGCCGGCCGGCCATCCCCGGACCCGCACCGCGAACCAGAAGGCCAGCACGGTTATCAGCGCGATGACATAGGTCACGGCGGCGGCAATGCGGACGTTCTGTATCAGTTCGGGGGTGGCGCCGACGGGCAGCATCAGAACAACCAGGCGGACCGGGGAATAGGGAAAATCCGCAAGCCGCGCGATCAGCAGACCGAGGCCGGAAAACAGCGCGGTGACATTAGTCGGCTCGTAATTGTGTTTCACGATCAGCGTCAGGCAGGTGATCATGGTCATCAGCGCGATGAACCGCATCCGGTTCAGCGGCGGCGCATCGCGGAATTCGATAAAGCTGGGAAAGGCGGCGCTGTATTCGGAGAATGTCATCACAAAGCCGAGGATCGCCAGAAGAACGACGATCTCGGTCGATGTAGCAGCGGTGCTGGGCAGATACAGTGCAGGAATGACGACGACCAGCGCCACCAGTATTCCACGCAGAGCTGCGCCCGTGATGCGTCCTATCACTGTCCGATCCCTTCAAACTGGACAGGCCGATGCGTTGCCGAGCCTTTGTTCCAACTTGATCCCGCTTTCGCGGGTGCCTCATTTTGGCCTCATTTGTGCCGCCATTTGGTCATGCGCTCAAGCTGTTGAGTCACGAGACCCGGCATTTGGGGCGAAATCATGGCAAAACTGGTGCCTTCTTGCATCAGAAAGCGTGAATTTTCAGGCCGCTTGCACAGATTAAACCACATTTAGTGGTTGTGACAATTCCTGGACATATTCGTCTTATGAGTGTGCGATTGGACCGCAAAGAAAACAATGCCGCACCCAAGGGGCGCGGCATCGTCAGGCATCGTGATCCGGTCAGGTCAGACCCAGGGGCGCGACTGGGCGGACCGAGATTCGAACGTGTCGATGGCGGTGGCCTTTTCCATGGTCAGGCCGATATCGTCGAGACCGTTGAGCAGGCAGTGCTTCTTGAAGGCGTCGACCTCGAACGGGATAGTGTCGCCGTCCGAGGTTGTGATCTCCTGTGCTTCGAGATCGACGGTCATCCGGGCGTTTGCGCCCTTTTCTGCGTCTTTCATCAGGGTATCGACTTGTTCCTGCGGCAGGACGATGGGCAGGATACCGTTCTTGAAGCAGTTGTTGAAAAAGATGTCGGCGAACGAGGTCGAGATCACGCATTTGATGCCGAAGTCCTTGATTGCCCACGGCGCGTGCTCGCGCGACGAGCCGCAGCCGAAGTTGTCGCCGGCCACCAGAATCTCGGCATCGCGGTACTGAGGCTTGTTCAGCACGAAATCGGGGTTCTCGGACCCGTCGTTGTTGTACCGCATCTCGTCGAACAGGTTCACGCCAAGGCCAGACCGCTTGATGGTCTTGAGAAACACCTTGGGGATGATCATGTCGGTGTCGATGTTGATAAGCGGCATCGGCGCGGCGATACCCTGCAATTTTTCGAACTTGTCCATATCCAGGCTCCTGGTTCGGGCCCGTGTTTCATGCGGGCGCTATATCTCTGATAGGGATCGGGTTTGCGCATTCACGCAACCCGATCCAGTTTCAAAGAGTCACAGGCGCGGACGGACTGTCCCCGGTCCCGTGACCCGGTTACGCGTGTTTTCCCGCGCTGCGCACGAAGAGCGCGGCGAAGATCAGGCCGAAGCCGTTGAAGAGCATCTCGATACCCATCAGGATACCCAGAAGGCTGAACGCCAGGCCAACCCCCGCATTCGCCATGACATAGGCGGCAAGGCCCAGCGACAGGATGCCGGAAATGAGTGTCGGCAAGAACAGACCGGTGCCGCGCATCTGGAACGACAGAATGATCCGGGCGATGCCACCAGCGGCAAACAGGATCATAACCACCGTGGCGAGCGTCAGCGTGCCTTCGAGCGGGTTCGACAGGAACGACCAGCCGAGGAAGACCATGATGATACCCATGATGATCGACAGGATCTTGTTGCCCGCGCCTTCGACGGTGAACCCGCCCACAACCTGAAGCCCGCCGCCGATCAGCAGCATGATCCCGGTCAGGGTGGTAATGGCCACCGATGCCACCACCGGCGCGCCCAGGACGATAATCCCGAACACGACCGATAGCAGGCCCAGCAGCATCAATTTCAGCCAGTCACTCATTTCCGTATCCCTCAAAAGTTAATTTGTGAGGGTAGTTTACATCAGTTCACGCACATCTGTCAGCTTTCCCGTGATTGCCGCAGCGGCAGCCATCGCGGGGCTGAGCAGGTGGGTGCGTCCGCCGCGGCCCTGACGGCCCTCGAAGTTGCGGTTCGAGGTCGCGGCACAGCGCTCGCCCGGCTGCAACTGGTCGGGGTTCATGGCCAGGCACATCGAGCAACCGGCAAGGCGCCATTCGAAACCGGCCTCCTTGAAGATGTCGGCGATGCCTTCTTCCTCGGCCTGGGCGCGGACAAGGCCCGAGCCGGGCACGACCATGGCGCGAATGCCGTCCTTGATCTTTTTGCCTTTCAGGATCGCGGCGGCGGCGCGCAGATCCTCGATCCGGCCGTTGGTGCAGGAGCCGATAAAGACGGTGTCGATCTCGATATCCGACAGTTTCTGGCCGGGAGTCAGACCCATGTATTCGATCGAGCGGCGCGCGGCCTCGACCTTGCCACCCGTGAAATCCTCGGGGTTGGGGACGGTCGCGGTGATCGGCAGCACGTCCTCGGGCGAGGTGCCCCAGGTCACGACGGGGGCAATATCCTCGCCCTTGATCGTCACCACCTTGTCCCAATGGGCGTCGTCATCGGAATAGAGCGTCTTCCACCAGGCAAGCGCGGCTTCCCACTGGGCGCCCTTGGGGGCGTGCGGGCGGCCCTGGACGTAATCGAACGTCTTCTGGTCGGGCGCGATCAGGCCAGCGCGGGCGCCGCCTTCGATGGCCATGTTGCAGACGGTCATGCGGCCTTCCATCGAGAGATCGCGGATCGCCTCGCCACAGTATTCGATGACATAGCCGGTGCCGCCGGCGGTGCCGGTCTTGCCGATCACGGCCAGCGTGATGTCCTTGGCGGTGACGCCCGGGTTCAGCTTGCCGGTGATCTCCACCTTCATGTTCTTGGATTTCTTCTGGATCAGCGTCTGGGTGGCCAGAACATGTTCGACCTCGGAGGTGCCGATGCCATGGGCGAGCGCGCCAAAGGCGCCATGGGTGGCGGTGTGGCTGTCACCGCAAACCACGGTCATGCCCGGCAGGGTCCAGCCCTGTTCGGGGCCGACGATATGCACGATACCCTGACGGATGTCCGAGACCGGGTAATAGTGGATGCCGAAATCGCGCGCGTTCTTGTCGAGCGCCTGCACCTGGATGCGGCTTTCCTCGGTCATCTGCGCGGGATCTTCGCGGCCCTCGGTCGTGGGCACGTTGTGGTCCGGCACGGCGATGGTCTTTTCCGGCGCGCGCACCTTGCGACCCGCCATGCGCAGCCCTTCGAAGGCCTGCGGGCTGGTCACCTCGTGTACGAGGTGGCGGTCGATGTACAGCAGGCAGGTGCCGTCTTCGGCCTGGTGCGCAACATGCGCATCCCAGATCTTGTCATAGAGTGTCTTGGGGGACATCTGTCCTCTCCCGTGTTTTGATTGAATTAGCTGTGGTCATTGCTGGGACCGCCTTATAGGCGGGCCAGCACCGACCGGGTCGCACCGAAGAACCGCTCGCGCAGGCGGGCGCGGTCCTGAAGGTTCATGTTCGGTGCGTTATAGGGTTTCATGAATGTCCAGATACAGGTGTCCCCTGAGTCTCGCAAGGTCTTGCGAAACAGGGTGTGGGACTGTCAAGCTGGGGGCGGGAGCGACCGAATGAACAATGACATCCTGCCCGCCACGCTGGAAGAGCTGTTGGCGGCGATCCTGACCACCGGCCAGAAGCTGCTGGAGCTGTTCACGACACCGGGTTGGCGGCAATACCAGATGCTGGTCATCGTGGCGCTGGTCGCCGTGTCGATGCTGTTGTCGCTGATCACCCGGCGGTACTGGGAAGACTGGGCACGGACGCGCGAAGGCTGGCCGAAATGGCAACTGCGCACGCTGGTGCTGCTGATGCGGCGGCTGTCGCTGTTGTATTTCGTGGTGCTGAGCTGGATCGTCTACCTGGTGATGCAGCAGGCCACATGGCCGTCGCGCAGTTATCTCATCGGGGTGGTGGCAACGCTGGCGACCGCGCTTTTGGTGATTGCACTGGTCGCGCGGGCGGTGCGCAACCGCACGCTGCGGCTGATCTTTCGCTGGTCGATGTGGGTCTATGCCACGCTTGTCGCGCTGAACCTGACCGATACGGTTGCCTCGTTCCTCGACGGTGTAGCCATCGAGGTGGGGGCGCTGCATATCTCGGTGCTGGGGATCCTCAAGGCGGCGTTGCTGATCGGGGCGCTGATCACACTGGCACGGCTGGCCTCGCACGGGGCGTCGAATGCGCTGAAGCGCAACGACGATATCTCGCCCTCGATGCAGGTGCTGCTGGGCAAGGCGGTGCAGGTGCTGCTGTATGGCTGGGTGCTGATCGTGTCGATCCGCACGCTGGGGTTCGACCTGACCGGGCTGGCGTTCCTGTCCGGTGCTATTGGTGTCGGCATCGGCTTTGGCCTGCAAAAGGTGGTGTCGAACCTGATTTCGGGCGTGATCATCCTGATGGACCGGTCGATCAAGCCTGGTGACGTGATTTCCCTGGGCGAGACCTTCGGCTGGATCAACGCGCTGGGCGCGCGCTACGTCTCGGTGGTGACCCGTGACGGGCGGGAGTACCTGATCCCGAACGAGGATCTGATCACCGGGCAGGTGGTCAACTGGTCCCATTCGGACCAGTTCGTGCGGCTGGATCTGACTTTCGGCACCAGCTATGCCGACGACCCGCATGTGGTGCGTGCGGTGGCGATCCGGGCCGCCAAATCGGTCAAGCGGGTGCTGAGCGGGCCGGGCCACGACCCGGTGTGCCATATCACCGGTTTCGGCGACAGCAGCGTCGATTACATTCTGCGCATCTGGATCAGCGATCCCACCGCCGGGCTGACCAACATCCGCGGCAACGTGTTCCTGGCACTTTGGGACGCGTTCAAGGCCGAGGGAATCTCCATTCCTTTCCCGCAGCGCGAGGTGCGCCTGCTGGGTGACACGCCCGAAACAGGGGCGGATGCGCAACAAATCGGGGCAGAGTGAACCGACGTTGCGCTCATGGCGCCAAGGTTCATTGAATTGTCGTCACCGGATTGCTAAATTTACCGAACCCCAGCGTCGGGGGAACTGTCGACGCGTTGTATAGGAGGACGATGTCCTGTTACCTCATTCCGTGGCGGCCGAGGCCGTCCAGTCCGGGGCCGCGCTGATGGCCTCAACTGACACCACCAGCGAATTGCTGCTGGAGCGAATTCTTTCCTCTCTCGATGATGACAAGGCCGAAGACGTTGTGCAGATCGATCTGCGCGGCAGGTCCTCGATGGGCGATTACATGGTGATCGCATCGGGGCGTTCGACCCGTCAGGTCTCGGCCATGGCCGAAAAGCTGGCGCAGCGCATCAAGGATGAATTCGGCTTCACGGCCAAGATCGAAGGCAAGGACGCCGGCGACTGGGTGTTGATCGACACCGGTGACGTGATCGTTCACATCTTTCGTCCCGAGGTTCGTGAATTCTATCAGCTGGAAAAGATGTGGCTGCCGCAGGGCGCCAGGGCATCGGCCAACTAAGGCGGTCCGCCGGTCCCGGTTGAGGGGCCGGAGAGACGAAAGAGCATGCGTGTCAGCATATGTGCGGTCGGCCGAATGCGCGCCGGACCGGAGAAAACCCTGATTGACGACTACATGACCCGGTTCGAGCGCACTGGCCGTGCGCTGGGCCTTGGTCCTGCGCGCGTGGTCGAGGTCGACGACCGCAAGGGCGGCGGCATGGGCGCCGAAGCGTTGTTGTTGCGCAAGGCGGTCCCGGCGGGTGCGGTGCTGTGCACGCTGGACGAGCGGGGCAAGGTGATCTCTTCGCCCGATTTTGCCGATCGGCTAGCGGGCTGGCGCGATGCCGGGCGGCAGGATCTGGCGCTGGTGATCGGCGGGGCGGATGGCATCGACCCCGACCTGCGGGCCGAGGCCGATTTCTCGATCTCCTTCGGGGCGATGGTCTGGCCGCATATGCTGGTGCGGGTGATGCTGGCCGAGCAACTCTACCGGGCGGCCACCATTCTGGCCGGCAGCCCCTATCACCGGGTCTGACGGGCATGGCGGGCCTGCTGATCGTCCATCATTCCAGAACCGGCGGCAGCCGTCAGATGGCCGAGACCTGTGCCGACGGAGCCCGGACCGAAGGGCCGGTTCTGCTCCTCGGCGCCGAAGAGGCCGGGCCAGATCACCTGTTGGCGGCGGGCGGCTATGTGTTCTGCTGTCCCGAGAACCTGGCGGCGATCTCGGGCGCGATGAAGGAATTCTTTGATCGCTGTTATTACCCGGTCTTGGGCCGGATCGAAGGCCGGGCCTATGCGCAGATGATCTGCGCCGGGTCCGACGGGCAGAACGCCGCCCGGCAGGTGGCGCGCATCGCCACCGGCTGGCGCCTGAAAGAGGCGCAGCCGCCCCTGATCGTCTGCACCCATGCGCAGACGCCCGAGGCCATTCTGGCCCCCAAGACCATCTCTGCCCCGGATCTGGAGACCTGCCGCGATCTGGGCCAGGCGCTGGGCGCCGGGCTGGCGATGGGGATTTTCTGAGAAAGGCACGTTTTCCTTGCCGCCTTGTGCCGGGCAACGGTACCCTTCCTTTCTGTCGAAGGTGAAAGGAGACCGGGCAATGCTGGCCGATGTCTGGCTTGCTATCCGGAATTGGGCGACCGAGCGACCAGAAGGTGTGGACGACCGGTTGGCCCGTATCAACGTTCTGGCGCGGGTCGGGTTTCCGAATGCGTTGATGGTTCACGCCGCCTTTGTGTTCCTCTTCTGGTATCTGGAAATCTGGCCGCTGATGATCTTCAACATCTTCAGTGTCCTGCTTTGGGCTGGCGCGACCTGGTGGATCACGATTCACAATATCCTGCACAGACCGCTGTTCTATCTGTGCCAGTTCGTCGAGGTCCCGCTGCACGGTGTTGTGGCAACGGTCTATCTCGGGCTTGCGCCGGGGTTCTTCTTTTACCCGCTGCTGACGATGCTGATCACTTGTATCCTGACTTTTGTCAGCCGCCCGATGCGTGCCTCTCTGTGCATCGTGTTCATCGTGACGCTGGCGGCCAGTGGCGCCTATGTCATTTCCGCTGGACCCATCGCGCCGCAGTCGGCCACGTTCGATGCGGTTCTTTTCGCGATAAATTCGGTGATGTTTTCCGGCATGCTGGCTGTGCTGTTGGGCTTGTTCGAATGGTTGGAGGAGGTCTCGGAGGCTGAACTCGTCGACTCGCGCCAAAGGCTGGAGTCCGTGTCCGCGCATCTGGCCAAATACGTGTCGCCGCAGCTGTATCAGGCCATTCAAAGCGGAAAGCAGGAAAGCCGCGTGGTGTCGCGCCGTCGCAAGCTGACGGTGTTCTTTTCCGATGTCGTGGGGTTCACCGAAACCGCCGAGCGGATGGAATCGGAGGAGCTGACGGCGCTGCTGAACGAATACCTGACCGAGATGTCGAAGATCGCGCAGGCGCATGGCGCGAATTTCGACAAGTTCATCGGCGATGCGATCGTTCTGTATTTCGGTGATCCCGACACGCTGGGTCCTGAAGGGGACGCGCTGCGATGCGTCGAGATGGCTTGTGCCATGCAGAAACGGATGAAGGAGTTGCAGCAGCGCTGGAAGGCGAAAGGGCTGGAACATCCGTTCCGCATCCGCATCGGCATCAACACCGGTTATTGCACGGTGGGCAATTTCGGCAGCGACGAGCGGATGGATTACACCATCATCGGGCGTCAGGTAAACCTGACGGCACGGCTTCAGGCGGCGGCCGAGCCGGGGCAGATCCTGTTGGCGCACGAGACCTGGGCGCTGGTGAGCGACCGGGTCGCCGCCGAACCCGGCGAGACGGTCACGATGAAGGGGATCGCACATCCGGTGCGCACCTATCGGGTGGTGACGGGCGTGCCGGCTCAGAACCCGGTGGTGAGGGTGGACACGCCGGGGATCAGCCTGCGGCTGGATCCGGGTGGCATGGACGAGGCTGCGCGGGCCGAGGCCGCAGCGACGCTGCGGGCGGCGCTGGGCGCGCTGGAAAAACAGTAAACAGCGGGTTATTGCGCCTGCCGCAGCCGTTCGAGCACCCGCAGCGAGGCATAGCCGTCGGGCATGATCCCAAGCGACAGCTGATAGTCGCGCACTGCGTTGATGGTAAGCGGGCCGATCTTTGCGTCAATCTTCTGCGTGTCGAACCCGGCGGCGGTCAGGCGTTCCTGCAACTCGATCCGTTCGTCGAATGTGAGCGCGCGGTCCTGGCGTGGCCAGTCGCCGCGGATCGGGCCGCGACCGGCGATGCGGTCACCCAGGTGACCGACCCCGATCACATAGGCATCGGCGGTGTTATACGTCTCTAATACAGCGAAATTGTCAAAGATCATGAAGACCGGGCCGGTGCCGCCGCCCGGCAGCAGGATTGAGGCCGGGCCATGGTCGGGGACCGGTTTGCTATTGGAATCGCGCACCCCCAGAGCCGCCCATTCGGACGGCATCCGCGTCAGTTCCCGCCGCGCGCTTGCCAGATCGAAGCCTTGTGGCAAGGTCACCTCGACCCCCCAGGGCTGGCCGGTGACCCAGCCGTTGGCCTTGAGATAGGCGGCAGTCGAGGCCAGCGCGTCGGCCGGATCGTCCGACCAGATGTTGCGCCGCCCGTCGCCATCGAAATCGACCGCGTGATCGCGGTAGGAAGTGGGCATGAACTGGGTATGCCCCATCGCGCCCGCCCAGCTGCCGCGCATGTCGGTGAGCCGGACCTCGCCCGCGTCGAGGATTTGCAGCGCGGTCAGGAATTGTTCGCCAAAGAACTCGGGCCGTCGCGTGTCGAAAGCCAGCGAGGCCAGCGATTTCAGCGTACTGTCATTGCCGCGCACCAGCCCATAGGCGCTTTCCAGCCCCCAGATGGCGGCGATGACATGGCGGTCGACACCCCATTGCGCCTCGATCCGGTCGAACAGGGCGGCATGGCGGGCGATGGCCTTTTGCCCCGCGTCGATGCGGGCAGAGGAGACCGCGGTGTCAAGATAGTCCCAGACGGTCTTGGTGAACTCGGCCTGGTTGCGGTCTCGGCGCACCACCTCGGCGTCGTAGGTGAGGCCGGGCAGGGCGGCGTCGAGCGCTTTCGCGGACACGCCTTGGGCCAAGGCCCGGGTCCGGAACTCGGTCAGCCAGAGCTGGAATCTGGCTTCGATGTCTGCTGTCGCGGGTGTTGTCATCTCGGGCCGACTGACGGGGCGGGCAGAGCTGGCCACGGCCAGTACCAGAGGCGCTTCGGCCAGTGCCGGGGCGCCAAGGCAAATCGCCAGCGTGAGGGTGAGTGGTTTCATGCTCTGTCCAGTCCTGCTGCCGTGTCTTAATTTAGCGGCAAACCAGGGTTCGACAAAGGGGTCAGGCCGGTTGCGCGCGGATCTGTGCCAGCGCATCGCGCAGCATCGGCACCCGCCGGGGTCGAAAGCTGTCACTTGTCACCACAAGGTCGCGCATCCGGTCGAGCCGGAACACCCGCACATCGACCCGCAAGAGGCACCAGGCGATCAGCACGCTGGAGCGATCCATGTAGACGATGGACAGTGGATACACCGTGCGCTGGGTCTGTGCCCCGTGCATGTCGGTATAGCCGAATGCAACGGCAAGTTCGTCCCAGGTGGCGGCGCGCAGTGTGGCGACCGGGATCGTTGGCGGTTCGGGCCGGTCGAACCGGGTTGCGGTCAGCACCGCATGGGTCAACCGGTGCGACTGGCGCGGCGGCAGGCGGCCCTGCAACTTGCGCAGGGCCTGGCTGGCAGCATGGCTGAGGTCGGGGTCGCCGATCAGTTCGGCCTCGCGCAGGCCAAGAACCAGCGCCTCAAGCTCGTCATCGGTAAACCCCAGCGGCGGCAGGGTCGCGTCCTCGATCAGTGTAAAGCCGAACCCCGCCTCGCCGTCGATCACGGCGCCAAGGCCACGCAGGGTATCAATGTCACGGTGGATCGTGCGGGGTGAGACGCCAAGATCCTGTGCTAGCGCGGCGGAGGTATGCGGCGGCGGGCCGGAGCGCAGCGCCTGCATGAGCTGGAACAATCGGGCAGTTCTGGACATGGGTTATGTTGACCCGGATCTGATGACAGAAATTGTCATCTGACTATCCTATCCCTCGGGACATCATACAAGGATGAACCCGATGCTGACCCTTTTGACCTTTCCTTCGGCCTTTGGCCTCTATTCCGGCAGCCCGTTCTGCGTGAAGGCGGCCTATATGCTGCATCTCTCGGGACTGGACTGGCGTCGGTCCGACCTGCTCGATGCCCGCAAGATGCCGCATGGAAAACTGCCGGTGTTGCGTACGCCCGAGCGCCTGTTGGCGGATAGCGAGGCTATCCGCCACTGGCTGGAGGCGCAGGGGGCGGAGTTCGATCAGGGCCTGAGCGACCTGCAACGGGCGCAATCACGGGCGATGATCCGGATGGCCGAGGATCATATGTACTTCCAGCTTCTCATGGATCGCTGGAGCAATGACGAGGTCTGGCAACATCTGCGCGATCGCTTCTTTGGTGAGGTGCCGCGCCTGATCCGCAATCCGGTCGCCAATGGCGTGCGGCGGTCGGTGTTGCGGGGTCTGAGGGCGCAGGGCATGGGGCGGTTCAGCGCGGCTGAGCGGATGGACCGGGCAGAACGCGATTTCGAGGCGATCACTGCTTGCCTGTGGCATCGGTCGTTCCTGCTGGGCGACCGGGTCAGCGCCGCCGATCTGTCGGTTGCGCCCATGCTGGCGGCGATGCGGGCGACACCGGCGGCGACCCCCTTGCAACGGCGGGTCGCGGGTGACCGGATATTGTCTGACTATGTCGATCGGGTGGATGCGGCGGTCGGCCTGCCGTAAGCCTGAACGGCAACGCGCGCCATGCCTGGAGGAACACGGCGCGCGCCAGTGCTGCGATAACCGAGGGAGGTACGGTTTATCGCAAGAGATCCGCCAGCCCGGTAAACCGCAGGGGCGGGCGGATCCGAGGTCAGTTAACCGCCTTGGCCTCGACGAGATCGGACTCGTCGGCAGGTTTGACCGAGGCAATCTCGATCCGGCGGGGCTTCAGCGCTTCGGGCACTTCGCGCTTCAGGTCGATGTGCAGCATGCCGTTTTCATGGCTGGCGCCGGTGACACGCACATGATCGGCCAGGGTGAACCGGCGTTCGAATGCGCGGGTGGCAATGCCGCGATGCAGATAGGTCCGTGCGGTGTCATCGGCCGCTTTGCGGGCCGCTACCACCAGGGCGTTTTCCTTGACTTCGACCGACAGGTCGCTGTCGGCGAAACCGGCCACGGCGATCGAGATGCGATAGGCGTCGGGCGCGGTCTTTTCGATGTTGTACGGCGGATAGCTCGGCTGGGTCACGTCGCTGGTCATCACGCGGTCCATCAGATCGGCGATCTGATCGAAACCGATGGTGGCACGGTGCAGCGGAGCAAAGTCGAAAGTACGCATGGGACAATCCTCTTCTTCGAGCGATTTGTGATGAGTGCCCTCCTGTACGGACGGGCGGTTTTCCACACCGGACCCCGCCCTGCGGCGATCCGGTACACTCGAGATGGGAAAGACTGGTCCGGGTTTCAAGACCCGCCGGGGCGGATGAACTTGGGGCCGGTTCCAGAGCTGCCGGACAGGCCGCTGCCGACCTTGAGCCGTTTGATCGCGGCCTGTGGGGCAGGAGTGTCGCGCCGCATCTGGCGTTTGAGATCCTCGACCGTGCCGGACAGTTCCATGCCAAAGCCGACCGGGCGGCCCTCGACCGAGGTTCCGGCCGAAACCAGTGACAATATGCGACCCCGGCTACCCTCGTGCGCCAGAATGGCCGCGCCGGACGAGCCAAAGGTCACGTCGCAGTCAAAGGACATCAGCCCGGCCTGCCGCCACAGCAACTGGCACGAGCGCTGGCGCGAGATCGCCTCGGCCCGACCGCGCCCATAGGACGAGACGCTGATTTCGCTGCCGCTGAGGTCGCCGGAATGCAGGGCAAAGGGATCGGCCAGCGCGGTGGGGATCGGATCGGCCAGCCGCATCAGTGCCACATCGGCGCGGATGCGGTCGGCCGACGGGGCGGCATTGGGGATGAACCCGTCGGGGGTGACGATCTGAACCACGGTGCGTTCGGCAACCGACTTGCCATCGCGGAACCCGGCGCGAAAGGTGATCTCGCCGGGCTGGTAATGGGCCCGTGTACGGGCGTCGAAGGCGCAGTGCGCTGCGGTCAGCACCAGGTCCGGGGCGATCAGGGTGCCGGTGCAGAACCCGGTACCGGTGATGTCGAGCCGCCCGACCGCCTCCCATCCAAAGAGGTCATCGCGCTCGGTCAGGCGGCGCAGACCCGAATTCTGCGCCGCCGCCGGCAGGGTGAGGCAAAGGCCAAGGAGAAGGGCGAGCAGAGCCCTCATGGCTTGACGAACTTTGCCCCGGAAACGGTGCCGGTGCCGCCGGGTGTGCTGCGGTTGACGCGCGGCAGGGTGCCGGGCGCGGCGGGGGCTGGGTTTTCCAGCCCCGCCTTGAGCAGCACGAGCGTTTCCCCCAGGGACGAGCCCAGCGCGACGCGCGCCCCTTCGACCTCGGCCTTGGCCGAGACAACGGACACGATGCGGGGATGATCGCCGTCAAAGCTGAAGACAGGTGCGCCCGACGAGCCGAAATCGACATCGCAGGACATCACCAGCACCCCTTGCTGACGGGCCATTACCGGGCAGAGCCGTTGCAGCGACGGTGCCTCGGCCCGATCGTGGGCATAAGACACGACGCCGACCGACTCGCCGGTCCGGGGCTGGTTGCCGGTTTCGAACGGGATCACGGTGGTGTTGCGGATCGGCTGTTGCAGTTGCAGCAGGGCAACATCGTTGCGGACGCGGTCGGCCGAGACATCGCCATCAAACCGATAGTCCGGGTGTTCGACGGCGCGGCGCACCGGGCGATAGGCCGAAGCTGCACCCCGCCGCCAACCGGCCAGAAACTCGATCCGGGTCGGGTCGATCCGCTGTTTCGTGCGTTTGTCGTAAAGGCAATGCGCGGCGGTCAGAACCAGGTCGGGCGCGATCAGCGCACCGGTACAGAACCCGGTGCCATCGACATCAAGCCGCCCGACCGCCAGCCATTCGCGGCCCGCGTCGGTGGTTTCCAGGCTTTGCAGTCGGGTCGCCTGGGCCTGTGCAACAACCGGCAGCGCGGCCAGCGCAAGTGTGATGATCCATTTGTACACGTGGCCCTCCTGCAACGGCTGCTGTTCGGGGTACGGGATGCGTGGGGCGAAAATGGGGCGCAGTCTGGGCATCTTGGCGCGCCGCGTGCTCTGCCGTGGCTTGCGCCGCGTGGCCAAGCTTGGCAGGGTCGCGTCAGGCTTGCGCATGGCGCGACGCCGCAGTCAGAACGAGGGTTCCCAATTGCAATTTTGTCGAGCGGTCAGGCCATGACGCTGTCTGCATCTCGGTCGTGGCTGGTTCTGGCGGGATTGGCGCTGGGCGTGACGGTGACCAACGGGTTTGCCCGTTTTGCCTACGGCCTGCTGCTGCCCGCGATGAAATCGGAGATGCAGTGGAACTATGCCCAGGCGGGCTGGCTGAACACCGCCAATGCGCTGGGGTATATCGCGGGCGCGGTGCTGACCATGGTGGCGATCCGGCGCGTCGGACCGGTACGCCTGTTCATCACCGGGCTGATTGCCACCACGCTGGCGCTGCTGGCCACCGGAGTGAATGCCGAACTGTGGTGGCAAACCCTGTGGCGCATTCTGGCCGGGTTTTTTGGCGCGATGTCCTTTTCCACTGCCGGAACGCTGACCGCTGGCCTGTTCCGCGACGATCCAAGGCGCAACGCGCTGGCCATCGCGATCCTGTTCGGGTCGGGCGGGGGGCTGGGCATCGTTCTGGCCGGTGCCGCGCTGCCGCTGTTTCTGGAGGCGTATGGCCCGGCGGCCTGGCCGCTGGCCTGGTATCTGATCGGCGGCGCCAGCCTGACCTTCCTGCCGCTTGCCCTGTGGGCTGCGGTGCAACAACCCGCCCCGGTCCAGTCGCAGGCCGGGCATGCCCCGTTGCCGCTGCGCCGGATGCTGCCTGAGCTGGCGGGCTATGCCGGATTTGGGCTGGGATATATCGTGTACCTGACCTTCCTCTCGGCCTGGATGACCGAGCAGGCGGCCAGTGCCCCTTTCATCGCGCTGGTCTGGGTGATCCTGGGGCTGTGCATCTCGGTCTCGCCGCTGGTGTGGCGGCCGGTGCTGGCGCGGCATGCCTCGGGCCTGCCGCTGGCGATGATCCTGACCGGTATCGCCGTTGGCTCAGCCTTGCCGGTGGTGTTGCCCAATGGTCCGGCCCTGCTGGTCTCGGCGGTGGTTTTTGGCCTGTCGGTGTTCATGGCGCCGGGCGCGGTGACCAATTTCGCGCGCCAGAACCTGCCGCCGGAAAGCTGGGGCCGGGCGATCAGCCTGTTCACAGTGGTGTTCGCAGTGGCCCAGACGCTCGGCCCCTATGGCGCGGGGCTGGTCGGCGATCTGGTCGGAGATATCGGCATAAGCCTTCTGGTCGCCGCCGGCCTCTTGCTGGCCGGGGCGGCGATTGCGTTGCGGCAGAAACCGCTCTGAGATTAGCGCAGGATCGGCACCTCGGGTGCGCGTTTGCCCGGTGCCGTCATCGCCGGAGGCTGCGGTCCGCCCGTAGCCCAATCCAGCAGTTCGACCGTGTGCATGATGGGCAGTTCGGTCCCCGAACCGATCTGCATCAAACAGCCGATATTGCCCGCCGCGATCAGGTCGGGCTTTTTTGCCTCAAGCGTGCGGATCTTGCGGGCCTTTAGCTTGCCCGAGATCTCGGGCTGCATCAGGTTATAGGTTCCGGCCGAGCCGCAGCACAGGTGGCTGTCGGCAGGTTCGACCACCGAAAAGCCCGCCCGTTTCAGCAGGTCCTTGGGATAGGTCTTGATCTTTTGCCCGTGTTGCAGCGAGCAGGCGGCGTGATAGGCCACGGTCAACCCCTTGTCGGTCCCTTCTGGCAGGTCGAGCTGCATCAACAGCTCGCTTATGTCCATGGCGATGGCCGATACCCTGGCGGCCTCGGCCGCCAGCGGCTCGTTGCGGAACATGTGGCCGTAATCCTTGACGGTGGTGCCGCAGCCGCTGGTGTTGATCACGATGGCATCAAGACCGGCGCCATCCATCTCGCGCACCCAGGCACGGATGTTCTTGGCCGCCGTAGCGTGGCTCTCGCTCGTGCGCCCCATGTGATGGGTCAGCGCACCGCAGCAGCCCGCGCCCTCGGCCACCACGACCTCGCAGCCCAGCCGGGTCAGCAGGCGGATAGTGGCATCATTGATATCTGTGTTCAGCGCCTTTTGCGCACAGCCTGTCATCAGGGCGACCCGCTTCTTGCGCGTGCCAGCCGGTGCAAAGCTCTGCGGATCGTCGTTGCGGCTGACCGGCGGGATATGTTTCGGCGCCATGTCGAGCATCGCGCGCAGCCGCGCATCGGGCATCAACCCGCGGAACGGACGGCCGATCTTGGCCCCCAAGAGCGCCAGCCGGAACCGTGTGGGATAAGGCAGGATGCGCGCCAGAATCCAGCGCAGCGCCCGGTCGCTGAACGGTCGGCGGTAGGTCTGCTCGATATACTCGCGCGCATGATCGACCAGATGCATGTAATGCACGCCCGAGGGGCAGGTCGTCATGCAGGCCAGGCAACTCAGGCAACGGTCGATATGCTTGACCGTTTTGGCATCCGGCACCCGGCTGTTTTCCAGCATGTCCTTGATCAGGTAGATGCGCCCGCGCGGGCTGTCGAGCTCGTCGCCCAGCACCTGATAGGTCGGGCAGGTGGCGGTACAGAACCCGCAATGCACGCAGGAACGCAGGATCTCGTTGGCGCGCTGGATGCCGGGATCGGTCAGTTGTTCGGCGGTGAAATTCGTCTGCATCGCTTACCCCATAAGTCCCGGATTGAAGAGCCCTTTCGGGTCGAACCGCTGCCGCAATCCGCGCGACAGGGCGGCGAGCGGAGCCGGTTCCGGCTGGAACATGGCGCGCTGGGTCCGGTCGCCCCGGACCAGTGTCGCATGGCCCGCAAACTCGCCCAGCCGACCGCGCAGGTCGGCGCCTTCGGGCATCAGCGCCCAGATCAGCCCGCCGCCCCAGTCGAACAGCAGCGCTTCGGCCTTGCAGCGCTCGGCCAACTCTGGCGCGTCGCCCGGTTTCACCGAGATCCGCCAGACATCGCCCACGCGCCCTTGGAACGGGGTCACGTCACGAATGCCCGGCCAGGGATCGTCCTCCAGCCGCGCCACCGTTCCAAATGGTGCAAACAACCGGCTTAGCGCCTCCGCCCGATAGTCGACCGAGGCTTCGAACCCCTCGATCCGAACCAGAGCCTGCCCCAGGGCCGGATCATAGGCCGCGCCGGTCACCTCATAGGGAGAGCCCAGCCCGGCCGACAGCGCGCGCACCGCGGTTCCCGCATCGGGCACAGAAACCATCAGCGTGGCTTGTGTCTCGGCTTTTGGCAGCACCTTCAGCGAGACCTCGCTCAGCACCCCCAGCGTGCCCCAGGACCCGGCCATCAGCTTGACGAGGTCATAGCCGGTGACATTCTTCATCACCCGGCCACCATTGCTGATCACCTGGCCCATGCCGTCGACATAGCGCACGCCCAGCAGGAAATCGCGCGCCGCGCCCGCCTGTATCCGGCGGGGGCCCGAGATATTGCCAGCCACCACGCCGCCGATGGTGGGCGTGCCCTCGGTCGCCATCACCCCGCGATGATCCATCGGCTCAAACGCCAGCCGCTGCCCTTCAGCGGCCAGCGCCGTCTCGATCTCGGCCACGGGCGTTCCGGCCTTGGCGACCAGCGTCAGCGCGCCGGGCTCATAGAGCGTGATGCCGCTCAGCCCCGAGACGTCCAACTCGGCATCCGGCCCCGGCACGCCCCGCGTCCCGCCGCCCCGTATCCGGACCGGAGCAGTCAGCCCGGCCACGATCTGGGCCAGTTCGGCCTCGCTTTCTGGTCTCAGCATTGGCTTTCCTCTTGCTGAAAATATCCCGGGGGGAATTGGCCGCAGGCCAAGGGGGGCAGCGCCCCCGCTACTCCGCGGCCACCTGTACCGCGCGTCGGCTTTCCGAGACCGACAGCGGAAACACCTTGGCGGGGTTCAACAGCCACTGCGGGTCGAACACGTCCTTGACCGCCATCTGCGCCTCAAGATCTTCTGCTGCGTATTGGTGCAGCATCAGGTCGCGTTTCTCGATCCCTACCCCGTGTTCGCCGGTCAGGCAGCCGCCCGCATCGACGCAGAGTTTCAGGATATCGGCGCCAAATGCCTCACATTTCTCCAGGTCACCCGGCATGTTGGCATTGAACAGGATCAGCGGGTGCATGTTGCCATCGCCCGCGTGGAACACGTTGCCTACTTTCAGACCGTATTCGCGGCTGAGTTCGCCAATCCGGCGCAGCACCATCGGCAGGGCGGAGACGGGGATAGTGCCGTCGAGGCACATGTAGTCGTTGATCTGCCCCATGGCGCCAAAGGCCGACTTGCGGCCCAGCCAGATGCGGGCGCTTTCCTCGGCCGATTGGCTTTCACGCAGTTCCAGCGGGTTATGGCGCCGGGCGATCTCGATGATGCGGGTCAACTGGTCGTCGATTTCGGCCTCGGACCCCTCGACCTCGACAATCAGCAGTGCTTCGCATTGCGGGTAACCGGCCTTGGCAAATGCTTCGCAAGCCTCGATGCAGAGCCGGTCCATGAACTCGATCGCCACCGGCAGCACGCCGGCCTTGATGATGTCGCTGACGCAGGCGCCGGCGACCTCGTTGCTGTCGAACGCCATCAGCACCGGGCGTGCACCCTCGGGCTTGCGCAGGATGCGCAGCGTGGCTTCGGTGACCACGCCCAATTGCCCCTCGGACCCGCAGATGACACCGAGCAGGTCCAGCCCGCCCGCATCCAGATGCGCGCCGCCGATCTCGACCACGGTGCCGTCCATCAGCACCATGGTGACACCCAGCAGGTTGTTGGTGGTCACCCCGTATTTCAGGCAATGCGCCCCGCCCGAGTTCATCGCGATATTGCCCGCGATGGCGCAGGCCAGCTGTGACGAGGGGTCGGGGGCGTAAAAGAAATCCTCTGCCTCGACCGCTCCGGTGACGCTCAGGTTGGTGCGACCCGATTGCACCCGGATGATGCGGTTGTCATAGTCCGTCTCCAGCACCTCGTTCATCCGCGCCACGCCCAGGATCACGCTGTCGGCGGTGGGCAAGGCGCCACCCGCCAGCGACGTGCCCGAGCCGCGCGGCACCACCGGTACGCCCTCTTCATGGCAGATCCGCAGCACATCCGACACTTGCTGCGTGCTCGACGGAAGCACTGCCAGCAGCGGCGGGCAGCGATAGGCGGTCAGCGCGTCACATTCATAGGCTCGGGTCTCGGACAGGTCGTCGATCACCGCGTCGGCGGGCAAGACCTGCCGCAGCCGTTGCACCAGGCGCGGTTTCTTGGCCAGAACGGTCGGGTTCGGGGTGGGCATGTCCATGAACAATCCTCCATCTGGTAAATTAATATTACCAATTTTAGGTTCTGGCAAGAAAAACCGGTAAGCCGTACTGTCGCGCCATGACCTGGACTGACCGCATACTTGTTTTTTCCGCGTTCGACTATGGCGCCGTGGCCGCGCTGATCTGTTGCTGGGTCTGGATCGGCTGGCGGATCGAGCATCCGGCGCCGGGAAGGCCGTCTGTTTCGGCTCTGATGGCCGATTTCCGGCGCGACTGGATGCGCCAGATGGTGACCCGGCAACCACGGGTGTTCGACGCGCAACTGATTTCGATCATGCGGCAGGGAACCTCCTTCTTTGCCTCGACGGCGGTGATCGCGGTGGGGGGCGGGCTGGCGCTGATCGGCAATACCGACCGGCTGGCCGGGGTGGCCGACGATCTGGCGCTGGGCGTGGCGCCCGCGCTGGTCTGGGAGATCAAGATACTGATCGTGCTACTTTTCCTGTCGAACGCGTTTCTGAAATTCGTCTGGGCGAACCGGTTGTTCGGCTATTGCGCGGTGTTGATGGCGGCGGTGCCGAACGATCCCGAAGACCCGCATTGTTTCCCGCGGGCGGCGCAGGCCGCCGATATCAACATCACCGCCGCCCGCAGTTTCAACAAAGGGCTGAGGGCCACGTATTTTGCGCTGGCCTCGGTCGCCTGGTTCGCGGGGCCGCTGGCGTTGGTCGCGGCGGCCGTGGTGACGACGGTCATCCTGTATCGGCGCGAGTTCGCGTCGCATTCGCGCGAGGTGCTGTTGCGGCTGCCGGCGGATAGCGGGTCGCACACGCCATCGTGAAACGCGCCAAACCGGTGTTGCGATAGACTGCGGTAATGCGCAGCCTGTTTCCCTTGCTTTTCGTGGCCTCACCCGTTCTGGCCGATCCCCCATCCATCGAAGCGGTAACCGCGACTCGAGCGGCCGACGGGTGGCGATTCGACGTGACACTGCGCCACCCGGATACCGGTTGGGACCACTATGCCGACGGCTGGCGAGTGCTGGACTTGCAGGGCAACGAAATCGGGATGCGGACCTTGTTGCATCCCCATGAGACAGAGCAGCCCTTTACCCGGTCCTTGAGCGGGGTACAGCTTGCCGAAGGGGCGCGGCAGGTTCAGGTGCAGGCCCGGTGCAATGTCGATGGCTGGGCACCCGTGATGCAAATCGTGGACATCAAGTAGATCGCAAAAGAAAAGGGCCGGTCACCCGGCCCCCTGGTCTTTGATTTGCGGATCCGATCAACCGGGCGACATGCCGCGCAGCCGTTCCGAGCGGCGGCGCAGCAGTTCCACCACCGTCAACAGGGCGATCGAGATGATCACCAGGATCGTGGCCACCGACAGAATCGCCGGGCTGATCTGTTCGCGGATACCGTTCCACATCTGGCGCGGGATCGTCTGTTCGTCGAGTCCGCCGACAAAGAGCACCACCACAACCTCGTCAAACGAGGTGACAAAGGCAAAGAGCGCGCCCGAGATCACACCGGGCAGGATCAGCGGCATTTGTACCCGAAGGAAGGTGGTGACCGGATCGGCGCCCATGTTGGCGGCGGCCCGGGTCAGCGAGTGGTCGAAACCCACCAGCGTTGCGGTCACGGTGATGATCACGAAGGGAATGCCAAGGGTGGCATGCGCCAGAATGATGCCCAGATAGGGAATGCCCCAATCCTGGATCCGGATCGACGAGTAAAAGAAGAACAGACCGGTCGCGGTAATGATGATCGGCACGATCATCGGCGAAATCAGGATTGCCATCACCGCGCGGCGGCCCGGCATCTCGGGCCGCGACAGGCCCAGGGCGGCAATCGTGCCCAGGGTGGTCGCCAGGATCGTCGAGAAGAAGCCGATGATGATCGAGTTCTTGGTCGCCTGGATCCATTGCGCGTTCGACCATGCGTCGGCCCACCAGGATCCGTCGCGCGGCGCTTCGGGGGCCTGCATGCCAAAGGTCAGCAGCAGGTCGTACCAGCGCATCGAATAGCCCTCGGGATCGAACTTCAGCATCTTGTCGCTGAAGGTGAAGTAGGGCTCGGCGTTGAAGCTGAGCGGGATGATCACCAGGATCGGTGCGATCAGGAAGATGAAGATCGCGACACATATCACCAGGTAGGTGTAGTGCCAGACCCGTTCCAGCGTCGAGGCATGTTTGGGAAGAGCCATGTGCGGTTACCCCAGCTTCAGGTTGTCGATGCCCACGAGCTTGTCGTAGAGCCAATAAAGGAGCAGCACACCGCCAAGCAGCAGCGCGGCCAGAGCGGCGGCCAGCGACCAGTTAAGCGATTTCTGCATATGGAAGGCGATCAGGTTCGAGATCAGCTGCCCGTCGGCGCCGCCGACAAGGGCGGGGGTGATGTAGTACCCGACAGCCAGGATGAACACCAGGAGCGCGCCGGCGCCAATGCCGGGCACGGTCTGCGGAAAGTAGATGCGGCGGAATGCTGTCCAGCTGGTCGCGCCCAGAGAGCGCGCGGCGCGCACATAGGACGGGTTGATCATCCGCATTACCGAATAGAGCGGCAGCACCATGAAGGGCAGCAGGATATGTGTCATCGCAATGACGGTGCCGGTGCGGTTGTACATCATCTGCAACCGGTTATCGTCACCCAGCAGACCCATGCCGACCAGCGCGTCGTTCACCACGCCCTGGCTTTGCAGCAGAACCATCCAGCTGGTGGTCCGCACCAGAAGCGAGGTCCAGAAGGGCAAAAGAACCAGGATCATCAGCAGGTTCGAATGGCGCAACGGCAGGGTCGCCAGCAGATGCGCGATCGGGTAGGCCAGCACGAAGGTGAGGAAGGTGATCAGCAGCGACAGGGTCAGCGTGCGGGTGAACAGCTTGACATAGACCTGCCGGTTTTCCGGCACCATCACGATAGAGCCGTCGGCATCACGCTCGCGGTCGATCGCGGCCAGATAGAAGTTCAAGGTGTAGGACGACGAAGCACCGCGCATCGCCTGCCACAGGTCCGGGTTGCCCCAATCCTTGTCGAGGTCCAGCAGCGCCTCTTTGTAAGGCGGTTCCAGCTTGTTGGCACTGCGGGCGGCCTTGGTGAACATCGAGCGCGAGCCCGACAGTTCATAGTTGATGCGCGTCCCGGCCTGGCCAGGTGCCTTCAGCTCGCGCAGCACAACTAGGTCGGCGGCCAGCGCGGCATAGGCCTCTTCGTTTGGCTCGGTACCGGGCGGGTTGGCGTCGAACCAAGCGGCGAGATTGGTCATGATCGGCGTACGGTCGCCGGTTGTGACGTCTTCCTGCCAGGTGAACCCTTCGTTGTAGACCGATTTGTACAGCATTTGACCGATCGGAAAGACGAAGGTGATCAGGATAAAGGCCAGTAGTGGCAGCACGAGCAGGAAAGCCCGGCGGCGGGCGCGGGCCTGAGCTCGCATCAGCGCCCCTTTGAGCGGTTTGCCGTCAGCGGTCGTTAGCGGCTGAGCGATATCGGTCATCTGGCGTTGTCCTGGATATTCGGGAAAGGCTGGGCCGCCCCCCGGTGGGGAACGGCCCGGTTTTCAGATCAGTTCGCCAGCCAGGCGTTGAAGCGCTCGTTCAGTTCGGCGTCCTTGTCGACCCAGAACTCGAAGTTGTTGACCAGCGCGTTCTTCAGGGCTGCTTCCGAGGTCGGCATGTGCGGCGCCATCTCGGTCTTGCCGTCCTGATAGAGGCCGACCAGAGCGCCCGAAGATTTGCGTGCCGGGCCATAGCTGATCCACTTGGCCTGGTCCGCCAGCGCCTGGGTGCTGGTCGAGAAGGCGATGAACTGCATCGCGGCTTCTTTGTTAGGCGCGCCTTTCGGGACCACGAACAGGTCGAAGTCGAGGATCTGGCCGTCCCACATGATCTCGAAGGGCTGGCCTTCGGCAACGGCTGCGTTGAAGATACGGCCGTTATAGGCGGTCGACATCACAACTTCGCCGTCTGCCAGCAGCTGCGGCGGCTGTGCGCCGGCTTCCCACCAGACGATATCGCCCTTGATCCGGTCGAGCACGGCGAATGCGCGGTCGACGCCTTCGTCGGTGTCGAGCACTTCATAGACTTCGTTTGCCGGAACGCCATCGCCCATCAGAGCCATTTCCAGCGTCGCCTTGGCCGACTTGCGCAGGCCGCGCTTGCCCGGGATCTTGCCGGTGTCGAAGAAATCGGCGATCGAGGCCGGTGCCATCGAAACGTTGGCGGTGTTATAGGCAACCGCGGTCGACCACACGATGTTGGCGACTGCGCAATCCTGGATCGCACCGTCGATGAAGTCGTCGGTGGCTGCGGTGCCATCGGGTGCGGCAGCCAGCATGCCCGGATCGATTTCTTCCAGCAGGCCTTCGTCGCAGAGGCGCACGGCGTCCGAGAACTCGACGTCGGCGACGTCGACCGACACGTTACCGGCTTCGACCTGTGCCTTGATCGGGGTTGCCGGGTTGTCGGCGTCGACCGAGTTCACCTTGATGCCGGTCGCCGCGGTGAAGGGCTTGTGATAGGCCTCAACCTGGCTCTTGGCATAGGCGCCGCCCCAGGACATGACGGTGACTTCTTGCGCCGAGACGGCAAAGGCCGCCGACGTCAGAGCTGTTGCCAGCAATGCGGTCTTGAGTTTCATGTAGTTCTCCCATGTTGACCATTTTGGTTCGGTTTTTTGGATCGGTCGAAGCACGCCCCGGCCGTTTCCGAATTCAGCGCCCGTGAAAACGGGCGCGTGTTTGCGGCACCGGATCAGGCGTCCAGCGCGCGGCAATCTTCGGGCAGCCAGCCGATCTCGATCTGGGCGCCGGGCTCGAGGCGGACCTGGTCGGGTGCGTTCCGGGTCTTGATGATGAATTCATCATTGCCGGCCACCTTCAGGCGGGTGCGGAAAATGTCACCCATATAGATGAACTCCATCACCTCGGCCTTGAGCGTATGCGCGCCAGGTTTGAGCCGCGATTTGTTGAATTCGACCCGTTCCGGGCGGATCGACACCCGCGTGCGTTCGCCGGGCTTGCTGACGTTGACCGGTTTGCAGTCGATCAACTCGCCATCGTCCAGCCGCACCACCGCGATACCATCGCGGACTTCCATGACCTCGCCTTCGAGCGTGTTGTTCTCGCCGATGAACTGGGCGACGAAGCTGTTGGCCGGTTGTTCGTACAACTCGTCGGGCGGCGCCAGCTGTTGGATCACGCCGTCGTTGAACACGGCCACCCGGTCCGACATGGTCAGCGCTTCGGTCTGATCGTGGGTCACGTAGACAACGGTGATACCCAGGTCATGAGCCAGGCGGGTAATTTCGAACTGCATCTTCTCGCGCAGCTGCTTGTCGAGCGCGCCCAGGGGTTCGTCCATCAACACCAGTTCGGGTTCGAACACCAGCGCACGCGCCAGCGCGACCCGCTGTTGCTGACCACCAGACAATTGTGCCGGCCGGCGTCCGCCAAAACGACCCATTTCCACCATATCGAGCGCGCGCTTGATCTTCTCTTCGCGGTCGGACTTGCCGATCTTGCGTACCTCAAGCGGGAAGGCGAGATTTTCGGCGATCGTCATGTGGGGGAACAGGGCATAGTTCTGGAACACCATGCCGATGCCGCGCTTGTGCGGCGGGATGTTGTTGATCGGGCGCCCGTCCAGCTTGATCTCGCCATGTGTGGCTGTTTCGAACCCGGCCAGCATCATCAGGCAGGTCGTCTTTCCCGAACCCGACGGCCCAAGCATGGTCAGGAACTGGCCCTTAGGCATGGTGAGATTAAGGTCTTTGACGACTAGAGTTTCGCCATCATAACTCTTCTGAACGCGTTCGAATTCAACGAACGCGTCATTGCTGGCGCGTGTGGTCAATGCCACCTCCCCGTAATGAACGTACTGGCGATCTGCGTCGCGATTGACCCAAAGTTAAGCGCGCATGGCGGGTCGTTGCAACCGAATTGCGACAGTTTCAATACAGTTGCGACGCTTTCTGAGGGCATTCGACCAAGAGGGGCGAAAAAACAGGCCGCTGAAAAAACAGCGGCCTGTCGATTCTCTGCGGGTGCCTAACGGGTCAGGCGGCGCTTTTCAGAAGTCCGCGTTCGTTGATCTCGGCATGCGCTTCGTCCAGCGACTTGCGGATACGCACAAACATCTCGTCAATCTCGTCCGGGGTGATGACCAGCGGCGGGGAAATGATCATCCGGTCACCGACGTGGCGCATGATGACGTTGTTCTTGAAGCAGCGCTCGCGGCAGATATAGCCGATCGTGCCCGGTTCCGACGCGAACTTCGCGCGGCTTTCCTTGTTCGGGGTCAGGGCGATGGAGCCCATCATGCCCACGATCTTTGCCTCACCCACCAGCGGATGATCCAGCAGGGCCTCCCATTTCTGCTTGAGATAGGGGGCGGTCACGTCGCGGACCCGGTCGACAATCTTCTCTTCTTCGAGAATGCGCAGGTTTTCGAGCGCCACGGCCGCGGCCACCGGGTGACCGGAATAGGTGTAGCCATGGTTGAACTCATCCATGCCGATGACTTCGGCCACCTCGTCGCAGATGATCGAGGCGCCGATCGGCACATAGCCCGAGCTCATGCCCTTGGCGACGGTCATGATGTGCGGGCGGATGCCCAGGGTTTCGCAGCCGAACCAGTTGCCGGTACGGCCGAACCCGCAGATCACCTCGTCCGCGATTAGCAGGATGCCATACTTGTCGCAAATGCGCTGGATCTCGGGCCAATAGGTGTCGGGCGCCACAATGACGCCACCGGCGCCCTGCACCGGTTCTGCGATAAAGGCCGCGACGCGGTCCTGACCCAGTTCCAGGATCGCCTCTTCCAGCTCGCGGGCGCGGGCCAGGCCGAATTCGGCCGGGGCCATGTCGCCGCCCTCGGCCCACCAGTTGGGCTGGTTGATGTGGTGGATGTTCGGAATCATGCCGCTTTGCGCATGCATTCCGGCCATGCCACCCAGCGCGGACGAGGCGACCGAGGAACCGTGATAGGCATTCTTGCGGCTGATGATGATGTTCTTGTCCGACTGGCCCTTGTTTTGCCAGTAGGTGCGCACAAGGCGGATATTGGTGTCGTTGGCGTCGGATCCGCCCGAGGAGAAGAACACGTGGTTCAGATCGCCGGGCGCCAGTTCCGCCAGTTTCTGGGCCAGTGCGATGACCGGCACATGGGTGGTCTTGAAGAAGGTGTTGTAATAGGGCAGCTCGCGCATCTGGCGGGCGGCGACCTCGGCCAGTTCGTCACGGCCATAGCCGATGTTGACGCACCACAGGCCGGCCATCCCGTCGAGGATCTCTTCGCCTTCGCTGTCGGTCAGCCACACACCCTTGGCACGGGTGATGACACGGGCGCCTTCGCGGCCAAGTTCGGTATTGGCCGAAAACGGGTGAACATGATGTGCGGCATCCAGCGCCTGCAACTCGGCCGTGGGCATGTGGTTGGTAATTGTCACCATCGGGTGAGTCTCCTGCGAAATTCGGTTTAGGGGCAGAATATGATCAAATTTTTCGGTGTCAAATCGAATCGTGTCACGCCTCGTTTTCGGATAGCACGCCAAGCATCTGTTCCATGCCTTGTTCGACGTCCTGCTCCATTGCGCGCGCAACGCCTTCGGCATCCCCGGCGCGCAGGGCATCCAGCATTTCCTTGTGCCGGTCGGGCAGGTTCTGGGTGCCGAATCGGCCGCATACAACCCGCAGCGACGGACCGAAGCGAAGCCACAGCCGATCCGCCATTTCGGTGAGAATCGGCGCATCCGCGATTGCGTAGAGTAAAGCGTGGAAATCGTAGTTGGACCTCAGATAGCCGCTGACATCTCCGGTCTCGATTGCGAGGTCCAGGGCGATATCCAAATGGTCCAAAGCTTCGACCGCCGCCGGCGTCATCTTCTGCGCGGCGCGGCGTGCAAGCTCGGCCTCGATTGATTTCCTTACGAAAATGACCTGGCGCAGATCCTCTTGCGTCAGCACCGGCACACTGATGCGGCGATTGCCCTGGAACATCAGCGCGCCCTCGGACATCAGGCGGCGGATCGCTTCGCGCACAGGGGTCATGCCAACACCGAGCGAATCAGTCAGTCCCTGGATGGTTACAGCCTGTCCCGGAGCCAGCTCTCCGAACAGAATCATGGCCCTCAACGTCTGGTACACCTGTTCGTGAACAGGTTGTTTCGTGTCCTGTTGGACGGGTTTCGACGCCTGTTTTTTGATCATATTCAAAGGACTTGCCCCTATTTCGACATCACGGCTTGTCAGGTGTTCTACTTGATGAAAACATAAACACTGTTGCCGTAGAAGGCAAAACTTGATCAAATCTAGGCAGGCGGGAAAATACCCTCCAGCTCGCAGGGAGACATTCAATGACTTTTAAATCGCTGACACTCACGGCGGTGATGGCGCTGGCCACATCGGCGGCCTTCGCCGAAGAGGTGCGCGTCTACAACTGGTCGGACTACATCGACGAAGAGTTGCTGACCAAGTTCGAAGAAGAAACCGGCATCAAGTTGATCTACGACGTGTTCGACAGCAACGAGGTTCTGGAGACCAAGATGCTGGCCGGCGGGTCCGGCTATGACGTTGTGGTGCCCACCGGGACTTTCCTTCAGCGTCAGATCCAGGCCGGCGCGTTCCAGAAACTGGACATGTCGAAACTGCCGAACCACGCCAACATGTGGGACCTGATCGAGTCGCGCACTGCGCAATACGACCCCGGCAACGAATATTCGATCAACTACATGTGGGGCACAACCGGTCTGGGTGTGAACGTCGGCAAGGTCAAGGAAGTGCTGGGCGAAGACGCGCCGATGAACAGCATGGATCTGGTGTTCAAGCCCGAGAATATGGAAAAGCTGGCCGCCTGTGGCGTGCATTTCCTGGATGCACCGACCGAGATCATCCCGGCAGCTCTCAAGTATCTGGGCGAGAACCCGGACAGCCACGAAGCCGACGTGATCGAAAAGGTAGAACCGCTGCTGATGGGAGTGCGGCCTTACATTCAGAAGTTCCACAGCTCGGAATACATCAACGCGCTGGCCAATGGCGATATCTGCGTCGCGGTCGGCTGGTCGGGTGACATTCTTCAGGCCCGTGATCGCGCCGCCGAAGCGGACAACGGTGTCGAGATCGAATACCACGCCTTCAAGCAAGGGTCGCTGATGTGGTTTGACCAGATGGCGATCCCTGTCGACGCGCCGAACCCCGACGCCGCGCACAAGTTCCTGAACTTTATCATGGACGCGCAGAACATGGCGGCGGCGTCGAACTATGTTTACTACGCCAACGGCAACAAGGCCTCGCAAGAGTTCCTGGTCGAGGATGTGATCGGCGATACCGCCATCTATCCGGACGACGAAACCATGCAGAACCTCTATACCACCTCGCCCTATCCGGCGAAGACGCAGCGGACCGTGACCCGCCTGTGGACCAAGATCAAGTCGGGCACCTGATCGCCGACATCAATTGCGGGGCGGGCCGAGTGGCCTGCCCCGTTGCGTCTACCCCACTTTAACGAGACAGACGGGGGCTTACCTTGCAATCTTCGAAATTTGCGCCTTGGGACGATCCTGACGCGAAACCGTTGATCCGTTTCAAGAACGTGACCAAGCGGTTTGGTGAATTCACTGCAATCGACAACCTGACACTGGATATTTACGAGCGTGAGTTCTTTGCTCTGCTCGGTCCCTCGGGTTGTGGCAAGACGACCATGATGCGCATGCTGGCCGGGTTCGAAAGCCCGACCGAAGGCGTGATCGAACTGGCCGGGCAGGATATCGCCCCGGTGCCGCCGAACAAGCGGGCGGTGAACATGATGTTCCAGTCCTATGCCCTGTTCCCGCATTTGTCGGTCTGGGACAACATCGCCTTTGGCCTGCGCCGTGACCGCATGCCCAAGCGTGATGTCGAAGATCGCGTGGAAGAGATGCTGCGGTTGGTCCGGCTGGAGAAATTCGCAAAGCGCAAGCCGCACCAAATCTCGGGCGGGCAGCGGCAGCGGGTTGCACTGGCACGGTCGCTGGCCAAGGCGCCAAAGCTGTTGTTGCTGGACGAACCGCTGGGGGCGCTGGACAAGAAGCTGCGTCAGGATACCCAGTTCGAACTGATGGACATCCAGGAAAAGACCGGCACCACCTTTGTCATCGTGACCCACGACCAGGAAGAGGCGATGACCGTCGCCAGCCGGGTGGCGGTGATGGATCAGGGGCAGTTGATGCAGGTGTCGACCCCGGACCGCATCTATGAAACGCCCAATTCTGTCTATGTTGCCGATTTCATCGGCGACGTGAACATCATCCAGGGCCGTGCCACGCCCGAAGGCGAAGAGACCTATCGGATTGACTGGTCCGAGGGGGTGCAACCCCTGACGGCCAAATCGTCGAACGAGTTCGCGGCCGGTCAGACTTGTCATCTGGCCATTCGACCCGAAAAGGTGGCGATCACGGCCGAACGCCCCGAGGATGCCGCCAATGCGGTGCAGGGCCGGGTGCATGACATTGCCTATCTGGGCAACCTGTCGACCTATTACGTGGAACTGCCCAACGGTACGATCATCAAGGCGCAGACCTCGAACACGCGCCGGATCTCGCGCCGGACCTTTACATGGGAAGACACTGTCTGGCTGTCCTGGACGGCCACGGCGGGCGTTCTGCTGGCCAACTGATGCGCAGATTTCTTCTGATCGCCATTCCCTATGCCTGGCTTACGGTGCTGTTTCTGGTGCCGTTCGCCATCGTGTTCAAAATCTCGCTGTCGGACTATGCCGTCTCGATCCCGCCTTATGTGCCCCAGTTCGACTGGGCCGAGGGGATCATGGCGTTCATCCGCGAACTGGATTTCGAGAACTTCGTCTTTCTGACCGAGGACGACCTGTATTGGAAAGCCTATCTGAGCAGTCTCAAGATCGCCATTTCGGCGACCTTTCTAACGCTCTGCGTTGGTTACCCAATCGCCTATGGCATGGCCCGCGCGCCCGAGGAATGGCGCCCGACGCTGATGATGCTGGTCATCCTGCCGTTCTGGACCTCGTTCCTGATCCGGGTCTATGCCTGGATGGGGATCCTGTCGAACGAGGGATATCTGAACCAGGTCCTGCTGTGGACCGGGATCATCAACGAGCCGCTGACCATCCTGAATACAAATACCGCAGTCTATATCGGTATCGTTTACACCTATCTGCCCTTCATGATCCTGCCGGTTTACTCGGCCCTCGACCGTCTTGACGGATCATTGATCGAGGCGGCCGAGGATCTGGGCTGCTCACGGGCAAAGGCATTCTGGCTGGTGACCATTCCGCTGTCGCGGCCGGGCATCATCGCGGGCTGTTTCCTGGTCTTCATCCCGACATTGGGTGAATTCGTCATCCCGTCGCTGCTGGGTGGATCGGGCACGCTGATGATCGGCAAGGTGTTGTGGGAAGAGTTCTTCTCCAACCGCGACTGGCCGGTAGCCTCGGCTGTGGCAGTCATCCTGCTGCTGATCCTGGTGATCCCGATCGTGCTGTTCCAGCGCAATCAACAGAAACAGGCGGAGGCGGAGCAATGAACAGGCTGAGCTGGTTCAATACCGTATCCCTGACCCTGGGATTCGCCTTTCTCTACATCCCGATGGTCATCCTGATCGTCTACAGCTTCAACGAAAGCAAGCTGGTGACGGTCTGGGCGGGCTTCTCGACCAAGTGGTATGGCGAGTTGCTGGGCAACGACGCGTTCCTGAGCGCGGCCTGGGTGACCGTGAAGGTCGCGGTGCTGTCCTCGACTTTCGCCACCGTCCTGGGCACCATGGGCGCCTATGTGCTGGTGCGCGGCGGGCGCTTCATGGGTCGGACCCTGTTTTCCGGCATGATCTATGCGCCGCTCGTCATGCCCGAGGTGATCACCGGCCTGTCGCTCTTGCTGCTGTTCATCGGCATCGGGATCGAGCGCGGTGTGATGACCATCGTTCTGGCTCATACGACCTTTTCGATGTGCTACGTGTCGGTGGTGGTGTCATCGCGACTGGTGACATTCGACCGCTCGCTGGAAGAGGCCGCGCTGGACCTCGGTTGTTCGCCGGCAGAGGCGTTCCGTCTGGTGACCCTGCCCATCATCGCGCCTGCGGTGATCTCGGGCTGGCTGTTGGCCTTTACCCTATCGCTTGACGATCTGGTCATCGCTTCGTTCACCTCGGGACCCTCGGCAACCACCCTGCCGATCAAGATCTTCTCGGCCGTGCGTCTGGGCGTCAGTCCGGAAATCAACGCGCTGAGTACGATCATGATCGGAATCGTCACGGTTGGGGTCATATCTGCCTCGCTGATCTCGAAACAGGCACTGGTTCGCCAGAAACGGGACGAGCAGGCGGCAGCACGCGCGCAATGAAGCGGATATTCTCTGACTTCGCCTATGGCGCCGGGCCGCGCCAGGCTTGCTGGTGGGACGAGACCATCGATGCGCCGGACTGGCCGGTCGCCTCTGGCGACATCCGGACGGATGTCGCCATTGTCGGCGGCGGTTTCACGGGCATGTCGGCCGCCCTGCATCTGTCCGAATGCGGCGTGGCGGTGACCCTGCTGGAAGCAGAGGCGCCCGGTTGGGGCGCCTCGGGGCGCAATGGCGGGTTCTGCTGCCTGGGTGGCACCAAGCTGAGCGATGCGCAAAAGCGCAGACGTTTTGGCGACGATGGCGCCCGGGCGTTCGACCAGGCCGAGGTGGACGCGGTCGACCTGGTCGCGGAGCTGATCGCGCGCCACGGGATCAATGCCGATACGCATTCCAAAGGGGAAACGCGGCTGGCGCATTCCGCGCGCGCCATGGAGTCCCTTCGGCGCGAGGCGGACGCGGGTCATGGAAGGCTGCACGAGAAACATGATCTGGAGGCTGATGGGCTGAACGGTCAGTTCTTCGGTGGGCTAACCAGCGATGTCGGATTTGCGCTGAACCCGCGCATGTATCTGTTCGGGATGGCTTCTGCGGCGGCCGCGCGGGGTGTACGCCAGTTCCGCAACAGCCCCGTGACCCGGATAGAGCCGGGTAGACGGGGTCATGTTCTGCATACGCCTGCGGCCCGGATCGAGGCAGAAACCGTGCTGATCTGCACCAATGGCTATTCCAGCGAGGACATGCCACCCTGGCTGGCGGGCCGCTATATGCCCGCGCAATCCAGTGTGATGGTAACCCGTCCGATGACCGATGCGGAGCTGCGGGCACAGGGCTGGACGTCGGATCAGATGGCCTATGACACCCGCAACCTCTTGCACTACTTCCGACTGATGCCGGATCGGAGGTTTCTGTTCGGGATGCGGGGTGGCTTGTTTTCCTCGCCCAGAGTCGAAGCGGCGATCCACGCCCGGATGCGTCGTCATTTCGATGCAATGTTCCCGGCCTGGACGGGGGTCGAGGCGACAAACCTGTGGTCCGGCATGGTGTGCCTTGCGCGGGATCTGATGCCCTATGTCGGGCCAGTTCCCGGGTCGCCGGGCATGTTCGCGGGGCTTGCCTATCACGGCAACGGGGTTGCGATGGGCACCTATTCGGGCCGCGCCTTGGCGCGGTTGGCGCTGGGCGAACCGGCGGATCTGCCGCTGGCCATGCAGGGTCCGCTCAGGCGGTTTCCCCTTGGTCGCTTCCGTCGCGCGGTAATGCCACCGGCCTATCTGGCCTTTGGACTGGCCGACCACCTTTGAGCCTTGCTTATTCGGTCAGCGCTGCGACCTCCAACCGGTAGGCGGGCGCATAATCAGGCGCGCCATTCTGCGCCCGCCACAGGCAATAAGCCGCCATGCGCCAGTGGAAAAAGGGTTTCAGCGCCTGATACCGACCGGTGACCTCAGGTTCCGCGTAGGCGGCAAGGAAGGAGCGTTCTTCGGCGATGGTCAAAGCCTTGCCGCGATAGACATGCTGCATGGCGGGGGACAGGAAGATTGCGATATCCTCGGCCGGATCGCCGATCGCCGGACATTGCCAGTCGATCAGCACCACCCCGCCTGCATCCAGCAGCAAATTGCCCGGCACCGGATCGCCATGGATCAAAGATGTGCGTCCGGGAGCAATCATGCCTCCGGTCGGGCGCAATCTTTGCAGCTCAACGCACGCCTCGGCGGCGCACAAAGCCAGTATGTCTTCGGCATGGTCAAGCAGTTCGCAACTGCCATTGCGGCCGCTGGGCAGGTCTATACCCGGCTCAAGGCTGTGCAGCCTGGCCAATGCTTCTGCCGCGCGGCGCGTATTGTCTTGCCAGGGCGCGCCCGGCGCATGATCGTAAAGCGCCCAGGCCTGGTCAGCATATTTCCCGGTTGCGCGCAATCGCGGCGCAAGGCTGGTATCGGCCAGCCGTTCAAGGCAAGCCCTTTCGGACATGGGATCGTTCCGGAACAGGGGATTGTGGAAATCCGTCCTGTAGAGTTTCAACACCAGATCTCCGGCATGACCATGCAGACGCCAGACCCGGTTGGTGCGGCCACCGTACAGAATCTCGAACCGGTCGCCGACGCTGGACAGGCCGCGCGCGCGCAAGTCCGCGACAATGTCTGCTGGCGGTTTCTGGTCTGGCTGGGACAGGACGGGCCTCGGTCATTTGATTGGGCCTGATTGCCCTGGGCGACGATACGGCGTCCGGTTTAACCATTGGCACGCACCGCTGTCACCGTCGAGGCCAAGATTGCCTGACCGCCATCGAGGATCAAGATCACTTCGCCATCTTCGATCTGTGCTTCTGTGACGGGGTGATAAACGGCGCTTGCTTCCTCCAGCAAAAGTTCATCGCCCTGATAGCTCTGGATTGCAAAGCTATACAAGCCTTCGGGCCGCGCGTCGCCGTTGTCGTCAAGGCCGGACCATTCGACAGGCTCGGCCGAGATCGGCACTTGGAACCGGTCGACAACCTCGCCCGAATCATCTCGGACAACGATGAAAGCCTTGTCTGCCGCTGCCAGCGGCGCGGGTGAAATCGTCACCGGCTGACCCGAAAAAAACGCTGGGGCAACGGCGCGCGCCTCTTTGCCGATCCAGCCGGACAGACGCGCCATGTCCGTTGCGCCCAGTTGCTGAACCAGCGCAACAAGGGTGTCGTTGGTCTTTGTCTGCTGCTCGACCATCGAGAACTGCGCCAGTTGCGACGCGTATTCGGAGGAGTCCAGCGGCTCCAGCGGGTTTTGGTATCGGGCCTGTGTCGTCAGCATCCGAATGAACGTGTCGAAATCCGAAACACTGCTTTTGGTTTCGTTTTGTCCTGAACGCGGTGTTTGCGTGGCGCTCTGGGTAGCGGAATGTACTGGTGCCGTCATTGTCAAAGCCTCATATCCAAACCGTTTGCGACGATGTGCGGACGGCTGGTTTCCTGTGCGCCAGGCACGGTTTCGGGAGTCTCGGGGGCAGCGTGGCCTTGATAGCCGGTTTGGCGCCCTTCGGTGCCATACCCGTTCTGCGACCCAGCAAAACTCAAGGTCACGTCGCTGTAGCCCATCGCGCGAAACTCGGCGGAAAGCTGGTCGATATGTCGCCTCATGAGATCCAGGGTTTCTGGCCGGTCAGCGACAATGGCCATTGTCAAACTGCCGTCGCGCAACTTGAGCGACATCTGGACCGAACCAAGTTCTTCGGGATCCAGTCGGATGTCCACTGTTCCGGCCTCGGGCGAGGCGGCGATGGCGCTGGCCATCTGGCTGGCGATTTGCCGAGCGGTCTCTGGCGGAGCGGTGGTGGTCGCGGGAAATGGAGATGCTCCTATCGCAGGACCGGAATACAAGGTATCGCGACCGCCAAGGGCAAAATCGATTCCATGGCCAAGCTCCCCTTGCAGCAACCCGCCATCGTTTGCCGATGTCAGGGCGTTCCCGCCATCGTCCGCCGACCACAGCCCGGTGGCCATGTCCGGTCGCCCAGGCGTACCCGATCCGGACAGCGGCGGCGTTGACGGGGCCCTGAGGATCGGGTCGGGGCCACGGCTCGGCGTATCCGGTTGGGTCGCTCTGGCTTCGGCAGGCACTGGCTCAAATGACGCGGGCGTAGAGGAAAGCTGTCTTGAAACAGGCCACTGAGGAATGTCGCGGGCATTGATCCCCGCGGCACTTGGTGTTTTGGGCTGATTCTCTCCGTTGGCCTGCCCGACTGGCACGAGTTGTGAGGGGTTGGCCAGACCTGCCCGGTGCGCGTCACCGGAAACAGCAGCGGTCTCGGGATCGACGAAGCCTGCCCAAGTAGCTGGATTGATTGAATGTTGTAGCGCGCCGTCTCTGGCGCGACCCGGCCTCACCTCTGCCTGAAGAGGGTACAAGGCCTGTTGGGGCCGGGACATGGCTGAGATTTCGACGGCACCGCGCGGTTGGCCCGTTTCTTTCCCGGTTCCGAGTGTGTAAGGCGTTTCGAGAGCCAAGGTTTGATCGGTCGATTGATCCTGGTGCGAGCGGGCATCGGGCGGCGGCGCAGACAATGCCGCCCGTGGAAAAAGAGATTCTCCTTGCCCGTATGTCGTCGGTGCATTGGGCCAGGTGACAAGCCGATCTTCAGGGCGAACTCTGCGCCCCTCAGGCGCGGGGTCTTCCGCGTTCAGCCCGGCGGTCACGTCGACCCGCGTCCGCTCATCCTCTGGCGCGCGTGCCTTTGTTTCCACTGGCGTCAACTCAAGGTGATCTCCGACGGGCGAATCGGGAACCGTGGTATCGCCCGGCTCAACCCCGATAGTTTCGAGCCCATCATCGCGCTTAGTATCGGGGCTCCGATCGACTGGTCCGGAGGACTCTCCATCTGTTTCGGTCGTCTTGCCCTGGCTTGCCGGGACCGCATCCTGCAAAGAATAAATTCCCAGAAAATCCACAGCCAGAGCGGTGCCATTCGGGCGGGTCAACGCCGCGCCCGGTCCGGTCGTCTGGCTGCTCCCGGTCGACGAGAAAAGCTGGGAGAAGGTCGATAATTTCATGCGAAACCCGTTTGCTGCCTTGTGGATCTTTGCGGCAATTCGGTTACGTTTTTTTTAACCGCTTTTCGGTCTGATCGGGAAAGTTCGAAACAATTTCGAGGTTCCCCATGGAAATTCCTCACATATCACGGCCGCCAGTCGCGGTTTCTCAGGACGCCGCAACATCGCCCCTGCGAGAGGCGGCCGTTCGGCTCGAGGCGACCTTTCTTGCCGAAATGCTCAAGGCTGCTGGTCTGGGGCAGACACGCGATGAATTTGGTGGTGGTCCGGGGGAGGACCAGTTCGCCACCTTCCTGGTCCAACGACAGGCCGAACACATAGCCCGGGCGGGCGGGATTGGTCTGGCTGAAACCTTTTTCAATGCCCTGAAGGATACCCAAAATGGAACATGACACCCTTAGCGAGCTGCTTGCGTCGCTCGACAAACTGCTTGATTTGGAACGGACCGCGCTTGTCAGTGGCGAGCTGGATCAGCTTGGCCCCATGACGGACGAGAAAGAAAGGCTGGTCGCGCAGATCAATGCATCCGTCGACCTGACGCCCGAGCAACTGGAGCCGCTGCACAGGAAGGTGACCCGCAACCAGGCGCTGTTGAACAGCGCTTTGGATGGGATTCGTTCGGTTGCGAACCGGATGGCCGAGTTGCGCCGGGTGCGCCAGGGGCTCGAAACCTATGACAGCGCCGGCCAGAAGCACCGGTTCAGCGCCACACGCAGTTCGCAACTGGAGAAACGGGCCTGAGGTGGAATTGAGTCAAATTCGCCGAATGGGACGGCGGCGTTTTAGCGATCCATTAGGAGATCGGGGGCAATGGTGGCCTCGCACCTCGGAATGAGTGTGGCGCGAGACCGGATCCCGGACTTTCGCACTCGTCAGAAAGACGTTTCCGAACGCCTGAACGGGCGGATGCAAACCCGGGCCAAAGGCCCACAAGATCAAAGGATGATGCTATGTCCAGCATTCTGACGAACAATGGCGCCATGGTTGCGCTGCAAACCCTCAAGTCGGTCAACATGAACCTGGGTCAGACCCAGAACGCCATCTCGACCGGCAAGAACGTGGCCACCGCCAAGGACAACTCGGCCGTCTGGGCCATCTCGAAAGTGATGGAATCCGACGTCAAGGGGTTCAAGGCGATCAAGGACAGCCTGAGCCTGGGTGAATCGACCGTCGCCGTGGCCCGCAACGCGGCCGAAACCGTGACCGACCTGCTGACCCAGATGAAGGGCAAGATCGTTGCGGCGCAGGAGGACAACGTCGATCGCAACAAGATCAACGCCGACGTCACCGCTCTGAAAGACCAGATTGCGGCCGTTGTGGGCGCCGCCCAGTTCAACGGGCTGAACCTGGTTGACGGGACTGCCGCGTCGGCATCGGTCCTGGCCTCGCTCGACCGTGACAATGCGGGCAATGTGACCGCCTCTTCGATCACCGTGGCCGGTCAGAACCTTTCCACCGGCGGCTATACCGCCAAGGCAGTGTTTGACGCCACCAACACCGATGGTGTGTCGGCGGACGGTCAGGACACGTTCGGCTTCTCGCTGGACGCCAATGGCGGCACCGACGATAACGGCCAGATCGAGTTCGAAGCGCTTGCTACCGCCGCCTATGCGGCAGGCGACAGCTTCACGCTGCGTCTGGGTGATACCGAGGTGAGCTATACGGTGACCGCCGAAGATATCGCCTCGACCTCGGCGGCAGATGTGATCGCTGTCGGCATGAAAGCGGCGATCGAGGCCTCCGGTGCCAACGTGACTGTCGACTACAACGCGGCAAACTCGGGTCGGCTGGTGATCACCAATGGCGGGACCGACAGTCTGCAAGTGTCGGGCCAGTTCTCCAACGCCAACGCTGGCGGTCTGGGCGCGCTGGCTGCGATCGACGTGTCGAACTCGGCAGGTGCGGCAGCGGCTCTGGGCTCGATCGAAACCCTGATCGATACCTCCATCGACGCAGCCGCGGCCTTTGGTTCGGTCCAGGGGCGGATCGAGACCCAGAAGACCTTCATCTCGAACCTGACCGACTCGCTGAAGTCGGGCATCGGTTCGATGGTGGATGCGGATATGGAAGAGACCTCGGCGCGCTTGCAGGCGCTTCAGGTCCAGCAGCAGCTGGCGGTTCAGTCGCTGTCCATCGCCAACCAGGCGCCGCAGTCGATCCTGTCGCTGTTCCGCTAAGCGTTCCGGCCGGGGCAGTCTTGCCCCGGCCTCCCTCGCCGATATTTCCCAACAGTAAGGACATCACGTGAACGCGCTTCTTCAGGCACGCCAGGCCTATTCGGCCGCTTCCGCACCGATTCGGACGCCGCGGAACATGGAATACGAGGTTCTGTCCAGAATCACCCACCGCATGCACGACGCGGCCCAGCGCGGCAACGCCGGGTTTGGGGCCCTGGTCGAAGCCCTGCACGAAAACAACCGTCTGTGGGGCGTCCTGGCCGCCGACGTGGCTGACAGCGCCAACAGCCTGCCTGCCGATCTGCGGGGGCGGTTGTTCTACCTGGCCGAATTCACTCAGGTCCACACCAGCAGGATCCTTCGCCGCGAAGCGTCCGTTCGGCCGCTTCTGGAAATCAACACGGCCGTTTTGCGCGGCCTTCGCAACGGAGGGTCGGCGGCATGAGCGGCCTTGTCCTGAAACTCGCTCCCAAGGAACGGGTGCTGATCAACGGAGCGGTGATCGAAAACGGAGATCGTCGTGGCAGGTTGTCGATCATGACACCCGACGCGAACATCTTGCGCCTGCGCGATGCCATCCACCCCGAGGAAGCGACGACCCCGGTACGCCGTGTCTGTTATGCGGCCCAGCTTATCCTGTCGGGCGATAGTGACCCATCCGCCGCCAAACTGTCGCTTTTGCGGCGCATAGAAGAGCTGAGCCAGGTCTTCACAGACCGGGACAGCCGCAAACTTCTGTCCGAGGCGACCGAAGCCCTGGTGGCGGAACACTACTACAAGTGCCTCAAGGCGCTGCGCGGTCTGTTGCCGCGAGAGGAGCGCATTCTGGCGCTGCGCCCGCAATGAGCTTTCAGCCCGTTCTTGTTTCGAACGGGATCGCGGGTTGGCGGTTCCTGCAACGGACATATGACAGTCAGTTACAGAGCTTCTCGAAATCCGCCGCGAGAAACCGAGAGGCCGATTATTTCACGGATAAGATCGGTACCGTCAAAAGCGCCGAGGATCTCGTGTCTGACAGGCGCCTTCTGCAAGTGGCGCTCGGGGCGTTCGGGCTTCAGGACGACATCAACAATACCTATTTTGTCCGCAAGATCCTGGAGGATGGAACCACCTCGCCGGATGCGCTGGCCAACAAGCTGTCGGACAAGCGTTACCGCGAATTTTCCAAGGCGTTCGGTCTGGGTCCGGGCGAGATCCGCACCACCGGGCTGGTGACCTTCATGGAAGATATCGTTGCTCGCCACGAAGCTGCCGGTTTCGAGACGGCGATCGGCACCCAGGACGAAAGCCTGCGCATCGCGCTTTATGCGCAGCATGAACTAAAGGCTCTGGCCGAAGATCGCTCGGGCGAGAACGCGAAATGGTTCTCCCTGATGGGTGTTCCACCGCTCAGGCAGATGATGGAGACCGCGCTGGGCCTGCCGTCGGGACTGGGGCGGATCGACATCGACCAGCAGCTTGAGATTTTCAAGGACAAGCTGCAAGAACTGACCGGTTCGGATTCGATCTCTCAGTTCACCG
This sequence comes from Ruegeria sp. PrR005, assembly GCF_010500245.1. Taxonomy (GTDB): domain Bacteria; phylum Pseudomonadota; class Alphaproteobacteria; order Rhodobacterales; family Rhodobacteraceae; genus Ruegeria_B; species Ruegeria_B marisflavi. The sequence continues at coordinate 50,746 of NZ_JAAGOX010000022.1, forward strand.
ACCCCGAAACGGTGGAAAAGATCACGATCGCCTATCTGGCGCGGGCACAGATCAACAGCCAGGTCATCGGAACCTCGGCCGCGCAAAATGCGCTGACCCTTCTGGGTGCCGCGTTCCGCTGAGGCATGGCGGTCGCTCCGGCAGGCGCCCGGATCGGTTCCCCGAACATGTTCAGGCGGCAATCGCGTAACAGCTGACCGGATCGGTCACGTTGTGAAGCGTCACGGCGCCCAGGGACAGGCAATCGCCGCAGACCGGGCGAATGTCCTCTGACACCACGATCCGATGCTGTGCAGATTTTCCGTAGTCGCCCAGACGGGCGGCCACATTGGCCGCCTGGCCGATCACGGTGAAATCCAGCCGTTCGCGAGATCCGACATTGCCATAGGTCACCCGGCCATAGGCAATCCCGATGGCGCAGTCGAGCGTCGGCGCCCCGTCGGTGCCTTGGTCCAGGGTCGACACGATGCGGGTCGCGGCGTCCAGAGCGTTTCGTTGCGCGGTCTCGGCCGTCGTGGCATTTGGAAACACCGCCAGTACCGCGTCGCCGATGAACTTCAAAACCTCACCGTCATGTGCATGCACGATGTCCGACACGGTTTCAAAAAAGCGGTTCAGCAGGGCGATGTATCGGGCGCGACCCATCTGCTCCTCCAGCCGGGTCGAGCCGCGCAGGTCGCAGAACATGATGGCGGCATCGATATCGTCGCCGTCGCCGCGCCGGATATCGCCGCCCAGCACCCGCGCGCCGGTGCGCTTGCCGACATAGGTTTCCAGCAGCGCGCGGGCATTCTCGGCTTGGGTGAACACCTCGTAATAGCGCCCGATCACCGCCGTGCATTCGAACACCAGGCCGAGGTTCGCGGTGGTGAACCCGTCTGGGTGATCGCAAGTCAGGGTCAGGACATTTGTGCGGCCATCCGAAAACGGCATCGGCATGGCGACGTAATCTGTCGCCCCCCGTGCCCTGAGGTCTTCCATAATCGGAAAGCTGTTTTCGGGAGTGTCATCGTTCAACCGTTGACGCACGCCGCCCAAACCGTTCGAGACATGCCGCAGCGGGCTGTTCTGATAGGCGGGATTGTCGTGCAGTTCGTATGTCGGGGCAAAGGTCGAAATCTCGGTCTTGCCCTTTTCCCAGATGTAATGTTTGCCGGCGATCAACGGGTGCAAGGACCAGACCATCACGCCCAGGCGGGACACGGCAATGCCGTGTTCCAGCATCTTTTCGGCCAGCGCCAGGGTGAATGCCTCGGGGCTGCGGATTTGGGACGCCCTGCGCATCAGCCAATCCACCAGCGGTCCGCTGATATGGCCGGGATCGCCCTCGCTCAGCTCGTTCTCGCCCAGGTCCATCCGCGTGTAGGCACCGGGCATAAAACCGACATGGCCGCGAATGCCCTCGCTTTCCGGCAGGGGGTTTTCATAGGCCCAGACCGCGTTTTCCACGCGCTCGTCCTCCAGCAGCAGATCCTGGTAACTGGCGGTGCCCTTGAAGGGACAAAAGGTCTGCAATTCGGATCGGTCGCCAAGGCGCACCAGGACATCTTCGCGTGGCACGTAGACGGTTGGCGAAAGCCGGGTTTCGTACATCACCCTTGCACGGGATGTCACGGCCAGCAGGGTGCTGCCGCGGTATATCTCGACACGGCCCTTGAGCGGTTCGGTCCGGATGCCGTAACCTTGGCCCAGCGACGTGGCATGGACGTTCATGAGCGGACTCCTTTTTGCCCATCCTATCAAAGGATGGGCGGGCAGGATCCCGAATCCAAGGGCACGCGCGGGGATTTTACCGGTGGTTGGCGGATGCGACTTGTTCTGATGACACTTCTTGGCATGGTTCTGACCGGGCCGGTGGCCGCGCAATACAAGAAACCGTGGCAGCCGACACGCGACCAGTGCATCTGCATCGCCGTATGTCAGGCACGTGAAAACCCGGGCCGGATGATCAGCCAGCCGGGGTATGGCTGCCCTCACATCCGGGACGAGCTGATCATGGACAACATGGCGCGCTGCAAATGTCCGGCCTGGACACCGAATAAACCGGTAAAACCCGAGCCGGGGCGCCCGTCGCCCAACCACTGAGCTTCAGACCATCTGGATGACCGACTTCTCGATTGCCAGCATGTAACCGCGCTTTGCGATATTCTTGACCAACAGCGCGCTGATCATCTGATTGCCGAGCGTATCGCGCAGCCGCTTGATCCGGGTGGCGCCTGCCGCCTCTTCACAATCAGTAGCATCGCGGCCGGAAATCACCGCCTCGATCTGGGCGCCTGACAGCACCTCGTCATCCATCCGCGCCTCGGCCAGAACGGCAAGGGTTTCGATGGCGGCCGGGGTCAGCTGGAACTCCATGTTGTTGAGATACACGGTGTTCTCCTCGCGGCTGATCAGCAGCGAGGTGACCTGAATGCCGGTCCGCTCGATCTGGGCCATGCGGCGGTTGATAAGCACCAGCATTGCCAGAAAAACCAGCGCCGCGATCATCATCGCGCTGGCAAAGACCAGCAGGACGAAGATCACCATGCGATAGCTTGACAGGGTATCGGCAAAGGCGGTGCCCGATTGGGCGAGAATTTCCAAGAGCCGGATCTCGGCCTGGGTGGTCAGATCGTTTTCGATAAACACCCGCTCGACCCGCGCGTTGAACGCGTTGGCGTCGGGCAGGGTGAGGAACAGGAAGGTGGCGGTCGTGGCGAGGATGACCACGATTGCAGCGATCCCCATCCCGATCAGCCGCGTGCCCGAGCGGCGCGCCTCAGAAACGGAGAAAATAGGGTCCGGCATCGGCCTTCCTCTTGTCCAGGCCTTCGGGACCGAAGACAGAGATCACGTTCAGCAGGGTCCAGCCGGCAGCTTGCAGGCGCGCGGCGACTTCCGGAGTGGCCTGACCGGCAGAGCAGGCGGCCACCTGCATGACCCCGTAGTGAAGACGCAGGGGTTGCTCTTGCTTGGCCTTGTATTCGGCATAGCAATCAGCGGCGCGGGCTGGAACCGGAAGCAGGGACAGGGCCAGAATGGCCAGTATCGGGACGATGTGTTTCATGCCGCTCATCCTGCGCCCGAAGCCGGGGATATTCAATAACAACAGGGCGATGCGGCCTTTGATATCGGATAACAGGGCGGCGATATTGCTTGTCCGGCACGGGCGGCTCCAGGTTGGTGGCATCTCGAACACGCCCCTTGATGCGGGGCGCCCCAATCACCGCTGGACAGGAGTTCACCATGCACCGCAAGTTCATCGCCCTCGTCGTATCCACCGCCATTGCCGTCACCGGTGTTTCCGCCAGCCAGGCCCGGGCCGCAGATGCAAAGGACATTCTCGGTGGACTTGCCGCCATCGCCATTCTGGGAGCCGCGATCCACCAATACGACAAGAAGAAGGAGCGGCGCAGACAGCAGGAAGAGCATGTTTCGCGCAACCCGATCCACCCTTATCCGATCCCGCAGCCCGAACCCAAGACGCACGGTTATCCCAAGCCGCGCCCGCTGCCCAAGGACATCGCCGGCTATAGCCTGCCGTCGCAATGTCTGCGCGAGGCCGAAGGGTATCGCGGTGCCGGGCCGGTTCTTGGGGCGCGCTGCCTGTCGCGCTACTACAAGTATTCGGAAAGCCTGCCGGAACAGTGCAAGGTCGCCTATTGGAATGGCGAACGTACCCGGTCGGCCTATGAGCCCAACTGCCTGCGCAAGTACGGCTACAAGGTCGCCTACAACTATTGAATCGAGCAGCCCGACGCGAAACGCGTCCACGGGCAGGGGGTACGCCTCCTGCCCATTTTCTCTTGTCTTGATGGCGGAATTGCGGTTTGCCAGAGAGATGATCTATCCGGATTTCGAATTTGAAAAGGCGCTTGCTGCGCGTGGGTTTCTCCGCATCGCGGGGGTTGACGAGGTGGGGCGCGGTCCGCTGGCTGGCCCGGTAGTGGCCGCCGCCGTAGTCCTGAACGCCGAGGCCATTCCCGAAGGGCTGAACGATTCCAAGAAGCTGACCGGCAAGCGGCGCGGCTTGTTGAGCGACCTTCTCAGGCAAGCCGCCGAGGTTGCGGTCGGACAGGCTTCGGTCGATGAGATCGAGCAGTACAATATCCTGCGCGCCTCGCACATGGCGATGCGACGCGCGGTCGAGGCATTGGACCCACCGCCCGATTTTCTGTTGATCGACGGGAACATGATTCCACAGGGGATCGACATTCCGGCGCAACCGGTGGTCAAGGGCGACACAAGGTCGGTGTCGATTGCAGCGGCCTCGATTGTGGCAAAAACATGGCGCGACAGGGTCATGGTGGATTTGGCGCAACAGCATCCCGGTTATGGCTGGGAGCGGAACGCCGGATATCCGACACCCGAGCATCGCGCGGCGCTCCAACATCTTGGCCCAACCCCACACCATAGGCGTTCGTTCAAGCCGGTGCACAAGATATTGTATCAAGAGTAATTTGTAACCTGCTGATTCAAAAAAGAATTTGACCGGGAATCCGGTTTGACTCATCCTGTCCTCAACCAAATGAGCGCAAAAAGCGCCGTGGAACTTGAGGCAGTATATGACGACCACAAAGACTCTGGGCGCAACCGCGCTCCCGTTAAACACGATTCTTTCCGGCGATTGCGTCGAGGTGATGAATTCATTGCCTGCGGCCTCTGTCGATCTGATCTTTGCGGACCCGCCGTATAACCTGCAACTCAAGGGCCAGCTGCACCGCCCGGACAACAGCCAGGTCGATGCGGTCGACGACCATTGGGATCAATTCTCCAGCTTTGCCGCCTATGACCGGTTCACCCGTGACTGGCTGAAAGCCGCGCGGCGATTGCTGAAACCGAATGGCGCGATCTGGGTGATCGGATCTTATCACAACATCTTCCGGGTCGGCTCGGCGCTTCAGGATGCGGGTTACTGGATTTTGAATGATGTGGTCTGGCGCAAGTCGAACCCGATGCCGAACTTTCGCGGCAAGCGGTTCACCAACGCGCATGAGACGATGATCTGGGCCTCGAAATCCGAAGGCGGCAAGTACACGTTCAATTACGAGGCGCTCAAGGCGCTGAACGAAGGTGTGCAGATGCGCAGCGACTGGGTCCTGCCAATCTGTACCGGGCACGAGCGGCTCAAGGATGAAAACGGCGACAAGGCGCATCCGACGCAAAAGCCCGAGGCGCTGCTGCACCGGGTTCTGGTCAGCTCGACCAATCCGGGCGACGTGGTGCTCGACCCGTTCTTTGGTACCGGCACCACCGGTGCGGTGGCCAAGATGCTGGGCCGTGAATTCATCGGGATCGAGCGCGAGGAATCCTATCGCAAGGTTGCCGAAAAACGCATCGCCAAGGTGCGCAAGTTCGACCGCGAGGCGCTGGAAGTCAGCGCCAGCAAGCGGGCAGAGCCGCGCATTCCATTTGGCCAGCTGGTCGAGCGCGGCATGCTGCGCCCGGGCGAAGAGCTCTACAGCATGAACCAGCGGCACAAGGCCAAGGTGCGGGCCGATGGCACCCTGATCGGCCAGAACATCAAGGGCTCGATCCACCAGGTCGGCGCGTTTCTGGAAAACGCGCCCTCGTGCAACGGCTGGACCTATTGGTGTTTCAAGCGCGACGGCAAGGTGGTGCCGATCGACGTGCTGCGCCAGCAGATCCGTTCGGAACTGGAAAACTAACCTCGCAAGACCCAAGCATACCGCCGGTGCCTGTGGCCTGACACAAGGCACTACACCTTGCCCCGCCGTACTTCGGCGGGGTTTTTTTCAGTGTCGCACCCGGTTTGCGGTTGCGGTTATCATGCCTATCTCGACCGTAGGAACGAGGAGCCGACCGAAATGGCCGACATCACAGCACCGGCACGCCGTCGCGAACGCTTTTTCTTTACCCAACCGGACGAGTTCGATTTGGAAAACCGGTTCACCGAGGCGGCGCTGGAACGGCACAAGCGCGAGGGGCTGGAACTGGCCGTGCGGGCCCGCTGGGTTGCCATGGTGGTCATCGCGGTGTTGCTGGTCTTCGTCAATCCCCAGTGGGAGGTGCTGTATTATCACGGCATTCTTGGCCTGATCGCGCTGAACGGCTGGTTCATTCGCCGTGCCGGGCGGGTGGGCCAGTCGCGGACCGAATTGTTCCTGATCTTTGTAGATCTGTTGATCATGACGCTGGGCATGATCGTGCCAAACCCGTTTTCCGAGGATGTGCGCCCACTGGCGATGCAATACCGGTTCGACAATTTCCAGTATTTCTTTGTCATTCTCGCCGCCGGGACGCTGGCCTATTCGTGGCGAACGGTTATCGCGATAGGAACCTGGACCGGTGTCATGTGGACGCTGGGCTGGGTCGCCGCCTGGTGGCTGGCCACCCCGATCCCCGAGTTGACCCAACGTGCTGCGACGGCCTTTTTCGGCTATCCTGACGTGATCGAGTTTCTTGACCCCAACAGCTTCATGCCCGAGCTTCGCGTGCAGGAGGTGGTGGTCTTTCTCATCGTCGCGGTCACCTTGGGTGTCTCGGTCCGGCGCTTCAACCGGCTCCTCATGAACAACGCCGGGCTGGAGCGCGAGCGGGCCAACCTGTCGCGCTATTTCTCGCCGAATGTGGTTGATGCGCTCAGTCAGAACGACGAGCCGCTGAAACAGGTGCGGCAAGAGGATATCGCGGTCCTGTTCATTGACATCGTGGGGTTCACCCGTTTTGCCGCGGGTCGCGATCCCTACGAGGTGATCGAGGTGCTGCGCGGTTTTCACGCCCGGATGGAGGCGCAGGTGTTCCGCCATCACGGAACGCTCGACAAATATCTGGGCGACGGGCTGATGGCGACGTTTGGCACGCCGGTGGCCGGCGAGCGCGACGCCACCAATGCGTTGGCCTGCGCCCGGGAGATGGTGGTCGAGATCGAAAAATGGAACCGTGAGCGGAAGCATGCAGGCGAGACGGAAATCCATGCCGGGATCGGCCTGCATTTCGGGCCAGCGGTTCTGGGTGATATCGGTGCCAACCGGCTGGAGTTCGCTGTGATTGGCAACACGGTCAACGTCGCCGCCAAGCTCGAGGCGCAGACCCGCCTCTGCGCCGCGAAAATCGTGATCAGCGACGAGCTGCACGACCAGGTGCTGGAGGAGAATGGCGGCGCCAGCCGCTTGCTCGAAGGGTTCAGCAAACGCGAGAACGAAAGCCTGCCCGGCATCGGCGATCCGATGACGGTCTGGACGCTCTGAAAGGGCGGGCTGCTCTCGCCCGTCGGCCGGCGCATCGCAGATGCGCCACCTCCCGTTGGGCCGGGCGGCGCGCGCGGCGCGCCGCGGTTCAGCGCGGGGCCGGGTTCAGCGCCTTGTTGTAAGGTTTCCAGTCGGAAATCTCGGGGTAATATTGGCGCCGCCAGGCGCGCACGCGGGGGTTCATCACCCGCCGCCACAGCGGCGGGATCATCGCCGCCACGGTCATAACGGGATAGCCATAGGGCAGTTGCGGCGCGTCCGCCTCGGTATGGTTTTGCAACAACGGAAACCGGCGGTCAGGCTTGTAGTGATGGTCGGAATGGCGTTGCAGGTTGATCAGCAGCCAGTTCGACGCCCGTTTTGCCGAGTTCCAGGAATGGCGCGGTTTGACATGTTCGTATTTGCCCTCGCCCAGGTGTTTCCGTGTCAGCCCGTAATGTTCGACGTAGTTGACCACCTCGAGCTGCCAGATCGCGGTACCGGCCTGCACCAGGAACAGGCCCAGACCGGCCCAACCGCCGATCAGCCCGGCGAGCGTCAGCATCACCCCCTGCAAGGCCCAATAGCGCCAGAACGGGTTGGCCGGATCGGTCCAGCGCCTGTCTTTGCGCGCCAGCATCTCGCGCTCGGCGCGAAAGGCCGAGCGCAGGCATTGCACCAGCACCCGCGGATAGAACCGGTGAAACCCTTCGTTATAGCGCGCGGTTACCGGGTCGCGCGGGGTGCCGACATAGCGGTGATGCACCAGCAGGTGTTCGGACCGGAAATGCGAGTAGAGAACCATCGCCAGCAGGATATCGCCCAACCAGCGCTCGAACCGGTCCTTCTGGTGCATCAATTCGTGCGAATAGTTGATCCCAATGGTCCCGGTGATGACACCGACTCCAAAAAACAGCGCGATCCGTTCTCCTGTGGAAAGGTGGTCGGCGCGGGTGGCGTACCAGATCAGGCCATAGAGCGTGATGAACTGCACCGGCACCCAGAGCTTGGTCAGCAGGATGTACCAGCCCAACGCCTCTTCGCCGGTCTCCGGGTCGGCGTTTTCCAGGTTCTCGCCCGTCGCCTGGTCAAGGGCCGCAAAGGCCCACCAGGTCGACAACGGAACCGCCAGCAGCCAGCAGCCGCCCTCAGTTGCCGCGAACCAGACCAACGGCACCAGCAGGTAGGATATCCAGAAGGGCAGGGCGCTTTGCCGGCGCGAGAGTTTCTCTGGGGCGATCATCGCACACTCCACAACAAACTGCCTGAATCCTAGACGTTTTTCCGGTCTCTGCCCATCGGTCTATTGGCCGCGCCACAGGTCATATGCCTTGCGCATCACAGTCGGCAGGTCCGAGGGGCGGAAGGCGTCCCTTTCGACGATATGCAACCCCTCGGGCGGTGGTCCTTTGGGCAGTTCGGCGCTGTGGATGCGCAGGATCAGGTGAAAATGGGTAAAGGTGTGGCGCACCTCTCCCGGCAGTTCGCGCCAGTCTGCCGCAAAGGGTGGCTTGGGGGCGGGGGCTTCGGACCAGTCCGACCCGGGCCAGCCCAGCATCCCGCCCAAGAGGCCGCGATCGGGCCGCCGCTCCATCAGCCAGCTGCCATCGGCATGCCGCGCCAGGTAGACATGGCCGAGGCGCACCGGCTTGTCCTTCTTCGGCGCTTTGCGCGGCAGGTCGGGCGCGGTCCCACGCGCCCGCGCCAGGCAGGGGTCGCGCAGCGGGCAGATGCCGCAGGCGGGCGATTTTGGCGTGCAAATCGTGGCGCCCAGATCCATCACCGCCTGGGCATGATCGCCGGGTCTGTCGATGGGGGTCAGGTCGGCGGCCCGGGCCTTCAAGACCGGTTTAACCCCCGGCAGCGGTTCGGGAATGTCGTAAAGCCGGGCCATCACCCGCTCGACATTGCCGTCCAGCACGGTTTCTGCCCGGTCAAAGGCAATGGCGGCAATCGCGGCGGCGGTATAGGGGCCGATGCCGGGCAGGGCGATCAGGCCCTCGTAGGTATCGGGAAAGGTCCCGCCACGGTCCTGTGCCACCACGCGAGCGCATTTCAGCAGGTTGCGGGCGCGGGCGTAATATCCCAGACCTGCCCATTCGCCCATCACCGCCTCGTCCGGGGCGGCGGCCAGCGCCTGAACCGTGGGCCAGCGCGCCGTGAAGCGGTGGAAGTAATCGCGAACGGCAGCGACGGTGGTCTGTTGCAGCATGACTTCGGACAGCCAGACCCGATAGGGATCGGGGCGCACGCCAGCGGCGCGCGCCGCCGGGCCGACCCGCCATGGCATTTCGCGGGCATGGACGTCGTACCAGGCCAGCAATTCAGCGCTCACGTTTATGTGTTGCTGATCGCGCACGGAAAATTCTCCCTGACTGTCGGGTTTCTCTGGCGCCGCTGCGCCCGGGACATACAATAGCGCCATCAGAGTCGGATGCCAGATGACAGACAGACGTTCCACGACCCGCGGTTTCAAACGCACGGCGATCCTGCTGGGCGACCAGATCCGCCGTGCCGGCGAAAGCCGGGGGTTTGCGGTCAGCCGGGTGTTGACCCACTGGCCCGAGATCGTGGGCCAGGACCTCGCCGCTATCGCCCGCCCGGTCAATATCGGTTATGGCAAGGGTGGCTTTGGCGCCACGTTGACGGTCCTGACCACCGGGGCACAGGCCCCGATGCTGGAGATGCAAAAAGAGCAGCTGCGCGAACGGGTCAACGCCGCCTATGGATATAACGCGATCAGCCGTGTCAGGATCACCCAGACCGCGCCGACCGGTTTTGCCGAAGGGCAGGCAACATTTGAACACCGACCCAAGGCCGTCTCGACCGGTCCCGCGCCGGAAATCGTGACCGAAGCGTCCCGTGTCGCGCAGGGTGCCAAAGATGAAGATTTGCGCGCTGCCCTTGAAAGACTAGCACAGAGCGTTTTATCGAAGCAGAAATCATAAGAAAGGGCCTGAAATGAGCCGTATGGGAACCGTGATCTGTGCTGCCGTGGCGATTGCCGCGGGTGCTTACTGGCTGAGCCTGCCGTCGTCGTCCGGCAGCCTGCCGGCCTCGCCGCTGATCGGCAGCGCCGATGCACAGCAGGCCGAGGTCGATACCTCGACCATCGTCGAAATGGTGCAAGGGGCTGAGGACGCGCCGGTCGAGGTCATCGAATATGCCTCTTACACCTGCCCGCATTGTGCCCGGTTCCACGAGGACGGATACAAGCAGCTGAAGGCCGATTTCATCGACACCGGCAAGGTGCGGTTCATCTATCGCGAGGTCTATTTCGACCGTTATGGTCTCTGGGCTTCGATGGTGGCGCGCTGCGGCGGCCCCGAGAAATTCTTTGGCATCACCGACCTGATGTTCAAGAGCCAGTCGGAATGGGCCCGCGCCGGTGGCCCGGCCGAGATTGCCGACGAACTGCGCAAGATCGGCCGCCTGGCGGGCATCGACAATGACAAGCTCGACGCCTGCCTGGGCGATGCGACCATGGCACAGATGCTGGTCGCCTGGTACCAGGAACACGCCACCCGTGACGAGATCGACTCGACGCCGAGCTTCATGATCAACGGCAAGAAGGTCGAAAACCAGCCCTATGCCGAATTCAAGGCCTTGATCGAGGCAGAGCTGGCGAACTGATGTCACGGGCCGCGCCGCTTTCGGGCCTCAGGGTCGTCGAACTGGCGCGCGTGCTGGCTGGCCCCTGGGCCGGCCAGACCCTGTCAGATCTGGGCGCCGAAGTGATCAAGGTCGAAAGCCCCGCAGGTGACGACACGCGCGCCTGGGGGCCGCCTTTCGTGACGCGCGACGACGATGTGTCAGCCGCGTATTTCCACTCGACCAATCGGGGCAAGGCATCGGTCGTTGCCGATTTTTCAACCGGCGAGGGGCAGGAAAAGGTGCGCGCACTGGTGCGCGACGCCGATATCCTGATCGAGAACTTCAAGGTTGGCGGGCTGGCCAAATACGGGCTGGATTACGCCTCGCTGTCGGCGATCAACCCCCGGCTCATCTATTGCTCGATCACCGGCTTCGGGCAGGACGGCCCCTATGCCCATCGCGCCGGATACGATTTCATCATCCAGGGCTTGTCCGGGCTGATGTCGATCACCGGCGAGCCCGAGGGCCAGCCGCAGAAATCGGGTGTGGCGATCACCGATATCTTTACCGGCATCTATGCGGTTACCGGCATTCTGGCCGCCCTGCACCAGCGCGACCGTACCGGTCGCGGACAGCATGTGGATATGGCACTGCTCGACGTGGCGGTTGCCGTCACCGCCAACCAGGCGCTGAACTATCTGACCACGGGCGAAGTGCCGCCGCGCATGGGCAACGCCCATGTCAATCTTGCCCCCTATCAGGTGTTCGACTGCGCTGACGGCCATATCATCATCGCCACCGGCAATGATCGGCAATTCCAGCGGCTGTGCCGGGTGCTGGGGCTTGATGACATGGCCGAGGCGCCCGAGTTCCTGAAAAACCGTGATCGCCTTGCCAACCGCCGGGTGATGATCGCGCGGCTGAACGGCGCTACTGCGATCCGCGCCAAGGCCGAGTTGCTGGCCGCATGCGAGGCGCAGGGCATCCCTGCCGGTCCGATCAACGACATGGCCGAGGTGATGGCAGACCCGCAGGTGATCGCGCGCGGCATGCAGATCGCGCTTCAGGGTGTGCCGGGCGTCCGCGCACCGTTCCGGTTCTCGGACGCCGACCTGGCCCTGCACCGACCCGCGCCCAAGCTGGGCGAGGACGGTTGAGGTTTAGGGCGCGGGGGCAACCGCCAGCAGCATGTCGCGCACCCGGTCCGCATCTGCCATTTCCAGCCGCACCGGCAGGGTGATGACCTTGGACCGGAACGCGGGCGGCAGCCGAACCGCGTCTTTTTCGGTTGTCACCATCTGTGCACCAAGCAGCCGCGCCTCGTTTTCGAGCCGTGACATCAGCGCGGGCGTCAACGGCTGGTGGTCGTCCAAGGCCTCGGCCCGCAACACGTCCGCCCCTTCGTTGCGCAATGTGCGAAAGAACTTGGCCGGGTTGCCGATACCGGCAAAGGCCAGAACCGGGGTAGCGGCCCAGTCCATGCCGGTTTTCAGGGGTTTGAGTTCCGCCGTGGCATGCGGCAGGTCAATCATCGCCCCCCATCGGGCGGCGAAATCCGCCTGCGCGGCGGCATCCCCCAGCGAAAGGAGCATATCGGCGCGCCGCAGCCCCACGTCGACCGGTTCGCGCAGCGGCCCCGCCGGAATGCACAGCCCGTTGCCGAACCCCTGCGCCGCATCCACCACGATGACCGAGAAATCCTTGACCACCGCCGGGTTCTGGAACCCGTCATCCAGCACGATCACAGTAGCGCCGGCCGCTTCGGCTGCCCGCACGCCAGCGGCCCGGTCCTTGGCGACCCAGACCTCGGCAAAGGCCGCCAGCAGCAATGGCTCGTCGCCCACCTGTTCCGACCTGTGGCGTCCCGGATCGACCTGCACCGGCCCTTGCAGCGCGCCGCCGTATCCGCGCGTGACGACATGCGGTTCGTGACCTGCGTCGCGCAGCCGCTCGACCACCCAGATCGCGGTCGGCGTCTTGCCGGTTCCGCCCGCGTTCAGGTTGCCGATGCAGATCACCGGCACAGCGGCGCGGATCGGCTGACCCGTCCGCAACCGCCGCGCGGTCGCCCCGGCATAGAGCGCTCCCAACGGTCGCAGCAGAGTTGCGCGCAATCCGGGCCTTGCCGGATCGGTGTTCCAGAAATCAGGCGTCCGCACGTTCTGCCCCCCGCCGGTCCAGGCGATCCTGGACAAGTTCGATCAGCTCATCGGTCAGGTGCGCGGTTTCGGTCACCACCTCCCACCCGGCCAGCGCCATCGCGGCGGCGGCATCGGGCGCCAATAGATGCACGACCTCGGACCCCAGCGCATCGGCGTCGCGGACCGATCGCGCGGCACCGGCCGAGGCCAGACGAACATATGTGTCGATATGGTTGCGCACGTTCGGACCATAGAGTAGCGCCGAACCGAGAGCCACCGCCGTTAGCGGGTCCCGTCCGCCCGCGCCGGGCTCCAAAGAACTGCCCAGAAAGGTCAAGGGCGACACCCGGTACCAGAGCCCCAGGGTCTCGGGGTCCGCGCTGATCGCCACCTGGGTGTGATCGTCGATCATGTCACCGATATCCCAGTTGATACAGCGCAGGTCCATATGCTCCAGCCGTTCGCGCAGGGGCCCGGCCTCTTCGGGGTCGGCGACATGCACGACCAACAGCGCCCGGTGCAGTGATCGCAGTGCAAAGCGATGGGCGGTCAGGACCGAGATGAACTCCTTGGCCTGGGTCCAGGCAGACAGCCAGACCGGGCGCCCCCCCAAAGCCGCATTGACGGCCGCCAGCTCGTCTTCCGGCCAGGGCGCCGGGTTCGCACTGACCTGTAACGGAGGCGAAGAGCGCACCTTGGCAGGGGCGACGCCTGCACGGCGCACCTGGCGGGCGGCGGCCTCTCCATTGGTCACGATCAGGTCAAAGCAATCCAGAACCGTGCGCGTAAGGTCGGGCAACCACCGGTGCTTGCGCGCGGCCAGGTCGCTTTCGGCAATGTCGATCAGAACCATGGGCAGCCCGGATTGCGCCGCCTGGTCGATCAGGTTCGGTTTCAGCCCGCCGCCGGACCACAGGCACATGTCCGGCGTCCAGTGGTTCAGAAAACGCCGTGCCGACATCGGGTGATCTTCGGGCAGGACCGATACCAACCCTGTGGGCGACGGCCAATCGTCAGTTCTTGTATCCCCGGGAATGGTGAACAGTGTCGACAGGTCGGGGCGCAACGTGACAAGGCGCTGGGCCAGATCGCACAGGGCCGGAAAACGGCCACGGTCGGCCACGTGAATCCACAGCAACTCCCCTTCGGGCCGCGACGGCATGTCCTTGCCCGGGGGATGCGCGCCCCGCCAACTGAGCACGCGATAGGCCGTAAGGCTGAGCGAACGCGCCATGGTCTAACGTCTCACCGGCCCGGGGCGGGCCGTGAAACGGGAAAACGGGAAAAGGGCGCAGGCCATGCGGTCGCTCCGGCGGGTTCGGTTCAAAATCCGCGGCAACCTAAGGCATCCGCGCTACAGGTCAAGCTTGCCCAATCCCGGCAAGACGCGGTCAATGGGCCGAAATCCCCGTGCCTGCCGGGTCAAGCGCCGCGGCCAGCCCTCCATGCACCGTGTATCCGCCGGCGATCACCCCGGCCAGGCGAGGCCGGGCGTTGTTGAACCTGAGCGGGGCGCCGAAGCGGTCGGTACAAAGACCGCCCGCCTCGCGCAGGATCAGGTCACCGGCGGCAATGTCCCATTCCCAGCTGGGCCGCAGCGTCAGCATGCCGTCGAACCGGCCTTGCGCCACCAGCGCCAGCCGGTAGGCCAGCGATGGTCGATAATCGCGCTGGAACGCAGGCGGCGTTCGCCCGATCCAGTGTTCCGGTAGCAGATTGGGCCTTGCGGCCAGAATATGCGCCTGCGCCAGATCGGCAGGGGCCGAAACCCGGATCGGATCTCCGTTCAGAAACGCGCCACCGCCCGTCACGGCCGAAAACAGCAGGCCGCGCATCGGCAGATAGATCACCGCCGCTGTCACAACGCCGCGTTCAGCAACTGCCAGGGCATGTGCCCAGGTGCGCGAGCCGTCGGCAAAGCTGCGGGTACCGTCGATCGGGTCGACAATGAACACCCGGTCGCGGTTCAACCGGGCGGCACTGTCCTCTGTCTCCTCGCTCAGCCAGCCGTATCCGGGCCGGGCGGTTGGCAGCATATGCTCCAGCATGGCGTTCACCGCCAGATCCGCCTCGGTCACTGGTCCTGCACCGTCGGGTTTGTCCCAACGCTGCGCCTCGCGACCCGAATACCGGGTGGCGATACGCCCGGCCTCGTGTGCGGCACGGATCAGCAGGTCGAGGTCAGTTTCCGGCAAGCGTCATCCCCTCGATCAGGATCGACGGCACCACCCGCGACAGCCAGGTGCGGGCGTCGTTTGCAGGCACCATCCGCAGCATCATGTCACGCAGGTTGCCCGCTATGGTGCATTCGTTCACCGGATAGGCGATCTCGCCATTCTCCACCCAGAACCCCGAGGCCCCGCGCGAATAGTCGCCGGTGTTCGGGTTGATGGTCGAACCGATCATGGATGTCACCAACAGACCGGTTCCCATGTCGCGCAACAGGTCGGCCCGGCTGGCCGTTCCCTGTGTCATGGCGATGTTCCAGTTGCTGGGCGAGGGCGGGCCGGAAATGCCACGCGCCGCGTTTGCGGTCGATCCCATCCCCAGCTTGCGTGCACTGGCCAGATCCAGCGTCCAGCCGGTCAGCACCCCGTTTTCCACGATGGCGCGACGCCGGGTCGCCAGCCCCTCGGCATCGAAGGGGCGCGAGCCCGAGACACGCGGGCGATGCGGGTCTTCGATCACCGACAGATGAGACGGCAGCACCTGTTCGCCCAATGCGTCCTTGAGCCAGGACGATCCGCGCGCAATCGCGGCACCATTGGCCGCGCCCAGCAGATGACCGATCAGAGACGACGAGATTCGTTCGTCGAACAGCACCGGGAATGTGCCGGTCGCGGGCTTTCGGGCACCTTGCGCGGCAACCGCCCGTTCACCGGCGATGCGCCCGATTTCGGCGGGGTCGCGCAGGTCCGACTGCCAGCTGCGGCTGTCGCCGTCGTATTCCCGTTCCATCCCGGTGCCGGTACCCGAAATCGCCATGCAAGAGATTGAGCGGGACGTGCGCCTGTAGCCGCCGGAAAACCCGTTTGTGGCGGCAATATGGATCGTATTGGCCCCGTATCCGCCGCCTGCATCCGACACCTGTGTCACGCCTGCGATGGCCAGCGCAGCGGCCTCGGCCGCCAGCGCATCCTGCATCAATGCTTCGGCGGTGGGTTCGGGGGCCGGATCACACAGTTCCAGCGCAGTCGTATCAAGGTTCTGGCAGATCTCCGACGGGTCAGCCAACCCGGCATAGGGATCCTCTGGCGCCTCGCGTGCCATGGCCACCGCCCGTTCCGCCATCGCCGCCAGTGTCTCTGGCCGACTATCAGAACTCGACACGATGGCCTGCCGCTTGCCGATGAACACCCGCAGCCCCAGATCCGTGCCTTCCGACCGTTCGGCATGTTCCAGTGCGCCACCTCGGACCTCGACCGAGACCGATGTGCCCTGGGTGACCATCGCGTCGGCGGCCTCGGCCCCCGCCTTGCGGGCCGCATCCAGAAGTGCGTGACTGATTTCCTCTACGGTGCGCGGCATGGCCCCTCCTGTCATCCTGTCACCGAGGTAGCCGCCGACCGGACCTGCTGCAAGCCCCGCGCCGCGAATTGGCGAACCGGGCGCCGTACGCCCGGTCCCGAGAGTGTTCAGATCACTTGATCCGCTGGCCGTTGGCCATGATATGGCCTTGCTTGTTGATCTCGATGGTCGAGTTCAGCGTGTCGGGCGCATCGCCCGGTACCGCCAGCATGCCCATCATCATCCGCGCGCCCATCGCGTCCTGGTCCGAAACGAAACCCATCGCGATCAGCTTGTCGATCAGCGCATTTGCCCCCACCAGCGTCAGGTTGGCGACACCCGAGGGCGCGGGCATCCCGTCGAAGCTCTCCAGATCGCTGTTGTCGAACTCGAACGCGCCGGTGCCGGTCAGCTTGGCGCCCACCATCGACACCAGCAGCTGGTTGATTTGCAGGGTGTTCAACTCACCCGGTGCGGCTCCGGTCGCTTCCAGCGTCTCGGCAACGGTGGGGTCGAGGAAATCGACCAGCACCTTGGCCGTCCCCGTCAGGTCGAGCGCGATGGTCGCCGGGTCACGCGGCAGCGCACCAACAGGGTCGAACATGCCCCAGATCATGTCGGACATGGTGAAATCGGTCAGGTTCAATCCCAGGCCAAAGGGTTGCGGCGCATCGCCCGCCTGCACCGGGATATCCAGCTTGAACCCCGATTTCGCCATCGCCAGATCAACCGGGAACGGCAGTTCCTGCGTGGTCATCGAAATCTCGGCCCTATTGCTGGTCAGGTCATAAACCACATGCGAGGAATCCATACCGATCCGGAAATCGCCGCCCTGCGATTTCGAGCTGAAGGCAAAGGTCTCGCCATCGCCGGTGCCGTTCATTGACCCGTTGCCCGCCGTGTAGCTCAGCGTGCCGTCAAAGGCGAAACCCGACTTCAGCATGTTCGAGAAGTTGGCGGCATCGAACTCGGTCGGGATGGTGCCACTGCCGGCATAGGTAATGCCGCTCATTGCGCCGTTGAACGTGCCTTCATCGTCGGATTCGGGGTCGTCGAAGGACAGCGCATAGCTCAGCCCGTCGGCGGTGAAACTCTGCACCATGTCGCGCATCGCGCCGATCTTCATCTGCGAGGTTCCGGCGACGCCGGTGATGTCCATCGACGCGGTAATCGCGCCTTCGGGCATCGCTTCGCCTTCTGCTTCCAGCGCGGCGAGGCTGACCGTCACCTGATCCGCCGAATAGGCATAGGTCATGTCCTCGGGGGCACCGGAGACGACCATCGACATGTTGCGGTTCAGATAGTTCACCGTGCCCTTGACCGCGTCCTCGCCTTCCGGGGTCACCACGAAATTGATCGGGAACTCTTCGGGCAGGACGATGCGCACGGTTCCATCGCCCTGATCCGTCAGGCTCATTTCCGGCAAGGTCACGGCCAGCGCGCCTTCGGCGTCGGGGATCTGCATGGTCATCGACATGCCCGAGATTGTCAGCGTATTGCCCGACCGGCTTTCGGTTCCGGAAACCTCGTAACCCATTCCACCAAGATAAGCTTTCCAGTCGGCCCAAACCTGATCGGCGCTCAGATCGGCCCAGGCGCTCTGGCTGGCTATGGCATAAGCGATCACGGCGCCTGACGTGCGGCGAAGGAAAACGGACATTCCAAGAACCTCTCTGGATAAATTTCGCGGCTATCGTCGGTTGTGGCGCGGCAGGCGTCAAGGGGCAACCACTAGACCCTTTATCCGAGCCAGAGTAGGACTTGACCGAAGTTGAAGGAGATTTGAATGACCGACATGCAGGGAAAAACCGTTCTGATCACCGGTGCCAGCCGCGGAATCGGGGCCGAGGCCGGGCGAATCTTTGCCGAGGCGGGCGCCAATGTGGTGCTGCTCGCCCGCAGCGCCGACGCTGTGGCCACGCTGGCTGCCGAACTGGGTGATCGGGCGATGCCGCTGGCCTGCGACGTGGCCGATGCCGGACAGGTGGCCGGGGCGGTGAATGCCACGGTGGCGCGGTTCGGCGGTCTGGATGTCCTGATCAACAATGCCGGTGTCGTCGAACCGATCTCGCATCTGGCCAGTTCCGACCCGGCCGGTTGGAGCCACGCGATCGATATCAACCTCAAGGGCGTCTACTATGGCATGCGCGCGGCATTGCCGGTGATGCGCAAGACGGGCGGCGGAACCATCCTGACGGTCAGTTCGGGCGCGGCCCACAACCCGGTCGAGGCCTGGAGCCATTATTGCGCCTCCAAGGCGGGTGCGGCGATGCTCACCTCCTGCCTGCATCTGGAAGAGGCGCATCACGGCATCCGCGCGATGGGCCTGTCCCCGGGCACCGTTGCCACCCAGATGCAGCGCGAGATCAAAAGCTCGGGCATCAACCCGGTCAGCCAGCTGGACTGGTCGGCGCATGTCCCCGCCGACTGGCCCGCGCGCACGCTGCTGTGGATGTGCGGCGCGGATGCGGACGAATTCCGGGGCACCGAGATCTCCCTGCGCGACGAGACCATTCGCCGCCGGGTCGGCCTGATATGATCGAGCTGGAGCAGGACGGCGGTCTGTGGACCGTCACGCTGAACCGCCCCGACAAGGCCAATTCGCTGACCGTGGCCATGTTGGAGCGGCTGGTCGAGATCGCCGAAGCGGCGGGCGAGGCGCGGGCGCTGATCCTGACCGGGCGCGGCAAGGTGTTCAGCGCCGGTGCCGATCTGGAGGCGGCGCGCGCCGGTCTCGCCACTTCGGACCTGTGGGAGAGGCTTTCAGGCGCCATTGCCGCTCTGCCCTGCCTCACCGTCGCGGCCCTGAACGGGACCCTGGCGGGTGGCGCCAACGGCATGGCGCTGGCCTGCGACCTGCGCATCGCGGTGCCCGAGGCGAAATTCTTCTACCCGGTGATGAAGCTCGGCTTTCTGCCGCAGCCGTCGGACCCGGCGCGCATGGCGGCGCTGATCGGCCCGGCCCGGACGCGGCTGATCCTGATGGCGGGGCAGAAGATCACCGCGCAGGAGGCCTATGATTTTGGTCTCGTGGACCGGATCGTGCCTTCCGACCAGTTGATGGAGACCGCCCGGTCGTTGGTAGCTGATTCGGTTACCGCCGACCCGGGCATCGCGGCTGGGATCGCAGCCCTCTGTCCATGAGGTTGGCCGCCCTCCACCTGCGCGCCGCCGATGCGGCGGCGCTTGCGGGGTTTTATCGCGACACTCTCGGCATGACCGCCGGTAAACGGGGCGAGGCGTGGCATGTCGGCTATGGCGGGCCAGATGCCGACCTGATCCTGCATGCCGGTGGCGGCGGGTATCAGCATGATCGTGGCCAGTGCTATTGGAAGATCGGCATAACCCTGCCGGATGTTGACCTTGCCGTACAAGCGCTGCGGGCGCAGGGCGTCGCCGTCAGCGATCCGCGCCAGTTCGGAGACATCGGATACTTGTGCCACCTTACCGACCCCGAGGGCTTCGTCATCGAGCTGCTGCAACAGGATTTCGAAGGCAACCGGCCGCCCGGGGCGGCCGATCCTTCGGCACCGTTCGCCGCGGCGACCTTGGCCCATATCACCTTGCGCAGCGGCGATATCGCCCGGGACGAGGCGATCTGCCGAGGGCTGGGGATGACCCTTCTGTCGGTGCAGGAGGTGGTCGATTATGAGTTCGATCTGTTCTTTTTCGGGTTCAGTACCGAAACTCCGCCGGACCCCGACCTCTGGTCGGTGACGAATCGCGAATGGTTGTGGAAACGCCCCTATACGCTGATCGAGTTTCAGCATGTCGAAGGGGCGGAATTCGCCCCCGCTCCGGCGCTGGCGGGTATCGGCGTCGAGGGGCTGACAGCCACCGGCCTTGACCTGCGCGGCACGCCGCTCTTGCCATCGTGATCAGCGCCCCCGGCGCTTGCCCGGAACCTTTGACCGGAATCCTGGCGGGCGCTTGCTGACCCACTCCAGGAAACGTTCCAGCCGGGGATGTCTGCGCAGCGCCTCAATCGTGTGAAACCTGCGCGCCAGTTCCGTTTCGGTCAGGGTTGCGTGCACTTCCTTGTGGCAGATCTGGTGCAGCAGCACCGTCGGCCCGCCCTTGCCGCCCTTGAGCCGGGGGATCAGGTGATGCAGGCTGCCGCCTCCATCCGGGATCGGCCGGTCGCACAGCGGGCAGACCGGCGCGCTCTTGTCTTCCGTGTCCGTCATGGGCAAGAGGATGCACCACCACGCGACCGGTGCAAATAGGGACGGCAGGAAAGGCGACATGCGGATATCGGCCGAAACGGAACGTCATGCCGTGAAACCGGCTCTGGTCATCGGCGCCGGGCCTGCGGGCCTTATGGCGGCGGGCGAACTGGCCCGTGCCGGTTTGCCGGTGGTGGTGGCCGAGGCGAAACCCTCGGTCGCGCGCAAGTTCCTGATGGCGGGAAAATCCGGGCTGAATCTGACCAAGAACGAACCGTTCGAACAGCTTCTTTCCGCCTATGGCAATGCTGCTGGTTGGCTACGCCCGATGTTGGCCGAGTTTGACGCCGAGGCGGTGCAGCACTGGGCGCAGGATTTGGGGCAGGAGCTGTTCACTGGCTCCACCGGGCGGGTGTTTCCCAAGGTGATGAAGGCCTCGCCGCTGTTGCGGGCCTGGCTGGCCGAGCTGGCGGCGCAGGGGGTGGATATCCGCACCCGCTGGCGCTGGACCGGCTGGGATGGGGAAGCGTTCGTTTTCGACACTCCCATCGGCGCGCAGCAGATCCAACCCGTTGTCACCGTTCTGGCGCTGGGCGGGGCAAGCTGGGCGCGGCTTGGCTCGGACGGGCAATGGGCCGCCCTTCTGGAGGCACACGGGGTGGATCTGTCCCCGTTCACGCCCGCCAATGCCGGGCTGCTGGTCCATTGGTCCGATCACATGACCCCGCATGTCGGCGAACCGGTCAAGAATGTCACCTGGCGGGCCGGTACGCTGTCCAGCCGGGGCGAAGCGGTGATCTCCGCCCGCGGGCTCGAAGGCGGCGGCATCTATTCGGTCTCGACCGCCGTGCGCGACGGTGCGGCGCTGACGGTGGATCTCTTTCCCGATCTTGCAGAGGCCGAGCTGTCGCGCAGGCTGGCGAAACCACGCGGCAAGGCCAGCCTGTCGGCCCACCTGCGCAAGTCGCTGAACCTGTCGGGAGCGCGCGCGGCGCTGCTGATGGAATTTGGCCGCCCCTTGCCCCAAGACCCTCCGGCGCTGGCGGCGATGCTCAAGGCGCTGCCGGTCCGACATGCGGGGCCGCGCCCGATGGACGAGGCGATTTCGACCGCGGGCGGTGTGGCCAGAACCGCATTGGACGAAACGCTCATGATCCGCGCGCTACCGGGCGTCTTTTGCGCCGGTGAAATGATGGATTGGGAGGCGCCTACCGGCGGCTACCTGCTGACAGGCTGTTTTGCGACCGGCCGCTGGGCCGGCCGCGCGGCGGCAAGTTGGGCTCAGGCCGGGGTCAGTGCGCCCATGCGCTGAGACGCGGGGCGTGCGCGCATTTCCTTGGCGTAATCCTTGATCTTGCGAGAGGTGACCGGGAAGCCCGCGCCATTTGCCCAGTTCAGACAATGGGTCAGCAGGATATCGGCGATGGTCATCTTTTCCCCTTGCAGGAAGGGGCCTTCCAGCCGCGCCTCCAACCGGGCAAGGTTGCGCTCGAACTCCCATTTGGTGCAGTCGATGACGGCCGGAACCCGCTTGTCCTCGGGCAGGATGAACCCATGCCGGGCCGCGACCCACAGCACCGCGTCGATTTCGTCCAGCACGGTGTGGAACAGCGCATCCTGTTTGGCGCGTTCGATCGTACCGGCGGGATAGGTGAAATCGCCGTGTTTGTCGGCGAGATAGGTCATGATCGCCGAACTGTCGGTGATCATGTGCTCGCCGTCGACCAGGACCGGTACCTTGCCACTGCCGTTCAGTGCCACGACCTGCGGGTCATGCGGGCCGACATCGATATGCTCATAGGGCACGCCCAGCTCTTCGAGCAACCACAACACCCGCGCCGCGCGGCTGCGGACCCGGCCATAGACCTTGTACATTCGGAACCTCCGTTTCAGTTGTCCTGCAGAATGGCTTTCGCGCCGCCCGCGTCAAGGGCGCATGCCGCCTGCTCACATCAGCGCGAGCGCGACAGCATCGCCAGCCGGATCATTGCCCGCTCCACCAGCGGCATCTGCGGCGCCGACTGCCCGGCAGAGCGCAGGGCAAGGTCGGTGTCGGTCAGCACGGTCAGGGCCGTCTCCAGCCGCCGCGCGCCCCAGGTCTGCGCCTGCCCCAGGATGCGGTCGCGACGCGGGCCATAGACCGGCGGGCGCAGCCGGTTGATCCCCTGTCCCGGTCCGCCCGGGTCCGAGGCGCAGGCGTAAAGCGTGCGAAAATGGCGGGTGGCAGCGATGCACAGGCCGGTCGCATTGGTGCCCTGCGCCTGCAACCGGCGGAGCAGCGGGCCAACGGCATCCATCTTGCCCTCGGCCACGACGTTCAACAGATCGTCCAACCCGGCCTCGGTCGAGCGCGGCGCGCAATCGGCAATATCCTCAAGGCTGAGCGGCGCTGCGTCATTCAGCTTGTAAAGCGCCAGCTTCTCCAGCGTCTGGGCAAAATCGCCCGGACCCAGTTCGCGGGCAAGGTTGGCCAGCACCGACATCGGCTCGGTCGGAACATCCCGGATACCCGCCTGCGCCAGCATCCGTTCGATTTCGGCCCGCGACGGCGGATCGTCATAAATGCCCACGGCATAGGCGTTGGGATGGGTCTCGAACCCTTTGCGCAGCTTGGACGTGGCCTTGAGTTGCCCGGCGGTCACCACGATCTGCGCGTCGCCCGGCTCCCAATCTTCCAGCGCGGCCAGAACCGCAGGGGCCGACAGCTCGGGGCAATCCTCGACAAAGGCAACGCGCGGGCCGGGAAAGAACCCGACCGCCTTGATCGCATCGACCAGTTGCGCCGGGTCCTTGCGCAGATCGCCACCCGCCATCCGGGTCAGGCGCATCTCTTCCTCGCCATTGGGGCCGAGCAGGGCCGCGATCACCTGCTGGCGTTTCAACGCCACCCGCATCGCGTCACCGCCATAGATCAGCAATCCGGTCCGGCCTGCGTCGGGTTTGGCGAAATAGCCTTCGGCCTCGCGCGGGCTCAGCTTCATGCCGGCAGGTCCAGGGTGGAGTACAGCTTGGTTGTCAGCATGTCCGACAGAATCGTCATCAGCCGCTGCCGCGCGTCACGTTCACCCGCCAGCGTGTCCACCGTCGACCCGGTCGCGGAATAGCCGGTAAAGCTCTCGACCTCACCCGAGGCCAGAACCGCACCGCTGTCCTTGTCGCTCAGCTTGTAGGTCGCGGTGCCCACGATGGCATAGCGGGTGGTCTCGTTCGACGCGGTGATCGCCTGGCCCTGCGAGGTGGTCGTCACCTTGACGTCAAGCTTGTAATCGGTCCCGGCCGCCGCGCTGCGCCCCAGCGTCTGTTCCAGGTTCTGCACCAGCCAATAGCTGTCGACATCGTCAGGGGCGGACACCTCGACCTTGCCATAGAGCGCACTGCCCGCGCCGCCGGGCCCATAGACCGGCTGGAATCCGCAGGCGGCCAGCGCCAGCGGCAGCATCAACAGCGCTCTACGGTTAAACCACCACATTTATGATCCGGCCCGGCACGACGATCACCTTCTTTGGCGCGGCGCCATTCAGCGCCTTTTGCACAGCATCGGTCGCCAGCGCCAGTTTTTCAACCTCGGCCTTGTCCATATCGACCGGCACGCTGATTTCGGCGCGGCGCTTGCCGTTGATCTGGATCGGCAGCGTCACTGCGGTATCGACCAGCATCGCCGGATCGGCCTTGGGCCAGGGTGCTGTCGCAATCAACCCTTCGCCGCCCTGATGCGCCCAGATATCCTCGGCCAGGTGCGGGGTCATCGGCGACATCAGTTGCGCCAGCGTCATGATCGCCTGTTTCTGTGCCGCCGCCCCGGCATTGGATTTTGCCAGCGTATTGGTAAAGGCATAGAGTTTCGCAATCGCCGCGTTGAAGCCAAAGCTTTCCACGCCATTGGTCACGTCGCGGATGCATTTGTGCATCTCGCGCAGCAGGTCTTCGTCACCCTCGCCCGGCGCGCCCGGGTCCATCGCGGCGATCCGGTCGCATAGGTTCCACACCCGGTTCAGGTGCTTGTGCGCGGCCTCGGCGCCGGCATCGGTCCATTCCACGTCGCGTTCCGGCGGGCTGTCGGACAGTACGAACCAGCGCGCGGTATCGGCGCCATACCGGTCGATGATGGCGACCGGGTCGACCACGTTGTTCTTGGATTTCGACATCTTGGCCGAGGGGATGATCTCGACCTCCGTGCCGTCCTCCAGATAGCCCTTGCCGCCCTCGAGGCGCACCGCATCGGGGTAGTGATAGACCGGGCGGCCATCTGCGCCGGTGGTCTTGTAGATCGCGTGGGTCACCATGCCCTGGGTAAAGAGCGCGTTGAACGGCTCTTTCGATTTTTCGGGCAGGTGGCCACAGATATGCATCGCGCGGGCAAAGAACCGCGAATAAAGCAGGTGCAGGATCGCGTGTTCGATGCCGCCGATATACTGGTCGACATTCATCCAGTAATCAGCCTCGGCCATGACGGTGGGCGTTTCGGCGCGCGGCGCGGTGAAGCGTGCGAAATACCACGAGCTGTCAACGAACGTGTCCATCGTGTCGGTCTCGCGCCGGGCGGGCCGACCGCAGGACGGGCAGGCGCAGTTGCGCCAGGTCGGGTGCCGGTCCAGCGGGTTGCCGGGCACGTCAAAGGTGACATCGTCAGGCAGCCGGATGGGCAGATTTTCCTTTTTCTCGGGCACGACGCCGCAGGCATCGCAGTGCACAACGGGAATCGGGCAACCCCAATAGCGCTGACGCGACAGGCCCCAGTCGCGCAGGCGGAACTTGGTCACGCCAGTGCCCAGGCCCTTGGCCTCCATCCAGTCGATGGTGGCGTCGATCGCCTCTTGCCCGGTGGCCTCGTCCAGCCCGGCGAAATGGTTGATCCATTTCACCTTTTCGGTTTTCAGCGGCACAAAGGCCTCGGTCTCGACCGGCTTGGGATCGTCGAGCGCCACAAAGGTGTCGATCACCGGCAGGTCGTATTTGCGGCAGAAATCGAGATCGCGCTGGTCATGCGCCGGGCAGGCAAAGATCGCGCCGGTGCCGTAATCCATCAGGATGAAGTTGGCGACCCAGACCGGCAGTTCCCAGTCGGGGTTCAGCGGATGGCGCACGCGCAACCCGGTATCGGCCCCCAGCTTCTCGGCCTTCTCGATGGCTTCCTCGGTGGTGCCGCCCTTGCGCATCGCGGCTACCTTGGTGGCGAGGTCGGGGTTCTCGGCCTCCAGCGCCTTGGTCAACGGGTGATCGGGCGAGATGCCGAGGAACGAGGCCCCCATCAGCGTGTCGGGCCGTGTGGTATAGACGTCGAGCGAGTCGATGCCATGGGCGGGCTCGGTCAGCGCCCACGAGAATTGCAGCCCGCGCGACTTGCCGATCCAGTTCTCCTGCATCAGCCGCACCTTGGCGGGCCAGTCATCCAGCGTGTCAAGCGCATCCAGAAGCTCGCCCGAGAAATCGGAGATCTTGAAGAACCACTGGGTCAGTTCGCGCCGCTCGACCAGTGCGCCAGACCGCCAGCCGCGCCCGTCCTCGACCTGCTCATTGGCCAGAACGGTCATGTCGACCGGGTCCCAGTTCACCACCGCGTTCTTGCGATAGACCAGCCCTTTTTCAAGGAAATCGAGGAACAGCGCCTGTTGCTGTCCGTAATACTCCGGGTCGCAGGTGGCGAACATGCGCGACCAGTCCAGACCAAAACCAAGCGGCTTCATCTGCGCGACCATGGTCTCGATGTTCTTGTAGGTCCAGTCCTTGGGGTGGCCGCCGCTGGCCATGGCAGCGTTTTCGGCTGGCATGCCAAAGGCATCGAAACCCATCGGGTGCAGCACGTTGAACCCGTTCGACAGTTTGTAACGCGCGATCACGTCGCCCATCGTGTAATTGCGCACATGACCGATATGGATGCGCCCGGACGGATAGGGGAACATCTCGAGCACGTAGTATTTCGGCTTGTCCGCCGTGCGCGCGGCCTTGAAGATACCGGCCTTGTCCCAGGCCTCTTGCCATCTGGCTTCGATTTCGGTGGCGGAGTAGCGCGACATGGCAGGTACGGTCCTTGGTGAATGCAAACGCCGGGCGTGAACCCGGCGTGGTGATAGATCGAATTGCAGCGAGGTTCTAGAGTTTGTTGTCGGCGATCCGCAGTTGCCGGGCCCGCGACAGAATCGCATCTTCGACCGCGCGCGCGGTCGATGCGCTGACCGGGGCGCCGCCACTGGATTGCAGCGAAACCTTCAGCGAGCGTGCCTCCAGCGCCGGATCCTTGATATGGACAGTTGCTCGATAAGACCGGCCGCCGCCCGGCGGCGTGCCGTATCCAGTCACGATCACGCCGGTGAACGGATCGACCGACTGCACCGGCAGAAAACTCAGAACATCCAGCGAGGCAGCCCAGAGATAACGGTTCACCTGAACCGTCTGCTCGGCCTTCGAGGGCCCGAACACATCCCAGATCGACGATTTCTCGTAATTCGTGGGCGCGCTTTCGCGGTTGTTGGAGATATAGGAATCATCCGCGGGTGCGGCATCAGCGATGCGAACACCTCCACCGCGGTTGCCGCAGGCGGCCACACCCAGGCACAAGGACAGTACAAGGGTGGCTTTGAGCGCATTTTGCAACGTCATCGGACAATCCCACAGCTTTCTCGTGATGAATGTCCTACCCAAGCCGCTTCCTAGGGGCAAGCCTCTATAAACCGGGAACGCCCGCGCGCGTACGGGAAATCGGGCCCAAACCCCGAAACTGGGGGCGAAATCCGCAGGGCGCGCTCCGGGACTGTGGCAAAGCTGCACCATCCGTGACGACTTTGTCCCTCATCGCCCGGCAAGGCTTGCCAAAAAGGGGGTGAAAGAGCGAAACCCCTGTCCATACCCACGCCGGATTCACTGGTTTGGGCGTATGAATGAAAACCGAGGGAAACACGATGAAAAAAGTTCTCTTCGCAACGACTGCGCTGATCGCTACCGCAAGCGTCGCAGCAGCAGACGTTCGTATCAGCGGCTATGGCCGTTTCGGTCTGGACTACAACGACGCCAACGACCGCGCCGTGAACGGTGTCTCGAAGACCACCATCACCAGCCGTCTGCGTCTGCAGTTCGACATGTCGGCAGAAACCGACTCCGGTGTTGCTTTCGACGCTCGCTTCCGTGCACAGGCTGAAAGCCGTGACAACACCCCGGGTGGCGCAGCCTTCAACGGCGCTCGCTTTGGCGTGTCGTACCAGGGCTTCCGCGTGAACGTCGGCAACATCATCGGCGCAGTTGAAAACATGCCCGGCACCTACCTCGAAACCCGTACCGCAGGTATCGGTATCGACGGCGCCAGCTTCTACTCGCACGTTGGTAACGTGAACAACGAGTTCTTCAACTGGGATGCATACTCGTCGGCAGGTACCGGTGTGAACGGCGTCGAATTCATCTATTCGACCGGCGGCTTCACCGGCCACGTTTCGTACTCGACCCGTAACGGCGCCGTTGCTTCGGACCGTATCGGCGTGATGGGTGCCTACACCTTCGGTGACTGGACCATCGCAGCTGCTCACCAGTCGTCGGACGCCATGTGGGAAGACAAGACCCTGGTGTCGGTCGCCGGTGACCTGGGTCAGTTCGGCGTCCGCGTCGCATATGCCGACAACGACGGCATCTCGAAGTGGGGCATCTACGGCAACATGGACATCGGTTCGGCTTCGAACCTGCTGGTGTTCTACACCGACGAAAGCGCAGTTGACGCAGCCGACGTTCTCGCCGGCCGTGGCGACAACCGCGACAACGTCGCCGGTTCGAACGCCAACGAAGGTGGCTCCTACGGTATCCACTACTCGTACGACCTGGGCGGCGGCGCTTCGCTGGAAGCAGGCTACCGTCGTGCGTCGAACGACAACGACACCTTCCAGGCCGGTGTGTACTTCAGCTTCTAAGCTGTACACCGCTTGACGGTATCGAATGGGGGCAGGTCTTCGGACCTGCCCTTTTCTTTTGCGCCAACATGGTGTTTTCCTGCGGCAAACCAGATCGGGGGATGCCATGTCGCTGCAAGAGATCAAGAACCGCATCGCGAGTGCCGAGAAGGCCGCCGGCCGCCCAGAGGGCGCGGTCAAGCTGATCGCCGTGTCCAAGGTACAGCCAAACGACCGGGTCGAGGCGGTACTGGAACAGGGCCACCGCGTCTTTGGCGAGAACCGGGTTCAGGAAGCGGCCGGGAAATGGCCCGCGTTCAAGGAACGGTTCAGCGGCGTCGAACTTCACCTGATCGGTCCCTTGCAGACCAACAAGGCACGGCAGGCCATGGAACTGGTCGATGCCATCCATTCCGTCGACCGCCCGAAACTCGCCATTTCCCTGGCCCGGCTGGCACAGGAACTGGGCCATTGCCCGGATCTGTTCATTCAGGTCAACACCGGGGAAGAGGAGCAAAAGGCCGGTGTCCTGCCAGTCGAGGCGGACGGCTTCATCGCCGAATGCCGCGCGCTTGATCTGCCGGTGCGCGGGCTCATGTGTATCCCCCCGGTCGAGGAGGAGCCCGCCCTGCATTTCGCGCTGCTGGCCAAGATCGCCGCGCGCAACGGCCTTGACGGTCTCAGCATGGGGATGAGCGGCGATTTCGAAAGCGCCATCAGGCTGGGCGCCACCCATGTCCGGGTGGGCTCTGCCATTTTTGGCGACCGGACTACCGCGGCGGGATGATCAACCGGCTGCCGGGTTCGATCCTGCCCGCGATCCAATGCAGATCGCGGCGGGAAAAGGCGACACAGCCCTCGGTCGGATACCCAGGTCGCCGCCATTGGTGGATAAAAATAGCCGATCCACGCCCCGGTTCCGCATCGGGCCAGTTCCAGTCGGTCACCAGCACCAGATCATAAAGCGGATCGGCCCGGCGCAGCCGTTCGTGGCTGTGCCCATAAGGCGCCCGGACCAGATGGTTATAGGCGGCATCGCCCATGTCGTCTGACCACAGATCGCCCGGCCCGATGGGCTGCGCCCAAGGCGCAGGCGATGTCATCCGGTCGGCGCGGTAAAGCATTCCGACGATCCGGTGTTTGCCTACCGGCGTCGCTCCGTCGCCCTCGCGCTTGTCGGCCCGGACGCCGCCCTTGCCGATGGAACAGGGAAAATTCCGGCCCCAAAACCGCACCCCGCGCGGCGTCAGCACCAGATCACGCGGACTCACAGCATATGGCCCGATTTGGCCGCCTTGGTTGCCAGATAGCCGCGATTGTGCGCGGTCTCGCCCACCTTCAGCGGCACCCGTTCGGTCACCGCGATGCCTGTCCGCTCCATCATCGCGATCTTGGCGGGGTTGTTGGTGAGCAGGCGCACCGCCTTGAATCCCAGCGATTTCAGAATATCCGAGCCCAGTCGAAAGTCGCGCTCGTCATCCTCGAACCCCAGCCTATGATTGGCCTCGACCGT
Source organism: Ruegeria sp. PrR005 (assembly GCF_010500245.1). Lineage (GTDB taxonomy): Bacteria > Pseudomonadota > Alphaproteobacteria > Rhodobacterales > Rhodobacteraceae > Ruegeria_B > Ruegeria_B marisflavi. Next base: position 80,707 of record NZ_JAAGOX010000022.1, read on the forward strand.
GTCAAACCCCTGATCTTGCAGGAAATAGGCCCGCATCTTGTTGGCCAGCCCAATGCCGCGCCCCTCTTGGTTCAGGTAGAGCAGCACGCCCGCGCCTTCCTCGCCCATCTGTGCCAGCGCCCCGCGCAGCTGCGGGCCGCAATCGCATTTCAGGCTTCCCATCAGGTCGCCGGTGAAACAGGCCGAATGCAACCGGGCCAGCACCGGCTTGTCCCGGTCGGGGCGGCCGATTTCCACCGCGTAATGCTCCTCGCCCCCATCCTCGGGACGGAACACATGCAGGCGCCCGGCCTCGGAGACTTCCATCGGCAGGCGCGCGGCGGCCACCTCGTGCAGCGGGCTGCGCTCGCCCAGATGCGGCGCAGCACGTGCGTGATCCAGGCAGGTCAGCCCATGCGCGACGGCAAAACCGCGCCCGTCCGCCACTGCGACAACCACCGCCGCGGGCAACAGCCGGGCGGATTTCGTCAGCCCGATCGCCAGCCGGTGCAGCGCCGCGCTGCCCTGCCGCTCGGTCGTCAGCGGCCCTTTCATGGGCTGCGCCAGATCGTCCGACGGATCGGCCACCGCCTGCACCCAGGCGAGATCGGCAAAACCGGGGATCAGAACGCGCGCCAAATCGCCGTCATAGGCCCGCGCCTTCAGCGTCTCGGCCCGCCGCCCGGTCACTGCGATCACCGGCATGCCCAGAGCGCGCAGATCGGCCAGTCGCGCGGGCGACAGGGTTTCCGCCGCAACGGCCAGAACGCTCTCGCCCTCTTCGCCGGTCAGAACCACCGGCACCCCCATCCGCAGGTCGGCACGCGCCCGCGCCAGCAATTCGGTAATGTCGGGGATCAGGCTCATGGGTCTTGTCCAGTGGCATCTACAGCACGTACCTAGTGCGTGATGGCCGAAATGTGAAACATATTGCTGACGAAAAACACGAGGGCGTGAGAGAATTGCAGCAATTCTTGCCGTTTGCGTGTGGCGTGCTCAACTGGTTGGAAACGAGATTAGGAGGAAGCCGCGATGGCGCAGCTCAAGAAGATCCTGCTGGTGGATGATGACGACGACCTGCGCGAAGCGCTGAGCGAACAACTGGTGATGACCGAGGACTTCGATGTCTTCGAAGCCGAAACCGGCCATGCCGCAACCGACCGGGTGAAAGAGGCGATTTATGACCTCATCATCCTGGATGTGGGTCTGCCCGACACCGACGGGCGCGAACTGTGCCGCCTGATGCGCAAGCAGGGGGTCAAAAGCCCGATCCTCATGCTCACCGGTCACGACGGCGACGCCGACACCATCCTGGGGCTCGATGCGGGGGCCAATGACTATGTCACCAAACCGTTCAAGTTTCCGGTCCTGCTCGCCCGTATCCGCGCCCAGCTGCGCCAGCACGAACAATCCGAGGACGCGGTGTTCCAGCTTGGGCCGTACACGTTCAAACCGGCGATGAAGATGCTGATCACCGAGGACGAGCGCAAGATCCGTCTGACCGAGAAGGAAACCAATATCCTCAAGTTCCTGTATCGGTCCAACGACGGTGTCGTTCCCCGCGACGTGCTGCTGCACGAGGTCTGGGGCTATAATGCCGGCGTTACAACCCACACGCTAGAAACACACATTTACAGGTTGCGTCAGAAAATCGAGCCCGATCCGTCGAATGCGCGCCTTCTGGTGACGGAATCAGGCGGTTACAGGCTGGTCGCCTGAGATATTTGTTGATTCAGGTCAAAGAAACACCTCGATGTTATCTTTAACCTGATACTTAACCCGTTCATGTCCGGGCAATGACATGTACCTCCCTGTTGGACTGGCCGGGCTTCGTGCCCGGCCTTTTTTTGCGCAGGCCATGGACATCGACGGACAAGGCGATAGGTTTCGCCGGACCCGATGAAAGCGAGACGCGCCATGTCCTTTACCCTTGCCACCTGGAACATCAACTCGGTCCGCCTGCGCGAACCCATCGTGTGCAGGCTTCTGGCCGAGGAAGGGCCGGACATCCTCTGCCTGCAAGAGATCAAGTCGCCCGTCGACAAGATGCCGGTCGAAAGCTTTGCCGACCTGGGATACCGGCACGTCGTGGCGCACGGGCAAAAGGGCTATAACGGCGTCGCCATCCTGTCCCGCCTACCCATCGAGGAAGTGGGGCGCGAGGATTTCGCCACCCTCGGCCATGCCCGCCACGTGGCGGCGCGGCTGGAAAACGGGGTGACGATCCACAATTTCTATGTCCCCGCCGGTGGGGACGTGCCCGACCGTGCGGTGAACGAGAAATTCGGCCAGAAACTCGATTACCTGACCGAGATGCGCGACTGGTTTCACACCAACAGCCCTGAGAAATCCATTCTCGTGGGCGACCTCAACATCGCCCCGCGCGAGGATGACGTCTGGAGCCACAAGCAACTGCTCAAGATCGTGTCGCACACGCCCATCGAGGTCGATCATCTGGGCCAGGTTATGGAGGCGGGCAAATGGGTCGACATCACCCGCCAGGACATCCCCGAGGGGCTCTTGTATTCCTGGTGGTCCTACCGCGCCAAGGACTGGAGCGCCGCCGACAAGGGCCGCCGGCTCGACCATGTCTGGGCCACGCCCGACATCTCGAACGCGGGCCATTCCAGCCGCATCCTGCGCGACGCCCGCGGATGGGAGCAACCCAGCGACCACGCCCCGGTGTTCGCCAGTTTCGACCTGTAGCACCCCGACGGATATTGCCGCGCCGCCCCGGCCACCTTACGCTCACCTCAACCAGAGGTGAGAGTAATGAGTGACGCCGACAAAGCCTATGCCGCTGCGGAACAGCTGATTGAAGAGGCGAAGAGGGAGGGGGCCAACACCCTCGACTTTGACCGGGAAGAGACCCACGCCCTCGACCGGCTGCCGCCGTCCATCGCAGAGCTGACGGAACTGCGCGTTCTAGATCTGAGCAACACGCAAGTATCGGATATCGCGCCCCTTGCCACCCTGACCCAGCTGACCCGGCTGTTGCTGGACAACACGCAAGTATCGGATATCGCTTCGCTTGCCACTCTGACCCAGTTGACCGCGCTGTCGCTGGGCAACACGCAAGTATCGGATATCGCCCCGCTTGCCGCCCTGACCCGGCTGACCAAGCTGTCGCTGGACAACATGCAAGTATCGGATATCGCTCCGCTTGCCGCCCTGACCCGGCTGACCGAGCTGTGGCTGAACACCACGCAAGTATCGGATATCGCCCCGCTTGCCGCCCTGACCCGGCTGACCGAGCTGGTACTGAGCAACACGCAAGTATCGGATATCGCCCCGCTTGCCTCCCTGACCCGGCTGACCAGGCTGGGGCTGAACACTACGCAAGTATCGGATATCGCCCCGCTTGCCGCCCTGACCCGGCTGACCGTGCTATCGCTGAACACCACGCAAGTATCGGATATCGCCCCGCTTGCCGCCCTGACCCGGCTGACCGTGCTATCGCTGAACAACACGCAAGTCTCAGATATCGCCCCGCTTGCCGCCCTGACCCAGCTGACCACGCTGAGGCTGAACAACACGCAAGCCCATGATCTGCGGTCGTTGCGGCGGCTGACGCGTCTTGTAACCCACCCCGGATTAAGCAGCCTTACCTTCACCAATTGCACCGCGGCACAACGGGACCCTGAGATCGCGCGGATTGCGGAGATCAAAGATCACGAGATCCGCGCCCTGACCCTGTTCGACTATCTGGAAGATTGGCAGCCGCCCAAAGACGCCGGACCGCCGCCCCCCGACCCGCTGTTCCCGGTGGCCCAGCAGGAGGGTAGGCTGGAGGTGGCCGCCAGTTGCCCGACTGCCGAAGAGCAGGAGGATGCGCTGAAACGCGCGATGCACCGGTCGCTCCCGGCACTTCTGGAGCGTTTGGCGCAAATGGCGGGCAATCAGTTTCCCCGTCTCGCTGATCTCGCGCGGCATCTGGTCCCGATGCTGCAAGACGAGTTCGAGGCGCTGGACATGGCGATGATCCATCTGGCGCTGAACGAGCTGCGCGCCGCCGAAAGGGCAGGGGCCGAGGAGGGCATGCCCTTTCCCGTCCCGCTTGCCGCCCTGCTGTCGAGCGTCTGCGACGCGGGCGGCGGGCTGACGGTGGATCACCCCACCGTGACCCTCTTGATGGAGCGCGCCCGCAAGGCCCGCGACAATCCCGACCCTGAAAAGGACATCGCCGCGCAGGATGCGCTCAGCCACCGGATCATCGCGGACCAGCAGGCGATGGGCGACCGCCTGCGCGCGCTTGAAAGCGCGATTGTCGAAAACCCCTCGCCCCAAGCGCGCGAGGCGCAGAAGGCGGTGAACCGGAACGTCTTGTGGCGGATCGGGGCTACTGCGATCGGATTTGGCGGGGCCGCTGTCGGCGGCAAAGTGATCGGCGACCTTTTGGGCCAGCCCGTCGTCGACTTCGTTTTGGCCAATCTCCCCACCCTCCAGAACGCCGCGCTGACCTATGGCGCCCCCTTTGCCGAATGGTTCCTGTCCGCGCTCTCGAAAGTGCCGGAGTTCGCGGCGATGATCGCAAATGTCCCGGACCGGCCAGACCGCCGCCAGTGACCCATATTTCCGGCAGAACGGGTTGGCACCACCGCATGCGCAGTCCATATATGTGCCAACTCATTCCGTAAGGACGCCCGATATGCTTGAACTTGGACAAAAAGCCGCCCCCGCCGCCGATCTGATCAAGGACACGAACGAAGCCACCTTCATGGCTGATGTCGTCGAGGCCAGCCAGACGGTTCCGGTGATCGTGGATTTCTGGGCGCCTTGGTGTGGCCCCTGCAAGACGCTGGGCCCCGCGCTCGAGGCTGCCGTGACCGCCGCCAAGGGTGCGGTGAAGATGGTCAAGATCAACGTCGATGAAAACCAGATGATCGCGGGCCAGATGCGGATCCAGTCGATCCCGACCGTCTATGCCTTCCACAAGGGCCAGCCGGTCGACGGGTTCCAGGGTGCGCTGCCCGCCTCCGAGATCAAGGGCTTCATCGACCGGGTGGTTGCCGCCGCTGGTGGTGAGGCGCCCGGCGCCGCGCTGGACGAGGCGGTTGCCGCTGCCGAAGAGATGCTGGAACAGGGCGCCGCCGCCGATGCCGCCGAAACCTTTGCCGCAATCCTGGGCGAGGAACCCAACCATGCAGCCGCCTATGGCGGTCTGGTCCGTGCCCATATCGCCATCGGCGATCTCGACCATGCCGAGGCGATCCTGAACGGCGCTCCGGCCGAGATCTCGACCAAGCCCGAACTTGAGGCCGCCCATGCCCAGCTGGAACTGGCCCGGCAGGCCGCCAATGCCGGACCGGTGGCAGAACTCGCCGCCGCGGTCGAGGCCGATCCGGCCAACCATCAGGCCCGGTTCGATCTGGCCAAGGCGCTGCATGCCGCCGGTCAGACCGAACAGGCGGTGGCCGAGCTTCTGGACCTGTTCCGCCGCGACCGCGAATGGAACGACGGTGCGGCCAAGACCCAGCTGTTCACCATCTTCGACGCGCTCAAGCCCAACGATCCGATTGTGCTGAACGGGCGGCGCAAACTCAGCTCTCTGATATTTGCCTAATCGCCGAACCGGACTACACTCGGATGCATGATGCAATCCGCTGACCTGCCCGAAACATTGGCCGTCTTTCCGCTGCCCGGGGCGCTGTTGCTGCCCCGGTCCCGGCTGCCCCTGCATGTTTTCGAGCCGCGCTATCTTCAGATGCTCAGCGACGCGCTGAAAACGCCGCAGCGCCTGATCGGCATGGTGCAGCCCAACCCCTGCCGCAGCGACAGTGGCAAGCTGCACCAGATCGGATGTGCCGGGCGCGTGACCCAGTTCTCGGAAACCGAGGACGGGCGTTACATGATCACGCTCACCGGGATCTCCCGGTTCCGGGTCAAGTCCGAAGTCGAGGGCTTCACCCCCTACCGCCGTTGCAATGTCTGCTGGAAAGGGTTCGACCGCGATCTGGAACGCGAATGCGAGGCCGACGCCCGCTTTGCCCGCGATCCGTTCCTGCGCCTGCTCAAACGCTATTTCTCGGCCCGCGATCTGGCGACCGACTGGGAAACCCTGTGCCAGGCCGATGATGAATTGCTGGTCAACTCGCTGTCGATGCTGCTTGACTTCACGCCCGAGGACAAACAGGCCCTGCTTGAGGCACCCTGTCTCAAGACCCGGCGCGAAACGCTGGTGACACTGATCGAATTCGCCCTGCGTGGCGGCCCGGATGAGGACAGACTGCAATGACCGAACCAAATACCGCTTTTGACCGCCGCATGCTCGAAGCGCTGGTCTGCCCGGTGACCCATGGCACGCTGGAATACGACGCCGGGGCGCAGGAACTACTGTCGAAATCCGCCCATCTCGCCTTTCCCATCCGCAACGGTATCCCGGTGATGCTGGTGGACGAGGCCCGCCGCCTGGATGACTGAACCGGCTGCGGCCTACATCCTGTGCGGCACGCCGCGCAGCGGCAGCACCCTTTTGTGCGGCTATCTCACCGACACAGGCGTGGCGGGCCAGCCCGATTCCTTCTTTCGGACCCAATCCATCGACTGGTGGGCGGAACATTGGGGCTTGCCATCGGCGCTGCGCCCGGGAACCGATGCCTTTCTCGGCGCCTATCTGGCCGCCGCGATTGCCGAGGGGCGTGGCGATACCCCCGTTTTCGGCCTGCGCCTGATGCGCGAGAACCTGGGCGATATGTCCGCCGCGCTCGACCGCCTGTTCCCCGGTCTGCCGACCGACGCCGCCCGCATCGACGCCGCCTTCGGGCCGACGCGTTATCTGCACCTGCGCCGCCGGGACAAGCTGGCGCAGGCGATCTCACTCGTCCGGGCCGAGCAATCGGGGCTCTGGCATGTCGCCCCCGACGGGACCGAGGTCGAACGCCTCGCGCCACACCGCGACCCGGTTTACGATTTCGACGCAATAGACCGCGAGGTAAAGGCGCTGGAAGCCTATGAACAGGGCTGGACCGACTGGTTTGCTGCCCAGCGTATCGTCCCGCTTGCTTTCCACTATGAGGATCTGGCGGATACACCCGAACGGGTGCTCTCCGCCATTCTGGACCATATCGGACAGGACCCGGCCAAGGCGCGCGGTCTGGAACCCACGGTTGCCCGCCTCTCCGACGGGCTCAGCGCCGAATGGGCCGCGCGCTATCGCGAAGACGCGGCTCGCTGACCGGGCTTCAGATCGGGCGGCCCTGCATCAGCTTCGGCAAGTCACCGGTCAGCCCCGCCGCCTCGCGCACGAACCCGCGCCGCACCCCGGGCAGTTTTCCCATCAGCCCCATGCCCAGTTCCCGTCCCGCCCGCAGGATCGGATTGTCATTGGAAAACAGCCTGTTGAACACATCGGTCGCCAGCGCCAGCGTGGCCGTGTCGAACCGCCGCCACTGCTGATACCGCTCCAGCACCAGGATCGAGCCGATATCCTCGCCCCGCCGTCGCGCCAGCGTCAGCACCTCGGCCAGCGCACCGACATCGCGCAGGCCCGCGTTCAGCCCCTGACCGGCAATCGGGTGCATCCCGTGCGCCGCATCGCCCACCAGCGCCAGCCGTTCGGCGACAAAGGCATTGGCGATGGTCAGGTTCAGTGGATAGGTAAACCGGGCCCCTTCCAGCCGGATCTCGCCCAGGAAATCGCCAAAGCGCGGGCGCAGGATCTCCAGATACTCCGCCTCGGGCAGCGCGTTGATACGCGCCGCCGCTTCGGTTCGCTCGCTCCAGACGATGGAACTGCGATTGCCCGGCAGCGGCAGGATCGCCAGCGGCCCCGGCGGCATAAAGAATTGATGCGCGATGCCGTGATGCGGCAGCTCATGCGTGATGGCGCAGACCAGCGCCGTCTGGCCATAGTCCCAGCCGGTCCGCTTGATGCCCGCGCGCGCGGCGGTGCCGCTCTTGCGCCCGTCGCAGCCCACCAGCAGCGCCGCCCGCCGGGTCGTCTCGTCGCTCAGCGTCACCGTCACGCCGGTGGCATCGACCTCTTGCGCCACCACCGACACGCCGTTCAACTGGGTGATGCCCGGCGTCGCGTCCATCGCCTCCAAGAGCGCGCGCCGCAGATACCGGTCCTCGACCATATAGCCCATCGGGCCTTCCTCGATCTCGGCATGGTCGAAATGCAGGAAGAAAGGCGACGGCCCTTCGCCCGCATGGCCGTCGGTCACCTTGATCTCTAGCATCGGCTGGGCGTTGTCCGCGACACGCGCCCAAACGCCGATGGCCGCCAGCAAGCGTTGCGAGGCCAGCGCCAGCGCATAGCCGCGCCCGTCGAACCCGGCATCGGCGCGCACCGGCTCGGGCAGCGCATCGACGATGGTCACCGAATGACCGTTTCCAGCCAGTGCCAAAGCCAGCGCCGGGCCGTTCAGCCCACCGCCCACGATCAGAATATCGGATCTCTGTTCCATGACGCGCAATATGCGCCTCGCTACGGGATTGTCCATGTGCAGTCCTGTCGCTACCGTCGCCCTCGACTCGCAGCGGGAGGATGACATGGGCGACTGGCTGAAGATGACGGCAAGCGATCTGGGGCGCGGGATCGGCGCGGGGCGGATCGACCCGGTTGAACTGACCGAGTGTTATCTCGATGCCATCGACGCGCATCCGCACCGCGACGCGATCTATGCCCGCGTCACGCATGATCGCGCCCAGGCCGAGGCCCGCGCCGCCGCTGACCGTGCCAGGCATGGCTTGCGCCGGTCGCTGCTCGATGGAGTGCCAATCAGCTGGAAAGACCTGTTCGACACCGCAGGAACCGGGACCGAGGCAGGCTCGGCCCTGCTCAAGGGCCGCGTGCCCGACACCGATGCGCTGGTTCTGCGCAATGCCACCGCCGCAGGCTCCGTCTGCCTTGGCAAGACGCATATGAGCGAGCTGGCCTTCTCGGGGCTCGGTCTCAACCCGATCACCGCGACCCCGCCCAATGTGCATGATCCGAAATGGGTGCCGGGCGGCTCCTCCTCGGGTGCTGCCGCCTCGGTCGCCTTCGACCTTGCCGCCTCCAGCATCGGCTCGGACACCGGCGGTTCGGTGCGCATCCCGTCCGCCTGGAACGACCTTGTGGGCCTCAAGACAACTTCGGGCCGGATCAGCCTCGAAGGCGTGGTGCCGCTCTGCCTCAGGTTCGACACCATCGGCCCGCTGGCCCGTTCGGTCGAGGATGCGGCCGAGGTTCTGGCCCTGCTTGAAGGCGGCAAAGCCGCCGACCTGCGCGGCGCCTCGCTGTCGGGCAAGCGGCTGGCGGTGCTTCAGACCGTGGCGCTCGACGATCTACGCGATCCACCCGGAGCGGCTTTTGACACCGCCGTGCGCAAACTGTCCAAGGCCGGGGCCGAGATCGTGCCGCTGCATATCCCCGAACTGGCCGATGCCATGCCGCTGTCGCCCGTGCTCTATACCGGCGAGGCCTATGGCCTCTGGCGCGACGTGATCGAGGCCAATCCCGGCGCGATGTATGCCGAGATTCTGGAGCGGTTCCGCGCCGGGCGCAATTTCACGGCGCCCGATTATGTCGCCGCCTGGGCCAAGCTCGATGCAGCCCGTGCCGCCTGGGACATGGCCACCGCCGGGTTCGACGCGGTTCTGGCGCCGACCGCGCCGATCATGCCGCCCGACCGTGACCGGCTGATGCAGGATCATGACTATTACGTGAGCGAGAACCTCTTGGCCCTCCGCAACACCCGCATCGGCAACCTCATGGGGCTCTGCGCGCTCAGCCTGCCCACCGGCACGCCGGGCTGCGGCTTGATGCTGATGGGGCGCCCGGACTGTGAAGAGGCGCTGCTGCGTACCGGTGCCGCCGCCGAGCGCGCCTTGGCCTGAATGCCACAATTCCCTGCCATGGCAACGCTTTGTCTGGACGCAAGCGGGGTTCATCTGTAATTTGGTCTCAAACGGGGCGCGATGATCCCGAGACGAGGCAGACCAGATGAATTTCCCCGATCGGTTTTCGAACCTACCGGCCTATGCGTTCCCGCGCCTGCGCGCGTTGCTCGACCATCATGCGCCGGGCGGCGAGGTCGTGCATATGACCATTGGCGAGCCCAAGCACGACTTCCCGGCCTGGGTCACCGATGTCATCGTCGAAAACGCGCATCTGTTCCAAAGCTATCCGCCGAACGAGGGCTCGCCCGCCCTGCGCGGGGCAATCTGCGACTGGATCGCCCGCCGCTATGGCGTGACGCTTGACCCCGAACAGAACGTGATGGCCCTGAACGGCACGCGCGAGGGGCTCTATAACGCCGCCATGGCGCTGTGTCCCGAGCAGAAGAACGGCCAGCGGCCCATCGTGCTGTGTCCGAACCCGTTCTATCAGGTCTATATGGTCGCCGCGATTTCGGTGGGCGCCGAGCCGCATTTCGTGCCCGCCACCGCCGCCACCGGCCATCTGCCCGACTATGCCAGCCTGCCCGCCGAGGTGCTGAACCGAACCGCCGTGGCCTATATCTGCTCGCCCGCCAACCCGCAGGGGGCCGTGGCCAGCCGCGATTACTGGGCCGAGCTGATCGGTCTGGCCGAACAATACGATTTCCGCATCTTCGCCGATGAATGCTATTCCGAGATCTACCGCGACGCGGCCCCCACCGGCGCGCTGACCGTGGCCCGGGACATGGGCGCGCATCCCGAACGGGTGGTGCTGTTCAACTCGCTGTCGAAGCGGTCGAACCTTGCCGGTCTGCGCTCGGGCGTGATCGCGGGCGGGCCGGAAACGCTGAAACATGTCAAACAGCTTCGCAACTACTCCGGCGCCCCGCTGCCTGGCCCGCTTCAGGCCGCCGCCGCGCGGGTCTGGGCCGACGAGGCGCATGTCGAAGAAAACCGCGCGCTCTATCAGGCGAAATACACAGTCGCCGATCATGTCTTTGCCGGGGTGCAGGGCTACATGCCGCCCGAGGCGGGGTTCTTCCTCTGGCTGCCGGTCGACGATGGCGAGGCGGCGGCGCTCAAGGTCTGGCGCGAAACCGGCGTCCGGGTTCTGCCCGGCGCCTATCTGGCACAAGGTAAACCGGGGCAGAACCCGGGCGAGAGTTACATAAGGGTCGCAATGGTGGCCCCAAAAGAAGAATTGCAGCGCGGGCTGATCAAGCTGCGCGACTGCATCTATGGCTGAGGTTCGAGGGTAGCATGGCATCATACAACGCACGCAGTCGGGATCCGCTTCTGGACAGCAACCTGCAAGCCGCGATCGAGCGGCGCGGGAAAGAGTTGCTGGGCATCGCGCTGATCGTTCTGGGTCTGATTGCCGCTGCCATGGTCGGCTCCTATACGCCGGATGACCCGAACTGGATGGTCTCGACCGATGCGCCGGTTCAGAACTGGACCGGCCGTATCGGCGCCTCGATTGCCGCGCCGCTCTTCATGATCGTGGGCTGGGGCAGCTGGGGCCTGCCGCTGGTGTTGATCGCCTGGGGCCTGCGCTTTGCCGTGCACCGGGGCGAAGACCGCGCCGTTGCCCGTCTGATCTTCATGCCGATCTGGATCGCCGTCGTGTCGATCTATGCCGCCACCCTGGTGCCAGGCCCGGAATGGCGCGCCACCCACAGCTTTGGCCTGGGCGGCCTGTTCGGCGACACGGTGATGGGCGCGATGCTGACGCTGGTGCCGGTCAGCTCGCATCTGATGGTCAAACTGACATCGCTGGCCATGGCGGCGGGGATGCTGGCGCTTGGCGTCTTTGTGCTGGGCTTCACCTGGCCCGAGGTCAAGCAGGGCGCGCGCCGCGTGCTGGTGGGGCTGATCCTGATGTATGGCGGGCTGATGACCCTGCTGGGCCGCAGCGCGACCGCCTCGCTCAGCGCGGCGCGGGCCTACAAGGAAACCCGCTCCGAACGCCGCGCGTCCGCGCGCCTGGCCGCGCAAGAGGCCGCCGCCCTGGCGGTACAAGAGTACCCCGAGGAAGAAGAACTGGTCGAAGACTTGCCGCCACCTCCGGCCGCGGTTCAGAAACCTTCGTTGCTGGCCCGTATGCCGACGCTGATCCGACGGTCCGAACCGATGCCGCAACCCGAACTGGTCGAACCCGTGCCGGTCAAGGGATACGACACCATGCCAGGCGCCGACCGCATCCAGTCCAAGATCGCCGCCGCCGTCCGCAGCCGCAAGGAGGCGACCGGCGTTGTCGCTCCTGAACCCGATCCGGCCCGTCCGCTGACCAAGGGGCGGGGCCGTGGCCCGGACCCGCTTGTGCTCAACACCAAGCGTCACGGCGACCTTCCGGCCGAACCGCCGGTCACCGCGCGCGCGCCACAACCTGTCGCGCAGGCCGCGGCGCGCTCCCCGTCGCTCGGACCGGCGGTGCCGCAGGCCCGCACTGCACCGGTCGAACCGCAGGTTCGCGTCACTCCAACTGAACCGCAGGTTCGCGTCACCCCAACCGAACCGCAGGTTCGTGCCAGCTTCGAACCGCAGTTGCGCGCCGCGCCCACGCCGGTACAGCCCCAGCGCCATGCCGAACCCGTCCTGATGCCCGAATGGGTCGAGGATGAGGTGACCGATCACTTCGATGCTTTCGAACCGGCCGATCACGTCCCTTCGGAGCCCTTGCCGCAAGCGCATCCCCAGCCGCGCCAGCCTGCACCGCAGCCGATGGCCAACATCCCCGCCGCGCAGCCGCGCAAGGCGGTGGTTGAACAGCCGCTGCGCCGCAGCTTCGCCCCCTCGCGCCGTGCCCAGGCCGAGGCGCAACCGGCGTTGTCCTTCGACGACAGCGCCGCGGCGTTTGAACTGCCGCCGCTCAGCCTGCTGATGAACCCCACCACGATCCAGCGTCACCACCTCAGCGACGAGGCGCTCGAAGAAAACGCGCGCATGCTGGAAAACGTGCTGGACGACTATGGGGTGAAGGGCGAGATCGTCTCGGTCCGCCCCGGCCCGGTTGTCACCATGTACGAACTGGAACCGGCGCCGGGCCTCAAGGCCAGCCGCGTCATCGGTCTGGCCGACGATATCGCGCGTTCGATGTCGGCGCTGTCGGCGCGGGTCTCGACCGTGCCGGGCCGCTCGGTCATCGGTATCGAATTGCCCAACGAACACCGCGAAAAGGTGGTGCTGCGCGAAATCCTCGCCTCCCGCGATTTCGGCGACAGCAACATGAGCCTGCCCTTGGCGCTGGGCAAGGATATCGGCGGCGACTCGGTCGTGGCAAACCTTGCCAAGATGCCCCACCTGCTGATCGCGGGCACCACCGGTTCGGGGAAATCGGTGGCGATCAACACCATGATCCTGTCACTGCTTTACAAGCTGACGCCCGCCGAATGCCGGCTGATCATGATCGACCCCAAGATGCTGGAACTCTCCGTCTATGACGGTATCCCGCATCTCCTCTCCCCCGTGGTGACCGACCCGAAAAAGGCCGTCGTCGCCCTGAAATGGGTGGTGGGCGAGATGGAGGACCGCTATCGCAAGATGTCCAAGATGGGCGTCCGCAATATCGAAGGCTTCAACGGCCGCGTCCGCGAGGCGCTGGCCAAGGGCGAGATGTTCAGCCGCACGGTGCAGACCGGCTTTGACGACGAGACCGGCGAACCCGTGTTCGAGACCGAGGAATTCCAACCCATCCCGCTGCCCTACATCGTGGTTATCGTCGACGAGATGGCCGACCTGATGATGGTCGCGGGCAAAGAGATCGAGGCCTGCATCCAGCGTCTCGCCCAGATGGCGCGCGCCTCAGGCATTCACCTGATCATGGCCACCCAGCGCCCCTCGGTCGACGTGATCACCGGCACGATCAAGGCCAACTTCCCCACCCGGATCTCCTTCCAGGTGACCTCCAAGATCGACAGCCGCACCATCCTGGGCGAGATGGGCGCCGAACAGCTCCTGGGCCAGGGCGACATGCTGTACATGGCAGGCGGGGCCAAGATCACCCGCTGCCACGGTCCCTTTGTCAGCGACGAAGAGGTCGAGGAAATCGTCAACCACCTGAAACAGTTCGGCCCGCCGGACTATATCGGCGGCGTGGTCGAAGGCCCGGACGAAGACAAGGCCGACAATATCGACGCGGTGCTTGGGCTGAACACCGGCGGCAACACCGAGGGCGAGGACGCGCTTTACGACGCCGCCGTGGCCATCGTGATCAAGGACCGCAAGTGCTCGACTTCGTATATTCAGCGGAAACTTGCCATCGGCTACAACAAGGCCGCCCGCCTGGTCGAGCAGATGGAGGACGAAGGCGTTGTTTCACAGGCCAATCATGTGGGCAAACGCGAAATTCTGGTGCCGGAACAGGGGTGATCTTTTCCGGCGCCCGGCGAATGCTTATCTGAGGTGACATGAAACGGATTGCACTCGCTCTTGCGCTGACCCTGGTCGCGCCGGCGGCCTGGGCGGCGGACAAGCTGCCCCTGGCCGAGATCTCGACCTATCTGAACGGTCTGAAAACCGTGCAGACCACCTTTACCCAGATCAACGATGACGGCTCGCTCAGCACCGGCAAGCTCTGGCTGCAACGGCCGGGCCGGATGCGGTTCGAATACGACCCGCCCGACCGCTCGGTGGTGCTGGCCAAGGGTGGCACCGTGATCATCCACGACCCCAAGTCGAACCAGCCGCCGGAACAATACCCGCTGAACCGCACGCCCTTGTCGATCGTGCTGGCGCGAACGGTGGACCTGGACCGGGCCAATATGGTGGTGGGCCATGCCTTTGACGGCACCGCCACCGTTGTCACCGCGCAGGACCCGGAAAACCCCGAATACGGCCGGATCGACCTCATGTTCACCGACGCGCCGGTCGAGCTGCGCAAATGGGTGATCCATGATGGCGCCGGGTCGCGCACCACGGTGATCCTCGGCCCGCTGACCAAAGGCAACAGCCTGAACCAGAACCTGTTCATCGACGGTCAGCCCGGCGTTTCCGCCAGCCGCTGACCGCCGGCCCGTTCAGTAGCGGAACTTGCGGCAGCTCGACAGCTGCCCGCCATACATGTCGGCCCGTGCCGCCACCTGGTCAGCAACACGCAGCAGCCACGACTTGGCCCTGTGCGAGCCGCGCGCATATCCGGCGTGGCCTTCGTGATAAGCCAGGTACTGGTTGCGCGCGTCGGTCAGCGCGATGCCGTTTTTCTCGCGAGTCTTGTTCATGTACCAGCCGATGAAATCCGACGCGTCCTTGATCCGGTCGCGCTTGGCGCCGCGGCGCCCGGTTTCTTTGCGGTACTGATCCCAGGTGCCATCCAGCGCCTGGCTGTACCCAAAGGCGCTGCTCTGCCGCCCGACCGGAATCACCCCCAGTACGAACTGATGCGGTGTGCGCGCATCGCCGCGATAGCGGCTTTCGTAATAGATGGTGGACATCTGCACATGCACCGGCACGCCCCATTTGCGCTCGGTCTGCTTGAATGCCTTCATGTATTCCGGGCGCTGCGCCGCAATGCTGCACGCATCGTCCAGGTTGCTGGGCGGCGCCTTGGACCCGCCGCTACACGAGCCAAGCACCAGCACTGCCGCCAGTGTAAACAGAGATCTGCTCATCTGCCTCTTGCCTTTTTTCTTGTATTCTAACGCATCCGACGATGCGATGGAATCACATTCGCTAGAGCACCAGCGCCAGAACCAGCGGCAAGGCGGCGACCGAAATCAGGGTCGAGACCATGACCATACCAGCCACGGTATCGGCATCCGCCTCGAACCTTTCGGCCAGCACATAGGACGTGACCGCAACTGGCGTGCACATCTGCACCACCAGCACGCCGAACGCGACGCCTTCCAGCCCCATGCCCAGCGCCACTGCCCAGCCCAGAGCAAAACACAACGCCAGCTTGACCAGCGACAGGATCACCGCGCGCGACACTTTGTGCGTGCTTAGCCGGGCAATCGCCACGCCCAGCGTGATCAGCATGAGCGGCACCGCCATCTGCCCGATCAGCTCCATCGCATTGGGCAGAAACCGCGGCGTCTGCCAGCCCTGCCACAGGAACAGAGCGCCAAGCAGCGTCGACCAGACCATCGGCTCGCGCACCACCTTGGCTAGCGACCCGCGTCCCGCAACCACGTGGATACCATAGGAAAACGACCAAAGCGCCGAGACCGAGAAGAACACGATGGCATAGCCCAGCCCGGTCTCGCCAAAGGCAAAGATGCACAGCGGCAGGCCCAGATTGCCGGTATTGCCGAACACAAGCGGCGGCAGATAGGTCCGCCGGTCCAGCCCCAAAGCGCGCAGGCCCAGTTCGACGACCAGCGACAACACCAGGACCGCGCCGATCACCGCCACCGCAAAACGAACCAGGTCGCCGCCGGGGATCTCGGTCTTGATCAAGGCTGTGAAGATCAGGCAGGGCACAGCAAGCGTCGTGGCCAGCCGGGTAACGAACTGGGTGCGGTACTCGAACCCCATCCGGACCCAGCCAAACCCGACCGCCGCCAGCAGAAAGACGGGCGCCACGATCTCGATCACTGTCACGGTAAGGTTCACAGACTGTTTCCCTTAATTTTCGATCAATTGTTGGACATGGACGGGTGATTAGCGGTACAAGCAATGCTCAGGGGCTGAAAGACAATGTTGAAAACGCACGCCAAATATCATTTGGGGCAAGTGGTGCGCCATCGGAAACACCCGTTCCGCGGTGTGATCTTCGATGTCGACCCGGAATTTGCCAACACCGAAGAGTGGTACCAGGCCATCCCCGAGGATAGCCGGCCGCTGAAGAACCAGCCGTTCTATCATCTTTTGGCCGAGAACGATCAAAGCTATTACGTGGCTTATGTTTCCGAACAGAACCTTGTTGTGGACTATTCCGGCGAACCGGTGGACCACCCGGACATTCCCGACATGTTCGGGCCGTTCCAGGATGGCGCCTATCCCTTGCATTTCCAGTTGAACTGATCCTGCCCGCCTGCCGGGCAGGACCGTTTCAGTAGCCCAGCGCACAGCCGTCCTTGCGCGGATCGCTGCCCGCTGTCAGCACCCCGTCAGCCCCGATTCGAATCGCCTGCGCACCGCCCAGCGGCTCTTCGGGGATGATCACCTTGTGGCCCATCCCGATCAGCGCCTGCCGCACGTCATCGGAATAGCCGCGTTCAACCTTCAACACCCCCGCATCGGCAAAGGCGCGCGGCATGTCGATGGCGGCCTGCGGATCCATCCCGAAATCCACCAGGTTCGAGGTGAACCGCGCGTGCCCGGTCGGCTGATAGGCGCCACCCATCACGCCAAAGGGCATCTCGACCCGGCCATCCCGGCACAGCATGCCCGGAATGATCGTGTGCATCGGCCGCTTGCCGCCCGCCATCTCGTTCGGGTGGCCCTCTGTCAGCGTGAATCCCGCGCCCCGGTTCTGCATCAGGATGCCGAATTTCTGCGATGCGATACCCGAGCCGAACCCGTGGTAGATGGAATAGATCAGCGACACCGCCATCCGGTCGCGATCGACCACGGTGATATAGATCGTGTCCTTGTGCACCGCCTCGGTCAGCGGCGCGGCCGCCGCCATGGCGCGCTTCGGGTCGATCAGCGCCGCCAGCCGCGCCGCCGTTTCCGGCGCCAGCATGTGATCCAGACGCGTGGTGTGGTCCGGGTCGGCAATGAACCGGTTGCGCGCGTCATAGGCCAGCTTGGCGGTCTCGGCTTCGATATGAATGCGCTGGGCGCCCAGCGGGTCCATCCCGGCAATGTCGAAATGTGACAGGATGTTCAGCATCAGGATCGCCGTCGCGCCCTGGCCGTTGGGCGGATGCTCGACCAGGTCGACCGCGCCATAAGATCCCGCCACCGGATCGGTAGGGGTACAGGCGGTGGCGGCGAAATCCTCGACCGTATGCACCCCACCAAGCCCGTTCAGCGCGGCGACCATGTCCTCGGCCACTTCGCCGGTGTAAAACGCATCGCGGCCGTCGCGCGCGATCCGGCGCAGCACCTCTGCTTGCCCAGGTGCTGCAAACATCTGCCCCGGTTTCGGGATCGTGCCACCGGGCAGGAACCAGTCCCGCGCCGCGCCCTGCAAAACCTCGGCATCGCTGACCCAGTCCGCCGCCACCCGCTGGGCAACGGGCACGCCCGCCTCGGCATAGCGGATCGCCGGGTCCAGCACCGCGTCGAGCCCGATGCGCCCCTCGGTCTCACACAGATGACAGAACGCGTCGATGGCGCCGGGTATGGTGACCGCCTCGGGCCCGGTCAGCGGCACCGCCGCCAGCCCCCGCGCCCGCAGCGCGGCGGCGCTGGCCGCCGCAGGCGCCCGGCCCGACCCGTTCATCGCCCGCACCGTGGTTTCGCCGGGCCGGTTGTAAAGCACGAAACAGTCGCCGCCGATCCCGGTCATCTGCGGCTCGCAAATGCCCAGCAGCACCGCGCCCGCAATCGCCGCATCCATCGCGTTGCCGCCGCGTTTCAGGGTTTCGATCGCCGTCTGGGCCGCCAGCGGGTGCGAGGTGGCGCACATCCCGGTCGTGGCAAAAACCGGCGATCTGCCGGGCAAGTGAAAATCGCGCATCGGGTTGGTCTCCTTCAAGTCCCGCCGACATTAATCCGGGCGCGGGCGAAGTCCAATCCGAAGCACAAACGGCGCCCGTGACCGGGACAGGGCAAGGCATCGAAAGGGGAAAAAGGGCGTCTGGCCTGGTACGCCCCTGGCATATAGTCCTCGACGTTGCGCACTGGGTGGGGGCTGTAACGCGCAACGTCGAGGGAAGCCATATGCAGCTACAGGTTCTGTATGTCCCCGCATTGCGGCACGAATTCGGATCAATTGCGGCCAGATTGAGGCATTTTCCACTTTCGGTCAGGCATCCGGCTTTTCCGGCAGATCGAACCTGAGCCACAGCAGGTTCTTGTCGCCGCGGCGTTCGTACTTGATCTCGGTCGCAAGTTGCCGAATCAGAAACCAGCCGAATCCCCCTTCGGGCAGATCTGCCGGTTCGGCGGGTTCCCCGCTTGGCAGATCGCCGCCCGGCATAGGGCGGCCGCGGTCATGGATACGAATCTCCAACCGGCCGGCGCGCAGATGGCAACTGACATGGATCTGCCCCGCCTCGACACCGGCATAGGCATGCTCGACCACGTTGTTTATGGCCTCGGCCAGCGCGATCTCGACATCGCCGGTCCGCTCTTCCGAAATCCCTTGCTGGCGAAGTTGTCCGGCAATGGCACGGATTCCCTCCCGGGCTTCCAGATCGTTGGCGCTGAAAGTCACGAGGAACCCTGCCCGATCCGTATCCAGGTTCACGCTGTCAATCTCCCCAACAGGTCACTTTTGCCGCGCGGTCAAGGCCTCGTCGAGCGTGGCAAAAAGGTTGAAGACGGTATCCATGCGGGTCAGGCGGAACACCTTGTCGACCACCGGCGTCAGGCCCGCCAGTTCCAACCGCCGGTCGCCGCCCAACTGCTTCATCGACGCAACGATGGCCCCCAGCCCGCTGGAATCGATGAACTTCACCTGCGACAGATCCAGCACGACCCGCTGCGGTCCGGCTTCGGTTTCGCTGCGCATGTCCTCCTTGAACTGGATCGCCATCGCTGCGTCGATCCGCTCGACATTGACGGCAATGATCCGTGTGTCACCGGAATCGGTACTGGTCAGACACATACTCCCACTCCTCGGGTGGCTACTTTTCGCCGCACGAGGGTAGACGGCAATTCTTACCATTCGGTATTCAGGCACAGAGCTTTCCTCAGGAGGACAGGATGAAAGAAGTTGTCATCGCCGGTGCTGCGCGCACACCGATGGGCGGGTTCCAGGGCATGTATGACGGCGTCAGCGCCGCCGAACTGGGCGGCGCCGCGATTCGCGCCGCGCTGGCCGGGGCAGGGGCCGCCACCGTGGACGAGGTGCTGATGGGCTGCGTCCTGCCCGCCGGTCAGGGCCAGGCCCCCGCGCGCCAGGCCGGTTTTGCCGGGGGTCTGGGCGAAGAGGTGCCCGCCACCACGCTCAACAAGATGTGCGGCTCGGGCATGAAGGCGGCGATGATCGCCTTTGACCAGATCGCGCTGGGCCACACCGACACCATGATCGCGGGCGGGATGGAGAGCATGACCAATGCCCCATACCTCTTGCCCAAGATGCGCGGCGGCGCCCGCATCGGCCATGGCCAGGTGATCGACCACATGTTCCTCGACGGGCTTGAAGATGCCTATGACAAGGGCCGCCTGATGGGCACCTTTGCCGAGGATTGCGCCGAGCACTACCAGTTCACCCGCGAGGCGCAGGACGAATATGCGCTGCGCTCGCTGCAAAACGCGCTGGATGCCCAGGCCTCGGGTGCCTTTGACGGCGAGATCGCCGCCGTCACCGTCAAGACCCGCAAGGGCGAGGTGGTGACCGATGCCGACGAACAACCCAAGAGCGCCCGGCCCGACAAGATCCCGACGCTGAAACCCGCCTTCCGCAAGGATGGCACCGTGACCGCGGCCAATGCCTCGTCGATCTCGGACGGTGCCGCCGCCCTGGTGCTGGCCTCGGCCGAGGCCTCCGCCGCCCAGGGTCTGACCGTGCGCGCCCGCATCCTCGGCCATGCCAGCCATGCACAGGCGCCGGGATGGTTCACCACCGCCCCGGTTCCTGCCGCCAGAAAACTGCTCGCCAATATCGGCTGGAGCGTCGAGGATGTGGACCTGTGGGAGGTCAACGAGGCCTTTGCCGTGGTGCCGATGGCCTTCATGCATGAACTGGGCCTGTCCCGCGACAAGGTGAACGTCAACGGCGGCGCCTGCGCGCTGGGCCATCCGATCGGCGCTTCGGGCGCGCGGATCATGGTGACGCTGCTCAATGCTTTGGAAAAGCGCGGGCTGAAACGTGGAGTCGCCGCGATCTGCATCGGTGGCGGTGAAGGCACCGCCATCGCCATCGAGCGGGTCTGACCCTTTTGAATTGTGGCGCGCCGGAGCGATCCGGCGCGTTCCTCAGACCTCGGCGCGGCGCATCAGGGCCAGCGACCCGGCAACCCCGATCATCGCCAGCCCACAGAACCGGCCTAGCCATTGGGTTGCCACGCGCCCGCCCTGGTGCCGCGAACAGGCGCCAACAGCGGCATAAAGGCTCATCACCAGCAGATCGGTCGCCACGAAGAGGGCGGCCAACACCAGATACTGCCGCGCCGCAGGCTGGGTGGGGTCGATGAACTGCGGCAAGAGGGCGGCAAAGAACAGATAGCCCTTGGGGTTGGTCACCGCGACCAGAAAGCTGCGGCGAAAAATCATCGCGGCGCGCTCCTGCGGGGCGCTCTCCATCGTGCCGGGCTGCGCCGCCCCCCGCAACAGCCGCAACCCGAGATAGGCGAGATAGGCCACGCCTGCCCATTTCACCAACCCAAACAGCAGGGCCGAGGCACTCAGCACCGCCCCCAGCCCCAGCGCCGCCGCCGTGATCAGCAGGACATCCGACAGGGCCGCTCCGACAATCCCCGGCACCGCGCCACGCATGCCGCCCCGCGCCCCGTTGCCCAGCGCCAGCAAGACTGTCGGTCCGGGGGTGGCGATGGCGGCCAATGCGGTCAGCAGGAAACCGGCAAGCATCAGCTCCATCAGCTCAGGCCCCTTGCCGCGACAGTGCAGGGAACAGGCGCACCAGCACCGTGATCGCGGCCAGTTGTGCAGCGATCACGGCGGGCCAGATCAGCGGGAACTGCGGGTCGAGGTATTTCTGCGGCCCGAACGAGACCAGCGCGCCGAGGGTGGCGAGCAGGGCCAGCACCCGCCCGGCGCGGCTCTCTCCCAGCACAATCGCCGCAATCGCCGCCGAGACCGAGGCGCCGATGAACGGCCCGATGCCGAAAAGCGGTGTCGCGATGGGTGGGTGCGGCGGCACCTCGGCATAAAGCGAAGACAGCATGATCAGCTGCAACAGGATCAGTACCACAAGGGCGGCAAGGCAGGGGCGGTCGGTCTGGGTCATGTCTCTCTCCTGAGTTAGTTACCGAGAAGCGTAATCATGATTACGGTTGCGAGTATCCGTAATCATGATTACGGTGCGCGTCAAGCGAAAGGAAACCCGATGAAGGATGACAGCCGCACCGACCGCCAACAGCAGATCGAGGAAGCCGCCTATGCGCTGCTCGAACAAAAGGGTTATGCGGGCACCTCGATGCAGGGGATCGCACGGCTGGCGCGCGCCTCGAACGAGACGCTCTACAGCTGGTATGGCGACAAGCAGGGCCTGTTCCGGGCGCTGGTGATCCGCAACACCGCCGAGGTGCGCGCGCAACTGGAGGCCGATCTGGCCGCCGACCGCCCGCCCCGCGACACCCTGACCGCCTTGGGACCCCGCCTGCTGTCTCTCCTGCTGGGCGACCGGGCGGTGGCGCTGAACCGTTCCGCCGCCGCCGACCCCAGCGGCGAGTTGGGCGCGCTGATCGCCCAATCGGGCCGCGACAGCGTGATGCCGCTGATCGTGCAGGTGCTGGAGGCGGCGCGGGCCGAGGGCCTGTTGCGTTTCGACGATGCCGGGGCGGCGGCGGGTCTTTACCTCGATCTGCTGGTGGGCGACCAGCAGATCCGCCGGGTAATCGGCCGCCTGCCCGCACCGTCCGAGGCCGCGTGCCAGGCCCGCGGGGCGGCAGCGGTCACGCATCTGTGCCACCTACTGGGCTAGCGCGCCTCTTGCCTTTGCCCGCGCGCCACGCGATAGGCTTGTTTCACGCCACTCCCAGCGGAGCCTTGCCATGACCGTTGACTACAACATCCTCGCCAAGACCATCGCCGCCCTGACCGAGGGCGAGACCGATCCGGTGGCGCTGATGGCGACGGTCACCTGCGAGGTGCATCATTCGGACGACCGGTTCAACTGGACCGGCTTCTACCGGGTAACCGAGCCCGGTGTACTCAAGATAGGCCCCTATCAGGGCGGCCACGGCTGTTTGCGCATCCCGTTTGACAAGGGCGTCTGCGGGGCTGCGGCGCGGACTGGAGAGGTGCAACTGGTGCCGGATGTCGATGCCTTTCCCGGCCATATTGCCTGCGCTTCTTCGACCCGGTCGGAACTGGTGCTGCCGGTGTTCGACGGGACCGGCGCGCTGATCGCGGTGTTCGACATCGACAGCGACCTGCCGGATGCCTTCACCGAAAAAGACGCCGCCGCGCTGGGCGCGATCCTAGAGCAGGTCTTTGCCCAGTAGGATCACCAGAGCGGTGATCTGAAACAGCACGATCGACCACAGCCAGCGGCCAAAGGGCTGCTTGCGGGTCTTGTGCCGGAACAGCCACCGCGACAACAGCGCCGCCGGGCTGCCGCCAAGCGCGGACAGCCAGAGCAGCAGATGCTCCGGCACCCGGCCCCGGTTCCACCGCGCCGAGAGCTTGTCCCAGGCAAACAGCGCCACCGTCAGCCCGTTGAGGACCCAGAGATAGAGGATCGCGTTCCACATGGGCGGGTCATACCGGGGGATCCAGCGGAGGTGCAAGAACCCGCGGGCAAAAAGGGGGCGCTGCCCCCGCCGCCGCAAAGCGGCGACTCCCCCGGAGTATTTGTTGCAAAGTGAAGGGGCTTTCTGGCGGTTCATGAAATTTTTGTTGAGAATTTCACGAGAATCACGGCATCATGAAATTCTAGGGTGATTTTTCACGAAGCTTGGGAGGCGCCAGTGAATACGCAAGCCCCGTCCAGCGCGACGCTTGGCGCCGATCTGCGCGCCCTGCGCAAGGCGCGTGGCCTGACGCTGAGCGAGATCGCGGCTCGGCTGGGGCGGTCTGTCGGCTGGCTGAGCCAGGTGGAGCGCGACATGTCCGAACCCTCGATCTCGGACCTGCGCCAGATCGCGGGCTGCCTGGGTGTGCCGATGTCGATGCTGTTTGCCCATGCCGCCGCCCCGGCCGAGGAACAGGGATATGTCGTGCGGGCAGGCGCGCGGCGCCCGATGGGTTCCGGCGAGGAGGGGCTGATCGAAGAGCTGCTGTCGCCGGATCTGACCGACGATTTCGAGATGGTGCATTCCACCTTTGCCCCGCGGTCGCGGATGCAGACCCCGGCCAACCGCCCGACGCAAGAGGTGGGCTACATGCTGTCCGGGCGGCTGGAGCTGACCATCGGCGGGCGCCAGTTCTCGGTCGGGCCGGGCGACAGTTTCCGCATCCGCCATGAACCCTATCAATGGGCCAACCCCCATGACGAACCCGCCGTGGCCGTCTGGGTGATCGCCCCCCCGGTCTATTGAGGGCGCTGGCATGAGTTTCGAAGCCTGGACCATATTCGCGCTGTTCTGGATCCTGTTCGCCGCCACGCCGGGGCCGAACGCGGTCAACTGCATCTCGAACGGGATGAGCCTGCCCTTTGGCAAGGCGCTGTTGGGGGTGCTGGCGATCCTGACCCAGGCGAGCGCCTTTCTGCTGCTCTCGGCCCTGGGGGTAACGGCGCTGATCACCGCCTCGCCCACCCTGTTTCTGGTGGCCAAGCTCGCGGGGGCCGGGTTCCTGATCTGGCTGGGCATCCGGGGCTGGCGCAGTGCCGCCAAACCCGTGCCCACGGCCGTGCGCCCGGCGCGCCATGTCTATCTGCATGCGCTGGCCGTCGCGACGCTCAACCCCAAAAGCGTGGCGGGCTACCTCGCCGCGTTCTCGCAATTCGTGCAGCCGGATGTGCCGATCTGGCAGCAGATGGGGGTGATCATGCCGACGGCGCTGATCATCACCGCGCTTTGCTACACCGGTTTCACGCTCTTGGGCGCGCTCATGGGTCGCGCGGCGCTGGGCGCGGTGTTCAGCACCTGGCTGCGCCGGGTCATGGCGCTTTGTTTCATCATCTATGGCGTGTTGCTGGGCACCAGCGCCGCGCCCGCAACAAGGGGATGACCATGATCAAAGGTTCCTGCCTGTGCGGCGATATCCGCTACGCGACCAAGGCCGAACCCCAGGGCGCCTCGATGTGCCATTGCGGTCAGTGCCGGCGGCAATCGGGCGGCATCTGGTCCTCGGCTTTTGTGCCCGAGGCCGACCTGACCATCACCGGCCCGGTCAGCTGGTTTGCCGCCAGCGACAGCGCCAAACGCGGCTTCTGCGCCCGCTGCGGCGCGTTCCTGTTCTGGAAGGCCAATGACGAGGACACGATCAGCTTTTCGCTTGGCTCTGTCGATGGCCCCACCGGCCTGCGCCTGACCAAGCACATCTTTGTCGCCGACAAGGGCGACTATTACGACATCGCGGACGATGCGCCGCACAAGGACTAGGGAGTGAACATGTCCGATTTTCCCAACAAGGCCCGCGTGGTCATCATCGGCGGCGGTGTGGTGGGGGTGTCCTCGCTCTATCACCTGGCGAAAAAGGGCTGGACCGACTGCGTTCTGCTGGAAAAGAACGAGCTGACCGCGGGCTCCACCTGGCATGCGGCGGGCAACGTGCCGACCTTTTCGACCTCGTGGTCGATCATGAACATGCAGCGCTACTCGACCGAGCTTTACAGCCGTCTGGGGGCCGAGGTCGATTATCCGATGAACTACCACCAGACCGGCTCGATCCGGCTGGCGCATACACGCGAGCGGATGCAGGAGTTCGAACGCGCCGCCGCCATGGGCCGCTATCAGGGGATGGATATCCGCATCCTTTCCCCAGATGAGATACAGGACCACTATCCGTTCATCGAGACCCACGACATCGTCGGCGCGCTGTTCGATCCGCATGACGGCGATATCGACCCGGCGCAGGTGACCCAGGCACTTGCCAAGGGCGCCCGTGACATGGGCGCCAAGATCATCCGCTTCTGCCCCGCGACCGGCGTCACCCAGCAGCACGACAACACCTGGATCGTGCATACCGACAAGGGCGACATTGCCTGTGACTACGTGGTCAATGCCGCAGGCTATTATGCCCAGCGGGTCGGCGAATGGTTCAAGCCTTATGGCGGGCGCACCGTGCCGATGATGGTGATGAGCCATCAGTATCTGCTGACCGAACAGATCCCCGAGCTTGAGGCTTGGTCCAAGGAGAATGGCCGCAAGCTGCCTCTGCTGCGCGACGTGGACGTGTCCTATTACCTGCGGCAGGAAAAGAATGGCATCAACATCGGCCCGTACGAGCCCAACTGCCGCGCGCATTGGGACAGCGACACGGACCCGATGCCCGACGATTTCAGCTTCCAGCTCTGGTCCGACGATCTGGACCGGATCGAGGATATCGTCGCCGACGCGATGGAACGCGTGCCCGTCACCGCCACCGCCGGTGTCAGCCGCATCATCAACGGCCCGATCCCCTATGCCCCCGACGGATTGCCGCTGATCGGCCCCATGCCCGGCGTGAAGAACGCCTTCGAGGCCTGCGTCTTCACTTTCGGCATCGCCCAGGGCGGCGGCGCGGGCAAGGTGCTGGCGGAATGGATCGTCGATGGCCAGACCGAATGGGACATGTGGTCTTGCGATCCGCGCCGCTATACCGATTACACCGATCACGACTACTGCGTGCAAAAGGGGATGGAGGTTTATGGCAACGAATATGCCATGCACTTCCCCTGGCACCGCTGGCCCGCAGCCCCCGACAAGAAACTCTCGCCGGTGCATGACCGGGTCAAGGCGCAGGGTGGCGTCATGGGCGTTTACAACGGCTGGGAACGCGCCAACTGGTTCGCGCAGCCGGGCGATGACACGTCCGAGGAAAGCACCCACACCTGGGGCCGCTCGGGCCCGTGGGAGCAACGGATCAAAGAGGAATGCGGGGCCGTGCGCGACCATTGCGGCGTGCTCGACCTGCCCGGCTTCTCGCGCTTTCTGGTCAAGGGCGCAGGCGCGGCTGAGGCGCTGCGCGGCCTGATCACCGGCGGCCTGCCCAAGGTGGGGCGGATGAACCTGGTCTATATCTCCGAAAGCCGCGGCCGCATCCTGACCGAGATGTCCTGCATCCGGTTGGGCGAGGACGAGTTCGTCATGATCACGGCGGCCACCGCGCAATGGCACGACCGCGATATCCTCCTGGGCGCCATGCCCGCCGGGGTCACGGTCGAGGATGTGACCACCACCCGCGACACGCTGATCGTCACCGGCCCGAAATCGCGCGAGATCCTCGCCGGGCTGTCGGACGCCGACCTGTCGCAAGGCTGGCTGACGCATCAGGCCGCCACCGTCGCAGGCCAACCCGCCCTCCTGATCCGGGTCTCCTTTGCCGGGGAACTTGGGTGGGAAGTGCACGCGCTCAACGAGCACATGCCCGCAATCTATGACGCGATCCTTGCCGCCGGGGCCAAACCCTTCGGCATGTGGGCGCTGAACAGCTTGCGGATGGAAAAGGGCTATCGCGCGTGGAAGGGCGATCTGTCGACTGACTACTCGATGCTCGAAGGCGGGTTGGAACGCTTCGTCAAGCTCGACAAGCCGCAGGATTTCCCGGGCAAGGCCGCGATCCTGGCCGAGAAACAGCGCGGGGTGAAGAAGAGCTTCGTCACCCTTCTGGTCGAGGCCGGAGATTGCGACGCGCCCTATATGTCCTGCCTCTGGCATGACGGGCAGATCGTGGGCGAGACCACCTCGGGCGCCTGGGGTTATCGCATCAACGCCAGCGTGGCGCTGGGCATGGTACGCGCCGATCTGGCGGTGCCGGGCACCGAGTTGGAGGTAGAGATCTACGGGCAGAAATGCCGCGCCGTGGTGCAGCCCGACGCCCCGCTTTGGGATCCGGAAAACGAGCGGTTGCGCGCATGACCATCCCCGCCACCATGTCCGGCGTCCAACTGACCCGTCACGGCGGGCCAGAGGCGCTGGCGTGGTGCGATGACATCCCCGTTCCGGCCCCCGGGCCGGGGCAGGTTCTGGTCCGGGTGCGTGCCGCCGGGGTCAACAACACCGACATCAACACGCGGATCGGCTGGTATTCCTCGGATGTGACCGGCGCCACCAACAGCGGCGAGACCGGAGAGGCGGGCGGCTGGGCCGGGGCGCTCAACTTCCCCCGCATCCAGGGCGGCGACCTCTGCGGCCGCATTGTGGCGCTTGGCGCGGGCGCGACCGGCTGGACCATCGGCCAGCGCGTCACCTGCCAGATCAACCTGCCGCGTCCGACACCCGACAACCCCTTCGGCTTCGTGGCCCTGGGCTCGGAACTGGACGGCGCCTTTGCCGAATACTGCCTGCTTGATGCGGATGACCTTTTCGACGTCACCGCCTCGCCGCTCTCGGACGTGGAAATCGCCGCCATGCCCTGCGCCTATGGCACCGCCTGGAACCTGCTGGCGCGCTGCGGCGTGGAGCAGAGCGAGGCGGTGCTGATCACCGGCGCCTCGGGCGGCGTGGGGCTGGCCGCCGTGCAACTGGCCGCGTATCTGGGCGCAACCGTGACCGCGATGACCGCGCCCGCCAAGGCCGATGCCGTCACCGCCGCCGGGGCAAAAACCATCCTGGGACGCGACGACACGCCCCCGCCCGCCCGTTTCGACCGGGTGATCGACGTGGTCGGCGGCCCGCTCTGGCCCGACCTGATCCGCGCCCTGAAACCCGGCGGGCATTATGCCGTCTCGGGCGCCATCGCCGGGCCCATGGTCAGTGCCGATCTGCGCCAGATCTACCTGCCCGACATCACCCTCCACGGCGCCACCTACCAACCGCGCGCGGTCTTTGCCGACCTGATCGCCCTGATCAATGCAGGCGCCATCCGTCCGCTGGTTTCCGCCACCTATCCGCTCCACCAGATCTCCGAGGCACAGGCCGAATTCATGACCAAACGCCTGCCCGGCAAGATCGTCCTCATTCCGCCACAGGAGGCCGCATGACCGACATTACCCTGCTTGATGGCTCCATCGGCCAGGAACTTGTCAAACGCGCGGGCAAGCGCCCGACACCGCTCTGGTCCACCTCTGTCATGCTCGAGGCGCCCGACCATGTCGGCGCCGTGCATCGCGATTATTTCGACGCAGGCGCCACCATCGCCACCACCAACACCTATGCGGTGCTGCGCGACCGGCTGGAACCGGCCGGGATCGGTGACCGGTTCGAGGCGCTGATCGACACCGCGCTGGCCCAGGCCGACACTGCCCGCGCCGCGCATGGCACGGGCCGCATCGCAGGCGCGCTGGGGCCGCTCGGCGCCTCCTACCGCCCCGATATCTGCCCTCCACCAGAAGAGGCCGAGGCGCTTTATGCCGACAGCGTGCGCGCGATGAACGACCGGGTCGACCTGTTCCTGATCGAAACCGCCGCCTCGGTCGCCCAGGCCGAGGGCGCGCTCCGGGGTGCGTCCATCGGCACCAAACCCGTCTGGCTCTCGGTCACCGTGATGGATGACGACGGCACCCGCCTGCGCTCGGGCGAAGGGGTGGGCGAGTTGGCCGCCATTGTCGCGCAATACCAGCCCCAGGCGGTTCTGGTGAACTGTTCCCGGCCCGAGGCCATGGCGGCCGCCCTCGACATCATCGCGGGCTTCGGCCTGCCCTTCGGCGCCTATGCCAACGGCTTCACCCGCATCACCGAAGGGTTCCTCAAGGACCGCCCCACGGTCGAGGCGCTCACCGCCCGCGTCGACCTGACGCCCGAGGCCTATGCCGATTTTGCCATGCGCTGGGTCGACCAGGGCGCCACCATTGTCGGCGGCTGTTGCGAGGTCGGCCCCGCCCATATCGCGCATCTGGCCCAGCGGCTGCGCGCCGCCGGGCACACCATCGTCTGAGGACCCCCGCCATGACGGCCAAACGCAACCTGCGTCTGGTGAACCCGGACAAGAAGATCTGGCAATTCGACGTGATCGTCGCCCCCGGCTTTGTGCTGACCGAGCTTGCGGGCCTCGTCGATGTGCTGCGCATCGCCAACCGGGTCTGCCCCAATCCGCCCTTTGCCTTCACCTACCGTTCCCTGCGCGGCGGCCTGATCGAAAGCAGCAGCGGCGCGGTCGTGGCGACCGAGCGGGTACCAAGCCAGCCGCAGGCCGACTACCTCTTTGTCATCGGCAACACCGACCCCGACCAGCCCGATCTGTCGCTGGGCCGCGTGGTGCAGGACTATACCTTTCGCGGCGCACAGGTGTTCCTGCTGGCCGAGGCCGCGAGCCGCTATATCAACGAACGCGGCAGCGCCGATCTGGCCACCCACTGGGAAAACGCGGCCTTTCTGCGCGAGCGCGGCGCGCGCTTCGACGCGCGCTTTTCCATCGCCACCCAGCAGGGTCCGGTGATCACCTGCGCCGGAATGGGCGCCACCGTCGACGTGGCGCTCTCGGTCATCGGGCGGCATATCTCGGGACCGGCCAAGATGACCGTGGCCGATATCATGCTGCACGAACACATCCGCGATTTCGGCTCGATGCAGCCGGTGTCCGGCCTCAAGACCAGCGCCACCGGCGACGATGCGCTCGACCAGTGCATCAAGACCATGCAGGCCAATATCGAAGACCCCCTGCCGATCAACGAGATCGTCGCCGCCCTTGGCCTCTCGAACCGCTCGCTGGAGCGCAAGTTCAAGACCTATCTCGGCACCACGCCCAACAACTTCTACCGCGAGATGCGGCTGGCCAAGGCCAATACCCTGCTCTTGAACACCACGCTCAGCGTCCGCGAGATCGGCCTCGCCTGCGGTTTCCCCAACGGCTTCTCGGCGGTCTACAAAAGCTTTTACGGCATCACCCCCTTTGCCCTCAGACGACAGAAACGGACCGCCGCGCAGCGGTGATTTTTGCAAGTCGCGTGACGTTTTTGATGGATTTCCTGTCGCCCGTCCATGCCATTCTCGGGCAAATCCCAAGATCCGGAGACATACATGGCTGATCTTCCCACCCAGGCCCGCGTGGTCATCATCGGCGGCGGCGTCGTCGGCTGCTCGGTCGCCTATCACCTGACCAAGCTCGGCTGGAAAGACGTCGTTCTGCTCGAACGCAAGCAACTGACCTCGGGTACCACCTGGCATGCCGCGGGTCTCATCGGCCAGCTGCGCGCCAGTTCCAACATGACCAAGCTCGCCCGCTATTCGGCCGAGCTCTATATGGGGCTCGAGGCCGAGACCGGCGTTGCCACCGGCATGCGTCAGGTCGGGTCGGTCTCGGTCGCGCTCACGGGCGAACGGCTGGAAGAGCTCTATCGCAACGCCGCCATGGCCCGCGCCTTTGGCGTTCCGGTCGAGGAACTGTCGCCTGCCGAGGTCAAGGAACGCTATCAGCATATCAACCTCGATGGTGTCACCGGCGGTGTCTGGCTGCCGACCGATGGTCAGGCCGATCCGGCCAATATCGCGCTGGCGCTGGCCAAGGGCGCCCGCCAGCGCGGCGCCGTGGTCAAGGAACGGATCAAGGTCACCAACATCGCCAAACAGGGCCGCCGGGTCACCGGCGTCGACTGGATCAGCGACGACGGGTCCGAGCAGGGCCATATCGCCTGCGAGATGATCGTGAACTGCGCCGGTATGTGGGGCCACCAGGTGGGCCGCATGGCGGGCATCAACGTGCCTCTGCAAGCCTGCGAACATTTCTACATCGTCTCGGAACCCATCCAGGGTCTGACCCAGATGCCGGTTCTGCGCGTCCCCGACGAATGCGCCTATTACAAGGAAGACGCCGGCAAGATGATGCTGGGCGCGTTCGAGCCGAAATCGAAACCCTGGGGCATGGACGGCATCCCCGACACATTCGAATTTGACCAGCTGCCCGAGGATTTCGACCATTTCGAACCCATCCTCGAGGCCGCCGTGAACCGCATGCCGATGCTGGGCAGCGCGGGTATTCACACCTTCTTCAACGGACCCGAAAGCTTTACCCCCGACGACGCCTATCACCTTGGCCTCGCGCCCGAGATGGACAATGTCTGGGTCGCCGCCGGGTTCAACTCGATCGGCATCCAGTCGGCGGGCGGCGCGGGCCATGCGCTCAGCCAGTGGATGGACAGCGGCGAGAAGCCCTTTGACCTGGGCGATGTCGATATCGCCCGCATGCAGCCCTTCCAGGGCAACAAGCGCTATCTGGTCGAACGCTCGACCGAGACGCTGGGCCTGCTTTACGCCGATCACTTCCCCTATCGGCAGAAAGCCACTTCGCGCGGGGTGCGCCGCACCCCCTTCCACGAACATCTCAAGGCACAAGGTGCCGTGTTCGGCGAACTGGCGGGCTGGGAACGCGCCAACTGGTACGCGCGCCCGGATCAGGAACGCGAATACCGCTACAGCTGGCGGCGGCAGAACTTCTTCGACAACGTGGCCGAGGAACACAAGGCGATCCGCACCGGGCTGGGCATGTATGACATGTCCTCCTTCGGCAAGATCCGCGTCGAAGGGCCGGACGCCACCGCCTATCTCAACCACATCGCGGGCGGCCAGTTCGACGTGCCCGTGGGCCGCATCGTCTATACCCAGTTCCTGAACGCGCGCGGCGGGATCGAGGCCGACGTCACTGTCACCCGCCTGAGCGAGACCGCCTATCTGGTCGTCACCCCTGCCGCCACCCGCTATGCCGACCAGACCCGGATGATGCGCCTCGTGGGCGATTTCCGCGTGGTGATCACCGACGTGACCGCGGGCGAGGGCGTGCTGGCGGTGATGGGGCCAAAGGCGCGCGAACTGATGGCGCGGGTCAGCCCCAACGACTTCTCCAACGCCACAAACCCCTTTGGCACCGCGCAGGAGATCGAACTGGGCATGGGCCTCGCCCGCGTCCACCGCGTGACTTATGTGGGTGAACTCGGGTGGGAGATCTACGTCTCCTCCGACATGGCGGGCCATGCGTTTGAAACCCTGTTCGAGGCGGGCCAGGATCTGGGCCTGAAACTCTGCGGCATGCATGTGATGGATTGCTGCCGGATCGAAAAGGCGTTCCGCCATTTCGGCCATGACATCACGCCCGAGGATCACGTTCTCGAGGCGGGCCTTGGCTTTGCCGTCAAGACCGACAAACCCGATTTCATCGGCCGAGACGCGGTGCTGCGCAAGAAAGACGAGGGGCTCAAGACCCGCATGGTCCAGTTCCGCCTGACCGACCCCGAACCGCTGCTCTATCATAACGAGCCGCTGCTCAGGGACGGGCAGATCGTCGGCTACCTCAGCTCTGGCGCCTATGGCCACCACCTGGGCGGCGCCATCGGCATGGGCTATGTCCCCTGCACAGGTGAAAGCGCGGCGGATATTCTGGCCTCGACCTACGAGATCGACGTGATGGGCACCCGCGTCCGCGCCGAAGCGTCGCTTGCCCCGATGTACGACCCCAAGTCCGAACGGGTAAAGGTCTGACCCGTCCTCCCAAGGCTCAGGAACGCGCGGCGTCGCCGCGCGATCCTCTGGTTTCGAGGTCCCGGGGCGCTTTGCGCCCCCGTGTACAAAACGGTCAATCCGGGGTCTGAGCGGCGTACAAAACGGTCAATTTCCTGTACAAATCCGGCCCGGGGTTGCCGCCGCAGACCGCCCCGATCCGCGACCCATCACGGGTCTTGATGACCCCCACTCAGTTTTGTCGCTTTCCTTTTCCCGCCTCCGCCTGCAATACACCTGCACAAGTGAAGGAGATCGCGGATGACCCAGACCCAGAACGTGGATACCCCGCGCGGCTTGGCACTGGCCATCACGGCCTATCTCCTCTGGGGGTTTTTACCTTTGTATATGAAGGTGTTATCCCACATCTCCCCGGTCGAGGTGGTGGCCCATCGCATCGTCTGGTCGGTGCCTGTGGCCGGTATCCTGCTGATCGCCCTGGGCCGGACACGCGACTTGCGCGCCGCGCTGCGCAACCCGCGCATGCTGGGCATGGCCTGTGTGACGGCGGCGCTGATCTCGGTCAACTGGGCCATCTACGTCTGGGCCATCACCACCGGTCATGCACTAGATGCAGCGCTAGGCTACTACATCAACCCGTTGTTCAGCATCGCCCTCGCAGCCCTTATCTTGGGGGAGAGGCTGAGCCGTATACAAGTTATTGCGATTGCACTGGCGGCCGCAGGGGTTGCCGTGCTGGTCTTAGAGGCTGGGAAACTACCCTGGGCCGCCCTCAGCCTGACTGTCAGTTGGGGGTTTTACGCGTTGTTCAAACGGTCTCTCCCCATCGGTCCGAACCAGGGTTTCCTGCTCGAAGTGCTGATCCTGACGCCATTCGCGCTGGCCTTTCTCTTGTGGCAATCGGCGCAGGGGTTGGGGTCGTTTGGCGTTACGACACAAGATACGGTGCTGCTGGCCGGGGCAGGGGTGGTGACGGCGGTGCCGCTGCTGTTCTATGCCAATGGCGCGAAACTGGTGCGTCTGTCGACCATGGGTATCCTGCAATACATCGCGCCCACGATGATCTTCATCACCGCCATCACCCTGTTCGGAGAAGAGATCGACCGAGGCCGCCTGATCGCCTTCCCGATGATCTGGGCCGCGCTGGTGATCTATTCCGTGCCGATGCTGCGTCAGATGCGTCGCGCCTGACCCTCGATCACCCGCGCCAGCCCCTCGGCCCAATGCGCATAGGCCAGCGCGCTGGGATGGTATCCATCCCGCGCCGCCATCGCCGGATCCAGAGGGATCTGCGGTCGATGATGAACCGCTTGCGGAAAACGGTCGAGCATTGTGGCAAGAGACCGATCAAGCCTTTGAGATTGCTGACCTAATACCCAGGACAGCGGTTGCGGCAGGGCCGGGAACAGGGCCATGTCCGGCACCGATGTGACCAACACCAGCCGTGCCGCCAGCGGTCCGGTCAACAGCTCCATCAGTGCCGCCTGCCGGGCCGCGAATTGCCGGGCCGAGGTCGCGCGGGTGGTGTCATTCACCCCCAGAGAGGTCACCACCACGTCGAACGGACCGGGCAGGGCGCCCAGCCGCGCCAGCGTATCGCGGGTGGTGTGGCCGGTGGTCGCCTCCAGCCGCCAGTCGACGGTAAAGGCTTGCGCCAGCCGCGACACCAGCTGCCCGCTCAGCGCCAGATCCTGACAGTCCACCCCGACCCCGGCGGCGGCGCTGTCGCCCGCGATCAGCAGGCGCAGCGCCGGACCGGACCCGACGCGCCCCGCGCGCGGCCCCGCCGGTTCGTCCAAGAGCTGCGCCTTGCGCCGCACCGCCAGCCCCTGCGCCGCAAGGACCGGCAGCAGGGGAATACGCAGGATCTGGTCTATGCCAATCAGCTAAGTGCCTCGCGAAACTTGAGGAATCGCGCATCGGTCATCACCCGCGCGTTCATCGCATCGCGAAGCGCACCTACAGTCTTGTAAGGACGCATGACGACCTCGAACTCCTGGATCAGCCCAGCATCGTTGAGGGTGATCAGGTCGACGCCCACCGCGTCCAGATCGCCAACCTTGCATTGGAACTCCAGCGCCCAATCCTTGCCCTCGCCCATCACCCGGCGATAGCGAAAGTCGGAAAACACCTGGCCCACGTGACCCAGAACCGCCGCCACCGCGTTGCGCCCGGTCCAGGTTTTGTAATAGGTCGGTGGCAGGAAACGGACATCCTCGGCGAGCAACGCATGGATCAGGCTTTCGTCGCCCTTGGCCACCACCTCCTGCATTCGTGCGATCGTGGGGTGCATCTGGTCTCTCCTCTCGATGGTCTGGCCGCAGCCTTGCGCTGCCACATCGCCAGCGCAAGCGCGACGTTGCGAGAACCCGCCGTCTGCGCTAGGGCATGCGGCCATGAACGAAGACTATTCGCCCCCCCAAGACCCGCTGGACGTGATCCACGAGGACGCCGAACTGATCGTGGTCAACAAGCCGGCCGGCCTGCTGTCCGTGCCTGGGCGCGGCGAACACCTGGCCGACTGCCTGCTAAGCCGCGTTCAGGCGGCGTTTCCCGGGGCACTGTTGGTACATCGGCTAGACCGGGACACATCGGGTGTCATGGTTTTTGCTCAGACCCCGCATGCGCAGCGCAGTCTTGGCCGCCAGTTCGAAGAACGCAAGACGAAAAAGACCTATGTTGCAAGACTTTGGGGCAAGCTTGAGCCCAAGGCCGGCACCGTCGATCTGCCGCTGATCGTCGATTGGCCCAACCGGCCGCGCCAGATGGTCTGCCACGAAACCGGGCGCCCGGCGGTGACGGACTGGCGCGTCCTGCGCTATGAGGGCGACACCACCCGGGTTCGCCTGACACCGCAAACCGGCCGGTCGCATCAGCTGCGGGTGCATTGCCTGGCGCTGGGGCATCCGATCCTGGGCGATCCATTCTACGCCACGGGTCCTGCGCGCGATTTCCCGCGCCTGATGCTGCATTCCGAGGAACTGCGTTTGAAACACCCCGAAAGCGGCCAGTCGATGAAATTCCGCGCACCAGCGCCGTTCTGATCCCGCCAAGCCCATTCACTTTGCCGAAAATACTCCGGGGGAGTCGCGCAAAGCGCGGCGGGGGCAGCGCCCCCTCAGTTTGGCAAGACAAACGATCAGACGGCAATCCTCATCCAGTTCGGCGGCAGGATATCCGGGTTGCTCAGCTTGGGGTCGCCGAACCAGCGGGTGGGGCCTGCGACGCGTTTTTCCGGGTTGCTGTTGAGCCAGGCCGCCCACCACGAGAAAGAGGAATTGCCGATGATGTTGTGTCGGCACAGGCTCATCAGGCGCATGTCCTCGAAATCGGTCTCTGGTCCGTTGAAATCGACAACCACCTTTTCCACCGGCAAGGGCAGGTTCGCCTTGGCCCAGTCCGGGTCATCGGAAAACACATAGACCACCGGCTCGTCCCTGACATCGCGCATGATTGCGGCCAGCGCTGCTTCGTAATAGTGCTGATCGCACAGTGCATGCGCGGCAAGGGCCACGTAATCACCGCGCCGGACATGCAGCGAGATCGCCTCGGACCCACCGATGCGTTCGGCCATGTCCGCATTGCGGCTGTCACTGAACGGGGGAAAGGTGAAATCCGACCGGATGCGGTGGCTGACATGCTCGAAGTACTGCTCGGACTGCCAGTACCCGTGCAGATAGGCGCCATCGCCCCAGGTTTCGATTTGAGGATTGTAGCCAAGCCCGCGCTCGCGCCGGAATCTCGGGCGCGTGCCAAACGCGCGCCACAGGCCGTAATGCAACGCCCCGTCCCGTTTCAGCGGCGGCAGGTGTTCGGGTTCGGCCAGGTCCAGATCGAACACCCGGGTCAGTACACCTTCGCCGCGTGCCTCTGCCTCGCGGCTGTCGATGCCCACGCGCGTACAGAGCCGCGCCGCCAGCCCGGCGGCGGCGGCGTATTGGAACATCTGATTGCCGAGACGGCCGTGCAGGCGTGCTGTGATCATGTGTTTCCCGGATTTGCCTGCACTGTGTAGGGTCAAATGCCGCGCCGTACCAGCCTTCTTGACAGGAGCGCGAGAGCTGCCTACCTACGGCCCAGGTTCGGGTTCCCTGCCGCTCGCGGCCCTTGGGGCTATGGTGAAACCCGGTTTTCAGACGATCCTTGCCCCTTTCCCGGCGCATGGATGGCAATGCGAGCCCCGTCCGATCTGATGCGCCCGTTTGGGAAAACGAGGCAAAGATGAAAAACGATCAAGAGATTGCTCCGATCGAGGAGCTGAAGGCGCAGGCCAAGCGGCTGCGCGGAAAACTTCGCGATACCGGCACCGAGCTGAGCCATGCGCAGGCGTTGGAACTGGTGGCACATCAGCATGGCGCCCGCGATTGGAATACGCTTGTGGCACGTGCGGGCAACCGCTTGCACTTGCGGGTTGGCGACCGCGTCAGCGGCGATTACCTGGGCCAGCCTTTTACGGGCGAGATTCGGGGTCTGACAGTTATCGGCGATGGTGCGCACAGGCGGATCACGCTGCATTTCGATCAGCCGGTCGATGTGGTGACCTTCGACAGTTTCTCGGCCTTCCGGCAGCGCGTCAGCGGTGAGATTGGCTGGGACGGAAGGTCAACCCGCTGCACATCGGACGGGCGGCCACAGCTTGTGGTTCGCCCGGTCTGACCGGTTCCCGCACCGGCGCGCACTGGTTCCCGCCAGCGGCGCCGGTTTCTCTTTCAATCCGCAGAAAAACACTGTATGCGCGCACAATCTGAGACGTGGTGCCCCGACCCCGGCACCGTGAAGGAAATGATAACGGGGTCGGCGGCAATGGGGCCGCCATTGAAACGGGAGACCCGGGATACGCCTGGGAGTGCTCCCATCTAGGATACGCACATGTTTGATGTAACGACGAAATCGATGCAGTGGGGCGAGGAAACGCTTACACTGGAAACGGGTAAGATTGCCCGTCAGGCCGACGGTTCGGTGGTCGCCACCCTGGGCGAAACCAGCGTCATGGCCAACGTGACCTTTGCCCGCGAGCAGAAGCCGGGCCAGGACTTCTTTCCCCTGACGGTTCACTATCAGGAAAAATACTATGCCGCGGGCAAGGTGCCGGGCGGTTTCTTCAAGCGCGAGGCGCGCCCGACCGAAAAGGAAACGCTGACCGCGCGCCTGATCGACCGGCCGATCCGCCCGCTGTTCGTGCCGGGCTTCAAGAACGAAGTGCTGGTGATGTGCACCGTGCTTTCACACGACCTCGTTAACGATCCCGATATCGTTGCGATGATCGCCGCTTCGGCTGCGCTGACCATCTCGGGTGTGCCCTTCATGGGTCCGATCGCGGGCTGCCGCGTGGGCTTTGTCGATGGCGAGTACGTACTGAACCCGACCGTCGACGACATGCAGGACCTGCGCCTGAACCCTGAACAGCGTCTGGATCTGGTTGTTGCCGGG
The DNA here is from genome assembly GCF_010500245.1 of Ruegeria sp. PrR005. Lineage (GTDB taxonomy): Bacteria > Pseudomonadota > Alphaproteobacteria > Rhodobacterales > Rhodobacteraceae > Ruegeria_B > Ruegeria_B marisflavi. The sequence goes on from NZ_JAAGOX010000022.1 coordinate 119,130, forward strand.
ACGAAGGACGCCGTTATGATGGTGGAATCCGAGGCCTATGAACTGACCGAGGCCGAGATGCTGGGCGCCGTGACCTTTGCGCACGAGCAGATCCAGCCGGTGGTCGACCTGATCATCGCCTTTGCCGAACAGTGCGCCAAGGAACCGTTCGACTTTACTCCGCCGGATTACTCTGACCTCTACGCCGCCGTCAAAGCCGCTGGCGAAGAGCAGATGCGCGCCGCGTTCGCCATCACCGACAAGCAGGAGCGCACCGCAGCCGTTGCCGCCGCGCGCGAGGCCATCAAGGCCGCCCTGACCGAAGAGCAGGTCGCAGACGGCAACCTCGGCTCGGCCCTGAAGAAACTCGAAGCCGGCATCCTGCGCGGCGACGTGGTCAAGGGCGGCAAGCGGATCGACGGTCGCGACACCACCACCGTGCGTCCGATCGTGGCCGAAACCGGCCTGCTGCCGCGGACCCACGGTTCGGCCCTGTTCACCCGGGGCGAGACCCAAGGTCTGGTCGTGACCACGCTGGGCACCGGCGATGACGAGCAGTTCATCGACGCGCTGCACGGCAATTTCAAATCGAACTTCCTGCTGCATTACAACTTCCCTCCCTATTCGGTGGGCGAGGTTGGCCGTGTGGGTTCGCCCGGCCGTCGTGAGATCGGCCATGGCAAACTGGCCTGGCGCGCGCTTCAGGCGGTGCTGCCGGCGCCGACCGACTTCCCCTATACCATCCGCGTTGTGTCCGAGATCACCGAGTCGAACGGTTCGTCCTCGATGGCGTCGGTCTGCGGCGGTTCGCTGTCGATGATGGATGCGGGCGTGCCGCTGAAATCCGCCGTTGCCGGTGTGGCCATGGGCCTGATCCTGGAAGACGACGGATCTTATGCGGTTCTGACCGACATCCTGGGTGACGAAGACCACCTGGGCGACATGGACTTCAAGGTGGCAGGGACTGAAAACGGCATCACCTCATTGCAGATGGACATCAAGGTCGCAGGCATCACGCCCGAGATCATGGAGAAAGCCCTGTCGCAGGCCAAGGATGGCCGGATGCACATCCTGAGCGAGATGAACAAGGCGCTGTCTGGCGCTGCTGACTTCTCGGTTCACGCACCGCGCATCGAGACCATGCAGATCCCCACCGACAAGATCCGCGAAGTGATCGGTTCAGGCGGCAAGGTGATCCGCGAGATCGTCGAAGTGTCGGGCGCCAAGGTCGATATCAACGACGATGGCATCATCAAGATCGCCTCGCCCAACGGCGATTCGATCAAGAAGGCCTATGACATGATCTGGTCCATCGTGGCCGAACCCGAAGAAGGTCAAGTCTATACCGGCAAGGTCGTGAAGATCGTCGATTTCGGCGCCTTCGTGAACTTCTTTGGCAAGCGCGACGGTCTGGTCCATGTGTCCCAGATCGAGAACCGCCGCCTGAACCATCCCTCGGACGTTCTGAAGGAAGGTCAGGAAGTGAAGGTCAAGCTGCTGGGCTTTGACGATCGCGGCAAGGTGCGCCTGTCGATGAAGGTTGTCGATCAGGAAACCGGCGAAGAGATCGTGCCGGAAAAGAAAGAGGCCTCTGAGGCGGAATAAGCCTCTGGCCTTGCAGAGACGGAAAGGCCCGGACATCCTGTCTGGGCCTTTTTCATTCGGGCCGCGCAGACCCACGCGTGGCAGCAGGGAGGTCCGGAATGGATCTGATCGGCTTTGTCATTCATCTGGAACGGGCCAAGGACCGGCGCGCGCAGGCCGATGCGCTGGTGGCGGAGCTACCTTACGCCACGCTGCTGCCTGCGGTCGATGGTGCGGCGTTGGCGCCGGAGGCGCGGGACCGGGCCTATCGGCCCGGGTTCCTGGAACCCGCCTACCCCTTTGACCTGCGCCCAGGCGAGATCGGCTGTTTCCTCAGCCATCGCGCCGCCTGGACCAGGCTGGTGGAGAGCGAAGCCGAGGCCGCGCTGATCATCGAGGATGACATGGCGCTGGAGACGGGTTTCGCCGATGCGCTGGCCTTGGCGCAGCGCCATGTGGGACAGATGGGCTATATCCAATTTCAAACCCGTCCGGTGACCGCGTCCGCGATAGATCAGCAGGGGCAGGCGGTGTTGACGCAACCTGAACTGACACCGCTGCGCACCTCGGGCCAGTTGGTGGCGCGTTGGGCGGCCGAGCGGTTGCTGTCCCTGACCGAGCCCTTTGACCGGCCGGTGGACACCTTCCTGCAAATGCACTGGCATACCGGGTTGCGGTTGGGGGTGATCAGCCCCTCGGGTCTGACCGACCGGACCGGAGCCATTGGCGGCAGCACCATCGGTGCAAAGAAGAGCCTGTGCGAGCGGTTGACCCGTGAATGGCATCGCGCGCGGTATCGCGCGGCGGTGCGGCGGCTATCACGCGGCTGAAGCGCCTCAGCGCAGGCGCCATTCCTCCCAGATGAACGGATAGCACCAGGCGCAGTTATGGGTTTCCCCCAGCCGCGCGCAGATCGCCGCGCGGGTCTCGATCAAGGCCGGTTCGAAAAGGTGAAACTGAACCTGAAGCCGCGCGATGCGGGGCATCAGCCCGCTGTCCAGCAGGGCGGGCAGCAGGTCGTATTCGCCGCCCTCGATATTGACCTTCATCAGATCGACCCGGTCCAGCCCCTGCTCGGCAAAGACCGCGCCGACGGGGCGCACCGGCGCCGAGACCGCGCCGTCCTGACCACCAAAGGCCGAGGAGGCATCGCCATCGTCGCTGAGCGTTAGGGTACCCTCGGCCCCGCCCATGGCGAAATCATGCACCATGACATTGGGTCGATCAGCGAATTTTGTCCGCAGCGCGCTGGCAAAGCGTGGGTGAGGCTCGAACACATGCACCTGCGCCTTGGGCTGAACGGAAATGACCCGGTCGGCCCAGCCACCTTCGAATCCGCCGACGTCCAGCACCACGGCGTCCGGAGGTAGATCGTCATAGGTGTAAAAGCGTGTCTGGAGCGCGTTTTCCGCGCGCCACGCCTTGAGCCCGGCATAATGCTCGGCCTTCCAGGGGTTGCGGCGCAGGTCGAGCCAGCGTTTCAAAGAGGCCATGGCATGCGTCTTTCTTGGTTGACGGGCGCGGGTCACCCCGCGCCCGCAATGGGCTTAGCCAGGGTTTTTCGCAAACCGCAGATAAGGCAGTTTGATGTCCAGCGCACCGTATTTTTCCTCGGCGGCGGCATTGTCCAGTGCCAGCGCAACGATCACGTCCTGGCCGGTTTGCCAGTTGGCGGGGGTGGCCAGCGGTTGCTGATAGGTGCGCTGCAACCCGTCGAGCGCGCGCAACACCTCGGCAAAGTTGCGCCCGACCGACATCGGATAGGTCATCGACAGTTGCAGCTTCTTGTCGGGGCTGATGATGAAGACCGACCGCACCGTGGCGCTGTCGGCAGGGGTGCGGCCGTCGGGCAAGTAGGCGTCGGCAGGCAGCATGTCAAAGGCCTTGGACACAGCCAGCCCCTCGTCGGCGATGATCGGGAACCCGGCGCTGGTGCCGGCAAAGCTCTCGATATCGCCTTTCCATTTCTTGTGATCCTCGACCCCGTCGACCGAGACACCGATCACCTTGGTGTTGCGCTTGGCCCATTCATCGGCCAGTTGCGCGACGGCGCCGAATTCGGTGGTGCAGACCGGGGTAAAGTCCTTGGGGTGCGAGAACAGGATGGCCCAGCTATCGCCGATCCAGTCGTGAAAGCTGATCGTGCCCTTGTCCGTCTCGGCGGTAAAGTTGGGAACGATGTCGTTGATGCGCAAGCCCATGGCTGTCTCCTTTGATACAAAAGCGAGTCGTATGACGCCAATCTAGTCAGTGCCATCCCTGGGTTACATACCCGTGACAAGGTGCCGCCGCCAGTTTTGGGCACCGGCCAGTCAATCTGTAATTTGATCAAATTATTCAGTCCCCCCTCTTGTCGTCGCCTGGGCAGAGTGACAAAGTACCCAAGATTCCCGACCGCCCGGTCGAAACAGCCTGATCAGGAGAGGCAGACATGCTTGAGAAACGCGAGTTCTACATCAACGGCAAATGGGTCGCGCCTGCCGTCGCCAATGATTTCCACGTCATCAACCCATCGACCGAAGAGCCGTGCGCCGTTATCTCGCTGGGCTCCGAGGCTGATACCAACGCTGCTGTCGCAGCTGCCAAGGCTGCCTTTCCTGCCTGGATGGCGACCCCGGTTGCCGAACGTATCGCCCTGGTCGAGAAGCTTGTGGAAGTCTACAGCCGCCGGGGCGAGGACCTGGCACAGGCCATGTCGCTGGAAATGGGGGCGCCCATCGACATGTCGCGCACCCAGCAGGTCGGTGCCGGCATTTGGCACCTCAAGAACTTCCTGACGGCGGCCAAGAACTTTGAATTCGAACGCCCCTTGGGCGATCATGCGCCGAACGACCGGATCATCTATGAGGCGGTGGGCGTTGCGGCGCTGATCACGCCCTGGAACTGGCCGATGAACCAGGTCACGCTCAAGGTGGGCGCGGCCGCGATCGCCGGATGCACGATGATCCTGAAACCGTCCGAGCAAAGCCCGCTCAACGCCATGGTCTTTGCCGAGTTGATGGACGAGGCAGGATTCCCGGCCGGTGTCTTCAACCTCGTGAACGGTGACGGCGTTGGTGTCGGTTCGCAACTCTCCGGCCACCCGGATGTCGACATGGTCAGCTTCACCGGGTCGACCCGCGCCGGTATCGCCATTTCCAAGAACGCCGCCGAGACGCTGAAAAAGGTTCATCTGGAACTGGGTGGCAAAGGCGCGAACGTGATCTTTGCCGATGCCGATGACAAGGCGGTCAAGCGCGGCGTGCTGCACATGATGAACAACACCGGCCAGAGCTGTAACGCGCCCAGCCGGATGCTGGTGCAGCGACCGATCTACGATCAGGCGGTCGAAACGGCGGCCGAAGTTGCCAAGAGCGTGACCGTCGGCAATGCGCTTGACGAAGGCCGCCATATCGGCCCGGTCGTAAACGAGCTTCAGTGGAACAAGATCCAGGGCCTGATCCAGAAGGGCATCGACGAAGGCGCGCGGCTGGTCGCCGGTGGGCTTGGCCGCCCCGAAGGGTTCAACAAGGGCTATTTCGTGCGCCCGACCGTTTTTGCGGATGCCAACAACCAGATGACCATCGCGCGCGAGGAAATCTTTGGCCCGGTCTTGACGATGATTCCGTTCGACACCGAAGAGGAAGCCATCGAGATTGCCAATGACACGCCCTATGGCCTGACCAACTATGTCCAGACCCAGGATGGTGCTCGGGCAAACCGCATGGCCCGTGTCCTGCGCTCGGGTATGGTCGAGATGAACGGCAAGTCGCGTTCGGCCGGATCCCCCTTTGGCGGGATGAAACAGTCCGGCAAGGGTCGCGAGGGCGGTGTTTGGGGGCTGGAAGACTTCCTGGAAGTCAAAGCAGTTGGTGGTTGGGCCGCCGAATAGGCCACGCTGCAACAGTCGGGAACAAGCGGGTCGGGCATCTGTTAGGTGCCCGGCCCGTCTCTTAGAGGTCTCTGACCTTGTCGGTCCGCAGGGGACAGGCCAGATAGACGCCGAATTCCTGACCGATGTCGGCGCTGACGCGGGCGTGCACGCGGCCTTGGCGGTCGAGAAAGCGCTGCTCGTTCTCTACGGGGAAAATCCCCTCGTGCCAGATGCCGGGATGAATATAGAGCCCGCGCGAACCGTCACACCAGAAAGCAACTACCTTATCCGGGGTCAGATTGTCGCCCGGCAGAGCCGCCGGGATGATGAACGGCTTGTTGTCGATGGGCCAGAACATCTGCCCGCCATCCGGGTGATAATTCATATGCCACAGCAATACCTGATCGCGTGGCGCGGTCTGCCGTTCGGTCTGGGCCTGTTGCGGATCGGTGGACCAGCCCAAAACATAATGTCCTTTAACAGCCTCGTTGGTGCCGTAGAGCACGTCGCCTTTCCACTCGCCACGGAACGTGCCTTCGACCCAGCCGCCTTCGTCGCCGGTGCCTTCGTCGATCGGGCGCCAGCCTTGTCGGGGCCAGCGCACGATTTCGATCTCGAACGCGTCGGGATCGTCCACCAGACAGCCATAGCCCTTGACGCTTTCATCCGTGGCCCGGATCAAAGGCACCTCATGCCAGGGCAGCGACGGCTTGCTGCTGGCCTCGAAGATGTATTCCGGCGCGGTCATGACGCCTCCATATGTCTGTCGACCATGCGCTGCACCATTGGCGCGAAATGGGCAAAGTCGGGGGTTTCCATATCGGCGCGCTTGCCTGCCTCGTCCAGATAGCGGACCTGAACGATCTCCTTCAGGTTCGGATTGGCCTCGAACTCTGCCACTTCCTCTGCGCTCATCGGTCCGCCCTGCAATTCCAGCGTATGGACCGAAGCGGGCGAGAGGCGCGCGAAATACTCGGGCTTGGTGGCGCAGAGATACCGTTTTGCGGCCACGTGGTACTTTACGCAATCGGTGATCACCGGCGGAAAGAACGGTGCCAATACCGCCTCGCCCGCATCCTCGTGATGGCGGTCTTCGGTGTCGTCAGGATGATAGGTCCCGAATTCCGAGGTGAAGTGCCCGATATCATGCAAGAGCGCGCCGACAATGATTTCCTCAGGCAGGCCGTTCCGTTCGGCGATTGTGGCGCCTTGCAGCATGTGTTGGGCCATGGTCACCGGCTCTCCCAGATATTCCTCGCCGCCCCGCCGGGCGAAGATGTCACCAAGGAACGCGACGATGTTGTCGCGGTTGAGCTCTGAGAAATCAGGGCTCATTCCGCCGCCTCCAGACCGGTGGCGTCCATCGCCGCAAGGGTCGAGAGGAGCCCGTCCTTGTCGGCGTAACACCCTTGCAGCCAGCGTGAGCCTGCACCGGAATACCCGGTGCGCGCGTGCAGGACGCGGGTATTGTCGACGATAAAGCTTTCGCCCGGTTCCAGTTTGAATGCGACCCCCATCGCCGGGTCGTCGATGAACGCGGCCAATTGACGATAGGCGGCGTAGTAGGCCTCCATCTTGTCAAAGGGAATATCCACGAACGGAGCCGAGGAACGGTTGTTGAACCGGATCGCCACCAGTTGCCCGTCAGGCGACAGTTCGATCATCGGGCGCCGCGCGCGCAGGCAGACCCCGTCCGCGCCCCGGTACTCGAACCGGGCCGGGTAACCGCACAGCAGGGCGAACCCTTCGGGATTGGCATCGCGCAACCGCTCTGCCGCGCGAAAGCCATCGACCACGATACTGTCGCCGCCCTCTGCGCTGTTTTCCAGGCAATAGAGGATTTGCAGCGTCGGCACCGGATCGCGATAGGGGTTGTCGGTATGGGCCTGAAGACCCAGCCCGGTATAGGCGAGGTTGGTTGGGTTTACTTCGGTCCGCACCTCGAAATAGCGGCCATAATTGGTCTCGCGCACATAGCCGAAAAGGTGGGCCACCTTGAGCAAGGCGCCGGGTTCGGTGGGTCCACCAGTCAGCCGGGCAAAGCCGTATTCGGCGACAGCCGCCAGCCAGCCGCGCTTGACCGCCGGATTGGTATGCACGCCGACCCAGTCGGCGCCGGGCGCGGCGATCCCGCTTTCCCAGGTGGTGATGCCCGGATCTGTCCAGCCCATCGGATGGTCGTGATCCCGGTCATAGGTATGCTCGGCTAGCCAGTCGGCCGGATAGGTGACGGTCTTGTTCTCGGGCTGAAAAGTCACCGACATTGCGCCGCCGACCAACGAAGCCGCACCGATGCTGACATCCGCGGGAATGTCACCGATAGTGATCAGTCGCTGGCCGTTTCCAGGCGCGCGGGTGTCCGGGTCCAGCGCATTGTCGCGCAGCCAGACGGCGTGAAACCGGGCGGTAGTGCCGTCGGTAAATTCCAGGGAAACGATCTGGTCGGTATGGGTGACCTGGCGCAGCATGGGGGCTCTCCTTTGTCGCGCATTTGCTGACTTGAGAGATACCGCAGCAAATGGCATCAAGACAGTTATGCCTTCTTGTGGCTTAGGGTTGGAAAATCTATGGCAAAGGCGCGTATTGGATTGCCGCCACTTGACTGGTTGCGGGTGTTCGAGGCCGCTGGCAGGCTGGGCGGCTTCGCGGCGGCGGCGCGCGAGTTTGGCCTGACACAGGCGGCAGTCAGCCAGCGTATCGGCAATCTGGAAACCTGGCTGGGACGGGCACTGTTCGTGCGGGGGCCGCGTGGCGTCACGTTGACCATCGAAGGGGAGAGCTTCCTTCCGCTGGTACAAGAAAGTCTGACAGCGCTGGAGCGCAATACCGAGGACCTGTTTGGCACCGCGCCGCGCGAATTGCGGGTCGCGGGCCTGCCTTCGCATGTACAAATGCTAGTCGTTGCTCGCGCCGGGCCGTTCTTGACGCGCAACCCGGATGTCCGGCTGGTGACGGATTCCGTGGCGCAGAGGGCCAGTTTCGATGACGAACGGACCTGGCTTCAGGTCCGCTATGGCAAGGGCAACTGGCCGGGACGAGAGGCGCGCTTGATCGCGGGCGAAGTCCTGGCGCCAATGGCCGCCCCTGGTGTCGACTGGTCCGCAGGCATGATCGAGTTGCGCGGCGAAAGACCCGGGTGGAGCGAGTGGACCCGACTTGGCGAAGACATCAAGGGTGCGCTGACTAGGTTGAGCGTTGATTCGATGGAACATGCGCTGGGGGCGGCCGAGGCGGGTCTGGGCGTGGTTCTGGGCTCCATTCCGCTGGCAAGGGCTGCTCTGACCAGTGGACGGCTCTACAGGCTGGACCTGCCGGAAATGCCGACCCGTGACGGCTATTGGTTGACCTGGCCAGCGGATCGTCTTGGTGGGCGACGCATGCGAACCCTTGTCGAAAGCTTTCACGCGGCAATCTGCGAGTGATCCGGTCGTGTGGTCGGGGCGTAGAAAGATTGCACACCAAACGAAGGATTCGCGATGCTGCCTCGGATTTTTCTTTGCTCGATCCTGTTCGCCGCACCTGCGGCTGCCGAATATGCCCGGGTCGAGGACGCCCAGAGTTTTCGGGCCCTTGTGGCGGGCAAGACCCTGACCCGGCCGCTTGTCCGGCTCGAGGTCACCACGGATGGAGAGATCAGGGGCACCGGCGCCGCCTGGCCGGTCGAGGGCAATTGGGTTTGGAAAGACGGCTATTTTTGCCGCGATCTGGTCTGGGGCGGCAGCGATCTTGGCTACAACTGCCAGGAGGTTCGCGTGAGCGACGGCAAGATCCGGTTTACGTCAGATCGCGGTGCGGGTGAGTTCGCCGATTTCCGTCTGCGCGTGGACTGAAGGGTCCGGGTTTCAGGCGCGCCGCTGCAGGCCAAGGGTGATCGCCTGCATCAGCCCGCCGATCACCAGCCCCCAGACCGCGGCGCTGAGCCCCAGGATGGTGATGCCCGACGCGGTGATCAGAAAAGTGACGGCAGCGGCTTGGCGGCAGTCGGGCTGTTCCAGCGCGGCCAGCGCCGATCCGGCAAAGACACCCAGCAGCGCCACACCTGCCACCGTTCCCAGAACCAGCGCGGGCGCCAGAGCGGCAAATCCGGCGATGACCCCGGCAAAGAGGCCCAACACGCAATAGAACAGCCCGCCCATCACCGCCGACCAATAGCGCTGGGTCGGGTCCGGGTGGCTCTCTTCGTTGGCGCACATGGCGGCGGTGATCGCGGCCAGACAAGTGGCCGGAGAGCCAAACGGCGCCGACAGCATGCTGGCTGCGCCGACCCCGGCCACCAGCGGCGCCGGGCGCGGCTGATAGCCATAGGCGCGCAGCACCGCCAGGCCGGGTACATTCTGGGTTGCCATGGTGACGATGAAAAGTGGCAGCGCGATATTGGTCAGCGCCTCCAGCGAAAAGACCGGGGTGACCCAGACCGGCGTGGCGACCAGCGTTGCGGGTGCTGGAATGTCAAAACCCGCATTGACGGTGACGACCAGCGCCCCGGCGATTACCGCAGCGGGCACGGCAAAGGGGCGGCTGATCTGGCCGACGATGAACCAGGTCAGCAGGATCGGCAGGGCGAGATAGGGGATTTCAGCCAAAGCCTGAAATGGCCGCAGGCAGAGCGAAAACAAAACCCCGGCCAGCATGGCCTGGGCGATCGGGCCTGGGATTGAGGCGGTCAACCGGCTGAGCGGGCGCCACCAGGCCGCGATCACCGTCAAAGCGCCCGCCATGATGAACCCGGCCACCGCCCCGCCAAACCCGTCCTCTGGCAACGCAGACACCGCCAGCAGCGCGGCGCCCGGCGTGGACCAGGCGACAGAAGCTGGTGCCTTGGTCCAGAGGCTCAGAGTGATTCCGGTAAGGCCCATGGAGAGCGCAGCGAACATCAGTCCCGAGGCTGCTTGCGCCGGATCGGCGCCTACACCCGCCAGACCCTGCAACACGATGGGAAAAGAGCTGAAGAACCCCACGATGGCCACGACAAGGCCGGTCGAGACGGTTTGCAGCGGAGGTCTGAAGGCCATGAAAACTCTCTGTCGCCCCTTGGGCCAATCTTGCTTTGCGGCAGAGAGTGCGGTCTGGGTCGCCGGGTTGCAACCCGGAACGCGACGGTCAGAAGTCGATGGCGATGCCCTTTTTTTCCCAGTCGCCATAACGGGCCGGGTCCGGCCCGTCGCGCCCGCCCAGTTCCTTGGGCAGCGGCTTGGCCTCGGCTTCGGCTTCGGCCTTGCGGCGGCGTTCCTCGGCCTCGGCCAGGGCGCGTTGGGCGGCGGGGGGCAGGTCTGTGCGCGGCTCGCTCATGGCTTTGCTGTTCCTTTCGGTCTGGTATCCTGATACACGCCCGCGTCCGCCCTTGGCAATGCGGGCGGATGGTCACAACCCCACGAGGCACCCCATGGCGGACAGCGCGACCCAGGCGCGGCAGAGCGCGATCTATCTGCTCGACCAGATATTGGGCGAGGGACGGCTGTTGTCCGAATGCCTTGGCGCCGGTGCACTGGACCGGTTGCCGCCCGAGGAACGCGCCCGTGCCCAGCGGCTGACGCTTGACACCCTGCGCGGGCTGGAACGTGCCGACCGGTTGCTGAAACCACATCTGCAAAAGGCGCCGCCGCTGACCGTGCGCAATGCGCTGCGGTTGGGGACGGTCGAACTGGCCCATGGCGAAGCCGCCCATGGTGTTGTGCATTCCATGGTCGAAATCATCGGTCGCTCTCGCCGGCACGGGCGGCTCAAGGGGCTGGTCAACGCGGTGCTGCGCAAAGTGGCCGCTGACGCGCCCTCCGCGTGGGGTCGGCTGCGGGTGCCGCGCCTGCCGCGCTGGCTGCGCGATCCGCTGGTTCAGGCCTGGGGCGCGCCTGCCGTTGCCGCGATGGAGACGGCGCATTTCGCGGGCGCGCCACTTGATCTGACGCTGAAACCCGGAGCGTCCGCGCCGGGTGGAGAGGTGCTGCCGACCGGTTCGGTGCGCCTGCATGATGCGGGACAGGTCTCGGCCCTGCCGGGCTTTGCCGCCGGCGACTGGTGGGTGCAGGATGCCGCCGCCGCGCTGCCAGTGCGGTTGCTCGATCCGCAACCGGGCGAGGCGGTGCTGGACTTGTGCGCCGCGCCGGGGGGAAAGACCATGCAACTGGCCGCTGCCGGGGCGCGGGTCACCGCGCTCGATATCTCCGAAGGTCGGATGGCCCGTGTGGGCGAGAACCTTGTCCGCACCGGGCTGAGTGCCGAAATGGTGGTGGGCGATGCGCTGGAACACGGGGGCCAGTACGACGCGGTGCTGCTGGATGCGCCCTGTTCGGCCACAGGCACCATCCGGCGCCACCCGGACTTGCCGCTGGCCAAGGACGGCTCCGAATTCGGCGCGCTGATCGAATTGCAAGCGCAGATGATCGCCCATGCCTGGACCCTGGTGAAACCCGGTGGGCGCATGGTGTTCTGCACCTGCTCGTTGTTGCCGGACGAGGGCGAGGTGCAGGTCGAGGAGGCGCTGACGCTCTATCCCGATATGGCCGTTGACCGCGCCGCGCTGGACCTGCCCGGTATCAACCCGGCCTGGATCACAGAGGAAGGCGGCCTGCGCCTGCGCCCGGATTACTGGCTCGATCACGGCGGGATGGATGGGTTCTATATGGCGCTCCTGCGCAAGGCGGCCGATCGGCCGGAATAACCGGTGACTCGCGGCGACTGTGCCGCTATCCTCTGCCGCAAACGCCAAAGAGCGTGAGAGGCAGAGCGTATGTCCGGGTCGCATAAAATCGCAAACGGATGGACACGGTTCCAGAACCGTCTTTACGCGCGCCTGAGCCAAAGACAGAAATCGGTGCGCGGCTTTGTTTCACAACCCGAGCCTCGCACAGTTGGGTCCTTTGCCCGTGGTCGGCAGCTTGTGGCGGGCAATCTCCTGTTTGCAGGCTATCTTGTCGAATCGCCGACCATCAGCCTGTGGGAGGTCGCGGCCCCAAACGCTGCTTTTGAGGACGAAAGGCAAGGGTTTGCCTGGCTCGACGATCTGGCGGCTGTCGGTGATGCCCGCGCTCGCGAGAAGGCGCAGAACTGGCTCTGGGGCTGGATAGAAATGCACGGCAAGGGGCGTGGCCCCGGATGGAGTCCGGAACTCGCCGGGCGGCGTGTCATCCGCTGGATCAATCACGCGTTGTTCTTGCTGCGCGGCGCCGAACCGGAACAAAGTCGCGCATTTTTTCGATCCCTGGCGCAGCAGACATGGTTCCTGTCAAAACGCTGGTCTGTCGCGCAGCCGGGACTGTGCCGGTTCGAAGCGCTCACCGGACTGATTTACGCTGGTCTGGCTCTGGAAGGGCTGGAAGAATGGGCCGATCCGGCGGTGCGGGCGCTGGCCCGCGATTGCGAAAACCAGATCGACAAAGAAGGCGGCCTGCCGACCCGCAATCCCGAAGAGCTCCTTGAGGTTTTCACCTTGCTCAACTGGGCGGCTGCTGCGTTGCACGAGGCCGGACGGGGTGCGCCGCACGCCCATACCGCCGCAATCGAGCGGATTGCGCCGACCCTGCGGGCGTTGCGCCATGCCGATGGACAGTTGGCGCGGTTTCATGGGGGTGGCCGCGGTCTGGAAGGGCGGCTTGATCACGCCCTGGCCGCCAGCGGTGTCAAACCCGCCCATGCCGAGGGCCTGTCGATGGGCTATGCCAGGTTGTCGGCGGGACGGACCAGTGTGATCATCGACGCCAGCCCTCCGCCGCGTGGAGAGGTGTCTTACAATGCGCATGCCTCCACCTTGGCATTCGAGCTTACGTCGGGGCGCAGACCGCTGATCGTGAATTGTGGGTCCGGTTCCAGTTTCGGTCTGGAATGGCGTCGTGCGGGGCGTGCGACGCCGTCGCATTCGACACTGTGCCTGGACGGATATTCAAGCGCCAGATTGGGCGATCCCGAGAAAGAGTCGGAACGCGAAGCGCTGATCGACGGGCCGTCCCAGGTGCCGGTGGAAACCTCGGAAACGCTGGAGTCCTCGCGGTTTCAGGGGGGGCATGACGGGTTTGTCCGTATCTACGGCCTGACCCATGCGCGTACCCTGGACCTGAGCCACGACGGGCGCGGTCTTACCGGCGAAGACATGCTCTTGGCGATGGACGACGCCGCCAAGCGGCGTTTTGACAATGCGATGGATGCCTCGGTTCTGTCTGGTGTGGGATTCGATATTCGCCTGCATCTGCATCCCGAGGTCGATGCAGCGGTGGATTTGGGTGGCACGGCGGTTTCGATGGCCTTGAAAAGCGGCGAGATCTGGGTTTTCCGCCATGATGGCAAATATAAATTGTCATTGGAGCCAAGCGTTTATCTTGAAAAGACCCGCCTGAAGCCGCGCGCGACAAAACAGATCGTTCTATCCGGGCGCGCAATGGAGTATGCGACCCGCATCCGGTGGACGCTGAGCAAGGCGCAGGACACCGCGATTGCCATTCGCGACCTGAACCGGGACGAACCCGAATTCGACTGATCCGCATAAGGACCCCGAGCAAATGACCGACCTTTCCCCCGTGCGCCGCGCGCTTCTTTCCGTTTCCGAAAAGACCGGACTGATCGAGCTGGGCCAGGCCCTCGCCGCGCGCGGGGTCGAGCTGTTGTCGACGGGCGGCACCGCCAAGGCGCTGCGCGATGCGGGCCTGACGGTGCGCGACGTGGCCGAGGTGACCGGTTTCCCCGAGATGATGGATGGCCGGGTCAAGACCTTGCACCCGATGGTGCATGGCGGCCTGCTGGCGCTGCGCGACAATGCCGAGCACGTGGCGGCGATGGAGCAGCACGGTATCGCGGGCATCGACCTGCTGGTCGTCAACCTCTATCCGTTCGAGGCGACCGTGGCCAAGGGTGCCGCCTATGACGACTGTATCGAGAATATCGACATCGGCGGCCCGGCGATGATCCGTGCGGCGTCCAAGAACCACGCCTTTGTCAACGTAGTGGTGGATGTCGAGGATTATGACGCTCTGCTGGCCGAGATGGCCGCCAATGACGGCCAGACCTCCTATGCCTTTCGCCAGCGGTTGGCTCAAACGGCCTATGCCCGCACCGCCGCCTATGACGCTGCTGTCAGCAACTGGATGGCGGGTCAATTGGCCCTGGAGGCACCCCGCCGCCGCGCCTTTGCCGGTGAGCTGAAACAGACCTTGCGCTATGGCGAGAATAGCCACCAGCAGGCGGCGTTTTATACTGACGGCTCGAACCGTCCGGGTGTGGCTACCGCGCGCCAGCTTCAGGGCAAGGAGTTGAGCTACAACAACATCAACGACACCGATGCGGCGTTCGAACTGGTGGCCGAGTTTGCGCCCGAGAACGGCCCGGCCTGTGCGATCATCAAGCACGCCAACCCCTGCGGCGTGGCGCTGGGGGCCACCCTGTCCGAGGCCTATCAGAAAGCGTTTGACTGCGACCGCACCAGCGCCTTTGGCGGGATCGTGGCGCTGAATCAGCCGCTGGACGCGGAAACCGCTGGCAAGATCGTCGAGATATTCACCGAAGTGGTAATCGCCCCCGGCGCATCCGACGAGGCTATCGCGGTCTTTGCTGCCAAGAAGAATCTGCGCCTGTTGTTGACCGACGGCCTGCCCGATCCGCGCCAGCCCATTGTGGCGATGAAACAGGTTGCTGGCGGTATGCTGGTGCAGGACAAGGATGTGGGCCATGTAGATCTGGTCGACCTCAAGGTGGTGACCAAGAAAGCCCCGACCGTGGACCAGATGGCCGACCTGCTCTTTGCCTGGAAGGTTGGCAAGCACGTCAAGTCGAACGCGATCGTCTACGTCAAGGATCGTGCCACCGTGGGCGTCGGCGCGGGTCAGATGAGCCGACTCGACAGCGCCAATGTGGCCGCTGCCAAGGCGCAGCGCATGGCAACTGAGCTGGGCCTGACTGACAGCCCGGCAAAGGGCTGCGCGGTGGCCTCGGACGCGTTTTTTCCGTTCCCCGATGGTCTGTTGGAAGCGGCGGCGGCCGGTGGCGCCTGTGTGATCCAGCCCGGCGGTTCGATGCGCGATGACGAGGTGATCAAGGCGGCCGACGAGGCCGGACTGGCCATGGTGTTCACCGGCATGCGGCATTTCCGGCACTGATGCGGATGCGTTCGCTTTTCTGGGCCGGGTTCTGGGCCTTTCTGCTGGATCAGGCCAGCAAGTACCTTGTCATCTACGTCATGGACGTGGCACATCGCGGCAATATCGACGTGCTGCCGCCCCTGCTGCGGTTCCGTTATGGCGAGAACCGGGGCATCAATTTCGGCCTGTTTCAGGGCGAAAGCGATGCATCCCGATGGGTGCTGATTGTCCTATCCCTGGTGATCTGCGCCGTGGTGTTGATTTGGCTGTCGCGCGGAAAGCCGTCGCGTCTGATGATGATCAGTGGCGGTCTGCTGATTGGCGGCGCGCTCGGAAACGTGGTTGACCGGCTGCTTTATGGATATGTGCTCGATTTTCTCAACATGTCCTGTTGCGGGATCGACAATCCGTTCGTCTTTAACGTGGCCGATATCTTTATCTTTGCGGGAGCGGCGGGCCTGATCCTGCTGGATGGTAAAAAGCCCTCGTGACGGGCGCGGGGATATGCGATAAAACCCCACGAAACAGGCAGGAGTTGACCATGCGCGCGCCGCTGGCTTTGATCATGATCGCTACCGCAGTTGCGGTTTCGGGCTGCTCGAGCAAGGGCCTGCGCGATATCCGTCCGCAGGGTTCGGGCCCTGACGAATTTGGTGTCATGCCGGTCAAGCCCTTGACGCAGCCCAAGGATTACGCGGTCTTGCCCGCCCCCACACCGGGCGGTGCCAACCTGACCGATCCGAATCCGCTGGGGGATGCGGTGGCGGCACTGGGCGGCAAGGAATCGGCATTGGTGCCGGGGCAGGGCGTTCCGTCCTCCGATCAGGCGCTGATTGCCGCATCCGGCCGCTATGGCGTTCCGGCCAATACCCGCGTGGCGCTGGCCGAAGAAGATGCGGCCTTCCGCAAGCGGCAGGGGCGTTGGACGCGTCTGCGCCTGTTCCCGGTCGACCGGTATGAACAGGCCTATCGCAAAAACGCGATCAACCCGTTTGACCAGACCGAGGCGTTCCGCCGCGCAGGCGCAGCGACGCCATCGGCGCCGCCCGAGGATGAATAATCCTTAATTTTACGTCAGCGCGTCTTGAACACTGCCGGACCTGCCGTACGTTGACGGACAACGACATGGAGGATGCGCATGGCCCGGGCTCTTGCTCTTGCCGCCGCCCTGTTTGCCGCGCCTCATCTTGGTGCGGCCGAAGGGCAGGAGACAGTCACGACCTTTACTTTGGAAAACGGCATGGATGTCGTGGTGATCGAGGATCACCGCGCCCCCGTGGTGCAGCATATGGTCTGGTATCGGGCAGGATCGGCGGACGAACCGGTGGGATCATCCGGTGTGGCGCATTTCCTCGAACACCTGTTGTTCAAGGCCACGGATACGCTTGAGGCCGGCGAATTGTCGGCCACCGTCGCCGCCAACGGTGGACAAGACAACGCATTCACCTCGTACGACTACACCGCATATTTTCAGCGCGTCGCTGCCGACCGGCTGGAGTTGATGATGCGGATGGAGGCGGACCGGATGCGCAACATCCGCCTGACCGAGCGCGATATCGTGACCGAGCGCGACGTGATCCTGGAAGAGCGCAACCAGCGCACCGAGAACAACCCGCGGTCCTTGTTCGGTGAGCAGATGGATGCGGCGCAATTCCTCAACCATCGCTATGGCGTTCCGGTGATCGGCTGGAGACACGAGATGGAAACGCTCGACATGGACGATGCGCTGTCCTTCTACCGCACCTATTACACACCGAACAACGCCATCCTTGTGGTGACCGGCGATGTGGAGCCGGAGGCGGTGCGCGAACTGGCCGAGACCTATTACGGCGTGATCCCGGCCAACCCTGACTTGCCGGAACGGTTCAGAACTCAGGAGCCGCCGCAGACGGCGGCGCGCAGGCTGACCTTCAAGGATGCCCGCGTGGCCCAGCCTTATGTGCATCGGTCCTATCTTGCGCCCGAGCGTGACAGTGGAAAGCAGGAAACCGCAGCCGCCCTGTTTTTGCTGGCAAAGCTGCTGGGTGGCGGTAACACGTCCTATCTGAACGAAAAGCTCCAGTTCGACAGCCAGACAGCGATCTATACCGGTGCTTTCTATGGCGCCATGTCGCTTGACGATACAACCTTTGACTTGATCGTGGTTCCGGCGCAGGGCGTATCCCTGCAAGAGGCCGAAGACGCGATGGACAAGACGCTTGCCGATTTCATCGCCGAAGGTGTCGATCAGGCCGATCTGGACCGGATCAAGATGCAGTTGCGGGCCGCGCTCATCTATGAGCGCGACAATGTCGACGGGATCGGGAACCGGTATGGGGCGGCGCTTGCCAGCGGTCTGACGGTCGAGGATGTGCAGGCTTGGCCCGAAATTCTGCAAGCCGTGACCGGTGAAGAGATCGTCGCAGCAGCGCGGCAAGTGCTGAAACCCGAGGCATCGGTGACCGGCTGGCTGATGAATGACGCGGAGGTGACGCAATGAAACGCCTGTTTGCCTGTGTTATTGCCCTGATCATCGCTTTGCCCGCCTGGGCCGAGGTCAAGATCAAGGAGGTCACGTCGCCCGGTGGCCAGAATGCGTGGCTGGTCGAGGATCACTCGATCCCCTTTACCGCGCTGGAGATCTGGTTTCAGGGTGGAACCTCTCTGGATGCGCCGGGAAAGCGAGGCGCGACCTATCTGATGACGGGCTTAATCGAAGAGGGCGCCGGAGATCTTGACGCGCGCGCCTATGCCCGTCGGCTGGAGGAATTGGCGGCCTCCTTCGACTTTGACGTGACCGATGACACGCTGTCCATCTCCACCCGCTTCCTGACCGAAAACAGGGATCAGGTAATCGAGTTGCTGCGCACGACCCTGCATGCGCCGCGGTTCGATCAGGACGCAATAGATCGGGTGCGGGCGCAGGTGATCTCGGGCCTCAAATCGGACGAGACGGACCCCAACAGCATTGCCGGCGCCTCGCTGTCGGCCGCTGTTTATGGCGAGCACCCCTATGCAACCGAGGGTAAGGGTACCATCGAAAGCGTTTCGGCACTGACACGCGACGATATCGTCGCGGCCTTTGATGGAACTGTGGCGCGCGACCGTGTTTTTGTCGGGGCTGTGGGTGATATCACGCCTGAGGAATTGGGCGCCGTGCTCGACACGCTTTTGGCCGATCTGCCGGAAACCGGGGCGCCTATCCCGGACAAGGCCAAGATCAGCATTCCGGGCGGCGTTGAAGTTGTCGATTTCGACACGCCGCAATCCGTGGCGCTGTTTGTTCAGCAAGGGATTGACCGGGACGACCCGAACTTCTTTGCGGCCTATATTCTGAACCACATCATCGGCGGCGGCGGGTTTGAAAGCCGCCTGATGCAGGAGGTGCGCGAGAAACGGGGGCTGACCTACGGGGTCTATTCCTATCTTCTCCCCAAGGACCTGGCGTCGATCTATATGGGGTCTGTCGCCTCGGCTAATGACAAGATCGCCGAGGCAGTTTCCGTTGTCCGCGAGGTTTGGGCCGATGTCGCCGCGAATGGCGTGACCGCCAGGGAACTTGAGGATGCCAAGACCTATCTCACCGGAGCCTATCCGTTGCGGTTCGATGGCAATGGCCGTATTGCCAACATCCTGGTCGGGATGCAGGTTCAGGGCTTGCCGATCGAATACATCGCCACCCGCAACGATCAGGTGAATGCGGTCACGCTGGAAGAAATCAACGCCTTTGCCGCCGATTTCCTCGATCCCGAGGGGCTGAGCTTTACCGTGGTCGGCAAACCGGTGGGATTGGACAGCACCAATTGACGGGCGGGCCACCGGCCCGGTGGCCCCGCTTGTCATCCACGTTTCGGTATCGCGCGCAGCATCTGGCCGATCATCTGTCCGGCCCGACCCGAGCCGCGCTGATAAAGCGCCCCATCGACCGAAAGGACCGTGCCGCTGATGTAGGATGCCATGTCCGAGCCGAGGAACAGGCAGGCATTGGCCACGTCCTGTGGCTGACCCCAGCGGCCCAGCGGCACATCGCCCTTGAAAATCTTCTCCGCCTCGGGGCTAGGGGCCAGACGCTTGGCGCCTTCGGTTCCTTCGATGAAGCCTGGCACGACCGAGTTCACCCGGATCCCCTCGGGCCCCCATTCCAGGCTCAGCGTGCGGGTGATCTGGTCGACCCCTGCCTTGGCGGCACAGACATGCGCCTGCCCCTCGTAGGGCAGCCAGGATTGCGGCGCCGAGATGTTGATGATGCTGGCGCCGGGGCGTTTGAAATGCGGATAGGCTCCCTTCATCACATGCACGGTGCCCATCAGGTCGATGTCGATTACCGTTTTGAAAGCGTTGATTGACATGTCCGCAGTCAGCGCCGGGAAGTTGCCCGCAGCGCCCGAGACCAGCACATCGAACTCGCCCAACTGGTCACGGAACCCTTGCAGGCCCGCTGCCACCGCCTCGGCATCGCGTACGTCGAAGGATGCTCCGATGGCCTCCTGCGCCCCTGCGGCGCGCAACTCGGCCACCGTGTCGTCGACCTTGTCCTGACTGCGGCTGGCCACAGCCAGCCGGGCACCGGCCTTGGCAAAAGCCAGTGCGATACCGCGATTGATGCCGCTGGTGCCGCCGATCACCACCACGGTCTTGCCGGTAAAATCCATATAGAGCCTCCCTTGGGCAGGGATGCCCTATTCTCCGTAGGGCACCCAGATGTTCTTGATTTCGGTCGCAGCCTGAAGGAACCGCTTGCTGTGGTCCACGCCCCAATCAAGGGACGTTGCGTTATTGACCCAGGTCCGTTTCAGGTTGCCCGCCGCCGCCCTTTCGATCTCGGCCGACAGGTCGGTCGAGGAGAAGGACCAGACCGCATCGACGTTCAGATGTGACGCCAGCGGTTTGGCCAGTTCCCCATGGCTGCCCGTCAGGATGTTGACCACGCCCGCCGGCACGTCCGAAGTGTCGAGGATCTGATAAAAGTCGGTAGCCGCCAGTGGATAGGGCTCACTTGCCGCCAGCACCACGCGGTTGCCCATGGCGATCGCGGGCGCCATGACCGAGACAAGGCCCAGGAGCGGCGCCTCGTCTGCGCAAAGTGCGCCGATCACGCCCACGGGTTCCTTCATCGCCAGCGCCACGCCCCGGATCGGCACGCCATGCACCTGCCCGTCATACTTGTCGGCCCAGGCGGCGGCGGTGAAGAGACGCTGGATGCTGGCCTCGACCTCTTGTGCGCCGCCGCGCTTGCCGGTCATCGCGTCGATGCGATGGGCGAACTCCTCGGCCCGGGCCGACAGGTTCTCGCCGATGTAATAGAGGATCTGCGCGCGCAGGTGGCCGGTGGTCTTTGCCCATCCGGCGGCACCTGCGGCGGCCTCGACCGCGTTGCGCACATCCTTGCGGTTGGCAAGGCCCACATGACCCAACAGGCCGGATTTGCCCCAGACGGGACGCGAGTAACCACCATCGGGCCGGGCCTGCTTGCCCCCAACATATAGCTTCGCCGTGCGGTCGATCGGGTCAACCGGTGCGCCTTGGCCGGTGGCGGGCTCGATCCGGGCCAGCGCCTTACACTTGCCTTTGGGCCGGGTGTAAGCGGCCAGCCCCTCCCACCCGCCTTCGCGGCCAAAGCCGCTTTCGCGGACACCGCCAAAACCGGCGGCGGCATCAAACAGGTTGGTGGCATTCACCCAGACCACGCCCGCCACAAGCTTCGGCGCGATATCGAACGCCAGATTCACGTTCTCGGTCCAGACCGTGGCGGCCAGCCCATACCGGGTGTTGTTGGCCAGTTCCACCGCCTCGGCCGGGGTGCGGAAGGTGGTCGAGACGAGAACGGGGCCAAAGATCTCTTCCTGCATCAACGGGTCGCTGGTCGACAGCCCGGTGATCAGGGTCGGCGGGTAATAGCAACCGTTTTCGGGCAGGGCACAGGAGGCTTGGTGCACCGTACCGGCTGTGTTGCTGGCGACCATCCGCTCTATGGTCTGCAATTGCACCGGATCGACAACCGCGCCGACGTCGATGCACTTGTCCAGCGGATTGCCCAGCCGCAGCCCGTCCATGCGGGCGCGAAGCTTGGAATGAAAGCGATCCGCGATCCCCTCTTGCACCAAGAGGCGCGACCCGGCGCAGCAGACCTGCCCCTGATTGAACCAGATCGCATCGACCAGCCCTTCGATGGCGGAATCGATATCGGCATCGTCGAACACGATATAGGCGGACTTGCCGCCCAGTTCGAGCGTCAGTTCCAGCCCCCGCCCGGCGGTGGCCTCGCGGATGCGGCGGCCCACGGCGGTGGAGCCGGTAAAGGCGATCTTGTCCACATCCGACGCCACGATCATCTCGCCCACGGCGCCGTCGCCGGTGACGATGTTGACCACCCCCTTGGGCACACCGGCCTGCTGGCAGATATCGGCAAAAAGCAGCGCGGTGAGCGAAGTATATTCGGCGGGTTTCAGCACCACGGTGTTGCCCATGGCGAGCGCAGGCGCGACCTTCCACGCCAGCATCAGCAGGGGGAAGTTCCAGGGGATGATCTGGCCGCAGACACCCAACGGTTCGGCATCGGGCAGTTCGCTCTCCATCAACTGGGCCATGCCCGCGTGGTAGTAGAAGTGCCGCTGCGCCAGAGGGATGTCGATGTCGCGGCTTTCCCGGATCGGTTTGCCGTTGTCGAGGGTTTCCAGCACGGCAAACAGGCGGCTGTGTTTCTGCAATAGGCGAGCAATTGCATAGAGATAGCGCGCCCGGCCCGCGCCGCCCAGCGCGGCCCATTTCGGCTGCGCCTTGCGGGCAGCGGCGACGGCGGCATCCACCTCGGCCTGGGTTGCCTGGGTTAGCGTTGCCAGCACCTCGCCGGTGGCGGGGTTGCGGCTGTCGAACCCGTCGCCCGGCGCGGTAAAGGCGCCGTCGATGAAATGGCCGAAACGGTCACCCTGATCGACCAGCCAGGCCAGCGCCTCGGCGGCGCTTTCGGGGGCGGGGCCGTATTCCATGGTTTCGAAGAGTTCCTTGATGCTCATAGTGATTTCATCCCCATACCCTTTGTTGAAAGGGACCAAGGCTCAGAGGCTGTATTCTTGTTCATGATGCCTTGCTTTCGCAATTGAGTTGCGGCCCATCGCATTTCGTATTGCCAAGTGAGTAGCATCTTTTTGTCGGACGTGATCGTGCTCGAATGGTTGTCCCAGATGTATTCGGCGACCTGTACAAGCTGGGCGGTGCCTCCGAGCGTTTTTAGAGCATCAAATACCCAGGGAAGTGTCACTTCTCTACCACTTGTCATCAATCAACCCACCGCATGCCGGTATCCGGCGGAATAAGCGCCGGTCACGTGATGTTCTAGCTGCCGCTCGATATCGCCCAACAGCGACGAGGCGCCGAACCGGAAGAGATCCGGTTGCAGCCAGCGGTCGCCCAGCTCGTCCTTCATGAGCGACAGATAGACCAGCGCGTCTTTGGCCTTGGAAATCCCGCCCGCGGGCTTGTAGCCAACCCGGTATCCGGTGCGGTCGTAATAGTCGCGGATCGCGCGGATCATAACCAGCGACACGGGTAGGGTGGCGTTGACGCTTTCCTTGCCGGTCGAGGTCTTGATGAAATCCGCCCCTGCCATCATGCAGACCAGCGAGGCGCGCGCCACGTTGCGCAACGACCCCAGCTCTCCAGTCGCCAGGATTGCCTTGACATGGGCATGGCCGCAGGCGGCGCGGAACGCCTTCATCTCGTCATAAAGCGCCTGCCAATCGCCGGTCAGCACATGCCGGCGCGAGATCACGATGTCGATCTCTTCGGCGCCTGCTGCCACGCTTTCGCCGATCTCGGCCACTCGCAGGTGAAAGGGCGACAGACCCGCCGGAAACCCGGTGCTGACGGCGGCCACCGGAATGCCGGTGCCCTCAAGCGCCTCGACCGCGGTCTCGATCATGTCGTGATAGACGCATACCGCGCCGGTGGTAATCGGCCCCATACCCAGCGCGTCCAGCAGCGCGGGCGCCACCGGTTGCCGCGCCTTGGCGCAGAGGCGCCGCACCCGGCCCACGGTGTCGTCGCCTGACAACGTGGTCAGGTCGATCAACGTGATCGCCTTCAACAGCCAGGCGGCCTGATAGTCCCTTTTCACCGAGCGCCTGCCGGGCAGGGTCGCCGCCCGCCGTTCTATCGCCGAGGTATTGGCCTGCACCGCGCGAACCCAGTCTAGATCCAGCTCCATGCCCGGGTTTCGCGGCTCGGTCACTTGCGGCAGATGCGCGGTGCGCTCAAGGCTCTGCGTTTCCATCGTCACATCCTTTGGGAGGTTTACCGCCAAGGTCGCATGACCTGCGACAGATTGGCAAGCGGGGGCGGGCTGTTCGCGGCGTCAAAATTTTACCATTCGGACAAAAAGGTTCTTTCTTGCGAATAATTCTCAATTGCGTTGACTTAGTTGCGAATGGTTCTCATATTCATCCGCATGATATCGAGATTTCGAGGTACGTGATGATTCGCCGTGGATTCCTTGCCGCACTTGCCCTGACTTGCAGCTTGCCGATGATGGCCTGGGCCGAGGCGCCGCTGCGTGTGGTGGCGACCACGGGCATGATCGCCGATGCCGCCCGGCAGGTCGGCGGCGATCTGGTCGAGGTCACCGGCCTGATGGGGCCGGGCATCGACCCGCATGCCTATCGCCAGACCCGCAGCGATATCGTGGCCATGACCCGCGCCGATCTGGTGCTGTGGCACGGTCTCTACCTCGAAGCACAGATGGAAAGCTTTTTCCACGATCTGGGGCGCAAGCGTCAGGTGGTCGCCGTGGCCGAGGGGATCGACCCCTCCCGCCTGCGCGCCCATGACGACTATGCCGACAAGTTCGACCCGCATGTCTGGATGACCCCGGAGCTGTGGCGCGATGTGGTCGCCGAGGTCGCCCGCGCCTTGAGCGAAACCCGCCCCGAGGCCGCTGAAACCTTTGCCGCCAACGCCGCCCGCCATATCGCCGATCTGGACCGGTTGTCGGACTATGCCGAGACGGTTCTGGCCACGGTGCCTGAGGGCAAACGGGTGCTGGTCACCGCGCATGACGCGTTCGGTTATTTCGGGCAGACCTATGGGTTTGAGGTTCTGGGCGTGCAAGGAATCTCGACCCAGTCGGAGGCGGGGCTGAACCGGATCGCGGAACTGGTCGACACACTGGTGTCGCGCAAGATCACGGCGGTCTTTGTCGAAAGCTCGGTTTCGGACCGCTCGGTCCGAGCGCTGATCGAAGGCGCGGCGGCACAAGGGCATCAGGTTCATGTGGGCGGCGAGCTCTATTCCGATGCGATGGGGCCCGACGGCTCTTATGAGGGGACCTATCTGGGCATGCTTGATCACAACATCACCACCATCGCCGCCGCATTGGGCGGGCAAGTGCCGATACGCGGCATGGATGGCAAACTGTCGGCGGGGTTCTGAGCAATGATCGAATTGGCCGTACGCGAAGGCATCCGTCTGTCGGATGAAAGCATCACCGACAGCCCGCTGGCGGTACGCGGATTGACCGTGTCTTATGGGCAGAAACCGGCAGTGTTCTCGGTGGACATGACGGTGCAGCCGGGCGCGATGACCGCGATCATCGGGCCGAACGGGGCGGGGAAATCGACCCTTCTCAAGGCGGCGCTGGGCATCGTCAAGCCGCTGTCGGGGCAGGTCACCGTGTTTGGCCGCCCGCTCGAGGAACAGCGCGCCCGGATCGCCTATGTGCCGCAGCGCGCCAGCGTCGATTGGGATTTCCCGACACGGGTGATCGACGTCGTGCTGATGGGGCTATATCGCGAGCTTGGGCTCTTGGGCCGTCTCAGTGCCCGGCACAAGGCGCGGGCGCTCGACAGCCTTGCCCGTGTCGGCATGCACGACTTCGCCAACCGCCAGATCGGGCAACTTTCGGGGGGTCAGCAGCAGCGGGTGTTCCTGGCTCGCGCGCTGGCGCAAGAGGCTGACCTCTATCTGCTCGACGAACCGTTTGCCGGGGTGGACGCGGCAACGGAAAAGGCGATCATCTCGGTTCTGAAGTCGCTGAAAAAGGCTGGACGGACGGTGGTCGTGGTGCATCACGATCTGGCCACGGTGACCGATTATTTCGACCATGTCTTCCTGATCAACACCCGCCGCGTGGCCGAAGGGCCGGTGGCCGAGGCGTTTACCGCCGACCATCTGCAAGCCGCCTATGGCGGACGGCTGGCAACGGCGCAGGTGGACCAACTGGCGCGCGTGTTGGGCTGATCCGATGCTGCGCGACGCGCTCTTGCTGCAACTCGGCTATAACGCCACGCTGGTCGCGGTCGGCGCGACCTTGTTGGGCATTTCGGCCGGGGTGACCGGCACCTTCCTGTTCCTGCGCAAGCGCGCACTGGTCAGCGACGCGATCAGCCATGCGACGCTGCCCGGCATCTGTCTGGCCTTTCTGCTGATGGTGGCGCTGGGCGGCGACGGGCGCAGCCTGCCCGGCCTCTTGGCCGGATCGGCGCTGTCGGCTTGGATCGGGCTCTTGTGTCTCAACTGGCTGACGCGCAACACGCGCCTGGCCGAGGATGCGGCGATCGGCGCGGTGCTGTCGGTGTTCTTCGGCTTCGGCATCGTGCTGCTGACGGTGATTCAGACCCTTGGCGCCGGGCGTCAGGCTGGGCTCGAAGGGTTCCTTCTGGGCTCGACCGCCGGCATGCTCTGGGCCGATGCGCTCGTCATCGCGCTGGGTGGCGCGGCTACGCTGGCGCTGATCCTGCTGATCCGCCGCCCGATGACGCTGGTGGCGTTTGACCCCGAATATGCCGCCGCGCGCGGGGTGCCGGTGCATCGGGTCGATCTGGCGATGATGGGGCTCGTGATGGCAGTCACCGTTGTCGGGTTGAAGATCGTGGGTCTGATCCTGATCGTGGCGCTCTTGATCATTCCGCCGGTCACCGCCCGGTTCTGGACCGAGCGCTCGGATCGTGTGGTGCTGCTGAGCGGGTTGACCGGCGGTCTGGCGGGCTATCTTGGCGCGGCGATTTCGGCCTCGGCCCCCAACCTGCCTACAGGACCCATTATCGTGCTGGTGGCCTTTGCCTTTTTCGCACTGTCATTGCTGGTGGCACCGGGGCGCGGGGTGCTGGCCGCGCTGTTGCGCCACTTTCGGTTCCAGCGTCGGGTACATCTGCGGCAGGGGCTGTTGGCCCTGGCGCAGGGACAACCGATCTTCGAGCAGCTGACGTTGAGACTGTTGCGCCGCGCCGACCTGGTGCGTGCAGACGGGGTGGCCACCGATGCGGGCCGCGCGCGCGCCGCCAAGGCGTTGCGCGACGAGACACGGTGGCAGATCGTGCGTGCCGACCAGACGCACGAGGCCGCCGCCGCGCTTTACGATGGGTTGCGTGACATCGAGACCGTGCTGACCCGTGACCAGATCGCCGAGATCGACAGCCGCATCGGCGGCCCGCAGGAGGTTCCGGCATGAGCGGCTCCGAATTTGTCCCCCTGTCGCTGACGCCGATGTTGATCGGCATCCTGGCGGCCGTTGCCTGTGCGCTGCCCGGCAATTTCCTGGTGCTGCGTCGGCAGGCGTTGATCGGTGACGCGATCAGCCATGTTGTGCTGCCGGGCATCGTGGTCGCCTTTCTGTTGACCGGAGTCATCGCCGCATGGCCGATGATGCTGGGCGCTGCTGGGGCCGCCGTGGTCGCCGTAATTCTGATTGAGGCGATCCGCCGTTTGGGCCGGATCGAACCGGGTGCGGCGATGGGCGTTGTCTTTACCACCATGTTCGCCGCCGGGGTGCTGCTGTTGGAGCAGACCGACACCTCGACCGTGCATCTGGACGTGGAACACGCGCTCTACGGCAATCTGGAAAGCTTGATCTGGCTGGATGCCACTGGCTGGGCCTCGCTGCTGGACCCGGTGGCCTTGGCCGGGTTGCCGGTGGAACTGTCGCGCATCCTGGTCACGCTGGTTGCGGTGGTCGGGTTCATCTGGCTGTTCTGGCGACCCCTGAAACTGTCAACCTTTGACGAGGGGTTTGCCCGTACTCTGGGCATCCGTACCAACCTCTTGGGTCTTGCGCTTGTCATCGTGGCCGCAGTCGCAGCGGTTGCGGCCTTTGACGCGGTTGGCTCGATCATCGTCATTGCAATGTTCATCTGCCCGCCCGCCGCGGCGCGGATGATGACCAACACGCTCGAAGGGCAGGTGGGCTGGAGCGTCATTTTCGCCATCCTCTCGGCGGTACTGGGCTATGTGCTGGCGGGATATGGCCCGATGTGGCTGGGCGCGCGCGACGCGGTCAGCGCGGCAGGCATGATCGCGACGATCTCAGGTCTGATTCTGGCGCTTGCCGCCCGCTTCGGTCCCTGCCGGACACGAAGCGGTGCACCGGTTCAGGTCTGAAACAGCGCGTACGCGCCAGAACTTTCATCATTTCGGCCAATCCCTGCCGGAGTGCCCTGCGGCCTCTGGAAAGCCTTGATACAACGGCCCAGCTATGGACGGCTGGAAGGGTCAGTTGGGGCTGGCCAGCGCCACCGCTCACGCGCTGCCCGGAATTTGCGGCCGATTGACCATGCTGAAACCGGCATGGTGATCCGTCCGAATTCCGGGCAGCGTTCGCCATCAAACCGGTGGCAGAATCGCGCGCCGACATGCTAGGTGTAGGGGTATGGCAAACTTGAACCCCAATATCAGCGATTCTCGACCGGTCATTCGGCAACTCGATGAAACCGCGATCAATCGGATCGCGGCAGGCGAAGTGGTGGAGCGTCCGGCCTCGGCGGTCAAGGAACTGGTCGAAAATGCCATCGACGCCGGGGCGACGCGCATCGCAATCGACCTTGCGGATGGTGGCAAGACACTGATCCGGGTCACCGATGACGGCTGCGGTATGACGCCCGATCAATTGCCGCTGGCGCTCGCGCGCCATGCGACGTCCAAGATCGACGGGTCGGACCTGCTCAACATCCACACATTCGGCTTTCGGGGCGAGGCGCTGCCTTCGCTGGGGTCGGTCGGTCGTTTGACCATCACCAGCCGTGCCCAGGGTGCCGAGGCCGCCAGTATCCGTGTCGCTGGCGGCAGGGAAGAACCGGTGAAACCCGCCGCCCTGCGCGCGGGCACCGTGGTGGAACTGCGCGATCTCTTCTTTGCCACGCCAGCGCGGCTGAAGTTCATGCGCACCGACCGGGCCGAGGCGCAGGCGGTGGCCGATACGGTCAAGCGGCTGGCCATGGCCGAACCCTCGGTCTCCTTCACCCTGCGCGATGTGTCCGAGGGCGGCGAGGGGCGGCTGGTATTCCGCGCGGATTCGGAAACCGGCGATCTGTTCGATGCGCTGCGCGACCGGCTGGGCCGGGTGATGGGGCGCGAGTTCACCGATAACGCCCTGCGCATCGACACTATGCGCGAGGGGCTGCGGCTCTATGGCTATGCGGCTTTGCCCACCTATTCACGCGGTGCGGCGGTGGCACAGTATCTTTTCGTCAACGGGCGACCGGTGCGGGACAAGATGCTGACAGGGGCGCTGAGGGCGGCCTATTTCGACTTTCTCAGCCGCGACCGGCACCCGGCGGCGGCGCTGTTCATCGACTGCGATCCGACGCTGGTCGATGTAAACGTGCATCCGGCGAAATCCGAGGTTCGGTTCCGCGATCCCGGCGTGGCGCGTGGGCTGATCGTCTCGGCCCTGCGGCATGCGCTGGCAGAGGCGGGGCATCGCGCTTCGACCACTGTGGCCGGTGCGACGCTGGGGGCAATGCGGCCGGAACAGACCGGTGCGCGCATCTACCAGATGGACCGGCCATCACCCGCTGCGCGCGCAGCCGCCTATCAGGCGCAGGCGCCTGGATTTGCCGAACTCTCCGGCAGTTTCAGCGGCCGAATGGTCGAGCCCGCCCCCGGCGAGGACGCCCGCAGGGCCGAGGAGCCGCCCGCCGAAACCCCACCCGAATCCCTGCCACTGGGTGCGGCGCGCGGGCAGGTGCATGAAAACTACATCATCGCCCAGACCGCCGATGGCATGGTCATCGTCGACCAGCACGCCGCCCATGAACGGCTGGTCTATGAGAAACTCAAGCGTCAGATGGCCGAAACCGGCGTTGCGGCGCAGGCGCTGCTGATCCCCGAGATCGTGGAGCTCTCCAACGCCGATTGTGCGCGACTGCTTGATCTCTCCGACGATCTGGCGCGCCTTGGCCTGACGATCGAGCCCTTTGGCGGCGGTGCCGTCGCAGTACGCGAGACCCCGGCGATGTTGGGTCCGGTGGATGCGGGTGCGATGCTCCGCGATATCCTCGACGAGCTGGCCGATCAGGGCGAAAGTGCCACGCTTCAGGCCCGGATCGAGGCGATCCTGAGCCGGGTCGCCTGTCACGGCTCGATCCGCTCTGGCCGCCGCATGCGGGGCGAAGAGATGAACGCGCTCTTGCGCGAGATGGAGGCAACGCCCCATTCCGGCCAGTGCAACCACGGGCGCCCGACCTATGTGGAACTGAAACTCAGCGATATCGAGCGGCTGTTCGGGCGCAGTTGATCCGGCGGACAATCCCGGATAGGAGTTGAAAACAAAACAAGAACAGGCAGGCGGACCATGATTCAGATCGGCGATCACAGCTATTCCTTGCAGGACCCAATGGTGATGGCGGTTCTGGCCGGTGCTGGTGTCTTGCTGCTGATCCTGCTCATGCTCTTTCTGTCCCTGCGCGCCGCCAATCGCTCGGCCCGGACGACCGAACCGATGGCGCAGCAACTCGCCTGGCTGGGTCAGAACGTACAGCAACTGAGCCTGGGGCAGGAACAGCTGCGCGGTGGGCTGGCGCATGTCTCGGACGCGCAGGCCAACGCTCAGGTGCAGATGATCCAGACGGTCGAGGCGCGGTTGTCCGCTGTGCAGCAGCATATGAACGACCGGCTGGCCGATAACGCCATGCGCGCGCAGCGGGCAATGGCCGAGATGCAGGAAAAGATGAGCACCACGCTGCATGGCAGCTCGAAACAGACCGCGACCTCGCTGACGCAATTGCAGGAACGCCTCGCCGCCATCGACAAGGCGCAGGACAATATCACAAAGCTTTCGGGCGATGTGCTGTCGCTTCAGGATATCCTGTCTAACAAGCAGACGCGCGGGGCGTTTGGCGAAATCCAGCTCAACGATATCGTGTCCAAGGCACTGCCGACCGACAGCTATTCTCTGCAACATACCCTGTCGAACGGGCGGCGGGCCGATTGCCTGATCCATCTGCCCAATCCGCCGGGGCCGATCGTGATTGACAGCAAGTTCCCGCTGGAAGCCTACGAGGCACTGCGCCGGGCCGAGACCCCACCGCAACTGGCCGATGCCGCGCGCCAGATGAAAGCCGCCGTGCGGGCGCATATCAAGGCAATCTCGGAACGTTACATCATAGAGGGCGAAACCGCCGATGGCGCCCTGCTGTTCCTGCCGTCCGAGGCGGTCTATGCCGAGTTGCACGCCAATTTTGCTGATATCGTGCGCGAAGGCTTCGCCGCGCGGGTCTGGATCGTGTCGCCCACCACCTGCATGGCGACGCTGAACACCATGCGCGCCATTCTCAAGGACGCGCGCATGCGCGAACAGGCGGGCGCCATCCGCAAGGAGCTGAGCCTGTTGCACAAGGATGTGGAACGGCTGGGAGACAGGGTGCAGAACCTGGACCGCCATTTCGGGCAGGCGGCCAAGGATCTCTCGGACATCAAGATCAGCGCTGACAAGGCCGGGCGCCGGGCGCAACGGCTGGACAACTTCGATTTCGAGGAACTCGCCCCCGACCCGGTGCCTAATGTGGTACCCTTGGGCAAGCACGAGCGCTGATATCCAGTTTCACGGATTTTTGTCCAACATAGTGAAATCCCCTATTTCGGAATCGTATCCGTTATGCTAGATATTGCGCCAAATCGGAGGTCGCAATGTCCCAATCCTTTCTGTCCCATCTCACCGATACGCTTGCCCAGATCGAGGCCGAGGGCCTTTATAAACGCGAGCGGCTGATCACCTCACCTCAGGGCGGTGAAATCACCGTCGGCGACCGGCAGGTGATCAACCTGTGCGCCAACAACTACCTGGGTCTGGCCGATCACCCGGCCCTGATCGCCGCCGCGCGTGACGCGCTGGAGCCCAAGGGGTTCGGCATGGCCTCGGTCCGCTTCATCTGCGGCACGCAGGATATTCACCGCGAATTGGAACAGCGACTGGCGCGGTTCCTGAACAAGGACGACGCGATCCTGTTCGCCGCCTGTTTCGATGCCAATGGCGGGTTGTTCGAGCCGCTCTTGGGGCCTGAGGACGCGATTGTCTCGGACGCGCTCAACCATGCCTCGATCATCGACGGGATCCGGCTCTGCAAGGCTAAACGCTATCGCTACGCCAACAGCGACATGGGTGATCTTGAGGCGCAGCTGAAACAGGCCCGCGCCGATGGAGCGCGCCATGTGATGATTGCCACCGATGGTGTGTTTTCGATGGATGGTTATCTGGCCAACCTGCCCGAAATCACCCGGCTGGCCCACCAATATAACGCGGTGGTGATGGTCGATGATTGTCACGCCACCGGCTTCATGGGGCCGCACGGGGCGGGCACGCCCGATCATTTCGGGCTCGACGTGGATATCCTGACCGGTACGCTGGGCAAGGCGCTGGGCGGGGCCATCGGCGGCTATATCGCCGGGCCGCAGCCGGTGATCGACCTGCTGCGTCAGCGGGCGCGGCCCTATCTTTTCTCGAACTCGCTGCCGCCCGCCATCGTGGCCGCCGGGATCGAGGCAATCCGGCTGGTCGAGGAGGGCGCCGATCTGCGCGCGCGCCTGTTCGAGAATGCCCGTTACTGGCGGGCGGGGCTGACCGATCTCGGCTTTGACCTGTTGCCCGGTGAACACCCGATCATTCCGGTGATGCTGGGTGAGGCCAAGCTGGCCCAGGACATGGCGGCGCGGCTGTTTGACGAGGGCGTCTATGTCTCGGGCTTCTTCTTTCCGGTGGTGCCGCGCGGGCAGGCGCGGATCCGCACCCAGATGAACGCCGCCCTGACACGCGCTGAACTGGACCGCGCGCTGGCCGCATTTGCCACCGCAGGCAAGGCACTGGGAGTGATCTGATGCGACCCAATACAATGAAAGCACTGGAGAAATCCAAACCGGAAGAGGGGCTGTGGATGGTGCAGGCCCCGGTGCCCGAAATCGGCCCCGACGATGTGCTGATCAGGATCAACAAGACCGGTATCTGCGGCACCGATATCCATATCTGGAACTGGGATGAATGGGCCGCGCACACGGTGCCGGTGCCGATGATCACCGGTCACGAATTCGCGGGCGAGATCGTCGAGTTGGGCCGCGATGTCACCGGCCTGAGCATCGGTCAGCGGGTTTCGGGCGAGGGGCATCTGATCGGCACCGACAGCCGTCAGAGCCGGGCGGGCAAGTTCCACCTGGACCCCGGCACGCGCGGGATCGGTGTCAATGTGCAGGGGGCCTTCGCACAATATCTGCGCCTGCCCGCCTTCAACGTGGTGCCGCTGCCCGACGATATCCCCGACGAGATCGGCGCCATCCTCGACCCGCTGGGCAACGCGGTGCACACGGCGCTGAGCTTTGACCTGTTGGGAGAGGATGTTCTGATCACCGGCGCCGGTCCGATCGGCATCATGGCCGCCGCAGTGGCCAAGCACGCGGGCGCCCGCCACGTGGTGATCACCGATATCAACGCCGACCGGCTGAAACTGGCGCAGCACGTGGTGCCCAAGGCACGCACCGTGGATGTCACGCGCGAGGATCTGACCGACGTGGTGCATGAGCTGGGCCTGAAACAAGGATTTGACGTCGGGCTGGAAATGTCCGGTTCGCAAGCGGCGCTCGACCAGATGGTCGAGGCGCTGGTGATGGGCGGTAAGATCGCGCTCTTGGGCATTCCGCCGGGCAAGTCGCCGGTGGACTGGTCGCGCATCGTGTTCAAGGCGATCACCATCAAGGGCGTCTATGGCCGCGAGATGTTCGAGACCTGGTACAAGATGATTGCGATGTTGCAGAACGGGTTGGACGTGTCCCGGGTGATCACCCATCGGTTCAAGGTCGATGAGTTCCGCGAGGGGTTCTCGGCGATGAAATCAGGATTGAGCGGCAAGGTGGTTCTGGACTGGACCTGAACGCCGGGGGCTGGTCCTCTGGACCCAAGGGTAGTTCAATATGATGAAGAGGTTCTGATGGCGCTGAATTCGATTGTCGAGGCGATTGGCGGCACACCCGCCATCTGGCTGGACCGGATGGTGGCGGCGCGTGGGCTGCGGGGGCGCATTCTGGCCAAGCTCGATTACCTGAATCCCGGATTCTCGAAGAAGGACCGTGCGGCGCTCGGGATCATCTCGGCGGCCGAAGCCGACGGTTCGCTGCGGCCCGGCCAGACCGTGGTGGAACTGACATCCGGCAATATGGGGACGGGGCTGGCTATTGTTTGTGCCATTCGTGGATACCCGTTTGTTGCGGTGATGAGCCGGGGTAACTCGGCAGAGCGGGCGCGCATGATGGCGGCGCTCGGGGCCGAAGTGGTTCTGGTCGATCAGGCGTCTGGCTCGTTGCCCGGGCAAGTGTCCGGAGCCGATCTGGCGCTGGTGGAAGATGAAGCGCGACGGATCACGATGGAACGCGGAGCGTTTCGGGCCGACCAGTTCCATCATTCCGGCAATGCCCTGTCGCATGCACAGACCACCGCGCCTGAACTGTGGGCGGATTCGGACGGCGAGCTGACCGCATTTGTCGATTTTGTTGGATCCGGCGGAACTTTCGGCGGAGTCATGGAGGGGCTGCGCCGGTTCCAACCGGATATGCGCGGATATGTTGTCGAACCCGAAGGCGCCGCGGTGCTGGCCGGGTCGGATGCCACATGTCCTTCCCATCCTATCCAGGGGGGTGGCTATGCGATGGCCGATCTCGATTTCCTGATGGGAGTGCCCGTGGATGGTTTTATTCAGGTCAGCGGCGCGGAGGCGCGCGAGACCGCAAGGGCGTTGGCGCGGGAAGAGGGAATATTCGGCGGCTTTTCAGCCGGGGCCAATGTGGCTGCCGCATTGCGCCTGTTGGCCGGGCCGGAAGCCGGGGGGAGAGTCGCAGTCATGATTTGCGATAGCGGATTGAAGTACCTGTCTACCGACCTTTGGGAATAAGCGGAAC
The DNA here is from genome assembly GCF_010500245.1 of Ruegeria sp. PrR005. Classification (GTDB taxonomy): domain Bacteria; phylum Pseudomonadota; class Alphaproteobacteria; order Rhodobacterales; family Rhodobacteraceae; genus Ruegeria_B; species Ruegeria_B marisflavi. The sequence goes on from NZ_JAAGOX010000022.1 coordinate 153,723, forward strand.
ACGGCCACGCTCGGTCAATAGCCAGCAGTCCTGGCCTTCGAACACTGCCGTGGCCAGCGGCCTCCCATAGCCTGCTCCCGCATCCAGGTTGATGCGGTTACCGAAATGTTCTGCCATACGCCCGGGCGTATGCCCGTGCACCACCAGCCACGGATGCGGTCGCGGATCGTCAAGAAACTCGTGCCTGATCCAGATCAGATCGTGTTCGGACTGGTGTTCCAGCGGCACACCGGGTCGGATGCCCGCGTGGACGAAGAGAAGCCCGTTTTCCAAGTGGTAGGACGGCAGCCCGGCGAGAAACGCCAGGTGATCGCACGGCACCGCTTCGCGCGCCGCACTGTGCACTTGATAGATACGCGCACCATCGGGAACATCGACACCATAAGAGGCGAGTGTTTCGATCCCGCCGATCCGCTCGTGCAGCCAGTGATAGCCGACAAGCAGCCGATCGTCATTGGCGGGGTGGTCGCGCAGGAACATCTCGAACATGCGGTCGTGGTTGCCCTTGAGCGCAATCCAGTCGCGACCTTCGTTCAGCCCGTTGCGCAGCAACTCGACGACCCCGGCAGAGTCTGGCCCCCGGTCGGCATAATCGCCCAGGAAAACCACGCGCCCGCCGCCGTCCCGGTCGATCCACGCGAGCGCGTCCTCCAGCATTGTCTTTTGACCGTGGATGTCACCTACGGCATAGATCGGTTGCATGGGCGAGGCCTGTGTGTGGGATTATGCTTTGACAACCAACACATAGCGCGACGGCGTCCGAGAGAAAAGCCGTTCAGGCCATTAGCACCGCTTCGGGGTCATCGAGCATGGTGTAGGAGTGCAGATTGACATCGCCGCTCCAACGCCAGAACGTCAACAGCCCCTCTGGCCCTGCCCGGAATGCATGCGGCATAAGCGAGGGGTGATGTATCTGCGCGCCGGTCTCACGCAATTGCGTGTTCTCGCCTGCGGTCCAAATCGCTGAACCGGCAAGGATGGTATAGGTTTCGTCGGCGTCATGATTGTGCAGCCCGTAATACGTATTGGGGCGCTGATAATAGAGGCCCATGCGCAGATCGGCGCAGGGCACGGGGCCTTCTGGCCCCATGAGGGTTGCAACGATATACATGGAGCCGCGGTCACCAACCTGCGCAGCAACAGGGTTTACACCCCAGGGGATCAGGTCGAATGCCGCCAGCAATCCCGACGCGGCTGGATGAGACGATTGGGCAAGGAGGCTCCGCATCGCAAGGTGGTCCGCTGACTGTGGTTGCGGAATGCACAGTTGCTGCGGCCCCATTTCTTGCAGCACCAGAGCTGTACGGGCCGCCTCGACCCGCGTCTCGGCCAGAAGCGGCAGGCAAAGCGCGTCAATCAACGTCTGAACGGCCTCGGTCATGGCATTCTCCGGACATGTTGTATTGGCTCCTTACGACCAAACGGCTTGTCCGTGCCGATCCGGAAACGACGAAACGGCGTCGCAAATCTCCGCTGCTGACAAAAAAGGGCGCCACACAAGTCGTGTAGCGCCCGTCTTTCTGCTGGAATAGCAGGCTTAGACCACGTCGAACTCCAGCGGTTTGATCTGATTGAACAGACCGGTTTCCGCCAGTTTGGCGCGCGCTTCGGCCGGCACTGGCTCGTCAACGTACAAGAGTGCAATGGCTTCGCCGCCCGGACCAGCGCGGCCCAAGGTAAAGTTGGCGATGTTCACGCCATGATCGCCCATGGTGCGACCCAGCGTTCCGATGATGCCCGGCACGTCCTCGTTGGTGGTATAGAGCATATGGGCCCCGATCTCTGCATCGACATTGATGCCCTTGATCTGAATGAAGCGCGGTTTGCCGTCGCTGAACACCGTGCCAGCAACCGAGCGCTCGCGCTTGTCGGTGACGACGGTCACTTTCACATAGCCGTCAAAGGCGCCCGACTTGTCCTGATTGGTGGTCGAGATCTGGATGCCCCGTTCTTTGGCAATAACAGGGGCGGACACCATGTTCACATCCGGGTTGGACTTTTTCATGATCCCGGCCACGGTCGCACAGTTCAGCGCGGCCAAGTTCATTTCTGCCGCCACACCGTCATAGAGGATATTGATGGCCTTGATCGGCTCGTCGGTCATCTGACCGACGAAGCTGCCCAGGTGACCGGCAAGCGCAATCCAGGGACCCATGACTTTCGCCTCTTCGGCGGTAACCGACGGCATGTTGAGCGCGTTTTCGACCGCACCGGTCAGCAGATAGTTCGACATCTGCTCGGCCACTTGCAGGGCGACGTTCTCCTGAGCCTCGGTGGTGGCGGCGCCCAGATGCGGGGTGCAGACCACGTTGGGCAGGCCAAACAGCGGGTTCTCCTTGGCCGGTTCGACGCTGAACACGTCAAAGGCCGCGCCTGCCACATGGCCCGATTTCAGCAGGTCGGCCAGCGCTTCTTCGTCTACCAGGCCGCCACGGGCGCAGTTGATGACGCGGACGCCCTTCTTGGTCTTGGCCAGGTTCTCGCGGCTGAGGATGTTGCGGGTTTGATCGGTAAGCGGCACGTGCAGGGTGATGAAATCGGCGCGTTTCAGCAGGTCGTCCAGCTCAACCTTTTCAACGCCCATCTTGTTGGCCTTTTCCTCGCCCAGATAGGGATCGTAGGCGATGACCTTCATTTTGAGGCCACGGGCGCGGTCGCAAACGATGCCACCGATATTGCCCGCGCCGATCACGCCCAGGGTCTTGTTCGTCAGTTCGACGCCCATGAACTTGGACTTTTCCCACTTGCCCGCATGGGTCGAGGCGCTTGCCTCGGGGATCTGGCGGGCAACGGCGAACATCATGGCGATGGCGTGTTCGGCGGTGGTGATCATGTTGCCAAAGGGCGTGTTCATGACGATCACGCCCTTTTTCGAGGCGGCGTCTTTGTCGACATTGTCGACCCCGATCCCGGCGCGGCCGATGACCTTGAGGTTGGTTGCGGACTCGAGGATCTTTTCCGTCACCTTGGTCGCCGAACGGATGGCAAGGCCGTCATACTGGCCGATGACCTCGGCGAGTTTGTCCTTGTCCTTGCCCAGGTCGGGCTGGAAATCAACGTCGATCCCGCGGTCCTTGAAGATCTGGACGGCGGCGTCCGACAGCTTGTCGGAGATGAGTACTTTGGGGGCCATATGGGCGGTCCTTTGAATTGGGAGCTTGGAGGGTGGGCAGACTGCCCACCCTACTCAATCGAGCATCTGTAGGGTGGGCAAATTGCCCACCGTTCCTCAGGCGGCCTGCGCCTGCGCGGCGATCTCGGCCTCAAAGGCCCAGGTGAGCCAGGGCAACAGCGCCGAGATATCAGCGGTCTCGACCGTGCCGCCGCACCAGATGCGCAGCCCGGCCGGCGCGTCGCGATAGGCGCCGATATCCAGCGCCACGCCTTCGGCCTCCAGCCGCTTGGCGACTGCCTTGGCAAACGCTGCACCATCCTGAATGCGCGCATCGGTGAACTTCAGGCAAACGCTGGTGTTCGACCGTGTTGCTGCATTCTCGGCCAGGTTGGCGATCCAGTCATGCGTGTCGCAGAAATCGAAGATTGCCTGTGCATTGGCGTCGGCCCGTGCGATCAGACCCTTCAGGCCACCGACCGAACGCGCCCAGTCGAGCGCCAGCAGATAATCCTCGACCGCCAGCATCGACGGCGTGTTGATCGTTTCGCCCTTGAAGATACCCTCGATCAGCTTGCCGCCCTTGGTCATGCGGAAGATCTTGGGCAGCGGCCAGGCAGGGGTGTAGCTTTCCAGCCGTTCCACCGCGCGGGGGCTCAGCACGATCATGCCATGTGCGGCCTCGCCGCCCAGAACCTTTTGCCAGCTGAACGTGGTCACATCCAGCTTGTCCCAGGGCAGGTCCATGGCAAATGCGGCGCTGGTAGCGTCGCAGATGGTCAGACCCTGCCGGTTGGCGGTGATCCAGTCGCCATTCGGGACACGCACGCCCGAAGTGGTGCCGTTCCAGGTGAATACGACGTCATTGTCACAATCGACCGAATCCAGATCGACGATCTGGCCGTAGTCGGCGGTCTTGACCTCGGCATCCAGTTTCAGCTGTTTCACCACATCGGTGACCCAGCCGGCGCCAAAGCTTTCCCAGGCCAGCATCTCGACCTTGCGGGCGCCCAGAAGCGACCACAGCGCCATTTCGACTGCGCCCGTATCCGAGGCGGGAACGATGCCGATGCGATAATCGGCCGGGATGCCCAGAATCTCGCGGGTGCCTTCGATGGCAGCTTTCAGCTTGTCCTTGCCGATGGCGGCACGATGCGAGCGACCCAGCGCGGCATCGGCGAATTTGGAAACATCAAAAACGGGGGGTTTGGCACAGGGGCCAGAAGAGAACCGCGGATTGGCCGGCCGCGTTGCCGGTTGTGCAATAGCCATGAATGCTATCCTTCCAGATAAGCGCCCCTCGTTGGGGAGGGGTGTCCCGCCGCAACAGCTAGTCCGCCGCAGTGCGGCACGCAAGTGAAATGAAGGTCGAAAATCGCCGCTTTGGCTTTTGATTGCGACTTTTGTGACTACGATCGGAAACTTGCGTCTCGCAGTAAGGAATTCACCGAACGTAGCGCTAGGCTCCGGTGGCTTGAAAATAACTTATTTATTACAGATAGTTAGGTATCTATGTGTAACATCGGGGTTTCAAGTGTAGAAGTGCGGGCGGTTCCGGCCGGGACTGGCACAGCGCCCCGGCCTGCGCTATGGGCATCCCGACCCCAAGGAGATGCCTGATGTATGTCGCCACGCTTTTGACAAACCCCTCCCATGCCCGTCTTGACCCGGCGTTGGTCGATTCGCTGCGCAATGCCTGGGGCGGCGGCGATGCGGTCTGGCTCAGCCCCGATGAAGCGGCGGAATTCACCCTTGCGACCCTGCCCGGCAATCGTTGGCAGGTTTGGGATGACCTACAGGCGTTGGGTGTCGATCTGGTGGTGCAGCCTGCTGAGGGCCGGAAGAAGCGGATGCTGCTGGCGGATATGGACAGCACCATGATCCAGCAGGAGTGTATCGACGAACTGGCAGACGAGGCAGGCGTCGGCGACCGGGTCAAGGATATCACTGCCCGCGCCATGAATGGTGAGCTGGATTTCGAGGGCGCGCTGCTGGAGCGTGTGGGGCTGTTGAGCGGGCTGGACGAGGCGGTGATCGGCCATGTTCTCAATACCCGTATCACCCTGATGCCGGGCGGGCGTGCGCTGGTGGCGACGATGCGCGCGAATGGTGGGTATGCGGCGCTTGTCTCGGGCGGGTTCACCGCCTTTACCGCGCAGGTGGCGGCGCAGCTGGGCTTTGACGAGAACCGCGCCAATACACTGCTGGCGGCTGATGGCAAGCTGACCGGCGATGTGGGTCGCCCGATCCTTGGCCGTCAGGCCAAGGTCGACGCGCTGGAACAGATCACCGCCCGGCTGGGCCTGTCTGAACAGGATGTGATCGCGGTCGGCGACGGCGCCAATGATCTGGGCATGCTGGGTCGCGCCGGAACCGGCGTTGCCCTGCATGCCAAACCTTCGGTCGCGGCACAATGCGAGGTACGCATCAACCACGGTGACCTGACCGCGCTGCTGTTTGTTCAGGGTTATGCAAAGGCGGATTTCGTCACGATTTGATCTGCCGCTTGCATTTTTAACGTAAATGTTAAACAATGCGGTCATGACCCAGCTTCTGGCCGCCTTCTCGGCTTTGTCCGACCCGACCCGTTTCGCCATCGTCGAGCAACTGATGGCCGAGGGCGAATTGCCCGCCGGTGACCTGGTCGAGGGCAAGGGCATGTCGGGGGCCGCCGTGTCGCGGCATCTGAAGTTGCTGCGCCAGGCCGGGCTGGTCCACCAGCGCATCAATGGCACCCAGCGGCTCTATTCCGTGGCGCCCGAGGGGCTGCGCGCGATTGCCGACTGGACAATCTCGAAACGCACCTTCTGGGAGGGCAGCCTGGACCGGCTGGCCGCCGCAATCGAAAGTGACAAGACATGGCCGACCTGAGACTGGAACGCGAATTCGCCGTCACCCCCGAGGCCCTGTTCGCCTGGGTCAGCGATGGTGCGAAACTGCTGCAATGGTGGGGGCCCGAGGGGCTGCATGTACCCGCCGACCAACACGACCTCGATTTCACCCGTTTGGGGCCGTGGTTCTCGGTCATGGTGAATGGCGCAGGCGACCGCTACAAGGTCTCGGGCCAGGTCACCCATGTGAAACCGCCACATTCGGTTGGCTTCACCTGGGGTTGGCATGACGATGACGACCGGCGCGGGGCGGAAAGCCATGTGATGTTCATCGTCGAAGCCTGCGCCAAGGGTGCGCGGCTGATCCTGGATCACCGCGAATTGGGCGATGACGAGATGAGCCTGCGCCATGAAGAGGGCTGGACCTCGTCGCTGTGCAAGCTTGCGGCGGAACTCGCCTGACCCCGATGTTTCATGACCAAAGGAAAGGAACGCGACATGCCTGATTTCATCTTTGCCTATCACGGCGGCAAGACGCCGGAAACGCCCGAGGAAGGGGCCGAGGTCATGGCCGCATGGCAGGCCTGGTTCGGCGCCATGGGCGATGCGGTCGTGATCCCCGGCAACCCGGTTGGCCAGTCCAAGACGGTCAGCGCCGCAGGCGTGGCCGACGATGGCGGTGCAAACCCGCTCTCGGGCTACACCGTGGTGCGCGCCGCCGATATCGGTGCAGCCACCGACATGGCCAAGGGTTGCCCGATGGTGGTGTCGGGCAACGGCACCGTCGAGGTGGCCGAGATCATCGAGATGTGATCGGCGTCAGAACCGCAGCTCGGCTGTGGCGCGGATGCTGCCGCAGTCGATGCCGCGCCGGTTCAGAATGGGTGCGTCCAGACGCTTGCGCGTGGCTGGATTACCCGGATCAAGGACGCCAAGACTGACCAAAATCGCAGCAATCGCGCATTCGCTGGCCCGCGTGCTGCCGTCGGCGATCTTTACGGCAATCCCCAGTTGCGTCTCTGGCAGGATTGCAACGAACACCGCTTCGGCCCCTGTCTTGATCGCCGCCCGCCCGTTCATGGCGCGCATCAGCTCGGTGCAGGCCCGGCCTTCACCCGCGACCAGTTCGGGGTGTTTCATCATCGCAGCGGTAAGGTCGGCGGCCGCCTGGCTCTGCCTGTCCGAGCGGGTCGAGGCGGAAGCAAACCATGCCATGGCGCGCGCCAGTCCTTTGAGCGAGGTTGCAAAGTTTGGCGCGGAACACCCGTCGATGCCGTATCCGGGGCTGTCTTCGCCGGTCACGTCCTCGAACGCGGCCAGGCAGGATTGCTGAACCGGGTGATCGATGTCGATGTATTCCGGCCCGGCCCCCAGATGCTGGTTGAGCGTCAGAAAGCCCGAGTGCTTGCCCGAACAGTTGTTGTGCATCTGACAGGGTTTTTCGTGGGCGCGGATCAACCGTTCATGCTCGGGCCGGTCATCGGGGTCTTGCGGCCCACATCGCAGATCGGCATCACCCAGGCCCAGTTGGCCCAGCCAACGGTCAACCCGTTCGGTGTGGATCGCGGCGCCGTTATGAGAGGCACAGGCTAGGGCGAGCTGTTCACTGCCCAGCCCGTATTTGGCGGCCGCACCCGAGGACAAGAGCGGCAGGGCCTGAATCATCTTGCTGGACGAGCGCGGGTACATCACCAGATCAGGATCGCCCCAACTGCGCACCACCTTTCCGGCGCTGTCGCAAATCACCGCGTGGCCCAGGTGCAGGCTTTCCAGAATGGACCCCCGCCAAACTTCGACCATTGGAACTGGTTGAATCATGATGTTCTCCGCCAAATTGTGCGCGAAATCTCGCCAATCGCCCTTTCGTCCGTGGCGAATTCTGCGTTAATGTGTCTATGTCGGCAATCAAGGGAATGCGCAAGGCAGACGGATCGGCAAAGCTCCGCAAAGCGTTCTTTTGGAATTGAGGTAAAGGTCAGCTGGAGGGCTGAACAGATGGGATCGAAACTTGTCCGCGGAATTGCGGGCCTGTGTCTGGCCGGGACGGCTGCAACCACCGCAATCGCACAGCAAGGCGAAAGCTCTAACAGAGTTGCGTCCAAGACGGACTGGAGCGTCTTTGTCGAAGACAACCCGACCGAATGCTGGAGCGTTTCGGCGCCCAAGGAAACCGTCAATACCCGTGGTGGAAGCGTCGTATCCGTGCGGCGCAGCGACATCCTTCTGATGGTCTTTTATCGACCCAAGGCCGGAGTGAACGGGCAGGTCACGTTTACTGGCGGTTATCCATTTGCACCCGGCTCGACCGTCAACCTGAACGTCAGTGGCACGGAATTCGAACTGATCACCGAAGGCGAATGGGCTTGGCCGGCAACAGCTGCTGACGACGCCAAGATCGTTGCAGTGATGAAGCGTGGGTCCGAGGCGACCTTGACAGCGCGTTCGGCACGCGGAACCCAGACCAAGGACACTTTCTCTTTGTTGGGGTTCACGGCTGCGGTTGAGGATGCGGAAAAACGCTGCGGCGGCTGACGATACTTGGTTGGCTGCATTCCTCTCGTTTGCCTTGAACACTTTTAGATGGGGGGAGTAGGGTTCCGTTGACCCGTGAACCCAAGGAGTGGAACGCCTCTTGCAGCCCTATTTGTTCGGCCCCGACCTGCTGTCTCGGCTTCAGGCCAATCTTGGATGTTTCGCTGACCAGATGATCCAGCGATCTGGATTGCGCGATGCCGCCGTTGCAATCGTGGTAACCGAGCACAAAGACACAGGCGAAGCCTGTGTTCTCATGACATTGCGGCCCCCACGATTGAATCGCCATGGCGGCCAGTATGCCTTGCCCGGTGGCCGTCTGGATGACGGCGAATCCGAAACAGAGGCCGCGTTGAGAGAGTTGCGTGAGGAACTGGGGCTCGACCTGGGGCAGGATGACGTCCTGGGTCGACTGGACCAGTTTCCGACCCGATCCGGGTTTCGGATGTCACCGGTCGTGATGTGGGCCTCTGGCGATGTGGAGTTGCGCCCAGACCCTTCGGAGGTGGCACAGGTGTTCCACCTACCTCTGCGTGAACTCGACAGCCCGGACATCCCAAGGCTTCAGAAAAGCGAAAACAGTGAACACCCTGTACTATCAGCCTTTTTTCCGACTTTGGGCCACTACATGTATGCCCCCACAGCCGCTATTCTCTACCAGTTTCGCGAGATAGCGCTGCGGGGGAAGACAACCCGGGTTTCGCATTTCGACCAACCGGCCTTTGCCTGGAAATAGGTGCAAGCCAGAAGTGCGAAACCCATATTGTCAGAAATCCAGGTTCTCCACGTTGAGCGCATTCGTCTGGATGAATTCGCGCCGCGGTTCGACTGAATCCCCCATCAGCTTCGTGAAGATGTCGTCTGCCTCGACCATGTCGTCGACCCGCACCTGAAGCAATGTCCGCGCGTCAGGATCAAGAGTCGTTTCCCACAACTGATCCGGGTTCATCTCGCCCAGGCCCTTGTAGCGTTGCAGGGAAAGCCCCTTTTCCCCTTCTTCCAGGATCGCTTTGAGCAAAGTCAGCGGGCCATGGATCGCCTGGGTCCGGTCGCGCCGCACCAGTGTTGCGGGCTGGGTATAGATCTCTTGCAGGCTCTTGGTGAAACTGCCGGTCTTGCGCGCCTCGCCCGAGCGCAGCATCGGGCCATCCAGCGTTCGCACCTCTTCGACGCCGCGCAAGATGCGGGCCAGCCGGATGCCGTGATCCTGCGTAATCCGGCCCAGCCAGCCACGCTCATACTCCAGCGCGATCAGATCAAGCCGCGCGGCGACCTTGTCGGCCACCCCTTGCAGGTCGGCATCCACGGCTCCGGCGACAAAGGCACCGGCGACGGCGGCCTGTTCCAGGATGTGGCGGGGATAATGGGTCGGAAAGGCATCGAGCACGCGCTTGAGTTGCCGCGCCTCATCCACCACGCGGGCCAGATCCTGGCCCACGAGTTCTTCGCCATGCTCCAGCTTCAGCACCGCTCCCTCGACACCCTGCTGGATCAGATAGTCATCCAGCGCCGCCTGATCCTTGAGATAGACCTCGGACTTGCCGCGCGCGACCTTATACAGCGGCGGCTGTGCGATGTAGAGGTAACCGCCCTCGATCAGCTCGGGCATCTGCCGGTAGAAGAAGGTGAGCAGCAAGGTGCGGATATGGGCGCCGTCGACGTCGGCGTCGGTCATGATGACGATCTTGTGGTAACGCAACTTGTCTATGTTGAACTCGTCCCGCCCGATGCCGGTACCCAGAGCCATCACCAGGTTGCCGATTTCCTGACTGCTGAGCATCCGGTCGAACCGCGCCCGCTCCACGTTCAGGATCTTGCCCCGCAGGGGCAACACTGCCTGGGTGCGCCGGTCACGTCCGGTCTGGGCCGAGCCACCGGCGCTGTCACCCTCGACCAGGAACACTTCGGTTTTCGACGGATCTTTTTCCGAACAATCCTTGAGCTTGCCGGCCAGGTAATTGACATCCATCGCCGTCTTGCGTCGGGTCAGCTCCCGCGCCTTGCGCGCGGCTTCGCGGGCCAGCGCCGCCTCGATGATCTTCCCGACGATCTGCTTGGCCACGTTTGGGTTCTCTTCGAACCACTCAGCCAGTTTCTCGTTCACCAGGTTCTCGACCGCCGGGCGCACCTCGGAGGAGACCAGCTTGTCCTTGGTCTGGGACGAGAATTTGGGATCGGGCACCTTGACCGACAGGACGCAGGTCAACCCCTCGCGCGCGTCGTCACCGGTGAAGTTGATCTTTTCCCGCTTCGCGATGCCGCTGGACTGGGCATAGTTGTTGATGGTCCGGGTCAGTGCGCCGCGAAAGCCCGCCACATGGGTACCACCATCGCGCTGCGGGATGTTGTTGGTAAAGGGCAGCACCGTCTCGTGATAGCTGTCGTTCCACCACATCGCGATTTCCACGCCAATATCGTCGCGCTCGCCCTTGATGTAGATCGGAGCGGGCATCACGGGTGATTTCGACCGGTCCAGGTATTTGACGAACTCACGCACGCCACCTTCGTAAAACAATTCGGTCTCCAGCCGTTCCGCTGGGCGCTCGTCGATCAGGATGATGCGCACGCCCGAGTTGAGGAAGGCCAGCTCCCGAAGGCGCTTTTCCAGGATCTCGAACACATAATCGAGATTGGAAAATGTGGTGGTCGAGGCCAGAAAGCGGACTTCGGTTCCGGTGCGATCCCCACAATCGCCCACCACCCGCAGGTGTTCGACTGTATCGCCACGCTCGAATCGGGCAAAATGCTCTTTGCCCTTCCGCCAGATCCTCAGTTCCAGCCAGTCGGACAGCGCATTGACGACGGAAACGCCCACGCCGTGCAGGCCGCCCGACACCTTGTACGAGTTGCTGTCGAATTTGCCGCCAGCGTGCAGCTGGGTCATGATGACCTCGGCCGCTGAAACGCCTTCTTCGGCGTGGATATCAACGGGAATGCCCCGCCCGTTATCTGTCACCGAAACGCTGCTGTCGGCATGGATTTTGACGGTAACGTGGTCGGCATGGCCAGCCAGGGCCTCGTCGATGCCGTTGTCGACAACCTCATACACCATGTGATGCAGGCCCGAGCCATCGTCAGTGTCACCGATATACATCCCGGGGCGCTTGCGAACTGCTTCCAACCCCTTGAGAACCTTGATGGAATCAGCGCCATATTCTTGTGTGTTCTGCTCGGTTTCGGACATTCGCGCCTTCCTTCGGATTTTTGTGATTTTATACGAAACGCGGGGGGGAATGTCACGGGTCGCCCCCTGTTTTTCGTCATTTGTTTCAGGCTGACCTAGCCCCCAATCGCGCGGCCTGTTCCAGCCATTTTTCGACCAGAGAGCCATCTGCATGGGTGGCGGGCGCAAAGGTGGTGTATCGCGCGGGCTTTATCCCGACGAAACCCAGGATCTGGCGGCTGAGGATCTTCTTGATTGCGTTGGAGTAGAACAATCGCAGAAGCGTGGCAGGGGTGTCCGATGTCATCAAGATACGCGCGGTCCGTCCCTTGAGCAGCGGCGCGGGGACGCCCATGAAATTGGTGTTGCGGGTGTCAAAGGCTCGCCCCGGTAGCAGCGCGCGGTCGAACAGACCTTTCAGTTTTGCAGGGATTGCACCCCACCAAAGTGGTGTTGCAAGAACCACATGCTCGGCCCATTCCAGATCGGCCAGAAAAGCCTCCAACTCGGGCTCCAGCGGCTTGGTGTTCTTATAGCCACCCTCGCCGTAGTCCATGTCGAACCGCATCTGAGACAGATCGTGATAGCGCACCTGGTGGCCACCCTGGCGTGCCGCGCCCGCATAGGCTTCGCTTAGCGATTTCGACAGCGACGACTGGCCCGGATGGCCGTTGAGTACAATGATTTTTCGTGTGGACATTTACGTGTTTCCTCTGCAAAAATGACCATGGTCAATTTACATATACAGAAATTGACCATGGTCAATATGTATTTTTGACCTTGGTCAATTTATTTGAAAGGACAGCCATGACCCGCCCACCGCAGAAACGCCGCGTGGAAACCCGCGCCCGCCTTTTGGCCGAGGCATCTCGGCTGATCGAGGCCCAGGGATATGCCGGGCTGCGGGTCGAAGATGTGGTCGAGGCGGCAGGCGTCGCCAAGGGCACGCTGTTTGCCCATTTCCGCGACAAGGACGGATTGCTGGCCGTCCTGATCGGCGTCGAGGTGATGCATCTGATCGACGGGATGGAGACCGCCACTCCACCCCAAGATCTGCCGCAACTGATGGAACGTCTGGAGCCCCTGCTGGACTTTGTGGCCAGCGACCGGGTGATCTTTGACCTGCTGTTGCGTTATTCCGGCTCGACCGGGGCCGAGCGGGACGAGGTCGTGGCCGAGGGGTTCTATCGCCAGATCGACCTCTGGGCGGGTTGGATCGCGGGTATGCAGGCGGCAGGCACCGTGCGGGGGGATCATCCGCCTGCCCTGCTGGCCGAGGGCATTCAGGCATTCCTCAACCAGGTCATCGCGATCCGTTTTTGTCAGGGCGAACAGGCCACCGGCACACCCGCCGAGGCCCTATACCCCTTTCTGGCGGCCTGGCTGGTCACGTAAAAGGCAGGATCAGCCCAACGACGATCAACATGCCGCCTGCCGTCAGATTCATCCGTCTGAGCGCCCGGGGCGAGCTTAGCACCCGTCGCACCCGATCGACAAAGGCCGCCAGCATCAGATTGCCTACCAGCGGCACAACCTGAGACACCGCCACGATGGCAACGATATCGGCGGTGGTGACGTTGGCCAGATCAAAGAAACCGGGCAATATTCCCATGTAGAACAGTACCGCCTTCGGGTTGCCGAGGATCACCACCAGCCCCGCCAGAAACCCGGCCCAGATGCCGGGCCGGGTCAAGCGACTGTCGCTGGCGATGGTTCGGTCTGCATTGCGGATGGTGATGACGCCGATAGACACAAACACGATGACCGCGACGAACTTCAAGACCAGCGCAATCTGCGTCGATGCAGCGGTAATCCAGCCGATACCGAGAATGGCCAGTACGGGCCAAAGGCTGTCGCCAACAACCACACCCAGCGTAAGTGGCCAGGCAGCATGAAATCCACCAGACAGCGTGCGCGCGGTTAGGGCTAGCCAGACCGGGCCGGGGGTCAGAAAGAGAATAAAAACCGCCCCCGCGTATAGCATCAGATCAAGTGCGGATAGTGTCATGCAGTGCGATCCTGGTCTATGTTTCGGTTTTTTTTCTGGGTGGCGCAAAGCGCGTTCTTTGACGAGCGGTCAGATGGAGGGCACGACCTCCACATTGGACGCTCCAGCGACCTCTGTGATGTTCAGGTACTGCGCTCGACTGCCAAGTTCCGCAAACAGTTCCGGCCCGGTGCCGGTCATCCAGGCCTGTGCGCCAAGCGCGCAGATTTCCTCGTAAAGAGACGCCCTGCGACCGGCATCGAGATGAGCGGCGACCTCGTCCAGCAACAGGATCAAAGGAGCCCCAGAGGTTTGCGCCAATGCGCGGGCATTGGACAGGATCAGCGAAACCAAGAGCGCCTTCTGCTCACCGGTTGAACAGTCGCTGGCGGGCACGCCCTTTGCCGCGTAGACACCGAACAGATCGCTGCGATGCGGCCCGACCAGAGTGCGGCCGGCCGCCAGATCGCGAAACCTGCTTTCCGCCAGTGCCTCCCGCAAATCTGCCTCATGCTCCGGCATGGCTCCTTCGGTCTGGACCAGTTCCAGCTCTGCCGCGGGAAAGGCGGTCTCGGCATCAGCTTGCGCGGCCTGCAACGACGCCAATGCGGCCTGACGTGCCGAATGGATGCGATGCCCTGCCGACGCCATTTGCGCCTCGAGCGCGCCATACCAATGGGTGTCGCGCATCTGTTCCCTCAAGAGCCGGTTCCGCTCGCGCATGGCCTTTTCGTAAACCAGTACGGTCTCGGCATGGCTTGGGTCAAAGCTCATGGTCATCCGGTCGAGAAATCGCCGCCGACCGTCCGGCCCTTCGGTCCATAGCCTGTCCATTGCGGGGACAAGCCAGACCATGCGTACGAGACGACCCAGGGCAACCTGGCTTGCCGGCTTGCCGTCGATACGAACCAGTCTGGAGGCACCTTCCTCCGACCAGGTTTCAATTTCGTGCGACTGTTCCTGAGATCGCAACTCTGCCGACAGCTTCCACCCCGGCGCACCGGGGCGACGGGTCATGTCCGCAGCACTTGCCCGTCTGATTCCCCGGCCCGGCGAAAACATCGAGACCGCTTCCAGAATGTTGGTCTTGCCTGCGCCATTGGGCCCAAAGATCGCCACGGGGCGGCCATCGAAGTTCAGGCGCGCCAGTTGGTGCGAGCGGAAATGCGAAATCGTCAAGCGAGTCAGGGCCAGCACCAGGACCCCTCCCTTCATCTATTCAAAGATACGCCCAACGGTCGTTCAAAACGCAGGCGGCGTCAGACACGCATCGGCATGACGACATAGACCGCGCTTTGATCATTGCCTTCGCGCATCAGGGTCGGGTCGCCGGACGAGTTGAACAGGAACACCGCATTCTCGCGATCCACCTGGCTGGCGATTTCCAGCAGGTATTTGGCGTTAAAGCCGATTTCCAGCCGTTCATCGTTATAGGCAACGGCCAGCTCTTCTTCGGCGGCACCGCTGTCCGGGGCGTTCACCGACAGCACCAGCTTGTCGTTTTCCAGTTGCAGCTTGACCGCGCGGGACCGTTCCGAACTGACGGTTGCGACCCGGTCGACAGCCTTGGCGAATTCCGCTGCATCCACCTCAAGCCGCCGTGAATTGGCTTGCGGGATCACCCGCGTATAGTCGGGGAAGGTTCCGTCGATCACCTTGGATGTCAGCGTGATATCCGGCGTCGCGAAACGTACCTTGGTCTCGCTCACCGATACGGCGATATCCATCTCGTCGTCGTCGAGCAGCTTGCGCAGTTCACCGACCGTTTTGCGGGGAACGATTACGCCGGGCATGTCTACCGCACCGGCAGGCAGGTCGGCATCGACCCGCGCCAGACGGTGGCCATCGGTTGCAACACAGCGAAGTACCTTGCCGTCCGGGCCATCTGACACATGCATGTAGACGCCGTTGAGATAATAGCGCGTCTCCTCGGTCGAAATCGCGAATTTCGACTTGTCGAACAGCCGGCGCAGCACGGCGGCATTGGCGGCAAAGTTCGACTGATACTCGGACGAGGCCATGACGGGGAAGTCTTCGCGCGGCAGGGTGGCCAGCGAGAAATTCGAGCGCCCGGCGTCAACTGTCAGACGGCCTGCGGCCACGTCCGCCGTCAGGGTCACCAGCGCGCCGTCCGGCAGTTTCCGAACGATTTCGTGCAGGGTCGTGGCTGCAACAGTGGTTGCGCCCGCCCGCTCGACCATAGCTGGGGCCTTGTCGACCACTTCGATATCCAGATCCGTGGCGCGGAACTGAACACTATCGCCTTCGGCCTCGATCAGAACATTGGCCAGGATCGGGATTGTGTTCCGCCTTTCGACGACAGACTGGGCCTGTGCCACGGCTTTCAGCAGAGCGCCGCGTTCGATGCTGATCTTCATATCCCTTCATCCTCCGAGTAGGCCGGGAAGGGCAAACTAACGGTTTCCCCCTTCGACACAAGGCTTTTTATGGATTTCTCGGGTGTATCGGGAAGGGCGTCAAGGGGGCGAGGACATCTGGGGCACCGATATGGCGCGGATGCAATTGTTTGACGCCAGGAACAGTGCCATTGTGCACGTGTTTAGGGAGGGCACGACCGTGATTTCTCAAACCCAGGCCCGGGCAGCCGCAGAACAGTACCGCGAAGAAGGATACGCTTTGGTCCGTCAGTTCATCGACGGCGAGGAAGTGGTCCGTCTGCGTGAAGAGACCCGGCGGATCTATGAAGAGGGCATGAATCATCCCTCCACATGGCGCCACGGGAACTTGTGCTTTGAAATCCTGCCAGAGGCCGATTTCGGGGCCAGATACGTGATCCAGGCCTATTGGATGAGCTGGATATCGGAATATTTCGAGAGGTTTCGCCGGTCGGACGCCTATTTGACGCTTCTCGGGCCCGTTCTTGGCGAGAGCATCAAGCAGGTGGCGCAACAGATTCACTGGAAGCCACCGGGGTCACGGTTGAATGGCTATCGCTTTCACCAGGATCTGCGGTTCCGGGAAGCCCGGGATGCTTACCGCGATATTGCTGGATCGACAGTCAACACCGGTCTGGCAATTGATCCAGCAACTCGAGAGAACGGTTGCCTTCAGGTGATCCCCGGTTCCCAAAAATTGGGATATCTGGGGCTGTCGGACGACAGCGAAGGCGGGCAGATCATGAAAGGTTTGACCGCCGAAGATGAGTTGCGCGCCAAGGGGCTAGATCCCGACACCATCGTCTGGCTTGAGCAGGAACCCGGCGACATCGCGCTGTGGGGCCTGCTGACGGTGCATGGATCCTTGCCGAACATGTCGGACCAGGATCGGGCCTTTGCGATTTCCAGCTATGTGCGTGCCGAGAATTCCGACCGTGGCGAATGGGCGTTTCGCGACGGTGTTTCCGTCCCGCTCGGGACAGAGCCGCAGCTATGCAAATACGAGGCGCTGCATGACCGGCCCGAACCGCATTACGTAGAAACCAAATGGTACACTTGATGAGTTCCCCGGGTCGGGGTTTCGGGACGGCAATTGCCGTCCCGTAAGGGTGTCACGCCTCCAGCGCCCGGCGCAGCATTTCCACGTCTTCGGCGATTTGGCCATCGACCATCTTCAGCTCTTCGATACGCTTCACGCCATGCATCACGGTGGTGTGGTCACGGCCCCCGAAACGGCGACCGATCTCGGGCAGCGACCGGCTGGTCAGCTGTTTGCACAGATACATGGCGACCTGCCGTGGCCGTGCATAAGAGCGCAGACGCTTGGGCCCGATGATGTCGCTGAGGCGGATGTTGTAGTAGTCGGACACCTTCCGCTGGATTTCTTCGACGGTGATCTTGCGCTCCGAGGCGCGAAGAACGTCGGCCAGACAATCCTGGGTCAGTTCCATATCGATTTCGCGACCAACCAGCGACGCAAAGGCAAAGAGCCGCGTTAGCGCGCCTTCGAGTACGCGGACATTGGTCGAAATCCGGTGGGCCAGAAACTCCAGAACCCCATCGGCGATCACCAGCTCGGGGTAGTTGGCGCGATACATCTGAACCTTGGTTTGCAGGATGCCAAGGCGCAGTTCATAGTCGGTCGGGTGCAGGTCAACCACCAGACCGCATTGCAGACGGGATTTCACCCGATCTTCGAGATCCTTGATCTCGCCCGGCGCCCGGTCAGCGGAAATGATAATCTGCTTGTTCTGGTCCACCAACGCATTGAACGTGTGAAAGAATTCTTCCTGCGTGCTGTCCTTGCCGGCGATGAATTGAACGTCATCCACCATGAGAACGTCCACTGACCGGAAGAGGTGCTTGAAGTCCATCATGCGGCGTTCCCGCAGGGCTTGTACAAAGCGGTACATGAACTGTTCGGCGGACAGATAGAGCACGTTGAGATCCGGGCGCCTTGTCTTCAGCTCCCAGGCAATCGCGTGCATAAGGTGCGTCTTGCCCAAACCGACACCACCGTACAGAACCAGGGGATTGAATGTGACCGGGCCACCTTCGGAGACACGGCGTGCCGCGGCATGGGCCAACTCGTTCGGCTTGCCCACGACAAAACTGTCAAACGTAAAGCGCGGATCGAGTGGGGCCGCTTGCAGGGCATCCATCGGGTCGGCGGCTTCCGCCACGCGGGCGCTTGGCATGTCGTTGTTTGCAGGGCGTGCCGTTGCACTTCGCATGGGGCGAACGGGTGAATTGGCCGCGACGCGGAATGCGAGGCGCTGAACCGCTTCGCCAGAGTGGTTCAGTTCGTACAAAATCAGGTCAGAGAAATTCTGGCTGACATAGTTCCCCATGAAATTGGTCGGAACGGAGAAAACGGCAACGCCATCCTCAAGAGCCTGGAACTCGAGCGGTTCGATCCAGGTCGTATAGTTGTTCTGCCCCACTGTCTTAAGCAATTTCTGACAGAGTTGTCCCCATTTTTCTTGTGTCATTAATGCCTCACGCGTCCCGTTCAATGGCCTTTTCAGCCTTATTGCCCATCCATAGTTGGGCCGGAGATTCCCGGCCCGGATTCACTTTTGGCATGGGAACAGCATGCCGCGCCGTGAGACACGGTGCGCGTTGCCCATCCGGGCAACTACAATGAACACGTGTATAGCCCCCATAGACCCAACCAAGGTCCCACAGGCACTAAATACACCGTTCAATACACACTTCAGACAGGGCGGATCGCCGGGCAGCCCGGTTACCGCGAGGATCGAGAGGCCAATCAGAACGCTCTCAACTTTTCTTACGCCTGCTTCGTTAATCGGTCGAAGCCATCGTAAGATGCCTGTCCCCCCAAGCGAGTGAATCGCTGGGACAGTGGTAGCAATTTGGCCTGCGGAGCGGCAACGAAACTATGATGTTGACTCGGGATTCCGCGCCAAAGAATCTCTTTCCCCGCGCCAGAGAGGATTCAATGCAACACGACGAAAAAAGGCGTTGCCCAAGCAACGCCTTCTTCTGAAAACAGATTTTCTGGATTCGAAATTCGGATCAGGCCATCGCTTTGACGCGGGCCGACAGGCGCGACATCTTGCGAGACGCGGTGTTCTTGTGGAACACGCCTTTGGTGACGCCGCGCATCAGTTCCGGCTGAGCGACGCGCAGAGCGGTTGCCGCTGCATCCTTGTCGCCCGAAGCGATCGCTTCTTCGACTTTGCGCAGGTAGGTGCGGATCCGCGAACGGCGGGCTTTGTTGATTGCGAAACGTTTTTCGTTTTGGCGGGCGCGTTTAGCAGCCTGGGGCGAATTAGCCATTTTGTACGTACCTCGGATCGGGTTGTGTTCGTTTTGTACACGCATGGCACGCCCGAACCGGATTTGGTACCGGTCTGATTCTAGCCTAAGCGGGCCCCACGCGCATGTATGACGGCGGCATCTATCGGATGCGGCAGAAAAAGCCAAGCCCAATCTGCCCGGAATCGAAATCAGGCGGGAATGACCCCGCCTGACCCATGCAAGTGATTCCCTTACGCAACGTCATTTGTCGCGGAATTGAGCCGCGCGTTTTTCCAGGAAGGCGGCCATGCCTTCCTTTTGATCCTCGGTTGCGAACATCGAATGGAACACCCGGCGTTCGAACAGCAGCCCCTCGCTCAGCGTGGTCTCGTAGGAACGGTTGACCGCCTCCTTGACCGCAAAGGCGGTGATCATCGACTTCTCGGCGATCTTCTGGGCCGCGCTCAGCGCCTCCTCGATCAGCTTCTTGGCCGGGACGACACGGCTGACCAGTCCGGCGCGCTCGGCCTCTTCGGCATCCATGAACCGTCCGGTCAGGTTCAGGTCCATCGACTTGGACTTGCCGACAAACCGGGTCAGACGCTGAGTGCCGCCGATACCGGCAATCACGCCCAGATTGATCTCGGGCTGGCCGAACTTGGCGGTGTCCGCTGCGATGATGAAATCGCACAGCATCGCCAGTTCACAACCACCGCCCAGAGCATAGCCCGCCACGGCCGCGATGATCGGCTTGCGGATCGCCGAGATCCGGTCGTTGGCATCCGCAAACAGGTTCTCGTCGAACACTTCGACAAAGGTCTTTTGCGACATCTCGCGAATGTCGGCACCGGCGGCAAAGGCCTTTTCGCTACCGGTGATGACAATGCAGCGGACCTTGTCGTTGGAATCGGCTTCTTCCAAAGCGGCGCACAACTCTCCCACCAGTTGGGAATTGAGTGCATTCAGCGCATCCGGACGGTTCAGCCGGATGAGGGCTACGTGGGTGTCCACTTCGACGATGATCGTCTCAAAGGCCATGGGGCTTTCGCTCTCGCTTGTTCCGTTTCGGGACGATTCCTTATCACGGGGGCACGATGGTTCAAGTTATCTTTGGCATTGCACACAATAGAAAGACGATCTTCCCGATTGGGTGATTCTCTTGATCGACCCCGAGCATGAGGGGCGCCGACAGGGTTCGCCCTCGCGTCCGTACACATCGAAGCTGTGCTGAAAATATCCAAGTTCTCCATCAGCTTGCCGGAAATCCCGCAGCGAGGAACCGCCCGCCTCGATGGCCTCGGACAGGACCTGTCGGATGATCGGAACCAGGGCGCCGACACGGGGGGGCGCGATCTGTCCGGCCTTGCGGCGCGGCGACACACCGGCCCGAAACAATGTTTCACAGACATAGATATTGCCCAGCCCCGCGACGATTCCCTGATCGAGCAGGGCGGATTTGACCGGGGTGTTCTTGCCCTTGAATGCGGCGATCAGGTGGTTTTCGTGGAAATCGTTGCCCAGCGGTTCGGGCCCCAGCACCATCAACAGCTTGTGATCTTCGGCGGTCGCGGTCGGCATCAGGTCCATCGCACCGAACCGGCGCGGGTCGTTGAAGGTGATGCGCGCGCCATTGTCCATGTGAAACACCACATGGTCATGTTTCTGCGCCGCCGGGTGGGTGTGCACGAATTGCCCAAGCGGATCGCCCGACACGGTCATCCGGCCCGACATGCCCAGATGGATGAGCAGCGTCTCGCCTCCCGACAGATCGGCCAGGATGTATTTCGACCGCCGCCGCAGGCGTTCCACCCGCTGGCCTGTCAGCCGCTCGGTCATGCGATCGGGGAAAGGCCAGCGCAGGTCGGGCCGGTTGACCTCGGCCCGGGCGATCACCGCGCCCTCCATCGCGGGGGCAAGACCCCGGCGAACGGTTTCAACTTCGGGGAGTTCGGGCATCGTTCAACCTGCTTTCTGCAAAGGCAATCAAATCATCGGCCCCTTTCAGGCGGTGGTGGATCTTGAGTTTCAGGTTTCCCGAGAAGCCCAGAACGCGAGATGCTGTATCCTCGTGGTCCAGCTCCAAGGATTGCAAATCTGCCCACGGCGTCAAAATGCTTCGCTTCCAACGATCAAAATGGACAAGGTACTGCTCATCCCACAAATAATGCGGCCCTTTCATCAGCCAAGCGAAGTACAGCAGGTAAAGCCCGGCGCCTGTAGTGAGCACGAGCCAAACCGCATTTGCCGCCGTCATACGCCCCGAAACTGCGAAACTGTTATTCCAGAACACATAGCCCGTCACCCCGATCATGGACATCACCAGCAACAACAGGAGAATCCGCGTCGGCGTCCGCGTTGTCACTTTGCCCTTGGTTCGGGCAGTGCCGCTCGTTTTCGGCAGTTGAACCCGGGCTATCTTTTCTTGCGCAAATTCAACCAGTTCGCCCGCCGCCTCGTGGTAGGTTCCAAACACCGATAACTTTTTCCTGTCAGCGAAGTGGAATGTTACCCGACCGTCCTGAAATCCATGTTCGATACGTCTGAGGTCACTCCAAGGCGACTTGTTCCAACCAAACACGCCCCGATACTTGATTTCCTCGGCGTTCCATATCTGCCGTGAACGCCACGCCCATGCCGCGCAAAACGAGAACAAAGCGGTTACACTGAATGCGGTTAAACTGAGTAATGTAAACGCCGAACCGCCCGACGTTGACCGGACTTGGTCGAACGCACCGGCAAACAACAACGTTACGAGCAGCATTAGGCCTGCCCAGGCTCCCAAGATTATGGGCAGGCCAATCCGGTAGCCTGCCATGCGATCATTGTTTGGCAGCAAACGGCTTCCCTCGCGTCCCGTCTGCGCGATGCGAAACAAAAGCCAAAGTAAGGACAGTGATACGAACAGCGGGATAATGCTGTCGATCGGTTCGAGCCATTTCCCCAGTGCATCACTTATGCCCGAGCGAAAGACTACGATCACGGCAAACACAACAAGCGAGCATAGGAAGAACACGCCCGGTACAAGTAGCTTCTTCATCCGATCTCCGTGCTTCAAAATGGTCCAATTGTCTTCCCGGCCCGGGTGCCTATAAGAGGGGGCGGTATTCGCAGAGGCAAGACCCATGTCCGACAGATCCGACAAGACCACCCATTTCGGCTTTGAAACCGTGCCCGAGCATGAAAAGGCGGGCCGGGTGCGGGGCGTGTTTGGGTCGGTCGCCTCGAAATACGATGTCATGAATGATGTGATGTCGATGGGCATCCACCGGGTCTGGAAAGACGCGATGATGGACTGGCTGGCGCCGCGCCCGGGCCAGCGGCTCTTGGATGTGGCGGGGGGAACCGGAGACATTTCATTCCGGTTTCTGAAACGCGCGGGCCATGGCCATGCCACCGTTCTGGACCTGACCGAGCCAATGCTGATCGAGGGCCGCAAACGGGCCGAGGCAGACCGCATGGCCGACAGTCTCGACTGGGTGGTGGGCGACGCCATGGCGCTGCCGTTCGAGGATAACACGTTCGACGTCTACACCATCTCTTTCGGCATCCGGAATGTGACCCGCCCGCAAGAGGCGCTGAACGAGGCTTACCGCGTGCTGCGCCCCGGTGGACGCCTGATGGTGCTTGAGTTCAGCCAGTTGCCCAATGACGGGCTGCAAAAACTCTACGATCTTTACAGTTTCAACGTCATTCCGCGCATGGGTCAGCTGATCGCAAACGACCGTGACAGCTATCAGTACCTGGTGGAATCGATCCGCAAGTTCCCCGATCAGGAAACGTTCCTGGACATGGTCAGGGCGGCGGGTTTCGGCAATGCCAAGTACCGCAACCTGAGCATGGGCATCGCCGCGCTGCATTCCGGCTGGAAGATCTGATCCATGCGCGGCCCCCACAATATCATCCGCCTGATCCGCACGGGCGCCACGCTTGAGCGAAACGGCGCCATGGGCGCGGTGCTGGATGCGTTCGACGCGCCGCGCCCGCTGCGCATTCTGGCCCGCGCGCTGGGCAAGCCGTTCCAATGGCTGGGCTTCAAGGGCGACCCCAGCCTGCCGCCCGCTACCCGCGCGCTGATGGCGATGGGTCCGGCCTATATCAAGTTCGGTCAGGTGCTTTCGACCCGGCCCGACGTGGTGGGCCAGGATCTGGCCGACCAGTTGCGCGTGTTGCAGGACCAGCTGCCACCCTTTCCCCGCGCCACCGCCATGCGCGAGGTGGAGCGGGAACTGGGCCGCCCGCTGCCCGAAATGTTCAGCGAGTTCAGCGAGCCGATAGCGGCGGCATCCATCGCCCAGGTGCACCGGGCGCGTCTGGCCGACAGCGGCGAGGATGTGGCGGTCAAGGTGCTGCGCCCCGGCATCGAGCGTGCCTTTCGCAAGGATGTGGACGCGTTCTATTTCGCCGCCCGCATCGTCGACCTGTTTGCCCCCGGTGCCCGCCGCCTGCGCCCGATGGAGGTGATCGAGCATTTCGACGGCGTGGTGCGCGGAGAGTTGGATCTGCGGCTGGAAAGCGCCGCCGCCTCGGAATTTGCCGACAATACCAAGGGGGATGCCGGGTTCCGCCTGCCGCCGGTACGCTGGTCGCTGTCGGCGCGGCGGGTGATGACGCTGGGCTGGGCCGATGGCGTGCCGCTGGGTGACAATGCCGCGCTGGACGCCGCCGGGCATAACCGCCGCGATCTGGGCGAACGGGTGCTGCGCCTGTTCCTGCTGCACGCGCTGCGCGATGGCTATTTCCACGCCGACATGCATCAGGGCAACCTGAAAGTCGCCGCCGATGGCGAAATCATCGCCTATGACTTCGGCATCATGGGCCATATCGACGAATACACCCGCCGGGTCTATGCCGAGATCCTGTTCGGCTTTATCCGCCGCGATTACAAACGCGTGGCCGAGGTGCATTTCGAGGCCGGTTACGTGCCCGCAACCCAGGATGTCGACGAATTCGCCCGCGCCTTGCGCGCCGTCGGTGAGCCGATCTTTGGCATGGATGCGACCCATATCTCAATGGGCCGGCTGCTGAGCTATCTGTTCGAGGTCACCGAACGTTTCGGTATGGAAACCCGGACCGAGCTGATCCTGCTGCAACGTACCATGGTCGTGGTCGAGGGCGTGGCGCGTTCGCTCGACCCGCATATCAACATCTGGGAGGTGGCCCGCCCGGTGGTCGAGGATTACATCAAGCAATCCATCGGCCCGCGCGCGGTGCTGGCCGATCTGGGCAAGACGGCGCTGGTGGTGGCCCGCTTTGGCCCGCGCCTGCCCGATCTGGTCGAACGGGCGCTGGTGGCACAATCGCAACCGGGGCTGGACGAGAAGCCGGGTCGCAGCGCCGCGTTCTGGCCCGCCCTGGGTGGCGCGCTGATCGGTGGCGGAGTGGTGCTGCTGGCCAACCTGTTCATGTGAACGGGTGACAGGCGCGGCCTTCGTGCTAGGCTGCGCCCATGGCTCGCACCAATCCACATCGCCCCTTTACCCCCGATCCCGAACAGGCCGCCCTTGCGCCCGGGATCAGCGGCAACGACATCAATGGGCTGGGCGAAACAGCGTTTCGCCGCCCGCGCATGGTCTATTGGGCACCCGATCCGGGCGACATCCCGCACGGGCCGCTGCAACACTATTTCTACCGGCAATCGGCAAAAGAACCTGACTTTGCCACTAGACGCGCTGCGCGACAGGCGGTGCTGGACGCGCCGCTGCCTTCCCTCGCCGAAACCGCCGTCATTCGCGCGCCCGCGGATTGGACTGCCGCGCTGACGCAGTTCGTGGACAGCGGCGCCTGTGACCTGACCGGTGTCGCCGAGATGACCTCTGACTGGGTCTTCGAAGGGCACGAGATCCCTCAATCCCGTGTCATCATGATCGGCGTGGGTCATGATTTTGACGCCATAGCCACCGCGCCCCGGCCAAGCGCAGGGCTAGAGGTGATGACGCAATACAGTCGCGCCGCTCAGGCCGCCAAGATCATCGCCGGATGGCTGCGGGTGCAGGGGTGGGAGGCCGAGCCCCTGACCGGTCCGATGACCGGCGCTCTGGCGATGATCCCACCGGCGCTGGCCTGCGGCTTTGGCGAGTTGGGCAAGCACGGGTCGATCATTAACCCCGACCTCGGTGCCTCGTTCCGCCTGTCGGCGGTGCTGACGGATGCGCCCTTTGCCCCGACCCCGGCGCAGGATCACGGCATCGACGCTTTTTGCGCAAACTGCCGCATCTGTCAGGACGCCTGCCCGCCCGAGGCGCTGTTTGCCGACAAGCAGACCGTGCGCGGCGCCCGCAAATGGTATGTCGATTTCGACAAATGCCTGCCCTTCTTCAACCAGACCCATGGCTGCGCCATCTGCATCGCCGAATGCCCCTGGTCGCGCCCGGGCGTTGGCCCGAATCTGGCTGCGAAACTGGCCCGCAAACGGAACAGGGACGCGACCGGCTGATCGCGCCCCTGCTTCTTTCTGGTCTGAAATACTCCGGGGGTCTGGGGGCAGCGCCCCCAGCCTTTCCGCTCAGAGCAGCTCGATGGCGATGGCGATGCCCTGGCCACCACCGATGCACATGGTGATCAGACCCTTGGACCCGCCGATGCGCTCCAGTTCATAAAGTGTTTTCAGCGTGATGATGGCGCCGGTCGCGCCGACCGGGTGGCCCAGCGCAATCGCGCCGCCATTGGGGTTCACCTTGGCCGCATCCAGGCCCAGTTCCTTGTTCACCGCCAATGCCTGCGCGGCAAAGGCCTCGTTCGATTCGATCACGTCGAAATCGCCGATGCTCAACCCGGTGCGCGCCAGCAGGTTCTGCACCGCAGGCACCGGGCCGATGCCCATCACCTCGGGGCGGACACCGGCATGGGCATAGCCCAGAATGCGCGCCTTGGGTTTCAGCCCGGCCTTTTCGGCCGCATCCGCCGTGGCCAGCACCATCGCCGCCGCACCGTCGTTGATGCCGCTGGCGTTGCCTGCGGTGACCCGGCCATCCTTCTTGAACACCGGCTTCAATCCGGCCAGCGCCTCGACCGAGGTTGCCTTGGGATGCTCGTCGACCTTGAAATCGACCATGTCACGCTTGACCTTGACCTGGACCGGCGTGATCTGGCCGTCGAAATAGCCCGCCGCGACCGCCGCCGCCGCGCGCTCCTGCGAGGTCATGGCGAACTGGTCCATTTGTTCGCGGCTGATCTGGTGCTCGTCGGCGACATTTTCAGCAGTCACGCCCATATGGCCGGTGCCAAAGGGGCAGCTCAGTGCGCCCACCATCATGTCGAGCGATTTGACATCGCCCATTTTGGCGCCCCAGCGGGCCTGGGTCATGATGAACGGGCTGCGCGACATGCTTTCGGCACCACCGGCGACGGCGAATTCCGCATCGCCCAGCATCAGCGACTGCACCGCCGAGACGATGGCCTGCGCGCCGGACCCGCACAGGCGGTTCACGTTCATGGCAGGCGTTCCGTTCGGGATGCCCGCCTGCATGGCGGCAACCCGGCTCAGGTACATGTCGCGCGGCTCGGTGTTGATCACGTGGCCGAACACCACATGGCCGATCTGGCCGCCTTCGACGCCCGAACGTTCCAGCGCTGCCTCGGTCACCACTGTGGCCAGGTCGATGGGCGCGGTCGAGGCGAGTGCCCCGCCAAAAGTACCGATGGCGGTGCGGGCACCATCGAGAATCACGATGTCAGTCATGTTGTCCTCCTCAGGGTTTGGCGCATTATGCAGGTGCAGCATGATTCGTCTCCTGAGACGTGCCGTCGCGCCCCAAGCGGCCCGGAATTGACAAATCCCGGCTGTGAGCGCAGAGAATCCGTCATGACGGACGAAGCCGACGATATCCTGAACCTTCTGCCCGCGCGCCTGAAAGAGGCGCGGCGCGCGCAGGGCCTGTCGCTGGAAGCGGTTGCGAACCTGAGTGGTGTCTCCCGCTCGATGGTCAGCCAGATCGAGCGGGGCGAGAGCAGCCCGACCATTGCGACCCTGTGGAACCTGACCCGCGCGTTGCAGGTCGATTTCGCGGGTCTGCTGGAAACCTCGGAGAGCGCCGACCAGATCGACACGCTGCGCGCGGCGCAGGTGCCCAGCATCGACAACATGGGGCAGGGCTGCCGGATCCGCATCCTGTCGCCGCCCGAGGATGCCGGTGGGCACGAGGTCTATGATATCGCCTTTCGCCCGGGTGGGGCATTGGTCAGCCAGCCGCATGGCCGCGGCACCCGCGAACAGCTGACCGTGCTCGAAGGTGCGGTCAGGGTGACGTCGGGCACCGCCGTTCAGGATCTTGGGCCCGGCGACACCGCGCGCTATGCCGCCGATATCGTCCATTCGATCACCGCGACGTCAGACGGGGCGCGGGTGTTCCTGATCGTCAAGTCGGCCTGAGCCGACCTATTGCCCCAACACTTCGAGCAGGACCTCGCCCGCCGCCGCCGACGGCGGGGTGGTGCCCGCGATCATCGCCAGGGTCAGAGCCACATCCACCGTGTGGACGCGGCGCGAGACCCGGCGCGGTTCCAGCCCGAATCCGGCAAAGAAGACCGGCACATAGGTGTCATAGCGCCAGGGCGAGCCATGGGTCACTGTAACGGAAAGCCCATCCATATCGTTGATGAACCAGCCGGGATCGAAGACCACGTAGATATCGCCAGACCGATCCGGGTGATAATTGTTCAGAACCGCCCGGGTCATGGCGTTTTCGGGCAGTGCCCCAAGGCGCAGGCGCGCGCTTGGCACCGCATAGGCCACCCCGTCAAAGGCCATGAGTTCCTGCGCGATGACGGTTTCCAGCGTGCTCTGGACGATGGCAGGATTCCGGCGCACCGCTTCGTCGAGGTAGAGATAGGGGTGATCGTAGCCGGTGATCAGCGGGCCGCTGATGCCGAACCGGGCCTTGATCCGCGCTATCGCGGCGTCGGTGTCCCATGTATCGGGCGAGACATATCCGCCGAGACTGCCCAGTTGCTCCAGATAGCCCGGCGCCTCGGGCGCGCCGTGATCGGCCGACAGCACCACCAGCGTGTTTTCCAGCCCGACCCGGTCGTCCACATGGGCCAGCAGATCGGCCAGCGTGCGGTCGAGATGCATCAGGTTGTCTTCGCTCTCCAGGCTCGACGGGCCGTAGAAATGGCCGACGTAATCGGTTGAAGAGAAGCTGACGCCAAGGAAGTCTGTCACCTCGTCCGCGCCCAGGTTTTCGTTGTCGATCAGGGCCTTGGCAAAGGCTGCCGTCAGTTCATCGCCTGCGGGGCTGACTGTCAGCAGAGTGGTGAAGTACTTGTCGTCCGCTGCCGGAAACGGGTGCGGAAAGGTACGACCGAAGCCTGCGAAATCAGGCTCCCACAGTTGATCATCGCGAGTGCCGAACAGGTAGGATTCGGGCGGGTTCAGCAGGGACCAGGAGGTGCCGGCATAGATTTCCGGCAGGCGTTGATCGTTCCATTCGGTCACCCAGTCTGGATATCGGTCGTAGTAATAGTTGCTGGTGACGAACTGGCCCGCGGATTTCGAGAACCAGAACGCTTTGCCCACATGTCCGGCCATGGTGACGGCGCCGCGATCCTTGACGGAAACGCCGAATACCTTGGCCTGCCCGGCCGTATGCCCGGACAGCTCATCCCCGAACGTTGTGGTCAGAATCGCCTTGGGCGAACGCCCATCTGTCTTGGCGGCACGTTGCGTCGGGTCGATTTCGGTTTCTGCGTCGACCCCGGCACCACCTGTCAGGATGGCATAATCGGGATCCTCGATATTATAGACGGTGCGCCCCTGGCCGCGATCGTACCAGAGGTTCCCGACCATTCCATGCCCCGCCGGATGCGCGCCGGTGGCGAGCGTGGCATGACCTACCACGGTTTCGGTGTTCGCATGGGCATGGTGGGCGTTGTCGAAATGAATGCCCTGTTCCATCAGGTACCGAAAGCCGCCTTCGCCGAATTGATCCGAATAGCGCATGGGCAGGTCGCCACGCAGCTGGTCGACGGTGATTTGCAGGATCAGCCGGGGTTTTTCCCGGGCATCAGCGACGCTGGACATCGCGGCGAGGCAAACGGAAACAACGAAAGAAACGCGAAGAGAATAGCCCATGTGAACACCCGAAAGCTGAAACACATTCAGGCTAGCATATGTTCAGCGTGCGAACCAAGCGCGACGCTTCAGTTCGTCAAAGCTGGTCTGCCGGGGCAAGTGGGAAAAACTGGCCGGATGACCAGACGCCGAACCATCCCTGATGCTCGGTTCCCTGGTCCACCAGACGATAAAACGTCTTGCGGTCGATCAATGCCTCCAGCCCGGCGCGTACATGGACATAGGGCGACGGCTCACTCGTTTCCGGATCGCGCTCCAGTCTGATTCTGTTTTCTGGTCCGGCAATGGTCGTATCACCGACGTTGGTGGTAAAGGTCAGCACCTGATCCCGCCCGTCGCCGGTCACATCGCAGTCGACTGCGACAAAGGGCGCATCGTCGACGGTGATGACCACTTTTTCGACCGGTGTCACCAGAAAGAACTGCCCGTCCTCCAGTTTGAGAATGGAGGAGAACAGGCGCACCATGTTGGGCCGGTTTATCGGTGTGCCTTCGTGATACCAGGTACCGTCGCGGGCGATCCGCATGTCCATTTCGCCGGTCAGCGGTGGATTCCACAGGTGAACGGGCGGCAAACCCCTTGGTTTCACTGTCCGCACCGCTGCCGCCAGACTGTCGGCAGATGGTTTCACAGGCTTTTGTCCGCTCATTGTTTTTGCCATTTCCTGTCAGCGCGATACACTCATACCCATATAGTTGTCGCGGAGGGAAAACCATGTCCGAACCAGCCGATCTCCTTGGGGAAATCGACGCGCTTGGAGAGAAGCTGAGGCAGGCGCGCGCCTCGATCACCCGGCGGTTCATCGGGCAGGAACGCGTGGTGGACCTTACCCTGACCGCGCTCTTGTGCGGTGGTCATGCGTTGCTGATCGGCCTGCCGGGGCTGGGCAAGACGCGGCTGGTCGAGACGCTGAGCACCGTGATGGGGCTGCATGGCAATCGCATCCAGTTCACGCCCGACCTGATGCCCGCCGATATTCTGGGGTCCGAGGTGCTGGATACCGCCGAGGACGGCAGCCGCCATTTCCGGTTCATTCCCGGCCCGATCTTTTGCCAGCTTTTGATGGCGGACGAGATCAACCGGGCCAGCCCGCGTACCCAGTCGGCGCTGTTGCAGGCGATGCAGGAAAGGACCGTGACGGTCGCGGGCGAGAACCGCTCGCTGGGCACCCCGTTCCATGTGCTGGCGACACAGAACCCGATCGAGCAGGAAGGGACCTATCCGTTGCCAGAGGCGCAGCTGGACCGGTTCCTGGTGCAGGTCGACGTGCATTACCCGGACCGCGCGACGGAACGCGAGATCCTGCTGGCCACCACTGGTGCCGAAGAGGCCGAGGCGCATCAGGTGATGACACGGGACGAGTTGCTGGCAGCGCAGGTCCTGCTCAGGCGGATGCCGGTAGGCGAGTCGGTGGTCGAGATGATCCTGGATCTGGTGCGCGCGTTCCGGCCTGACGAACCCGGCGCCAGTGAGCGGGTGCGGGACACGGTTGCATGGGGTCCAGGACCACGCGCGGCGCAGGCGCTGATGCTGACGGTGCGGGCACGGGCCTTGTTGCAGGGGCGGTTGGCGCCAAATGCCGAAGACGTGATCGACATGGCCCGCCCGGTGTTGAGCCACCGCATGGCACTCAACTTTGCCGCCCGTGCGCGCGGCGACAGCCTGGCGCAACTGATCGACGCAACCGCTGCCGGATTGGCCCGCACCGAGGCCGCCGCGTGAGCGCCCCGCGCGCCCTGAGGCAACGGGCCGAGGCACAGGCCGAGACCCTGCCGCCTCTTTTGGCGCGCGCGGAACATTTGGCTGGTACCGTCCTGCTGGGGGATCATGGGCGCAGGCGGGCCGGGCTAGGGGATGATTTCTGGCAATATCGCCCGGCTCAACCGGGTGACAGTCGGCGGATGATCGACCACCGCCGTTCGGCGCGCGGGGACGTGCAATATGTGCGCGAACGCGAGTGGGAGATTGCGCAATCGGTCATGCTCTGGGTCGATCAGGGCGCGTCCATGCGGTTTGCGTCGGACAAGACGCTTGAGACCAAGGCCGATCGGGCCCGGTTGCTGGGTCTTGCAGTGGCGATCCTGCTGGTGCGGGCGGGCGAACGGGTCGGGCTGACCGGTACCGCATTGCCGCCACGGCGGGGCAACGGCCAGATCCACAGGCTTGCCGAAGCCTGGTCACGGGATGTGGCGGCAGACTATGCGCCGCCCGAGCATCGGGCGATGATCCCACATGCGCGCGCGCTGTTCGTATCCGATTTTCTGGGGGACCTGGCCGAGGTGGAGCTCGCCCTGACCAAGGCCGCCGACCGGGGGGTCAGGGGCGTTGTCTTTCAGGTTCTCGACCCAAGCGAGGAAAGCTTTCCCTATCAGGGGCGGACCATTTTCGAAAGCGTCGGCGGAACGATCCGTCATGAAACCCTGAAGGCGGGTGAATTGCGGGGCCGTTACCTGGAGCGGCTCGCCGAGCGGCGTGATGCCCTGACCCACCTTTGCCGTGCGACCGGTTGGCAACTGGGCCTGCACCATACGGGTGACAGTGCGCAGACCGCCTTGCTCTGGCTGTGGCGCGCGCTGGATGGAGGCACGCGATGACGGTGCTGGGCGGTATTGGTTTCGCGTCGCCCTGGTTGTTGACCGGGCTTCTGGCGCTGCCGATCTTGTGGCTGATCCTGCGTGCGGTGCCGCCGGCGCCGATCCGGCGTTTGTTCCCGGCGGTGACGCTGCTGCTTGGCCTGCGCGACGACGAAAGCGTGTCGGATCGCACGCCATGGTGGCTGTTGCTGATTCGAATGCTCGCGGTCGCGGCGGTGATCGTCGGGCTGGCCGGTCCGGTCTTGAATCCTCAGCGCGAGGCAGAGGGCACAGGTCCGCTCTTGCTGTTGCTCGACGCCAGTTGGGCCGGGTCGGCAGGGTGGGGTCAGCGGATGGAGCTGCTCGATACTCAGCTGACCGAGGCAGGTCGGGCCGACAGGCCGGTGGCGGTGATGAGACTGTCCGCGCCAGAGGCGCCCGTGTTCCAGTCGGCGGTCAGCTGGAAAACCCGTCTTGCGGGGCTGAAGCCGGAACCATGGCAGCCGGGGGCTGCGCAAATTGCTGCGGCTGTGGAAGACATCCGGTCGGTCTCTGGCGGGTTTGACACGCATTGGCTGAGCGATGGTTTGGATTTCGACGGGCGGGAACAGGTTTTGTCGGCGCTTGCCGACCGCGGCGATGTGACGGTTTTTCAATCGCCCGACCCGGTGATTGCACTGCGCCCGGCGCAATACGCTGACGGTGCAATTCAGCTTTCGCTTGTGCGGTCCGCTGGTGGCAGCGAGCGGGTGCAGGGGGTCGTCGCGCTTGGCCCCGATCCTTCGGGCACCGTGCGGGTACTGGAACGGGCCGAGGTTGGTTTTGACGTCGAGGCGACCGAGGCAACGATTGCCTTGTCGCTCCCCTCGGAACTGCGGGCGCGGATCACCCAGTTTGAACTGGAAGGCCAACGCGCCGCCGGGGCTGTGGCCCTGACCGATGACGGTTTGCGGCGGCGCGAGGTAGCCTTGTTCGCGGGGCGTCAGGACCGCGAAGGTTTGGAGCTTCTCTCGCCGCTGCACTATTTGACCCAGGTTCTGGTCCCGACCGCTGATTTTGTCGACGGCGCGCTGCTTGACGTGCTTCCGGCCAATCCGGACGTGATCGTTCTGGCCGATGTCGCGACGTTGGCGCCGCCCGAAACAAGCGCCCTGATCGAATGGGTCGAAAATGGCGGCCTGTTGCTTCGGTTCTCGGGGCCACGGATGGCGGCCAGCGACATCGGCCGGGATGAGAGCGATCCGCTCTTGCCGGTGCGCTTGCGCAGCGGCGGGCGCACCGTGGGCGGCGCCATGAGTTGGGGCGAAGCCAAGACACTTGCGCCTTTTGCGGAGAATTCTCCATTTTTCGGGCTGAAAGTGCCGCCCGACGTGACCGTTTCGACCCAGGTTGTTGCGCAACCCGATCCCGATCTGGCGGACAAGGTTATCGCGGCGTTGAGCGATGGAACGCCCCTGGTGACGCGCAAGCCCCTGGGGCTGGGTCAGGTGGTTCTGTTTCATGTGACGGCGGACGCCGAGTGGTCTTCGTTGCCGTTGTCGGGGTTGTTTGTCGAAATGCTGGACCGGTTGGCGGTGTCGTCCAGCGCCAAACAGGTCGATGCCGAGGCGCTGGAAGGCACGGTTTGGAGCCCGGTTCGAGTCATGGACGGGTTTGGCCAATTGGAAGAAGCGGGTAACCTGCCCGGGGTCGATGGGGTCGCGCTGGTGTCCGATCCGCTTGGCCCTGAAATCAGACCGGGCATCTACAGCAACGAGAAACGGCGGCTGGCCCGCAATGTGCTGCGACCGGACACGACGCTGTTGGTTGCTGAGTGGCCGCCGTCTGTTCCGGTTGTCGGTCTTTTGGTCAAGGCCGAACAGCCGATTGGCGGCTGGCTCTTGTCCTTGGCGCTGATGCTGTTGGCGGTTGATATCGTGGCGTCCCTGGCCTTGTCGGGTCGCCTGGGAGCCTTGCGTCGGGTCGCCCCCCTGATCGCGGCGGTGTTCGTTTTCGCCCCCGAAGCGCAGGCGCAGACCGCCGAAGCGGCGGAACGCTTTGCCCTGGAGGCGACGCATGAAATGGTGCTGGCCCATGTCGTGACGGGCAACAAGAGCGTGGATGACGTCGCCTGGGCGGGCCTGTTGGGACTGTCGCGCACGCTCTATTACCGCACCTCGGTGGAACCGGCCGACCCGATTGGCGTGGATCTGGAACGGGATGAGCTGGCGTTCTTTCCCATGCTCTATTGGCCGGTGACGCCGGATCAGCCAGCTCCGTCCGAAGCCGCCTATGCCCGGCTGAATACCTATCTGCGTCTGGGAGGGATGATCCTGTTCGACACGCGGGACGCGGATGTCGCGCGGTTTGGGTCTGGCAGCCCCAATGGCCGCAAGCTTCAGCAACTGGCCGCTCCGCTGGACATACCGCCGCTGGAGCCGGTGCCGGGCGATCATGTGCTGACCCGCGCCTTTTACCTGCTTCAGGATTTTCCGGGGCGCCATTCCGGCACCGATGTCTGGGTCGAATCCGCGCCGATGGGCGCGGAACGGATCGAAGGCATGCCGTTCCGAAACCTCAATGACGGCGTCACCCCCGTGGTGATCGGCGGCAATGACTGGGCTGCGGCCTGGGCGGTGGATCGCGATGGCCGCGCCCTGTTACCGGTGGGCCGGGGCTTGGCCGGGGAACGCCAGCGCGAGCTTGCCTATCGTTTTGGTGTCAATCTGGTGATGCATGTGCTGACCGGAAACTACAAATCGGACCAGGTGCATGTGCCTGCTCTGCTGGACAGGTTGGGCCAATGACCGGAAGTCTTCTCTTTGATCCTTTGGTCCCGTATCCGCTGTTGGTCATTCTGGCGGTGTTGACTGTCCTCGGTGTGGTGCTTGCACTTTGGCGCGGCTTGTCTGGCTGGGCGATGAGGGGGCTGTCGGCCCTGGTTTTGCTGGCGGCGCTGGCAGGCCCGGCCTGGCAGATCGAAGATCGCGAGCCGCTGACCGACATCGTTCTGATGCTGGAGGACGAGAGCGCGAGCCAGACCGTATCGGACCGCCCGGAACAGACCCGTTCGGCGGCAGACCGCATGGCCGCCGAGATCGAGAAACGGCCCAACACGGAGTTGCGCCGGATTCGCGTCGGGGATGGCGACGGCGACAGCGGTACGCGTTTGATGTCGGCCTTGTCCGACGCGCTGAACGAAGAACCGCGCGCCCGGATCGCCGGCATCATCGCGCTGTCCGACGGGCAGATCCACGATACCGACCGGGCCCCTGAACTGCCCGCGCCGCTCCACCTTTTGCTGTCCGGTCGCGAGAATGATTGGGACCGCCGTCTGGTGGTCAAAAATGCCCCGGCATTCGCCATCATTGGAGAACCGGTCATGCTGAGCCTCAGGATCGAGGACAATGGCGCGGTCCCTGACGGTGTTGGGCCGATGGCGGAACTTCAGATATCGGTCGATGGCGGCGATCCGGACAGGTTGAGCATTCCGGTGGGGCAGGACTTCGACCTGCCGATCACCTTACCGCATGGCGGGCGCAATGTGATCCAGTTTCTGGTGCCGGTGGCCGATGGTGAGTTGACCGACCGCAACAACTCGGCGCTGGTCCAGATCAACGGGGTTCGTGACAGGCTGCGGGTGCTGCTGGTGTCGGGGCAGCCGCACCCGGGCGGGCGCACCTGGCGCAATCTTCTCAAGTCCGACAGTTCCGTCGATCTGGTCCATTTCACCATCCTGCGCCCGCCGGAAAAACAGGATGGCGTCCCGGTCGACGAACTGAGCCTGATCGCCTTTCCGACCCGGGAGTTGTTCCTGGAGAAGATCGACGATTTCGACCTGATCATCTTTGACCGGTACAAGCGGCGGGGGATACTGCCCGCCATCTATCTGGACAATGTCGCGAACTATGTGAATGGCGGCGGGGCGGTTCTGGTGGCGGCCGGGCCTGATTTTGCCACCGCCGACAGCATCTATCGAACACCATTGGCCCCGATCCTGCCAGCAGAGCCAACGGCACGGGTCATTGAAGAGCATTTCCGCCCCGAGGTGTCCGAGGACGGCGCGCGTCACCCCGTGACCTCTGGTCTGGATGGCGCGGGCGAATGGGGCGGCTGGTTGCGTCAGATCGACGTTCTGCCCCGATCCGGTCATGTATTGATGAACGGTATCGAGGGGCGACCGCTCCTGGTGCTCGACCGGGTGGGCGAGGGGCGGGTGGCGCTTTTGGCCTCGGATCACGCCTGGCTCTGGGGACGCGGATACGAGGGCGGCGGCCCGCAGATGGAGCTGTTGCGTCGGCTGGCGCATTGGATGATGAAAGAGCCAGAGTTGGAGGAAGATGCGCTGTGGGCCGAGGTTCAGAACCAGACCATGCGCATCATCCGCCGGACGTTGGAGGCCGAAGTGGGGGCTGTCACGGTCACCAGGCCGGATGGTACCACCGATGAAATCCCGCTGGCCGAGGTGTCGCCGGGCCGGTTTGAAGCCTTGTATGCGGGGCCCGAAATCGGTCTCTACAAACTCAGCGAAGGTGGCAAGACGGCAGTTGTTGGTCTGGGTCCAGCCGCACCGCGCGAGTTCGAGGCAACAATCGCGACGCAAGAGGTTCTTGCGCCATTGATCGTGCCTCTGCGAGGCGGGGTGTTTCGAATGGAGGATGGGTTGCCAGCCGTGCGCAATGTGCGTGAGGGCCGGCCTGCTTCGGGTCGGGGGTGGTTGGGTCTGACGCCTCGGGAAACCTATGAAACCCGCAACATTCGGCAAACGCCTCTGGCTCCGGCCTGGTTGGTTCTGCTGCTGTCTACCGGATTCCTGATTGCCGGGTGGCTGAGGGAAGGCCGGCGGTGAAACCTCTCCTGACCGGGCCTGTCAGCGCAGCGTGATGGTGGCCCGGTCCGCCTGCCCCTTGGCGTCGAGGACCAGCAAGGTGGTGAAACCGCGACCGGTGATCGGCATGGCGATTTCCCTGAGCGGCGATTTCGTGACAACGGGCTCGCCGTTGACCAGAACCGAGAACGGCGCCGACCCTCCGCGCAGCTTCAGCGTGATTTCACCGTCTTCGGCATAAAGGGCCGCGCCGTCGGGTGGAAACAGCAGTTGCGGCGCGTTTGGGATCTCGTCGAACGCGGCGTTGCGCGGCCGAAACCGTTGCAACGGCTGTGGCAGTTCCGCCGATCCCAGCAGCAAGGTTGCGTGCGGGGGTGGGGGCAGCGGAGAGAAATCCGGTTTCAGCCGTCCAAACGCCTCGAACAAAACCGGGGCGGCGACGTCGCCGCCAAAGGCGCCGGGCACCGGCGTTCCATCGGGGCGGCCCAGCCAGACACCGATGACATGGTTCCCGTCATAGCCGATGGCCCAGGTATCCCTGTGCCCGTAGGACGTGCCGGTCTTGTATGCCAGGATGCCCTTTCGCGCGCCCGGCGGCGGGGTCAGCCCGGCCAGGATGTTGCCCACCTGCCAGGCAGCCACATCCGACATGATGCGTCCGCTCGTTGTGCGCGGCTGCGTCCGGTCATACCACAGCAGCGGCCCCCGACCACCCTGCGCCAGACCGGCGTAGAGCTGTACGAGATCGTTCAGGGATATCCCGACCCCCCCCAAGGCGACAGCAAGGCCGGGGCTGCCGGATGGCAGCTGCGCAGAAGCACCGCCGCGCGTCAGTGCGGCCATCAGGCGGACAGGGCCCAATGCCTCCGTCAGTCGCACCACCGGGATGTTCAGAGACAATTGCAGCGCCTCGCGCACCCGGACCTCGCCGCGAAACTGGCCGTCGAAGTTGCGGGGGGCATAGCGGCCGAACATGACCGGGCTGTCCTGGATCAGGGATTCGGGATGTGCCAGCCCCTGATCAAAGGCCAGCCCATAGACAAAGGGTTTCAGTGTCGAGCCCGGTGAGCGCAGCGCCCGGGTCATGTCGACAAAGCCCTGTCTTGCGGGTTCATAGGCCGCGGAGCCGACCGAGGCCAGGATTTCGCCGGTCTGGTGATCGGCCGCGACCAGCGCCGCCGACACCCGCCCGCCCGCCTTGCGGGCGGCCTCGGCCACCAGAGCTTCCATCTTGCGCTGAATGTCCGCGTCGAGCGTGGTGTCGAACTGCCGCGCTGTGGGATCCTCCGCGCGCATCCGGTCGGCCAGGTGCGGGGCCAGTTGCGGGAACCCGTGCAGCGCCGTTGGTAACGGTTCGGACAGAGCTGCACGGACATCTGCGGTGGAAAGGGTGCCCTGTTCGGCCAACCGGTGCAGCACACGGTCACGGGCCGATTTCGACGCATCCATGTTGCGGTCGGGGCGGCGGGCCTCTGGCGCCTGTGGCAGTGCCACCAGAACTGCTGACTGCGCTGCGGTCAGCCGCCGCGGCTCCTTTCCGAACCAGGCCAGCGAGGCTGCGCGCACCCCTTCGATGTTACCGCCATAAGGGGCATGCCGCAGGTAGAGCGACAATATCCGCTCTTTCGGCAATCGCCGTTCCAGGGTCAGGGCGACGCGGATCTGCCGCAGCTTTCCGGCCCAGCGGCCGGTCGGCCCGTCTTCGATCAGGCGCGCCACCTGCATGGTGAGCGTCGAGCCGCCCGAGACTGTCTTTCCGTGCCGCAGGGCCTGTCCGGCCGCGCGCAGCATTGCCAGGGGATCGACGCCGGAATGGCTGTAGAAGCGCTTGTCCTCGTACCGAACCAGCATGGCGACAAACCCGGGATCGACCGGGCCGGGATCCAGCCGCCAGATGCCGTTGCCGACCTGATAGACCCGGAGCAGCTTGCCGTTCCGGTCGCGCATCTCGACGCCTGTTTCCGCCAGTACCGGTGGCAAAACGGTCGTGTCGACCCAGGCATCAAGGCGGTCGCGCGCCATCGCGCCCCCCCACAGGAGGACAGCGCAGGCCGCGAGCCATATGTGTGGCCTAGGCACCATCGACCCAGCCATGCCAAAGCCCCGGATAGCCGGTGACAAAGCCGCTGCCATGAACCTCCAGCTCGGCGCTGAAGCCGGGGGAGGTGTAGCGCACCCGGCGGTCATCCAACCGGGTATAGACCTGATCGAGCCGGGCAATGCTGCCGAGATCGGGTTTGAGCCAGGCAGCGGGGATCTGCATTTCGCCGTTGCAGTCAGAGCCCAGACGCCGCAGCGGCAGCAGATTGGTGGCGGGTGTAAAGCTCAGGTCCAGATCGGTGCAGTCTGAGGTGCCCGGTTGCATCACATCGTTCAGCAACCATCCATGTGCCGAGCGGAGAAGGCGCAGCTCTATCCGGCGCCCCGCCTTTTCGCCCGCCACGTCCGCCGAAAGGCTATGCCCGTCGGATCCGCAGCGGATATCGTAGCTGAGCACCGTATCCTCGTCCTCGATGCGCCAATGCGCATGGCCCAGCAGCATCCAGCCCTGTGCCGCCTGCCACAGGGTGCAGCGGTCGGAGCCTTCGCAATCGAGCCGCCGCCAATGGGCAACGGCAATTTCGCGTTTGTCGGTCATTGCGTCACTTGTATGCGGTCGGTTTCGGTCCTGGCCCTGAACTGCGGGCGGTACATATCCTCGACCGAGGCGGCGGGGCGGTGGAACGTGCCGGGGCTGACGGCGCGCGCGACATAAGCCAGCGTCACCGGGCGAGCGCCGAAACTGTCGACTGCGGCGAGAAAGCGGTCGCTGCGGAATTCGGCATGCGCGGCCTCGTCCATCGACAACCAGTCGAGCGCGCGCACATCGCCTGAGCGCAACAGCGACGGATTGTCGATCTCGAACCCGGCCGGGAGGGGATCGTTGACCATCAGGCGCCCACCGGTTGCCTCGTGCGGCGACACGGTCAGAACCGTGACAAAGCGTTCGCCTACTTTGAACGTGTCAAGGTTTATCGGCGCGCCATCCATCGTGTAGAGGGCGCGGGTAATGGTATAGCCCATGCCGCCCGCCGGTGGTGCAACCTCGGGTACCCCGATGGTGGTCAGGGTGATGTCGGTTGCCTTTGCGTCAGATGCAGTGATGTTCAGGACATCAGTGCTGCCGCCATCGAGAACCTGAACAAACGGCCCATCAACCGGTGCGCCATTGACCCGCAAACCCGATTGTTCCGGGACCTTGACCAGCGCTTGTGCGGCCAGCAGCGCCCATGCCGCCTCTTGCGTGGACATCTGGCCCGCTGACCTGTCAATCCGGGCCAGCAGCGCGTCACGGTTCACCACCGCGCTGCCCGCCTCGGCGGCGAGGGCAAGCAAGCCCGCGGCATCGCGCAGGTTGGTGCCATAGTCCGCCCGCCAGACCGCATCCTCAACCCGTTGGCCCGCCACCATCGCTGCTGCACGGGCGAACATCGCATCGGCGCGGGTCTGGTCGCCATAGTACGCAAGCGCCGCGCCAAGCTGCGCTGCTGCAAGCGGGGTGGTGAAGGCACCCGCCTTTACATCCGCATAGTAGCGCAGGTCGCCCATGGCCGCCGCCCCTTCACGGGCCAGCACCATCAGCGCATAGGCGATATCCTCGCCGCCCTCGTCGAAATCTGGGGCATAGCTGATGCGGTTGCGCAGGTTGTCCATCGCCATGGCAAAGGCGCGGTCGGGGACCGTGTGGCCCGTTGCCCGGGCACGGCTGAGGAAGTCCGAGGCATAGGCATCAAGCCAGAAATCCCCGCTTTCCGCCCGCCAGAGACCGAAGGCGCCGTTTGACGCTTGTCGTGTCAGGATACGCCGGATCGCGGCATCTATACGGCCTGTGACCTGCGGGCCATGGCCGAGGCCCGCGGCCTCGGCCACCGCGCTCAGATACAAGAGCGGCATCGCCTGCGAGGTCACCTGTTCGGTGCAGCCATAGGGGTAGCGGTCGAGAAGGTTCAACAGGCCCGGCGCATCGAACTTGGCCAGAGGCCCGGCGGAAAGGATTGCCCGGGCAGACCCGGGCCGCAGCCCGGAAAAGACATCGTCCGAAAACAGGAAACTGTCGCCAGCCCCCAACGCAAAGCGGCGGGTTTGCGCCACCACAGGGTCGTTGGATCGCACCGCCAGAGTCAATGTCTGGCTCAGTTCACGCCCATCCGGGGTGACCAGGCTGACGTCGATTGTCGGATCACCGATTGCATTGGCCGATACCGGGATTTCGAAAACCTGCTTGGCGCCGTCCGCCAGGGTGAAACGCCCCGGCTGCACGCCGATGTCCAGCCCGCCCGTTGTGGTCAGAGCCAGTTCCATCTCTCCGGCCGGGCCGTCCGCATGTGTCACGTCGAGGAGAATCCGGCTGCTGTCGCCGGGGGCGAGGAAACGCGGCACGGTTGCCGTGACGACCACCGGGTCGCGCACGATCATGTCACGCTCGGCCTGACCGATGGCGCCTTGGGACCAGGCCACCGCCATCAACCGCACGGTGCCGTTGAAGGCGGGCAGGCGGATATCGACCTGGGCACTGCCGTCGGCGCCGACCTCGACGGGTCCGCTGAAGGCGGCCATCAGCTCTTGCGTGGGCGGCGGCGATTGCATTCTGAGACCGTTGTCTGCGTCGCCCCCCGAACGTACTGTTCCAAGCGCGCCGTTCATGCCGTCGATCAGGCGGCCATAGACGTCGCGCAATTCGACACCCAGACGGCGCTGGCCGAAGTAGTGGCCTTGGGGATCGGGGCTTTGAAATCCGGTCAGGTTCAGGATACCCAGATCGACGGCGGCAAGGGTCAGCCATGTCTCTTCGCCCGGTTGAGCGCCCTCGACCGTGACGCGCACCGGCTGGGTGCGGCGGGGTTCGGCGATTTCGGG
The DNA here is from genome assembly GCF_010500245.1 of Ruegeria sp. PrR005. Taxonomy (GTDB): domain Bacteria; phylum Pseudomonadota; class Alphaproteobacteria; order Rhodobacterales; family Rhodobacteraceae; genus Ruegeria_B; species Ruegeria_B marisflavi. The sequence continues at coordinate 195,353 of NZ_JAAGOX010000022.1, forward strand.
GGCGTCGATGGCAACGGCCAGTTTCTTGCCGACCGGTTCGACCCTGGCATGGGCCAGACCCAGGGCGCGGGCCGGATTCTGCCCGGCGGCCACGTCCATCGGGCGGATAACAGTCGCGGTCACATAGGCACCCGCGCCCCAATCGGCGGTCACCGTCAGTGGGATGACGGTTTCGCCAGCCTCTACCGTTATGGCCTGTCGCGAAATGACCCTGTCGGACATGACCGAAACCAATGCCGTTCCAGCGGCGCGCGGAACAAGGCGCAGACGGGCGGTGTCGCCCGGGCGATAGCTGTCACGATCCAGCGACATTTCCAGCCGGTCGGGCGTGGCCGAGGCATCGGCCGCCTGATACCAACCGGCGTAGAAATCGACCGAGGCCGCGACATAGCTGCCGTCAAGCCGTTCCACCACCAGTTCGTACTCGCCCCAGTCCACCGGCTGGGACAGCGACAGGGGGGCATCGCCCAATGTCGCCTCGCCGGTGGCGATGCGGGTACGGCGGGTGATCGGCTCCCAGTTCCAGTTGCCGTAAAGCTGGTACCATTGATAGCGGGTCTCGACCCGGTTCAGGGTCCATTTCACCTGCATCGGTTCCAGTGTCAGGCCGGGGGTCAGCCCGATGACCTGAAACGCGGCTTCGGTGCCTTCGGTGACCACGTCTTCGAACAGGGGTTTGATGCCGATCACCGGAGTTTCGGGGGATACCGGCACCGTCAACCGCCGTTCGACCGGGCGGGCAGAGCCATCGGCCAGTCTTGCGATCACGGTGGCTGTCAGGGGCTTCCCCTCGGCATCCAGTGATGGGATGTCGATCGCAAGCCGGGCCTGGCCGCTGGCATCGGTGCGCTCGCCTCCGAAGTAGCTGCTTTGGGTCGAGACATAGGCGTCATGCCGGCCAAAGCGGTAGCCGGGCCAGGCCTCGATGCCCTCGGAGGCGCTCAGCAGCACCTGCCCGTCTATTGTCAGGTCCGAACCGGGGGCGCCGAAGAGATAGCGCGCCTCGATTGAAAGCGGCGGGCTGTCGCCGGGAAATACCGGCGCATCGGGCAGCGACATGGTGAAGTCGATGCGTTCGGGCAGGAAATCTTCAACCAACAGGCTCTGGCTTGCCAATGCGGGACCCTTGGGGTCGCTTTTGATCTCCAGTCTCCAGGTTCCGCGCGGCGCGCTTGTGCCGACTGTCAGGGCAAAGACATGGCCGCCGGCAACGCCGCCGTCTGACACCTGGCGCGAGTACTCCACGCCATCGGGGCGGCTCAGGATCGCGGTCAGCGGCAGGCCCTCGATTGCGCGTGTGGTGCTGTCGCGGCTGAGCACGGTTGCGTTGATCATCTCACCGGCGCGATAGGCGCCCCGGTCGGTGGTCAGGAACACATCCACCGGGCCCGACGGGTTGCGCCCCTCGACACCGCGGTCGGACAGGTCAAAGGCCGGATCGGTCAACGACAAAAAGCCGATATCGTTATCGCCCAGCGCTGCAAGGATCAGGGCAGGCGCGGCGGACCCCGTTCCACGGGTCAGGCCCTGATCGAAACGGGCATAGCCCTCGTCATCCGTTGTGGCGGTTCCCAGCACCGCATTGGCGCGTGAGATCAGGGTCAGGTCAACACCACCCCGGGCGGCTGCATCCGACAGGCCGCGCACGGTGACGTGCAGGCCGTCGTTGCCCGAGACGGTGGATAGGCCCAGATCGGACAGGACAAACCATTGCGTTGCCCCCGGATCGTCATAGGGATCGGCCCCGGGCACCCGGGCGGTCAGCGCATAGATACCCGCCGGTTGCCCTGCAATGGCCTCGGACAGGGGCAGGCGGGTGGTCATGTCGCGGTTCAGATCGTTTTCGACGACAGCGGTGCCGGTCCAGACCTCTTGCGCGATATCGGCGGCAAAGTTCTGATCCTCCCAATAAGACAGCGGGCGGCCGAAATACCCGTCTTGCACGGCGCGCAGCAGGTTGCGGTCGCTGACGCGCCGCAGGGTGAGGTCGAGCGCGGTGGTGTTAACCGTTTCCACCGGAATGGCCGCATCCGCCGCCTTGGGCAGGATGTAGGACCGGCCCGGAAAGCGCACGGCGGGGCTGCGGTCGCGGACATAATGGGTGAGGGTCACGTCCTTCCACAGGGTCTCGCCCGACGCGGCCGGAAGACCCTTGCGCAGCGTTACCCGGTAGCGTTGCCCGTGCGCGACCCCGTCCAGACACAACTGGTTGCCGTCGACCTGGACAACCAGCGCGGTATCGGGCGATTGCACAAAGGGTTCGTAATCCAACCCGGCCTTGACCAGCGGTTCGGAGAACTGCGCGCAGATGCGCGGCAGGGCGCTGTCGCTCTCGACCGTGCTTTCAACGATCCGAAAGCCGTACTTGGCGATTGCCGTTTCGAGAGCCGCCAGGATGTCCGGGCGCGGCTGAATCTCCGTCGCGAGCCGCAATGCCGCCACCATGTTCCGACCCCGGTCGGAACGTTCGAGGGCCTGCGCCATGATGTCGAGTGCATTGACCTCGGTGCCGGGTTGATCCGCCCGCAAATAGGCGTTGGCCGAAGCGAGCAGCGCCCGACGCCGGTAGTCGCGCTGGGTGTCGCCGTCATTGGTGCGGATCGCCAGCAAGAGGCGCGCGTATTCGGCCCAGAGGTCGGCCCGGTCAGACAGGGAGACGGCCGCCCCGGCCCAGCCCATCGCCTCTGCCGGAGTGGAGGCCGCGCGCATCGCATCCAATACCTGTTCAAGCTCCAGGCCGCCTGCCGGGTGGCGCAGCCCAAGCATGCGCGCAAGGTCAGACGCCGCGGTCAGGTCCGAGGTTCCCAGAAACTCCAACCCCGCCACACGCGCCTGTGCCCTGTCCACCACGGCCTGCGGTAGGGGCCACTTCTGGGCCGAGATCGCGCCCTGGTAGGGGGTTTGCTGGCTGACGCCTTTTTTCGGAAAGCAGGCGTTAGAGCGGGCATTGAACGTGAACGCCCCGCAGGCGCGGTTGACGTCGCATGCCCGCACGCAAGATGGCAGGTCGGTGTCAAACAACGCATCCAGATCCTCGCCGAAAAAGTCCATGTCGCGGGTCACGACATAGCGGAAATCCGGGATCGCCTGTTGTGCGCCAGCTGGCGCCGATTCAGAGAAAAACGCTGAAAAAGAAAGAATTAGCAAAAATCCAAAACGTCGCATTCCGACCTCCTGTTTGGCGCAAGGGTCGCATGCGCGCGCGGGACTTGGCAAGGATTCCCGGCCAACAGGCTTTAAGCCCTTTTTCACGGATCTGTTCGATGTTGGCACCCGGGTTGTGTTGAGGATTGTCACGAATGAGCCTGGTCAACAAGCTTGCCGAGGAGCGTCGCGCGCGCCTGGCGGCCGAAAGATTGTTGGAATTGAAACAGGCCGAATTGTCGGCCGCCAATCGCAAATTGGGTAGGCACGCCTTGGCCCTGACAAGACAGATCGGTGAAAAGCAGGCCGAAGTGGCCACCGTCCGCGACGAAAACGAAAAGGTCAAATCGGATTTGACCGTGGCCAATGCCAAGATCGAGGTGGCCGAGCGGCGATTGTGGCATTCGATTCAAACCATCGAGGATGGCTTTGCCTTTTTCGATGCGGAAAGCCGGCTGATCGGTGCGAACACGGCCTATCTGAGCGTGTTCGACGGGTTGGATGAGGTGGCACCGGGCATCACGTACAAGCGCATTCTGCAACTGATGGCCGAGGAAGGGATCATCGATCCCGGCGCGTTGTCGTGCCGGGATTGGCAAGGCATGATGCATGATCGGTGGAGTTCACCGTCTCCGGAACCGATCGTTTTGCGGCTATGGAACGACCAGTATGTCAAGATGGTGGACCAGCGCGGGCTGGGCGGCGATGTGGTCAGCCTGGCGCTGAACATTACATCGACGGTCCGGTACGAGGCCGAGTTGCGCGCCGCTCGGGAAAAGGCCGAAGCGGCAAACCGGGCCAAATCCGCCTTTCTGGCCAATATGAGCCACGAGATTCGGACCCCGATGAACGGAGTTGTCGGTATGGCCGAGCTCTTGTGCGACACGGTTCTGGACGAAGAGCAGAAACTTTATGCCAACACGATCAAAAGCTCGGGTGAAGCACTGTTGGTGATCATCAATGACGTTCTCGATTACTCCAAGATCGAAGCGGACAAGATGACGCTCCATCCCGAGCCCTTTGATCTGGAGCGCTGCATTCACGAAGTGACGATGCTGATGCAGCCCACCATCAGAAACAAGGCGCTGTCCTTGGTCATCGACTACGATCTTTTCCTGCCCACCCGCTTTGTCGGCGACCCGGGGCGGGTCCGCCAGGTTCTGACAAATCTGATCGGCAACGCGATCAAGTTCACGTCCGAAGGGCATGTGGTTATCCGCGTCACCGGAGTGCCGGATCCGGTCGTGGGAAGATGCGCCATCCATGTTGCGATCGAAGACACCGGGATTGGCATTCCGAAATCGAAACTTGGCCACATATTTGGCGAATTCAATCAGGTCGAGAATGACCGCAACAGGCAGTTCGATGGCACCGGGCTGGGGCTGGCCATATCTCGCAGGTTGATTCAGATAATGGGGGGAACGGTCTGGGTCGAAAGTGAAGAGGGGCGCGGATCGTGTTTTGGATTCCGGGTCACCTTGCCGATGAGTGACGAGCAGCAACCCGTGCTGCCGAGTTTTCCCAAGCAGTTGCGTCACGTTCTTGTCGTCGATCATCTGGCCGTAAACAGAGAGATACTGAGCCGGCAGCTTTCGCAGTTGTCCCTGAGTGTCATTTGCTGCGCATCGGCGGCAGAGGCGTTGCAGAAGATGGACGACCAGGTCGATCTGGTGCTCAGCGATTTTGACATGCCAGCAATGGATGGTCTGCAACTGGCGCAGGAGCTCAGGAACCGTGGATGGACGGAGATACCGGTGCTCTTGCTCTCCTCGAACCCGGCGTCGGTCCAGAACCATCCAGGCTGGGGCCACGTTCAGGGAATATTGCAAAAACCGCTTCCAAGGGCGGAACTGTTCGCGCGCCTGTCGAACCTTGTAGGTGGTCAGTCGACACAGGCGACATCGTCGCTGCTGGAACAGGAAAGCAGGGAAAGCGATTTACCTGACCACGGTCCTGTGCCCGGTGTTCAACGAAAGATGAGGATCCTGGCGGCAGAAGACAACCGGACAAACCAGTTGGTTTTCTCCAAGATGCTGAAATCGCTAGACATTGATCTTCGCTTTGCCAGCAACGGGTTGGAGGCGCTGGAGGTCTGGCGAGAGTTCCGCCCGGATCTGATCTTCATGGATATCTCGATGCCCAAGATGGACGGCAAGCAGGCCACCATCGAAATCCGCCGGGAGGAAACCGGAACCGGCCGGCACGTTCCAATCGTCGCGCTGACCGCGCATGCCATGTCTGGCGATTCAGATGGCATTCTGGCGGCGGGTCTGGATCACTATTTGACGAAACCCTTGCGCAAGGATCTGATTCACGCCCGCATCCTGGAATCGCAGCCAAGCGACACTTTGCCAATCCGTCCTGGAAATGCGACCTGACCCTAGGCCTTGGCCGAGATAATCAGGTCCGGGCCGAAAATTGTATCCGCGTGATGATGCAGGTAGATCTTCAGCCACGGCGTGAACTTTTCGGGGTACCGTTTCACCTCGGCCAGCAGATCGTGATACCCGATCCAGCGGATTTCCATCACTTCGTCCGGGTTCGGGTTGAGATCCAGCGGTCCCCTGACATGTGCCAGAAAGACATCGACGACCTCGTTCTCGACCATGTTGTGGCCGACATCCGCGTGATACTCCAGCCGATGGCGATACTCGGGGTACAACCCCGTTATCCCCAGCTCTTCCCGCAGGCGCCGCACTGCACAGGCGGATGCGCTTTCATCCCAATCGGGGTGCGTGCAACAGGTGTTCGCCCAAAGCCCGGGTGTATGGTACTTGCCCAGGGCGCGGCGCTGAATCAGGATATCCATGCCGCGCACGGCAAAAACGGATACTGCCTTGTGCTTCAAACCCTTTTCATGCGCTTCCAGCTTGTCCACCGGGACAAGCGCGCCATCGACCCAGGCCGGAATCAGGATACCCATACCATCCCCATGTCGACAACTCCTGCATGCATGATACCCGTCTGTTTCAGCGCGGGGGCCGATCCGGCCGAGAAAGGGTGTGTTTCGCGGCAACTGAAGCGATGTGGGCATCCCTTCGATTTACCGCCCTGCCAGAGTGAAAGTGTTCTGGCCCATATTCAATCGTATAAAAGGCCGCAGTCGGATACTGCGGCCTTGATCGTATAAAAGCGTGAGATGCGCTTTACTCGGCTGCCACGCTCTGAAGATAGGCAAACACGTCTTCGTTGTCCTTCTTCAGCTTGAACGTCATCTTCGATTTTGCAGCGGTGTCGTCCAGATAGGTCTTCAGGAAACCGGCGGGATCCATAGTGAAGGCGACGAAGGTTTCTTCGTCCCAGACCAGGCCCTTCTCACCGGCGGCCTTGAGGCTGTCACCATAGTTGAAACCTTCGGAACTACCTGCGGCGCGGCCGATGACGCCATACAGGTTCGGCCCGGTCTTGCCGCCTTTGACGATGGTCTCGCCGTCCGGCTTCTCGATCATGTGGCAGGACTTGCATTTGTTGAACCCTTTTTCGCCTTTCTCTGCGTCGCCGGATGCCAGGGCAGGCACGGCAAGGACACAGGCGACAACGGTGGCAACGATGCGGTTCATGATGTGATCTCCATGGGATTTCGGTTGCGCCAAAAGAGACGTTAGTCTTGCCGCGAGTCAACTGTCCGAATGTCTTATTCAGGCACTGTGTCGCACCTGATCACGGGCCTTTTACCTGGTTCGCCCCGAATGCCAGCACGGTAACAGATCTCCGGCTGCGGGACGTGCCAGATAGACGGCGCGAGCAATCGCCCGCGACAGGCACACCGCCGCCGCGTGCCCTATAAGGGTAAGATCGCGCTCGGGGGCATTCATCTGGCGGTCGCCGGTCGAAAGCGAGAAGACCAGATCGCCGTCACCGGGGGAATGGGCGGGGACGGTGGCCCGTGCGATGCCGTCATGCGCCGCGATAGCCATGCGCTGGCACTGCGCCTTGCTCAGGTCGGCGTCGGTTGCGACGATGGCAATCGTGGTGTTGGCGCGCTCTTCGGTGCGGCTGCGCATGGCCTTAACCTTGCGGCTTTCCAATTGGCGGCCGAGGCCGCCGTTTGTGTCGGGGCCAAGCCCGCCATATTCACCGTCTATCTCGAACGGGGCTGCCCAGAAATGCCGATCGCCGGGCGTCGTGACGCTGCCCATCGGGTTGGCCGCGACCAGCGCCCCCACCGTTGTGCCATCCGGCAAGACCAGAGAGGCGGAGCCGAGGCCCCCCTTCAGCATCGCGGTCAGCGCCCCGGTTCCGGCCCCAGCGGTGCCCAGCGAGAAATCTTCGCCAGCGGCGTGGTATGCGGCCCGCCCAAGGGCACGATAAGGGTTTTCTGCCCAGTCTTTCCGCCCGCCATTCAGCAAGTCAAAGATGATGGCCCCCGGCACGATCGGGATGACCGCATCACTGACGCGGAAACCGCGCCCTTCGGCCCGCAAGGCATCCGAGACGCCCGAACAGGCATCCAGACCATAGGCGGAACCGCCCGACAGAACCAATGCATCCACGCGCGCCACCGATTTGTCCGGAGCGAGCAGATCGGTCTCGCGCGTCCCCGGTGCGCCGCCCATCACATGGACCGAGGCCATGAAAGGCCGGTCCGCCGTCAGGACAGTCGCGCCGGATTTCAGGGCTTCGTCCTCGGCGTTGCCGACCTTGAGGCCGGGCACGTCGGTGATCAGGTTGCGAGCGCCTGGAATCATGGTTTGCAAATCCTTTCCAAAGACTCAGATGCAGCGGCCGCCGTCGACTTCCATGGCGACGCCGGTGATCATGCTGGCCTCGTCCGAGCAAAGGAAACAGGCAGCGTTGCCCATGTCCTGCGGCGTTGAAAACCGCCCGAGCGGGATGGTCGAGAGAAACTTGGCGCGCATTTCCGGAGTGTCCTCGCCCATGAAGGATTTGAGCAGGGGCGTTTCGCCAGCAACCGGATTCAGCGCGTTGACGCGCACGCCTGACGGAGCAAGCTCGACCGCCATCGTTCTCGTCGCGGTGATCATCCAGCCCTTTGAGGCATTGTACCAGTTCAGCCTGGGGCGCGGTGAAACACCGGCGGTGGAGGCAACGTTCAGGATCGCGCCCTTGCCGCGCTCCTTCATATGCGGAACAAGCGCGCGGGCTGTCAGAAATACCGACTTCATGTTGACCCGGAAAACCTGATCGAAATCCGCCTCGCTGACATCTTCCATAGGCGACGGCAGGTGTGTGACGCCTGCGTTGTTGACCAGAATGTCCACATGGCCGAAGCGCCGGAAAGCCGCCGCCGCCATCGCATCGACCGAGTTGCCATCGGACACGTCGACCTGGTGGGCAAAGGCGTCGCCATCCATTTCGGCCGCCGTTTTTTGCGCTTGATCCATGTTGATGTCGGCCACCATCACCTGGGCGCCTTCAGATACGAATTTTGCCACGATTCCGGCACCAAAGCCCTGCGCGCCGCCGGTGACGATAGCGGTCTTTCCGTTCAGTCTCATATGCTTGCTCCCTCTCCGCTGGCGCTACCCTAGCACCGGATCAAGGCGATGCCAGCCTATTCGTCAGCCACCTTGCCGCGAAGAGACTTGACCTCGCCCCGGGCCTTCTTGGCGTCGAGACGCCGTCGGACCGAGCCTTTGGTGGGTTTCGTGGCCACGCGGCGTTTTGGGGCCACCAGGGCGCGCGCGATCAGTTCGACAAGCCGGGCGCGGATGATTTCGCGGTTGCGGGCCTGGCTGCGGGTTTCGTCGCATTGCAGAACAATCGCGCCTTCGGTTGTCCAGCGGCGTCCTGCGATCCGTTTCAGGCGCGCCTTGACCGGATCCGACAGCGCGGGCGACCGGGCGGCCTCGAACCGAAGCTCGACGGCTGATGAAACCTTATTGACATTCTGTCCGCCCGGCCCCGAGGCGCGCATGAAGCTCTCACTCAGTTCCCAGTCATTGATGGCGATTTCGTCGGTAACATACAACATGGCACGACAATACCCGGGCGGCGGCGCATGAAAAAGGCCGCCCGTGGGGCGACCTTTCGAAAGTTCAGGAAGCTGTGCCAGTGGGCCAACAAGCTCGACCGGGGCGGATCACCGCCAAGGACTGCCTTGACCGGCGCCTGCCCTAGGTTCCGACACCTCTCTCCAATCCCTTTCTCGACACTGGACCACCTCCTTTGCTTTGCTGTTGAACTTATCTTCAGCGTGCCACAGGAAGCGATTTGCGCCAAACGTTTTTTTCAGGCAGCGCCACGGGTTGGCAAAAGATGCTGAACGATCAGGCGGAATGGCAACAGTGCGATCATCGCCAGCGACAGCTTGACCAGCCAGTCGGCAAAGGCGAGCGTCACCCATAACGGCGCGGGGGCGCCGCGATTCATGAAGGGGACCGCTTCCCAGGCCCAATTGATCGCGGCATCGGCATCCGGGCCGAAAACCGCGATGCTGGCCGAAAACGCGATTGTAAAGAACAGCGCTGTATCCAGCGCGGAGCCGACCAGGGTCGAGACCAGCGGTGCGCGCCACCAGCCGCCGCCGCGCAGCCGATTGAACACTGCGACATCGGTCAGCTGCGCGATCAGGAACGCGGTGCCCGAGGCCACGGCGATGCGCAGCGGCACGGCGGCATAGGTGTATCCGTCGCCCTGCAACACGATCTGGCTACCGACCAGCGAACAGACAACGCCGGTGACGAACCCCGCGAACACCACGCGTCGTGCCGCCTCGGCCCCATAGACCCGGTTCATCACATCGGTGACCAGAAACGCAAAGGGATAGGTAAACGCGCCCCAGGTCAGCAGGCCATCAAGGATCAGGAACTGGACGAGGATGTTCGAGGCCACAACGATAGTGGCCATGGCAAGAATGCCGGGAAGGTGTTTGCGGGTCATGTGTCAGGATCCGTTTTGGCAAGGGTGCGGCGACTTGGCCCGCTGAGTAGGGCGAGCAAGCGCGGCCTTTAGCCTGCGTGGGCGGTTCGAGTCAATCCGGCAGCCGATATTCGACGATCTCTGTGCGTTGCAGGAACAGGAAGTTGTCGTCCGAGATCATGGTGGCGCGCAGCTTTCCCTGCGCGTCGCGCCAGACCGACAGACCTTCGAGATTGTCATGGCGGCCCGTGCCGCTCTGAAACAGGGTTTCCTCGTTGCTGGCGCCCTGTTCCGTCACCGTCCAGCGCCGCAGGCGCGAGCGAAAGCCAAGCGTTCCGGCTTTCCGCTCCAGAACGTAAAGGAGGCCGTCCGGGCCAAAGTCGGCGGCGACGGGCAGGAAACCTCCGATCTGATCGAGGTGGAATACCGTGTCCCAGACCCGACCGTCCCAACGATAGACCGGGATCGTGCCATCGGCGGCCCGGCTGCTTTCGGGCATGGTGTAAAGGCGCCCTTTGGGGTCCATGGCCAGTGCCTCGAACGCGCCGTTCCTGGCCATGTGATCAAAGGCTTTGGGGCGAGACAGCACCTCGGCCGGCCCGCCAATTCGGCGGTACCGGGCGACGCGTGCGATACCCTCGAAGGATATATAGAGGGAGCCATCGGGCGCGACGACCAGCCCCTCGCTGTCCCCGGCCCGACCGTTGAGCACCTTGTTCCGGCTCGATCTGACTTTGTGAACCTGGCCCGGCGTTACGCCCGAAATCCGCTCTCCATCCCGACTGATCCGGGCTGTCAGGATCTTGGCGCGGTCCGACAAGACCGTCATCGACAGACCATCGTCACCGACTTCGATTGCCGAGAAACCACCAAACCAGGGATCGGTTCTGTTCCAGGTAAAACTGTCCAGATGCTCGGCCTTGCCCCGGTTGATCGCCCGGGCAGGCAGCAGGGACAGCAATAGGGCGGCGCCTATTGCGACCGCAAGACCGAGGCGCATTGCTTGGGCAGATCGGACAGAACGTATTCGCGGCGTTTCTTGGGCGGCGGGGCGTTTGGATCCCTTGGTTTGGGTGGTGGCGGGTTCAGAATGTTGTTCACCCATTCCTGTGCTTCAGCACAGCCGTCACCTTTGGGGGGCGCGTCCTGATCGGCACAGCCGGACGACCCTTTGGGACAATTCAGCCGGACATGGAAATGATAGTGATGCCCCCACCAGGGCCGGATCTTGCGCAGATAGGCGCGGTTTCCTTTTTCGTTGTTGCACATCCAGACCTTGGCGCCCGGAAAGACAAAGATCCGCGCCACCCGCTTGTCGCGGGCGGCTTCGCGGATGATGGCGTGATGCTGCGCGGTCCAGTTCGAATTTACATAGGCGCCCTCGGCCCGGCGCAGCGAGACCGAAGAGATCTTTTCGCGATGCGAGCCGGAAAGGCGTAGATTGTTGGCCGGCAGCATCCAGATGTCGATATCCAGCCCCAGTTGGTGGCTGCGATGCCCGGTCAGCATCGGGCCACCGCGCGGCTGGCTGATATCCCCGATATAGAGCCCGCTCCAGCCTCGCTGACCAGCGGCAAAGCCACTGAGGTCCTTGATGAAGTCAATCGTTTCGGGGTGACCCCAGTTGCGATTGCGGCTGAGCCGCATCGCCTGCCAGGTTGGTCCGGTCTCTGGCAACTGCTCCAAGCCGGCGGCGCAACCCTTGGCATAGCTGCCATAGACGGCGGGTTTTTGCCGAGAGGCGGTCTTTTGCGCCCCGAACAACTCCTTGGCCAAGGGTTCGGCCTGAGCCTGTGAAACACCTAGAATCGGGCTCAACGCCAGAAGAAAAACGGCAATGATTTGAAAAAACACTATTTCTGGTCCCCTTTAGGATTCACCCAAATCAACAGTATCAACCCCAGAATAAACAAGCCCACGACCGGTGAAACCCCCAAGCGGGCAGATCCGGTCGCCGCCGTGGCCGCCCCAATCAATGCGGGCGCCAAGAAGGCGGTGGCCCGACCCGACAGGCCGTAAAGACCGAAGCTTTCGGTCGGGGTTTCGGGATTGGTATGGCGCACCATCAGCGACCGACTGGCCGCCTGCACGATGCCGCCGAACCCGCCGATCAGGACACCGCAGAAGAAGAAGACGTAATCAGGCAGGCTCGACCCTTGGGCGAGAGGGATGCCAAAGATCTGGGTCCGATCCATCCCGACGATGGTGGCGCAAACCAGGATCAGCACCAGGATCGAGCCGACGATGACCGGTTTCGGCCCCAGCCTGCGATCCGCCAGCCCACCCAGCCAGCTGAACACCGCGGCCGAGATGGCCGCGATGATGCCAAAGACACCGATCATAGTGATCTCCCAGCCCAGCACCAACCGGGCATAGACCCCGCCGAAACCGTAGAGACCGTTGAGCGCGTCGCGATAGAACATGGAAGAGGCGAGATAGCTGGCCAGGCTGCCCCGGTGGCGCAGGTTCCTGACCGATTGCACGACCAGTGCGACCGCCTGACCGAAACTGCCGCGCCGGCCGCTGCCGGCGGGTTCGCGCACCCACAGGAAATAGGGGATCATGAAGATGACGAACCAGAGCGCGGTGAACGGACCAACGGCGCGTGTCCCCTCGCGGGTCGCCGGGTCGAGCCCCAGTATAGGATCGAGGCCGATCAGCGTCTTGCCATTGCCCTGCTCGACAAAGAGCAGCAGCATGATGAACAGGGCCACCACGCCGCCGAGATAGCCAAAGGCAAAGCCCGAGCCCGATATCTGGCCCACCTCCTCTTTGGTGCCGAGAGAGGGGAGCTGCGCATTGATGAAAATCAGCGCATATTCGGCGCCGATGAAACCGATGCCGAAACTGGCCATCATCCACCACAGGTTGCCACCGGTTGGATCCATGTACCAAAGGCCCCAGGCACCCACGACATACATTCCGCAGAACATGGTGATCCAGGTCATGCGGCGGCCCGAGATATCGGCCATCGCCCCCAGGAAAGGCGCGCCGAAACCGATGATCAGCCCCGTGATGGTCAGGCATTGCGACCATACCACCTGCGCCTGCGCCTTGGCGGCTTCGGTCTCCATGCCTTGGCCCATGAAGAAATCGGCCGCAACCGCAGCGAAGAACGGGCTGAAAACGAATGTGACCAGCAGCGTATGGTAAGGCTGGCTGGCCCAGTCAAAGAAGTACCAGCCCCAGATCCGCTTGCGCGCCGAAATCGTTGCCATTTCCATCCCCCTGCCTCTTTTCTTGGTTATGGCTGGCGCTCTGGCGGTTAGGCAAGTGTTTCCTTGGGACTTGCGTCTTTGGCTTGCTGCTCTTAGGTCTCATGTCGGTCGGCAAACAAGGGGGCCCCATGCAGTCGCTGTTTCAAATCCTGATGCTGATCCTGGACGTGATCTGGTTCTTTATCCTGGCGCATGTGATCATGAGCTGGTTGATCAATTTCCAGGTGCTGAACATGCGCCAGCAACTGGTCGCGCAAATCTGGTACGGGCTGAACCGGGTTCTGGAGCCGATCTATGGACCGATCCGGCGTATCCTGCCGCCGATGGGTGGGCTGGACCTGACGCCGCTGGTCGTGCTGTTGGCGATCATGGCGCTGCGGATCGTGCTGATCAACAACGCAGCCCTGTTTTACTGACTGGCAATAGGGGGCGCTGCCCCCACCCCCTGCGGCCGTTCCGCCGGAGTATTGTGGCCAGAAAGAAGCAGGGTTGTTTCCGGCTTTTGGCCCCGTGTATGCTGTCGGAAACGAGCTGACAGACAAGATAGAACGGGCCCCTTCCACATGTTCGACGCCGCGCCCCTGCTGCGAGATGTCTTTGGATTCGACGCGTTCCGTCCAGGGCAGGAAGAGATCGCCCGTGCCGTGGCCGAGGGCGAGAACGTGCTGGCGATCATGCCGACGGGGGGCGGCAAATCGCTTTGCTTCCAACTGCCGGCACTGATGCGTGAGGGGGTGACGGTGGTGATCTCGCCGCTGATCGCCCTGATGCGTGATCAGGTGCGCGGCCTGCAAGAGGCGGGTGTCGAGGCGGGCGCTTTGACCTCGGGCAATACGTCTGAGGAGACCGAGGCGGTCTGGCAGGCGCTGGAGGCGGGGCGGCTGAAGCTGCTTTACATGGCCCCCGAACGGCTCGCCTCGGGCGCGGCGATGGGGATGCTGCGGCGGATCGGGGTCAGCCTGATCGCGGTGGACGAGGCCCATTGCGTCAGCCAGTGGGGCCATGATTTCCGTCCCGACTACCTTCGCATCGGCGAGTTGCGCCGGGCGCTGGGCGTGCCGCTGGCCGCCTTTACCGCCACGGCGGATGCCGAGACCCAGGCCGAGATCGTTGCGAAACTGTTCGATGGCGAGGAACCGCGCAGTTTCCTGCGCGGGTTCGACCGGCCCAATATCCACCTGGCCTTTGCCGCCAAGGACAGCCCGCGCCGTCAGATCCTGGATTTCGCGGGCGCCCGGCGCGGCCAGTCGGGCATTGTCTATTGCGGCACCCGCGCCAAGACCGAGTCACTGGCGCAGGCCCTGCGCGCGGACGGCCACAGCGCCTGTCATTATCACGGCGGCATGGAGGCCGAGGATCGCCGCATCGTCGAGACCCGCTTTGCCCGCGAGGACGGGCTGATCGTTGTGGCGACAGTCGCCTTTGGTATGGGCATCGACAAGCCCGATATCCGCTGGGTCGCCCATGCCGATCTGCCGAAATCCATCGAGGCCTATTATCAGGAAATCGGCCGTGCGGGCCGAGATGGCGGGCCAGCCGAAACACTGACCCTGTTCGGCCCCGACGACATCCGCCTGCGCCGCAGCCAGATCGACGAGGGTCTGGCTCCGCCCGAGCGCCGCGCCGCCGATCATGCCCGGCTGAACGCGCTTCTGGGTCTGGCCGAGGCGCTGATCTGCCGCCGCCAGACCCTGCTGGCTTACTTTGGCGAGACCGAGGTCACTTGCGGTAAATGCGATCTGTGTGACAGCCCGGCTGAGCGCTTTGACGGTACCACCGCGGTGCGCATGGCCCTGTCGGCGATGCTGCGAACCGAGGAATGGTTCGGCGCCACCCATCTGATCGACATCCTGCTGGGCAACCAGACCGACAAGATCCGCGAACGCCGCCATGACCAGTTGCCCACCTATGGCGTTGGCACCGAATGGAACCGCGCCCAGTGGCAGGCGATCTTTCGCCAGATGATGGGCCGCGACCTGGTGCGTCCCGATCCCGAACGCCATGGCGCGTTGCGGATGACCGAGGCGGCGCTACCGATCCTGCGCGGCGAGACCGGGATCGAGCTGCGCAAGGATACGGTGCGCAAGGCGGCGCGGCGTCCGGCGGTCAAGGCCATGGTCAATGACGAGGACGCGCCGCTGCTGTCGGCCCTCAAGGCCAAGCGCCGCGCGCTGGCCGAGGCGGCACGGGTCCCGGCCTATGTGATCTTTCCCGACCGCACCCTGATCGAGATGGCCGAGAAGCGCCCCGCATCGCTGGACCAGATGGCTCGTATTGGCGGCATCGGCGCAAAAAAGTTGGAGCGCTATGGCGCCATGTTTCTGGAGGTGGTGAGCGGCGCGGCCGAGGCGCTACATCCTGCCCGCCGTAAACTGGCCGGGCGTGGGACCGGCAACATCTATGACCGGCTTCTGGCGGTACAGGCCGATCTGGCGCGCGGCCCTGACGGGATCGACAAGCCGCTCAGCTGTTCGGCGGCGCAACTGGCCAAGGTGGCACAGATGCGGCCCGACGACCGGCGCGGGCTGGAAACGCTGTTGGGTGATCGACGCTGGGAACGATTTGGTGAGGCCTTTCTGGACGTGCTCGGCCAGGCGTCCTAGATACGGTCGGAACCAAGGACGAGGGGGCAGGACATGCTGGTGGTGATCTCTCCGGCCAAGCGGCTGGATTGGGCGGAACGTGACATTGCGGCGACTGAACCCGCCTTTCAGGACGATGCGGTGCGGCTGGCCAAGACCGCGCGCAACCTGACGCTCGGCGATCTCAAGAAACTGATGGGGCTGAGCGACGATCTGGCCCGGCTCAACCGCGACCGGTTCCGCGAATTCGCCGATACGCCAAGCGCTGATGTGACCCGCCCTGCCGCGCTGGCCTTTGCCGGGGACACCTATCAGGGGCTCGAGGCGGCCTCGCTCGATCCCGAAGAGATGGAATGGGCGCAGCAGCATCTGCGCATCCTGTCGGGGCTTTACGGCCTGTTGCGCCCGCTGGATGCGATCCAGGCCTATCGGCTGGAAATGGGCAGCCGGTTGAAGACGCGGCGGGGCACATCACTCTATGACTATTGGGGTGACCAGCTGTCCAGAACGCTGAACGCGCAGGCCGATGAGATCGGCACCGACGTGTTGGTCAACTGCGCCAGCCAGGAATATTTCGGCGCCGTGGATCCCAAGGCGCTGAAACTGCGGGTGATCACGCCGGTGTTCATGGAGGACAAGGGCGGCGCGCCCAAGATCGTGAGTTTCTACGCCAAGAAGGCGCGTGGGGCGATGGCCCGCTATATCGTGCAACGCCGCCTGACCGATCCACAGGCGCTGAGCGAATTCGACAGCGGCGGATACCAGTATAGCGCGGAGCTGTCCGAACCCGACAAGCCGGTTTTCCTGCGCCCCTATCAGGGCTGATTTTCTCTCGACCTCTTGCGCGGCGCCGGGCAGTCTGTCGCCACGAGAGAGGGAGAAGTCCATGACCGTATTGATCGCCGGCGCCGGTATTGCGGGGCTCAGCCTGGGGCTGACACTACATCAGATCGGGGTGCCCTTCCGCATCTACGAGGCGACGGCGGTGCTGCGCCCGATGGGGGTGGGGATCAACCTGCAACCCAATGCGGTGCGCGAGCTGCTCGACATGGGGCTGGAAGCGGAGCTGGACCGGATCGGGGTGCGGACGCGCCAACTGGGGTTCTATTCGAAACTGGGCAAGACCATCTGGGAAGAACCGCGTGGCACCTGGGCGGGTTATGCCTGGCCGCAATATTCGGTGCATCGCGGCGCTTTGCAGATGATGTTGTATGACGCGCTGGTTGCACGCGCCGGGGCGGATTGCGTAGTGACGGGCGCCCGCGCGGCGGGGTTCGAAACCGGGTCCGAGGGTGCGGCTCTGATCCTGAGTGACGGACGCAGGGCTGAAGGGCGGTTGTTGATCGCCGCCGATGGTATCCATTCGGCGCTGAGGGCGCAGATGTACCCGGACGAGGGCGAGCCGATTTGGAACGGGCGCGTCTTGTGGCGTGCCACCACCCGGGCGCCCGCCTATTTAGGCGGCGGCGCCATGGCGATGATCGGGCATGACGATCTGCGTCTTGTATCCTATCCGATTTCGGACCCGGACAGCGACGGCATGGTCGAAATGAACTGGATCGCCGAGAAACGCTTTCCCCTCGATGCCACGTGGAAGAAAGAAGATTGGAACCGTGCCGCCGATATCGCAGACTTCCTGCCGGATTTCGCCGATTGGCAGTTCGACTGGATCGACGTTCCCGCGCTGATCCAAGGGGCCGAGGTGGTCTATGAATACCCGATGGTCGACCGCGACCCGCTGCCCCTTTGGACGGACGGGTCGGTGACCCTGATGGGTGATGCGGCGCATCCCACCTATCCGGTGGGGTCGAACGGGGCCAGCCAGGCGATTCTGGATGCGCGCATCATCGGTGCCCGTCTGCTGGAGCATGGGATTACGCCCAAGGCTCTGGCGGCATACGAGGCCGAGGTCCGCCCGGTGACCACCGCCGTTGGCCAGGCCAATCGTGCGGGAGGCGGCCCGGACGGGGTGCTGCAACGGGTCGAGGATCTGTGCGGTGGGGATTTCGACGATATCGATACGGTGATCCCCAGCGCCGAACTGGCCGCGCATGCGGCCAGGTACAAATCCATCGCCGGGTTCTCGATAGAAGAGCTGAATGCGCGCCCCCGGACCATCGCCGAAGGCGCACGGGTTTCAACCTAGACCATCATCGCCGCCGCCACCGCCGCTTTCCAGCGGCGATAGGCGGCCTCGCGGTTGCCCTCGGGCATCTTCGGCGTGAACCGCGCATCCAGCGCCCAGGTCTCGGCAAAGCCTGCCTGATCTGGATAGATTCCCGCCCGCATCCCCGCCAGCCAGGCCGCGCCCAGTGCCGTGGTTTCCTGCATCACCGGGCGGTCGACCGGAGCGCCCAGACGGTCGGCAAGGCCCTGCATCGCCCAGTCGGACGCACTCATGCCTCCATCGACTCGCAGAATCACATTCGCATCCGCGCCCCAGTCGCCCTGCATCGCCTCCCACAGGTCGCGGGTCTGATAGGCGACGCTTTCCAGCGCAGCCTTGCAGAACTCGGCCCGGCCGGAATTGCGCGTCAGCCCGAACATGGCACCCCGGCAATCGGGCTTCCAATAGGGCGCGCCAAGACCGGTGAAGGCGGGCACAAGAATGACGTTCTGCGCCGGGTCGGCTTGGGCGGCCAACTCGCCGCTCTGCGCCGCATTCTCGATGATCCCCAGGCCGTCGCGCAGCCATTGCACCGCCGCCCCGGCGATGAAAATCGACCCTTCCAGCGCATAGGTCCGCTGGCCGTCCAGCTGATAGGCGATGGTCGTCAGCAGCCGGTTTTGCGAGGCGACCGGCTGTGTCCCGGTATTGAGCAGCGCGAAACAGCCGGTGCCATAGGTGGATTTCATCATGCCGGGCTGGAAACAGGCCTGTCCGATGGTGGCTGCCTGTTGGTCGCCCGCAACGCCCAGGATCGGCACCTGCCCGCCAAACAGATCCGTCGTGCCGAAATCGGCGGCGCAGTCGCGCACCTCGGGCAGCATCGCCATCGGCACGTCGAGCAATTCGCAGATCTCCTTGCTCCATTCCCCCTGATGGATATCGAACATCAGCGTCCGCGCGGCGTTGGTGGCATCGGTCGCGTGCACCCGCCCACCGGTCAGCCGCCAAATCAGGAAAGAGTCGATGGTGCCGAACAACAGCTCTCCGGCCGCAGCCCGGTCCCGGGCGCCGGGGACAGTGTCGAGGATCCATTTCACCTTGGTGCCCGAGAAATAGGGGTCCAGCAGCAGACCGGTCTGGGCGGTAAAGTCATCCTCGCACCCCGCATGACGCAGCCGCTCGCAGATGGCGGCGGTGCGCCGGTCCTGCCAGACGATGGCGCGATGCACGGGCGCGCCGCTGGCCTTGTCCCAGACCACGGTGGTTTCGCGCTGGTTGGTGATGCCAATTCCGGCGATCTGTTCCGGCCCGATCCCTTTGCCTGTTATCACCTCTCGGCAGACCGCGACCGTGGTCTGCCAAATCTCCTCGGCATCGTGTTCGACCCAGCCCGCCTCGGGGAAATGCTGGGTGAATTCACGCTGCGCGGTCGCCACCCTCCGCATGTCGCCATCGAACAGGATCGCCCGGCTCGAGGTGGTGCCCTGGTCGATCGCCAGAATAAAGGTCATTGTCTGCCCCCTGTCATCTTCTCTTGACCCGGGACTGTAGCCGCATTTCCGGCGTGTCAGGAAGCCCCTACTAATCGCTTAGTTGGGGAACCGCGATATTGTCGATCAGCCGGACCCCGTCGAGCCAGGCCGCCACCAGCAGGCGCGCGGGTTCGGTGGGCCGGTCGAGCGCGCGCAGACTGTCCGCCGCGCGCAGTTCGAAATACTCGATATCGACAAAGCCCGCCTCGCCCAGCGTCTCGCGCGCGCCGGACGACAGATCACCAAAGGACGCACCCGCTGCCAGTCGCTCGGCCACCCGCCGCATCACCGGGAAAAGCCGCCCGGCCCGATCCAGCCCCTCCGCCGACAGCCGCGCGTTGCGCGACGACATCGCCAGTCCCGAAGGCTCGCGCACCGTGGGGCAGCCAATCACGGTGATCGGGATATCCAGATCCTGTGCCATGCGGGTCACCAGCATCATCTGCTGATAGTCCTTTTCGCCGAAAAAAGCCCGGTCGGCCCCGGTTTGCAGGAACAGCTTGGCCACCACGGTCGCCACCCCGTCGAAATGACCGGGGCGGAACGCCCCCTCCATCACATCGGTCAGGTCCGAGACCGAAACGGTGGTCGCAAACCCCTCGGGATAGATCTGGTCGGGATCGGGCACATAGGTCACATCGACCCCATAGGGCGCCAGCTTGGCCGCGTCGGCCTCTTCGGTGCGGGGGTATTTGGTCAGATCCTCGGGGCTGTTGAACTGTTTCGGGTTGACGAAAATGGTCACCACCACCCGGTCGCAAGCCGCCTTGGCCGCAGCGACCAGCGACAGGTGGCCATCGTGCAACGCGCCCATCGTGGGAACCACGCCGATGCTCTCACCCGCACGCTTCCATCCGGCGGTGGTGGCGCGCAGATCGGCCAGCTTGCGCAGAATCGGCGCGCTCATGCCTTGGCTCCTTTGACAGGGGCCTGATCGGCAAACACATGTTCCGCCGCCGGAAAGTCGCGTGCGCGCACCTCGGCGGCGTATTCGGCAATCGCCGCCCCGGCCATTGGCCCCAGATCGGCATATCGCTTGACGAATTTCGGTTTGAACGCGGCGAAGAAACCCAGCATGTCATCGACCACCAGGATTTGCCCGTCACACCCGGCCGAAGCGCCGATACCAATGGTGGGGATCGCCACTTCGGCAGTGATCCGGTCGGCCAGCGTCGCAGGTACCTTCTCCAGCACGACCGAGAACGCGCCCGCATCAGCTACCGCATGCGCATCGGCCAGCACCGCCTGGGCCTGATCGTCGCGGCCCTGCACCTTGTACCCGCCCAGCGTGTTGATCGACTGCGGCGTCAGCCCGACATGGGCCATCACCGGAATGCCGCGTTTCACCAGAAACCGGATGGTTTCAGCCATCTCGACCCCGCCTTCCAGCTTGACCGCACCGGCGCCGGTTTCGGCCATCAGCCGGGCGGCATTGCGGAACGCCTGCGCCGGGCTTTCCTCGTAGCTGCCGAATGGCATGTCGATCACCAGCATCGCGCGGTCCAGCCCACGCGCCACCGCCTGACCGTGCAGGATCATCATCTCCATCGTCACGCCCAGTGTGGAACTGAGCCCGTGCAGCACCATGCCGACGCTGTCGCCCACCAGCACGAAATCGCAATGCCCGTCCATCAGCCGCGCCATCGGCGTCGTATAGGCGGTGAGGCTGACCAGCGGCACGCCCCCTTTTCGCGCCCGGATATCCTGGGCATTAGGGGCGGTCTTGTGGGCAGTTGCACTCATTTTCAGTCCTCCGCAGAAAATGTTGCATCGCAGCATAAGTATTTCGCGATCGCAGCGAAAGACCGGTTGCGCCAACAATTCCTTGATTGCCCCGAGGTTTAGGGAAACAGTGAGCCGTGACGCGGCCGCGATGTGGCCGAACCGTTGAAACCGATAGGGGAGAGTTGGAATGAAACGGATTGTAAACCGCGGACTGGTGTCCGGTCTTGCGCTGAGCGCCGCACTTTTTGCCGGCGCCGCCTGGGCAAAGGATGACATCACCATCGCCATGCAGCTGGAACCGCCGCATCTGGACCCGACCAGCGCCGCGGCGCAAGCCATCGACTCGGTGGTCTATGTCAACATCTTCGAGGGGCTGACCCGCTTCATGGGTGATGGATCCATCGTACCCGCCCTGGCCGAAAGCTGGGAGATCTCGGATGACGGCACCGTCTATACCTTCAAGCTGCATGAGGGCGTGACCTTCCACGACGGCTCGGCGATGGATGCCGAGGACGTCAAGTTCAGCCTGGACCGCGCCCGGGCCGAGGACAGCGCCAATGCACAAAAGGCGCTGTTCGCCGGGATCGACAGCGTCGATGTAGTCGATCCGCTGACCGTCAAGGTGACGCTGAAGGAACCGAACGGCAACTTCCTGTTCAATATGGCTTGGGGCGATGCGGTGATCGTGGCGCCCGAGAGCATCGAGAACATCAAGACCGCGCCCGTCGGCACCGGCCCTTACACGCTGGGCGAATGGGTGCAGGGCGACAAGATCGTGCTGAACCGCAATCCGGGGTATTGGGGCGCCGAGCCTGCGCTGGAGCAGGCGACGTTCAAATTCATCTCGGACCCAACCGCTGCCTTCGCCGCGATGATGGCCGAGGATGTGGATGTGTTCACCGGCTTCCCCGCGCCCGAAAACCTGCCGCAATTCGAAGCCGATCCGCGGTTCCAGGTGCTGGTCGGCTCGACCGAGGGCGAAACCATCCTGTCGACCAACAACAAGCAGCCGCCGTTCGACAACATCAAGGTGCGCCAGGCGATGGCCCATGCCATCGACCGTCAGGCGATCATCGATGGGGCGATGTTTGGATATGGCACGCCGATCGGTACCCATTTCGCGCCGCACAACCCGGCTTATGTCGATCTGACCGGCAACTCTGCCTATGACCCCGACAAGGCCAAGGCATTGTTGGCCGAGGCCGGTTTCCCGGACGGGTTTGAAACCACGCTGCATCTGCCACCGCCATCCTATGCCCGCCGCGGCGGCGAGATCATTGCGGCGCAACTGGCGGCGGTCGGCATCAAGGCCGAAATCACCAACGTCGAGTGGGCGCAATGGCTGGAAACTGTGTTCAAGGGCAAGAATTTTGGCCTGACCATCGTCAGTCATACCGAGCCGATGGATATCGGCATCTATGCCCGGCCTGATTACTACTTCCAGTACGACAATCCAGCGTTTCAGGAGCTGATGACGACGCTGAACTCGACCACCGATCCGGACAAGCGGACCGAGTTGATGCAACAGGCGCAACGCATGATTTCCGACGATTACGTGAACGGCTACCTGTTCCAGCTTGCCGCCCTGAGCGTGGCAAAGGCTGGCGTGCAGGGATTGTGGGCCAACGCGCCCACCGCCGCGACCGATCTGTCGGCGATCAGCTGGTCCGAGTAAGGCGCGGGACCATTTTCTGACCCAGAAAATGGCTCAGAAAATCTGCGATTTTCTGGCTCGCCGCTCCGGCGGCGGGTCTTTTATCCGAATGGGTGGCATTGACCCGGCATGCTCCGCTACAGCCTGAAACGCGCGCTCTCGCTTTTGATCAGCCTGGCCGTCGCCAGCCTGGTCATCTTTGCGGTGATCGAGATCGCTCCGGGGGACCCGGCCTCGTTCATGCTGGGGGTCAACGCGCAGCCAGACACGCTGGCGGCGCTGCGCACAGAGTTGGGTCTCGATCAATCAAAGGCCGAACGTTATGTCAGCTGGATCACTGGTATGCTGCGCGGTGATTTCGGCACCTCCTACACCTATCGCACGCCTGTCTCGCAGATGATCGCAGACAGGATGTGGGTGTCGTTGCCTCTGGCGCTTTACGCGCTGGCGTTGTCGACGGCCATCGCCTTTCCTGCTGGCATCTATGCTGCGTCACGTCGCGGCAAGGTGGGTGATCTGACCGTGATGAGTGCAACCCAACTGGGTGTCGCCATTCCGAATTTCTGGTTCGCCATGATGCTGGTGCTGGTCTTTGCCATCAATCTGCGCTGGTTCAACGCGGGCGGCTTTTCCGGCTGGGACAAGGGGCTGGTAGCGGGCCTGCATTCGCTGACCCTGCCCGCCATCGCGCTGGCCCTGCCGCAAGCCGCGATCCTGGCGCGGGTGATGCGCTCGGCGCTTCTCGATATCCTGGGCGAGGATTTCATGCGTACCGCCCGCGCCAAGGGTCTCAGCCGTCGGCAGGCACTGTGGCGGCACGGATTGCGCAATGCTCTGATCCCGGTGTTGACCATCATCGGCCTGCAATTCTCTTTCCTGCTGGCGGGATCGATCATCATCGAGCAGGTGTTCTATCTGCCCGGCCTTGGTCGGCTCGTGTTCCAGTCTATTTCCTCCCGTGACCTGATCGTTGTGGAATCGGTCGTCATGCTGCTGGTCTTTGCGGTGATCACCGTCAATTTTCTGGTCGATCTGGCCTATGCAGCCGTCGATCCGCGCCTGAGGTCCCGGACATGAGCCGCAACCTGATCCTGGGTGCGGGCTTGTCTTCGCTGGTGGTGCTGGCCGCGCTCCTCTCGTTCGTCTGGACGCCCTATGACTACGCCGCACTGAACATTCCGGCCAAGCTGCAAACCCCGAATGCGCAGCACTGGTTCGGCACCGACCATTTCGGGCGCGACATGTTCTCCATGATCATGGTCGGCGCGCGAACCTCGATCGCGGTGGCCCTGCTTGCAGTGGGCATCGGCATGAGCCTGGGCGTGCCCCTGGGCCTGGCGGCCGCGGCGCGCAAGGGGTCGTGGCTGGACGAGCTGATCATGCGCGGCAACGATCTGGTCTTTGCCTTCCCCTCGCTGGTGATCGCCATCTTGATCACCGCCGTATTCGGCGCCGGTGCCGTCAACGCCATCATCGCTATCGGCATCTTCAACATCCCGGTCTTCGCCCGTATCACCCGTGGCGCGGCGCTGAGCCTGTGGGAGCGCGAGTTCATCATGGCCGCGCGCGTCGCGGGCAAGGGCGCGGCGCGTATCTCGGCCGAGCACATCCTGCCCAACGTGGCCAACCTGCTGATCGTGCAGGGCACCATTCAGTTCTCGCTGGGCATCCTGGCCGAAGCCGGGCTGAGCTATGTCGGCCTTGGCGCGCAGCCGCCGACTCCCAGTTGGGGCCGGATGCTGGCCGATGCTCAGACCATGGTCAGCTTTGCCCCGCATCTGGCTTTGATTCCGGGGTTTGCCATCATCCTGACCGTGCTGGGGCTGAACCTGATGGGCGACGGTCTGCGCGACTGGCTCGATCCGCGCATTCGGGTGGCCCGGTCATGAGCTTGTTGCAGATCAGGGACCTGTCATTGTCGATCCACGGGATCGAGATTCTGCGACGTGTCAACCTGACCATCGCTCCGGGTGAAATCGTGGCCGTCACCGGCGAAAGCGGGTCGGGCAAGTCGATGACGGCCCTGGCGGTGATGCAACTGATGCCCGCTGGCAGCACGGCAACCGGGTCCATCCTGCTGGACGGCGAAGAGGTGCTCGACCTGCCCGAGGATCGGATGTGCCAGTTGCGCGGGGCCTCGGTTGGAATGGTGTTTCAGGAACCGATGACGGCGCTGAACCCGGTCAAGACCATTGGCGATCAGGTCATGGAAACGATCCTGATCCACCGGGCCATGCCCCGCGACAAGGCCGAGGAACGCGCGCGCGAGGTACTGGCGCGCGTGGGTCTGCCCCCCGAACGCTATCCGCTCGGCCGGTATCCGCATGAACTGTCGGGCGGTCAGCGGCAAAGGGTGGTGATCGCCATGGCGATTGCCCTGCGCCCGAAACTCCTGATCGCGGATGAGCCGACGACGGCGCTGGACGTGACCACGCAGGCACAGATCCTCGACCTGATCAAAGGTCTGGTCCGCGAGTACGGCATGGGCATGCTGATGATCACCCATGACCTCGCGGTTGTCGCCGATATGGCCGATCACATCGCCGTCATGCGACATGGTGAAGTGGTCGAAGCCGCTCCAACCCGCCAGTTGCTGACCGGGATGACGCATCCCTATACCAAGATGTTGTTTGCGGCGTCAGAACATCAGGTCACCCTACCTGAACCAGGCGGTCAGGTGCCCCTGCTGGCCGTGGCCAATGTCGTTCGCGATTATCCGTTGCCCCGCACAAGCCTTTTTGCACGACCGGGTCAACATCGTGCCGTGGACCATGTCAGCTTTACCCTGCACCAAGGAGAGCGTCTGGGTTTGGTCGGAGAATCCGGTTGCGGCAAGTCTACCCTGACCCGTGCGATCCTGGGATTGGAGCCGGTGCAAGCCGGCCATATCCTGCTGGATGGTCAACCGGTCTATACCGGTAACAAGGCCAATCTGGCGGTCCGCCGCAAGATGCAGGTGGTGTTTCAGGACCCATACGGGAGCTTCAATCCGCGCCACCGGGTCGACCGGTTGGTGACCGAACCCTTTCACCTTTTGGAACACCCGCCAGTGGGCTCGGAAAGGCGCGACCGTATCGCCGAGATGCTGACAGCGGTCGGCCTCTCGCCCGACGACTCGGGCAAGTATATTCACGAGTTTTCCGGTGGCCAGCGCCAGCGGATCGCCATTGCGCGGGCGCTGATCATCCGCCCCCAACTCATCCTGTTCGACGAAGCGGTTTCAGCGCTTGACGTTTCGGTGCGTGCGCAGATCCTCGACCTGCTGGCCGATCTGTGTACCACTTATGATCTGACCTATCTGTTCATCAGCCATGACCTGAGTGTGGTGAGGACGATCACCGACCGGGTGATGGTCATGCAGGCGGGCCGTATCGTCGAGCAGGGTGATACGGATCAGGTCTTTTCAGACCCGCAGCATCCCTACACCGAGGCACTGATTGCTGCCGCCCCACGATTGCCGCGCCGTCACCCCTTGATCTCGCAATGATCGCTTTGGCCCGCATCCGCCGAGAGGAAAGCATCGAACTCATCGCGGCCATGACACCCTATCTGGCAGAGGTGGCGCCGAGCGTGCCCTTGGCGGTCGAAGAAATGGCGATGCGCTATTTGCGCGACGCAGGCAGGATCGCCTATTGGATTGTCTTCAAAGGGCGCAAAGCAGGGTTCGCTCTGGTTCATATCCACCCCTGCGGCCAGCGGGAGCTGGCGGAATACACCGTATTTCCATCGTTCCGACGACAGGGTTTGGGCAGAGGGGCGGCGCGATCCGTCTTTACTCAGCATCCCGGGCGATGGCGTTTTGGGGTCGCTTCGGGCTCGGCCATGGCGGACGGGTTCTGGCAAACCTGCCTTTCCGGGATGCGGGGGGTTGCCAATTTGCGCCGATGCTCTCCAATTACGCCGCATCAAGGTTACAGTTACGCTTTCGACTTCGAAAAGGAGACCGACATGTCGCTACCTCTCTGGTTCGACGCCTCTCTTTGTCTTGTGGGTGGGGTTTGGCAACCGGCCAAAAGTGGCGCGACCCTGCCCTTGGTCAATCCGTCTGACGGATCGGAAATCTGCCGGATCGCGCGCGGTGGCGCCGATGATGTCGATGCCGCAGTTGCTGCTGCCGAGGCGGCACTGAATGGCGACTGGGGCCGGATGACCGCAACCGAACGCGGTCGCATCCTGACGCGCCTTGGCCAACTGGTGCTGGAACGGGTCGAAGATCTGGCCGTGATCGAAGCGGCCGACGTGGGCAAGCCGCTGACGCAAGCCCGCGCCGATGCCGTGGCGCTGGCACGTTATTGTGAGTTCTACGGCGGTGCCGCTGACAAGGTCATGGGCGAGACGATCCCCTATCTTGACGGTTATACCGTCTATACCCTGCGCGAGCCGCATGGCGTCACCGGCCATATCGTGCCCTGGAACTATCCGATGCAGATCATCGGCCGCTCGGTTGGTGCGGCACTTGCGATGGGCAATGCCTGCGTGTTGAAACCGGCGGAAGAGGCGTGCCTGACCGCGCTGGCCTTTGCCGATCTGGCGATACAGGCAGGGCTGCCAGCAGGTGCGCTGAACGTGGTGCCAGGACTCGGCGCCGAGGCGGGCGCGGCGCTGTCCGGCCACCCGGGCGTGCATCATATCTCGTTCACCGGATCGGTCGCTACTGGCGCGCTGGTGCAACAGGCGGCCGGGCGCAACGTGGTGCCGGTGACGCTGGAACTGGGCGGCAAGTCGCCGCAACTGGTATTCGACGATGCCGATCTGGATGCCGCGCTGCCATTCCTGGTGAATGCCGGGTGCCAGAATGCCGGACAGACCTGCTCTGCCTCTTCCCGCATCCTGGCGCAGCGCGGTGTCTACGAAGAGGTCAAGGCGCGCATGTCTGCGGCCTATGCCGATCTGACCGTTGGCCCCGCGATGGAGGATTTGCGGGTGGGTCCGCTGATCTCGGCCCGGCAAAAGGAGATCGTGACCGGTTTCCTGGCAAAGGGCGCCGATCTGACCATTGCGGCACAGGGGCGGATCGTCGACCATGCACCCGAAACCGGGGCCTATGTCCGACCGACGCTGTTCGCCGATGTGCCGCCCGATCATGCGCTGGCCCGGGACGAGATTTTCGGCCCGGTGCAGGTTCTTATCCCCTTTGACACCGAGGACGAAGCGGTCGAGATCGCAAACAGCACCGATTATGGCCTTGTCGCCAGTATCTGGTGCCGTGACGGCGCGCGCCAGATGCGGTTGGCCAAACGGCTTCGGGCGGGCCAGGTCTTTATCAACAATTACGGTGCTGGTGGCGGGGTTGAACTGCCTTTTGGCGGGGTTGGCAAGTCCGGCCATGGCCGGGAAAAGGGGTTCGAAGCGCTTTACGGTTTCTCTCAACTCAAGACCGTCGCCGCGCGGCACGGCTGACGATGAATGGGCGCAGCGGCGATAACGTGATCCTTGCCATCGCTCTGTCGCTGCTGGCGCTTGTCCTGTTCGATCTGATGGGGCTGATCATCAAGCTTTTGTCGCCGCGATACTCAGCCGCCGAGCTTTCAGCCTATCGCAACTTTTTCGGCATTTTTCCCAGCCTCATTGCGCTGTGGTCCTCGCGTGCTTGGCGCGCGGCCGGCCGGCCCTGGCGGCTGCGTCAGTGGAAACTGGGGTTTCTGCGCGGGGTCTACGTCACTTTTGCGCAGTTCCTGTTCTACTATTCCCTCGGCGTGATGGCTTTTGCCACCGCGTCGACCATCACCTATGCCAATGCCATCTTCATGACTGCGCTGGCCGTCCCGCTGTTGGGCGAGCGGGTGGGCGGGATGCGCTGGCTGGCGGTGTTGCTCGGTTTTGCCGGTGTGCTGATGGTGATGAAACCGGGTAGCGAGACATTCACGCTGGATGCGCTCGCACCTTTGGGGGCGGCGTTTCTCTACGCGCTGGCCGGGGTTTCGGCCCGTCTGATGGACCCAGAGGTGCCCAGTCCGCTGATCAATCTCTATTCGGTGATCTCGGCACTCGTCGGTGCGCTGGCGCTGGCGTTCTACGCGGGCGGTTTTACCCCTATCGCCGATATCCGCGATCTGGCTTGGGTTGCGGCAATGGGAGCTTTTGGCGGCACTGCGGTTTTGTGCCTGGTGGTCTCGTACCGCATGACCGAACAAAGCAACCTTGCCCCGTTCAGCTATTTCGGCATCCCCATCGCCTTTGTCGCCGGCTGGCTGGCCTTTGACGAGGCACCCTGGGGCGACCTGTTCCCGGGGGCACTGTTCATCGTCGCCGGTGGTCTGCTGGTCATCTGGCGCGAACGACGGTTGGCGCGGCGTCCGTGACGGGTTCAGACAACAACCTGGATGCGGTCCTGTTCCCCAACCCCGAACACGCGCTTGTAGCGGGCGACCTCATCCGCCGGTCCCATCGCCTTTTCCGGGTTGTCGCTGAGCTTGACGGTCGGATGTCCATTTGCCGAAACGGCCTTGCAAACCAGCGAAAATGGCGCCAGCCCATTGTCCGGGACAAGGCCGCGAAAATCGTTGGTCAACAGCGTGCCCCAGCCGAACGAGACCTTGGCCCGGCCCGAAAACTGCCGGTGCAACTCGACGATCTTGTCCACGTCCAGACCGTCGGAGAAGATGATGCGTTTCTGTGTGGGGTCCTCGCCGCGTGACTTCCACCAGGCAATTGCGGTTTCAGCCCCTTTCGCCGGGTCGCCACTGTCGATGCGGATCCCTGTCCATCCCGCCAGCCAGTCCGGCGCCCGGTCAAGAAAACCGGCTGTGCCATAGGTATCGGGCAGGATGATGCGCAGATTGCCATCGTGCTCTTCGTGCCAGTCGCTGAGCACATCATAGGGGGCCCGCGCCAGGGCTGCGTCGTCTTTTGCCAGGGCAGAGTAGACCATGGGCAGTTCGTGTGCATTCGTGCCGATAGCCTCGACTTCTCGCCGCATGGCGATAAGGCAGTTCGAGGTGCCGGTAAATTTTGTCCCCAGACCTTCGATCATCGCCTGCACGCACCAGTCCTGCCACAGAAACGAATGCCGCCGCCGCGTACCGAAATCGGCAATGGTCAGCCCGTCGATCTGGCGCAGGCGTTCGATCTTTTCCCAGACGCGGGTCATGGCGCGGGCGTAGAGGATCTGCAACTCGAACCGGCGCATGTCATTGAGTACCGCGCGCGACCGCAATTCCATCAAGACGGCAAGTGCGGGGATTTCCCACAACATCACCTCGTGCCACTTACCTTCAAACGTCAGCTCGTATTGGTCGTTTCTGCGTTCCAGATGATAGGGCGGCAATTGCAGGCCTTCGAACCATTCCATGAAATCCGGCCGGAACATCTGGCGTTTGCCGTAGAACGTGTTGCCGCGCAGCCAGGTGCTTTCGCCCCGGCTCAGTCGCAAGGAACGGATGTGGTCCAGTTGTTCGCGCAACTCGCCCTCGTCGATCAGCCGGGCCAACGGGATTCGCGTGGTCCGGTTGATCAGGGAAAACGTTACATCCGTGTCGGGCTTGTTGCGGAACACCGACTGGCACATCAACAGCTTGTAAAAATCAGTGTCGATCAGCGACCTGACGATCGGATCTATTTTCCATTTGTGGTTATAGACTCGGGTTGCAATATCCACTGGGCCTGCCTCGTCATCTGGGTCAGCCATGGATACGCCAGCAGAACCGGTATGGCAATTCAGGGCAATACGGTTCGCTGTCCCGCCTGATCAGGCGGTTCGGTGCACCGTGGCCGGATCGGTACGATGCACAAGATGCTCGAGCAGACAGGAGATCAGTTCGGATCTGCCCACCGGTTTGCTCAGAAAGTCGTTCATTCCGGCATCCAGGCACGCCTTGCGGTCACTGTCATAGGCATTTGCCGTAAGCGCCACGATCGGGAGCCGCGTACTCCCTGACTCGCGGATGAGCCGGGTGGCCTCGATCCCGCTCAGGTGCGGCATCGACATATCCATGAACACGATGTCAGGATCCAGGGACTTGGCTTTCTCCACGACCTGCCGACCATCACATGCGAATTCGAGCTGCACCGGCAGATCTGCCAGGAATTTCGCGATCAATAGCCTGTTGATCTTGTTGTCATCCGCGACAAGAACAATGCGCCCGTCCAGCTGCGCAAGAACGTCGTCCGCGATCTTCATCTGCCGGCCAGGGCCGTTGCTCTGAGCCGGGGGCCCTAGGGGCAACCGCAGAGAGAAACACGATCCCTCTCCCAGGGTCGATTCCACCGTGAGCTTGCCTCCCATCAACCCGACCAGTTCGCGAGAGATGGCCAGACCCAACCCGGTACCGCCATAAGTCCGGGTGGTGTTGGCCTCGGCCTGCGAGAAACGTTCGAAAATATGCTCGATCTTTTCGGCCGGGATACCGATGCCGGTGTCTTCGACTTCGATAACCGCAGTATGGCCTATGGCTGCCTCCTCTACCGACAGACGTAGACAAACGTTGCCGTGCTCGGTGAACTTCACCGCGTTTCCCAGCAGGTTGATCAGGATCTGTCGCAGACGCCCGTCATCGGCATGCACGATTTCCGGTACTTCGGTCAGCGTCTCAAGCGAAAGCCTTAGCCCTTTGCTGTTGGCCTGAGGTCGGATCAGGCGCACCGTGTCCGACAGGCAGGCCAGCAGATCAAAGTCGACCGGATGGATTTCCATCTTGTGGGCATCCAGCCGGGACAGATCCAGAACGTCGTTGATGATCGCCAGCAGGGCGGCCGCCGAACTCTTTATCGTTTCGACATATTCATTCTGCTCCTCGGTTAGGGCGGTTCCAGAAAGCAGCTCGGCCATTCCGACCACGCCATTCATCGGGGTTCTGATTTCGTGGCTCATCGTTGCCAGGAAGTCGGCTTTCGCCCTGGCCCCATCCTCGGCGGCTTCGCGCGCTGCGGCCAGTTCCTGTTCGTGGGACTTCCCCAAGGTAATGTCGCGCTCCACCGCCACCGTCATTTCGACATTGCCGTCCTCGTCGACGATGGGCACCATGTTTACATCCATCCAGATCGGCTGACCGTGCTTGGTCACGTTCAGGATTTCGCCGCGAAAATTCTTCCCTGCCGTGATCGCGGCCGCGATCGAATCCGAGATCGTCAGATCGGTTTCCGGCCCGTTCAACAACTCGCCTGGCAGCTTGCCTCTGGCTTCTTCGGCCAAAAAACCGGTGATCCGGGTAAAAGCTTCGTTCGTCCAGACAATTCGCCCTGTCGCATCCGATACGATGACGCTGTCGTTGGCGTTACGCGCGACAAGTGACAATTGGTGTGCTTCTTTCTGGTGACGGACCAGATCGCGGCCCTGTTCCATCAGGCGCAGGGTCGTGCGCCGATGCGCGTTAAAACCGGAGTTCACGAACATCAGGAAGAGCGCCACCATGAAGGCGAGCATCGCGGTGCCGCTGGCGTCCATCAGGAAAACGGAGTCCACGCGTTTCGCGGCCAGGACATCAAATGCAAAAATGGACAGCGTGACCAGGGCATAGACAGTCAACCGGACTGCTCCGGCCGCCGGATGAAACGGCAGCACCAGACCGGCATTGATCGCCGCTCCGGCCACAAAGGCAATTGTAAACAGGGGCGAATACCCGCTGAATTCGCCGAACCAGGCCAGCAAGACGCATACCGCTATTGTCAGCGATTGCACCAGGGCCGTGATCGAGCTGAGAAACAGCATCTTGCGGAGATTGTGACCCGTTTCGAGGAACTGCGGCAGGCGCGACAAGAACAGGCAATCCACCAATTCGCCGAACAAGGCGACAAGAACAACAATGGCCCCCGTTTCAGGGCCTTCGGACAAGGTCAGTGCCAGACCGCCGCTGAATGTCATGATCTGGCGGTTGCCGAAATTCCTGACTCGACCCTTTGCATAGCGGATCAAGAGGCCGCGGCGGCTATACCGCCGCTCGAATTCCGCCAGTTGGTCGGCTTCGTGCGACCCGGTATCTTGCATCGGCGAACCCCGGGATAACGTGGACATGTGTCCAAGGTTCTAGCCCGGGAGACCTTAACAAATGGCAACTATGAGATCAGTTTCACACCGGCCGACGTCATCGCGTCGATCCCGGCCTGCAAGGAGCCGTCAAGGTCGATCGCACGGCAGGCGTTCATCTGCACCGTGACGTCGAAACCCAGGCGCGCCGCATCTACGGCCGAATAGTGAACGCAAAAATCGGTCGCAAGACCGACTAGGGTCAGCCGGTCTATGCCGCGGTTGCGCAGATAACCCTCCAGTCCGGTCGGAGTTGTCTTGTCGTTTTCGAAGAACCCCGAGTAGCTGTCGATCCCGGCGCGAAACCCCTTGCGAATGATCAGATCCGCATCGGTGACAAGGTCGGGATGGAATTCTGCCCCGCGTGTATTCTGAACGCAGTGATCCGGCCACAGAACCTGGGGGCCATAGGGCATCTGGATCAGTTCAAACGGCGTGGCGCCTGAATGGGCGGACGCAAAGGATGAATGCAGCGCCGGGTGCCAGTCCTGCGTCAGGATCACGGCGTCGAAATCGCGCATCATCGCGTTGATCAATGGCACAACCGCATCGCCATCGGGCACCGCCAGCGCGCCACCGGGGCAAAAATCGTTCTGAACATCAATCACGATCAGGCCATGCATGGCTATCTCCCTTTTTGGATCGACACTAGCGTGCGGGCGAGGCATGCAAAAGCACCCTTTGAACCTCACGCCGCGCAAAGACCGTTGCGACGGGCTGCTCCCGGATGTATCCGGGCCCTTTCGCGCGGACCCGGAGAGGATCATGACACGTCTTGGCGTGGATTTCGGAACGTCGAACACTGCCGCCGGGCTGGTGCAGGCCGGGCATCCCCGGATTCTGCCTCTGGAGCCTGGTGCGCAGACCCTGCCGACGGCGGTGTTCGTCGATTTTGACAGCCGTCGCTATGTCTATGGCAGCGACGCAGCCCGCGCCATGATGGACGGGCAAGAGGGCCGCTTTCTCCGCGCGCTGAAGAGCGTTCTCGGCACCCCTCTGGCCCGCGAACCCCGCATGTTTCTGAACGAGCGTTTGACCCTGGTCGAAGTGATCGCCCGCTTTCTCGCCGAGATCCGGGAGCGCGCCGAAAAGCTCAGCGGGCAAAGGTTTGACCGCGTCCTGTCGGGCCGACCCGTCCATTTCCATTCCGCAGCACCTGATCGTGACGCCCAAGCCCGTATTGACCTGCGCGACGCTTATCTGCTGGCCGGGTTCCGCGATGTAGACTTTCTGCCCGAGCCCGAGGCGGCGGCCCTGGCGGTGGCGGAACAGGGCCGGATGCTGATCGTCGATATCGGCGGCGGCACCTCGGATTTTACCCTGTGTCACCGGCGAGGCGTGACAACCCAAGTTTTGGCGAGCCGCGGCTTGCGCATCGGCGGTACCGATTTTGACCGGATATTGAGCCTGGAACATGCGATGCCGTTGCTGGGATACGAGACCAGGATCGGCGCCGAACTGGGCGATGCCAGCCACAGCGCGCCCCGGGCGCTGTTCCACGATCTGGCGAGTTGGGAAAAAATCGCCTTTGTCTATGACCCCGCCATCTTGCGCGAGGTGAGACGCTGGGCACGCCTGGCTGAACAGCCGCGCCTGTTCGAACGCCTGGCCGAGGTGCTGGAATCGCATCTGGGCCACGATGTGGCCTATGCGGTCGAAACGGGCAAGATCGCTGCCAACGGGGCCGAGGCGGGTCGCATTACGCTCGATATTATCGAACGCGGTCTAGGGGCTGATCTGTGTAATGCCGCGATGCAAGCGGCGCTGGCCGGTTTCGCCGACGAAATCGCAGGCTGCGCGATGCAGACTGTGCGCGATGCGGGGGTCTCGCCGGACAGTGTCGATCAGGTCGTTTTTGTGGGCGGTTCCAGCCTGATGGGGGTGATCCGGTCGGCGATGGGTCGCGTCTTGCCCGGAGCCCGGCAACAGGATTCCGAGGTGTTCACCGCCGTGGTGCATGGCCTTATCCTGGCCAGTGAGACTCAATAAAACAACATCGAAAACGCATGTTTCGCCATATATCGCGCCTCTTGAAATCGCGGGCAGCGGGGCGTATGGCGCGGGCATGTACACGATCGCCGCTCTCTATCATTTCACCCGTTTCCCCGATCCTGCCGCGCTGAAACCGGCGTTGTTGACCCTGTGCCAGGCGCAGGATGTCAAGGGCACGCTGTTGCTGGCAAAGGAAGGCATCAACGGCACCATCGCCGGCCCCCGCGCCGGGATTGATGCGGTGCTGGCCCATATTCGCGCCCTGCCGGGTTGTGCCGATCTGGAGTGGAAAGAAGCCCAGAGCGACCATCCGCCCTTTGGCAAGATGAAGGTGCGGCTGAAGAAAGAGATCGTGACCATGGGCCAGCCGGATGTCGATCCGCTGGCCAAAGTCGGACATTACGTGGAGCCGCAGGATTGGAACGACCTGATCCGGTCGGAGGATGTCGTGGTGATCGACACCCGCAACGACTATGAGGTGGCAATCGGAACGTTCGAAGGCGCCATCGACCCCAGGACAGACAGTTTCCGCGAATTCCCCGCCTGGTGGGAGGCCAACAAGGAACGGTTTCACAACAAACGGGTGGCGATGTTCTGCACCGGTGGTATTCGGTGCGAGAAATCCACCAACTATCTGCTGGGGCAGGGGGTCGAGCAGGTCTATCACCTCAAGGGTGGCATCCTGCGCTATCTCGAAGAGATGCCCGCCGATAACAGCACCTGGCAGGGCGAGTGTTTTGTGTTCGACAACCGGGTCTCGGTCGGCCACGGATTGGTCGAGGGGCCGCACGAACTGTGCCATGGCTGCCGCCGCCCGATCCTGCCCGAGGACCGCAAACGCCCGGAATACGAGCATGGGGTCAGCTGTCATCTCTGCATCAATGAAACGACTGACGCGGACAAAACGCGCTTTCGCGAACGGCAGAAACAGATCGCGTTGGCCCGCGCGCGCGGAGAAGAACACCTCGGCAGCCACTGAACCGCTGCGCGCTTGCTAGATCTCGACGGACAAGAGATGATCGAAGCCGGAGATCGAGGAGCACGACATGGCCAAACCGCATTCCCTGACGCGCGAGTGGCGCGGAACTATGATAGCCGCAGGCGGCATGGTCATCGTCAGCAGCCTGGCATTCCGTATTTTGTCAAATGTTGACGAAGGCCTTGCTGGCGGCACCCTGGGTACGATTTCTACACTCGTCCTGGCGGCGTGGCTGCTGATGCAGCTCTGGACCTATGTCGTTCGGATCGGTCAGCCCAAGCATCAGGTCGTGCTGATGGGCATCTCTTTTATCCAGTCGGTGCCCTTCCTTTACGCGGCGGTCTATGCCTCGTTCGGGTACACGGACGGTTGTGTTCTGGGGGCGGATCGTGCCTCGGAACTGCTGTATTTCTCTTATGTCACCTTCACCACGGTCGGCTATGGCGATCTGCAACCCGTCGGCATGTGCCGTGGCCTGGCCGTGGCCGAGGCGGTGACCGGCTACATCCTGCTTGGCCTGTTCGTGTCGGCGGCGGTGGCCGTCGCCTCGCATCAGCGCCAGTCCAAGGAGTAGCATTGGCTTACCCCGCGTTGATGGGAATCAGGTGATTGTCCCATGCAATTCTGGCCCGGCTCAGCGACGCGCCATCAATCCATTGCAGTTGTCCCGTCCCTGACGAGGTGAGCAAACGGCCACCCAGCAGACCCAGCCCGCACACGTCCTCGATCTCGACACTCTGCGCAATTCTGCCTGTGGTCACGTTGCTCAGCTGAACACGGCCACCGCGCGGCGATGACACGGCGACCTGTGCGCCCCCGTCGAAGAACGCGACACTGCCGCCATAGCCGTTCATGGCGCGCATCTCGATCTCACTACCGGGAACGGCTCGGGGCGCCGCGCCCCTCTTGTGCAATCCCAGAACAGGGCGCAGTTCGGTCTCCTCGCCTTGCCACTGCATGGCAAAGGCCACCAACCCGTCGCCGCTGACATCAAGATGCCGGATCGAGTTCTGCCGGTGTTCGGGCGGCATCTGTACCACCTCCAGAACCGCACCATCCAGCGACAGATAGGCGAGGTTGGGTTGCATCACGGGCAGGTTCAGCTTGGCCCGGCCGCTGTCCGGGTGGGTCTCGACCCCGCCATTGGCGACGACCAGCGTCCGGTCATCGGGCATCAGCCGCATTTCATGCGGCCCGACTCCGGCCGAGGACACCTCTCCCATCCGGCGGTATCCAGCGGTTGCATCCCAAAGACCGATGCGGCCTTCGCCCGCTTCAAAATCGTTTTCCGTGGTGAACAGTGTCGCTCCATCGGGAGAAAACATACCATGGCCGTAGAAATGCCGCCCCTCGGGGGCGGAAAGCCGCGCGATCTCGGCCCCGGTCACGCAGTTCAGCACCACGGCGAACCGTCCCGGGCGCCGGGCAAAGGCGACCGCTACGGGCCGGTCGGGATGGGCGGCGGCGGCATGGCCCCGGTCGGGGATGGGAATGCGAAAGGTTGGGGCGCCCTGATGGCTGACCCCGTAGAGGAAGTAAGCGCCATCAGGCGCCCGACCAGCGCTCAATAACGCGGGGGCGCCCGCATCCGCCCAACTGAGCCTCGGTGTCAGGCTCGCCGCTAACAGTCCTGCCAGGAAACCGCGTCTGTTGCGCATCTCTCAATCTCCGTCCAATGAGTTGAACCCGGCCGAAACGCCCAGCTTGGGGCCAAGGTCCTTTGCCACCGCTTCGCGGATCTCGTTCACCCGCTGTTGCAAGGCTTCGATACGAATCCGGCGGCTTGGGCTGGTGACCCCAGCCAGCGTGGGGTCGTCAATCCGGCTTGCAGCCTCCAGCGCCAGATCGAATTTCGCGGCCAGTTCGGTTTGCAACTGCTCATCACCTTGAGCCAGCAGCAGCGCCAGTTCCCGCTGCGATGTCAGGGCGGTGCGAACCAGGTCCAGAGACAGGCCAGAGCGCCACATCTCGGCCCGTGTCGAGCGCGGCTTGTCATAGGTGCCCAGCGGCCGTCCCAACCGTAACTCAGCCGTCATTTGCAGACCGGTTCCCAGCGCCTTGAAGAACTCCTGAAGCACCTCCGCCTCGGACTGATATGTACCTCCCGGCGCCGGGCTGCGCATCAGGGCGGCATAGCGGTCGTGCCAGTCGGCGGCCATGTCACGTGCCAGCCGGGCACCGTCGGCGGCGATAGCGCGGATCAAGGAGCAGCGGTATTCGGCGGTGCCAGTGGTCGTAATCCTTTCGTCAAACAGCAGGTATTCCAGCGCGTAGAGACCCCGCGCCGCCACCGAAACCTCTGCAAAGGCGGCGCTGTCGGAAACGGCCTGATCCTCGGTCACGATCAGGCCAGTCAACGCCTTGGGGGTCATACCCCGAGTGTCCGGCCAAAAGGCAAGCGCAAAGTCGCGGTTTTCCGCCTCGGTCGGGCCGAACCGCATATGGCTGACAGCGGTCCAGGCTTTGACTGCGTCGGTAAACGCCCCTCGCAGTGGGGCCGAGGCCATGCTGCAATCTGCGTCCGCCATGGCGGACAAAGTCTGCGTCCTGGCCTCCAGCCGGTCGAACCCGGGCAGGACATGGGTATCCAGAATGTCATTTCCTGTATCGGCCCATGCCATACCTGCCAGGAACAAGGGGAAGAGCAAGATACGGATCATTTCAGAGACTCTCCAAAAAGCGGATCAGGACGGCCCGATCCGCGGGCGTCATTGCGATCACTGCCGCCTGCTGAGGCTCTGCCTCGCCGCCGTGCCACAGGACCGCCTCCAGAAGAGACCGCGCACGCCCGTCATGCAGAAAACGGCTGTGCCCGCTGACTTCGGCGGTCAATCCAATGCCCCACAAGGGCGGCGTACGCCATTCGCGGCCATTCGCGCGGCCTTCGGGCAGATCATCCGCCAGACCGTCGCCCATGTCGTGCAGCAACAGATCGGTATAGGGCCAGATCAACTGAAAGTTCTGTTCCGGCTGATCCGGCAGGCGGGCTGTGACATGCTTGGGCACATGGCATCCGCTGCACCCGGTTTCATAGAAAACCTGCTTGCCGCGCAGGACCTCGGGGTCATCGGGCAAACGCCGCTCGGGCACCGCCAGATTGCGGCTGTAGAAACTCACCAGTTCCAGCCCCGCGCCGTCAATCTCGGTTTCGCGGATGTCGCCATCGCCATGCGGCGCAGCGCGGCAGGTCGCTTGCGCCGCGCTGCAATCGCCCCATCCGTCCGGAAACAACGGCGAGGAGATGCCAATGTCATTGGCAAAGGCGGCGGCCGACTGATCGCGGATCGTGGCCTCTCCGGCCTTCCAGCCAAACCGCCCCAGCATCGGCTTACCGCCATCCCGCGACCAAACCATATTGGCGCGCCCCGAGATGCCGTCGCCGTCCCGATCGTCCTCGTCGGCCAACGCAAGGATATTTTCTTCAGGAACCGCCTCCAGCAATCCAAGCCCAATCATGGGTGGCGCAATCCGCGCGCTGAACACGGTTTCGCTGGCCAGCGGGCCATAGGCCAGCGCCTCGAATTCGTAGTCGGGCTGTTGCAGGAAAACCGTTTCACCACCGGCCAGATGGACCGGGATCTCGCGATAACTGACACTGATTTGCGTCTCGGCGGCATGACCGGGCAGGGCGAGGTCCTGCAATTGGCGTCCATAGGTGGGGTCAGGTTCGCCACCGGGTTGGGCCAGACGGACAACCATCGACACCGATCCAGCCTGATCAGGGGGCTGCCCGCGCCCGTCGCGGATATGGCAGGCCTGGCAGGATCGCGCGTCATAGAGCGGACCCAACCCGTCCGAGGCCAGCGTGGACGAGGGCGCGGACACCCAGATCTTTTCGAACAGGGCCTTGCCCAGCAGGAAATCCAGTTCCCGCTCAAAACTCATGTTTGCCGACGGGTGCGAAAACGCATCGCGATCCGCCGCGTTTCTGAGCGTTGCGGCCCCGCCGGGCAGGGCCTCATAGGGTTCCGACTGTTCAAACGCCTCGGCCGGGCGAATGACCTCGGCAATGCGTGCGGCATCACCTTCGGCCGCAAGCGTCTGAGTGCCAAAGGCAGTCAGGCAGACCGAGGTCAGGATTAGAACCGGCCGTTCATGCATCTCAGCTCCCCAATGCGATTTCGAAGTTCACGCCAAACACATGGTCGGTGACACCGGCATCCTCGATCCGTGCCAGCGCGGCGCCGATCAGATAGCGGTCTCCGAACTCGTACTCGGCGCCAATGGACAGCAGTTCGGTCTTGCCCAGGCTATCGACATCCCGGGTTGCCACAGTGCCCGAAAGCGTCACTTCGCCAATCGCATAAGCAGCATTCAGCGTGACAAAACGGGCATTGTCCGCAGTGCCGCCATACCCGTCAAACACCGCAGCCTCGGCGAAAACATCGAGCGCTCCGCCGAATGTATGCCCGATGGCCAGAAATCCACCGGTCTCGTCCGAGACATCGCCAGCGCCCGCACTGAGATGCCGGGCCCCTGCCCAGATCCGGGTATCGCCGAATGTGCCGTGCCATTGCAGGCTCGCATTGTCGAGCCGCCTCGTATTGCCCGCACCGCCCAGGGCCGTGTTGTTGCGCCCTCGGTTGAACCCGGCCGACTGGCTCAGCGCCGTGTCGTCGGCGTAGAACAGCCCGACGGACAGGACTCCTGCCACCCCCAGGTCCAGATCGGCCAGCGCACCGATCTGCTCGGTCAATTCATAATCCTCGGCCAGCGTGCTGCCGAAATATCCGGCGGCCTCGTCCCAGGTGGTGCCAAAGGCCGGATGCACCTTGCCCAGTTGCACTGTGGCTGGACCGACCCCGAACTCCACGCCCAACTGATCCAGGTACAGACCATAGCCGGCGTTTGCAGCGGCATCTTCGACCTCTTCAAAGGTCAACCCGGCAAAGATCGCAACGCCGTTGCCAAAGCTGTAAGTGCCAAGGAACTCGCCCTTGGCATAGGCCGTGTCGGTCTCGTTGGCCGGGGCGTCTGAGGAATAGACGGATTCAAAGCCCAGTTCCACCGACCCTTCCCAGACAAACCCGGGTCTGTCTTCGGCCTGAGCGGCGGAGGCACAGGCAATGGTGCCGGCCAGAGCCGCAAGTTTTTGGATGTTCATTTTGCTACTTTCTTGGAGGAGCAGCTTGGCGCACCACGAAGGCTGGCTGGCTGTTTGTCAATCTATTGGAAAACCGCGCCTGGATTGTCGAGCGATTCCGAGCCTTCGAAGTTGATTTCATCCAGGCCCAGCGCCGGAACAAGACGCTGGATCGAACGGGTCTGGTCGATCAGTCCCTCGACCCCGGCCATGATCAGGGCTTCGCCTTCGGCATTACCGCGTGCCAGCATCTGGTCATAGGCCATCCCGTTTCGGGCGGCCGTCCGTATTGCCTCCAATGCCACCATGGTGGTGTCGAGCTTGGCACGGAGTTTCGCGTCCAGACCCGGGTCGGCTTCGGCCACCAAATCGGACAGCGACGGACCGGTGATCGTTTCGCCGTCCAACCGCTGGTACCGGCCGAGATAGACGTTCTGAATGCCCAAACCGTCGTAATAGTGGCTGTTGTGCGTATTGTCCGAGAAACAGTCATGTTCCTCTTCGGGATCGTTCAGGAGCAGGCCCAGCCGCATCCGCTCGCCTGCCTGCTCGCCATAGCTGAGGCTGCCCATGCCGGTCACGATGGCGATCAAACCGGCGGCTTCATCCGCCAATACCGACGCGCGTGCCGCGCCCCCCTGAGCCCATTGCGCGGCCATCCACTCCAGGTCATAGACCAGCAGGTCGGTGGCGGCTTGCAGGTATGCTGCGCGGCGG
Organism: Ruegeria sp. PrR005; assembly: GCF_010500245.1. GTDB lineage: Bacteria > Pseudomonadota > Alphaproteobacteria > Rhodobacterales > Rhodobacteraceae > Ruegeria_B > Ruegeria_B marisflavi. Next base: position 236,872 of record NZ_JAAGOX010000022.1, read on the forward strand.
TCGCAATTGCCGTTTGTACAATCTGTACCCTGTGCATAGTCGGTCCAGGGCCGGTTCCCGGCGCCCGGGCCGGTGCCGTTCAGATCCTGCCCCCAAAGCAGGAATTCGATGGCATGATATCCGGCCGCGACATTGGCATCGACCCCATCCGCCCCGTGCAGGGTTTCGGAAAGCAGTGCCGGTGTGATGGTGTTCGCGTCCACCTGAACACCGGAAAGTTCGAACTGCGGCGTCGCGATAACATTCAACGCAGCATAGAGATTTTCATCGGACGGTCCGGCGTATGAGGCGTCGACATAGTCGATCAACCCTTCGTCCAGCGGCCAGGCGTTTACCCGTCCTTCCCAGTCATCGACGATCGGGTTTCCAAAACGAAAGACCTCGGTCTGCTGATAGGGGACGCGGGCGGCGATCCACGCGTCGCGGGCGGCGGCGAGTGAGGCCGGGGAAGGCTTTGATACCAAAGCATTTATCGCCACTTTTAGGGCACGGGCAGCGGTCAGGCTGTCCTGGTATTTTGCTTCGGCGATGTTTGTATAAGTAACGAGTACGGCGGTTCTGTCTGCGGCCAAAACGGGTGTGGCACAGAGTAAGGCCAGCGCGGAGGCTGCGAGCGTTTGCGGTGTCATAAGTGTCCCTCGGATGTGAGTCAGGCTTGGCTTGACCCGCGGGGGATCTGGCAAGGCCAATTCCTGACTAAAAAAGTCAGGAGAGTCAATCCGAAGTTAACAGCCCCCGTTTACCTGTTCCGGTCGATCCAGGCTGACATGGCGGACTTGTCGTGAAAACACTCGGGCGGCACCGTCCGGCGCTTGGCCCGAGCGATACGCTCGGCAAAAGCCACTTGTTTACCAGAGGGATAGCGATCGAACCGCGACTCGGACGCAGGCCGGTGGGCCGAAATCCAGGCGGACAGAACACGGCGGTCGCGCTGCGCCTCGACCGGGATTTCAAGGGCCGAGTGTTGCGCGATCGCGCGGGCGTAACGCAACTGTTTTTCGGTGACGGGCAGCAGATGATAGTCATTGCTGGGGCCGTCGGACGGGTGAATTCGCTGGGCAGTCAACATCGGTGAAAACCTCCGCTCCAATCTGGAACAAATATAGAACATTTTTCGGATCATTTCAATCCCCCTACAGGTTTCCCTGTTATTTCAGGAGGTTGTGAGATCCTTCATCTGTCCCCGACTTGCGTCGTCCGGAGGTGGCGCGTTGTGCCTGCGCCTTGCAGGGAATCAAGGAATCACGGGGGGAAATTTCAAGCCGAAAGCCGGGCAAACACTGTGTTCCAAGGTCAAAAACACGCCGAATTGACCGTTTTGTACCGGTCAAACGACCCCGATTGACCGTTTTGTACAGGGGTCAGAGGGGGGAAATGGGGCTGCGGCGCGCGTGTGTCACGGTGCAAGAATTGGATAGGGTTATGCCAAGACCGGGTTGCGCGTAGTGGAGTTGACGACAAGGGCGGGAAGCGGTCCTTTTCTGCTACCGCGAACCCGTCAGGCTGAGAAGCTGGAAGCCGACATTCAATCCGACCCAATCACTGTCTCCGCTTTGCATCGCCGCGGGGCGCCTAGTGTCCGATGACTTCCCCCAGCACCTCTCCTGCGGCGCCGTCGGGTGGGCGCGTGTCTGCGACCACGGAGAGCGTCAGGGCCACGTCGACCGTGTGCACCCGGCGCGAGACTCGTTGCGGCGCGAGGCCGAAACCGGCAAAGGCGATGGGCACATGGGTGTCATAGCGCCAGGGCGAGCCGTGGGTGACCGTGACCGAAAGACCGTCGAAATCGTTAATGAACCAGCCGGGACTGGTCACCAGATAGATGTCGCCCGACCGGTCGGGATTGTAGTTGTTGGCCACCGCCCGCATCAGCGCATTGTCCGGCAGGGCACCGATGCGAATGCGGGACGACGGCACGGCGAAGGCGATACCTTCGAAGGTTGACAGTTCTTCGGCGATGGCGGTTTCCAGCGCGACAAGGTCGATGTCGTCGCGGCGGTGCACCTCGTCCGAGAGGGTGAGGTAGGGGTGGTCATAGCCCGCAATCAGCGGACCGCTAAGGCCAAAGCGCGCGCGGATACGATCGGCGGCGGGCTGGGTCGCCCAGTGCTCGGGGTTGACGTAGCCGCCCATCTCTCCCAACTCGGCCAGGTATCCCGGTGCCTCGGGTGTGCCGTGATCGGCGGAGAGTGCGATCAGGGTGTTCTCAAGCCCGATTTCGGCGTCGATGAACGCAAAGAGATCGGCCAGGGTACGGTCGAGCCGCAGCAGGTTTTCCTAGGCCTCCAGGCTGGAGGGGCCGAAACCGTGGCCGACATAATCGGTCGCCGAGAAGCTGACCGATAGGTAATCGGTGACATCATCCTGACCCAGGCCCTCGGCGATGATCAGCGTCTTGGCAAAATCGGCGGTGATATCATCCCCGGCGGGGCTGAAGGTGAGGAGCGTGGGGAAATAGGGATCGTTCTTTCAGGACAGCGGATCGACGGTGGAATAGGGGTGCGGGAAGGTGCGCCCGAAACCGGCAAGGTCGGTTTCCCATTCCTGATCGTCGCGGTCTCCGAAGAGGTAGCTGTCGATGGGATGGATCAGCTCCCACGAGGTGCCGAGATAGTTTTGCAGAAAATCCTTGGCGTTCCAATCGGTCACCCAGTCAGGGTAGCTGTCGTAGTAATAGCTGGAGGTGACGAATTCCCCGGCGGATTTGGAAAACCAGAACGCCTTGCCGGTGTGACCCGCCATCGAGACGGCGCCACGATCCTTGACCGAGACGCCAAAGACCTTGGCGCGGCCCTGGGTGGCGATGGTCAGTTCATTGGAAAAGGCGGTGGTCAGGATGGCGCGGGGTGAGCGGCCATCTGAGCTGGCGGCAAGCTGGGTGGGGTCGACCTCGGTCTCGGGGTTCACGTCAGCGCCCCGGGTGAGGAGTGGATAGTCGGCGTCCTCGACATTGTAGATGGTGCGCCCGGTCGCGCGGTCGAACCAGAGGTTGCCGACCATGCCATGGGCCGCCGGATGCGCGCCGGTGGCCAGCGTGGTGTGGCCGACGACGGTTTCGGTATTGGCGTGGGCGTGGTGGGCGTTGCCATAGTAGACGCCCTGATCCATCAGATAGCGGAATCCGCCCGGCCCGAATTGGTCGTAGTGGCGGAACGGCAGGTCGCCGCGCAGTTGGTCGACGGTGATCTGGAGGATGAGGCGCGGCTTGTCCTCGGCTATTGCGGAGTTCGCCAAGGAAAACGCCAGGAAGACGGCGCAACTGGCCGTTTGGACAGGTGGCTTTGTCACCATCGAAGGCTCTTTCCTCTTGCCGGTCGGCCCGCGCGGTGCGCGGGCCGTGGCGTCATCAGTTTACGGGCAGGACATCCGGGAAGGTCCAGCTGCCGTCGAGGATTTCGGCACGCGGCTGGTAGAGCCGGACCGTGTAGTTCCAGCCCGGTGTGAGGGGGATGCAGTTGATCCGGCCGTCATCGCAGCCGCCGAAATGGATGGTGTAGGAGCCGTCCTCATTCGGGGTGGCCGAGGTGTTGTTGTAGCTGTTCCGTCCCAGATCGTTCGGCGCGAGGAAGCCGTCGGCGTCGTAGACGGTGATCGACCAAAACGCGTCCACCGGCACGTCTTGCAGCGTTACGGCGTGGGGGGTCTCGCCGTCATTCTTGTCGACGGCGTCGACGAAAGCACTGGCCGTCGTGGCCGGCTGCCCCGCCCAGCCCGCCATCCCGATCAGATGGCCAAGCGGGTCCACCTCGTCGCGACGGCCGAAGGCGATGCTGGCATCGAGGCCGACGGCAGCGGCGAGGTCGCTGATCGCCTTACGCGCTGCTGCAAGGTTTTCAAGGTCCCAGTCCGGCGCCTCGAAGGGGCCAGTTCCGCCGCCTTCGAGGCGTATTCCGTCCTGTACCGCATGAGCGCGCGCGGCATCGTCGGGATCGCCGGCGTCAACAAAGGTGCGGAACAGGAGCATCGCGAAACGGGTTCCGACCTCGTCCTCGGTCAGTTCATAGGCACCGGGTTCGGCATAGGCGAAGTTGTAATGGTCCTGGCTGATCACCAGCACCGACTGGAATCGCCCGTCACCCTCGGGCAGCGTCACCGTCACCGGCTCGGACAGGTCGATGATGGCGGCCGAATACAAGGTGTCCTGGTTGGGTCGGATGATCGGCTGCGGTTTGTCAGCGGAGGTTACTTCGCGCTCATGGGCGATCTCGCCGACGCCAGTTCCGTTGTTCTTCATGGAGAGCCGGAACATCGTGTCGCTCTCGGCGCGCATGAGGTTCTGGATCGTGATGTCCTCGGCAAAGACGGGCGCGGATGCCAAGAGCGCAACGGCAAGAAGGAGATTTCGCATGTTCTCTGTCCTTTCTGTCAATTTGCGGGTTCGACGCCGGGGAAGACCCAGCTTCCATCCAGCACCTCCGGCGCTGCTCGATAGAGCCGCACGGTGTATTGCCACCCCTCGACGAGCGGCAGGCAATTCACGCGCCCGTCCTCGCAGCCGCCCAGGTGCACGGTCATGGAAGCGTCCGAATTGCGCGTTCCGCTGACGGAATTGACGACATAGGCGCCCATCGCGTTCGGCGCGAAATAGCGGTTCGCATCATAGAGGCTGACCGACCAGAAATCCTTGACCGGAACCTCGGCAGGCACTTCGATCTTGTATTTCCCGACCGGTAGGTTCGGCGAGATCCCGAGATAAAGTGCCTCATCCTCGGGCAATCCGCCCCAGCCCCCGGCCGTCCCGATGAAATGCCGCACCGGATCGACATCCTCCTTCTTGCCGAACATGTGGAAACTGTTCGGCAGGTAGGCGCCGACACCGACGGCGGCCTTAACAAGCCCCATGTAGCTCTCCTGGTCATAGGGCGGGACGATGAAGGGCTCGGACGAAGCGGCCTCGATCGACATCTGGTCCTGGATCGCATGGACGGCGGCCAGGTCCGCGGGGTCGGTCGCATCCAGCAGCACGCGCAGGTAGACGGCGACATAGGGCGTGTGGAACGTGTCCATGTCGAGCGTATAGGTGCCGCCGCCGTGGAAGACCTTGTTAAGGTAGTGATCCTGGTTGATGACCATCGCCGACATGTAGCGGTCGCCGACATCGGGAAGAGTGAAGGTGGCGCCCTCGCTGATATCGATGATCGCTGTGCTGTAGAGCGTATCCCGGTTTGCGCTGATGGTCGTCTGATTGTCGACGGGCATCATATCGCGGAAGTGGTAGAACTTGTTCACCCCTCTGGCGAGGGCAACATATTTGCCGAACTCGATGTCTGTCGCGGCACGGATAAAGTTGTCGACGACAACCGGGATTTCCCTGCTGTCGGCAAGTTGGTCCATTGTGGCGTCGAAGTTCTGGGCGTGAGCGGGACCAGAGATTATCGCGGCCAGGAATGTCAGAAACACAAATGTGCGGTTTGCCAATTGTTTACCTTTCATGAGTCGCCTCTCAAGCCTTCGTTTCCCTGGCGTTTTATCATAGTGCCACCGGTCATTTTGTGACAAAGAGACGCCATGAGACAGAAGTTGGTCAACATCATCGAACTGGCGCACGTCGTGGACATTCTCGACAGCTTCGTCCCGAAACACGTCGTCGAGAGTGCGCTTCGGACGGCCGGTCTCGACCGTAAGATGCTGTCAGAAGGAACCGGGTTTGTTTCCTACGCCGCTGAGGCCGTCATTCTGGAGTCCGTCGCCCGCGCGATAGGCGACCGCCATCTGGGTGCCAGGGTTGGCCAGGCCTTCGACTACTTGGCCTACGGAGCCTATGCGAACTATGTGCTGGGCGCACCCGATCTGGGATCTGCGCTCGATCGCGGCCGCCGCGCGTTGTCGCTTACGCATCCTGGCTCTGAAATCGTCTTCCGACAGACTGACACGCACGTTGTTGTCGGACGAGACTCGAAGGGCATGTCGGTTGTCGGCCACCGGCATCTTGACGAAGGGGCGCTGTTCGTTATCTCCAAAGTGGTCAGGTATTTCCTCGGGGCGGACTGGCGGCCCGATTGGTTCGAGCTTCCCGATGGGAGTAGCGACGACACCTTGATGCTGGCGGATATACTCGGCGCACCTGTGAGGACTGGCGTCCAATCTCCGTCTGTCGCGATTCGGCTCAGCGACCTTGCCACGCGAAACCCGCAAACCATGCAAATGCAAAAGACTATTCCATTGGAGGAACTCGGAGCGCTCATGGGCGTTGAGCCGGTTCAGTCCATGAAAGGCATGGTTCTGCAAATCATGCGCGCTCATTTTCCGACAAATGTGCCGTCCGAGCGCAGCGTTGCGGCCCATATTGGGATCGGATCCAGGTCACTTCAGAGGGCTCTTCGCGCGGAAGGGACGGCATACAGGAAAATCCGAAGCAAGTTTATCGAGGAACAGGCGCGCGAAATGCTTCAGAAATCGGACATTCCGGTCGAACGGATCGCCGAAATGCTGGGATACAAAGAGCCGAAAAGCTTTCGCCGTGCGTTCAGGGAGTGGACCGGTTCGTCGCCAAAGAGCTTCCGAGGAAACCTAAGCGCAAACACTTGAGCCGTTGCCGCTGATCACATTCGCAGAAACACGACGGATTTTCTGGAAACCCAAGGTGTCCCGAAGTCTGCCAAAAAAAAGAAAATTCCGAATTTCTCAGACCTGCGCGTCGTCCGCTCTGCCGGCCTTTGCCGTTCTTGAGATTGTGCGGCTGCGGCGAATGGCAGGTCCGGTGACGCGGCATTGCGGAGACTGCAAACGGGGAAAAGGTCCGCAGAGGGCCGAAAGCATCAACTTGCCAACGACTTAGTGCCGGCATCGCTGGTACCTCTTTTAAACCCGCCCTTCCTCCCCAAAAGTTTTGCGTGTCATTGCCCGCGTCCGCGCGTAGCGTGCGCGCGAATCCGTGGACGAGCCTTTTGGAGCCTGCATGACCCAGATCACCCCCGCGTTGCTGACCGAAATCCGCAGCCGTTTCGCGCAAATCGACCAGTGCCCGGTGCAGGGCCCGCGCGTGTTCTTTGAAAATGCCGGTGGCGCGCTGACGCTGAATTCGGTGGTCGAGACATCGGCCCGCTATGCGGCGATCCCCGACAACCAAGGACGCGACAACCCGGGCAGCCACGAGCTGGTGCGGGTGATCAACAAGGCCAAGGACGACATGCGCGTGTTCATGAACGCGCCGGGGGGGCAGTTCTTTGTCGGCGAAAGCGGCACCGAGCTGACGTTCCGTCTGATCATGAACGCCTGTCTGGGCACCGAGCCGGGGGTGGTGCTGGGCAGCACGCTGGAGCATCCGGCCTCGCGCAGTGCCTGTGACCGCTGGGCGCGGGTGGCGGGGCAGCGGCATGTGCTGGTGGCCCATGACGATGCGACAGGCACGGTGACGGCCGAGGCCTATGCCGCGGCGGTGACGCCCGACACGGTGGTGGCGACCATCGTCCATACCTCGCCCGTGACGGGAATGGGGGTGGACCTGGAGGGGATCGCGGCGGCGATCCGGGCGGTGGCGCCCGAGGCCTATATCATCGTGGACGGCATCCAGCATGCGGCGCATGGGCGGATCGACCTGGCGGCTTACGGTGTCGATGGCTATGTGATCTCGCCCTACAAGATGTTCTCGCGCCACGGCTATGGGCTGGCCTGGATCTCGGACCGGCTGACGAAATTGCCGCATAACGGGCTGCTCAACGGGCCGGCAGACAATTGGGAGATGGGGACGCGGGATACCGGCAGCTATGCGACGCTGACCGATGTTGCGGATTACCTGGACTGGCTGGGCGCGCAGGTGAGCGATGCGACAGACCGGCGGGCGCGGTTCGTGGCGGCGGGCGAGGCGATCCATGCGCAGGAAAAGGCGCTGACCGACGCGATGATCCATGGCACCGGCAACCTGCCCGGGCTGAAGGACATGGAGAAGGTGCATATCATCGGCGGCATCGACAACCCGGCGCGCGAGGGGCTGGTGTCGCTCTGGGTCGAGGGCGTGGCCTCGGCCGAGGTGGTGGCGCAGCTGAATGCGCAGGGCATCCGCACCCATGTGCGCAAGGCCGATCACTACTCGGGCAATATCCTTGATCCGCTGGGTCTGGACAGCTGCGTGCGGGTGTCGATGTGCCATTACAACAGCGTTCACGAGGTGGCGCAGTTCCTGGCGGCGATGAAGACAATCGCAGCCTGACGCAAAACAAAAACCGGCCCCCCACCCCAGAATTTTTGGCGGGTGCGGGGCCGGGTCTGCGGCTAGGGTCGTTCGGGACATAGAACGGAGACCCGCCCCATGAAAACCCATGCCCAGGCCGTCGTGATCGGCGGTGGTCTTGTCGGTTGCTCGATCCTCTATCACCTGGCCAAACTGGGCTGGCGCGATGTCGTGTTGCTGGAGCGGGACGAGCTGACCAGCGGATCGACCTGGCATGCGGCGGCGAACATCCACGGGCTGCACGACAATAACAACGTCACCCGTATCCAGCATTACACGATGAACCTGTACAAGGAGCTGGAGAAGGAGACCGGGCAGGGCTGTGGCGTGTTCCAGGCGGGCTCGCTCTATCTGGCGCAGACCGAAGCGCGCGAACACCAGCTGCGGCTGCAAGAGGCCAAAGCGCGGTATTACGGGCTGAATTTCTACGAGATCGACAAGGATCGCGCGAAGGAACTGCACCCGCTGGCGCAGTTCGACGATATCCGCTGCATCATGTACGAACCCGATGGCGGCAACGTGGACCCGTCGGGCGTGACCTATGCCTATGCCGCCGGAGCCCGCGCCATGGGCGCCACTATCGAGCGGTTCTGTCCGGTGATCGGAACCGAGCCCCAGCCGGATGGCAGCTGGATCGTGCGTACCGAAAAGGGCGATATTCACACGCAATGGGTTGTCAATGCGGCGGGCCTGTGGGGGCGCGAGGTGGCGGCGCTGGCGGGGATCACCCTGCCGCTGCAACCGACCGAGCATCAGTATTTCGTGACCGAGGCCATCCCAGAGGTGGCGGCGTTGGGCCGCCGCCTGCCCTCGATCGCGGACCGGGATGGCGAATATTACTTCCGGCAGGAAGGCAACGGGCTGCTGATCGGCGCCTATGAAAAAGACATGAAGTTCTGGGCCGAAAACGGCACGCCGCTGGATTTTGCCCATGACCTGTTCCCAGACGATCTGGACCGGATCATGGAAAACGTGATCCGCGCGACCGAGCGGGTGCCGGTGGCGGCGACGGCGGGCGTCAAGCGGGTGATCAACGGGCCGATGATCTGGTCGCCGGATTCGAGTGCCCTGTGGGGGCCGGTGCCGGAATTGCGAAACTATTTCGTTTGCGGCGGCATCATTCCCGGCTTTTCGCAATCGGGGGGTCTGGGCCTGTTGGCGGCGCAATGGATGATCGAGGGCGAGCCGCAATACGACATGTTCGCCTGGGACCTGGCGCGGTTCGGCGATTGGGCCGACAAGAAATTCACAAAGGCGCGGGTGCAGGACCAGTATACCCATCGCTTTGCCATCCATTTCCCCAACGAGGAGCGCAGCGCCGGGCGGCCGGCGCGGGTGCGTCCGGCATACGAGATGCAAAGGGAGATGGGCGCGGTGTTTGGCATGAACTGTGGCTGGGAGCATCCGCTGTGGTTCGCGGAGCAGCCCGGAGTGAGTGAGACCGTGGGCTTTACCCGGCAGAACTGGTGGGAACCGGTGGGCCGCGAGGTGCGCACGCTGCGCGAGCAGGTGGGCGTGATCGACATCTCGAACTTTGCCAATTACGAGATCAAGGGGCCGGGTGCGCGGGACTGGCTGGACCGGCTGGTGGCGAACCGGGTGCCCACTGTCGTGGGCAGATCCTGTCTGACGCCGCTGATCGGTGTGCGGGGCGGGATCGCGGGCGATTTCACCATCACCATGACGGGCGAGGATGCCTATATGATGGTGGGGTCCGGCATGGCCGAACGCTATCACCAGCGGTTCTTCAACATGGTGGATTTGCCCGGCGGCACCACGCTGGAGGTCGCGACCAACCGCATCGCGGGCTATAACGTGGCCGGACCCAAGGCGCGCGACATGTTGCAGCGGCAGACCAATGCCGATCTGTCGAACGAGGCTTTCCCCTTCATGCGCTCGGCTATGATCGAGGTGGCGGGCGTGACCTGTCTGGCGATCCGGGTCAGCTTCACCGGCGATCTGGGATGGGAGCTGCATTGCGCCGAGGCGGACCAGGTGAGGCTTTACACTGCGCTGATTGCGGCCGCGCGCGAGATCGGCGGCGGGCCGGTGGGAAGCCGGGCGCTGGGCAGTCTGCGGATCGAGAAGGGCTATGGCTCCTGGGGTCGGGAATACAGCCCGGAATACTGGCCGCAGGAAGTGGGACTGGAGCGGCTGATCAAGGCGGACAAGGCGTTCCTGAACAAGGCGGCCTGGTTGAAGATCAAGGACAACCCGGTGCGCGAGGTGCTGTCGGTGTTCGAGATCGAGGCCGCGCATGGGGCTGACGCCAGTGGCGGCGAGCCGATCTTTACGCCCGACGGGAAGCCGGTGGGGCGGGTGACCTCGGGCGCCTATGGTTACTCGGTGGGCAAATCACTGGCCATCGGCTATGCCAATCCGGCGGTGGCGAAACCGGGCGACGTGCTGGAAGTGTTCCTGCTGGGCAAACCGCACAAGGCGGTGTTGCTGGCCGAGCCGCCGTTCGATCCGGCGGGCGCGCGGTTGCGCGGGTGAGCCTTGTTTCGACCCGGTGCGCAAGTGGTCGGGTCGGATTTGAGTATTTGGGACCAGAAAGAAGCAGGATTGGTTTCTTGGGGTGGGTGGCGGTCAGCCTTCCATCCGGGCGGCGGCGTCGAGCAGCCAGGACTTGAAAAGCCGGACCGAGGGGGTTGGTGTGCGGCTTTTGAACCGGGCGCAATAGACCCACGGATTGCGGATGTCGGTCTGGAACGGTTCGATCAACTCGCCCTGGTCCAGATAGGGGCGGGCAAGCACACGGGGCAGGGCGGCGCAGCCGAGGCCCTGGGCCGCCAGGCGTGCGGCGAGGGTGGAGACATCGGTCTTGTGTCCGCCGGTGGCCTCGAAGGACTTGATGCCGAAATGGCGCGCCATCAGTTCCCAGTAGATCGGGCGGCCGAGCACCTGGATCCGGCGGGCGCGCACCAGTTGCGCCGGGTCGGTGAGCGGGGCGCCGTCGACCCGGAAATCCGGGGCACAGACCAGGACCAGCCGTTCATCCCAAAGCTGAACCGCGCCATCGGGGAGGTCATCGGTGTGATCCATGGTGATCGAGATATCGGATACGTCCTGTTCCACATCGGACCAGACGGTGCCGTGTACCGTGACCAGGATATCGGGATGGGTGAGGTGAAAGTCGCGCAGCACGCCTGCCAGCCAGACCGAGGCCAGGCTGGTGGGGCAGGAGACAACCACCTCGCGCCGTCGCTTCTGGGACAGAAGCGCCTCGGTGGCGACGTCGATCTCTTGCAGGGCGTGGCGCACCGAAGGGAGATAGGCCTCGCCCACCTCGGTCAGGGCCAGCGCGCGGGGCAGGCGGACGAAGAGCGGGCGGCCGATATATTCCTCGAGCGAGCGGACATGGTTGCTGACTGCCGATTGGGTGCAGTTCAGTTCCTCGGAGGCAGCGGTGAAGCTCAGGTGGCGGGCGGCGGCCTCGAACGAGCGCAGGAAGGTGAGATGCGGCAGGTGTTTCATGGCACCAGTCTATTGCCGGTTGCCTGGCTCGCGGCAAGCCCTGTCCGGCCCGGCTTTGGTCAACGCAGAAACATGCGGGGCAAAAATAATCGGGCCATAGGCCCCGGCATTTTTGCGTGTGGTGGGGCGGGCAGGCGTCTAGCCTTGGAGCCGGAGACGCCCGGCTGGGCGAAGGAGGCCAGATGACCGCACCGATGAGCAAACCCGTTCCCACATTTGACCGGATCGCCGATTTTGCGCTGGACCGAGCGCCGGGTGACATACCTGCCAGCACGCTGGAGGCGGCGGCCCTGATGGCACTGGATACGCTGGGGATCGTTGCCGCCGCAGGCCCGATGGAGGCGGGCGTGATCGCGCGCCAGACGGCGAGCCTGCTCTATGGCAGCTCCGATCCGGGCCACAGCGCGCGGATGATGTTCGACGGGCGGAGCGTGAGCCTGGCGGGGGCGGCTTTTGCCGCTGCCACACAGACCGACAACCTGGATGGCCATGACGGGTACAACCCGACCAAGGGGCATATCGGTGTCGTCGTGATTCCGACGCTGGCGGTGCTGGCGCAGCATCTGCCAGAGTTGACCGGGCCCGAGGCGCTGGCCGCGATCACCGTGGGATACGAGGTTGCCGGGCGCGCGGGGCTCACGCTGCATGCCACGGTCAGCGACTATCACACCTCGGGCGCGTGGAACTGCCTGGGCGTGGTGGCAATGGCCGCGCGGCTGCGCGGGCAGGGGCGCGAGACGATGCGGCAGGCGCTGGGCATTGCCGAGTATCATGGCCCCCGCAGCCAGATGATGCGCGAGATCGCAACGCCCACGATGCTGCATGACGGGTCGGGCTGGGGTGCGTTGGTCGGGATGTCGTCGATGATCCTTGCCGAGCACGGGTTCACCGGCGCACCCGCGATCACCATGGAGGCGCCCGAGGCGGCGCCGTTCTGGGAGGATCTGGGCCGGTTCTGGCAGATGGAGCATCAATATGTGAAACCCTATCCGATCTGCCGCTGGGCGCATGCGGCGGTGGACGGGGTGCGCGCGATCATGCTGAAGCATGGTCTGACCCATACGGATATCGCGCGGGTGCATGTGAACAGCTTTCATCAGGCGGCGTGCCTATACCAGGGGCTGCCGCCCACCACCGGTATCGCGCAATATGCGCTGCCGTTTCCAGTTGCGGCCTATATCGCCTATGGCCGGATCGGGGTCGAGCATATCTCGGGTCCCGGCCTGTCGGATCCGCTGGTCGCGGATATCATGACCCGCATCACGGTGGCCGAGACCGAGCGCCATTCCACGCGGTTCCCGGTGGGGCGCTGGGCCGATGTGGAGATTACCACGACCGATGGGCAGGTGCTGGTGTCGGGCGACATCCATGCGCGGGGTGGACCCGAGGCGCCGATGTCCCGTGACGAGGTAGTGGGCAAGTACATGGATTTTGCCGCGCCGGTACTGGGAGAGGAACGCGCGGCGTCGCTGCGCGACGCGATCCTGGGGCTGACAGATCCGGACAGCCGGTTCGCCGATGCGGCGGCGCATCTGTTCGAGCCGGTTCAGGGTTGAGAGCATGAGCGATCGCAGGACCGGCGGCCGGCGTGGCAAGAGCGCGCGCAGCGGCGGAGGCATCGAGCAACTGCCTTGGCAACAGGTGCGCAACCCTTATCCCGGGTTTGAACTGGCCTCGCCCGAAGAGATGGAGCGGCTGCACGCGACCTCGATGCGGGTTTTGTCCGAACTGGGCATCCGGGTGATCGGTGACAACGTGCTGGACCTGTTCGCAGAGGCGGGCGCGCTGGTCGACCGCGATACAGGTATCGTGCGGATCGACGAGGAGTTGGTAAATGCGGCGCTGGCCACCGTGCCGCGCACCTTTACTCTGACCAGCCGCAATCCGGCGAAACGGATCGAGATGGGCGGCAATGCGTTGAACTTCGGTCTGGTGGCGGGGCCGCCCAACGTGCATGACCGTGTGAACGGGCGGCGGTCGGGCAACTATACCGACTATTGCAACTTCATCCGGCTGGCGCATCATTTCAACGCGATCCATATCATCGGAAACCAGGTGATGGCGCCGGTCGAGATGCCCGCGAATACACGGCATCTGGACACGTATCTGGCCAATCTCACCCTGTCGGACCTGTCGTTTCACTGTACCGCCATCGGGCGGTGCCGGGCGCTGGACGGGATCGAGATGATGGCGATTGCGCGCGGTCAGACGCTGGAACAGATGGCCGCCGATCCCGGGGTGATCACCATCATCTCGGTCAATTCGCCGCGCCTCTTCGATGATGCGATGGGGGACGGGCTGATCGCGATGGCCGAGCATGGCCAGCCGGTGACGATCACGCCCTTTACCCTGATGGGGGCAATGACGCCGGTGACACTGGCCGCCGCGCTGGGGCAGCAGAATGCCGAGGCGCTGTTTGGCGTGGTGCTGACCCAGCTGGTGCGGCCCGGGACGCCGGTGATGTACGGCTCGTTCACTTCGAATGTCGACATGCGTTCGGGTGCGCCGGCGTTTGGCACGCCGGAAAACACCAAGGCGAACATCATCGGCGGGCAGTTGGCGCGGCGCTATGGGCTGCCTTATCGCACGTCGAATTCCAATGCCTCGAACGCGGTCGATTTGCAGGCCACTTACGAGACGATGATGGCGACCTGGGGCGCGGTGCTGGGCGGGGCCAATATCATCTATCACGCCGCCGGATGGCTGGAGGGCGGGCTGACCGCGTCGTATGAGAAATTCGTCCTCGATATCGAGATCATGCAGAACATGATGGAGTTCCTGCGGCCGGTGGATTTCTCGGATGACGCGCTGGGCTTCGATGCGATGGCGGGTGTGCCGCCGGGCGGGCATTTCTTTGGCGCGACGCATACGATGGAGCGCTACGAGACCGCGTTTTACCGCCCGATCCTGTCGGATTGGCAGAATTACGAGAGCTGGGAGGCCGCCGGGGCGGTGGATGCCGTCGAACGCGCGACGCGGATCTGGCAGCAGGCGCTGCGCGAGTACGAGGAACCGGCGCTGGAGCCGGACGTACGCGAGGCGCTGGAGTCCTATGTGGCGCGGCGCAAGGAAGAAATCGGCAGCGGCGAACCCTGATGCCTAGGCCGAAAGTGGATAATCGGCCAGGATTTCGTGCCGCGCGCCCTTTGGGTGCAGCGTCGAGCCATAGAGCGCGATGCCCGTGACGGGCAGGTCCGGAAGGTCGGTTTCGGCCAGGCCGGGCGGCAAGGGCGGCGGCGCTGCGCCGGGGCGCAGGCGGGCGAGGGTGACATGCGGCCGGAACCGGCGTTTTTGCAACCCGATCCCGGCGCGACGGCAGGCCCTGGCGATGGTATCGTGCAAAAGGGTCAGGCGCGCGTCATCGGCCACGTGAACGAAGAGCGCGGTGCCGAAGGCGCCGATGCCGCCCATCGCCACGGCAAAGGGTTCGGCGCGCAGGGCCAGTAACTCGTGATGGAGCCCCTCCAGCACCTCTTCGGGCTGGTCGTCGAGAAAGGCGAGCGTCAGGTGCAGGTTGTCGCGTGGCACCGGGCGGCCCGCGCCCAGCCGACGCTGGAGCCTTTCAAGGTGGTCGGCGGTGTCGTCTGGGACCGGGATGGCAATGAAACTGCGCATGTGCTCCTTGTTGCCGACCGGGGCGGTTCGGTAAAGACCCTTTGCCCGTCGCCTGCCGGTTTCCGGCGGCCGTTGCGGGGGGAAACCGGCGCGATTTGCGCCGAACGGTCAGTCCAGCCGCCCCAGCATCTCTGCGATCCGGTCACGCATCGAACTGCTGTTTTCCACGATGCTGCGGGCCTGGGCCAGCGGGGTTTCGGGATTTTCGGTCTCGGGCTCCAGCAGGTCCTTGCCGATGGCATGAATTTCCGCAAATCCCGTCCCCTCGGTGCCGGGCATCGGATCGGACGCGCCGGAGATCCAGATATAGCGGCTGGCCCGTTCCAGGTCCCCCGACTGCGCCAGCAGATCGGCGGCCCCGGAATAGTCGCCGGTCCGGTACAAGGCCTCGGCCCGGATCCGGTTCGCCTCGTCGCTTTCGATGCCTGCCAGTTCAAGCAGGGCGCGATGCGGTCGCCCGGTGCCCAGAGTCGCACGCGCGATCAGCACAGCGCGGTCGTGTCGCCCCTTGCGGTCCTGCGGGCGATCGGCGTAGCGCAGCGCAAGTTCATGAAACCCAAGCGTTATTAGTCGCTGCGCGATCTGTTCCGCGTTTTCGAGCCTTGCCGCAAGGAACTGGTCATTCGGCAACATCGAGACATGACGCAGGAAGGTCACGTCGTCGGACCGAGCGGTCAGGCGCGAGAGGACCCGGTTCAGCGTCTCGACCCAGGCTTGCTGATCCCGATCCGCCCCGGCCACGCCAACCGCCAACATGGCCTGATCGAAGCGGCCAGCCAGGGCCAGCGCGATGATATGCGCGGCCTGGAGCCTTGGGCCGATCTCGGATTTGCGGTATTCCTGCGCAAAGGCGGCCGCCAGCTCCAGGTCGCGTTCGGAGATATCGCCGCCCTCGGCCCAGCGTTTTTCGATCAGATCCGCCAGCGCCAATGGGGCGTGGATGGATGCCTTGTCGTCCGTCACGATCCGCGAGAGTTTCTCCTCCTGCACATCGGGCTTGTTTTCGAGCTCTGCCAGCTTGGCCTCGACCACCTCGATCGATACAGGATCGGCGGTTCTGGTTCTTTCGGTGCCGCGCAGGATCTGGCGCGCGGCGTCGACGAAACCTGCCTCGGTCAGACGATCACCCAGGGTGGGCCCCAGATGGGCGCGCAGATGCTGCGGCAGGGCGGCAAAGCTGCGCAGCATAGCCTTGGTATCGGCATTCTCGGCGACCCGGCCCTCGGTCAGGGCCGACCACAAGGCGGCCGGTCCATCGCAGGCCTGTCGCCCGGCCAGCGGGTTCCCGGGGCGTGGCGATTCGCCATCGACCGCGTCGGCAAGGGCGGAGAGCAGAGAGTGGTCCTGTGCGTTGGCCCCGGCCAGGGACAGGATATCCCGGGCTTCGGCGCCGAACCCGAAAAAAAGGTATAGCCGCACCATTTGCAGCGCCACATCCGAGTCGACAGCGTCGAATTCCCGGTAGAGACCGGCGCGAAGCCCGGCGAGTTGGGTCTGAAACGGGGCATCGCTGCCCCAGGTGTGGACCGCAAGCCGCGATGCGTCGGTACAGGGCAGTTGGCTGTCCGGTGATGCGATCCTATCCCGTGTGCCGCCCAGGTCGCGGTCGACAACGGTGCTCACCCTGAGGTTTGACAGTCCAAGACCCTGTTCCAGTGTTTCGGCAAGCGCGATCTGCGCCGCCAGCGTGTCCGGCGTGGCGCGGCCCGCGTTCTCGGGGTCGAGAGTCAGCACTTCCTGATCGACGCCACGCAGGATGCGCGAGTAAAGCCGGGTTTCGACGGCGCGACCGGCTTGCCGCACCGGAAGCGCGGAATACACCGGCGGACGCGTCCCGCCGATCTGCCCGGCCGAGGGGCTGTCCGGGGGGGACGGTCGGGCAAGCCGGTCCGGGACCAGCGGCAGGGTTATCGGTGGCGCGAGCGGCGGCAGGGTGGGCGGCACGGGCGCGCCTTTCGGGCGCGGGCGAATGTCGACCACAAGCAGCGAGCCGGATTGGACAAACCCACGCGCGTCGCAGGGGCAGGCCAGTTCCATTTCCAGCGGCGCACCCGGCGCGGTCTGGGTCAGCGCAGCCAGGCGAGAGCGCGGGATCCGGTCGAACACGGTATCGAAGCGGTAAACCAGGTCGGGGAGGTCGACGGTCAGGCGCGCAGCATTCGCGCCGCTTTCCAGGTTCCACTCGGTGCCTGGGGAGATTCGGAACACCAGTCGGGTAAACCCATCGTGCTCACCCGAGCGGATGTCGATCTCGGCGGCCTGCACCACAGACGCGATCAGGCCCATGAAGACAATGGCCCAGACCCTGGCCATCAAGCGGCATCCTGTTTGAGGCCCTTTAGAGCCTGTTCCAATTCGGTGAAATCGGGCCGGTTGTGCGCCGGCGTGTTCTGGCGGCCGACCTCGATGCACATGGACGCGTTGTGGTTGTGCAGATTGGCGACCAGTACCTCCTTGATCAGCAGGTAGAAGTGATTGTCTTCCTCGACCACCGCCTTGACCTTGGCCGCGAAGGGGCCGACCAGCCCATAGGCCAGAAAGACGCCAAGAAAGGTGCCGACCAGCGCGCCGCCGATCAGTTTGCCCAGCACCTCGGGCGGCTGGTCGATCGAACCCATGGTCTTGATCACGCCCAGAACTGCCGCGACGATCCCAAGCGCGGGCAGGCCGTCGGCCACCGTCTGCAAGGCGTGGCTGGAATGCATGGCGTGATGCAGATTGGCCTCCATCCGCTTTTCCAGCACCTCTTCGACCTGGTGCGGGTCGTCATAGTTCATCGAAGCCGAGCGCATCGTGTCGCAGATCAGGGCGACCGCCTCGCGATCGGCCTGAATCCGGGGGTATTTCGAAAACAGCGCGGAACTGCCGGGATCCTCGATATGCTGCTCGACCTCGACCGGATTCTGCCGGGCGATACGGATCAGCGAGAACAGGAGGCACAGAAGGTCATGATAATCCGTGGGCTTCCACTTGGGTCCCTTGAACACCTTGCCGATGTCCTTGAGCGTGTGCTTGATCGCGCCCATGTCGTTGGAAATCAGGAAGGCCCCGGTTGCCGCCCCGCCAATCATCATGATTTCAAAAGGCAGCGATTTCAAGATGATGGTCATCTTTCCGCCGGCCGCAAGGTAACCACCGAACACCATCGCAAAGATCACCACGATACCGATTATGCCGATCATTTTCCGTCTCCGCTCTACCCGAACCCTTTATGACCTAAACAGCAGAGTCCTAATTTCCGGTTTTCACTCTTTGGGAACCGACGCATTTCGGCCCGCCAGAACCACGCTGATCGTATAGGCAGCCTTGGGACTGAGGCCAGCCATCACGGCGGCGGCCGATTCGGGCTGCATCCGGGCCAGGAACCCGGCGGCAAAGGTCGGATCCATTTCCTCGAACAGCGCCGCCGCATCCTTGGGCTTCATCTTTTCATAGACATCGGTCAGGCGGCTCAGGTCGCCTTCGGCCGCGACGCTGGCCTTGGCCAGGGTATCGCTCAGCGTCTGCTCGGCCGCGTTCAGTTCCGCCAGTTTCCGGTCGATCGCGGTCTCGGCGATCTCCAGCGCCCGCATGCGTTCCATGACACGGGATTCGCGCGCATCCAGATCCTGTTCCCGCTGGCGCAGCGTGATCAGCAACTGATTCAGATCGGCGTCCGAGGCTTTTTCGCGCCCTTCTTCGGGTTTCGCATCGGCTGCGTGTTCGGGCTCGCTGCCCCGGGCAAAGGCTGGCCCGGCCTCGAGCGCGATCCGGATCACGGCAGAACCGATCATCAGCGCGGAAATCAGCAGCAGGGCACCGCCGCGCACGCGGGCGGCGGTTGCCGGTTTCGCAGGCGTGGTCATGAGTCGGCTCCGCCGGAACTGCGCTCGTGCCGCATGAACATCACGCCGGCTGGCGGGGGCGTCGGTTGTTTGGGCGGTTGGACCATCGCTGTCTTGGGCTCCTCCCGGATCACCTCGTGCATCTCCTGCGGCGGGTTCGCCGGGGCTGCCTGTGGTGCCAAGTCATGCATCGAGGCCATCATCAGCTCCAGCCTCTGCGCGACCGATTCCGCGCGCGTGGTCAGATCCTGCAGGGCCGATCCCGAATTGTCCGAGGTCTGTCGCGCCACGGTCAGGGTCTTGTTCAGCTCGTCCACCTGCGCCGACAGGACGGCAACCGCGCCGCCGACTCCCTTTTCCAGGTCGTTGAATTTCTTCAGGCGCCGGGCCAGCACGAAACAGTAAAGCCCGGCCCCGAGCGCGCCCGCCACCAGAAGAATATCCGCAATCAGTTCCACATTTTTCTCCTAGTTCAGCACGAATTCCATGATCAGCACGTCGCTGATCCGCCCTTCGCCGGCAACGATGTTGATGCGGCGTTGCATATGCCCCCTGAGTCGGGCCAGCGACATCGGGCCATCCAGGTCCGAGACCTCGACCGCCCGCAGATAGCTGTTGAGAACGTCGATGATTCGCGGGCGGATCTTTTCGACATCGGCGATGTAGGCCTTGTTCACCTCGAGCTGCGCGTGAAACCGCAGATGCCGCTGTTCCCCGTCGCCCGCCAGCGACACCATGATGGGCTGGAGATCGACATAGCCGACATCGGGCAGCTCCGCTGGTGTCGCGGGACCGTCATGGGCCGAGGCATCGGCGACTGTGTCCCCGGCAAACCCGCCCAGCGGAATCAGTCCGGATACCGTTGCGAAATAGCCGCCACCGGCCCCGGCGAGCGCCAGGACAAGGCCCACGATCAGCCCTTTCTTGCCGGATTTCTTCTCCGGTTCGAGCGCGTCGGCGGTTGCGTCGGCCATGTCGTTCTCCAGCTTGGTTCGCCTACTGCAATACCCCGTCAGGAACTAACCGATTGTTAAGGCCAATCAGGGAAACAGAAGAGGCGCCGCGCAGAATGTCGGCAGGACGGAGGGCTACGTGCAGCAGATTAGAACGATCTGGGCAAATCTTGACAGAAAGCGCCAGTTTGTGGTCGCGGGGGCCGTGCTGGCGGTTTTCCTCGGCGTGCTCGGCCTGTCGAGATTCGCCGCGACCCCAAACATGCAGCTTTTGTATGCGGGTCTGGAAAACGGCTCGGCGGGCGAGGTCGTGCGGTCGCTGGAACAGCAGGGTATCCCGTATGAGGTGCGGGGCGGGTCGATCTATGTTCCGGCCGCCCGTCGTGACGAATTGCGTCTGACATTGGCGTCCGAGGGGCTGCCCGCGAATGGCGGACGGGGCTATGAGCTGCTCGACTCGCTGAGTGGCTTTGGCACCACCTCGCAGATGTTCGATGCCGCCTATTGGCGCGCCAAGGAGGGCGAGCTGGCCCGCACCATCGTGGCGAGCCCCCATATCGCGCAGGCGCGCGTTCATATCGCCAACGGGTCGGCCAACCCATTTCAGCGCATGATCGAGCCGACGGCCTCGGTCTCGATCGTGCCGTCGGGCGGGCAGATCACTGCGGCGCAGGCCAACGCCGTGCGGTATCTGGTTGCCTCGGCGGTGTCGGGAATGACTGCCGAAAGCGTGACGGTGATCGATTCGAATGGCAGCGTGATCGGCACCCAGGAAGCCGCTGGCGTCAGCACCACCGAGGATCGCGCGCAACAGATGCGCGAGCGGGTTCTGCGCCTGGTCGAGGCGCGGGTCGGCCGGGGCAATGCGATTGTCGAGATTAGCATCGACACGGTGACCGAGACCGAATCGATCCGCGAACGCCGGTTCGACCCGAACGGGCGGGTGGCGATCAGCACCGATGTCGAAGAGCGGTCCGATGCCTCCAAGAACCTGTCGTCAGAGGTCACGGTGGCATCGAACCTGCCGGATGGGGATGGCGCCACCGGCGACGAATCGAATTCCTCGGCCAGTTCGACGCGCGAACGCGTGAACTATGAAGTGTCTGAAATGGAAACGGAAATCCACCGTGTTCCGGGCGCGATCAAACGGCTGACGGTCGCGGTTCTGGTCAACGGGCTGCGCACAACCGGCGCCGATGGCACGGTGGTGTTTGAACCCCGGCCGGAAGAGGAACTGACCGCGCTGCGCGAGTTGGTGCAATCCGCGGTCGGTTTTGAAAGTGGGCGTGGTGACGTGATCACGCTCAAGTCGATGGACCTGCCCAATCTCGAACCGCAGGGCACGCTGGCCAGTAGTTCCCTGTTGCAGGGCCTGTCCCTGAACGTGATGTCGCTGATCCAGATGGCGACCCTGGCCGTGGTCACCCTGGTTCTGGCCCTGTTTGTGGTGCGGCCGATCCTGACGCGCCCGGCTGCTGCGCCGAACCTGCTGTCCGGTCCGGCGCCGCTGGGACGCGCCGCGCCGGTGCCGGCGCTGACCGGAGAGATCCAGGGAAGTGGCGCAGGCGAGGACGCGGCCACCGGTCTTGTCGTCGGACAGGCCGGCGCGGCGCTGCCCGCACTGTCGGGGGGCCAGGGAACGGCCGCCGTGGACCGCCTGCGCGCGATGATTGGCGACAAACAGGAAGAAACGGTTGAGATCCTGCGCAGCTGGCTGGATGAAAACAACGGGGAGAAGGTCTGATGTCCATCGCTCACCTGCTTGAGGATTTCGAGATCAATCAGATGGATCCCGGCCTGGTCCGGCTGATTGACGAGGACGGGCTGGAGGAAATCCGGCTGACTGCCTTCGAAAAGGGCTATTCGGCCGGTTGGGACGACGCCGTGCAGGCCCGGACCGAGGATAATGGCCGCGTCACGGCAGCCCTGGCGCGCAATCTCGAGGACCTGTCCTTTACCTATAACGAGGCGCTGACCCAGATGTCGCTGTCGTTGGAGCCAATGTTCGAAAGCCTGATGACCACGGTTCTGCCGGGCACCATGGACAAGAGCTTCACGCATCACATCGTCGAGCAGCTCAAATCCATGGCGCGGGAACAGGTGGCACAACCAGCGCTGCTGATCGTGCCCTCGGGCGTTGGCGCGGTGCTGAAACCGGTTCTGGATCAAGAGTTTTCCTTTCCGGTCCAACTGGTCGAAGAGGCATCCCTTCCGGATGGGCAGGCCTGTTTGCGGATCGGGACGCAGGAACGCGATGTCGATTGTTCATCGATCCTGACCTCCATTTCCGAGGCGATGGAATCCTTCCTTTATCAGGCAAAAGAGGTGTCCTGACATGCGTGAGCCGGCACAATCTGGTGAACCCAAGAACCCGTTCAACTCTGTCCCGATCGAGATCACCGTGTCCGTCGGGCGTGCCCGCCCACTGATCCGCGACCTGATCGGGCTGGGCGAAAACGCGGTGCTGACCCTGGATAAACGGGTCGAGGACCCGGTGGAACTCTATGTTGGCGACCGCCTTGTCGCCCGCGGCCAGCTGGAAGAGCTGAGCGGCGATCAGGCCGGGCAATTGGCGGTCCGGTTGACAGAAATTTCGGATCTGTCGAACGGTCTGGGATGAGACGCGCCCCCTGCCTGGCGGTCGTGGCCGGGTTAACCTTCGGCCTGGTTCTGGCTGCGACCGGGCCCGCCGTGGCGCAAGAGATCTCTGTCTCCTTCGGAGAAGGCGGCTCGATCTCGGCGCGGACCATCCAGCTGATCGTGCTGATCACGGTGCTGAGCCTGGCCCCGGGGCTGGCGATCATGATCACCTGTTTTCCGCTGCTGGTCACCGTTCTGGGGATCCTTCGGCAAGGCATTGGTCTGCAACAGTCGCCGCCGAACATGCTGATCGTCAGCCTGGCGCTGTTTCTGACGTATTTCGTGATGGAACCCGTTTTTGTCGAGGCCTGGGCCAACGGGATCGCCCCGATGCTGCGCGAGGAGCTTACGGTTGAGCCGGCGATGGAACAGGCCTTGCAGCCCTTTCGTGTTTTCATGGCCGGCCGGCTGGACGCCGATACGTTTCTGGCCATGGCGGCGCTGCGCCCAGGAGGCGAAGGGCTGATACCCGCGCCGGATGCGCCGCTTTCGGTCCTGATCCCTTCGTTCATGTTGTCCGAGGTTGCGCGTGCCTTTCAGATCGGGTTCCTGGTGTTCCTGCCCTTCCTGATCATCGATCTGGTGGTTGCGGCGGTGCTGATGTCGATGGGCATGATGATGGTTCCACCGGCAACCGTGGCCCTGCCGTTTAAACTGGCGTTCTTTGTTCTGGCGGATGGCTGGTCGCTTATCGCCAGCGCCCTTGTGCGCGGTTACATGGGTTGATCGAACTGCCAACCGCGCCCGGTCCGAACTGACTGCGCAATTCTCGTACTGATATCCAATCGGTTTTGTCGTCCTGCGGGCACCCCGGTGCCCGCCACGCTGAAAGGCGTTTTCGGGGCGGGCCCGGCCGATGGCAAGGCGGTTGGGTCCGGGATTGCCGATGCGGAGTGTGTGGCGCGCCGTGATCGAGGTGTCGGTCGATATCCGCGCCGCGTGTATCCGCCAATGCGGTGTGGGTCGGTTGACAGGCCGTCTCAGCGCACCACGAACTCGGCGTGCAGTGCCCCGGCGGCCTTGATCGTCTTGAGGATGTCGATCATGTCATGAGGTGACACCCCCAATGCATTCAACCCGGCAACTACATCCGACAGCGAGGCACTTTCGGAGAGTTCCGCGAGCTTGATGCCGGGATCCTGTTCAATCTCGGCCGTGGTGCGCGGCACCACGACCGTGTCGCCATCGGCAAAGGGGTTGGGCTGCACCGCGATCGGGGTTTCTTCGACCCGCAATGTCAGGCTGCCCTGCGACACCGCCACCCGTGAGATCCGCACATCGGCACCCATCACGATGGTGCCCGAGCGCTGGTCGACGACCACGCGCGCCTTTCGTTCCGGCTCGACCAGGATGTTCTCGATCCGGCCGATCGCATGCGCGGTCGAGCGGGTACGGGTGGCCGCGATATCGAGCTCCACCGTGCCGGAATCGCGCATGATCGCGACCCGCGCGTTGAAGGTGGCGTTGACCGCCGCCTCGATCCGGCCCGCGGTGGTGAAATCTGGCTCTCTCAAGGCAAGGCGCAATTGTGTGAGCGAGGCCAGATCGAACTCGATCTCGCGTTCGACCCGCGCGCCTGAGGGGATCACCCCGGCGGTCGGAACGCCGCGCACGACAGAGGCCGCCTGACCCTCGGCCGAGGCGCCGCCCGCCAGAACCGTCCCTTGCGCCACGGCATAGATCTGGCCGTCGGCGGCGTTCAGCGGTGTCATGATCAGGGTTCCGCCCAGCAGGCTTTTCGAATCGCCGATGGCCGAAACCGTAACGTCGATCTGGCTGCCGGCGCGGGCAAAGGGCGGCAGGCTGGCGGTGACAAACACCGCCGCCACGTTTTTGGGGCGGAACTCCTCTCCTGTGACGTTGACGCCCAGCCGTTCGAGGATGGTCGACATGATCTCTTCGGTAAAGGGCGCGTTGCGCAGACCATCCCCGGTGCCATTGAGCCCGACAACCAGTCCGTAACCGACCAGATCATTGCCGCGCACCCCGTCGAATTCGACCAGGTCTTTCAGGCGGACGGCCCCAGCCTGGGCCAGGGTGGGGAGCAGGAGGAGACAGGCGAGGAGACGAAACAGGGTCATCGCAGGAAATTCACCAGGGTCAGGCGCGAATTGCGCACGGTTGTCGTGTAGAGGCTTTCGAGCTGGAACTGCACCGCTTCGAGCCGGATCGCGGTTTCATAGGGGTCCGCGCCGATCAGTTCGCCGCGTGCCAGCTCCAGGCTGGTTCGGGCCATGGAATTGCCTGTCTGTGCCTTTTCGATCCGGGCCTGGGCATCGCCGACCTCGGCCTGAAGTTCGACCATGCGGTCACGAGTCCCGAGCAGACCGGTTCCCGCCGCCTCGAAGATCGCGCTTCGGGTTGTGGTGTCGAGCGACAGGGCCGGATCGTTCGCCAGGGCGGCCACCGCAGCCAGCATCAACCCTTCGCGGAACACCGGGTCGTCGGCGCGGCGGGCAAGGGCCACCTGGTCGTTCCCGGACACTTGAACCGGGCTCCGGGACTGGTCCGACCCCGTATAGACAACCGATTGGAACCCCGCCGCGTCATCGAACCAGTCGCGCGCGGCCTGGAGGATGTCGGATGGGGAGGACTGGCCCGCCACCGCATCACGAAGCCCGCTCAGCAGTGTATCGGCCGACCGCAACGGCGCCTGGTCTTCGGCAACGCCTGCGAACACTGACCGCCCGGCGAGCGACGTGTTGAGCGCCGAGACCATCGTATCGAGTGCGGAGCGGGCCTCGACCGATGCCTGGGCATGGCTGACGGCCTGGTTCGAAAGCGAAACGGAGAGCAGCGAGTCGGACAGATCCGTGGCCGCCTGGTTGACGGTTTCCAGGCTGGCCTGGGCCGCGTCGGCCAGCAGCCGGGTTTCCGCCGCGGCGGTCGACAGCGCGTTCAGACGTTTCAATGACCGATCCATGTCGGACAGATGCGAAAAGTCGCCCCGCAACCGGCCGGCGACATCGGCGACCTGACCCGAACTCAGCTCTTGCGTGAGCGTGTCGATCTGCATCCGGATCCGGGTGCCCTGGCTGCGCAGCATCAGGGTTTGCGCCAGATCTCCGATCGAATTCAAGGACATGGTTTACAACCTCAGCAAGGTGTCCATCAGTTCGGACACGGTTTCGATGACCCGGGCATTGGCGGCATAGGCCTGTTCGACCTGCATCAGGGTCTGAAGTTCGACATCGGTATCGACCCCTTGTTGCAGTTCGATCCGCTTCATTTCGGTCTGGCTGACGGTGGCAAAGGTCAGCCGTTCGGTCGCCCGGCTGGCGTTTTGCGATACCGAGGACAGCAAGGCGGATCCAAGATCGGCCGCGCTCATATCCGATGTTCCGAATGGCGCGCCAGCGACAGGCCGCGTGGTTGTCAGGGCAAGATGGAAGGCCTGGATCTGGGCCGCATTGCCGGGCGCTCCGGGCTGGGTTGCACCCAACCCGTCGCGCAAGCGCCAGGACTGGCCACCCCGGGCCGGATCGACGGCGGCGTTCACCTCCAGCCGTCCGGCCAGCCCGACCTCGCCCGCGGCCAAGAACCGCGCCCCGTTGTCGGTGAGAAGACCGGGGTCGCCGGGTCCGGCGGTCGGGTCCAGCCCGGGCGCCTCGAACCGTTCGATCAGGTCGCGCGCGACGGAATCCAGACCTTTCTGGGCATCGACGGCCAGTGTGTCGCGCACCTCGAAGGCCGCGGCCAGGGTGCCACCACCGATGGGAGAGCCGGTTCCGGCCGTGCGGATCGGCGACCCGTTGAACTGCAACCCGGACAGCAGACCGTTTTCCACCGTCATGTGCGGCATCGCTTGCGGAGTCTGCGCAAACGAGAATTGCCCGGCCTTGCCATCAAGCAGGATCGCCCCACCGTCGGTGAACAGCGCAATGCTGCCGTGGTCGCGGCTGACGACGTTGACCGGCACCATGGTGTTCACCTCGTCGATCAACTGCTGGCGCTGGTCCAGAAGCGCAGAGGTATCGCCGCCGGACAGTTTGGTGGTCTGAACCCGGCCGTTGATCTCTTCGATATCCTTGAGGACCAGGTTCAGCCGGTCGATCTGTTGGCCGATGCTGCGATCGGCGCCGATCCGCGCGGTGCGCAGCCCGTCCGAAGCCCGGTTCAGCGCCTGAGTCAGATCGACGGCAGCGCCAACAGCCGAGTCCAACCGTACCTGGGCGCCCGGATTGCTGGCCGCCGCGATCAGGCTGCTTTCGAACTCGGCCATCAGGTTCGGGATCGAGTTGGGATCATCCACCCCGCCAACCAGCCTAGCCATTTCCCCGTGGAACCGGGAGACGGTATCGGCATGGCCCTGGGATGCGTCGGCGCCGCGCCGGTTGGCCACCAGAACCGGATCAGTGTTCCGGGTGATACCGGCGACGCGAACGCCGGTACCGCTCAAGACATTGCCCGTCAGTTCCAGCGTGCGGCGGGCGTATCCGGGGGTCAGTGCATTGGCGATGTTGTCGGCAACAAGGCCCGAGGCGCGGCTGGCGGCGGTCAGGCCGCTGAGCGCGGAATTGAGCGCGGTGGAGATGGTCATGGGTGGCCTCCGGTCTCAGGGCGCGATCAGCGCTTGATATTGGTGGTTTCCTGCAACATCTCGTCGACGGTCTGGATCACCTTTGCGCTTGAGGAATAGGCGCGCTGGGTCTGGATCATGGCCGTCAGTTCGGTTGCGACATCGGTGGTCGATTCCTCGCGCGCGAAAGACACCAGATCGCCGGTTGGCCCGTCGCCGGCATCCCACAGGAAGAAGGTGCCGCTGTCGCGCGAGGGGGCGTAGGCCTGGCTGTCGAGCGCAACCAGGCTGTTGGGATTGGGCATGTCGACCAGCGGGATCTGGAACACCCGGCGGCTGACCCCGGTATCGAAAAAGGCGTAGACAAAGCCGTTTTCATCGACCTCTACCCGGCTCATGGTGCCGACGGCATTGCCATCCTTGGTGATCGAAACCGGCGCGAACGTGTCCGAGAGTTGCGTGATACCGTCCGAGGCCCCGATCAGCCCGATATTGATTTCCATCGGGCCGCCGGCGACCTCGATGACCATGCTGCCGGTTTCCGGATCATATGCGCCACCGGTGGTGGCGGTCACCGATTGCAGCGTGCCGCCCGAGGTGCGGCCGTCGTCGAAAACCAGGGTATACTCTCCGACAATGGCACCGCCGGATGCCGTGTCGCGCAGGATCATCGTCCACTCGTTGGTGGTACCGGTCTCGGGCACGGTCGGAATCAGTTCGATCTGCACATTCTCGGACTTGCCCAGGTTGTCGAAATACTCGACCGAGAGCGGCTGGGTGTCACCCGGTGATCCCGCCTCGGTCGCGGTGGCGGGCAGGTTCATCCGCAGCACCATTTCCGTGGTGGGCGAGCCGGACAGCTGGTTGACGCTCAGCTGCACCGGTTCCAGCCCGTCGGACGTGTCGCGCGGCAGGTTGGGAATGGAGCCATCCGCATTGGCGCGCCATCCCATCAGGACCAGGCCGGATTCGGTGACCAGATAGCCTTCGTCATCGGTGCGGAACGAGCCGGTCGTGGTCAGCATCATCTCCTGCGTGCCCAGCGCCAGTTGCGAACTGCGCATGACCGGCAGCATGCCGCGCCCGCGCACGGCAAGGTCGGTGGAGTTGCTGGTCGATACCAGCGAGCCGCGCTGGTCGATCAGGCGCTGGTTGGTCGTTCGCACACCACCCGCCGAATAGGTGCCCCGGCCGCTGGCGTTGACCATCGCGTGGAAATCCGTTTCCACGCGCTTGTACCCGAAAGTGGACGAATTCGCGATATTGTCCGAAATCGTTGCCAGGCGGCTGGCATTGGCGGTGAGCGCCGCGACCCCGGCATTGAGCGAAGATGAAATGGTCATGGACACGCCTTTCTGATGCATCTCGGAAAAAACCTGATGCAACAGCTAGCGCACGACCGCTTAACACCGTTCTAACGTCTAAAATGCCGCCTATCCTTAGGGCGAGGCACTGCGCAGAAAGGTCACCTCGATCCTGTCATTGCGCGCGGCCATCGGGTTTCGGTCGGTCAGCTTTCGGTCGGCATATCCGGTAACCCGCTGAATTCGTTCCGGCTTCAGCCCCTGACCTTCGAACAGGACACGGGTGCGTTCGGCCCGTGCCATCGACAATTCCCAGACCGGACTTCGGGCCAACACCACGGGGTGCGCGCGGATATGCCCGCCCACCGCGATGCCGTTCGTGACCATGTCCGAGGCGCGAACGATAACGTTTGCAAGGTCCTTCATCAGCGCGGTCGGCCGGTCCGTGCCCTGTTCGAACAGGGGCGATTCGTCGGTCGAGAACAGCTCGACGATCAGGCCCTCGTCGGTGACCCGGGTGACGATGTGCTTGCGCAGCTGCTCGCTGACCAGGCTTTCGCCGCCGCGTCCCTGAAGGACCGCTTCGAGTGTCTTGAACTCTTCGAACGGCGCCCGGTCGCCGCCCTGCCTGTCGACCCCGGTCGACCCGCGCGAGCGTTCGGCATCGGCGCGCCTGCGGTTCACCCCGCCGGTGCCATTGGTCACCAGCGTGTTTTCCGAGAACATGCTGTCGCCGCCGAACGATCCGTCTCCGCCGCCGGACACCGGGTTGACCGGTATGGCGTCGGAGAAGTAATCGGCCAAGCCCTTGCGTTGTTTTTCTGTCGTCGCGTTCAGCAGCCACATCAACATGAAGAAGGCCATCATGGCGGTCACGAAGTCGGCATAAGCCACCTTCCATGCGCCGCCGTGGTGGCCACCGCCACCACCCGATTTCTTCCTCTTGATGATGATCGGCGCCGCATTGGAATGCGCACCCATCTCCACCACCTTCCTATTCACCCAACTACCGGGATACCAAGGCAGGCGTTAAGGGATGCATAACAGGTAAAACTCTAGCGAAAACGGCGGTCAGTCCTGCTGGACGGCATCGCCCCACTCGGTCAGGAATCGGTTCCGTTTCAGCGTGTCGAGAAACACCAGCAAGCCCGGCCCCAACTGGATCGGCCGCAGGGTCGAGCCAAGCGCCCGCACGCTTTGCGGCGGGTCCTGGAACGGGTATTCGGGCGCAGGCGGCACCGACCAGGCGGCCGCGATCAGGTGATCGGTGAAGGCGCCCGCCAGCTCCGGTTCGGTCGAGTCCTTCAGGATCACCGCCGTGCGCATCATCATGTTGGTGTATTCCTCGGGCTCAATCACCACGATACGGTCGGCCAGGTCGCGCCGGGCCCGGGCATAGCTGCCCAGCACGTTATAGGCCACGTCGATCTGGCCATTGGCCACCGCCTCGATCATCTCGCCCGAGCAGCAGTAGAGTTTCACCCGCAGGCTTCCCAGAACCTCCATCAGCCGCCAGAAGCTTTCGGCGGTGCGCGCGTCTTGGGTGGCAAAGAGATAGCCCAGGCCGCTGACCGCCACGTCATAGGTTCCGACCCGGTCGCGGAACTTGTCCGGGTCGCGGCGCAGCACGTCGATCAGCTCTTGTCGCGTGCGCGGCGGGGCGATGCCGGAAAATGCGGCGCGCGAGATCACGATGGCGGCGGTTTCCTGGGAAAAGGCAAACACATGGTCGCGCCAGTTGGCCCAGTCGGGCACCATCGGTGTCCAGGCCGACCGGTGCGCGCGGGTGAACCCGTCATTGGCCAGCTTGACCTGAAGGTCCATGGCCGAAGACAACGTCATGTCGAACCGCTCACCCTCGTCCGCGATGGCCTGCATCACCTGGGCGCTGCTGGCCACGGTATAGTCGATGGCGACACCGGGCCGGGCGCGCAGAAAGCTGTCGATCAGCGGCCGCAGAATGTCGATATCGGTGGTCGACAGCACGCGCAGAACCCGGCCGTCGGCCGGGCCAAACCGTTCGCGGCCCTCGATTTCAAAGGCCGAGACGGCACAGGCCCAGAGGATCAGGCAGAGGGAAAGACCAGCGTGACGCATGCTCCGGCTCCGTCTTGAGTGTTTCTTATCTCCAGCCGCCCGCCATGAGCCTCGGCCACTTCGCGGGCGATGGTCAGGCCCAGGCCCGAGCCCACCGTGCCCTCGGCATTGCGGCCGCGCACGAAACGTTCGGTCAACTGGTCAAGCTGATCGGTCGGGAAGCCGCCGGCCTGATCGCAGATGGCAACCGTCTGCATCCCGCCTTCGGTGTTCAGCGCGACCCGGACCAGGCTTTCGTCGGGGGCGTATTTGATCGCGTTGTCCAGCAGATTACGCCCGGCATTCTGCACCAGGATCGGATCGCCCAGGATCGGATGCGGCGCGGTCGCCTCCAGCACCAGCGTGATGTCCTTGAGATCGGCCACCGGGCGCAGGCGATCGACAAGTTCGTGCATCAGTTCGGTCAGGTCGACGGGGCTGCGCTCCAGGCTGTCGACCCGGAAACTGACCATGGCATGGTCCAGCAATTGTCCGGCGGCGCGCGAGCTTTCGTCGATGGCGCGGATCATCTCGCGCAGGGCGGCGCGGTTTTCGGGCCGCTCGATCCGGTGCAGTGTGTTCTCGGCCTGGGTCCGCACGGTGGCCAGCGGGGTGCGCACGCGATGCGCGGCCTCGGCGATGAAGTCCTCGGACCGGGAAAGTGACAGGCGCAGCCGATCGATGAAACTGTTGAGAGACGAGACAAGCGGCGCCATTTCCGCAGGCACCGGGCGGGCCACCGGGCGCAGGTCCTTGGGCCCGCGGCGTGCCACCATCCCGGCCAGGTCGCGCAGCGGCCGGATCGAGGATTGCGCTGCCCAGACCGCCAGCAGAACCGCAACCGCAAAGAATCCCGCCCCCAGCATCAGCGCGGTCCGCGACAGGGCGTCCAGCCGTTCGACCTGACCGGTGCGGGTTTGCGCGACCGAGATCGCCAGATGGGTCGGCACGCCATTCAGCGACAGCCGTCGAACCGCGGTCGCCATGCGCACGCTTTCCCCCTTGTAGTCCAGCGTTTGGAACAGCGGTTCGTCATCGCCCGGCTGCGGATCGGGCATCGGCAGATCCGGATAGCCGGTCAGGGTGTCCCGCCCCAGCACCACCCGATAGAACACCCGATCGTCGCTGACATTGCTCAGCATCGACAGCGCGGCATAGGGCAGGTCCACCGTCACCTCGCCCGACCGGACCGAGACCGCATCCATGATCGAGGTGGCCGAGGCCAACAGGATCCGGTCGTGGGTCTCTTCGGCCAGATCCCGGGTGAAGGTCTGGACGATGACAAAAAGCAGCGCCGCCAGAACCGCCGCGCTGCCGACCAGTTGCAAAGTCAGCCGCCGCCGGATCGAACCGCTGAGGCGGACGCCGCTCATGCCAGCCGCATCCGGTAGCCCAGGCCGCGTTCGGTGACGATCTCGACCCCGGAACCGGCGATCTTTTTCCGCAACCGGCCGACATAGACCTCGATGGCGTTTTCCGAGACATCCTCGTCATAGGAAAACAACCGGTCCACCAGCCGGGCCTTGGACAGGATCTGATCGGGAGCGGCAAGGAACGTTTCGAGCAGGCGCAGTTCCTTGTTGCGGAGCGCGACAGGTTGGCCGGCCACTTCGAGCGTGCCGGCCAAAGGGTCGAAAGTGAGCGCGCCGATTCGTTTCTGATTCGACGAGCGGCCGCCGCGACGGCGCAGAACGGCCCGGCAGCGGGCTTCGAGCTCGGAAAAATCGAAGGGTTTTGTCAGGTAGTCGTCGGCGCCCAGATCCAGCACTCCAACCCGGTCCGATACTTCGGACCGCGCGGTCAGCACGATCACAGGCGTTTCGTTCTGACCGTCGCGATGCGCCTTGAGGAAGCTGCGGCCGTCGCCGTCCGGCAACATAATATCCAGCAAAATCAGATCGTAATCTGTCGTGATCACAAATGATTCGGCGGTGTCGATATCAGCGGCATGATCGGCGACATGCCCATCCAGGCGCAACCGGTCAAGGATGGCCGCCGCCAGGCTCTGATTGTCTTCGACCAGCAGAAATCGCATCCGTCCCCCTCCTTTCCGACCTTGCCCGCGACAGGTTGGTGTCAGCTTGGCATGGCTTTCCTTTCACATGGGCGACCGAAACTCGCTTTGTCAAACGGGAGGACAAGATGACGAAACTGAACCTGACCCGCCGGGTCATGATGGCCGCCGCATCGGCGGCATTTGCCTTTTCCACGCCGGCTTTGGCCGAACCTGTGGTCGACAGCATCCATTTCCTCGTTCCGGGCGGCGCTGGCGGCGGCTGGGACGGCACCGCGCGCGGCACCGGCGAGGCGCTGACCGCAGCGGGTCTGGTCGGTACCGCCAGCTATGAAAACATGTCCGGCGGCGGCGGCGGCAAGGCAATCGGCTACCTGATCGAAAACGCCGCCTCGAACCACGGCACGCTGATGGTCAACTCGACCCCGATCATCATCCGCTCGCTGACCGGTGTCTTTCCGCAGAACTTCCGCGACCTGACCCTGGTCGCCGGAACCATCGGCGACTATGCCGCCATCGTGGTAGGCAAGGACAGCCCGGTGAATTCGATGAGCGACCTGCTCGCCGCCTATGACGCCAACCCGAGCGGCACCGCCATCGGTGGCGGTTCGGTGCCCGGTGGCATGGACCACCTGGTCGCGGCAATGGTGATGGAGGCCGCGGGTAAGGACGCGCTGGCGGTGAAGTACATCCCCTATGACGCGGGCGGCAAGGCGATGGCGGCACTGCTCTCGGGCGAGATCGCGGCGCTCAGCACCGGTTTCTCCGAAGCGATCGACCTGGCCAATGCCGGCGAAGTCAAGATCATCGGCGTCACCTCGGATGACCGGGTCGCCGCCTATCCCGATGCGCCGACGATGAAGGAGCAGGGGATCGAGACGACCTTTGTGAACTGGCGCGGTTTCTTTGGCGCCCCCGGCCTGCCGGAAGACCGGCTTGCCGCCTATCAGGACGTGATTGCCAAGATGTATGACACCCCCGAATGGGAAGCCGTGCGCGCCCGCAATGGTTGGGTCAACATCCACAACAGCGGCGACGATTTCCGCGCCTTCCTGGAAAAGCAGGAACAGCAGATCGGCGACCTGATGCGTAAGCTGGGTTTCCTGTAACCCAAAGGTGCGGCTGCGCCGCGCTTGTTCGTGATGTGCGAGGGTTCCACCCTCGCGCTCCCGGGATATTTGAAGCAAGAGGAAGGGGAGAGCGCCCGGCCCTCCCCTCCACCGAAGAAGCATAACCTTCCCTTTGCACGGTCATCGGCTTCCCAGCCTGTACCGTGAACCAAGCCTGCGGGATCAAGGTTAACATTGTCTTTCCTCTTGCAGAAAATATCCCGGGGGAGTCGCCCGGCACGGGCGGCGGGGGCAGCGCCCCCATACCCGCCTCAACCCAACACACCCCGGAGGATCTTATGGCACTCGACCGCTGGATCGCGCTGGTCATCCTGATGATCTGTCTTGCCTATGGCTATGCCGCCTTCTTCACCATGGACGCGGGCCTTGCCCCGTTCATGAAACGCAACCCGATCTGGCCCAGCACCTTTCCCAAGATCCTGTCGGTCCTGGCGGTTCTGACCGCCTTGTCGATCCTGCTGGGGCTCGAGAAGGGCGCGGCCGATCCCAAGCCGATGGACATCAACTATCGCCGTCTGACCGATTACAAACTTGGGCAGGCCCTGGCGCTGCTGGGCCTGATGGTGGCCTATGCGCTGCTGCTCCGGCCGCTGGGTTTCCTGCTCTCGACGCTGGGATTTCTGAGCGTCGGCGCCGTGATCCTGGGTGAGCGGCGGTTCCATATCCTGCTGCCGGTGGCCGCAGCGGCGGCAGGCATCGTGTGGTACCTGGTTCAGGTCGTGCTGGGGATCTTCCTCAGCCCCTGGCCTGTTTTCCTGACAAACGGAGGCTGACATGCTCGAAGGTATCCTGATCGGTCTGGGCACTGCCTTTTCGATCACAAACATCCTCATGGTCATCGGAGGCTGCCTGATCGGCACGTTCATCGGCATGTTGCCGGGGCTGGGGCCGATGTCGATCATCGCCATCATGATCCCGGTCGCCATCTCCATCGGCGACCCGTCGGCGGCGCTGATCCTGCTGGCGGGCGTCTATTATGGCGCGATCTTCGGCGGATCGACCTCGTCGATCCTGATCAACGCGCCTGGTGTCGCCTCGACCGTGGCGACCAGCTTTGACGGTTATCCGCTGGCGCGGCAGGGCAAGGCAGGCAAGGCGCTGACCGTGGCCGCGATCTCCAGCTTCTGTGGCGGCACCATCGGGGCGATCCTGCTCATGGTGTTTGCGCCGGCGCTGGCCTCGGTCGCGCTGCTCTTTCATTCGGCCGAGTATTTCGCGCTGATGGTGGTGGGGCTCAGTGCCATTGCCGCCTTTGCCGGATCCGGTCAGGTGGGCAAGGCGCTGTTGATGACGCTGTTGGGTCTGATCATGGCCACGGTGGGCGAGGGTGCGCTGTTCAACATGCCGCGCTTCACCATGGGTGTCATGGACCTGCAATCGGGCTTTGGTTTCATCACGCTGGCCATGGCCATGTTCGCCCTGCCCGAGGCGATCTATCTCGTGCTCGACCCGTCCCGCTCGGCCCAGGGCGGCGAGGGCGGCGAGATCAAGGATCTGCGCATCACCCGGGACGAGGCGCGCACCATCGCGCCGGTGATCGGGCGGCAGTCGATCCAGGGGTTCCTGATCGGCGTGTTGCCGGGCGCGGGCGCGACGATCGCCAGTTTCCTCGGCTATGCGGTCGAGCGTAACATCGCCACCAAGGAAGAGCAGGAGGAATTCGGCAAGGGCTCGCTCAAGGGGCTGGCAGCGCCGGAAACCGCCAACAACGCGGCCTGCACGGGGTCTTTCGTGCCGCTGCTGACTCTGGGTATTCCCGGCTCGGGCACTACGGCGATCCTGCTTGGAGCGCTGATTGCGCTGAACGTCACGCCCGGGCCCCGGCTGATGCTGGACGATCCGCAGATCTTTTGGGCGGTGATCATCTCGATGTATCTGGGCAACCTGATCCTGTTGATCCTGAACCTGCCGCTGATCCCCTATATCGCCAAGGTTCTGGCGGTCCCGCGCACCTTCCTGATCCCGTTCATCCTGTTCTTTACCTTGATGGGGGCCTATATCGGCCAGAACAATGCCACCGAGCTTCTGATCCTTGTCGGCCTTGGCGTTTGTGCCACCGTGCTGCGCTTTGCCGACTATCCGCTGGCACCGTTGCTGATCGGGTTCATCCTGGGCTCGATGCTGGAAAACAACTTTGCCCGCGCATTGCAGCTTTATGACGGGTTGGGGTTCATTCTGGAACGGCCGATGACGCTGGGCCTGCTGGCGCTTGCGGTCATCCTTGTGGTGCTGCCCAGCTATCGCGCCCGCCGCGCGCGGCTCAGGGCCGAGGGGGTGGCGGACGCCGACTAAGACACTGGAGAGGCCCCGGCACGCCGGGGCCTGTCACTTTCTGGGGCCGGATTTGGCCCGGCGCAGGATCAGTTGCAGGCGCGAGAAACTGTGTTCGATCCCCTGCGGGTCGGCCCGGGCCAGGAAACTGTCCAACTCCGGCCACAGCCGCACCGCCTGATCCAACAACGGATCCGACCCTTCGGCATAAAGCCCGGCCTTGATCATCACCTCGGACTGTTCATAGGCGCCCAACAGGCGTCGCGCCTCGGCGATCAGCTCGTTCTGTTCGGGCGTCGCGGCGGCAGGCAGGCTGCGCGAGACCGAGCGGCCCACATCGATGGCCGGAAAGCGCCCGCGCTCGGCAATCTCGCGGCTCAGCACGATATGCCCGTCGAGCACGCCGCGCAGGATGTCGGCCACGGGTTCATCCATGTCCGACCCGGCCACCAGCACGCTGAACACGCCGGTAATGTCGCCCTGTTTCGCGATGCCCGGCCCCGCGCGTTCGCACAGGCCCGTGATCAGCGGCGTCACCGAGGGCGGATAGCCGCGCAGCGCCGGCGCCTCGCCCATGGCGGCCGAGATCTCGCGATGCGCCTCGGCGAAACGGGTGATCGAATCGGCCAGGAACAGCACGTTCAGCCCCTCGTCGCGCAGCGCCTCGGCGACGCTCATCGCCGCCCAGGCGCAGCGGCGCCGCACCAGTGCCGACTGATCCGAAGTGGCGGCGACCACCACGGACCGAGCCATGCCGTCGCGGCCCAACGCCTTGTCGACAAACTCGTTCACCTCGCGGCCGCGTTCGCCGATCAGGGCCACCACCACCGCATCCGCCTGCATCGAACGCGCAAGCGTCGCCATCAGGCTGGATTTGCCCACGCCCGAGCCTGCAAACAGGCCCACACGCTGGCCGCGCACGATGGGCAGCAAGGTGTTGAGCGCCGACAGCCCGGTCGCTATCCGCGCGCCCATTGGTTTGCGCTGCACCGCAGGCGGCGGCGCGGCCATCAGATCGCGGGCCTTTCCCCCGCGCAGCAGTGGGCGGCCATCGAGCGGCCGACCGAACGGGTCGATGACCCGGCCCAGCCAGTGTCGGCCGGGCGAGAATGCGGGGATCTGGTGCAGCACCACCCGGTTACCCATCGCCACGCCCTCGGGCGCGCCGTCGGGCAGCATGTTCACGATCCCATCCTCGACCTGCAACACCTCGCCCCACAAGGCGGCGCCAAAATTGCGCTTAAGCTCCAGCCGGTCGCCGATCTGTGCCTTGCTGGAGAGGCCCTGGATGCGGATCACTCCGCGCGCCACGCCTATCACCCGGCCCACATGGCGGACCAGGCTGAGATCGTCAAAGGCCGCTTTGAGCGCGCGCAGATCGGGTGCCGTCATCGGGGGTCTCCTTCTCTTCCCTGACAACGGTTTCTAAACGAATCGGGGTTAAGCCTTGATTGAAATTGATCGAGGGAGAAGCCCCGATGTTCTCGGACTTGAACGTCTTTAAGATGGCGTACGCCATGGCAACACATGCGGGTCAGCGACAGGCTGTCGTGGCGGGGAACATGGCCAATGCCGACACGCCCGGATACCGCGAGCGCGACATTACGGGGTTTGCCGAAACATATGCTGGAACCGGAGCCGAGCGCCCGATGCAGGCGACGCGCGACCGTCACCTGAACGGTGCGGGGCAGGCCAGCCAGAGCTGGGAAACCTTCGAAACCGACGCGCCGGGTGATCCCAACGGCAACAATGTCAGTGTCGAAAACCAGATGCTCAAGGCCGTCGAGGTCAAGCGCCAGCACGACCGCGCGCTGGCGATCTACAAATCCTCGTTGAACATCCTGCGCGTCGGCCTGGGCCGCGCCTAAGGAGGTTTCGAGATGAGCGAATTTTCCAAATCCCTTGCCGTCACCGCCAGTGCGCTGAACGCCCAGGCCACCCGCCTGCGTCATGTGTCCGAGAATATCTCGAACGCCGACACGCCGGGATACCGGCGCAAGACGGTCCCGTTCGAAACCGCCCGCGACCCCGACCAGGGTACCGATCTGGTGCGCACCGGCCGGGTAAAGCTCGACCGGCGCGACCTGCCCGAGATCTTCGACCCGTCGCATCCGATGGCCGATGACACCGGTCATTACAAAGGGTCGAACGTCGATCTGATGATCGAGATCGCCGACGCCCGCGAGGCCCAGCGCAGCTATGAGGCCAATCTGAAGCTTTTCGATCAGGCACGGCAGATGTCGTCAGGCCTGATGGATCTTCTCCGCAAGTAACGACAGAACTCAGAAGGACAGCCAGAATGGATATCCGCTCCCTTTCCGCCGCCCAGGCATATGCCTCTGCGCGCCCCGCAACTCAGGCAGATCCCGCCACGGAGAGTGCTTCGCAAGGGTTGCGCAACACCTTCCGCGACTTTGCCGCCACCCTGCAACACAGCGAGGATACCGCCAAGGCGGCGATGATCGGCCAGGCCGATCCGCATGCGCTGGTGCAGGCGCTGGCACAGTCGGAACTGGCGGTGGAAACCGCCGTCACCGTGCGCAACAAGGTGGTAGAGGCCTATCAGGAAATCCTGAGGATGCCGGTCTGAGCCATGATGACCGAGGGGCTGTTCTTTGACACGGTGCGGCAGGGGTTGTGGATCGCGGTCATCACCTCGTTCCCCATCCTGGCGGTCGCGCTGGTCACCGGGGTCGCGGTGGGCCTGTTCCAGGCCCTGACCTCGATTCAGGAAATGACTCTGACCTTTGTGCCGAAACTGGCGGCCATCGTCATCGTGTTCTGGATCTCGATGGGTTTCATGGCGCAGACGCTGGTCAACTACTTCACCACCACGCTGATACCCCTGATCGCAGGAGGCTACTGATGGGAGCCGCAAGCTATTCGATCCTGTCCCGGCAGGCTGGTCTGATGAACGAGACCCGGGTGATCGCCAACAACATCTCCAACGCCGCCACGACCGGTTTCCGGCAAGAGGGGCTGGTATTCTCGGAATTCATCCGCGACACGCGCGGCGATGGTTCCCTGTCGATGGCGCGCGGCCAGGTCCGCAACACCTCGCAGCAGCAGGGGGTCCTGTCCCAGACCAACGGCGATTTCGATCTGGCGATCGAGGGGGATGGGTTTTTCCTGCTGGAAACACCCGGCGGCGAACGCCTGACGCGGGCCGGTACCTTTGTTCCCAATGCCCAGGGCGATCTGGTCAATCCCGACGGATACCGGTTGATGGATGCCAACGGCGCGCCGATCTTCGTACCGCCGGATATCGACGGGATCACGGTCGGGGCTGATGGCACCGTCAGCGGCGGTGGCCGCCTGCTGGGCCAGATCGGGCTCTATCAACCGGTGGACGTCATCGGGCTGATCCGCGAGGGCGGGGTGATGTTCCGCGCCGAGGGCGGGGTGGAACCGACCGAGGGCGCAACCATCCTGCAAGGGTTTCTCGAAGGCTCGAACGTGGACGCCATCGACCAGATGACCCGGATGATCGAGATCCAGCGCGCCTATGAGCTTGGGCAGAGTTTTCTTGAAACCGAAGACCAACGCATTCGCAACGCGGTCGACACGCTGTTGCGCTGATCCAGAAAAGAGGAGCCTGATATGCGCGCCCTGAAAATCGCCGCCACCGGAATGACCGCCCAGCAGATGCGGGTCGAGACCATCTCGAACAACCTCGCGAACATGAACACCACCGGCTATAACGCGCGGCGGGCCGAGTTTGCCGACCTGCACTACCAGCAGGTCTCGCGCGCGGGCACGGTGAACGCGGCGGACGGCACCGTGCTGCCCACCGGGGTGCAGCTGGGGCTGGGGGTGCGCCCGGCGGCGGTGACCGTACACCTGCAACAGGGTGCGCTGTCGGCCACCGGTAACGACCTGGATCTCGCCATCGAAGGGCGCGGTTATCTTGAAGTGACGCTGCCCTCCGGGCAGTCGGCCTATACCCGTGACGGGGCGTTGAAACGCTCGGCCGAGGGGTTGGTGGTTACCTCCGAAGGTTACGCCGTGGCGCCCGAGATCACCATTCCGACCGATGCGCGCTCTTTGTCGATCAATGCCGGGGGCGAGGTCTATGCCTATTTCGACGATACCGCCGAAGGGCAGCTCTTGGGCCAGATCACTCTGGTGAGCTTTGCCAATGCCAAGGGCCTCGAGGCGGTTGGCGGCAACCTGTTCAAGGAGACCGAGGCCTCGGGCAATCCGATTGTCGGCAACCCGGGCGAAGACGGCCTGGGCACCCTGCGGCAAGGGTACCTGGAGGACAGTTCTGTCGACGCGGTGCGCGAGGTGACCGAGCTGATCGAGGCGCAGCGCGGATACGAGATGAATGCCAAGGTGATTTCGGCGGTGGACCAGATGATGAGCGCCACCACACAGGTGCGCTGATGCGTACCCTGGCCCTGGCCCTGGCCCTGGCGCTCTGCCTGCCACAGGCGGCGACGGCCGAGATCCTGGTGCCGTCGCGCACGATCCGCGCCAAGGCGATCATCGGCCCCGAGGATCTGGTGCTGAAATCCGTGGACATGGCAGGGGTCTATGCCGACCCGTCCGAGGTTGTCGGGCAAGAGGCGCGCGTCGCCCTCTATCCCGGTCGGCCGATCCGCTACGACGATATCGGCCCGCCCGCCATCGTCGACCGCAACGACCTGGTCACGCTCTATTTCGATCGTGGTTCGCTGGTCATCTCGACCGAAGGCCGCGCCCTGGGGCGCGGGGCCGCGGGCGATGTGATCCGGGTCATGAACCTGAGTTCCCGAACCACCGTCTCCGGGCAGATCCGCCCGGACGGCTCCATCGAGGTGAAATGATGCTCCACTCCCGCCCTGTTCCGCGCCTGATCGCCCTTGCCCTGGTCCTGTCCGCCTGCGGACGGGCCGACCATCTGGGCAAGGCGCCAAGTTTCACGCCCAACACCGAGTCGCCTGAACAGGTGGCAATGCTCTGGCCCGGTCTGCCGCTCTATACCCAGCCGCAGCGCACCGTCGACCGCGCCTCGCTGTGGAGCGGCGGGCAAAGCTCGCTCTTGGGTGACCAGCGGGCGATGAAAAAGGGCGATATCCTGACCGTGGTGATCGAGATCGACGAAAAGGCCGAGATCTCGAACGACACCAACCGCTCGCGCTCGGGCTCCGAGAGCCTGTCGGTGCCGGGCCTCTTCGGCCTGCCGCAGCGGATAGACGAACACCTGCCCGAAGGCGCTTCGCTGGACGAGGCGGTCTCGGTCGATTCCACCAGCGCCTCGGGCGGTCGGGGCTCGGTCAAGCGCAAGGAGAAGCTGACCCTGAGGGTTGCGGCCACCGTGGTGGACGTGCTGCCGAACGGGGTCCTGTCGATCTCCGGCTCGCAAGAACTGCGGGTGAATTTCGAACTGCGCGAGCTTTTGGTATCGGGATTTGTCCGGCCCGAGGACATCTCGCGCCAGAACGAGATCACCTATGACAAGATCGCGTCGGCCCGGGTTTCTTATGGCGGGCGCGGCCAGATCACCGATGTGCAGCAACCGCGCTATGGCCAGCAGGTGCTGGACATGGTCCTGCCGTTCTGAGGGGGCGCGATGCTGGGAAAACTTCTTCCGGTCCTGATGCTGGTCCTCGGAGTCGGCGCGGGGATCGGCGCGGGCATCGCGCTGGGCCCCAAGGGGTCCGGCGCTGGCAACCAGGCCGAAACCGCGGCCAAGCCGCCAACCGAGGACAGCCATGGCAAGCCCCCGAGCGATCACGCCAGCGACAAGGGCGAGGGCGCCGAGGCGAGCGGCAACGAATATGTCAAGATGAGCAAGCCCTTTGTGGTGCCGCTGGTCAGCAATGACCGGGTCGCCGGGCTGGCCACCGTAACGCTCAGTCTCGAAGTGAAGACCGGGTTCTCGGACAATTTCTTTGCCAAGGAGCCCAAGCTGCGCGACGGTTTCCTGCGGGTGCTGTTCGACCATGCCAATATCGGCGGCTTTGATGGCGCCTTTACCCGGCCGGGCACGCTCGACCCGTTGCGGGTCGCGTTGCGCGAATCGGCGCAAATGACCTTTGGCGATCAGATCGTCGAGGTGCTGATCGTGGATATCGCGCGTCAGGATTCCTGACGCGCCCGGGCCGGTCGTTGACGGACCGGTTCAAATCCCGTCCGGGGGCGCGGCATGATCAGCGCACAGCCTGTCCTGGGACCGCTTGTTGCGCATCTGGAGGATGTCGTTCCGGTGGCTTTGCGCCAGCTCGGCAATCGCCTGTTTGCGACCAAAGGCCAGCCGCAACCCATCCATCATCGTCAGCCGTTTCGCCCGCGCGCGCGCCAGGCTCTGGTTCAGCGTCCGGCGCGTACGGGTTTCCCAAGCCTGCCACAGGATATCGGCGCCCACGGATCTGTAGTCGTGGTCGGATGCATCCCTGTCGCGCAGGCTGGCCAGTTGCGCGTCCAGCTGGGCCAGTTGCGCCGCGATCCGGGCCTCCTCGGCCATCACGACGCGAATGCGCTCGTATTCCCGCAGATAGAGCGCGTCGGCGGCCTGGCTCATGCGGTCAAACATCTGTCGTTTCATCTGATCTTGCCTCGTGCCCGCCGCCGCATCGCCTCGGCAAAGCGGATGGCCGCGGCAACCGGGCTGTAGTGTTCCGCGCCGATTTCCTGCCCGATCTCGACCACGGCGTGCAGGGCCCGGGCGGTGGGCGGATCGGAATGGATCGGCACCCCGGCCTCGATCGCGGCGCGCCGGATCGCGGCGGCGGTCTCGTCGACGCCCTTGGCCACGCAGACCGGTGCGGACCCCTTTTGCCGCGACCATTTCAGCGCAACCGCGTAATGCGTCGGGTTCACGATCACCACGTCCGAGCCGGGCACATCGGCCAGCATCTGGTTCATCGCGATCTCCTGCCCGCGCTGGCGGCGCTGGCTCTTGACATGCGGGTCGCCCTCGGCGTCCTTCATCTCGTCCATGATCTCCTTGCGGGACATCATGTTCTTGCGGATGTGCTCGGCGTGCTGCCACAGAAAGTCGACCGCGCCGATCACCAGCGCGACCGCGACCACCAGGAACATGAAGCCGGACAAGAGCCGCGCCATGACCAGAACCGACTGGCGGGCGTCCATTCCGGCGGTGGCCACGATCTCGGTCAGGTTCACCCGGATAAAGAGGCCCAGCGTCACCGAGTAGAGCAGCAGCTTGACGAAGCTCTTGCCAAACTCGAACAGACCGCCGCGCCCGAACTTGTTTTTGGCGTTCGAGACGATCGAGATGCGCGACAGCTTCGGCTCCAGCTTGGAGGGCGCCATGACAAATGCGCGCTGT
The DNA here is from genome assembly GCF_010500245.1 of Ruegeria sp. PrR005. Lineage (GTDB taxonomy): Bacteria > Pseudomonadota > Alphaproteobacteria > Rhodobacterales > Rhodobacteraceae > Ruegeria_B > Ruegeria_B marisflavi. Next base: position 280,141 of record NZ_JAAGOX010000022.1, read on the forward strand.
GCCACCACCGACAGGATCACCGCCGCGGCGGGGATGACAAAAACCGGCAGCAGCGCGACCGATACGGCGCCGAGGAGGCCGCCGACCGGGCCGGCCGCAGGACCGTCGAAGATCAGCCGCGACAGCCCGTCGGACTGGTCGATGAGAACGACCAGCGGGTTGGCCAACTGCGTCATCCCCGCCGCGCCCAGCCCGGTCAGCGCCAGGGTCATGCCGGCATAGCCCGCTACCATCGACAGGTCGGCCGACCGGGCGACCTCGCCGCGTTCGCGCGCCTTCTGCAACTTGTGCGGCGTCGGCTCGAATGACTTTTCGCTGTCGTCGTCGGGTCCGCTCATGGCCGCGCCCCGACCGGGTCCTGGAAGAACGCCATCAAGGCGTCAAGCCAGACCGACAGGATCACCGGCGTTGCCACCAGGAGCAGCGCCAAGCCGCCAAAGGTGATAAGCGGCGCCCCGACAAAGGCCACCATCAACTGCGGCATCGCCCGATTGATCGCCCCCAGCGCGAGGTTGTAGATGAGTGAGGCGATGACAAAAGGCGCGGCCAGGCCAAAGGCCAGGGCGAACATCCGGCTCACCTGCGCCACGCCCCATTGGGTCAGGTGCCCGGCGCCCGGCAGTTGGCCTACCGGAAACAGGGTATAGGACCGAATCAGGAACTCGGCAGCGCGCACATGCAGCCCGGCCATGACCGCCAGGGTCAGGCCCGCCATCATCAGCAGATGCCCCATCGCCGGTGTCGGCTCGCTGACCGCGCCACCCAAAAGCTGCGACAGCGAGGTGGCCTGGGCCGCGATCATCCCCGCCACCTGAAGCGCCATGGCAAAAAGCCGGATGCCGAGGCCCATGGCCAGCCCGGCCAGCGCCTCGGTGCCCGCCAGGGCGGCAAACTGCACCGGGTCCGCGACGGCGGGCGCGGGCGGCGTCGCGGGGGCGATGATCATCGAAAACGCCGCCGCGACCCCGAACCTGACCCGCATCGGGATCGACGATTCTCCAAACGCGGGCAGCACCGAAACCAGGGCCGAGACCCGCAGGAACACCGCGAACACCTGCCAGAGCTCGGCCGAGATCAGCGTCAAGAGCTCAGGCGGCAGCGCGATCATGCCGGCACCTGCCCGACCAGCGAAGGCCGCGCCTCAAGCCCGATTTCCTCAAACGAAAGTACCGGGTTCGAGATGCCGCGCGCCCGAAGGATGGTGCGCAGGAACCGCCGCCTGCGGGTCGAGGTGACAAGTGCCGCGAAAATCCCCTGGCTTGCGGTCTGGCCCAGGCGCCCCGCGATCCCGTCGGCCAGCCTGTTGAACAGGTCGGGCGGCAGCGCGATGTCCAGCCCGCCGCCCGCGCCATCCAGTTGATAGGTGGCAAAGGTCTCTTCCCATTCCGGGGCCAGTTGCACCAGCGGGATCGAGCCGTCGGGCCGCTTCATCTCGGCCACCAGCTGGAAGCCCAGCCGCTGGCGGACATGTTCACAGATCGCCTCGGGCTGGGTGGTGGCGAGCCGCGCTTCGGCCACCGATTCCAGGATCAGCGGCATGTTGCGGATCGACACCCGTTCATCCAGCAAGAGCCGCAGCACCGCGTGCAGCGTGTCGATCGGCACCTTGTCGGGGATCAGCTCGTCCAGCAGCTTGCGGTTGGCCTCGGCGCGGGCCGGATCGGACAACAGCGTCATCTCCGACAGCAGCCGGCGCAGCGATTTGAGCGTCAGCAACCGGGCGAAGTTCTGCTTGATCACCTCCAGCAGATGGGTCGCCAGGATCTCGGGCGGGGCCACGATCGTGGCCCCCGACAGGGCCGCGCTTTCCTGATCCTTGGGCAGTATCCAGCGGGCGGGCGCACCATAGACCGGTTCGCTCACGTCCTTGCCATCGGGCAGGGCGTCGGGCTGGTCGGTCATCAAGGCCAGGATCAGATCGGGGTGCAGCACGCCACGGGCCTGCTCGACACCCTGCACCTTGATCACATAGGTCCCGGCGGGCAGCTCGGCCTGATCGGTCAGCCGGATGTCGGGCAGGATCAGCCCGTAGACCGAGGCGACATGGGTGCGCATATTGGCGATCCGGGCGTCAAGACCTGTGCCTGGGTCAAGCGCCATTGCCACCAGGTCGGGGGCGAATTCCAGATGCACATCGTCCAGGTCGAGGATATCGCCGATGCCCTGACGCGCCGCCGGTGCCGCCTCGGCCCCGGCCCTTGCGGCGCTTTCCGCCGCCGCCCGTTGCTTGCGATACATCGACCAGGCGGCATATCCCAGCACCGCACCGCCCGCGATAAAGGGCAGAAAGGGCAGGCCGGGCACGAGCGCGAACAGCACCATCAGCACCGCCACCGTGGCCAGCGCGGCGGGGTGCCGCCCAAGTTGTGCGAACAGCGCGGTATCGGTCGCCCCCTGGGTGCCGCCGCGCGCCAACAAGAGGGCCGAAGCGATCGAGATGATGACGGCGGGGATCTGCGACACCAGCCCGTCGCCCACCGTCAGGATGGCATAGGTCTCGAACGCGGCGCCAACCGGCATGCCATGCACGATCACCCCCATGATCAGCCCCATCACCAGGTTCAAGAGCGTGATCAACAGCCCGGCGATGGCATCGCCCTTGACGAATTTCGACGCCCCGTCGAGCGAGCCGAAAAACGTGGTTTCCTGCTGTTCCAGCTCGCGCCGGGCCTTGGCCTGTTGGTGGTCGATGGCGCCCGCCGACATGTCGCTGTCGATGGCCAGCTGCTTGCCCGGCATCCCGTCCAGCGCAAAGCGCGCGCCGACCTCGGCCATGCGGGCGGCGCCCTTGGTGATCACCATGAAATTGACGATCAAGAGCACGCCAAACACCACGAGGCCCAGAAAGATGCTGCCGCTCATCACGAACTGGGCAAACCCCTCGATCACGTCGCCCGCCGCGTTCGGCCCGGTATGCCCCTGACCGATGATCAGCTTGGTCGAGGAGACGTTCAGCGACAGCCGCAGCATCAGCGAGGCCAGCAGGATGGTCGGAAAGGATGAGAAATCCAGTGGCCGTTCGATGAACAGGGTCAGGGTAAAGATCAGGATCGCCAGCGCGAACGAGGCCGCCAGCCCGATATCCAGCACCCAGGCGGGCATCGGCAGGATCATCATTACGATGATCGCCATCAGCGCCAGCGACAGCAGAACTGTCGGGCTGAACAGCGTTCTCATGTCAATTTTCGGCAAGGCGGCGATCCTAGTTGAACGGGATAAAGGCACGGCCGGCCTGGCCTGTGGCGACAAGCGAGCCCAGGCGCGTTCCGCCCGCAGGCGTCTGGCCGCCAAGGGCGATCAGCGGCCGCGCCCGCGCGGCGGTCAGCGATCCGGTACGGGGCTCCGGGGCGGCATCTTCCAGCCGGACCCGCGTTGTTTCGAACCGGGCGGCATAGGCATCGGCCAGCGACTGGGTGCGCGAATGAAATGCGCCCGCCGCCGCCTTCCACGAACCCAGCTCGCCATAGAGGTCCTTGAGAAAGCGGGCGGCGTAATCGGCGTTGATCTCGGGGTCGAACATATCGTCGATCGAGCGGAAGGCCTGACTGTGCCAGCGGTAATTGATCTGGAAACACCCCACGTCGAAACTGCGCGCGCCCGACTTGAACCGTTCAAAGACAAACTTCTGCGCGGCGGTCTGCGAGGGGAACCAGTGACCGACACCCTCCATGTTGACGGTCCAGGGCCAGGGTTCCAGCGCGCCGCCGCTGCTGCGCCCGGTTTCGACCCGGGTGATCGCGCGCAGTACGTCAAGCGGCACGTCATGCGTGCGCGCCGCGCGCCGGGCCGCCATGTCGCACAGACCCGAGGTGCCGGGATCGACCGTTGCCGCCGCCGGATCGGCCAGTGCAAGCATCCACAAGACCGCCAGCCGCACCGCGGGCGCAAGAATGGTATTCGGGATGCAATGTCTGGGCATTCTGCCTGTCCGGGATTCTTCCGCTCCCCGGGACGTTATCGGCAGGTCCGTTTACAACGGGTTAGCGCGGGCGGATTTCCAGGGTCAGGCCGGGTGGCGGGACATGAACCGGTCGATGTCGGTCTCTGACGGGGCAACGCCGGTGAACACCTCGACATAGTCGGGCATATTGGCCAGCCGGGTCTCGGGGTTTTCCTCGATCCGCATCGAGATATAGCCGACCTGAGTATACATCACCGTCATCGCCCGCACATTGGCCTGCTGCGCGGAATAGCCGAACCGCAGGAACATTCCGGCGACCGCGTCCTGCCGCGCCAGATCGGCCTGGTCGAGCCGCGCCTGAAGCCCGGCGTCGTTGCGCGCCCAGTTGCGAATCGCCAGATCCAGCCGGGCATCGAACAATGCGTCGTCCAGCCAGCAATCGAACAGGTTGAACATCGCCTCGACGATGCTTTCGGCAAAGGCCTCGGTCCGGGCCACCAGATTGCCGGTGTTCTTTTCCTCCCAGCGGCGCACCATCGCCTCCAAGAGAGCCTCGCGATCCTTGAAATGCCAGTAAAAACCCGATCGCGCGACGCCAAGTTTCTGCGCCAGCGGCATGATCTTGACCGCTTCGACCCCGCTCTCGGTCAGCAGGTCATAGGCAGCCGTCAGCCAGGCGGCCTCGGTGCTGGAGGGTTTGGGCGCGATTGTCATGGCGCAAGATCTAGCATCCTCGACACCACTGCACAAGTTACTTGACACAAGTGTCGAGTCACGCACAGATAGATCAGTTTCGCTGTTTATCGCAGGTTTCACCCATGACCGATCAGACGCCCCCCAGGTCGCGGCGCGCGCGCCGCAGTTCCGACAAATCCAGCCGGTCGGCCGAACCGGGACAGAACCTGCACCTGCGGGTGCCCTACATCACCCGCAAGATCCCGACCTACGATCTGCTGGGCGAAGAGGCGCTGGAGAAGATCGAGGCCACCGCCGACCGTATCCTTGCCGAGATCGGGATCGAGTTGCGCGACGACGAAGAGAGCATGACGCTCTACAAGAAGGCGGGCGCGCAGGTGACCGAACTGCGCGCCAACACCTGGAATGTCCGGTTCGAACCGGGCATGCTGCGCGAGATCCTGAAAACCGCGCCTGCGCGCTTTACCCAGCATGCGCGCAACCCGGCCAACAATGTCGATATCGGCGGCGACGCGATGGTGTTCGCGCCCGCCTATGGCTCGCCCTTCGTGATGGATATGGACAATGGCCGCCGCTACGGTACCATCCAGGACTTCCAGAACCTGATCAAGCTGGGTCAGTCCTCGCCCTGGCTGCACCATTCCGGCGGCACTATCTGCGAACCCACCGATATCCCGGTGAACAAGCGGCACCTGGACATGGTCTATGCCCACATGCGCTATTCAGACCGGGCCTTTCTGGGTTCGATCACCGCGCCCGAACGCGCCGCCGACAGTATCGAGATGTGCCGCATCCTGTTCGGGGCAGAGTTTGTTGACCAGAACTGCGTCATCATGGGCAATTTCAACACCACCTCGCCGCTGGTGATCGACGGGGTCACGGCGGCGGGCATCCGTACCTATGCGGCGGCGGGGCAGGGGTCGATCCACCTGCCGTTCCTCTTGGGTGGTGCCGTGTCGCCGCTGACCATGGCAGGGGCCGTGGCGCAGTGCCTGGCCGAATCCATGGCCTCCTGCGCCATCGCCCAGCTGACCCGTCCGGGGGCGCCGGCCATTCTGGCCGGGTTCCTGTCGTCGATGAGCTTGCGCACGGGCAGCCCGACCTTCGGCACGCCGGAACCGGCGCTGGGATCGCTGGTGATGGGCCAGCTGGCGCGCCGTCTGAACATGCCGCTGCGCTGCGCCGGCAACTTCTCGACCTCCAAGGCGCCCGACGGGCAGGCCATGCAGCAGGCGATGATGTCGATGATGTCGGCGGTGCAGGGCGGGGCGAACTATATCCTGCATTCGGCCGGTTTCGTCGACGGTCTGCTCAGCATGTCCTACGAGAAATTCGTGATGGACACCGATATGTGCGGGGCGCTGCATTCCTATCTGGCCGGGATCGAGGTGAACGAGGATACGCTTGGCTTCGACGCGCTGGCGCAGAATGGCCCGGGCGAGCATATGTTCGGCACCGACCACACCCTGCGCCACTATGAAACCGCCTATTGGGATAGCGGGTTGAACGACGACCAGACCCACGAGACCTGGTTCGAACAGGGCAGCGCCGACTATGCCATCCGCGCCAACAAGCGGTGGAAGGACATCCTGAACAGCTACGAGGCACCGGCGATGGACGACGCCACCAATGAGGCGTTGCGCGATTTCATCGACCGCAAGAAAGCCTCCATGCCCGATGCCTGGTACTGAGGAAACCCCATGTCTCGCGACCCGCTAATGCAACCCTATCAGCTGAAACACCTGACCCTGAAAAACCGGATCATGACCACCAGTCATGAACCGGCCTATCCCGAGGACGGCCTGCCCAAGGACCGCTATCGCGCCTATCACGTCGAACGCGCCAAGGCGGGCGTGGCGATGACCATGACCGCCGGGTCCGCCTCGGTCAGCCGAGACAGCCCGCCGGTGTTCAACAACATCCTGGTCTGGCGTGACGAGGTGGTGGGCTGGATGAAGAAGCTGGCCGACGAATGCCACGACCACGGCTGCGCGGTGATGATCCAACTGACCCACCTTGGCCGCCGCACCGGCTGGGACAAGGGCGCATGGCTGCCTTCGGTCAGCTCGACATCCGACCGGGAACCGGCGCACCGCCGGTTCCCGAAACTGGCCGAGGAGTGGGACATTTCCCGCATCATCGGCGATTTCGCCGATGCCGCCGAAAAGATGAAACTGGCGGGGCTGGACGGGGTCGAGATCATGACCCATGGCCACCTGCTGGATCAGTTCATGTCGCCGCTCAGCAACGAGCTCGACGGCCCCTATGGCAAGGCGACGCTGCAAACCCGGATGCAACTGACGCTCGACATCATCGACGCGGTGCGCAAGCGGGTGGGTGAGGATTTTATCGTCGGCACCCGCTTTGCCCCCGACGAGGCGCAGACGGGCGGCATCACCGAAGAGATGGGCATGCAGATCGCCCATATGTTCAAGGCGACCGGGCAGCTCGATTATCTCAATATCAACCGGGGCCGGATCCATACCGACCCGGCGATGACTGACATGATCCCAGTACAGGGGATGAAGGCCGCGCCGCATCTCGATTTCGCCGGGCGGGTCCGGGCCGAGGTGGGGATGCCCACCTTCCACGCTTCAAAAATCCCCGATGTTGCCACCGCGCGCCATGCCATTGTCACCGGGCAGCTCGACATGGTGGGCATGACCCGCGCCCATATGGCCGACCCCTATCTGGTGCAAAAGATCGTCGAGGGGCGCGAACACGACATCCGCCCCTGTGTCGGCGCCACCTATTGCCTCGACCGGATCTATCAGGCGGGCGAGGCGCTCTGCATCCACAACCCGGCCACCGGGCGCGAACTGACCATGCCGCATCAGATCCCGGCGGCGGAGACCCGCAAGCGGGTGGTGATTGTCGGCGCCGGTCCTGCGGGGCTCGAGGCCGCGCGCGTCGCCGCCGAGCGCGGCCACCTTGTGACCGTGTTCGAGGCTCAGCCTGACCCCGGCGGCCAGATCCGCCTGACCGTGCAAAACCCGCGCCGCCGCGAGATGATCGGCATTGTCGACTGGCGCATGGCGCAATGCGCCGCCCGCGATGTCGCGTTTCACTTCAACACCTGGGCCGAGGTCGCGGATGTGACCGCGCTGAACCCCGATGTGGTGATCGTCGCCACCGGCGGCCTGCCCAACACCAAACTCTTCGAATCCGGGCATGAGAACGACCTGCTGGTCAGCGCCTGGGACATGATCTCGGGCGATGTGAAACCGGGGCGCGAGGTGCTGATCTATGACGAAAGCGGCGACCACCCGGGCGTGATGGCGGCCGAGATCGCCGCCAATGCTGGCGCCAAGGTCGAGGTGATGACCCCCGATCGCAGCTTTGCCCCCGATATCATGGGCATGAACCTGGTGCCCTATATGCGCGCGCTTCAGGACAAGGATGTGACCTTTACCGTCACCCGTCGCCTGCTGGACGTGACCCGCGACGGTAACCGGCTGCGCGCCAAAATCGGTACCGATTACAGCAGCTTTGCCAAGGACCAGACCTATGATCAGGTGGTGGTGAACTATGGCACCATGCCGATGGCCGACCTCTATTTCGAATTGCGCCCGCTGTCGCGCAACGGGGGCGAGGTCGACTATCAGGCGCTGATCGACGGGCGGCCGCAGGAGGTCGAAACCAACCCCGACGGCGCGTTCCAGCTCTTCCGCATTGGCGACGCGGTCAGCGCCCGCAACACCCATGCCGCGATTTATGACGCGCTGAGGCTGATGAAGGACATCTGACATGCGCATCGGGGTGATCGGAACCGGAACCATCGCAACCGCCGTCGTGCACGGCATCGCGGGCGCCGGGCATGCGATCACCGTATCCGAACGCAGCGCGGCCAATGCGCAGGCCTTGGCCGCCGCTTACCCCAATGTCTCGGTCGCCTCAAATCAGGCGGTCGCGGACGCCAGCGATATCGTCATCCTCGGGCTGATGGCCGAAAAGGCGTCGGGCATCCTTGGTGCCTTGACCTTTCGCACCGATCAGCAGGTGATCACCCTGATGGCGGGCGCCACGCTGGAGGAGGTGGCACAGATGGTCGCCCCCGCCCGCGCCGCCGCGATCATGATGCCCTTTCCGGGCATCGCACAGGGCGGCTCGCCCATCATGATGCAGGGCGACGCCGATCTGGTCCGCGCATTGTTTGGCGCGCGCAACCAGATCTTTGCGCTGAAGGACGCCGCCGAGATGGCGGCCTATCTCTGCGCCCAGGCGGTGCTGTCGCCAGTCACCCGGATGGTGGATGATGCGGCGGGCTGGCTCTCCTCCCGCGTCTCGGACCCCGTGCAGGGAGAGGCATTCCTGCGCGCGCTCGTCGCCTCCAGCCTCGCGGGCAGCGACTGTGCCAGCCTGATCGCGGCGCTGAATACGCCGGGCGGCTACAACCAGCGCCTGCGCCTGCATATGGAGGACTCGGGCATGGGCGACAGCCTGCGTGCGGGGCTTGATAGGCTGGAGCAAGACGCATGAGCTTCAAGCATGTCTTCACCCCGGTTCAATTGCGCCACAAGGTGTTGAAAAACCGCATCGTGTTCGGCGCCCATACCACCAACATGGCCCATGACGGCCTGCCGGGCGACCAGCACCTGGCCTACTACCAGGAACGCGCCATGGGGGGCGCCGCGATGATCGTGGTCGAGCCGATGCCGGTCCATGCCGCCGCGGTTCTGACGCGCGGCAATTTCCGCCATTCCAGCGATGACGTCATCCCGCATTTCGCCCGCATCACCCAGGCCTGCAAGGCGCATGGCACGGTAATGATCCAGCAGCTCTATCATGTCGGCGCCCATGGTGACTGGGACAATTCCTGGCACGCCAACTGGTCGCCCTCGGGCGGGCCCAGCTATCACGACAACGATGGCAGCCACGCCATGACCGACGACGAGATCGAGGAAACCATTCAGGGTTTTGTCGATGCCGCGATCCGCTGTCAGAAGGCCGGGTTTGACGGGGTCGAGGTCTGGGCCGCCTATCACTGCCTGCTCGACCAGTTTTGGACACCGTTTTCCAACCAGCGCAGCGACCATTGGGGCGGCTCCCTTGAAAACCGCACCCGGCTTTCGCGCGAGATCATGGCGCGCATCCGCGCCGCCTGTGGTCCCGATTTCATCATCGGCCTGTCGGTGAACGACGATTCCGACAAGCCCGTGTGCCTCAGCCATGACGAGATGGTCGAGATTGTGGCGCTGCATGACGCGCAAGGGCTGATGGACTATGTCACCGTCGGTTCGGGCAGCTATTTCGACTTCTACAAGCTCCTGCCCAGCTTTCAGTATGCCGAAAACCTCGGCGCCGATCTGGCCGAGCGGCTGAAACAGGCCAACCTGACCGCGCTGGTCACCGCCGAGGCCAATATCCGCACCCCCGACAACGCCAACACCGTGCTGGGGGCAGGGCGGGCCGATCTGGTGTCGATCGTGCGCGGCCAGATCGCCGACCCGCATCTGGTGGCCAAGGCCGAACGCGGCGCGGCGCAAGACATCCGCGGCTGCCTGTCGTGCAACCAGCAATGCTGGGGACGGCGCGGGCGCGATTACTATATCTCCTGCCTTGTGAACCCCTCGGCCGGGCACGAATACCTCTGGGGTGGCGACCGGTTCACGCCCGCGCAGACCCCCAAAACCGTACTGGTGGTGGGCGGCGGCCCTGCCGGGCTGGAATGCGCCCGGGTGGCTGCCGAACGCGGGCACCGGGTGATCCTGGCCGAGGCGGGGCCGGAACTCGGCGGACAATTCCGGCTTGCCGGGCTGCAACCGCGCCGGGCCCAGATCACCGACCTGATTGGCTGGTACGAACGGCAGCTGCGCCAGCTTCAGGTCGAAATCCGGTTTAACACCTATATGGATGCCCAGGACGTCGCCGCCATCGGGGCCGACCATGTGATACTGGCCACCGGCTCCGCCCCGCCGGAAACGGGGTTCCAAAAGGCGCTGCCGCATGTGGCCCGCCTGCCGGGGATCGAACGCGGGCAGGTCTGGTCCATCCACGACGTGATGACCCGTGCCGCCCAGCTGGGGGACCATGTCGTGCTGCTGGACGAGGCAGGCAACTGGCGCGGCATCGGCACCGCCTGGCATCTGGCGGAAAAGGGCCACAAGGTCACCATCGTCACCCCCGACCCGATGATCGGGCGGGAACTGGCCCGCTCGGCCACCGATTTCCCCGCCCGCGCCACGCTGGCGGGGCTGGGGGTGCGGTTTGTCACCGAAAGCGCCCTGACAGGGTGGAGCGAGGCAGGCGTCTCGATCCTGTCGCTGCTGACCGGCGAGACCGAAACCATCGCCGCCGACAGCCTGGTTCTCGCTACTGCCAACACGCCTGAAACTAGTCTGGCTCAAGAGTTGCTGGAGATGGTGATCGAGGCCACCAGCATCGGCGACGCTGCCGCCCCGCGACTGGCCGCCGCCGCCATACACGAGGGCCGCAAGACCGGACTGTCGCTCTGACCCGGCGCCTCAGACCGCCGCGGCCGCGCGCCGTCTCAGCCGCACAGGTCGTCCCGCGATCCTGAGAAACAGCACAGACACCGCGATACCGCCGAGTGCGGGCATATGTTGCAGCCACCACAGGTTCGGATGCTCGGTCACTGTCGCCGATGCGACCCCGCGCAGCCCCTCGATCGCAACAAGCAGCGCAAAGGCACCCAGCAATTGCGGCCACAGCCCAAAGCGCGAGAACGTGCCCAGCATCAGGGTCGAAAAGCCGACCATCGCTACCGCCACGCTGATGGCCAGCCAAGACAGCCGCTCCTGTAACTCTTCCACGATATCGCCATGGGCATAGGTATCGGCCCCGGGCCCGCCCAGCCGTGCCCGGTTCAGCTCCAGCGTCGGAATACCGCGAATGTCCCGCGACCGGACCTCGTCGCGCCGGGCCAGTGCCGAGATGTCATAGGTGAAATCGCTGAACACCGTGGTCGACAGCAGCTTGGTCTTGGCATCCATCTGCAAGGCCGTGCCCTCGACCATCACCAGCGCCACCTGCTCGCCGCTGCGCGCCAGAAAGGCCTTGGAACTGGTATAGGTCACCACCTGCTCCGGCCGCCGCCGGTCCGACAGGTAGACATCGCTCAGCGTGCCGTCGCGGCCGATATTGCCGATGTAGACGGTGACACCCTTGACCGGATGCATGAACTGCCCGTCATTCAGCAGTTGCGCCGTCATGTCGCCCGCCACTTCGGCCTGCCGCGCCTCCAGCCGTTGCAGCGAGGCGGGGCGCAGGTAAAGCGTGATCGTGCCCAGCATCACCGCGCAGATCAGCCCGAACAGAACCACCGGCCGCGCCAGCCGCATCGGGCTGGTTCCGGTGGCCAGCATCACCGTCAGCTCGCTTTCCCGGTTCAGGCGGTTGGTGACATAGACGGTGGCGGCAAAGGCCGCCATCGGCATCACCGTGCGGATGAGCGAGGGCAGCGACAGCGCCGTGAACTCCAGCGCCACCATGGCCGTCTGGCCACTGCTGATCAGCTTGTCGAACAGGCTGACCGCCTTGCTGATCCAGAACACGCCGACCAGGACAAAGGCAAAAAACCCGCAGAGCACCAGCAACTGGCGCAGGAAATATCCATCGAATTTCGACATGCTGTCCTTTGCCCTGGCAGTCTGGTCGCGACACCATAAGCCATGGACGTGGAATACGAAACTCACATTTCCGGGGCAGTTCCCGCTTAGGTCAGTTTCGGCCTGCCTGCCGCATCCGCGAACCAGCCGCCCTGCGCCGCCTCATAGGCCATCGCCGCCTGGAACACCACCTCGTCGCTATAGGTCGGTCCGACGATCTGGATGCCGGTCGGCACGCCATTTCCGGCAAAGCCCGACGGCACCGAGATCACCGGGCAGCGGCTCATCATGTTGAAGGGCGTCGTCATCACCCAGCCCAGCTCGGGCCGCACCGATACCCCTTCGATCTCCAGCCCCTCGGTCGATGGGTCGAAATCGGCGCGCACGGCGGGCAACGCGTTGGTGGGGCAGATCAGGCAATTGTACCGTTCCAACAGCGGCCCCAGCTTCTTGTAGCTTTCGCCCGCCACTTGCAGCGAGCGCACGAAATCGCGCGCGGTCGAACTCAGCGAGCTTTCCGCGAAGGCCCGGCAATAGGTGGTCATCAGGTCGCCATGAGTCTCCAGCTCCTCGGACAGGGCACCGCCAAAGATATGGGTCAGATAGGCCCAGCAGGCTTCCGGCACTTCCGGGCCCCAGCCGATCTCGACCTCCTCCACCGTCGCGCCCAGATCGCGGAACACCTGCGCCGCCGCTTGCGTGTTGCGCCGCACGTCCTCGGACACGGTGAAACTGCCCAGATCCATCGACAGCGCGATCTTCCAGCCGCGAATGTCGGGATAACTGTCGGGCAGCACCAGCTTGGGCTTCAGGGTCGAGATATCCAGCGGGTTCGGCCCGCTCATCAGGTTCTGGAGCACGATCGCATCCGAAACCGAACGTGCCAGCGGCCCGGTATGGCAATAGAAATCCAGGTTGAACGGGATGTCGTCGGGGTTGCGCCCATAGGGCGGCTTGTACCCTACCAGCCCGCAGCAGGACGCCGGAATACGGATCGACCCGCCGATGTCCGACCCGGTGGCCAGCGTCGTTGTCCCTGCCGCCAGCGCTGCCGCCGACCCGCCCGACGACCCGCCGGGAGTGAACGCGCGGTTCCACGGATTTCGCGTCACCCCCCACAGCCGCGACCAGGTGAACCCGGCGCACGAAAACTCGGGTGTCGCCGTGCGTGCATGCACGATGGCGCCCGAGGCCAGAATGGGCTGGTTCATGGGCGAGGTATGGTCGGCCACGAAATCCTGCATGATAAGCGAGCCGCTCGACGTGGGCTTGCCCGCGATCATGCTCTCGTCCTTGATCGCCACCGCCAGCCCGTCCAGCGGGCCATTCGGCGCGCCCTTGGTCCAGCGCGCCTCGGCGGCCCGTGCCAGGTCCATCGCCTCGTCGAAATGGGTATGGGTAAAGGCGTTGACGGTTTCTGCCGTGGCCTCGGCCCGGGCGATCTGCGCCGACAGCAATTCGACCGGTGACAGGCTCTTGTCGGCGAACCGGGCCAGAGCCTCGGTCGCGGTAAGATAGATCAGGTCCGACATGTCTTTCCCTTTCAGCTGAGTGCGGCGGCAATCGCGTCGATTGCCCGCATGGTGTTGGAATGGCGGCTATCCGACAGCGACTCGGGCCAGCTCGACTGGCAGGCGACCACCAGCTCGTGCTCAGGGTCGACGTAGATGACCTGCCCATAAATCCCCAAGCTGATATGGACGGGCCGGGCGACGTCGCGGATCCAGAACATGTTGCGATAGCGCCCGTTGGGCATGAACTCGCGGCTCTGATCGTCGAACCGCCCGTGATCGCCGCCCCGCACATCCTCGATCCAGGCGCTTGGGATAACCTGCCGCCCACCGGCGCGGCCGCCGTCCAGCATGGTCTGGCCGAACCGGGCGCAATCGCGCAGGCTGGCACAGATGCCGCCATCGGCCAGCGGGGTGCCGTTGCGGTCGACGGTGACATAGGCCCCGGTCTCGGCGCCCATCGGCGCCCACAACACCTCGGACACCGTCCGGGCAAACGACTGACCGCTCACCCGCGCGATCAGCACGCCCAAGAGATCGGTCTCGATCGAGCGATAGCTGAACCGCGCCCCATGCGCGGCCTCGCATTCGGTCAGCGACAAAATGTAATCCCACGTGTTGTCCGGACAGGAGCCCGGCGCCATATGCGGCGGCAGCGGCTTCCACCCCGAGGCAAATTCCAGCCGCGCCACATCGCAATCGGGATCCTCGTAATCCTCGACGAACCGGACGCCCGTGGTCATGTCCAGCACCTGTTGCAGCGTCGCGCCCTTCCAGCCCGTCGCCGCCAGTTCGGGCAGGTATTCCGTCATCGGGGCTGCGGGGTCCAGCAGGCCCCGGTCGATCAGGATGCCGACGGTGGTCGCGGTGATCGACTTCGACACCGACATCAGCAGATGTCGCGACCCGCGCGTCATCCCGTTATGATAGCTTTCGTGCAGAATGCGGCCCCGATGCGCCACCAGGAACCCGTCGGCATAGTCCGCGAGCAGATCCGCCAGCGTCATCGGCTTGCCGTCCCAGCCGGTGAATGCGACACCCGACAGGTCCTGCGGCGCCTCTTGCCACTCCAGCGCGTCGGGTCCGCGCGCGATCTCTTCGGTCGGTACACACATGCGGATGTTCTGGAAGGTCCAGCGGTTCCAGGGTGCCCGATCCCAGTCATAGGGTGGCAGGCGCCAGCCAAGCGGCTCCTTGCCCCGCAGGATCGGCGCCTGCGGGTCGGCATTGCGATAGAAGGTCATTGTTCCTCTCAGAAGGCTGTCGCCCTGTTCGAAAAAAGGGCCAGCGAAAGGGCCCGCAACCGGGCCCTTTCCTGTCTCACAACCTTACTTCTGAAGGTCGGTCCAGATCCGGGTATAGAGCGCCTGTGTCTCCGGCGCGCAGGTGCCGTTGAACTTGCCGGCGGCCTTCAACTCTTCGGGGATCACGATCTCGGGTGCGGTCATCATGTCCTCGGGCATGAAGGCTTCGGATCCCGAGATCCCGTTGGCATACCGCGCGAATTCCGAAATCAGCGCCGCGTTTTCCGGGTCCATGACAAAGTTCTGGAACGCCTTGGCCTCGTCCATGTTATTGGCGTCCTTCAGAACCGCGACCGAATCCATCCACAGTGGATAGCCTTCCTTGGGATAGCCATAAGCGATCGCCTCGTTCTGCAACCGCATCCGGAAGGTCGAGCCGTTCCAGTTCACACCCGCCCACAGGTCTTCCTTGGCGAATTTCTCCAGGTTGCCGTAATCCATGCCCAGCCAATGCTGCTTGGCGTTAAGCAGCGTCTCGTGAACCTTCTTCAATACTTCCTTGTCGTCGGTGCAGGGTTCACCGCCCGCATACATGATCGCCATGACCATCACGTCGCCCATTTCGGGCACCACGTTGATCTTGCCCCGCAGTTCCTCAGGCGGATCAAGGAAGATGGCCGAGGTGTTGATATCGCCGCTGTAGTACTTGGTGTTCACCACAACGCCGGTGGTGCCCCACTGCCATGGCACGGTGTAATGTCGGCCAGGGTCCCAATCCACATCGACCCACTTGGCGTCCATGTTCTTGAAGTTTTCCATCTGGTCGGGGCGGGTTTCGGCCAACAGTCCCTCGGAAATCCAGATCGGCACATAGGTATGGGTCGGCACCACGATGTCGAACCCGTGACCGCCCGCCTTGACCTTGGCCAGCGCGGTGTCGTTGCTGTCGTAATCGGTGATCGTCACCTTGATGCCGGTCTCGGCCTCGAATTTCTCGATCAGCTTGGGGTTGGTGTAGTTGCCCCAGTTATAGATGTTCAGTTCCTTGGCATAGGCGCCCCCGGCCATCAGGGCCAGCGCGGATGCCGCGGCAAGTACGTGTCTCATGGATGTTCTCTCCTTGTTGGTCCGTTCACGATTGGTCCCGGCTCTTGCGGCCGGTTGAAATGCGCCTAGCCCCGTTTCGAGGTCAGGCGGAAAAACAACGATACCAGGATTGCGCCCGCCAGCAGGATCACGGTCGAGATCGCGTTGACCTCGGGCGTGACCACGCGGCGCAATTGCCCCAGCATATAGGTGGGCAGGGTCTCCTGCCCGGCGGATTTGACGAATTCGGTGATCACCACGTCATCCAGCGAGATGACAAAGGCCAGCATCAGCCCGGCCACGATCCCCGGCCACATCAACGGCAGGGTTACCCGGCGAAAGGTCAGCCAGCGCGAGGCATAAAGATCCTGCGCCGCGGTCTCCAGCGACAGGTCCATGGTCTCCAGCCGGGCGCGGATCGGCAGATAGGCAAAGGGCACGCAGAACGCGGTATGGGCCACGATCAGGTAGATCATGCTGGTATGCCCGGTCCAGACCTTGATGGCCGCGAATACGATCAACAACGCCACGGCGGTGACGATCTCGGGCACCATCAGCGGTTGGTTGATCAGCGCATAGATCATCGTCTTGCCGGGGAAATGGCGGGTCCGGGTGGTGGCCAGCGCCGCCATCGTGGCGGCCACCGTCGCCACCGAGGCCGCGACCAGCGCCAGGAACAGTGACCGCACGGCGGCATCCTGCACCGCCTCGTTGGCGACGGCCTGCTGGTACCAGCGCAGGCTGAACCCCTCCCAGATCGCCATCGAGGTGCCGGCGTTGAACGAAAAGGTGACCAGGATCGCGATCGGCGCGTAAAGCGTGATCAGGGTAAAGATGGCCACGATGGCGAAGCCGGGCAGGGTGCGGACCGAATAGCCCTTTGGCGGTTTCTGCGTGCGGGATTCAGCCATCGGATTGCTCCCTCGATGTCACCCGGACATACCACATCAGCGCGATCATCACCGCCGCCATCAGCATCAGCGACAGCGCCGCTCCCAGCGGCCAGTTTCGGCCCTGACCGAACTGCAACTCGATCAGGTTGCCGAACATCAGGTTCTTGCCGCCGCCCAGCACCCGGGGCGTCACATAGGCGCCCAGCGACGGGATGAAAACCAGGATCGAGCCCGCGATGATGCCCGGCTTGATCAGCGGCAGGATCACCCGGCGGAACGCGGTCCAACGCCCGGCATACAGGTCATGCGCCGCCTCGACGAGGCGGAAATCCAGCTTGTCCACCGCCGCATAGACCGGCAGCACCATCAGCGGCAGATAGACATAGGTCATGCCGAAGCCGATGGCGAAATTGGTGAACATCATCTGGATCGGCGCGTCGATGATCCCCAGTTTCAGCAGGACAAGGTTGATCACCCCTTCGGACCGCAGCAATTCCTGAATGGCGATGGTCCGCACCAGCAGGTTGGTCCAGAACGGCACGGTGATCAGGAACAGCCAGAACTCGCGCTTGCCGGGTGGCTGGGTGGCGATGAACCACGCCGTCGGCACGCCAAAGATCAACGTCAGCACCGTGGTGATCAGCGACAGCGAGAACGACCGCCAGAAGATCGACAGATGCGCATCGGCCCAGATCAGCGTGTCGTCGAATATGTCCCGCTGCACCAGAGTGTTCATCCAGCCTTCCAGCGAGAACTTCCAAACGACATTGCCGTAATCGCCCGGCGTCAGAAAGGAATAGACCACCATCACCATGAGCGGCCCCGCCGCCGCCAGCGTGATGATAACCACCGCCGGCAGCGCCAGCATCCAGCGGCTGCGGTTGTCGGCGGCCTGGGCTTCGGCTTCCAGCTCTCCGGGGCGATATGCGGCCTGTTCGCTCATGCGCCTAGTCCACCAGCACCGTGACCGCGCCCGGCGCCACCGACACGCCCACCTGCGCACCCGTCTCCAGCAGGCCGCTGGCCCCGGGCAGGTTCGACGCGCGGGCCTTGATCGCCTCGCCGGTCTTCAGTTTCAGATGCGCCACGGTCGCTTCGCCGGAATAGACCACGTTTTCCACCGTGGCGGTCAGCGCGGCACCTTCGGCGCCGGTTCCTGCCACGGTCACATGTTCGGGCCGGATCAGCACGCTGACCTTGCCGTCGGCCACGCCTTGCGGCGGTTGGACCGTGAATGTCCCGCCCGCCTCCAGCGTCACCGACCCGGCTGACAACTGTCCGTTCAAAAAGTTCGATTCGCCGATGAAGTTCGCCACGAACCGTTCCGAGGGCCGCTCGTAGATCTCGCGCGGGTTCCCGATTTGCAGGATGCGCCCGCCGCTCATCACCGCGATGCGGTCCGACATGGTCAGCGCTTCTTCCTGGTCATGGGTCACAAAGACAAAGGTGATCCCGGTCTCGCTCTGCAACCGCTTCAACTCGATCTGCATCTCCTTGCGCAGCTTCAGATCCAGCGCGCTCAGCGGTTCGTCCAGCAACAGCACCTCGGGGTGCGGCGCCAGCGCCCGGGCCAGCGCCACCCGCTGCTGCTGCCCGCCCGAGATTTCCGAGGTCTTGCGATGCTTCAGCTCTTCCATCCGCACCAGCCGCAGCATCTCGTCGACCGTCTTTGCGATCTCGTCCTTGGGCTTGCCAAGCATCTCCAGCCCAAAGGCGATATTGCCCGCCACGCTCATATGCGGGAACAGGGCATAGTTCTGGAACACCGTGTTCACCGGCCGCTGGTTCGGCGGCAGCCGGGTGATGTCGCGCCCGCTCAGCCGGATGGCGCCGATGGTCGGCGGTTCGAACCCCGCGATCAGGCGCAGCAATGTGGTCTTGCCGCAGCCCGACGGACCCAGCAGGGTAAAGAACTCGTTTTCCCGGATCGTGACGCTCACGTCGCGGAGTGCCGTAAAGGCCACGTCACCCGCGCCAAAAGTCTTGGTCACCTTGTCGATTTCGATCATGAACGCCCTTTGGGTTGCCGTGCGCTGAACACTTGCCTGCAATAAAGTGCTATTGACAAAAATATTTTAGTCAATAAAAAAATTTTCTTAGAAAAACTTTTTTGCATGGGAAATCGGCTTGGCATTCGAGCGCCCAAATAGTGATCAGGTCGACCCGGGCGACAGCTCCGAAACCGGTCTGCGCGGTCGAAAGAAGGCTCGGCGCAGGCAAGAGATTCTGGATGCCGCCGGGCACTTGTTCGCGGTCAACGGCTTCGATGCAACGACACTGGCCGACATCGCGCAGGAGACCGGGGTTTCGCCGCCCACGGTGTCGAACTACTTCGGGTCCAAGGAAAACATCCTCAGCGCGCTGATCTTCGAAGGGGCAGAGCGCGAGCGAACCAACCACATGAACCTGCCACGCGAAACCGGCCAGCCCTTTGCCGAGGTTCTGGGTGCCTTCCTTGTCGACCTGACGGCCAAGACCATGCAGATCGCCGGAAAGCGGGTCTGGCGCTATGCCGAGGCTGCCAATATCCGCCGCCCGCAATCCGAGTTCGAACGCCAGTTCACCAATTCGGATCAAGAGCTCCGCAAGCTGATCGGTACGTTCATGAGCGATTACGACATGGTGCTGCGCAATGGCACAGCGCCTGACCCGGATGTGCTGTCGCGGCTGTTCTATGACACCTGGACTATGTGCTATTTCTCTTACATCAAGAATGACGCGATGACGTTCGACACCCATCGGGCCGAGGTCATGCAGGCCATTACCGCGCTTGTCGCCCTCGTGTTCGACGACGGCTTCGCCGCCACCTCTCCCCTCAAACGCACAAAGGAAGCTCGATGAGCAACGCCGATCTGGTGATCCTGAACGGTCGGGTCCTGACGATGGATCCAGCCACCCCCCGGGCCGAGGCGCTTGCCATCTCGGGCGGGCGCATTCTGGCGGTCGGCTCAAACGCCGATATCGCCGCACTGGCCGCCCCCGGCGCGCGCCGGATCGACGCGCAGGGCGGCACCGTGCTGCCCGGCCTGGTCGAGGCGCATCTGCATCTTTTCGCCGGAGCCTTCGGCCAGCGTTTCCTGCAACTCGACGGTGTGCACGGCCTGGCCGCGCTGCGCGACAAGGTGCAGGCCTATGCCAAGGCCAATCCGCAAGAGGCGCTGCTGATCTGCAAGGCCGCCGATTACAACCTGTTCGGCGAGGGCGTCACCACCACCCGCCAACTGCTCGACCAGGCGCTGGCCGACCGGCCGCTGATCCTGTTTGCGGGCGATCACCACACCGCCTGGGCCAACACCGCCGCGCTGACCGCCGCCGGTCTGATGCATGGCCGCGACACCCCGCCCGGCAACGAGGTGGTGATGGCCCCCGACGGCACCGCCGCGGGCGAGCTGCGCGAACACGCGGCTTTTGACCCGGTATTGGCGTTGCGCTCCTCGGGCGGGCGCGAAAGCCTGGGCCTCTTGGGCGTCGAACCTGAAACGCCGCCTACCCCCGTGCAACGGGCCGAGGACCTGGCGGTGATGCGCGACGGGCTGAAACTCTGCGCCTCCTACGGCTTCACCAGCCTGCACAACATGGACGGCAACCGCTACCAGCTTGAACTCTTGCACGAGATCGAACAGGCGGGCGATCTGATCTGCCGGACCGAGATCCCGTTCCACCTGACCCCGTCGAAACCGGTCTCGTCGCTGGCCGAGGCGTCCGAGCTTGCCGCCGAGTTCGCCACCGACCGGCTCAGCGCGCGGCGGGTCAAGATGTTCATGGACGGGGTGGTCGACAGCTCCACCGCCGTCATGATCGAGGATTACGCCGACCGCCCCGGCTGGCGCGGCGAGCCGCTGCATTCGGCCGAACGCTTCACCGAGGCCGCCATCGAGGCCGACCGGCGCGGCCTGCAAATTTCGGTCCATGCCATCGGCGACGGCGCCGTGCGCCGGGTCCTCGACGGGTACGAGGCCGCGCGCCGCGCCAACGGCCCGCGCGATTCGCGCCACCGGATCGAACATATCGAGGTGCTGCATCCCGACGACCTGCCGCGCTTCCGCGAACTGGGCGTGGTCGCCTCGATGCAGCCACCGCACCCGCCCGGCGCGATGGATTTCCCGCTCGATCCCTGGACAACAAAGGTGGGCGCGGCGCGCTGGCCCTGGGCCTTTCCGGTCTCCTACCTGCGGGCGCAGGGCGTACCCATCGCCTTCGCCTCGGACTGGCCGGTCTCGGACCTGAACCCGTTGCGCGGGGTCAAGGCGGCGGTGATGCGCCAGCCCTGGCGCGACGGCGATCCCGCCCATGCCTGCACCCTGCACGAAGCGCTGCACGGCTACACCTGGGGCGGCGCCTATGCCGGGTTTGCCGAGGATCGCACCGGCAAGCTGGCCACGGGCTACCTCGCCGATATCGTGATCATGGACCGCGACCTCGAGGCGATCCCGCCCGAGGAGCTGGACCAGGCCCGCGCGGCCATAACCCTCAGCGAAGGCGTCCCGGTCTGGGAGGCGTAACCTCAGCCAAGGCTGGCGCGGGCCCGCGCCAGCCAGTTCATGAACAGGGTTTCGGCCAGTTGCGCCAACTCTGTCTCGTGCCGCTCCAGCCTCTCGATCATCACCCGCTCCGGGTCGGGGCCCAACTTCGGTGTCAGATCCTCGATCACGCCGGGGCTGGCGAACCAGTCACGCATCGTCGCGGTGTCGATCTCGGGATGAAACTGCACCGAGCCCACCGCGCCCTTCCCGGTCATGTGCTGGTTGCCGCAATCGCCGGTCTCGGCCAGCGGCGCATAGCCCGGCGGCAGCGCCTTGATCTCGGCCGAATGCCAACTGAACACGGGGAATTCCTCGGGCAGTCCCTCCAGCAACCCCGCCTGCGGCCCGGACCGGCGCACCGGGATCACCCCGAACTCCGCCACCTCGGCCGGCCCCACCTCGCCGCCCAACGCGGCAGCAAGCAACTGGTGACCGAAACAGATCCCGAAATAGGGCTTGCCCGCCTCGACCGCGCGGCGGATCAGGTCCAGCTCGTCCACCAACCAGGGATATTTGTCGGTCTCCCAGACCTGCATCACGCCGCCCAGCACCCAGAGCGCGTCGAATGTATCGAGTGGCGGCAGGCGCTCCACCTCGGGCATCAGCACGGCTCGCGTCTCGATCCCCTCACGCGCAAACAGCGCCCGGAACCGCCCGGCATGTTCAAACTCCGCATGTTGCAGGATCAATACGCGCATCCGCCTTGCCTCGCCCCGGTCCGTTTACCCCGTTTGTGCAGCGGCGCTCGGCGGCTGGCAACTCGAAACCGCGCCACCCCGCTTGCAAGGGCGCCGTAACGCGCCTAAATCTGCCCCCCATGGCCAAGCAAAAGATAGACCCGAACTACAAGGTGATTGCCGAGAACCGGCGCGCGCGCTTCGATTACGCGATCGAGGACGACGTCGAATGCGGCATCGTGCTCGAAGGGTCCGAGGTCAAGGCGCTGCGCGGCAGCGGTACCAATATCGCCGACAGCTACGCCGCCGTGGAAAACGGCGAGCTCTGGCTGGTCAACTCCTACATCCCGCCCTACGGACAGGCCAAGATGTTCCGCCACGAGGAACGCCGCCGCCGCAAGCTGCTGGTCTCGCGCAAGCAGCTGGCCGATTTCTGGAACGCGACCCAGCGCAAGGGCATGACGCTGGTGCCGCTGGTGCTCTATTTCAATCACAAGGGCATCGCCAAGATGAAGCTCGGCATCGCCAAGGGCAAGAAGATCCACGACAAGCGGGAAACCGAGGCCAAGCGCGACTGGAACCGCCAGAAACAGCGCCTGCTCAAGGAAAATTCCTGACCGGGCATGCGGCAGAGCGTGCGCTGGGGGGCCAGCCCCCCAGACCCCCGGAGTATTTCCGACCAGAAAGAAGCAAGAGCGATCAGGGTTTCTTTCTGGTGACAAATACTTCCGCCGGAGGCGTCCGCCCGGGCCACAGGCGGGACGTCATGCGGCCTTGGCCATCCGGATCAGCCCTGCTGCTCAACTCTCGAGTATACCGGCCTGAACCAGCGCATCGAGGTATCTTTCCAGGAACGACTGGTCCCGGTGGGCCGCCCGAATTTGCCTGAAATAGGCAGCGCTGGCTTGCGGAAAGATCTCAAGAAGCTTTTTGGCCTCTTTGCGCGCCGCCGCCATGTCACCTTCGAAGACAGCGGCGACCACCAACACGGATTGCGCCTGGGGCTTGGCCCGGACATCGTTCATGTCGGATGCCAGAACCTCGCGCGCCAGTTTCCTGGCCTCGTCGTAGAGGCCCAGTTCCAGACGGGCATAGGTGACGGAGGCAGGCAGCCACTCGGGATAGTCGGGCTCCAGCCGCATGCCCCGCTCCATCAGCTCCAGCCCCTCGCGTGGCTGTCCGGATGTCGCCTTGACCAACCCGCCCAGCGCGTTTGCGTCGGCGCTGCCCGGCGCCAGCGCAATCGCCTTGTCGGCCAGCACGATGGCCTCGTCATGTTGGCCCACTACTTGCGTCAGGATCGCGGCCAGGGTGAAAAAATCCCCGTATTCCTCCAGTTCTATGGCATGTGAGGAAAAATCCATCGCCTTTTGCCAATCCGTTGCCGGATCGTTGGACAGGCCAAGCGTTAGCTTCTGCCAGAAAAGCCAGCCCATAAGGTAGTTTGTGTTCGCCCGGTCGGGATCCTTGCGATAGAGCGCGCCCCAAAGGCGTTCGGCATTCGCATGACCTTCGGGGCTGAACTTCTGAAACTCGGCCCGACCCTGGACCATGGCGACATAATTCTCGAAACTGCCCGACCTTTCGAGCCATGTCCGGGTGCCTTCGCCCACGGTCAGCGACACAGATAGCTCTTCGAACACCCGCTGGGATATCCCGTCCTGCAAGGCAAGCAGATCGTCCATGGTGCTGTCCTCGCGGATCGACCAGATTTGCTGACCCTTGATCGCGTCGGCCAGTTCGGTGGTCACGCGCAGCGTCTCGCCAGAGCGCAGCACGCTGCCACTGAGAATATAGCGCACGCCCAGGTCGCGGGCGACGTCAGTCGCGTTCACCTGCCGGTTCTTGTACTGGTTCATCGTCGAATGCGCGATCACCAGCATGTCGGGTGAAAACGACAGGGTTGAAATCACGCTTTCGGTGATCGCATCCGCCACCCAGCCCTGCGATCCCGCCTCGCCGCGCGTTTCAAAGGGCAACACCGCGATTGATGGCTTTTTCGGCAATTCCAGCGCCATTTCCTCCGGATCGACCGGGGTGAAATCCGGCCGCGTCCAGACCCAGCCCAGCACACCAAGCGCGACCGCCGCAGCAAGCAAGACCAGCGCCGGGCGCGTGAACCGACCGAGTACGGCCCCTCCATGGGGTGCAACAGGGCCATCCGTGACCTGAAACACCCGCACCGGGGTCGAGATATTCTTCAGCCGTTTCTCGCCCAGCGGCCGGTACCCGACCTCGACCTGCGATTTCAGCATGTCATGGGCGGTGCCCGACACCACGATGCCGCCCGGTTCGGCCAGCGCCTCCAGCCGGGCGGCGATGTTCACCCCGTCGCCATAGATGTCGCCCTCGTCGAACACCACGTCGCCCAGGTTGATGGCGATGCGGTAGCGGATGCGCCGGTCCTCGGGCACCTCCGCCTCGCGCGCAATCATGGCGCGCTGGACCAGCACGGCGGCCTGCATCGCCTCGACGATCGAGTTGAACTCGGCGATCAGCCCGTCGCCGGTCAGCTTGATGATCCGCCCGTGGTGGTCGCGGATGGTGGGGTCGATCAGCTCCAGCCGGTGCCGTTTCTGCCGCGCCAGCGTACCCGCCTCGTCCAGCTCGACCAGGCGGCTGAAGCCGACCATGTCGGCGGCCAGGATTGCAGCGATACGCCGTTCCATCTTGCCCCCTCCAACACCCGGCCGCCATTAACCGTTGGCGGTCCTCTGGCCGGGCAGGATATGCTCTGGCGTCAGTCCGGGTTCACCACCCGGATCAGCTTGCGTTCCAGCACCCGCAGCACCGATTTCAGATCGTGACCGCGCTTCAGGATACGTCCGTCCATGCCCACAACCGCATACATACCCTGTCGCCCCCGCAGGCGCGGTCGCTTTTCGATGCGGTAGAGCGGGTGTTCAGCGGTGCGCCGGAACACCGAGAACACCGCCACGTCGGTCAGGTTGGAAATGCCGTAATCGCGCCACTCGCCGGCGGCCACCATGCGGCCATACACGCCAAGGATGACGGACAATTCGCGCCTATCAAAGGCGACCTGCGTCTGGGCCGGGCCCGCGGGATACGGGCTGGGAGGCTGCATGTTCATGTTTACAGCTTGCCGCAATTTGCGGGCAAATCAAGCCTCCCGCTTATCCTCTGTGCCGGGTTGAGGCGTGCCGGGCACGCCGCGCCGATGCGCCCGGGGCACCCAATCGGCATCGGCTCGGTTCCAGAACCTGTTCGGATTGTCCTGATCCAGCCCCCGGATATGGCAGGTGCGCAGGGCGGCCACCACCTGGATCACCGGCTCCTCGTAGGGATGCGCGCGATAGATCGCGCGGATCACCCGCTCCAGCCGCGCGGCCCCGTCGGGCAGGAAAAAGCTCAGCTCGAGACAGGGCACCTCGACCGCCGCCTCGGTGGGCGCGTTCACCCCGCCGGGCAGCGAGCGAAAGCGCTGCACGCCGCCGGTCTCGTGGCTGACCTGGTCGTAATCGCCCCATTTCAACGGGTCCTCGGCCAGGATCGCCGCCCGCAGGGCGGCCGCCTCGGGCGCGGGCACCTGCACCATCACCCGATATCCCGCCTCGGCGGTGAACCGGTCCGAGCTCAGGCGGGGCAGCATTGTCCGCCCTCCCAGCGCAGCCCGAGGATCTGGCGCAGCGCCGCTGCCCCGGCAGGGGTCACATCCAGGCCCCGCTCGCCCCGGATGCGCCGCAGCCATCCGGCGGTCAGACCGTGGGTCAGGATCTCGCGCCCGATGGGGCCCGCCACATGCGGCAGCCGCTCGGTCCAGTCCAGGCAGGGCCGCGCCAGCGGCGCCCGCCCGCTCAGGCTGACCCCCAGTTTCGCCCAGCGTTCCGAGGGTACCGCACGGTATTGCGCCCCATCCGGCAGCAGGTCGCCCGAGGCCAGCAGCGCCTGCGCGATCCCCACCCCCAGCCGCCCGGCCAGGTGGTCGTAACAGCTGCGCGCCTCCAGCATCTTCAACCGCGCGCCCTTGCGCTGCTGCGCTCGGTACAGGTGATCGCTGGGCGCCAGCGCCGACAGGGTTTCCAGCGCCTCGGCCACTTCCGGCCCGGCGATCCGGTGATAGAGGCACCGGCCGCTGCGCGCCGCGCTGATCAGCCCGGCCTCCTCCAGCCGCCGCAGATGCGCGGTGGCGGTCTGCGGCGTGATACCGGCGGCGCTGGCCAGCTCCTTGTTGGTATAGGCGCGGCCGTCCATCAGTTCGCACAGCATCCGCGCGCGGCTGGTATCGGCAAGGGCGGCGCCCAGGATATCGAGGCGAGGGGTCAGGGTCATGGCCACAACCTAACCCGCCCGCCCCGCGCGCCCCAGCAAAAACACTTCGCCCGCGGCCTGATCGTCAGGCAAAGGACCCCTGGCAGAACCATCCGGGCGACATCGAGCCGCCATGGGCATAGAACAGCCACAGCCGGTCGCCCTGTTCCGTCACCACCACCCAATAGTCTCGCACCCCGCTGCGCCATTCGGGATCGTCCAGCCACCATTCCGGCGCGATCCGCTCCGGCCCGGTGGCCGTGGCCAGCGCCCAGCTGCGCCCGCGCCAGCGGAACCCGGCGGGCACCGCCGGGCTGTCGGGCGCCATCACCGGTTCGGGCCGCCACAACAGCAGCGGGCGCGGGCGCGGCGGCGCGGGCCAGTTGTCCGCCGGCTCCGACCAGGCGGCGGCCAGTACCTTGGCCGTCTTTTCGGGAATATGCGAGGCCGCCGGATGCATCCGGGTGATCGCCTCCAGCCCGACCCGCGCGCCCAGCTTCCCGATCAGGTCGTCCAGCGCGGTATTGCCCGCCAGCCGGTCACGCACCGCGCGCCCGGCCTCGGCATGGCCCGACAGGGTCCGGGCATGCACCGGCTCGGTCTGCACCGCCGCCAGCCGCAGCATGTCGATCCCGTATCCCGCGTCGATCCGCTCCAGCTTCATCTCCAGCAGGTGCCGGATGCGATGGGGGTCGAACGTGGGCCGGGCCAGCCCGATCTCGATCACCTCGGCGGCCTGGTCGACCCGGTGCGCCTCCAGCCGCAGGGTCCGCGCGCCGCGCCCCTTGTCCTCCAGCCGCGCGCAGAGCGCGGGCAGCACCCGGTCGATGGCGGCCAGCACGTCCTCGGTCAGCCCGATCGGGTTGGGCAGGGTCATCCGCACCGCGAACCGGTCGGGCGCGCGCGCGGGCGACACCGGCTCCGGCGCGCTGCCCATCGCTTGATCCAACCGCAGCACCAGCCCCCGCCCGAACCGCCGCGCCAGCGCGGCGCGCGGCTGGCCCAGCAGGTCGCCGATCCGCCGCAGGCCCAGACGGCCCAGCTGCGCCACCGTGTCGGGCTCCAGCCGCAGCGCCGCCACCGGCAGCGGCCCCAGCACGCCATGGCATTGTCCCGGCGCCGCGATCCGCGCGCCGCCACCGGGGGCCGCCACCTGCGGCGCGGCGCCGCCCTTGGTCCAGTGCCGCCGCTTTCCGGCGCGGGCGCGGGTGGCGCGCGCCTCCTGCGCGATGGCGTCGCCGGATCGGTCCGATCCCGGCTGCTGGCCGGCATAGCGCGCCAGCGCCCAGGCCGCGCCCAGCGTGTCGGCGATACCCATCCGCACGCTCAGCCCCATATCGGCGCAATCGCCCTCGACCACGCCCAACAGCGCCGTCTCGCCGCCGAACAGATGCGCGCAGCCGGTCAGGTCCACCACCAGCCCGTCGGGCGGCTCCTCGGCCACCCAGGGGCTGAACTTGCCCGCCCAGCGCCTGAGCGCGGTCAGGAATAGCTGTTCGGCGGGCGGGTTGCGGGGCCGGGTGAGCAGCCCGCCGCACATCGCATGGGCATCGCGCACCGGCTGGCCCACGCGCAGCCCTGCCGCCTCGGCCGCCGCGTTTAACGCGCTGATAACCTGCATGTTGGACTGTTCCTCGACCACGGCCAGAGGGCCCGCATGCAGGCCGCGTTCGGCCCGCATCACCCGTTCCGCGCCCAGGCGGGGAAACCACAGCGAAAGGATACGGCGTTTGGACATGCGGCAGACATCTTCTCGTTCACTCTTTGTTCTTAATCCCGAATCGCCGGGCCTGTCGAGATGAGGCGGCACCTGGCCGTGCTGGCGATCTGCGCCCTGCTGGCCGTCTCGCTTCTGTCCGGCGTCAGCGCCGACGAGCCCGTGGTCCGGGACGAGGCGGTGCTGGCGCGCCAGGCCACGATGAAATCGGCCAAGGCGGCGCTGGCCGTCCTGGGTGAGATGAGCGCGCTGCGCCGCCATTTTGACCGCGCCGCCGCCCGCGCCGCCCGCACGCGGCTGCTGGAGGCGCTCTCCGACCTGCCCGACCGGTTCGAACAGCCCCATTCCGACAGGCACACCCGCGCCCGCCCTGAGATATGGGAGAACTGGCCCGCCTTCCTGCGCAGCGCCGAGGCCGCGCGCCAGGCGGCCCGGGGGCTGCGGACCAACAACCTGCCCGCGCTGCGCCGCAGCCTGCCGGCGGTGATGTCGGCCTGCCTGGCCTGCCACAGCCGCTACCGGACAGGGCAATAAGGATCAAAGGGCCGGAATGCGCCGGGCCAATACGGATGGGTCTCGAAAAGAGAACAAAACGTGAATATAATCGCGACTCGCCATGTATGCCGAATTGTCGATCACATCGAATTTCACCTTTCTCACCGGGGCCTCGCATCCCGAGGAGTATATGGAGCGCGCGGTTCTGCTGGGCCTGCCCGCCATCGCCATTGCCGATGACAACTCGGTGGCAGGTATCGTGCGCGCCCATACCCGCGCCCGCGAGATCGCGCGTCGGGTGCAGGAACGGCTGGACTGGGAGGCGGCACATACGCCCATCGGCCCGCCCTGTCCCGCACATCTGCCGAAACCGCCCTCGTTTCCCGTCCACGCGGTGCCGCGCCTGATCCCGGCGGCGCGGCTGCTGTTCACCGATGCGCCCCCGGTCACCGTGCTGCCGGTGAACCGGCAGGGCTGGGCCAACCTCTGCCGCATCCTGTCCACCGGGCGGCTCAGGGCGGAAAAGGGCGATTGCATCCTGCACCTGTCCGACCTCGAAGCGTTTGCGGGCGGTCTCCACCTGCTGCTCTGGCCACGGGCGCTGCCCTCTCCGGGCGGCGCGGGCGGGGCCTGGCCACAGGTGCCACGGCTGGCGCGCCGCTTTGCCGGGCAGATGCACCTGCTGCTGACACCGCACTATGACGGGGCCGATGCCACCCGCCTCGCCGCGCTCGAGGCCGAGGCGCGCCGACTGGGCCTGCCGACCCTGGCCAGCGCGGCACCGCGCCTGCACCACGGCGCCCGCCGCAAGCTGGCCGATGTGCTGACCGCCATCCGCCTGCGCCGCCGGGTCGACCAGCTCGGCCGCGACGCGCTGGCCAATGGCGAACAGCGCCTGCGCTCAGGGCCCGAGATGCTGCGCCTGTTCCGGGGCCACGAGGGCGCGGTGGCCCGCGCCGGTGCGCTGAGCCAGAT
Organism: Ruegeria sp. PrR005; assembly: GCF_010500245.1. Classification (GTDB taxonomy): domain Bacteria; phylum Pseudomonadota; class Alphaproteobacteria; order Rhodobacterales; family Rhodobacteraceae; genus Ruegeria_B; species Ruegeria_B marisflavi. The sequence goes on from NZ_JAAGOX010000022.1 coordinate 309,696, forward strand.
GCTGACCTTCTCGCTTGATGAGCTGCGCTATGAATACCCCAGCGAGGTCAGCGGGTCCGAGACCCCCGCCGAGCGCCTGTCGCGGCTGGCGCATGAGGGGCTGACATGGCGCTATCCGGCGGGCGCGCCGGACCGCGTCAAGGGCATGCTGGCACATGAACTGGCGCTCATCGGCAAGCTGAAATACGAGCCCTATTTCCTCACCGTCCGCGACATCGTGCATTTTGCCCGGTCGCGCGGCATCCTCTGCCAGGGGCGCGGCAGCGCGGCCAATTCGGTGGTCTGCTACTGCCTCGGCGTGACCTCGGTCAGCCCCGAGATGGGCACCATGGTGTTCGAGCGCTTCGTCTCCGAGGCGCGCGACGAACCTCCCGACATCGACGTCGATTTCGAACACGAACGGCGCGAGGAGGTGATCCAGCACATCTATGCCCGCTATGGCCGCCACCGCGCCGGGCTCTGCGCCACCGTCATCCATTACCGGGGCAAGCGCGCCATCCGCGAGGTGGGCCGCGCCATGGGCCTGACCGAGGACACGATCAGCGCGCTCAGCTCGCAGCTCTGGGGCTTCTTCTCGACCCAGGGGCTCGAGGCGCAGCGCATGCGCGAGATCGGGCTCGACCCGACCGACCGCCGCCTGCAACAGACCATGGCGCTGGTCTACGAGATCGTGGGCTTTCCCCGCCACCTCAGCCAGCATGTCGGCGGCTTCATCATCACCGAGGGGCGGCTCGACGAGCTGGTGCCGATCGAGAACGCCACGATGGAGGACCGCACCGTCATCTGCTGGGACAAGGACGATATCGACAGCCTCGGCATCCTCAAGGTCGATGTGCTCAGCCTTGGCATGCTCACCTGCATCCGCAAGGCCTTCGATCTGATCGCGCGGCATCACCAGGCCGACTATACGCTAGCCACCCTGCCGCCCGAGGATCCGGCGGTCTATGACATGCTCTGCCGCGCCGACTCGGTCGGCGTGTTCCAGGTCGAAAGCCGGGCACAGATGAACTTCCTGCCCCGCATGCGGCCGCGCAATTTCTACGATCTGGTGATCGAGGTCGCCATCATCCGCCCCGGCCCCATTCAGGGCGACATGGTGCATCCCTATATCCGCCGCCGGAATGGCGAGGAAAAGGTCGAGTTTCCCTCGGACGCGCTGGGCGAGGTGCTGGGCAAGACGCTGGGCGTGCCGCTGTTCCAGGAACAGGCGATGCAGATCGCCATCGTCGGCGCGGGCTTCACCCCCGAACAGGCCGACAGGTTGCGCCGCTCGCTCGCCACCTTCAAGAAACACGGCTCTGTCAGCGAGTTCCGCGCGCTCTTCCTGCGTGGCATGGCCCGCAACGGCTATGACCCGGATTTTGCCGAGCGCTGCTTTTCCCAGATCGAGGGGTTCGGCAGCTATGGCTTTCCCGAAAGCCACGCCGCCTCCTTCGCGCTGCTGGTCTATGCCAGCGCCTGGATCAAGTGCCACCATCCCGGCATCTTCGCCTGCGCGCTTCTCAACAGCCAGCCGATGGGCTTCTACGCCCCGGCCCAGATCGTCCGCGACGCCCGCGAACACGGGGTCACGGTGCGCCCTGTCTGCATCAATTCCAGCTACTGGGACAATGTGATGGAACCCGACGGGCGCGGCGGGCTGGCGCTGCGGCTGGGCTTCCGCCAGATCAGGGGGCTCAGCGAAGAGGACGCCAGCTGGCTCACCGCCGCGCGCGGCAATGGCTATGGCACGGTCGAGGATGTCTGGCGGCGCGCGGGGCTGGGCCCCGCGATCCTGTCCCGGCTGGCCGAGGCCGATGCCTTCGCCGATTGCGGCCTCAGCCGCCGCGCCGCGCTCTGGGCCGCCAAGGCGATCACCACCGCCCGGCCGCTGCCGCTCTTCGCGCAGGATATCGACGGCGAGATGATCGACGAGCCCGCCGCGCATCTGCCGCAGATGGCGCTGGGCGAGCAGGTGGTCGAGGATTACGTCGCCATGCGCCTCAGCCTCAAGGCGCACCCGGTCGCGCTGCTCCGCCACCTGCTGACACCGGCGGCGTGAAAGGGAAGGGGAGAGGCCAGCGCCGGCATCCCAAGACCCAGCTACCAGTTTCTCGTAGGAAAAGCATGCAGGCGAACTTTAACATTCAGGGGACGGCAATCGAGTCGCAGACGAGGCCCCATGACCGGCGTTGCAGATATTATCTCCACCTACATCCTTGCAAAGGACAACAACCGACCTTGGTTGATGCAAAGGGCCTTTTCCGAGAGGGCTCGGTTGGAGATGGATGTAAGGACCGATGCAATCGCCTTCCCATCCGTTGCTGTCGGCTTGGATGAGATTACTCAAACGCTGGTCCGCCGGTTCTCTTCCGAAAACGAGAATGTCTATACATTCTGCCTGACCAAGGCGCCCACCGACGATGCACTACAGTTTACCTGTAACTGGTTGGTGGGAATGACGCGAAAGGAGACCGGCGAAGTCCGGGTCGGATGCGGATCTTACGCGTGGACATTCCTGAACCAACCCGAACCCCTTGTTGGTGCACTCAAGATTACGATTGAGGTGATGGCGTTACTGAACCAGCACCATACACACAGCATCATGCGTTGGTTGTCAGCCCTTCCCTATCCCTGGTGTCCGGCCGAGGCGGCATTGCGGGGCGCACCTCGGTCAAGGGCGCTCGCACCGGTTACAGACTTTCTGGCGCAGGCTGTTCCAGGCTGACCATTGCGCATGGCGCGCACCACTGCCGGGCAAAGGAAACGCCACTTCGACACCGGTCGGGTACAACCGGCTGTCGGCCATAGAATCAAGGCGCACCCGGGGGCGGGGCTGCGCCCCGCGATCCTGCCCTGGCGGGCCGAGGCGCCCGCTCGTCAGGACAGCGAGATCGACAGGACCCCCAGACCGATCAGGCTGGCCCAGCCGATCCGGTGCAGAAACCGGGGCTCCTTCAGCACCACTGCCGCCAGGATCACCGAAACCGGGATCGACGCCTGCCGCACGGCGCTGACCGTGGCGGCCTCGGCCCCCAGTCCAAAGGCGCTCAGGATCAGCAGGTACGACAGATAAGACGCGACCCCGGCAAAGACGATCCGCCCGGGCGCCAGCGCCCAGCCGCGCACCACGCCCAGAAACGGCGCCTCGGCGGCGCGATCCTCCCAGGCGCGGATGCCCGACAGCATCAGCACCACCAGGATATAGGTAAAGAACAGAAAAGGCGCGGGCGAAACCTGCTGCATGGCCGCCGCATCGCTCAGCGAATAGGCGGCCGAGCCCAGCATCGCCAGCACCGCCAGGCCAAAGGCCCGGCGATCCTGCAACAGCCCGCCCGGCGATTTCTGGATCATCAGGCTGCCCAGCAGCACCAGCGCGATCCCCAAGAGGGCCAGCGAGGCATAGTCCCGCTCCAGCACCAGCCAGCTGAACGCGACGATGGCCACCGGCGAGGACCGGACGATCGGGTAATAGACCGACAGATTGCCCCGCCGCAGCGCCGACAATGTGCCATAGTAATACAAGGCCAGCCCCAGCGCCGAGACGATCACAAACGGCCAGGTCTCCCGCGGCAGGCTCAGCGCGGTCCCGCTGATCCATGCATGGCCCGCCGCAAGCAGCACCCAGATCACCGACACCCCGACATAGCACGACACCGGATGCGCCGCGCCCTTCAGCGTCAGGTCGCGCAACGGGTGGGTCGCGGCCGAGACCAGGACGAGGGCGGTCCAGTACGCCTCCATGCCTCAGGTCTGGTGCAGCGGGTTGCGCTGAAGGAAAGTGTTGAAATGCACCGTCATCTGATCGTCCGCGATCTGCACGATACCATAGGCGGGCGGCTCGTCGCAGAACTCGCCCGCCACGCTGGCCGGGATCAGCGGCACCTGGTGGTTCAGGCTGGGCAGGCTGGTGAACGGGATGCCGCGCCAGTTCACATAGGTCATGCGATGCACATGCCCGTAGAACACGTGCCGGATATTGCGCCCATGCCCCAGTACCTCGGCAAAGGCATCCGCGTCGGCCAGGCGGATATCATCGACATAAGAAATGCCGATGCCAAAGGGCGGGTGATGCAGGAACAGGTAAGTGGGTCTGTCCCCGGCCTCCTCCAGCCGCGTGCGAAGCCAGCTCAGCCGCGCCGGGCACAACTGCCCGTCGTGATTGTCGCGCCCGTCGCGGGTGGTGTCGAGGAACAGGAAAACGCCTTCGCCGGTCTCGAACCGGTGCTGGATGAACCCGTGCTCGTCTTTCGGATGGTCTGGAAACACCGACAGGAACACGTCGCGGTCGTCGTGGTTGCCGATCATCAGGAAACAGGGCAGGGCGAAACGGTCGAGCCGAGCCTTGAGCACCCGGTAGGCCTCGGCCTCGGCAAACTCGGCCAGATCCCCCGAGATCACGCAGAACGCGGCGTCGCCATGCCAGCGCGCGATGTCATCCAGACAGGCATCCAGCCGCGCCGACGGCACCCCGCCATTCAACGGCTGACCGTCGCCGACAAGATGGGTGTCTGTAATGTGAATGAACTTCATCCGAACCTTCCCTGAATGCTTTCGGCGACCATGACTGACGACAGCCGCCACTTGCCGCCACTTGACCCGCGATTGCAAGCGGCGGCTTGCCGGAACACGACAGTTGGCGGTCGGAAAACCGCGCCGGGGCCGCGACCTCGCGGTCGCTTTTGCGCCGGAAAAACCCGCTGGAAAACCTGTACAAAACGGTCAATCGGGTCCCGGAATGCTGTACAAAACGGTCAATATCCAAAAATGTGCGGGACAAAAAAGCAGGTTCACCCCCGCGCGGCCACAGGGTAGAAGTCGCCCAGAGCAGTTTCCGGAGACCTGAAATGACCGCCCCCAAACCCGTTGTCCTGTGCATTCTCGATGGCTGGGGCCTCTCCGACGACACCCGCGCCAACGCGCCCCACCTTGCGCATACCCCGACCTTTGACGCGATCATGAGCAAGGGGCCCCATGCAAAACTGATCACCCACGGTCCCGACGTTGGCTTGCCCAGCGGGCAGATGGGCAACTCCGAGGTCGGCCACACCAATATCGGTGCTGGCCGGGTGGTGGCGATGGACCTTGGCCAGATCGACCTCGCGATCGAGGACGGGTCGTTTTTCGACAATGCGGCACTTCAGGATTTCATTGCAAAAACAAAGTCTTCCGGTGGGACGGCACATCTGATGGGGCTGGTCTCGGATGGGGGGGTGCATGGCCATATCAACCATATCGTGGCCGCGGCGCAGGCGATCACCCGTGCCGGAGTGCCGGTGGCGCTGCACGCCGTGACCGACGGGCGCGATGTGGCGCCGAAATCGGCCTATGGCTATATGGCCGAGCTTGAAGACCGCCTGCCCGAGGGCGCCCGCGTCGTTACCGTCACCGGGCGCTATTTCGCGATGGACCGCGACAACCGCTGGGAACGGGTGCAGGAAGCCTATGACGCGATGATCAAGGGGCAGGGCCGTCAGGTCATGACCGCCCATTCGGCCATCGACCATGCCTATAACCAGTCGGAAAGCGACGAGTTTATCTCGGCCACGATTTTGAAGGGATATCAAGGCGTTAAGGATGGCGATAGCTTCTTTTGCCTGAACTTCCGTGCCGACCGCGCCCGCGAGATCCTGCGCGCCATCGGCGAGCCGGGCTTTGCCGATTTCGACACCGGGCAGCGACCCTCGCTGGCCGCGCTCCTTGGGATGGTCGAATACTCCGAGGGCCACAACGCCTATATGACCACGGTCTTTCCCAAGCGCGATATCGTCAACACGCTGGGCGAATGGGTGGCCAAACACGGGCGGCGCCAGTTCCGGCTGGCCGAGACCGAGAAATATCCCCATGTCACTTTCTTTCTGAACGGCGGCAAGGAAGATCCCGAACCGGGCGAAGACCGGTTCATGCCGAAATCGCCCAAGGTGGCGACCTATGATCTGCAACCCGAGATGAGCGCGCCCGAGGTCACCGACAAGTTCGTCGAGGCGATCGGAGCGGGCTATGACCTGATCGTCACCAATTACGCCAACCCCGACATGGTCGGCCATACCGGCGATCTGAAAGCCGCGATCAAGGCCTGCGAGGCCGTAGACCAAGGGCTTACACGCGTCATCGCCGCGCTTGAGCAGGCGGGCGGTGCCATGATCGTCACCGCTGATCACGGCAATTGCGAGATGATGGTCGACCCGGTCACCGGTGGCCCGCACACCGCGCACACGCTGAACCCGGTGCCGGTGGCGCTGGTCGGCGGCCCGGAGGGGACCACTTTGCGTGACGGTCGCCTGAGTGACCTCGCCCCAACCGTTCTGGCGCTGATGGGCTTGCCGAAACCGCCCGAGATGACGGGCAAGAGCCTTTTGTCATGATCCGGTGCGCCGCCCTGATGCTCAGTTTTGGCCTGTGGGCGGGAACGGCCGTTGCCGAGACCGATCCGGCCGAAGCAGCGCGCGCGGCGGCGCAGATGCTAGAGGATGCGTCGATTGCCCTGTCCGAGGCCGAAAGCGCCCGCGACAGGGTTCGCGCCCTGACTGATACCGTTCAGGCGTTCGAGGCCGGGCTAGCCGCCATGCGCGACGGGTTACGGCGCGCCAGCGTGCGCGAAGGCCAGATTTCCGCGCAACTCAAGGCGCGCGAAAACGAGGTTTCTCAACTGCTTGGCGTCTTGCAGACCATCGAGACCTCGCCGCCGCCGGTCCTGCTGCTGCATCCCTCCGGCCCCCTGGGCGCGGCGCGCTCGGCCATGATGGTGGCCGAGGTGACCCCGGCCCTGAAAGCGCAGGTTGACCGGCTGTCGCGCGATCTGGACGAGGTGCGCACCCTGCGCGAGTTGCAGCAGAACGCCGCCGAAACGCTGCAAGAGGGTCTGGCAGGTATCCAGCAGGCGCGTGCGGATCTGAGCCAGGCGATTGCCGACCGAACCGACCTGCCGCGCCGCTTTACCGAAGACCCGGTGCGCACCGCGATCCTGGTCTCGTCGACCGAGACGCTGGATGGGTTCGCCAGCGGTCTGGCCGAGATTGCCGAGGGAGAGATTGCCGAGACCTCTGCCGATATCAGCGCGCTCAAAGGCGAACTGCCGCTGCCGGTGCAGGGTGTCCTGCTGCGCAAGGCCGGGCAGGCCGATGCTGCTGGCGTCACCCGCAGTGGAATATTGATTGCCACTCGGCCCCGCGCGCTGGTCTCTGCGCCCACGGCCGCGACCATACGATATCGCGGTCCGCTCTTGGACCTTGGCAATGTGGTGATCCTGGAACCGCAACCCGACCTGCTGATCGTGCTGTCCGGGCTGCAAGAGGTCTATGGGCAAGCAGGCGAGGTCATTCCGGCGGGCTCGCCGGTTGGATTGATGGGCGGCGCAAACCAGGAAATTGGTGCAATTCTGTCAACAAGCGGTGATGGCACTGGTACAGAGCGTACAGAAACGCTCTATATAGAGATCAGAGAGGGCGAAAGCCCAGTGGACCCCGAAATGTGGTTTCGAACCGACAAGGATGGATAGACGAGCATGAGAAGATTCGTTGTGGCCGGTCTGGCCGGAACCCTGGCGGGTATCATTGCAACGACACAGGTGGCCGGTCCGCTGGTGGCGCAAGAGGCAAAGAGCAATTCCAAGGTCTACGAACAGTTGGACCTGTTTGGTGACATTTTCGAACGCATCCGTGCGCAGTACGTTGAAGAGGTCGACGCGGGCGAACTGATCGAGGCGGCGATTGACGGAATGCTGACCTCGCTCGATCCGCATTCCTCGTACCTGTCGCCCGAGGATGCGGCCCAGATGCGGGTGCAGACACGGGGTGAGTTCGGGGGGCTAGGGATCGAGGTCACCCAGGAAGAGGGCTTCGTCAAGGTGGTGTCGCCGATTGATGGCACCCCGGCCGATGAGGCTGGGATCGAGGCGGGCGATTTCATTACCCATGTGGATGGTGAAAGCGTGCTGGGCCTGACGCTGGACAAGGCGGTGGAACTGATGCGCGGCCCGGTGGGCAGCGAGATCGTGATCACCGTGGTGCGCGAGGGCGAGGACGAGCCGTTCGACGTTTCGATCATCCGCGACACCATCAAGCTGACCGCCGTGCGTGCCCGAACCCAGGGCACCTCGGTTGTTTTGCGGGTCACCACGTTTAACGATCAGACCTATCCTAACCTGGAAGAGGGGCTGAAGAAGCAGGTCGAAGCAGCTGGTGGTATCGACAAGATCAACGGTATCGTTCTGGACCTGCGCAACAATCCCGGCGGACTGCTGACCCAGGCGATCAAGGTTTCGGACGCGTTCCTGAACAGCGGTGAAATCGTGTCGACCCGCGGCCGCAACCCGGAGGACGGCGAACGGTTCAACGCCACCGATGGCGATCTGGCGCAGGGTAAGCCGGTGGTCGTGTTGATCAACGGGGGCTCGGCTTCGGCCTCTGAAATCGTCGCCGGTGCATTGCAGGATCATCGCCGGGCGATTGTCGTCGGGACCAAGAGCTTTGGCAAAGGGTCGGTCCAGACGGTGATGCCGCTGCGGGGCGATGGCGCCATGCGTCTGACCACCGCACGCTATTATACGCCGTCGGGCCGCTCGATCCAGGCGCTGGGCGTCAGCCCGGACATCGTGGTTGAACAGCCGCGCCGTCGCACCGAGGCCGAGGAAGAGGCGACCTCGCCCCGCGCCCGGTCCGAGGCCGATCTGCGTGGCCGTCTGAACAATGACAGCCTGAGCGAGGATGAAATCCGCCAGATTGAGGAAGATCGGGCCAAGGCCGAGGCCACCGCCGAACTGCGGCAGGAAGATTACCAGCTGGCCTATGCGATCGACATCCTCAAGGGCCTGTCGGCTTTCACACCGGCAAAGTAAGCCACGCACCGTGAATACGACAGGAGCCGCGCCCGACGGGCGCGGCTCCTTCGTTTCCAAGCCGGTTTATCGGGGCTAAAGGGTCTCCAGACAATGACGCCGAAAGGCGCGCTTCAACATGTCCAGTTCGGCCCGCAACAGCTCGACTTCAGCGCGCAGATCGTCGGGCACGCTTTCTCCGGCGATGATGGTGAAGCTGCCAAGCTTTGCATCTGCATCGACGTCCCGGATCAGGAATGTCTGCACGCCGTCGGCGATGGCGTACTCCGGAACAGGAACGGTCAGGGTCCAGAACGTACTGTCGGTGCCTTCGACCAGTTCAACCCCGTCTACCGGTTGATCCAGATGCGTGACCTCGATCCGTGGCCGCTTGCCGGTGGTGGGTGCTCCGGCGATGCGCCCTTCCCAAACCGAATTGCGGAACCGGATTTTGGTGAGTGTAAGTTCGCTCATGTCATGTTCCCGTTCACAAGGCGGCGCGGCGGTGCCGGCAGAACGTCAGGTCGCGGATCACCACCTGGTTCATTTCGGGTGCTTCAAAGATCAGGTCCAGCCAGATCTTTTCGATCCGCTTCTCATTGAGCCGCGAATAGGCCAGATCGAATTCGACCATCACATCCTGCTCGTGCAGTGGCAATTCCCGAACGATCTGTTCGGTGTTGGGCCCGTGCCGGATGTTGAGGCGGGCGAAGATCTCCAGCGGTTTCTCCGTTTCGATGATCGTGTCCACCCGCAACAGGTGCGCGCGGGTCAATCCGTCCACCGCATCCTCGGGGAGGTCGATCACCAGCGAGAGGAAGGACCCGTCGAATTTGAAAACGTCCATCCGCAAGCCGTAGGGCGCCAGATCCGCCTCGCGCAAGTTGCGCAACTGCCGGAGTGTCAGTTCTGAGAACTCGCAGTCGTGAAACAGGGTCACCTCATTTCCGAGCATGGAACGTGTCGGGACCGAGGACAGGCCGGGCGTCGGCAGCGGCCCACGCCACAATTCGGGCCGCCAGGACCAATCGGTTCCATGCGGCTTGGGAAAGTAGGATGACCCGATCAATGGCAGGGCAAGGCGACCGTCGGCCACATTGATCAGACGGTCCAGATGAGTCCGAAGGTCACGGGCGCGATTACGCTGGCGGCGCAATTCGGACAGCGGCGCGGCAGGCGAATTGCGCGCCGCCGCGCGCCAGCGCCGCATCTCGCGCAAGTGAAACAATCTGTCCAGTAGCCTGCCCATTTCCGCCCGTCAAAAGTGGTGACTTGGTATTTTCTCTGTTTAACGAAAGGATGTTAACTAATTAAGCCCAAGAACCGAGTTTGGGCGCTTTTTTTCAACCGGGTGGAAACAATCGCGGGGCTGGCGGGATTGTCGGCAAAGGTGACGTCGATCCCGCACCGGTCGAAGCGCTTGAATTTGCAGCCTTCAATGCTTACCGTCCTTATTCCGGGAATAGCCGCGTTTCAGACGCTGGGCCGTGGGTTTGCAGTGCGGTGACGAAAGGTGGGACATGGAGCCCAGTCTGTTTTCCTTCATCTGGAAGTACTCGAGGAAACAGCAACTCACCCTGCTGGCCCTGACGCTGGTTTCCTTTCCCTTTCTCTATGCCTCGCTGGAATTGCCCAAGCGGATCATCAACGATGCCATTGGCGCCGAGTTGAACCGCGTCACCGTCTGGGGCGTGGAACTGACCCAGATCCAGTACCTGTTTGCCCTGTGCCTGGCGTTTTTGGCAATGGTGCTGATCAGCGGGCTGATGAAGATGAAACTCAACACCATGAAAGGGGTGTTGAGCGAACGGATGCTCCGGCGGTTGCGATACATGCTGATCGGTCGGATGATGCGGTTCCCGCGCAGCTATTACCAGACCACCAGCCAGGGCGAGCTGGTTTCGATGATCACGTCCGAGGCCGAGCCCATGGGCGGGTTGATGGGCGATGCCATCGCCCAACCCGTGTTCCAGGCGGGCCAGATGCTGACAATCGTCACGTTCCTGTTCATGCAAAACGTCTGGTTCGGGCTTGCCTCAGTCGCGCTGATCCCGTTGCAGGCCTGGATCATTCCCAAGCTTCAGCGCCAGATCAACCTCTTGAACAAGGCCCGCATTCAGGAAGTCAGGCGGCTGAGTTCCGAGATCGGCGAAACCGCCGCCGGAATCTCGGATCTGCGCGCCAACGGCGGGTGGCGCTACCGGCTGGCGCAGGTGACAGATCGGCTCGGGCGGCTCTACGATATCCGGTTCAGGATCTATCAGAAGAAATTCTTCATGAAGTTCCTGAACAACCTGATTTCTCAGATGACGCCGTTCCTGTTCTATTCGGTGGGCGGTTATCTGGCGATCCAGGGGCAGATCACCGTTGGGGCGCTTGTGGCGGCGCTGGCGGCCTACAAGGATCTCTCCAGCCCTTGGAAGGAACTTCTCGATTACTACAACCAGGTGCAGGACATGTCGTTGCGCTGGCAGGTGGTGACCGAACGGTTTGCGCCGCTCGACATGATACCGGCTGAACTGTTCGAGGGCGAGCCTGAGACCATTCCGCGGCTGGATGGGCCGATCGAGCTGCGCGATGTCACCGTGCGGGATCAGGATGGCAACACGATTCTGGAAGATATCAACCTGACCATTCCGCCCGCCGCGCGGGTTGCGATCCAGTCCGATCGTCCGGCGGAACGCGCAGCACTTGCGCAGTTGCTGACCCGAGAGATCCTGCCCTCGCGGGGGCAGGTGCTGTTGTCTGGACACCCGATCAACGAATTGCATCAGTCCGTGATCGCGGCGAGGATCGGGCATGCGCATTCCCGACCCTACCTGTTCGACGGAACGCTGGGTGACAATCTGATGATGCCGCTGCGCGTCCGCCCGCAGCAGGGTGACGCATCGGAGATGCGGCCGACGAGCCGGCAGATCGAAGCAATTCAGGCCGGGAACAGCAGCGACGGGTTGGATGGGGATTGGATCGATCCCTCTCTGGCCGGGTTGGAGGATGTCGATCAGATCAGGGACTGGTGGTTTCAGCTGGTCGAGGCGATGGGCACCGACGAGTTCATGTTTCGCCGCACCTTGCGGTCGATGATCGACGTTCGCGCCCATGCCGCACTTGCCGACGAGATCGTGGCGCTTCGCGATACGGTCGCGCACCGGTTGGCCGAGCGCGGCCTGGCCGATCTGGTCTACCGATTTGATCCGGAGCGTTTCAATCCTGCGGTGCCGCTGGGCGGCAACCTTTTGTATGCTGCTCCCGCCCGCAAGATTTCCCAGGATCAACTGGTCTCGGATGGCCGTTTCATCCCGATGCTGTACGAGGAGGGGCTGGCTGACGAGGCGATGTCGATGGCGCTGGGTGTTGTCGCGACATTGCGGCAAACCTTTGGCCGGGACGGAACCCAGCACCCGCTGTTCCGCAAACTCGGGCTGGAAGACGAAACCTATCTGCACCTGCTCGACATCGCGGACAGGCACGCGGCCCGTGGGGCAGAGGCGCTGAGTACGGATGACCGGGCGCTGTTGATGACAGTTCCCTTCCTGCTTACCGCCGAGCAGATTGGCCCCGCGTTCCCAGAGGAATACAAGGAAAAGATCCTTGCCATACGCCGCACCCGTGCGGACCGGCTGCGCGGACTGGTTGGCAGCGATTTTGTTGCGGTTGACCCGTCCACCTATATTCCACGCCTGACAGTTCTGGAAAACGCGCTTTTCGGGCGCGTTTCGATCATGGCGGGCGCGCGTGCCGAAGAGATCGAAGACGCCGTGGCCGAGATCATGAACGAAGCGGGGTTGAGGCGGAAACTGGCGGCCATCATCTATGACCTGCCTGCGGGTCTGGGCGGCGCGAACCTTCCGACGGTGTTTCAGGAACGCGCGGCCTTTTCCCGGGCCGCGATCAAGCGGCCCGACATTCTGATTCTGGACAAGGTGTTGGCCAGCCACGATTCGGAAAGCCGTTTGCGCACGCGCCAGAAGCTGCGCGACCTGCTGCCGAACGCGATCATCCTTTTTATGGAAGACCGTTTTGCCCATCCCGAAGCCTATGATCTTTTCGTCGACATCCGGCATGGCCGGATAGATGGCATTTCCGATGCGCATGTGGATCTGGGTGAAACGGCGGGGGTCGATCTGGATCGCAAGCTCAAGATCATCTCCGCAACCCCGCTGTTTGCGCGGCTCGACACCCGTAACCAGCGGCTGCTGGCGTTTTCGGCGCAATGGTACGATGTCCCGGCCGGACAGGTGATCTTTTCGCACGGGCAGACGGCGGATGCGGCCTATCTCTGCCTCGAAGGCCGTGCCGCGCTGCGCTGGCCGGACGATGCCCCGGGCGAACGACCGATTACCCTGGTCGGGCCGGGTCGGTTGATCGGAGATCTGTCGATCATCACGCGTCAACCCAGGCCGATGGACCTGATTGCCGAAACCGACAGCAAGTTCCTTCGGATCGGCGCGGAAGAGTTCAGGGCGGTGATCGAGCATGATGCCACCGTATCGCTACAGCTTCTTCAGACCGTTTCCGGGCACCTGGTCGAAGCGGGTGACATTCTGCGTGCCGCGCGCCTCAATATTACCGATTTTACCGACCCGGATATGAAAACGCGACTCCCCGATGTTCGAGGAGTTTCCCCCGATGTCTAAGCCAGACGCCTATGCCGCGCATGAGGCATTGGTTGCGCCAGGCAGGTCGAAGCCCGAGATATGGCGGCTGTTTCTGGGGCTGGCGCTGATCTCGGTGTTTGTATTGGCCTGCAATACGGCGGTCCTGGCTGCGGTTTCCAGGTTTGCCTCGCCAGAATGGACGGAAAGCTTTCTGGCGGGAACGACGCCCTCAGGACTTCTCCTGCTGTTGAGCAGTTTTCTGTTTGTTACCCTGGGCGTTGCCCTGGCCGCACGGTTTGTCAACAAGCGGAGGTTTTGGGGAATCCTGGGCCAACCGCACCTTGCGGCTTCGCAGTTCTGGCGGGTGTTCCGGACACTGGTTGGCCTTGGTGTGGTTCTGCTTATCTTGCCGCCCTACGACATGGGCGAACCACTGGAGGACAATCTGTCGCTTGGGCTCTGGCTGCCGCTGCTTCCATTGTCGCTTGTCGCCATCGGCCTCCAGACCAGCGCCGAGGAAATCCTGTTCCGGGGCTATGTTCAGCAGGCCATTGCCGCGCGGTTCCGGAGCCGGATTGTCTGGATGGTGCTGCCATCCTTGTTGTTTGCCCTGGGTCATTACCTGCCTGCTGAGGCGGGTGAAAACGCGCTGCTGATTGCGCTTTGGTCGTTTGTATTCGGAATGTTCACTGCCGATATCACGGCCCGGTCGGGTACGCTTGGCCCGGCCATTGCCATGCATCTGTTCAACAACATGGTGGCGCTGCTGATCGTCGCCTTGCCGGGCAGCCTCAGCGGATTGTCGCTCTACCTGTTGCCCTATGACATGGCCGATACCGAAAGCCTGCGTGCCTGGCTGGCGGTCGACTTTGCGGTGATGTTCGTGGCCTGGCTTGCTGCGCGGGTTGCATTGCGTCGCTGATTGCATTTCCGGGCACATCACCTTATCTGACCCGAGTGCAGCTTCACAGGGTTTCCAAATGAACTGGATCACGAACTACGTCCGGCCGCGGATCAATTCGATCTTCTCTCGTCGCGAGGTGCCCGAGAACCTCTGGCAGAAATGCGATGAATGCGGGACGATGCTGTTCCACCGCGAACTGGCGGAGAACCTGAACGTCTGCACGCAATGTGGTCACCACATGAACATTTCGCCGCGCGCCCGTTTCACGGGGCTGTTCGATGGCGGCGTGTTTGTCGAGGTGGACGTGCCGGAGCCAGTGGCCGATCCGCTGCATTTCCGGGATCAGAAGAAGTATCCTGATCGGATGAAGGCGGCCCAAAAGGGGTCCGGCGAGAAAGAGGCCATGCTGGTCGCCACCGGCGAGATCGGCCGCACGCCGATCGTGGCGGCTGCACAGGACTTTTCCTTTATGGGCGGGTCGATGGGCATGTATGTGGGCAATGCCATCATCGCGGCGGCGCAAGAGGCGGTGAAGCTCAAGCGCCCGCTGATCCTGTTCTCGGCTGCTGGCGGCGCCCGCATGCAGGAGGGCATCCTGAGCCTGATGCAGATGCCGCGTTCCACGGTGGCTGTTCAGATGCTGAAAGAGGCGGGCCTGCCCTATATCGTCGTGTTGACCCATCCCACGACCGGTGGCGTGACGGCTTCCTATGCCATGTTGGGTGATGTGCATATCGCCGAACCCAATGCGCTGATCTGCTTTGCCGGGCCGCGCGTGATCGAACAAACCATCCGGGAAACTCTGCCCGAAGGGTTTCAGCGCGCCGAATACCTGCTGGATCACGGCATGCTGGACCGGGTCGTCAAGCGCACGGATTTGCGGGACGAGTTGATCACCATCACCCGGATGCTGATGAAACTGCCGCCCGTCGTGCGCGGGGAATTGCCGGCACCGGCGGTCAAGGCCGATGAACCAGCGGCCGAAAAAACCGCCGCGCCCAAACCCACCGAGTCCAAGGCTGCTGCCAAATCATGACCACACCCGGTTCCGATGTCATCCTTGAACGGATGATGGCGCTCCACCCCAAGATCATCGACCTGACGCTGGACCGGGTGTGGCGCCTGCTGGCCGCGCTGGATAATCCGCAGGACCGCCTGCCGCCGGTGATCCATATCGCGGGCACCAACGGCAAGGGATCGACCCAGGCGATGATCCGCGCCGGGATCGAAGGCGCGGGCAAGTCGGCCCATGCCTATACCTCGCCGCACCTGGCGCGGTTCCATGAACGTATCCGGGTGGCGGGAGAGCTGATCTCGGAACCCGATCTGGTGGCGGTTCTGGACGAATGTTATGCCGCAAATGACGGCGAGACGATCACGTATTTCGAGATCACCACCTGCGCGGCGCTTCTGGCCTTTGCCCGGACGCCTGCGGATTACACCCTGCTCGAAGTGGGCTTGGGCGGCAGGCTGGATGCGACCAATGTGATTGCGCGGCCCGCCTTGTCGATCATCACCCCAATCTCGATGGATCACGAGCAATACCTAGGCGACACGCTGGCCAAGATCGCGGGCGAAAAGGCCGGGATCATCAAGCGCGGCGTTCCGGTGGTGGTTGGTCCCCAGCCCGACGAGGTGATGGAGGTGATCGAAGCCACCGCTGCCCGTCTTGGCGCGCCTCTGATCGCCTATGGCCAACACTGGCATGTGCGGGAAGAACACGGGCGGCTGGTGTTCGAGGATGAAACCGGCTTGTGCGACCTGCCGCTGCCCAACTTGCTTGGGGGGCACCAGATCCAGAACGCAGGCGCGGCGCTGGCGGCATTGCGACACCTGAACATGGGTGAGGCTGCGTATGAGGCGGCCGTGACCAACGCCTATTGGCCCGCCCGGATGCAGAGGCTGAAGACAGGTCCCCTGACACAAATGGCGCCCCAGGTCGAGTTGTGGCTTGACGGGGGCCACAACCCGGCAGCGGGCGAGGCGCTGGCAGATTTGCTGGCACGTCTTCCGGCGCGGCCGACACACCTGATCTGCGGCATGCTCAACACCAAGGATGTCTCAGGCTATCTGCGTCCACTTGCAGGTCAGGCAGATAGCCTTACAGCCGTTTCCATTCCGGGCGAGGCGAACACCCTGTCCGCCGAGCAGACAGCCGCGGCGGCAACAGCCGTCGGTCTAACTGCCTCGACCGCGCCGGATGTCACCGCCGCGCTGGCCGGTATCGTGTCCAAGGATCCGTCCGCGCGCGTGCTGATCTGCGGCTCGCTTTATTTGGCGGGCAATATCCTGCGCGAGAACGGCTGATCTGACGCCTGGATATTGGGCGATACACCCGAAAGGCCGAAGTCATGACGCAAGAAAGGCGCCCCGCAAGGCGCCTTTCCTGAATTCTTGGCCAGGGTGGGGTGTCAGGCCGCGATCCGCTCGTCGTCCATCCGGGCACGCACCGAGAAGAACACCGGTTTCGCCTTTTCCCGCGCCCGATGGGCGAAAAAGTTCAGCACCTCACCTTCGGCCTCGGCGCCTTGCTTGGTGCGGCGCAGATACTCCAGCGCGGCGATGCGGTTCTGGCGGGCTTTCTGTGCGAGAGAGATGTTCATCTGGGTGCTCCTGGTGTTCTGAATGGCTGAATTCTATGGTTGGGCTCAGGCGGCGTCGCCGGATGTGCCCCAAGGGTTGGTGACGAAGAAAACGCCGGTCGCGGTGCGCAGCGGATGGGCCTGTGCGCGCCATTCGGCCATCGACAGGACATTGTCCGACCGGCCGTGGCTTTCGCCGACCAGGTTTTGCGCTTCGGGGCGACGGAAGGTGATGATGGTTGCCATTTTCGTTTTCCTCTTTGGTCAGAGGCGATACCGCCTTGCGTTTCGATTTTTTAGGGGCCCAGGCTTGGGAAACTTCGTCTCGTCGCCTTGAACCGGACTTGTTACTCTTGTCGTGCCTTCGGCTGCGGCGCGTCGGCGGATACAACTTTACCGGTACCTCTTTTGAGGTCTGTTCCGGCTGCCGCTGCCGTTTGGGCCGAAGGGTTAATTTCCTGATGCTCTAATGTTTGGCTGAGATTCGGTCGGGAATCGCGCAATTTTGTGGCGAAAAAGTGGAAAATCACAATTAAAACAAAAGTTTGTCCACGTCTTGGCCCAAGTTTGTCTTGTTCCGGACAGATTTTCGCTCGCTGGGAAACACACGGTTTCTGGAAGGGATTTAGTGATTCTCTCCCGGATTCGCACAATCAATGATTGCACCACCTCTCAGACAAAAGAAAACCGCCCCCATCCATCTGGACGGGGGCGGCGCATATCGTGTCACGGCGGTGTCAGCCCTTCTTCAGAACCTCGCGGCCCAGCAACTCGGCGATCTGAACCGCGTTCAGTGCCGCGCCCTTGCGCAGGTTGTCGGACACGCACCACAGGTTCAGCCCGTTTTCGACGGTGGAATCCTGCCGGATGCGGCTGATGAAGGTGGCGAAATCGCCAACGCATTCCTTGGGCGTGACGTAGCCACCGGGTTCGCGCTTGTCGATCACCATGATACCCGGCGCCTCGCGCAGGATGTCGCGGGCCTCGTCCTCGTCCAGGAACTCCTCGAACTCGATGTTGATCGCCTCGGAATGGCCGACAAAGACCGGCACCCGCACGCAGGTTGCGGTGACCTTGATCGAGGGATCGACGATCTTCTTGGTCTCGGCGACCATCTTCCATTCTTCCTTGGTCGAGCCGTCTTCCATGAAGACGTCGATATGGGGAATGACGTTGAAGGCGATTTCCTTCTGGAACTTCTTCGGGGGCACGTCCGAGGTCGGGTTATAGACAGCCTTGGTCTGCTCCCACAGCTCGTCCATACCTTCCTTGCCCGCGCCCGACACCGACTGATAGGTCGAGACGACGACGCGCTTGATCGTGGCGCGGTCATGCAGCGGCTTCAGTGCCACCACCATCTGCGCGGTCGAGCAGTTGGGGTTGGCGATGATGTTCTTCTTGGCGTAGCCGTGGACCGCCTGCGGGTTCACTTCGGGCACGATCAGCGGGATCTCGGGGTCGTAGCGGTAGAGCGAGCTGTTGTCGATCACCACGCAACCGGCAGCGGCCGCTTTGGGCGCATAGATCTTGGTCGCGTCCGAGCCGATGGCGAACAGTGCCATATCCCAGCTGGTGAAATCGAAAGTGTCCAGATCCTGGGTCTTGATAGTCTTGTCGCCAAAGCTGACTTCGGTGCCCAGGGATTTACGGCTTGCCAGCGCGGCAATCTCATCCACGGGGAACTGGCGCTCGGCCAGGATATTCAGCATTTCGCGGCCCACATTGCCCGTGGCGCCAGCGACGACGACGCGATAACCCATTTTCTTGTTTCTCCAGATATACCCGGTCGCCTTGACCGGCGGCGGTTCCATACAGGGAAAGTGAGGGCGAGGAAAGGCCCCAGTCAGGCCAGACTGTCGCGGCTGAACAGATAGATCACGAGACCGGCCGCCAGAGACACCGCAAAAAAGGTCACGATCGCGGTATAGGGGGCGGCGGCGCCAGCAGCGGCATAGCTTTCATGCAGGCGCCCGGTGACGAATTGCATCAGCCCCACGCCGCCAATGCCAAAGAGGTTGAGCAGAGTGACTCCGCGCCCCACCAGATGGGCCGGGATAAAGGCGCGGCCATGCGCCATGATTACCGGGAACGAGGCGCCGAGAAAGCCGATCGCCGCCAACAGTGCGACCGAAGACCAGACGCCAAGGTCGATCCACAGAACGAGCAGAGCCAGAGCCAGTACTCCGCCCAGATTGCCGCCGAAGATCACCCATTTGCGGGTCTTCAGAATCCGGTCAAGCGGCCCATAGGCAAAGGTTCCCGCAATCATTGCCGCACCCATGATCAGTGTCGCTTGCCCGATCTGCCCGGTGTCGAGGCCGTAAACATCACGCAGATATGGCCCCGCCCACAGCCCGCGCAGCGCCGCGGCCGGTGCGTAGGCGACCAGCATCAGCGGCAGGATGGTCCACAAAAGGGGCTGTTTCAGCAGGTCGAGAAGCGACCCCTTGCTGTCATGCTGCACCATCTCGGGGTCGCGCACCGATAGCCAGATACCCGCTGCCACCGCCGCCGATATCGCCGCAAGTCCAGCGAGTGTCGCGCGCCAGCCCATCAGCTCCACCGCCAGCGCGGTGGGGTACGAGGCCACCAGATTGCCAACCGACCCCACCCCCAGCATCACGGCGGCCAAGGTGGCAAAGCGCGCGGGCGGGTATTCGCGCGCAAAGATGTAGTAAGACGCCATCAGCACCGGCGAACAGCCGATCCCGATCAGTACCATTGCGGCGCTGATATGGAGGGGCGCCGTGGCTGCCGCAAACAGCGCCGCGCCCCCGCCGCCACCCACCAGCAGCAATGCCGCCGCCGTCCGGCGCGGTCCGATCCGGTCCAGCGCCCAGCCCACCGGGATCTGCATCGCGGCAAAGGTCAGGAACCACAGGCCCGAGGCAAAGGCCAGATCGTCGGGTCGCGCGCCGATATCACGGGCCAGATCGGCGGTCAGCACCGCCAGAAAGGCACGAAAGAACTGGCTGAGCACATAGGCCAGACACAGAATGATCAGACCGGCCTGCATGCGCCTTCCTCCCACATATACGCGTGCGTGATGGTTGCCATGTTATCGGCTTGCGCACAAGCGCGCCGACTGCACAGCAAGGCACTGGATTTCGCTGGAAGGCTGCTATCTAGAATGGTGTTGTCATGAGGGCCAAATGGTTGAAGATCCGGATTCGTTTTATGCCTCTCTGCGCCCGGTGATGGAATTCCCCGAGCTGTCGGAACCATCTCGGTTCACGCCCCTCCCTGATGACTGGGTGCTGGGCACCGCCGATATTGTCGACAGTACCGGAGAGATCGCGCGCGGGCGCTACAAGACCGTGAACATGGTTGGCGCGGCGGTGATCTCGGCCATGATAAACGCGATGGGCGACCTGCGCTTTCCCTATGTGTTCGGCGGTGACGGCGCTGGTTTCGCGGTGCCTGGCGACAAGGCCGGACAGGTGCGCGCGGTGTTGGCCGATCTGCGCCGCTGGGCGGAAGAGGAGTTCGGCATCGCCCTGCGCGCCGCGCTGGTGCCGGTGGCCGACATCCGTGCGGCCCGTCGGGATGTCCGGGTGGCCCGCTATGCGGCTTCGCAAGGTGTCGATTATGCCATGTTCTCGGGCCGGGGGCTGGCCTGGGCCGAGGCACGGATGAAGGCCGGGGAGTTCGCCGTTGACCCAAGTCCGCCCGGTGCGCAGCCGGATCTGACCGGGCTGTCCTGCCGCTGGTCCAACATGCGTGCCCGCAATGGGCAAATCCTGTCCATGGTGGTGCATCCAAGCGACAAGGCGACCGAGCGCGACTTTGCCGATCTGGCGCGCCGGGTCGTTGCCGCCGCCAACGGGTTGGAGCGAGGCGGCCATCCCGTCCCGCCCGGCGGCCCCGGCGTGACCTGGCCGCCGCCGGGCCTGTTGCTGGATGCGCATGTGTCGCGCGAAGGCCGCAATCTGAGCCGGCACAAACTGAAGCTTCTGGGCCAGAACCTGCTGATCTGGCTGCTGTTCCGCACTGGTTTGCGGCTGGGTGACTTCCAACCCGACCATTATGCCCGCATGGTCAGCCGCAACGCCGATTTCCGCAAATTCGATGACGGGTTGAAGATGACCCTCGACTGCGACGCCGAAACACGCGCACGGATCGAGGCGATCCTTGAAGAGGCCCGCCAACGCGGCAAGATCCGCTATGGTCTGTTTGCTCAGGACGAGGCGATGATGACCTGTTTCGTACCTTCGGCCATGCGCGACGATCACGTGCATTTCATCGACGGGGCGGCGGGTGGCTATGCCGCCGCCGCCGAGCGTATCCGCCGGGCCTAACCCCGCCGCAGACGCCCCACCACGCCGGTGGGAAAGAAATAGACGCTGAGGATGAACAGAACACCCAGCCACAGAAGCCAGCGGTCGGCATCCAGCAACTGCGGCAGCACCGGCAGAGCCTCGACCAGAGACCCGGCAGCCCCCATCAGGTTTTGCAGATAGTTCTGCGCCAGAACCAGCAGCGTCGCCCCGATCACCGCGCCATACATGGTACCCATGCCGCCGATCACCACCATCAGCAGGATGTCGATCATGATCTCCATGCTCAGCGTGGTGTCCGGCCCCACATAGCGCAGCCAGATCGCATAGAGACTGCCCGCCAGCGCCGCCACCGCCGCCGACAGGCAGGTCGCGGCAACCCGGTAATAGACCACACGATAACCGATCGCCTCGGCCCGGAAATCATTCTCGCGGATGGCCTGCAATACCCTGCCAAAGGGCGAATTCACCACCCGCAGCATCAGCAAGAACAGAACCAGACTGCCCAAGAAGACCACGTAATAGGACAACAGCTTGCCGTTCAGTTTCACCCCGAACAGCTCATCCCCGAACTTGAAGGCCGGACCCAGAGTGCGCGGCGTCTGAAAGGTCAGCCCATCCTCGCCCCCGGTCAGGCCCGACAGTTGGCTGACCAGCACCGCCACCGCCGAGGCCACCGCCAGCGTGATCATGGCGAAGAAGATCGCCCTTACCCGCAGACTGAAGAGGCCAATGACAAAGGCCAGCGCCGCCGCGAGCAGTGCGCCCGCACCCGCGCCCACAAGGATCGCGTCGAATCCGCGGCCCATATGAGTCAGGGCCAACGCCACCCCATATGCGCCGATGCCAAAGAACATGGTATGGGCGAAACTGACGATACCGCCATACCCCAAGAGCAGATCGTAACTGGCCACCAGCACGATGAACACGCAGATCCGTGCCGCCGTGTCGACGGTACGCACGCCGGGAAACAGGAACGGCGCCAGCGCCAGACAGATCAGGATCAGCCCCAGGACCAGAGCCAGCACCGATGAGCGGGGCATGTCGCCCGAAAGAACCGCCTTGATCATTTTGCCTTCACCACCGGAATCATGCCCATCGGGCGCCACATCAGGATCGCGACCATCAGGCCGATATTGGAAATCAGCGCCACCTTGGGTTCCAGGAAGGCAACATAGTTCTGCATCAGGCCGACAAGCAGCGCGCCGATGAAACAGCCCTCGACACTGCCCAGCCCGCCGATGATGACGACGATAAAGATCAGGATCATCGCCTGATTGCCCATATGGGCACTTACCACCTCTTGATAGAGACCCCACATGACGCCACCCAGCCCGGCCAGCGCGGATCCGGCGATGAAGACACCAACAAAGACCAGCCGCAGCCGGTAACCCAGCGCCTGCACCATCTCGCCATTCTCGACGCCGGCGCGCACGATCAGCCCGATCTTGGTGCGCCTGAGTGTCCAGCGCATACCCGCAAAGACCACAAGACCCAGGCCCACCGCCACCAGCCGGTATTTCTCCAGCGCGGCGCCGGCGAATGTGATCGCGCCCTTCAACGCCTCGGGGCGCGAGATATAGATCTCTTCGGGGCCCCAGAGCACGATGATCAGCTGCTCGACCACGATCAGCCCGCCCATGGTGACCAGGATCTGTTTCAGGTGATGGCCATAGACCGGCTCGACGATGACCTTTTCAAAGGCCCAGCCCATGGCGCCGGTGGCCAGCATCGCCCCGATCACTGCCAGTCCCATCGCCGCAAGGTTGAGCGCCAGCGAGGGCGCGCCGGTCAAGCCGCCCAGCATGAGCAGCACCGAAACACCGACAAATGCGCCCACCGAGACAAACGCGCCATGACCGAAGTTGATGACATCCATCAGGCCAAAGACCAGCGTCAGGCCCGAGGCCATGAGAAAGATCATCATCCCCATGGCCAGTCCCGATACCGTCAGCGTCAGCCAGGACGAGGTGTTCGGGATCGCCAGCAGCCCGGCCACGACAAGCAGCGGCACCAGCAGCACCGGCATCCAGGGCGCCAGCCGCTGCGCCAGCGACAGCCGCGCCATCGTGGGCGCGTGTTCCGGGGCCATGCTCATGACATGCCTCCAGCTTCTTTCTGGTCAAAAATACTCATCTCCAACCTCTCCACGCGCATCTCAATGGGCCTCCATGCTCAGACCCATCAACCGCTCCTGTAGGGCGGCATCGGTGGCCAGTTCGCGCATCTCTCCGGACCAGATGATGCGCCCGTCATCCATCACGCAGGCGCTGTCGCCCAGCGCCCGCGCGACCGAGAAGTTCTGCTCCACCAGCAGGATAGAGGCGCCCTGCGCCTTCAGCTCGCGCAGAGCCCGCGCCATGGTCGACACGATGGCCGGCGCAAGGCCCTTGGTGGGTTCGTCGATCAGGTAGAGCCGCCGCTCCTCGACCATTGCGCGCGCGATCGACAGCATCTGTTTCTGTCCGCCCGAGAGGTTCCCGGCCTCGGACTTCCAGAATGTCTTGAGCGGCGGAAAGGCCTGGAACACCCAGTCGAGCCGCGCGCTGTCGATGGGGCCGGACACGGCGGCCAGTACCATGTTTTCCTCGACCGTGAGATTGGCAAAGATGCCCATATCCTCGGGCACAAACCCGACACCGGCCCGCGCGATGGCGGGTGTCGGCATCTGGGTGATGTCCTGCCCGTCCAGCAGGATCCGGCCCTGACGCGCACGCCAATGCCCGATGATCGTGCGCAAGGTGGTGGTCTTGCCTACCCCGTTGCGCCCCAAGAGCATCGTCACCGCGCCGCGCGGCACCTCCAGTTCTACCCCTTGCAGGATGTGATACTGGGCGATGTTGGTATAGACGCCTTCCAGCCGCAGGATCGGATCAGACATCTTCCAGCTCCCGGCCCATATAGGCCTCTTGCACCACGTCCGAGGCCATCACCGTGGCCGGATCGCCATCGGCGGCCAGCGCGCCGTTATGCAGCACGATGATGCGGTCGGCCAGCGTGCGGATCACGTCCATCTTGTGTTCCACCAGCAGGATCGTCCGGTCGCGCTGCTCTTTCAGCTCGGCAATCAGGTCCAGCACCACGGGTGCCTCGTCCACGCTCATGCCCGCCGTGGGTTCGTCGAACATATAGACGGCAGGGTCGAGCGCGATCAGCAATGCGACCTCCAGCTTGCGCTGGTTACCATGGCTCAGCTCGGACACGGTCTGGTCGCGGTTTGCGATCAGCCGCACCCGGGTCAGGATCGCTTCGGCCGCCTCGGTCAGTTCGGTGTGACGGCTGGCCATCGACCACAGGTTCATCCCCTGGCCTGCCTTGGACTGCACCACCAGGCGCACGTTTTCCAGCACGCTGAGATTGGGAAACAGGTTGGTCAGCTGGAACGCGCGCCCAATCCCGGCGCGGGTGCGTTGGGACACCGACTGGCCCGAGATATCACGCCCACGCAGCAGGACACGACCCGCGCTGGCCGGGATCTGGCCCGAGATCAGGTTGAAATAGGTGGTCTTGCCGGCACCGTTCGGACCCACGATCGCGGTGAGTTCCCCGGTGTGAAAGGCGCACGAGACCGCGTCAACGGCCACATGGCCGCCAAACCGCACGGTCAGCCCCTCGGTCGCGAGGATGGGGGATGTCATGGCTTTGTCTTCCGCTTGCAAAAAGGCCGGTCCCGGCGCGTGGCGCGCCATGGGACCGGCCAGGTCGGGGAGTTAGTTGTTGCGGATCGGGATCGGCAGGTCGTCGATCGTCAGTTCACGCACCAGTTCGGGGATGGCCCAATCGACATTCGGGTCGACCTTGATCTTGAAGTGGTACATGGATTGCAGCGCCTGGTGATCCTCGGGGCGGAAGACCATCTTGCCCTTGGGCGTCTCCCATTCCATGCCTTCCATGGCCGAGATCAGCGCCTCGGTGTCGGTGGAGCTTGCCTTCTTGATGGCCTCGACCACGGCGATACCCGCTGCCATGCCACCCGCGGTGAAGAAATCGGGCGGGGTGCCGAAGCGGTCCTGATGGGTCTTGACCAGCCAGTCGTTCACCGGGTTCTGCGGGATCTCGTAGTAATAATAGGTCGCGCCCTGCATGCCCGGGAAATCCTTGTAGGCCGCCATTGCCGCCAGGATGTTGCCGCCGGTCGCGATCTCGATGCCGAAACGGCTGGGATCCATCGCCTGGATCTTGCCCATCGGATTGCCGCCACCGGCCCAGATGATGAACAGGCGTTTTTCGCCGTCCAGATCCTTCATCGCGTTAAAGATACGCTCGGCCGCTGCGGTAAAGTCGGTGGTGTCGGTTGGCACGTATTCCTCGTGCACGATGCCCGAGCCTGCGCCCTCCAGTGCTTCCTTGAAGGCGGCGATGCCGTCGCGGCCAAAGGCGTAGTCCTGCGCCAGCGTCGCGATATGCACATTCTCGCCCGCCAGTGCGATGGCGTTCGACACCGCGTCCTGGCTGCTGTTGCGTCCGGTGCGGAAGATATAGCGGTTCCAGTTGGCCCCGGTGATGGAATCCGCCACCGCCGGTTCGACGATCAGGATCTTTTCGTATTCCTCGGCCACCGGCAGCATCGCCAGCGCCACGCCCGAGCTGACCGGGCCCACGGCCAGATCAACTTCGTCGTCGCCATAGGCCTCTTCCAGCAGCGCCTTGCCGTTTTCCGGCTTGAGCTGGGTGTCTTTCTCGATCACCACGATCTTTTCGCCATTGATCTCCATCGACCCGCCGGTGGCATATTCCAGCCCCAGCATCAGCCCGTCATGGGACTGTTTGGCATAGGCCTCGAACGGGCCGGTCTTGCCATAGACATGGGCGATCTTGATGTCGGCGGCCGCAGCGGATGCCAGTGCCAAGACGGACACTGCCCCTGCGCACAGAATGCGTTTCATGTTTCTCCTCCCCAATGTGCGCCTTGGGTGTCGGCGCGTCGTGCTTAGAATGGCAACAGGCTAGTTGTGAGGAGCGGTTTCGGTCAATTATGCGGAAATACGTACCCGTATCGGATGCGTGTGGGCGGCGCCGGGTATCTTGTTTGAGTCAGGCAGATTTCCACTGCGCCGACAGCCGCCGCGCGGAATTGGCCAGCAGCATCACGTCCAGCCCGACAGCCACGAACTGAGCGCCCATGTCCAGATAGGCCTGAGTTGCCTCGTCGGTTGTTCCCAGGATGCCCGGTGCCTTGCCCGCCGCCCGGATACGTTGAATGGCATCGGCGATCACCGCCCGCACCTCGGGCGCGGCGCTATTGCCTTGGAACCCCATGTCGGTCGACAGGTCGGCGGGGCCGATGAAGACACCGTCCACCCCGTCGACGGTCAGGATCTCGTCCAATGCTGCGATGCCGGCGCGGTTCTCGACCTGCACCAGCAGACAGATCTCCTGGTCAGCGGTCTGGATGTATTCGCTGATACTGCCAAACATGGTGGCCCGGGCCGCAGTGGCGCCGACACCGCGTACGCCCGTCGGTGGATAGCGGCAGGCGCGCACCAGTTGACGCGCCTGATCGGCGCTTTCCACGATAGGTACCAGAACCGTCTGGGCGCCAGCGTCCAGCGCCTGTTTGATGATCCAATCCTCGCCCACCGGCACCCGCACCACCGGGTGCGAGGGGCTGGCCGCCAGCGCGGTCAACTGGTCGCGGATCGAGCGGATGTCATTGGGCGCATGTTCGCCATCCACCACCAGCCAGTCGAACCCGCATGTACCCATAATCTCGGCGACGCTGGGTTCGGCAAAGCTCATCCAGCAGCCGATCTGGCGTCTGCCCTCGGCGAGGGCCTGTTTGAACGGGTTCTTCGGGGCGGGCATGGGGGTCTCCTTGGGTCTTGCGCAAGGCGGCGTTGCGGCGCCGCTGCTGTTCAGCTCTCAGGTCAGGGCGCGGGCGATTTCGGTGATCACGTCAAAGGCTATCATCACGTCACCTTCGGTGGTTTCGAACTGCCCCGCCTGGAACCGGATCACCAGCGCGCCATCGACGCGGGTCTGCGTCAGATAGATGCGCCCGTCATCGTTGATCGCGTTGACCAGCCGCTGGTTCAACTCGTCCGGGTCGGCGCCCTTGCGCAGATAGCGAAAGGTCCAGAGCGACCACATCGGCGGCGTCACGATCTCGAAATCGGGTTCGGCAGCCAGCCGGTCATGCAATGCGCTCGACCAGGCGATATGGTTGCGCAGCCGCTGGCGCAGCCCCTCCATCCCGTAACTGCGCATCAGGAACCACAGTTTCAGCGCACGGAACCGGCGGCCTAGCGGTACCGACCATTCAGAGTAATTGATGATGCCGTCGCGCCCGTGAGTTTTGAGATACTCAGGCTGGATTGCCAGAGTGCGCACCAGGTCGTCAGGGTTTTTCAGGAAATGCGCGGAGCAATCGAACTGAACGCCCAGCCATTTATGCGGGTTGAAGACGATGCTGTCGGCGCGCGCGATGCCGGGCCAGTAATGGCGGAACTCGGGGCAGATCATCGCCGACCCTGCCCAGGCCGCATCCACATGGGTGTAGAGCCCGTATTTCTCGGCGACGTCCAGACAGCGATCCACCGGGTCGGTGGCCCCGGTGCCGGTGCCGCCCACACACAGGATCAGGCCAGCCGGGTGCAGCCCCGCCGCAAGATCGGTCTTGATCGCTGCCTCGAGCGCGTCGGGATCCATGCCGCGCCAACTGCCCTTGATCGGCACCCGCACCAGATTGTCCTGCCCGATCCCGGCTACCCAGATGGCGCGGTCGACCGAAGTATGAACCTCGGACGAGCAATAGACCCGCAGCGGCTTCTGGCCGAAAAGCCCCTGCCGGTTCCCCTGCCAACCCAGCGCCTTTTCCCTAAGTGTCAGGACCGCCGCCAGCGTCGCCGACGAGGCGCTGTCCTGGATCACGCCCGCGAATCCTTCGGGCAGGTCCAGTGCCTGACGCAGCCAGTCCATCATCCGCGTTTCCATCTCGGTCGCGGCGGGCGAGGTCTGCCACAACATGCATTGCGGCGCGATGGCCGAGGCCAGGAATTCGGCCAGCACCGAGGGCGCCGAGGCGTTCGAGTTGAAATAGGCAAAGAAGCGCGGGTGCTGCCAATGGGTGATCCCAGGCATCACGATATCCTCGAAATCGCGAAAGATATCTTCCATCGCTTCGGGTGTCTCGGGCGGTGTTGCGGGCAGGGCGTTCAACACTGCGCCCGGCTCTGTCCGGGCGCGCACGGGGCGGTCGCCCACGGTCAGGTGATAATCCTGCGTCCAGTCGGCAACCCTGCGGCCCCAATCGGCGAATTCATCCCATTTCATCTATCGTATCCTCGCCTGCCCTCAGGGGGCAATGATCGGTTGCGCTTTGAGGGCGCTCGGCACCGGCTCAGTGCCTTCGAAGGTTGACCCTTCGTCGAACCAGCTTTTGGGCGCGGGTGCCCCCCATAGCGTCTGGCGCTGCGGGTCGGTCAGCGACCAGCGGATCGGTTCCAGATCCGGATCGACGGTCTGATAGTCCGAGCAGTAGATCTCGATCCGGTGCCCGTCGGGGTCGCGGACATAAAGGAAGAAGGCGTTCGAGATCCCGTGCCGCCCCGGCCCGCGCTCGATATTGGCGACATAGCCGGTGGTGCTCATCAGATCGAGCAGGTCGATGATGTTGAGCGGGGTCGGCACCCAGAAGGCGGTGTGATGCAGGCGCGGGCCCAGCCCGTTGGTAAAGGCCACGTCATGCACGCCGCCCTTGCGGTGCATCCAGGCGGCCCAGAGGCGACCGCTTTCATCATCTTCTGTGTATTCAGTGACGCGAAACCCCATCTCGCCGTAAAAGGCGACACTGGCATCCACATCGGCCGAGAACATGTTGAAATGGTCGATGCGAAGCGGCTTCACCCCGTTATACAGTCGGTATTTCTGATGGATCGGCGGCAGCCGGTCCATCCGCACATAGAATTCCAGCGGAATGCCCCAAGGATCGCGGGTGCGCAGCGTCCGGCCCATATGCGGGCGCTCGACCCAGGCGGTGGGCAAAGATTTTTCGGCGAAAAAGCTTTCGGCCCGCTCTAGGTCTGGTTCGTCATACAGCTTGAAGCCCAGCACGCCGACATCGGCCGTATCGGCCTGAACCAGAACGATGCAGTGGTGACCGCGCTCTTCCATCGCGCGCACATACAGACGCCCTGTCTCTTCATGCGTAACCTGAAGACCCAGGATGTCGACATAGAAGGCGCGGCTGGCCGCCAGGTCCCTCACCCGGTATTCCACATGGCTGAGACGCACGATGTTGAACGGCGGGTACAGGTTCGGTGCGGGAACTGGCATCTGAGTCCTGCTTGGCTGAGGGTTGATTTTTATTAACATGTGAAATTAATTTCACCTTGTCAAATCCGTTTTGACCGGCGTCCTGAGGCCATTCGCCCGTTGCGGGGCGCAGAGATTTCGGCAAGACTTCGTTATGAACTCCGATTTGCCCTTAACTTCAAGGTCCTTGCCGATTGCGCTGCTCAGGGCGCGCGAACGTGTGATGGGACCGATCCGTGCCATTCTGATGGACGTCGGGATTACCGAACAACAATGGCGCGTCCTTCGTGTCCTCGAAGAGGAGGGGCCGCAGGACCCGACTCGAATCGCGGATCAGGCGTGTCTGCTGTTGCCCAGCCTGACCCGGATTCTTCAGAAACTGGAAGAGAAGGATCTGATCACGCGGCAGCCGGATCCCGGAGACAGGCGCAAGCAGATTGTCAGCATTACGCCGGCAGGAGCCAAGATCATTCGCGACAACCTGGGCGCAAGCCAGGCTGTATTTGATGACATCCGAACGCAGTTGGGGGCCGGTCGTTTCGAAACCCTGCTTGACCTGCTGAATGAGCTTTACCAGGAAAAATCCAGCTGAGTCCGGGCAGATAGGTGAATCTGCCGGAGAGGAGGGGGTTCTCTCCGGCAGAAGGGCCAGGCCAGATGTAGCTGCGCCGCCTGACCTTCCAGCAGAAATCGGACGTAATGGTCACCGTCCATGCCGCTGGGTCGTCGGAACATCTGCGTGCCGGTAGGGACGGCACCTTTCAAAACTGAGCGGGACGAGGGGGTCTGCCCGTCAGCACGATGTTCCGAGATCTCCGAAATTGTCTCTGTCTCACCTTTGCTACCAGAAAGACGCACAACCAAAAGTAGCGCAATATTGATTTTACCGCTTTGAAACATAAAGGCAAGGATTGCGCGAAAAAGCGCCGATGCAATTTTCGGTTGCGGGCGAGATGCCGCGCATCGGTGCCGGGCACTGTTCTGGGACAAGCCAGTTGCCAGAACGTCAGACCGGCCTAAGATGGCGGCATCACTTCGAGAGGGAAAATGACCGAGCAGCTTGGCACACTAGAGGAACTGCCGCAGGACTATCGGGATCAGATGGCTGCGGCAGGTGTTGCGCCGCTTTGGCCGATGATGCGCAATGTGCTGCCGCATGATGCGCCGAAGCCCGTGACACGCTCGGGGCATTGGTCCTATCCGGCGGTGCGGCCCCTCTTGCTGCGTGCCGGAGAGCTGACGCCGGTGGAAAAGGCCGAGCGTCGGGTGCTGGTTCTGTCTGATCCGGGGCGCGGTGCGGGGGCGATGCAGGCGACCGCGACTATTTATCTGGGACTGCAACTGTTGCTTCCGGGAGAGTCTGCGCCGGCCCATCGCCACACGCCGTCGGCCGTGCGGATCGTGGTCGAGGGGCAGGGCGGATATACGGTCGTGGATGGTGAGCGTCTGCCGATGCAGCCGGGCGATCTGGTGCTGACGCCGGGCGGCGAATGGCACGATCACGGGCATGACGGAGACGAGCCCGTGATCTGGCTCGACGCGCTCGACCTGCCTCTTTTCGTGCAGCTCGAAGGGTCTTATGCGATCGAGGGCGACTTGCAGGCGCAGCGCAACCGCCCCGATGCCAGTCAGGTCGAATACAGGGCCGCCGGGCTGGCACCATCTCGGCGACCGGGACGCGGCGCGCGGCGCTATCCGATGATGCGCTATCCCTGGGCCGCGACCGAGGCGGCGCTGCGCCAGATGGCAGCCTATGGCGAGGGGATTGCTGAGCTGGACTATATCAACCCCGAAACGGGCGAGGATGTGCTGCCGGCGCTGGGCTTTACCGCCATGATGTTCAGGGCCGGTCAGGTCGAGACGCCGCCGCTGCGGTCATGTTCCTCGGCCTTTCACGTGATCGCCGGGGCTGGTCGCAGCGAGATCGACGGGCAGGTGATCGAATGGGGTCCAAAGGACACGTTCACCGCGCCAGTCTTTGCCCGCATTCGGCACGAGTCAGAACGCGAGGCGTTCCTGGTCCGCATCCACGACCGCCCGCTGCAAGAGAAACTTGGTTACTACGAGGAACGCGCCAGATGAGCGACAGCCTGTTCACCCTTCCCCCGATACCGGGCATCCCGGTCCGGGGCGAAAGCGCCACCTATCCTATTGGTCGTATATTCTGCGTCGGGCGCAATTATGCCGCCCATGCCGCCGAGATGGGCAACGAGGTCGACCGCGAGGCGCCGTTCTATTTCACCAAATCCCCCGCCAATGCGATCCTGACCGGGGCCACCGTGCCTTATCCGCCGGGCACCGAGAATTTCCATTACGAGATGGAGCTGGCCTTTGCCATCGGCAAGCCGGTGTTCCGTGCCAGCCGGGCCGAGGCCTGGGACGCGGTCTATGCCTATGGCTGCGCGCTGGACATGACCCGGCGCGACCAGCAGATCCGCGAGCGCGATAAAAAACGCCCCTGGGATCTGGGCAAGGATGTCGAGAACGCGGCGGTCTTTGCCCCTCTGACCCGGGTGGCAGACTGGTCGCCCGAAGATGGCAAGCGCATCCATCTCGAAGTGAATGGCGCGGTCAAACAGGACGCCACCCTGTCCGAGCTGATCTGGAAGATTGACGAGATCGTCAGCCACCTGTCGGGCTATTACCATTTGCGTCCCGGCGATCTGGTAATGACGGGCACGCCTGCCGGGGTTGGCCCGGTCGTGGCCGGGGATGTGATCATCGGCGGCATTGACGGGCTGGATCCGATCGCGCTGACGCTTGGGCCGGCAGAGTAGCCTATGATTGCGAGGGCATCCTTGCTGCGTTTGAAAAGAATGGTGGGCGGGTCGCTGATTCCAGCCTGTCCAGAGGGGCATTAAACATGGCGCCAATCAAGTGATGAGCCAGATCGCATCCAAAATCACGCTGGCCTATTAGTGACGATCCAAAATGCAATGGTACGCACCATGTCGGAAGAAAAGTGGTACGATTCGATCAAGCTGTTTTTTGGCGGCGCCCGTCTGATCGGGGCCTTTTGAGAGGAGTGTAGCAATATATTGCAAATATGAGATAAATGAGCATTATATTGCTTAGAGAGGGTCAAAGGGAGGATAACATGACCTATCGGAGAAAGATTCTGGGTCTGATCGGTGGTGCTGCGGTTGCGGCTCTGGCGACCGGGTTCGGCGCCGGCACCGCGCTGGCGCAAGAGGTTACGCTGAAGCTGCACCAGTTCCTGCCGGCGCAGGCCAATGTGCCGAAACTGGTGCTGGATGTCTGGGCGGACAATGTCGAGAAGGATTCGGGCGGCCGCATCAAGGTCGAGCGCTATCCCTCGATGCAACTCGGCGGCAAGCCACCGGAGCTGATGGACCAGGCCATAGACGGTGTGGCGGATGTGGTCTGGACTGTGGTCGGCTATACGCCGGGCCGCTTCCCCTCGACCGAGGTGTTCGAACTACCCTTCATGATGACAAATGCCCGTGCGGTCAGCCGTGCCTATTGGGAGATGTTCGAAAAACACATGAAGGACACCGAGTTCAAGGATGTGCACATTCTTGGCACCTGGGTTCACGGACCCGGCATGATCCATACCAAGGATCCGGTGGAAAAACCCGAGGACCTGCAAGGCATGAAGATCCGCGGCGGTTCGCGGTCGGTCAACTCGCTGCTGACCAAACTAGGCGCGACCCCGGTCGGCATGCCGGTTCCCGCCGTTCCCGAAGGACTCAGCAAGGGTGTGATCGACGGCACCACTATTCCGTGGGAAGTCACCACTGCGCTCAAGGTTCCGGAATTGGTGGAGAACCACACCGAGTTCTCCGGAAAGGCGCTCTATACCCTGACTTTCGTTCTGGCGATGAACAAGGCCAAGTACGACAGCCTGCCGGATGATCTGAAAGCCGCTGTCGACAAGAACTCGGGTCTTGATTTCTCGGTGTTTGCGGGCGGCACACAGGCCGATTCCGATGGGCCAGCCCGCAAGGTTGCCGAAGACCTGGGCAACAACATCATCACCATCGACGAGGCCGGGGTGGCCGAATGGCGCGCGCTGGCGCAGCCCATTTATGATGAGTGGGTCGCCGACATGAACAGCAAGGGCATCGACGGTCAGGCGCTGATCGACGAAGCGCAGATGCTGATCGAGAAGTACACACCGGATTACGCGAACTGATCCGGAGAAGAACCGACCCCGCGGCACGCAACTGCTGCGGGGTCCCCTTTCGGCGAAAGACGAAAAGAACAGATGCACAAGCTGATGATGGGGCTGGCCAAGGCCATGGCCATTTTGGGTGGGATCGTGCTCAGCGCCCTGATCATGCTGACCTGCGTGTCCATTCTGGGCCGTCTGCTCAACGGTGCGTTTCACGGCAGTTTCATGACCGGGATCGCGCCGGAATTTTCTCACTGGATGATCCAGCTGGGCGTGGGTCCGGTGAACGGCGATTTTGAACTTGTCGAGGCGGGGGTTGCCTTTGCGATCTTCTGCTTCCTGCCGTTCTGTCAGATTACCGCTGGCCATGCATCTGTCGACATCCTGACGAATTCTTTTTCGCAGGGCGTAAACCGGTTCTTGCGCATGGTCACCGAGACCGTGTTCGCCGCCGTCCTGATCCTGATCGCGTGGAAGCTGGGCGACGGGATGATCAGTAAACGAAGTTACGGCGAGACGACCCTGCTATTGGAATTCCCGATCTGGTGGGCCTATGCGCTGAGCTTTCTCGCCTCTCTAGCTGCGGCCGTGGTCGGCTGTTACATGGCTGGCGTGCGTTTTGTCGAGTTCTTCACCGGGCGCGTGATCGTCTGGGATGGTGTGGAGACAGGCCATTGACCACGCT
The DNA here is from genome assembly GCF_010500245.1 of Ruegeria sp. PrR005. GTDB lineage: Bacteria > Pseudomonadota > Alphaproteobacteria > Rhodobacterales > Rhodobacteraceae > Ruegeria_B > Ruegeria_B marisflavi. The sequence continues at coordinate 343,924 of NZ_JAAGOX010000022.1, forward strand.
TGAAATCGGGATCGCGTCGTTCCCTGCCCTGATGGTTCTGATCTTTCTGCGCGTGCCGATCGGGCTTGCCATGTTCCTTGTCGGCCTGATCGGGCTGGTGCTGGTGACCGACGGAACTCAGGTCGCTTTTGCCCGGTTGAAGAACGAGACCTATACGACCTTTTCCAGCTACTCGCTGACCATCGTGCCGATGTTCCTGCTGATGGGCCATTTCGCCACCCTTGGCGGTATGTCGAACGCCCTGTTCAAGGCGGCCGAAGGCTGGCTGGGCCACCGCAAGGGTGGTGTTGCCATGGCCGCTATTGGCGCCTGCGCGGGGTTTGGCGCGATCTGTGGATCGTCACTGGCCACTGCGGCCACCATGGGCCGTGTCGCCCTGCCAGAGTTGCGGCAGTATGGCTATGCCGGCGGGTTTTCTACCGCCACGCTGGCCGCGGGCGGTACGCTGGGCATCCTGATCCCGCCATCGGTAGTGCTGGTGATCTATGCCATTCTGACCGAACAGAACATTGCCAAGCTGTTTCTCGCGGCTTTCATTCCCGGCATCATGGCGGCGGTCGGCTACCTGATCGCTATCTCTGTCTACGTGCGGCTCTACCCCGAAAGCGCAGGCACCCGGCCACCGGTGCCCTATTCCGAACGGTTTGCTGCTTTGGTCCAGGTCTGGCCAGTTCTTCTGGTGTTTGGTCTCGTTGTCGGCGGTATCTACCTTGGCTGGTTCACACCAACTGAAGGTGCCGCCGTCGGAGCGCTGGGGACCGGCGTGATTGCTTGGCTGAACGGCGGCTTGACGCGGGCCTCGCTGACCGAAAGCTTTCTGGTGACAGCGCGTTCTACAGCGATGATCTTTTTCATCGTGCTGGGTGCGGCCTTTTACAACGGGTTCCTTGCCCTGACCCAGGTGCCGCAGGAACTCTCGAACTTCGTGGTCAGTCAGGGATACAGCCCGTGGACGGTACTGGCGCTGATCCTCGTCTTCTATCTGGTGTTCGGCTGCCTGATGGACAGTCTCAGCATGATCCTGTTGACCATCCCGATCTTCTTTCCGGTGATATCCGCCATGGACTTCGACCTTGTGTCGCTGGCCGCCATGCAGGCCGACGCCGCGATGGAGGTTCTCAAGGCCGGCGTTCCCGACGGGATGAGCGCTGAGACCCTGGCAGGCATCAAGGATGCCATCGCCAGCGGTGCCGAACTGACTCGCGACCAGATGAAGGAGTTGGGCATCCGCGTCACCCGTAGCATGGCCAACCGGATGGAGGCCGAGCACGTGGCGATCTGGTTCGGCATTCTGGTGCTGATCGTGGTCGAAGTCGGACTGATCACGCCACCTGTCGGCATGAACCTGTTCATCATCAACGCGATGGATCGGGCGACCCGTATGGTCGATACCTACAAGGCGGTAATGTTCTTTGTTGCGACGGACCTGATCCGTGTTGTCATTCTGGTCGCGTTTCCCGCGATCACACTGTTTCTGCTGGGATAGGTCAGGTCTGCCCCGGCTCTGCGCGACCGGCCTGACCGCAGGCCGCGACGCGGCATGTGGGAGGAGAAGATGACGCATTACCTGGCGCATGATGTCCGGCGCGAGGATCGCGCGGATGGCGCGGTCCTGCTGCGATCCGGGCATGAAGCAGTATCGCCTGACCGAAAGACTGCCGATTGGTTGCACCGCTGGGCCGGGCGCACGCCCGATGCTGTGTTTCTGGCAGAACGCAGCGGGGCGGGCTGGGCCGAGTTGCGCTATGACGCGGCGCTGGAGCGGGTTCGCGCCGTGGCGGCAGGTCTGCTGGCGCGTGGGCTGATGCCTGGGGATCGTATCCTGATCATCTCGGGCAACAGCGTCAATCATGGGGTTTTGGCACTTGCGGCGCAGTATGTGGGTCTGGTGCCGGTCCCGGTGGCCGAACAGTATTCACTGATCCCCGGTGCACTGAAACAGCTACGCTATGTGATCGGGCTGATCGACCCGGCGATGGTTTACGCCGAGGATGGTGCGCAGTTCGCAAATGCGCTGGCGATGGACGAGATAACAAGCCACCGGATCGTTGTCGGGCGAAATCCCGGGCCGAGTATGAGCCTTCTTGCCGATCTCGAACGCGAAACCGCCGATATTGATACCGCAGCCAAGGCCGTCGGCCCCGAGACGGTTGCCAAGATCCTGATGACCTCGGGCTCGACCTCGAACCCCAAGGGTGTACTGACCACGCAAAAGATGCTCTGCGCCAATCAGGCACAATACACCCGCGCCTTGCCGTTTCTGTCGGAACGTCCCCCGCGACTGGTTGATTGGCTGCCTTGGAATCACGTCTTTGGCGGATCGAATAATTTCAACCAGATGCTGGCTTTTGGCGGTGCGCTTTACATCGACGGGGGCAAGCCCGCCCCGGCCCTGATCGGCAAGACGTTTGAGAACAACCGCCTGATGAACGGCACCATCGCCTATAACGTACCGGTGGGTTTTGCCCAGCTGCGTGACGAGATGCGTCGGGACCCTGCGTTGAAGCGCCATTTCTTTGCCGATCTCGACATGCTCTTCTATGCGGGCGCATCTCTGCCCGCGGATGTCTGGCGCGACCTGAGCGATATGGCCGCCGAAGTGCGCGACACCCAGCCCCTGATCACCACCTGCTGGGGCATGACCGAAACCGCGCCCGCCTGTATCTTTCAGCACGTACCGGCGAATCTGCCCGGTATCATCGGTGTGCCGCTGACCGGTGTGACGGCCAAGCTTGTTCCGGCAGATGGTGGCGGCCACGAGTTGCGTGTGCAGGGGCCCAACGTCTTCTCCGGCTATCTGGGCAACCCGGAAAAGACAGCCGAGGCCTTTGACGAAGAGGGTTTCTTTCGCACCGGCGACAAGGTTTCGCTGGTTGACGCCGAGGATCCGAACAAGGGGCTTCGGTTCGACGGGCGGATCGCCGAGGAGTTCAAGTTGACTACCGGGATATGGGTGCCTGCCTCCGATCTGCGGCTAGAGGTTCTGGAGGCATTGGCCCCCTTGGCGGCGGATGTGGTCTTGACCGGCGAGGGACGTGGCGAGGTTGGCGCGATGATTGTTCCGTCGCCCGCGCTGGTGCAGGGCCTCGACGCGCGCGATGGCGCTTGTCTACCTGGGGAACAGGCTGAGGAGATCGCCAAGCGCCTGTCTCGTTTGAATGCGGGTCGTGGCAGCGCCACGACCGTTGCACGCGCCCTGATTCTCTCGGATCCGCCATCAATGGCCGATGGTGAGATCACAGCCAAAGGAAACCTGAATTTCCGCAAAATCTTGATGCTCCGGGCAGAACTGGTGACCCGATTGCACGAGAATCCGGACGAAACAGTCATTTTTGTGCATTAAGATGCATAATTTTTGCGAGATGAATAGGCAATATCTTGCATAAATGACTTTTGAATGCATGATGACTGTCTAAGAGGGAGGCGCGCGGGACCGTGGAGGAGAGCCGTCCGCGTGCGGCCCTGGGTATTCACCGGGAGGAGAACGGGATGAGCGGAAACGCCGCGCATTACTTTGTGGATCGGCACATTGACGAAGGGCAGGGCGATCGTCCCGCCTTTCGCGAAGCCGCAGGGAAAAAGCGTCGGATCACTTATGGCGAGCTGGCCACGGAGAGCGGCCGTGTCGCGGGTGCCCTCGCCCGCGCCGGTATCCCGCGCGAGGCGCGCGCCGCGATGCTGGTGTTGGACCAGGTGGAATTTCCGACTTTGTTCTGGGGGTGCCTGAAGGCGGGCGTGGTGCCGGTGCCGCTGAATACGTTGCTGGCGACCTCTGTCTACGATGTCATCCTGAACGATAGCCGGGCCAGCATTCTGTTCGTGTCCGAAGAGCTTTGGCCGGTGGTGCAAGCCGCTGCCGAGGCGTCTCCGTATCTGACCAAGGTTGTGGTCATCGGTGCGGCGCCCGAGGGCACGCAGGGTTATGAGGATTTCGTGCGTGACGCCGATATCCTGCCCACGGTTCAAAGCTCGTCCGACGATGTCGCCTTCTGGCTCTACTCCTCGGGGTCGACGGGGCAACCCAAAGGCGTTCGGCATGTGCATGGCAGCCTCAAGGCGACGGCGGATACTTACGGCGCGCAGGTGCTGGGAATCGAGGCTGACGATGTGGTGTTCTCTGCGGCCAAACTGTTCTTTGCCTATGGGCTGGGCAATGGCATGACCTTTCCCATGTCGGTCGGGGCAGAGACGATCCTGTTCAACGGGCGCCCGACGCCAGACGGGGTGCGCGACATCATCGCCGCCGAAAAACCTACAGTTTTCTGCGGTGTCCCGACACTTTATGCCGCGATGGTTGCCATGCTCGACCGCGAGGGCGTGCCGGACGTGACGCTCCGCCGCTGCATCTCGGCAGGTGAGGCGCTGCCGGAAGAGATCGGGCGGTCGTGGCACCGGCAATGGGGCGTCGACATTCTGGATGGCGTCGGCTCGACCGAGATGCTGCATATCTTTCTGTCGAACGCGCCGGGCGATGTGGTTTATGGCACCTCGGGTCGCGCCGTGCCAGGTTATGAGGTGCGGCTGGTGGACGAAAGCGGCGCAAATGTCGGGCCCGGTGGCCTTGGCGAACTGCTGGTGCGTGGTGCCTCGGCGGCGGACGGCTATTGGAACAAGCGCGACAAGAGCCGCGCCACGTTCGAGGGCGAGTGGACCCGCACGGGCGACAAATACGAACTGACACCCGAAGGCCGCTATATCTATTGCGGGCGTACCGACGACATGTTCAAGGTTTCGGGCATCTGGCTGTCGCCGTTTGAGGTGGAGCAGGCGTTGGTCGCGCATCCGGCCGTCCTCGAAGCGGCGGTGGTGGCGGCCCGCGATGCCGACGGGCTGGAAAAGCCAAAGGCCTTTATCGTACTCAAGGCGGCAGAGACCGAAGGGCTGGCCGATACGTTGCGTGATTTCGTCAAGGAGAAGGTGGGCAAGTGGAAATACCCCCGCTGGATCGAGTTCGTTGACGACCTGCCCAAGACCGCCACGGGCAAGATCCAGCGATTCAAGCTGCGCCATGAGGGGTGAGAGATGGAATGGAGTTCTGCGCCAACCGAAAAGCTGCGCGTCAACGGCGCGGCGCTGGAATACGCCTGTTACGGCCCGGCACCGTCCGAGGCGCCGACAATTGTCCTGTTGCACGAGGGATTGGGCTGTACTGCCCTGTGGCGGGATTTTCCAAGTCGGCTTGCCGAACGCACGGGGCTTGGCGTGCTTGTCTATTCGCGTCAGGGCTATGGCAAGTCCGATCCGATATCCTTGCCGCGACCGTTGGACTTTCAGACGCGCGAGGCGTTGGATGTCCTGCCAAGGGTTCTGGACGTTACGGGCGTCGATCGCGCCATTCTCTTTGGGCATTCCGACGGGGCGACAATAGCGGCGATCTATGCCGGTAGCGTCGAGGACCGGCGCGTGCGCGGTCTGATCCTTGAGGCGCCGCATTTCTTTACCGAACCGAGCGGGCTGGCTTCGATTGCGGCCGCGCGCGAGGCATATGAGAGCGTCGATCTGAAAGCGAAGATGGCCAAGTACCATCTTGACCCTGACGGAGCCTTCAAGGGTTGGAATGGCGCCTGGTTGGATCCGGGTTTTGCCGCATGGAACGTGGCTGAGGTGATCGACTATATCCGGGTTCCAATACTGGCCATTCAGGGGCGGCAGGACCAATACGGCACCATGGCGCAGATCGAAGAGATCGAAAACCGCGCTTACTGCCCGGTCGATACGCTGATCCTCGATTGCGAGCATGCGCCGCATCAGGAGTCCCCGGAACCGGTACTGGATGCGGTGGGCGAGTATTGTGCCCGGCTGATCCGTATTGAGGCCGCCCAGGTCATTCCCGCCTGAGCTATGGCGTTGTGTCTGTCATATCCGGCTTATGTCCCCGGTCGGACAGCTCGCCCGCCTGAGGACACGTTTCTCGATTTGCGCAAAAGCGTAACGGCGGGAATGATGGAGGAAGAATTGGCCGCCAGCCCAGCCTGGAGGGCGGGTTGGCAATTCTACGGCGCGGGCTACTTCTGGGAGGCGCATGAAGTCTGGGAACCCGTCTGGATGCAGTTGCCGCCGAATTCCGCCGCGCGTCATATTGCGCAGGCGGCAATTCAACTGGCGAATGCAGAGCTCAAGATTAGGATGGAGCGCACCCGGGCTGCACGGCGTCTATGTGCTCTGGTCCGGGAACATGCCGGCAGGACCGGGGGAGAACGGGTGATGGGGCTGTGTTCTGACGATCTGGTGGCGCTCGTCGAAAAGGTAGAAAATCGACTCACGAGTAATGCAAAATAATGCATAAAATGCCTGCTCTGCTATGAGATACTTTGGCTTTTCGCGTAAGACATTGATATTAATAAAAACAAAATATGCATTATTTTGCTCAAAACCTATTGCCAAAGCGCATGTGAGCATTAAAATGCACCTCAACCTCAAGTTTTGGAGTCTAACATGACCCACCGTATCGACTTTCAAACCGATCCCTCCCGCTATCGCCATTGGCGCGTGGAGTACGAGGGCGAGATCGCCAATCTCTACATGGATGTGGATGAGCAGGGTGGGTTGTTCCCGGGATATGAGCTGAAGCTCAACTCTTATGACCTCGGGGTCGACATTGAGCTTGCCGATGTTGTCCAGCGGATGCGGTTTGAGCATCCCGAGGTCAAGGTGGTGGTCATGCAATCGGCCAAGGACCGCGTGTTCTGCGCCGGTGCCAATATCCGCATGCTTGGGGGCGCTAGTCACGCGCACAAGGTCAATTTCTGCAAGTTCACCAACGAAACGCGAAACACGTTCGAGGCCGCCGAGGCCGACAGCGGCCAGAAATACATCGCCGCAGTCAAGGGCGCCTGCGCGGGTGGCGGGTACGAACTGGCGCTGGCCTGCAACTATATCATGCTTACCAATGACAGCTCTTCTTCGGTGGCCTTGCCCGAGGTTCCGCTGCTTGCCGTGCTGCCGGGCACTGGCGGACTGACCCGTGTCACGGACAAGCGCAAGGTGCGTCGCGATCTGGCCGATGTGTTCTGCTCGGTCGAAGAAGGTGTGAAGGGCCAGCGCGCCGTAGATTGGCGGCTGGTGGACGAGATCGCGCCGAATTCGAAATTCGACGAGGTCGTGCAGGAACGCGCCCGCGAATTCGCCGCAGCCAGCGCCAAGCCTACTGGTCTGACGGGGATCGAACTTACGCCGCTCGACCGCCGCTTTGACGAGGATGGATCGGTCACCTATTCCACAGTTGAAGTCGCAATCGATCGCGCAGGAGGTAGGGCAACGCTGACCATCACAGGCCCATCCGATCCGGCTCCGGCCTCGGTGGCGGAATTGCAGGAGCAGGGGGCGCAAGCATGGATCCTGCGTGCCGCCCGCGAACTGGACGACGCCATCCTGCATCTACGCCTGAATGAACGCCAGATCGGCACCCTGGTGTTCAAGACGCAAGGCGACCCGACTGCGGTTCTGGCGCATGAGTCGCTTTTGCTAGCCAACCGTGACAACTGGCTGGCCAACGAAATCCTGCACTATTGGAAGCGCGTCCTGAAGCGTGTGGACATGACCTCGCGAAGCCTGGTCGCCATCGTCGAGCATGGCTCTTGCTTTGCCGGGCCCTTGGCGGAACTGCTCTGGGCCGTGGATCGGTCCTATATGATGCTGGACGAGTTCGAAGGCGACAATCGCCCGCTTGCGACGGTCACTCTGAGTGAAGGAAATTTCGGCCCCTACCCGATGGGGAACGACCTGACGCGTTTGCAGACCCGGTTCCTGGGTACTCCGGAAACCGTCGATACCCTGCGTGGCCATGTCGGCGAGGCGCTGGAAGCCTCTGAAGCCGAACAACTGGGTCTGGTGACCTATGCTTATGACGATATCGACTGGGAGGATGAAGTGCGCATCTTCCTGGAAGAGCGCGCGAGTTTCTCGCCCGATGCGATGACGGGGATGGAGGCTAACCTTCGGTTTGCCGGTCCCGAAACGATGGAAACACGCATCTTTGGCCGCCTGACTGCCTGGCAGAACTGGATCTTCCAGCGCCCGAACGCGGTCGGTCCGGATGGTGCGCTGCAACGCTACGGCACCGGGGTGCGTGGCGACTACAACATGGAACGTGTCTGAGGAGGGAAGCAGATTTTTCGCTGAAAAATCTGTTGAAAAATCTTTGCAAGATTTTTCCCGCAAGGAGGAAAGCAATGCTCGACCTGATCAACGTAAGCTACGACACCCAGATCCCCAACAACGTGGGGCTGAGCCAGGACAAGAAAGTGCTGAAGGCGCTGGAGAAATGGCACCCCGGCTATATCAACTGGTGGAACGACCTGATCCCGCAGAATTTCCAGCAAAGCATGGTGTATCTGCGCACCGCCGTTTCGGTGGACCCGAAAGGCTGGGCCAAGTTCGACTATGTGAAGATGCCCGAATACCGTTGGGGCGTGCTGCTGGCGCCGCAGGTTGAAAACCGCACAATTCCCTGTGGAGAGCACTACGGGCAACCTGCCTGGCAGGAAGTGCCGGGTGAGTACCGCAATCTGCTCAAGCGGCTGATCGTGATCCAGGGCGATACAGAGCCGGCCTCGGTCGAACAGCAGCGCTTGCTGGCGCTGACCGCGCCTTCGCTCTATGACATGCGCAACCTGTTCCAGGTGAACGTCGAAGAGGGCCGCCACCTCTGGGCGATGGTCTATCTGCTGCACAAGTACTTTGGCCGTGATGGGCGCGAAGAGGCCGATGACCTGTTGCGCCGCCAGTCGGGCAGCGAAGAGGCCCCGCGGATGCTGGGCGCCTTCAACGAGGAAACGCCGGACTGGCTCTCGTTCTTCATGTTCACCTATTTCACCGACCGCGACGGCAAGATGCAGTTGGAAAGCCTGGCGCAGTCGGGTTTCGATCCGCTCAGCCGCACCTGCCGCTTCATGCTGACCGAGGAAGCACACCACATGTTCGTGGGTGAAACCGGCGTCGGCCGCACTATCGAGCGGACCTGCCAGGTGATGAAAGAGAACGGGATCGACGATCCGTTCGATGTGGACCGTATCCGTGGCCTCGGCGTGATCGACCTGCCGCTGATCCAGAAGAAGCTCAATCTGCATTACACGCTGTCGCTGGATCTCTTCGGTCAGGAAGTTTCGACCAACGCCGCAAACGCATTCAACGCCGGTATCAAGGGCCGCTACATGGAGGCGCGCATCACCGACGATCACCAGTTGCAAAGCGATACCTACGTGGTCTGGGATCTGGTCGACGGCAAGGCAGTGCAAAAGGAAGTACCTGCCCTTACCGCGATCAACATGCGCCTGCGGGATGATTACACAAAGGACGCCGCGGGTGGCGTCGGCCGCTGGAACAAGATCATCGAGAAATACGGCATCGACTTTGAATTTAAGCTGCCGCACGAAGCGTTCCATCGCAAGATCGGCGTCTTTGCCAACCTTCCTTTCGATCCCGAAGGCAAGGTTGTGACCGGGGCCGAGTATGACAAAGGCCTGCCCGAGTGGCTGCCGACCCACGCCGATGGCGACTATATCCAGTCGCTGATGAAGCCGTGCTACGAAGCTGGCCAATATGCTCGCTGGATCGCCCCGCCGAAGGTCGGCATCGACAACAAGCCGGGCGATTTCGAGTATGTGAAGCTTCACATGGCCTGAGTTGAATCACAGGCGGGAACCGTGGGCGGAAACAATTTGTGACCCGCCCGCGGATTGACGGACAGGGGTATTCTCCTGTTCGCTGATCCCAGCCTGATCGGAAAATGCGAGGACCCGACCATGCAGATTGACCGTTCGAAATCCGATACCCCACGCCTTCAGGCGCTGGCCGGCCAGATATCTGCATTGCAAGGTCCGTGTGTTGGGTGCTCTGACTGTGTGGGTCTGTGCAAGGCGCTGATCGATACGCTGATCGTTCCCGACATCGTTCTGACCAGGAAACAAGAGACCCCATGACACAGCCGATCAAGCAGCACCTGATCGACCCCGAAATCTGTATCCGCTGCTATACATGTGAAATGACCTGTCCCGAGCAGGCCATCGAACATGACGACATGAATGTCGTCGTGGACGTGGACAAGTGCAAATTCTGCATGGATTGCATTCCGGTCTGTCCGACGGGATCCATCGACAACTGGCGCGTGGTGGCCGAGCCATATTCGTTGGAAGACCAATATGCCTGGACGGATTTGCCCGCTCAGGAAGATGTGGCGGGTGACGATGCCGGGCTCGAGGCTCTGGACGACGCGGTCGCGGCGCTCTTGGCCGAGGCTCACAAGGGGGTCGGTGGCAAGTCACGCGCACCCGCCACGGCGGCCAAACCGACAATCAATCTCTATACGCTGGGCAAACCTGCCGAAGCGCGGGTGACCGGGAATTTCCGCCTGACTGCCGAAGGCAGTGACAGCGATGTGCGTCACATCATCCTGGATTTTGGCGGACAGCCTTTTCCCGTGCTCGAAGGTCAAAGCATCGGGATCATTCCACCCGGAACAGATGCCGAAGGCAAAGCGCATCTGCCGCGACTGTACTCGGTTTCAAGCCCCCGAGATGGCGAAAGACCCAATTTCAACAACCTCTCGCTGACGGTCAAACGCGAACCACATGGCGTGTGCTCGAACTTTGTCTGCGATCTGACACCGGGCGATACCGTGCGGGTGACCGGCCCGTTTGGTGCGACCTTCCTGATGCCATCGGATCCGAATGCGCATTTGCTGATGATCTGCACCGGAACCGGTTCGGCCCCCTTCCGCGCTTTCACCATGCGGCGGCAACGGGAGAACCCCAAGCTCAAGGACTCCCTGACCCTCGTTTTCGGCGCTCGCCGGCAACAGGAGTTGCCCTATTTCGGCCCATTGGGAAAGGTGCCAGAGAGCTTCATGGCCAAGCATTTTGCTTTTTCCCGGCAGGATGGAGAGCCCAAGCACTATGTGCAGGACAAGCTGCGCGCCGAGGCAGACCGCATTGGCCAGTTGCTGCTGGATCCGTCGACCCATATCTATGTCTGCGGTCTGAAGGCGATGGAGCAGGGCGTGGAAGAAGCGCTAAAGGACATCGCGCGGGCACGGGGCATTGTCTGGACCGAATTGCGCGACCAGATGCGCGACCAGGGACGTTTCCATGTGGAGACCTACTAAGGGCCTGCTCTGGGGCCATCTGCTTGCGGATTGGATTGCACCCGTGGGCCTCCTGCCGTAGTATTGCGCAATATTTTGCACAAAGCTGCAGGTAGCATGACCGAGATAACCAATTTCCGCGGCGAAACGGCGTCAAACGGACCGGCAGAAAGTGCAGAAGCCCAGGTTTCGGCCCTGATCGCCAGGGTTGGGGACCGGGTTCGGGCCGCCCGGCAGCGGCGGGGAATCCCACGGCGTGTTCTGTCCGAGGCCTCCGGCGTCTCGCCGCGCTATCTGGCGCAACTCGAAGCGGGCGAAGGGAATATCTCGATCGGTCTCTTGCTGCGTGTTGCAATAGCGCTTGATCACCGGATCGAATGGCTTGTGGGCCAGGATGATCCGTGGACCTCCGAAGCGCTGCGCGTCGCTGACCTGTATCGGGTTGCCAAATCCGACGTGCAACAGGCTGTCCTGCGCGCGCTCAGTCCTGAACCGGCCGAGGCGATCCGGGCCCAACGGATCTGCCTCGTTGGTCTGCGCGGCGCGGGAAAGTCCACTCTTGGGGTCCGATTGGGGGCCGAGTACGGTTTGCCCTTTGTGGAGCTTAATGACGAGATCGAGGAACAGGCCGGCATGCCTGTGGGCGAAGTCATGGCGCTCTACGGTCAGGAAGGATACCGCAAGCTCGAAGCGCAGGCGGTCAGTCGGGTCGTGGCCAAACACGAGGCGATGGTTCTGGCCGTGGCGGGCGGCATCGTTGCCGAGCCCGAAACCTACAACATGCTCTTGACCCATTTCCACACGATCTGGCTGCGCGCCGACCCTGAGGAGCACATGGAACGGGTCCGCGCCCAGGGAGACGAGCGCCCGATGGCTGGAAACCCCGAGGCGATGGAGCAGCTGAAATCCATCCTTGCCAGCCGCGAAATCCTCTACGGCAAGGCACTGGCCCAACTCGATACATCGGGTCAGTCCGTCGAAACATCTCTTACGCAACTAAAGGCATTGGTAAACGACCGCGGCTACCTTGGATAGGTCCTGGCAGGCAGCCGGTTCATGCTTCTTTCTGGTTGGAAATACTCCTGGGGGTCTGGGGGGCTGGCCCCCCAGCCTCAACGCTCAATGTGGTGCCCTGATCCAGTCCGCAGCAAACACGACCCGTTCGACGCCTGCCAAGCGACGAACTCGGTCAAGTTCGGCTTCCAGCTTCCGGGTACGGGCCTCTGACCAGCGCAAACCACGCTCTGGCCAAAACGCTCTGACCCGCAACTCGCTACAGTCTCGATGTGCCTTCATGTCGATGCGACCGACTAGGCGGTCACCCTCAAGCAAAGGGAAGACGTAGTAACCATAGACCCGCTTCGGTTCCGGGACAAAAACCTCGATCCGATAATGGAAGTCAAACAGTCGTTCCGCGCGTTTCCGGTCTCGCAGAGCGGGGTCAAAGGGGCTAAGCACCCGGATCCGGCCCGGCGCCTGCGGAGCGATGGCCGCCTGCTCGCTCACATCCGGCCTGGCCAATACCTTGCGCCAGCTGCCGTCGGCGCTCTGAATCTCGATCTGTTCCAGATTTCCGCGCGACAGTTCGCCTTCCGCCCAAACCTTCGTCTCGGCCGGGCTGGCGCTGTCCCAGAACGCGGCCAGCTCGCCCGTGGTGGCAAAGCCCAGACGGTCAAGGGCCGCGTTGCAGAGCCAGTCGATCGTAATAGCCGGGTCGCAGTCGATTGCCCCGGGGCAGAGGTGCTCTTCGATCACGCGTTCGGTCAGGTCATAGCGTTTCTGAAACCCTTCCCGCCCGATCACCGTCAGCGCCCCTGAGCGCCAGAGATATTCCAGCGCGGTTTTGGAAGGGTGCCAGTCCCACCAGCCGCCAGATGACTTCTCTTCGTCCTTGCCGACATCCGAGGAACCGACCGGTCCGTGATCGCGGATATGATCCAGCACCGCGGCGAACTTGGCCTCGAAACCGTCCCGACGCCAGTTCTTCCAGCGCGCGCGCAGCAAGTCGGCATCGCGTTCAAACCGCATATGCCAATGCGGGTAGAACGCCATCGGGATGACGGCGGCATCATGGGTCCAATGTTCGAACAGCGCCCGGTCATGTTCGTAAAGCCGTTTCAGATCGGGCGGGCGATAGGTGGGGCGACGCGAGAACAGGATCATGTCATGCGCCCGCGCAACGGTGTTGATGCTGTCGAGCTGCACAAAGCCAAGCCGGGTGATCAGGTCCAGCAAGTCAGCACCGCGCGCCGGGCCTCTGGGCTGTTCCGCCAGCCCGTGCCGGTCCAGGAACAGTGCCCGCGCCGCGCGGTTGTCGAGCCGTTGCAGCGCCACAGCCTCAGCGCCGCTTCAGCGTGTCGCCATAGCTGATCTTGGGCTCGAGCGTGATCCGGGTTTCGATTTCGGCCTCCGGGTCCTCCAGTCGTTTTGCGATGATCTCGGCGGCCTTGCGCCCAATCTCCAGCCGACAGGCATCCATCGTGGCCAGCTTGCGCGGCAGACCCTGGAGAAGCTCCACATTGTTGAAGCCGGCCAGGCCGATCTGGCCGGGAATGTCGATCCCCTGTTCGAGCAGATAGAGCAGACCGCCCGCCGCGATCATGTCATTGGAGTAATAGAGGAAATCGAGGTCCGGCGAGCGTTCCAGCATGGCCTGCGTCATCTCGCGCCCCTTGGCCAGCGCCGAACCGCCGGAGTAGAACTCGCGATCCTCGATCTCGACCCCGTTCTTGCCCAACACCTCGGTGAAGCCTTCGAACCGTTTGCGGGCGCGGTAATCGAGCGGCATCTTGGTGCCCATGAAGCCGATCCGGCGATAACCCGCCTTGAGGATCGCCTGTGCCATCTCGCGCCCGGCGCGGCGGTGCGAAATACCCACCATCGCATCGACCGGCTTGCCGTCGCTATCCATGATCTCGACCACCGGAATGCCGGCTGCATCCAGCATGGCGCGCGCCGCTTCGGAATGCTCCAGCCCTGCGATGATCACGCCCGAGGGGCGCCACGAGAGCATCTCGTAAAGCACCTTTTCCTCTTTTTCGGGGAGATAGTCGGTGACCCCGACCACCGGTTGCAACTCAGTGTCTTCCAGCACCTGGTTGATGCCGGTCAACACCTCGGGGAACACCATGTTCGACAGGGACGGGATGATCACTGCCACCAGATTGACCCGGTTCGACGCCAGCGCGCCGGCGATCTTGTTGGGGACGTATCCCAGTTCCTTGGCCGCGGCGAGCACGCGGGCACGGGTTGCATCCGAAACATCCCCCCGATTGCGCAATACGCGGCTGACGGTCATTTCCGAAACCCCCGAAGCTTCGGAGACATCGCGAAGGGTGAGCGGGCGTTTTGTGTCGGTTGTCAACGGCGTACCTGCACTGATTTGATTTATACTTGGATGCTAGCGCGAACAGGTCGGCACGTTCAACTGCTACGCATTGTCCGATGACAAGCCTCTCAAACCTCGTTAGAGAGGGCCCCGGCGGCCCCGTGGCTCAATTGGATAGAGCAGCCCCCTCCTAAGGGGCAGGTTACAGGTTCGAATCCTGTCGGGGTCACCAGTATCTGGCGAAGAGAATATCCCTCAGGGGGCGCTCACCCAGGCGATGAAGGCCGGAACGGTCAGGATGGATGCGGCTGTCGACAGCAGGATCGCGGCCGAGACACGTTGCGGGGCGACGCCGTAATGCGCGGCCAGCATATAGACGTTGCCAGCGACCGGAAGCGCTGCTGCGGAAATGGCCACCGAGGCGGTGAACGCATCGACCGGAAACACCCACAGTACCGCAAGCGCCACCAGCATTGGGTGTACGATCAGCTTACAGAAACTCAGCCAGGCCGCGATCTGTACCCGTTCGGCCGACCGCTCGGCCAGAGAAGCACCGATGGCGAACAAGGCGCCGGGGGTTGCAGCACCCCCAAGGATGGTCAGGAAATCGTTCATCGGGGCGGGTACCGGTAAGCCGATGGCCGACCACGCCAAGCCAGCAGAGATTGAGACGATCATCGGATTCTTGACCAGCCCGATACCGATCAGGCGTAGGGTGGCAAGGGTCAGACGCCCGTCGCGTCCGCCGTTGATCAGGATCACGATGAGAGACGAGAACACGACCAGATCGACCGAAAGGATCAGCATGATCGGCCCGATCGCCGCTTCGCCAAACAAGAGCGCCAGCATCGGCAGCCCCAGAAATCCGGTATTGCCAATGGCTGCACATTGCGCCTCGACCGCCGCCGTCGGGACGTCGAGACGCCTCAGAAAAGCGACCAGCATCCCGATGCCGTAAACGCCTGCGGTACCCCAAAGATACCCGGCGACGAGCTGGCCATCGAAAATCTCGTTGAATGGCAGGTTGGCGGAGAACCGGAATAGCATCGCTGAAAGAGCGAAGAAGAACACGAACTTGGTCAGATAAGCGGTGGCTTCAGGGCTGAAGAAACGGCTGCGCCCGGCCCAGAAGCCCAAGCCAATAATGGCAAAGAACGGGAGTGTGCGCAGAAAGATCTCGACCATGTTCGATCTGGTAACATTTTCTGACCTGATGGCAAGAGTGGCCGTCTAGCCGCTGCCGATCAGGACACCAGCGGCCAAGACCAGCGCACCGCCAAGAACAACCTGGAAGGCCGCGCGAAAGAACGGGGTCTCCATGTACCGGTTCTGAATCCAGGCGATGGCCCAAAGCTCGAAGAAAACGATGATCACTGCGATCGTCGTTGCGGTCCAGAAATCAGGGATCAGGTAAGGCAGCGCGTGACCCAGGCCGCCGAGTGTGGTCATCACGCCGGACGCGATACCGCGTTTGACCGGGGAACCGCGCCCCGAAAGCTCGCCATCGTCCGAGGCGGCCTCGGTAAAGCCCATCGAGATACCGGCGCCGACAGATGCGGCCACGCCCACCAGGAACGTGGTCCAGGTGTCCTGCGTCGCGAATGCCGTGGCAAAGATCGGGGCCAGGGTCGAAACCGATCCGTCCATCAGGCCGGCCAGGCCCGGCTGCACCCAGGTCAGAATGAACTGGCGCCGCGCGGTGGCTTCCTCTTGTGCGCGGCTGTCCTCATCAAGATGGGCCTCCTCCAACTCGGTTGCGGTGGCTTGATGGCCGGCTTCCGCCGCTGCCAGATCCCCCAACAGCTTGCGCGTGGCCGCATCGGTCGAGCGCGCTGCGGCGGCAAGATAGAAACGTTCGGCGTCACGCTCCATTGCTTCGGCCTCGGTCCGGATACGTTCGATCCCGAGGTTCTCAACCAGCCAGACAGGGCGGCGTGCGTAGTAGCCCGCCACATGCTCGCGTCGGATCAGCGGAATTACCGAACCAAACCGTCGCTCGTGCAGGGCGATCAACTGGGCGCGATGTTCATCCTCTTCTGCGGCCATGCCATCGAACATGCGGGCCGACGCCGGAAAGTCGGCGCGCAAAAGCTCGGCATAGGACCGGTAGATGCGCGCGTCGTCCTCTTCCGAGGAAATCGCAAGTGCGATGACTTCCTGCTCGGACAGGTCGCGGAAATGTTTGCGATAGGAAAGAAAGCGCATCCGGCACCCCAATTGGTTAGAATGATTCTAAGATATCATCGACCCGCAGGCTTGCAACCCGTTCGGCCCGAATCGTTGAAACTCTAGCCCCTGCTCCATACGTTGGAAAAACGGAATATCTGAGGAGTGAGGATGACGCAGGCCGCGACCATCGTGCGTACCGGGCGCAAGTTCGAGCAGGTGCTGAGAGGTGCGCGCGAGGTCTTTATGGCGGACGGCTTCGAAGGTGCAAATGTCGACGACATCGCACGGGCCGCCGGCGTGTCCAAGGCAACGCTCTACAGCTATTTTCCCGACAAACGGCTGCTGTTCATCGAGGTGGCGCAGACTGAATGCCAGTTGATGGCCGAACGCATCCTGTCGATGATCGACGAATCCCGCCCCGTTCGCGAAGTGCTGACAATCACTGCGACGCAGCTGGTTGCATTTCTTACATCCGATTTCGCACAACAGGTTTTTCGCATCTGTCTTGCAGAGCGCGACCGCTTTCCGGAATTGGCCCGCGCCTTTTACGCGGCGGGCCCAGAGAACGGTCAGCGCCGTATCTGCGAATATCTTGAAAAGGCGGTCGCCAAGGGCGAACTGGTTATCGAAGACATCCCGATGGCCGCCGAGCAGTTCTCGGAGCTTTGTAAGACGCGGCTTTGGACCCGGGCGGTGTTCGGCATCCAGAACCGCTTTACCCAGACGGAAATAGACGAAGTGGCGCTGCAAGCCGTCGACATGTTCATGGCGCGCTACGGCGCCTGAACGCAAAAACGCCCGCCAAAGGCGGGCGTTCCAGCAAATCCGTTTCCGGGTTTGATCCGGATCAGCGACGCAGGCCCAGACGTTCGATCAGCGACGCATAACGTGCTTCGTCCTTGCCCTTCAGGTAATCCAGCAGCTTGCGGCGCTGAGCCACCAGCTTGAGCAGACCACGGCGGCCGTGGTTGTCTTTCTTGTGGGTCTTGAAGTGCTCGGTCAGGGTCGCGATGCGCGAGCTGAGGATTGCAACCTGGACTTCCGGCGAACCAGTGTCACCGTCCTTGGTTGCATATTCTTTCATCACGCGTGCTTTTTCTTCAGCGGTAATCGACATCGGGGTCTCCTTGTGAGGTTAGAGTGAATGGCGCAGGCCGGGATGTCGTCCAGCACAGGCCCATGGAGATTGACCGCATAGGACGGGAATCCATGGCGGATGCGGGCGTATACGCGTTTATTTTTCGAAGGGCAAAGAGAAATTTCCCGAACCTTCAGTTCGGCCAGTTTTGTTGTGCAAGAACGTTCTCGCGGATCAGCAGAACATCGGACGGAAGGACTTCGTTCTCGCTGTGCAGAACTGCGACCTGCTCGCCCTCGACGATCACCCGGGTCAAACCGGGCTGGTCCGGGTCCTTGCTGATCTCGATGACGGGATTGGTATCGCTTTCGGTATTCCAGATGACCTGCAATTGATCGACGCCCGGTTCGAAATCCATGATCTGGACAGGGTCTCCGTCGGCAACCCAATGACCGGCAAAAACCGCATCTTCACCTTCGCCGGTTGTGACGATATCGCCTGCGCCGGCAAAGATCGTGTCCTGTCCGTCTCCACCATTCAGGTAGTCGACATCCTGATCGCCTGCGGCAAGTGGTGCATGGTTGGGCCCCTCGACCCCGAACAGGACATCGTTTCCGAAACCGCCGAACAGGCTGTCCGCCCCGGTCCCTCCGGCCAACGTGTCATCGCCGTGTCCGCCGTGCAGCGCATCATTGTCCGCGCCCCCGTCGAGCCGGTCGTCATCCTGTCCGCCATGAAGACTGTCCTGGCCTGAACCACCTTCCAGCAGATCGTCACCAAAATGCCCGAACAGGCTATCGTCCCCGCCCCCGCCGTCGAGCATGTCATCGCCATCCTCGCCATGGAGCAGATCATCGCCCGCATCGCCGTCGATCAGATCGTCACCTTCCGACCCAAAGATCGTGTCGTTTCCATCCTGGCCGGACAGCGTGTCGTCCGCGTCGTATCCGTTGATCTGGTCATTGCCGGCGCCGCCGGTGATCGTGTCCGTCTCTTCCGTTCCGGGAAGCACGAGGTATTCGGTCAGGTCGCCGGTTTCGTTGCCCATCGCGGCGCCTGAATTCTGTTCCACCGAAAGTTCGGTGCCAGGCTTCAGGGCAAGGTCGTCGTCACTGTCTTCGTCCGACAGATCGTCATCGGTGCCCGACGACATGAGAACCATTCCCCCGACGGCGGCCAGCCCCAACAGACTTGCGAGCATCAACATCGTGAACTCCGAACACACCTCACCCCACACCGGCAATATCTCATGACGGGGCCAGGCGGGTCAAAGTGCTTTGGATCAATTGGTTAACGGATTTGGCTCAGACCCAGGGGGCGGGCTGCTGGTTGTATCCGATGTACAGCGGATGTTTGGGGTGGCCATCCTTGGTCAGCCCAAGGTGAAACAACGGCAGGCCGGTTTCCCGCAACAGACGTTCGACATTCGGGCCGCGGTCCAGATGCGCGCCATGCGTGCCCCAGGCGGCCACGATCTGGTCCGCCCAGTCCGCGCCCTCCAGGATGGCCCGGTCATTCTCCGGCCCAACCGGATCCTGCGCTGCGCGCATCTTGCGCGGATCCGTGTCGCGCCAGGCAAAGATGTTGGTGACCCGGAAGGCGCCAAATCCAAGCGTTCTTGCCCGCCGCTCACAGCGTTCGACCGTGGGGTCGTTCTGCACTTCGGTCGCGGTCGAGGGGTTGAGCATCACGAACAGCGCCTTGGACCCGGCCGGGTCCCACACGCGGGTCAGGCTGTAGCGGTAGCGCTCGCAATCCGAGTAGACGGCGGTCGAGGGCGCATCGCCCTTGGTATGGCTGCGGGTGATCATGCGTGATCCGTCAAACTCTCAATTTAGTACCGCAAGATATGGCTATGTTCCCGTTTGTGCCATTGTCGCCTGACTATTCCAATGCAGACTGCAATCCCACCGAATAAGTAATCGCGCAATCTAGCTTCAATAGTGCTTTCCGGAACAAAGAAGCCATCCCGAGCAGGTTAAATCTTTAGTCGCTTCTGTGCTGTCTCAAGGCGAAATAAAAGGTCAACGCAAGTAAGTTAGGCGACGAAGACCCGGACCGGGTGCAATTCGCCAGATTTGTAGATCCCAACCGCCACGGCGCGCCCCTCGAACGAGGCCCATGCCTCGTCGCCGTACTCTGCCTCACCGGGATAGACCATGCCGGGGTTGCCGTTGCGCAGGCGCACGACTCCCTCGGGTGTGCATCTGAGTTCCGGCAGGTCGGCCAGCCCGGCCTCCAGAGGCAACAGGTGTTCGTCCAGCGCGGGCGTCTTGGCCAGCGCATCGACTTCTTCAAGGCTGATCCCATCCTCGGCCTCGAAAGGGCCCGACCAGATCCGGCGCAGCTCTTTCACATGGCCGTGGCAGCCCAGCGCCGCGCCCAGGTCGCGGGCGATGGCGCGGACATATCCACCCTTGCCACAGGTCATCTCCAGCACCACGTGGTCGGCGTCGGGGCGGTCCACCAGCACCAGTTCCTCGACCCACAAAGGGCGGGCTGCGATTTCGAACTCGGCGTCGTCGCGGGCCAGCTTATAGGCGCGCTGGCCGTCGATCTTGACCGCTGAAAACTTGGGCGGAACCTGCATGATTTCACCAAGGAAGGGCAGCAGCGCCTCCTTGATCTGCTCATCGGTCGGGCGCTGGTCGCTCTCGGCGATCACCTCGCCCTCGGCGTCGTCGGTATTGGTGGCCTGTCCCAGCCGCACGGTGAACACATAGGCCTTCAGCGCATCGGTGATATAGGGGACGGTCTTGGTCGCCTCGCCCAGGGCGATGGCCAGAACACCCGTGGCCTCGGGGTCGAGCGTGCCCGCATGACCGGCCTTGTTGGCGCCCAGCGCCCAGCGCACCTTGTTGACGACGGCGGTCGAGGTGATGCCGGCGGGCTTGTCCACCACCAGCCATCCCGAGATATCGCGTCCCTTGCGTTTGCGTGCCATGTCGTCCTCACTGGGTCCAAGGCGCGCCGGTTAGCCCATTGTGAAGAGGCTGTCAAACCGCGCGGGCGCGGTCACGGACCGCTTGCCACCACGCCCACGATCGGGCCCATCGAAAAGCCCGGATCCGAGCGCCCAAGCTGTGGAACATAAAGGCGCGAGATGTTGCCGTCGAAGTAAAGCGCATTGGGCACCTTCAGAACATCCCGGAACAGGCTGCCGAATTCGTGGAATGTCACGGTATTGCCGGAAATGGCAAAAACCGCCCTCGTCCCATCGGCGCTGGTACCGACCCCGTTGCGGATATAGCGCGATGTCGAATCCGGCAGGAACCGCGGATGCAAGGCGCCGTCGATCACCAGCATCGGCCCGGACTGGGTGGCAAAGGCGCAATCAGGCCGATCCGCATCATAGGCCAGCGTCTCGATCACATCGGCGCGCCCTGCCCGGATGCAGAAAACACCATTGGGTAACAGACCAAAGTTGCCCGGCCCCGCATTCGGGATAACGCGTTTCTGTTCCTTGCCGTTTTCGATATAGTGCCCGACCGGAGAACGGTCGGTGTGATACATGCCCGCGTTCATCGCAAAGGCCAGCCGCGTGCCTTCGGCTCGCAGGGTCGAGTCCACGGCAGAGAACTGGCCCAGAAGCTTGCCCTGGTCATCGTTGAGGAACAGGCGCAATTCTTCGGCGCGTGGATCGACCTCGCACACGGTGTACAGATTGCCCTGATGCGTCAGGTCGCGACATTCCACCGCCGCCGCAGGCCCCGCCGCGGCAAACGCCAGAAAAGCCGCGACACAGCGGATCACTCGTCCAGATCGCGGCGCACCGCGTCCTGATCGAATATCCGCCGTGTCTCATCGAGCCGATCAAAGGTTTCGTCCAGCCGGAATCGCAGATCCGGGGTGAACTTCAACCCCAGCTTCTTGCCGACCACCCGACGCAGCTCGTTCTTGTTGCGCGCGAGGAGTTGCAGCACATCCTCCTGCCCCTTGCCCCCCAGCGGCAACACAAAGGCGGTCGCGATCTTCAAATCGGGCGAGGTGCGCACTTCGCCCACGGTGATCGACAGACGGTTCAGGTCGGGATCGTGCACGTCGCCGCGCGCCAGCACCTCGGACAAGGTGCGGCGGATTACTTCGCCGACGCGCAGCTGCCGCTGTGACGGGCCGGGACCATCATGAAACTTGTTCTTTGCCATGGTTTCGATCTACGCCCAAAGCCGGGCTTTGCCAAGCGGCCCTGAACAGGCTAGGACGCATAAGGCCAAGGACAGGAAGGACACGCCATGACCCATATTCCAGGTATCGTGATCACCGGAGCGTCAGGCCGTATGGGGCAGATGCTGGTGCAAACCGTGACCACCAGCGACAAGGTCCGTCTGGTGGGCGCGGTCGAGCGTCCGGGCCACGACTGGATCGGCCGGGATGTGGGCGAGGCGATGGGCGGGCAGCCTCTGGGCGTCACCGTCACAGACGATCCGCTCGAGGCATTTGCGCGCGCCCAGGCGGTGATCGACTTCACCGCGCCCGCCGCCACGCTGGAATTTGCCGCGCTGGCCGCGCAGGCCCGTTGCGTGCATGTGATCGGCACAACCGGCATGACACCTGAGCAGATCGCGGCGTTGGAGCCCGCATCGCGCCACGCCGTGATCGTGCGTGCCGGCAACATGAGCCTTGGTGTCAACCTGTTGGTGCAATTGACCAAGAAGGTCGCTGCCGCCCTGGACGAGGATTTCGATATCGAAGTCATCGAGGCGCATCATCACCACAAGGTCGATGCGCCCTCGGGCACCGCGCTGATGCTGGGTGAGGCTGCCGCCGAAGGACGCGGCGTGGATCTGAAGGATGTGTCGGATCGCGCCCGCGATGGAATAACCGGTGCCCGCACGAGAGGGGCCATCGGTTTTCACGCCATTCGCGGCGGCGATATCGTAGGAGAGCACGACGTGCTGTTTGCCGCGCCGGGCGAGCGAATCGTGCTCCGCCACATCGCCACCGACCGGGCAGTGTTTGCGCGTGGGGCGCTCAAGGCCGCGTTGTGGGGGCAGGGCAAGACGCCGGGCCATTATGATATGGTCGATGTTCTGGGGCTTTGACACCAGAACCGGAGAATGCCCAGGTTTTAATCGTTTCATGTGAATCGCGGTGACGCGTTCGGCAATGCCATTGTCTTTCGGTTCGGCTGGCATAAACTGACCCTTATGAAACAAGGTCAATTGTTCGACGAAATGTGGGGGCAGGACGGCGCGCTGCGCGAGGCCTATTCCGATTTCAACACATGGTTCGCGGGCCAAGAGCCCTCTCGATTGCGCAAGAAACAGGCAGAAGCAGAGCGGCTGTTCCGGCTGACTGGCATCACCTTCAACGTCTATGGGCGGGCCGAGGCGACAGAACGGCTGATCCCCTTCGACATCATTCCGCGCATCATCTCGGGGCGGGAATGGTCGCGCCTTTGCCGTGGCATCGAACAGCGGGTTCGGGCGATCAACGCCTTCCTGCACGATATCTATCATCGCCAGGAAATCATCCGCGCCGGTCGGTTGCCTGTTGAAATGATCGCCAAGAATGCGGCGTTCCTGCCGCAGATGATCGGCGTTTCGCCGCCGGGTGGTGTTTATACCCATATCGTCGGTATCGACCTTGTGCGTACCGGCCCTGACGAATTCTTCGTGCTTGAGGACAATGCGCGCACCCCATCGGGCGTGAGCTACATGCTTGAGAACCGGGAGACCATGTTGCACATGTTCCCCGAGTTGTTCTCGCAAAACCGGGTTCAGTCGGTTCAGAACTATCCAAGGCAATTGCGACGTTCGTTGGCGGCTTGCGCCCCGGCGATGTCCGGGGACAGGCCCACCGTGGCGGTGTTGACACCGGGCATCTACAATTCGGCCTATTACGAACACAGCTTCCTGGCCGACAAGATGGGGGTCGAATTGGTCGAAGGCCATGACCTGCGGGTGGTCGATGGGCGCGTCGCAATGCGCACGACCCGTGGATACCAGCCAATTGATGTGCTTTACCGCAGGGTCGACGACGATTTTCTGGATCCGCTGAATTTCCGTCCCGATTCGGCGCTGGGCGTTCCCGGTATCCTGGATGTCTATCGCTCCGGCGGGATCACCATTGCCAACGCCCCGGGAACTGGCATCGCCGATGACAAGGCGATCTATTCCTACATGCCCGAAATCGTCGAGTTTTATACCGGCGAAAAGGCGTTGTTGAAAAACGTGCCAACATGGCGCTGCAATGACCCTGAAAGCCTCGCCTATGTGCTCGACAACCTGGCCGAGCTGGTGGTGAAAGAGGTCCATGGTTCGGGTGGCTACGGCATGTTGATCGGCCCGACGTCTTCGAAACGCGAACTGGAGGAGTTCCGCAGGAAACTCAAAGCCAAGCCCAGCAACTATATCGCCCAGCCGACGCTGTCCTTGTCGACCGTGCCGATCTTTACCAAGGCAGGGCTTGCGCCCCGGCATGTCGATTTGCGCCCCTTTGTCCTGGTCTCGCCGCAAGGTGTCGATATCACCCCCGGCGGCCTGACACGTGTGGCGTTGAAAAAGGGCAGCCTTGTGGTGAACTCCTCGCAAGGGGGCGGCACCAAGGACACCTGGGTGCTGGAGGACTAGGACATGCTGGGAAAAACCGCAGGCGGCCTCTTCTGGATGTTCCGCTACCTCGAACGCTCGGAAAACACGGCACGCCTGATCGAGGCGGGTCAGCGTATCGCGCTCACCCGCTCCAATTCTGCCGATGACGAATGGGCCAGCGTGCTGCAATCGGCAGGCGCCTATGGCGGATTTGTCGATATCCACGGCACCGAGATCAGCCGCGATGGCGCCATCGACTGGATGTTGCGCGACCCGGACAACCCGTCTTCGGTCCTGAACATGGCCGAAGCCGCGCGCAACAATGGCAAGACGGTCCGCACGGCGCTGACGCGCGAAGTTTGGGAAAGTATCAACGAGAACTGGATGACGCTGCGCGATGCGCTGGCGCGCAAGGTCCCTGAACGTGATCTACCCGATGTGCTGGCCCTGATCCGGCAGCGCTCGGCTTTTGTGCGCGGCGCCATGCATGGCACCATGCTGCGCAACGACATCTATGATTTCGCCCGGATCGGCACGTTCATGGAGCGGGCCGACAACACCGCTCGGATTCTGGACGTGAAGTATTACGTGCTGCTGCCCTCGGTGGTCGCGGTTGGAACGTCGATCGACAATGTTCAGTGGCAGACCATCCTGCGCTCGGTCTCGGCCGAAGGCGGGTTCCACATGACATTCGGCCAGGATGCCCGGCCACGGGAGATTGCGCAGTTCCTGATGCTCGACAAACGGATGCCGCGCAGCCTGGCCTTCTGTGTTGGCAAGATCCGGGACAACCTGGGATACCTGGCCGATGACTATGGCGCGCGTCTATCCTGCCATGATCTGTGTGACCAGTTGGCCGAACACACCATGTCGCATACCATTGACGAAATCATCGAGATGGGACTGCACGAGTTCATCAGCGATTTTCTGAAATCCCTTGCCTCGCTCGGCAGCCAGATCGAAACCGATTACAGGTTCTACAACTGACCCATGCGCCTCAGTATCAGCCATACCACTCGCTACGCCTATGACCAGCCGGTCCCATATGCCTTGCAGCAATTGCGGGTCACGCCAAAGTCCGGGCATGGACAGGCCGTCCACAATTGGACGGTGACCGTCGAGGGCGGGCAAAAGGAAGCAAGTTTCGAAGACCAGCACCACAACATTGTCGACCTGATCAGCTTTGCCCCGGGCACCACCCAGATCGCAGTGCATTGCAGTGGCGTGGTCGAAGTCGAGGAGAACCACGGCGTCATCGGTCAGCATGGCGGCTATATGCCGATGTGGATGTTCCTGCGCGAGACTGATGTCACCAAAGCCGGGCCCATGGTCCGCAAGCTGGTCTCCGGTGTGGACGGCGAGCCGGGCAGTCTGGGCTGGATGCACGCGCTTTCGGCGGCCATTCACGGGGCGGTGGCCTATGAAACCGGAAGATCCGAGGTCGGCTGGACAACCGAAGATGTGCTCAGCGCCGGGCATGGTGTCTGCCAGGACCACGCGCATGTGTTCATCGCCTGCTGCCGTCATATGGGCATACCCGCCCGCTATGTCTCGGGCTATCTGATGATGAACGACCGCATCGAGCAGGAAGCGACCCACGCCTGGGCCGAGGCCAACGTGGACGGGTTGGGCTGGGTCGGCTTTGACGTGTCGAACGGCATTTCCCCCGACACCCGCTATGTGCGTGCTGCAACAGGGCTGGACTATGCCGAGGCGGCTCCGGTATCAGGGACGCGGTTCGGCACCGCGGGCGAGACCCTTACGGTGCAGGTTCAGGTCCAGCAGCAGTAAAGGCATGCGATGACATATTGCGTAGGGATGCGGCTCGGTCACGGGCTGGTCTTCATGTCGGATACCCGCACCAACGCGGGAGTCGACAACATCTCGACCTTTCGCAAGATGTTCACGTTCGAGGAACCTGGCGAGCGTTTCATCACCATCCTGACCGCAGGCAATCTCGCCACAACGCAGGCGGTGATTTCCATCCTCGAGGAACGCACCAAGGCCCCCGCCGACCGCAGTCCTTCGATCATGGAGGCGCCCTCCATGTTCCAGGTGGCGCGGCTGGTTGGCCAAACCCTACGCGAGGTGATCGCGGCCAACGCCGAGACCGGGCAGCGGGCCGATGCGGCCTTTAACGCGACGATGATCGTCGGCGGCCAGATCGCGGGCAATCCGCCGCGCCTTTTCCTGGTCTATCCCGAAGGCAATTTCATCGAGGCCGGCGACGATACCCCCTATTTCCAGATCGGGGAAACCAAGTACGGCCGCCCGATTCTGGTCCGGGCCTATGAGCCGGATATGAGTTTCGAAGCTGCGGTAAAACTGCTGCTGGTCAGTTTCGATTCCACGATCAAGGCAAACCTGTCCGTTGGTTTACCGCTCGACCTGCAACTCTACGAGACCGACAGTTGCAAACAGGGGCTGACGCGCCGGATCGACGCCGAAGACCCCTATTTCCAGACCATCTCGACCGGCTGGGGTTCGGCCCTGAAACTCGCCTTCGACAGTCTGCCTGACATCACGCTCTGATCTGCCGCCCACAGGAGTGGACGGCAGCGACAGGCCTTATCCCTTCCGGCGCGGCGGGGCGTCGCCGCCGCGACCTGCCGGTTTGCCCGAGGGGCGTGCGCCAGGCTTGGCTGGTTTGCCGGAACCGGGCTTGGCAAACCGTGCGGGTTTTGTGCCTTCCGAACTGTTGCTCCGGAAGGGCTTGCCGCCCTCGGGTTTCGCGAAACGCGCCGGTTTTCCACCTTCGGATTTGCTACCGCGAAACGGCTTGTCGCCTCCCGGTTTACCGGGGCGGGACTGTTTGCTGCCATCCGGCTTGGCGAACCGGGCCGGTTTGTCCCCATCCGGCTTTGCCGCG
This sequence comes from Ruegeria sp. PrR005, assembly GCF_010500245.1. Lineage (GTDB taxonomy): Bacteria > Pseudomonadota > Alphaproteobacteria > Rhodobacterales > Rhodobacteraceae > Ruegeria_B > Ruegeria_B marisflavi. Next base: position 370,981 of record NZ_JAAGOX010000022.1, read on the forward strand.
CGGAAAGGTTTGCCGCCACCGGGCTTGCCTGCGCGGAATGAACGGCTGCTGTCCGCTGCGGCGAATGAAGCCGGGCGCGCGCTCTTGAACGGTTTCTTGGCTGCGGGCTTCGCCTCGACCAGTGCCGCGCGCTCGGCAGGTTTGTCCGATACCGGTTTGGGGCGCGGCTTGGCCGTCTCCTGTGCAACTACGTCTTTCTTCGGTTCCGGTGCCGCAACGGGCGCTTCGCGAGCGGTATCGCGCGGCGGGCGCGATTCCTTTCGGGGTGGCCGGGGTGTCCGCTCTGTATCGCGGTCAAAACGCTTCTTGGGCGCCCGCGCACGCGGTTCGTCGGCCGGCGCGCCGTCCATCGCCTTTGCGGTAATCTCGCCTTCGAGCACACCATTCGGACCAATATGGGCAAGGAAACCCTGAAGCGACGCCTCAGTCAGTTCCACATGGGTCTCGTCCGCCTGCATCCGGATCTTGCCGATCTGGCTTTTCTCCAGGTTACCGGCGCGGCAGAGCAGCGGCAACAGCCAGCGCGGTTCTGCCCGCTGATTCCGCCCGACTGACAGAGCGACCCAGGCCGACGGCCCAAAGTTCGCAGCAGGATCGGTGCGCACAGGCGCGCGGTTCAGTTCCTCGGGCGCAGTCAACCCGGCGCGGTGCAAGCGCAAACAGGCGATCGCGATCTGCTCGGCGCTGAACCTCTGCATCAGATCGGCGGCGAAACGGGTTTCATCCTCGGCCACTTCGGCGGTCCACATCGGATCGTCCAGCAGCCGGGCCTCGTCCTTGGCCAGAATATCCTCGGGCGTCGGCGCAAAGGTCCATTCCGCCTCGATCTTGGCCCATTTCAGCAGCCGCTGCGCCTTTTTGGCGATCTTGTCCGACACGATCAGCGCCGAGATCCCCTTGCGCCCGGCCCGGCCGGTCCGGCCCGAGCGGTGCAGCAGCCCTTCGGTGTTGATGGGCAGATCGGCGTGAATGACCAGATCCAGGTTCGGCAGGTCGATACCACGCGCGGCGACATCGGTCGCCACGCAGACCCGTGCCCGCCCGTCGCGCATGGCTTGCAGCGCATGGCTGCGCTCGTCCTGACTCAACTCGCCTGACAGGCTGACCACCGCAAACCCACGGTTGGCAAACCGCGCGGTCAGACGGGCGACGGCGGCGCGGGTATTGGCAAACACGATCGCCGTGGGCGCATCGTGGAACCGCAGCAGGTTGATGATGGCATGTTCGGCGTCATGCGCCGCCACCTGTACCGCCTGATAGGCGATATCGGCGTGCTGGCTCTTGGCCGAAATCGTCGAAACGCGCACGGCCTCGCGCTGATAGGTCTTGGCCAGTTCCGCGATGGCGGGCGAAACGGTGGCCGAGAACATGAGCGTGCGGCGACCCTCGGGTGCCTCGCCCAGCATGAACTCCAGATCCTCGCGAAAGCCGAGGTCGAGCATCTCGTCGGCCTCGTCCAGAACCACGGCGCGAATGTCGCTCAGGTCCAGCGTGCCGCGCTCGATATGGTCACGCAGGCGGCCCGGCGTGCCGACAACGATATGCGCGCCGCGTTCCAGTGCGCGCCGTTCGGTGCGGGCATCCATGCCGCCGATACAGGTGGCCACGCTGGCGCCCGTGCGGGCATAGAGCCAGATCAACTCGCGGCTGACCTGCATGGCCAGTTCGCGCGTCGGTGCCACGATCAGCGCCAGCGGCGCGGCAGGCGGGTCCAGGCGAAGGGCCTCGCCCAGCAGTGTCGGCGCGATTGCCAGGCCAAAGGCCACGGTCTTGCCCGAACCGGTCTGCGCGGAAACAAGCAGGTCCGCTTCGGTCAGTTCAGGAGCAGTGACGGCCTGTTGCACGTCGGTCAGCGTGTCAAAGCCGCGTTCGGCCAGGGCATCGAAAAGTGGGGAAGTCATCAGGGGAATGTCCAGCAGGGCGCGGGACTCACCCGTCGCAAAGATAGCGCATATAGGGGAGGCAGACGTGTTTGTCCATGCCTTGCGCTCGGGAAGGATTGCGAAACGCAGGCCGCTTCTGTTTGCTGGCGGTCGGGAGGACAACAAACATGAAACTGGCAGGAAAGCGGGCCTTTGTCACCGGCGGCAGCCGCGGCATAGGGCGCGGTATCGTCGAGGCCCTGTGCGCCGAAGGCGCCGAGGTCAGCACCTGCGGGCGCGGAGGCAGGCCAGAGGATCTGCACGTCCATGTCCACTGGCACCAACTCGACGTCGCGGATCCGGTGGCGGTCGAGGCGCTGGCCCGTTCCATCGGCGGCACCGATATCCTGATCAACAATGCGGGGGTGCAGGTTGAAAAAACGGTGGTCAGCAGTTCCGACGCCGATTGGGACGCCGTGATTGGCACCAACTGCCGGGGCGTGTTCAACATGTGTCGCGCCTTCATCCCTCGGATGGGGCCGGGCGGCAGCATCGTGAACATCGGCTCTATCTCGGGGCAGTTCGCCGATCCCTCCATGGCTTTGTACAACGCCTCCAAGGCATTTGTGCATGGCCTCACGCGGTCCATCGCCGTCGACCATGGCCCGGACATCCGGTGCAACGCGATCTGCCCCGGCTGGATCGAGACCGGCATGCTGGAAGCCGCGTTCGAGGCCTCCTCGGATCGGGCGACGGCACGTCGCGATGCGCTGATGCGGCACGCGGCGCGGCGGTTTGGCCGGCCCGAGGACATCGCGGCCATGGCGGTCTGGCTCGCCTCGGATGACGCGTCCTTTGTCACCGGTCAGCTTTTCACGGTCGATGGCGGGTTGACGGCGGCCTCGCCGATCAACCCCGGGCTTTATTGAACCGCGCGCCAGACGTGATCCGCGCAGGCGAGATCCTGCGCCGCGATCCCGAGCGAGCGGTAAAGGGTGATCGCGTCGGCGCTGCTGCGCCCCGTCACGCCGCCGGCCAGAACCTCACCGATCTCTCCGCGCACATGATCCTTGGTCATCGCACCGCTTTCCAGCGCCGAGATGATCTCACGCGCCTGAGCAAAGGCAGAGGGGCGGTAATCGGTGTAAAGCTCGGATTTCAGCAGCAGCGCCTCGTCGATCTCCTGCATCGACGGGATCGAGGCGCCGACCGCGTTCACATGGGTGCCAGGGGTGATCCAGTCGCCGTGCAGAACCACCGAAGGCGAGGAGGTCAGCGTGCAGACGATATCGGCCCCATCGGCTGCATGTGCCGCATCCGGCGCGGCGGCAAAGGCGATATCGGGGTATTGCTCCGACATCCGGTCTACGAAATCGGCGGCGCGGCCGGGCGTGCGCCCGGCGATTCTGATTTCGGAAATCTCGCGCACCAGTGTCAACGCGGCGATATGGCTTTCAGCCTGTTCGCCCGTGCCAATCAACGCCAGCACCCGCGCGTCAGACCGCGCCAGCGCCCGTGTCGCCACGGCCGTGGCGGCGGCGGTGCGGATCGCGGTGATCGCATCGGCATCCATCGACACGCTGGGTCGCCCGGTTTCCGGGTCGAACAGCAGCACCGTGCCGATATGTGAACTGAGCCCCTTGGCGGGATTGCCGGGAAAGAGGCTCAGCACCTTGATGCCATAGACCGTCGGGTCGCTCAGCGCGCCGGGCATCACGCCCAGCCGGTTGGTTCCGTCGATATCCATCACCGTGCGCAGCGGCAGGTTGGCCTTTCCCTGCGAGACCCGGACCATGGTTCCGGCGACGATCCTGATGGCGTCTTGCATGGAAAGGTGGCGGCGGACGTCTTCGGCACTCAGCACTTTCATAGCAGACTTTCCTCGTTGGCAGGCCAGATCGCTTGATCCGTCGGCAGACCCAGAACCTCGCGCAAGAGTGCGGTATAGGCGCCGGGACGGGTGACATAGGGAAAATGGCTGGCAGCCCGGAACCTGTAGGCGCGGATGGGGTTCAGCGCGGAGCGCAGGCTCTCTCGCATCGGTGGCATGATCAGATGGTCGTCATCGCTTTGAACCGTAAAGATGCGGTCGCGGGGCAGGCTCTGTGCAGGCAACTCCGGCGCGGTTTTCAGGGCCTGCAACCGGGCGCGCAATTCGTTTTCAGGTATGCGTCCGCGCACCTCTTGCAGCAAGAGCGGCGCCAGATCGCAATAGGCGTGGCCGGGAGTTTGCCAACCCGCCAGCCCCGCCTCGAACCCGGCGCGCAATTCGCCGATCGGCGTGGCTGCGAGGTCCAGCGCATAGGGTGGCACCCGGTCGATGCCCCGGGCCGAGGCCAGCGTGTTGGCCGCTACCAGCCCGCCGCTCAGCGCCGGTTCCGTGGCGGTCAGATACTGTGCCAGATAGCCGCCCAGCGACGAGCCAAGCACGGTCGCGCCCCGCATTCCGGCATCCGCGATCATTTGCGACAGATCCGCCGCCCAATCGCCGATCCCGCCCGACGCCGGATAGCTGACCGCGAGGATGCGCGCCTCACCCGACAGGGCCGTGATCTGTTGCCAGAATATGTCGGCCCGGCCCAGCGTGCCGGGGATCAGCACCAGCGCGGGGCCGCTCTGTCCCGTCCGGATCACTCCCCAGTCGCGGCCATTCACGACATTGCGGGTTTCCGAGTGCAGGGCCGCAAACTTGTCGCGTTCGGCTATCAGGTCTCGCTCGCCCAAGCCTCAGCCCTTTGCCGCCATCTGCGCCAGAGTCAGGCAGGTGCGTGTGGCGGTTGCCATGTCCTGTACCGAAATCCATTCCAGCGGGCCGTGGATGCATTGCATACCGGTAAAGATATTGGGCGTCGGCACCCCCATTTCCGTCAGGCGGGATCCATCGGTGCCACCGCGGATCGGAACCGAGATCGGCTCTATCCCCTCGGCCTTGGCCGCCGCGCGGGCCAGGTCGACGGGTGTCATGTCCTTTTCCAGCCAATAGCGCATGTTACGGTATTGCGGATAGATCTCGCACTTGATCGCCGCGCGCGGCTCGCCCGCCTGCACGGCGGCGCAGACCTGGCGCAGCAACTCTCCCTTGGCGGCCAGACCATCGCGTTCGAAATCGCGCAGGATGAACTTGATCACCATCTCGGATGATCCGCCGTCCATGTCTGTGGCGTGGATGAATCCGTCCCGGTCGGCGGTGGTTTCGGGGGTCATCGTCGCCTGGGGCAGGGTTTGTACAATCTTCGAGGCAAGGTGGATGGCGTTGACCATCTTCTCCTTGGCCCAGCCCGGATGGATCGACACTCCCGTCACCGTCACCACCGCGCGGTCCGCCGAAAAGCTCTCGTATTCGATCTCTCCCACTTGGCCCCCATCCAGCGTATAGGCGAAATCGGCGCGCAGATCCTTGGGCAGACGCTCGTTCACGCCATGCCCGATCTCTTCGTCGGGGGTAAAGGCCACGCGGATCGGACCGCGCGCGATATCGGGGCTGTTCAGCAGGTGCCGCGCCATGGTCATGATGATAGCCACGCCCGCCTTGTCATCGGCGCCCAGCAGCGTGGTGCCCGAGGCGGTGATTAGGTCGTGACCGATCTTGTCCGCCAGATAGGGGTGCTCGGCGGGCGACAACACCAGCGCGGGATCGTCGGGAAAGGTGATGTCGCCGCCATTGTACCCCTTTATCACGCGCGGCTTGACTCCACTGGCGTTGAATTGCGGCGCGGTGTCGACATGGGCCAGAAAGCCAACGGTCGGCCCCGGTACGGTGCCCGGAATGGTGGCCAACACGACGCCGTAGTCGGTCAGTTCCACATCCTGTGCGCCCATCTCGACCAGTTCGTCGCGCAATAGATTCAGCATGTCGAACTGGCAAGCGGTGCTGGGCGAGGTGGGCACGCTCTCGTCGCTCTGGCTGTCGATGGCGGCATAGCGCACGAGACGGTCCTGAAGTTCCTGGTCGAATGGGTTTTGCATGTCACCTCCTGCGGTTGCCGCGATCAAAGAGGTGGGGCCGGGACAAGTCAAGCGGGCCGCTGCGCCACCGCCGAGTGCCGCAAAAAGACGGGGCGGACCGGCCAGCATGCTTTACCTCTGGGCCCCAGACCGCTAGCCATTGCGGGAAATCAGAGGGAAAGGACCGTGCCATGATCGAAACCGTCTCGGAAAACGCCTGTTTCGGGGGAGTTCAGGGGGTCTATCGCCATGCCTCCGCAGTCACCGGTTGCGACATGACCTTTGGCTTGTTCCTGCCGGCCGAGGCCAAGGACGGTCCGGTGCCGGTGCTGTGGTATCTGTCGGGCCTGACCTGCACCCATGAAAACGCCATGGTCAAGGCAGGTGCCCAGGGTTGGGCCGCCGAACAGGGAATTGCCCTTGTGTTTCCAGATACTTCGCCTCGGGGTGAGGGCGTGGCCGACCACCCCGATTACGATCTGGGTCAGGGTGCGGGCTTCTATGTGAACGCCACCCAGGAACCCTGGGCGCCGCATTTCCGCATGTGGGATTACGTGGCCGATGAACTGCCTACGCTGCTGGCCGAACATTTCGCAATCGACCCCGAGCGGCAGGCGATCACCGGTCATTCCATGGGCGGGCATGGCGCGCTGACGCTCGCGATGAACCTGCCGGGGCGCTATCGCTCGGTCTCGGCATTCGCGCCGATTTCGAATCCGACGGGCAGCGATTGGGGCCGCAAGCAGCTGACCGCCTATCTGGGCACGGACGAGGCGGCCTGGGCCAAACATGACGCATCGCTGATGATGAAACAGGCAGGGTTCGATGGGCCGATCCTGATCGACACCGGCACCAGCGATCAGTTCATCGACCTCTTGCGTCCCGAGGCGCTGGCCGCCGCCATCGCCGAACGTCGTCAGCAGGCGACGGTGCGGCTGCAACCGGGGTATGACCATTCCTATTTCTTCGTCTCCAGCTTCATGGAGGACCATGTCTCGTTCCATGCCGATGCGCTTTATCGGGATTGAGCCATGAACGGCCACGACTATGACCTGATCATCATCGGGTCCGGCCCCTCGGGCCGGGCCGCAGCGATCCAGGCAGGCAAGCTGAAACGCCGGGTGCTGGTGATCGACCGCAAGGACCGGCTGGGCGGTGTCTCGGTTCATACCGGCACGATCCCGTCCAAGACGCTGCGCGAAACGGTGCTGAACCTGTCGGGCTGGCGCGAGCGCAGCTTTTATGGCCTGTCCTACCGGGTCAAGGACCGGATCAGCGCCGAGGACCTCAAGGCGCGGTTGCACATGACGCTCGATTACGAGGTCGATGTGCTGGAACACCAGTTCAACCGCAACCATGTGGACACGCTGAACGGGCTGGCGCGCTTTGTCGGCCCGCACGAGATCGAGGTCGCGACCGAGGCCGGGGACACCACCCGCCTGACCGCGTCCAAGTTTCTGGTCGCCACCGGAACCAAGACCTATCGCCCTGATTATGTTCCATTTAATGGGCGCACCGTGGTCGATGGCGACGAGTTTCTGGAGATGGCCGAGATCCCCCGTTCGCTGGCCGTGATCGGGGCCGGGGTGATCGGGGTGGAGTATGCCACCATGTTCTCGGCGCTGGATGTGCGGGTGACGCTGATCGAACCGCGCGAGACGTTTCTGGACTTTATCGACCGCACCCTGATTCAGGATTTCACCCATCAGATCAGGGAAAATGGCGTCGATCTTCGGCTGGGCTCGGCGGTAGAAAAGATCGAGGATGCAGGCGATCATGTCGAGATCAGCCTGGCCAACGGGCGCCATGTGCGGGCCGAAATGCTGCTGTTTGCCGCCGGGCGGATGGGCGCGACCTCGGCGCTGAACCTCGACGCGGTGGGGCTGAAGACTGACCACCGCAACCGGATCACGGTGGAGCGCAAGACCTATCAGACCGCCGTGCCGCATATCTATGCAACTGGCGATGTGATCGGGCATCCGTCGCTGGCCTCGACCTCTTTGCAGCAGGGACGGGTGGCGGCGTGCCATGCGCTGGAGACCCCGACACTGCCGGAAAGCCCTTGGTATCCTTACGGAATCTACTCGGTCCCCGAGATGTCCACCTGTGGCATGTCCGAGGAGGAATTGCAGGAGCGCGGCATTCCCTATGAGGTGGGCGTGGCGCGGTTCCGCGAGACCTCGCGCGGGCATATCATGGGGCTGGAACATGGCATGCTGAAGATGCTCTTGTCCTTGAAAACAAGGCGGGTTCTGGGGGTGCAGATCGTCGGCGAAGGAGCCACCGAACTGATCCATATCGGGCAGGCTGTGATGAACCTGAAAGGCACGGTGGATTACTTCGTCCAGAACACGTTCAACTATCCGACGCTGGCCGAAGCCTACAAGATCGCGGGGCTGGATGCGTTCAACCGGATGCCGATCCCCAAGGAGTTCAAGGTGCGCCGCAAGGAGGGCACGCAACCGGAAAACCCGGAGAATTGACCGTTTTGTACCTGTCCCGGAGGGTCAATTGACCGTTTTGTACATCGACGCCGACGCCTGTCCGGTGAAATCCGAGGCCGAGCGGGTCGCCACCCGGCACCGGCTGCGCATGGTCGTGGTGTCGAACGGGGGCTTGCGCCCCTCGGCCAATCCGCTGGTCGAGACGGTGGTGGTGTCCGAGGGGCCGGACGTGGCCGACATGTGGATCGCCGAGCGGGCGGGGGTGGGGGACGTAGTGGTCACCGCCGATATCCCGCTGGCGGCGAAATGCGTGGCGGCGGGGGCGCGGGTGTTGCGGCACAGCGGCGAGGCATTCACCCCGGCCAATATCGGCCAGCAGTTGGCCATGCGCGACCTGATGGCCGATCTGCGCGCGGCCAACCCGCTGGGTATGGCGGGCGGCGGCAAGCCGTTTTCCAAGGCCGACCGCTCGCGGTTTCTGGATGCGCTGGAGCGCGAGATCCGTGCGGCGCTGCGGGACGGGCAATCGCGCCCGACGCCCTGAGGGATGCGCGTGCCGCGCCCGCAAAGCGGCGGTTGGCACGAATTGCCCCGCGCTGGAAACCGTGGTCCGTGCTAGGCTGCGGGTATCCTGCGACGCGTGTCGCGGACCCTTTGGGAGGGGCGGAACATGGAACACCAAGCCACACATGTGACGGGCGGCTGCCTGTGCGGCAGGATCAGGTACGAGGCGGAGGTTTTCCTGCACAACGGGTATATCTGCCATTGCACGATCTGCCAGCGCAGTACCGGCCAGCCCGCCGAGATCACGGTGCTGATCAAGGCGGGCACGTTGCATTATGTTGGCGAGGAACCTCGCTATTACGTGTCCTCGGGTGACGGCAAGCGCGGTTTTTGCGCTGAATGCGGGTCGCGCATCGTCTGGCAGGCGTTGCGGGCCGAGGATGACTGGTTGACGAATGTCACGGTGGGCAGTCTGGACCGCCCCGCCCAGGCCAGGATGACGCGGCATATCTATGCCGATACGCAACTGCCCTGGTACCATGTCTGCGAAGAGCTGCCGAAACTGACCGGGCAGGATGCCGACGCGCTGATCGAGATGCTGCGACAGGAGCATCGCCCGGACCGGGCCTGACCCGAAAAGGAGGGCAAGGCTTCGCCTCGCGGTCCTGAGTGAGTGCCCGGACATGAAGGGGTTACGGGGCCGTACCTGCCCTGTGTTCATCTTGTTGTGATGGTCCGCTTTTGAGTATTTCTGACCGGAAAGAAGCGGGTCGGGTTCAGCCCGCCGGTTCGGTTCCGCGCTTGCCCCTGCCGGTCATTTCGGACAGGGATTGGCGGGCAGGCAAGGGAGCGGGCGGATGAGCGGCGAGGTCAGGGTGAACGTGCTGGGTCTTTTGGCCGCGATGGGGGCCGGGATCTGCTTTTCCGTCATTGACGTGGTGTTCAAGTTCTTTTCCGGCGACTATCCGCTGTATCAGATGGTGCTGATCCGGTCGGTGGTGGCGATGGTGGTGCTGCTGGCGGTGTTCGTGCCGCTGGAGGGCGGGGTGCAGGTATTGCGCACCCGGCAACCGCGCCTGCACATGGCGCGCAGTTTCGCGGTGCTGCTGGCCAACCTGTTTTTCTTTACCGGGCTGGCGGTGATGCCGCTGGCCGAGGCGGTGGCGATCGCCTTTGCCACGCCGCTGATCGTGACCACGCTGTCGGTGGTGTTCCTGCGCGAGCGGGTCGGTCCGTGGCGCTGGGGCGCGGTGTTTGCCGGATTCCTGGGCGTGCTGGTGATCATGCGGCCGGGAACCGAGGCGTTCCAGCCGGCGGCGGTGCTGCCGCTCTTGGGCGCCTGCGGCTATGCCACGCTGCATGTGCTGACACGCCGGGCGGGCGGCGCGGACCGGGGGGCGACGCTGACCTTTTACCCGTTGCTGGCGTTTCTGGTGGTGAGCGCGCTGGTGGGGCTGACGCTGGGCGACGGGCGGTTTGCCAGCGGCGACAGTGCGGCGCTGGATTTCATCCTGCGGGAGTGGCGCTGGCCCGCACCGGAGCACTGGAAGTATTTCCTGGCGATGGGGGTCGTGGGGTCCATCGGTGGTTATCTGACGGCGCAGGCTTATCGGTTGTGCGAGGCGGGGCTGGTGGCGCCGTTCGAATACATCGCCATGCCGATGGCGGTGCTGTGGGGCGTGCTGATCTTTGGCGAATGGCCGGACAGGGCGGTTTGGGCCGGTTCCGGGTTGATCATTGGCGCCGGTCTTGTTTCAGTCTGGCGCGAGACACGGCGTGGCCGCACCCCGAGCCGCCCGCGCCCCAGGTCGCAGAGTTGAGGAATGTGTCATGACCATAGAGGCCGTCATTTTCGACATCGGCAATGTGCTGATCGAGTGGCAACCGGAGCGTTATTACGACCGCACCATCGGCGTGGCGCGGCGGCAGGCGATGTTTGCCGAGGTGGACCTGCACGAGATGAACGACCTGGTGGATCAGGGGCATCATTTCACCGACACGATCTATGACTGGGCCGAGAAATATCCCGGTTGGCGGGACGAGATCCGGGCCTGGCATGACAGCTGGATCGAGCTGGCCACGCCCGAGATCCCGCATTCCGTGCGCCTGATGCGGGCGCTGAGGGCGCGGGGCGTGCCGGTCTTTGCGCTGACCAATTTCGGAGTGCAGAATTTCGATTATGCCTGCACGGTCTATCCGTTCCTGACGGAGTTCGACCGGGCCTATGTCTCGGGCCGGATGCGGATGGTGAAGCCGCATGTGCCGATCTATGCCGCGGTCGAGGCCGATTGCGGGCTGGCACCGGAGCGGATGCTGTTTGCCGATGACCGGGCCGAGAATATCGACACCGCCCGCGCCCGTGGTTGGCAGGTGCATCATTTCACGGGACCCGAGGGCTGGGCCGCGCGCCTGGTGGCCGAGGGGTTATTGACCGAAGGAGAGGCCGCATGAGCATTATCCATATTCCCTTTGCCGAGGGCGAGGCCAAGCTGGACTGGCTGGAATTGACCCGGGCGCTGGCCGATGGCCACACCCTGCCCAAGGCCCAGATCGGCGATACGTTCCTGTATCGCGATCCCGATACGATGCTGACGCGGTCGGCCTGGATCGACGGGCTGGGCATTGCGGTCAAGACCGCCAATATCTTTCCGCGCAACCCGGAGCGGGGCGATCCGATGATCAACGGGGCGGTGAACCTGTACAGCGACCACGACGGGGCGCTGTCTGCGCTCGTGGATTTCCACCTGGTGACCAAGTGGAAGACGGCGGGCGACAGCCTGCTGGCGGCGCTGCGGCTGGCCGACCCCGACGCGCGCGAGGTGCTGGTGGTGGGTGCTGGTACCGTGGGCCTGTCGCTGTGCGAGGCGTTTGGGGCGGGGTTTCCCAAGGCGGCCCTGAAGATGTGGAACCGCACCCGGTCGAAGGCCGAGGAGGTCGCGGCGCGGTATGACGGGCTGGAGGTGGTCGACGATCTGGCGCAGGCGGTGAACCGGGCCGACATCATCGTCACCGCCACCATGTCGAGCGAACCGGTCATTCGCGGCGAGTGGCTGCGCCCGGGTCAGCACCTGAACCTGATCGGCGCCTATCGGCCCGACATGCGCGAGGCCGATGACGAAGCGATGCGCCGCGCGCGCATCTTTGTCGACAGTTTCGACACCACCGTGAACCATATCGGCGAACTGATGATGCCGCTGGCCGATGGGGTGATCGCGCGGTCGGATGTGCTGGCCGATTTCTACGAGCTGGACGCGTTCAAGGCGGGCCGGGACGACATCACGCTGTTCAAGAACGGTGGCGGCGCGCATCTGGACCTGATGACCAGCCGCTATATCCTGGACAAATGGCAGGGCCAGGCGTGATCTGGCTCGCCGTCGCCCTATCCGTACTGGCGGCGGCACCGTTCCTGCGCGAGGCCACGCGCCAGCCGATGGGACCGGCGGCCCGGCGCGACGCGCCGGGTGCGATGACGGCCCTGTCACGCGGCAGGACCCATTACCGCTGGCATGGTCCGGCGCGAGGTCCGGTTGTGGTCTGCGTGCACGGGCTGACGACGCCCTCGTTCGTCTGGGGCGGCCTGATCGGCGGGCTGACGGATCTGGGATGCCGGGTGCTGACCTATGACCTGTACGGGCGTGGATATTCGGACCGGCCCGGCGGGGTGCAGGATGAGGCGTTTTTTGTCGGGCAGCTGGAAGAGTTGCTGGCCGACCGGCGGGTTGGCGGCGATATCACGCTGATCGGCTATTCGATGGGCGGCGCGATCGCCACCTGTTTTGCCGCACGCCACCCGGGCAGGGTGCGGCGCCTGCTGCTGCTGGCTCCGGCGGGGATGGGCATGGAGGATACCGGGATGATCCGGTTTATCCGCGCAACGCCACTGATCGGCGACTGGCTGATGCTGGCGTTTTTTCCGCGCCGTCACCGCCGTGGGGTGCAGTCCGAGCAGGGCACGGCCAGTGCGGTGCCGGATATCGTCGCGTTGCAGTTGCGGGAGCTGAAATGGCGCGGGTTCGTGCCCGCCGTGCTGGCCAGCCTGCGCGGGATCCTGTCGCGCGCGCTGGAGGGGGAACACCGGGCCTTGCAGGCCGCGGGCGTTCCGGTGCTGGCAATCTGGGGGCGGCAGGACGTGGTTATCCCGCTGTCTGCCAGCGACCGGTTGACGGACTGGAACAGCGACGCCCGCCACGCGGTGATCGAGGGGGCGGGCCATGGGCTGACCTATACCCATAGCGGTGAAATCCTGGAGATATGGCGCGACCATCTTCGCGTCGGATGACCCCGCAGCGGCGGTGGTTTGGCCGCGGCCGTCCTGCCCCGGGTCGGGTGATTGTTTGAACTTTGAGGGGAAACGCGGTAACACTGTTTCTATTGCAACCAGAAAGCCTGATCACAGGCGGTGTTGCAAAACCCGGAAACAGACTGGCCAGGTGCCGGTCGGAAACAGGAGGGGACATGTTCCAGAAAATTGTTGTACCCATTGACCTTGCGCATGCCGAACGGCTGGAGCGCACATTGCGCATCGGCGCCGATCTGGCGCGCCATTACAAGTCCGAGTTGTGCTTTCTCGGAATCACGACGACCACGCCCGGCGCCATTGCCCGCAGGCCCGAGGAGTTTGCCGAAAAGCTGGAGAGCTTTGCGCGGGATCAGGCGGCACGGCATGGCGTGGCCACGTCGAGCCATGCGCTGGTGGACCATGATCCGTCGGTGCAGATGGACCGGACGCTGCTGGCGGCGACAGAGACGCTGGGCGCCGATCTGGTGGTGATGGCGACCCATTTGCCGAACGTGACCGATTACATCTGGTCCGGCCACGGTGCGCATCTGGCTGCGCATTCCAGCGCCTCGGTAATGCTGGTCCGCGGCTGAGGAATTCACGAGAAAGCATTGAACGAAAGGAGGCCCGATATGGCCGACCAATCGAAAGAGACCCTGGAAGGCATACCCAGCCCCGAGGGCGCGGCGCATGTCATTGATACCGAGTACGAGATCGGGCAGGACAACCTGGAGGGCAATGTCGGGCCGTTCGGGTTTGACATTCACAACCCGGTCTTCCTGATCTCGGGCCTGGCGATCGTGGCTTTTGTTTTCTACACGCTGGCGCTGCCGGATCAGGCGGGGGCGCTGTTTTCGTGGCTGTTTGGTGCAGTGACCAAGGGGTTCGACTGGTTCTTTCTGGGCGCGGCGAACATCTTTGTCATCTTTTGCCTGCTGCTGATCGTGACACCTTTGGGCAATGTGCGGCTGGGCGGCAGCGCGGCTGTGCCGGATTACTCTTATGTCGGCTGGTTCGCGATGCTGTTTGCCGCCGGTATGGGCATCGGGCTGATGTTCTATGGCGTGGCCGAGCCGATGAGCCATTTCTCGTCGTCGATGGGGGGCACCGCCGCCGAGGGCGGCGCGCGCACCGACTGGGCGCCACTGGGCGCCGCCGCCGGGGACCAGGCGGCGGCGATGCGGCTGGGCATGGCGGCGACGATCTTTCACTGGGGTCTGCACCCTTGGGCGATCTATGCCGTGGTGGCGCTGGCGCTGGCGCTGTTCAGCTATAACAAGGGTCTGCCGCTGACGATCCGCTCGGCCTTCTATCCGATCTTTGGCGATGCGGTCTGGGGCTGGGTCGGCCATGTGATCGACACGCTGGCGGTGTTTGCCACGCTGTTTGGTCTGGCGACCTCGCTGGGGTTCGGGGCGACGCAGGCCAATGCGGGGCTGAACGAGCTGTTCGGCATTCCCGTTGGCCCGACGACCGAGGTGATCCTGATCTCTGTCATCACCGCGATTGCGCTGGTGTCGGTGCTGCGGGGGCTGGATGGCGGCGTCAAGGTGCTGTCCGAGATCAACATGGGGCTGGCGTTTCTGCTCTTGATCTTTGTGCTCTTGGTCGGGCCAACCGTGTTCCTGCTGACGCTGTTTGCGGATTCGCTGGTAGCTTATTTCCAGTATCTGCCGGCGCTGTCCAACCCGGTCGGGCGCGAGGATGTCAACTTCAGCCAGGGTTGGACCTCGTTCTACTGGGCGTGGTGGATCAGCTGGTCGCCCTTTGTCGGCATGTTCATCGCCCGGGTCAGCCGGAGCCGCACGGTGCGCGAATTCCTGGTCTGCGTGCTGCTGATCCCCTCGCTGGTTTGTGTGTTGTGGATGTCGGTTTTTGGCGGTACCGCGCTCTATCAGGTGGTCAATGACGGGTATACCGTCGCGCAGGATGCGGCGTTGGAGCTGAAGCTGTTCAAGATGCTCGACGTGCTGCCGCTGGCCGGAATCACCTCGTTGGTGGGGATCGTGCTGGTGATCGTGTTCTTCGTCACTTCGTCTGACTCGGGCTCGCTGGTGATCGACACGATCACGGCGGGCGGCAAGGTCGATGCGCCGGTGCCGCAGCGTGCGTTCTGGTGCATCTTTGAAGGCGCTGTCGCCATCGTGCTGCTGCTGAGCGCGGGCGGGTTGCAATCGCTGCAATCCATGGTGATCTCGACCGGCTTGCCGTTCACCGTGGTGCTCTTGCTGATGTGTTGGGCGATCTACAAGGGCCTTATGAGCGAACGCCGCGCGATGTAGCGCGTTGGTCAGGGGCTGGCCGTGCGGACGCGTGCGGCTTCGTCGATCAGCCATTGGCGGACCGCGCGCACCGGTTTGCGCCGGTGCGCGCGGCTGTTGACGGCAAGGTAATAGCCGCCGAAACGTAGCGCCAGCGGGGCAAGTTCGACCAGCGCGCCAGAGCGGCGTTCGGGTTCGCACAGGTTTTCGTCCATGAGCACGGCGCCAAGGCCCGAGACCGCCGACTGGATCGCCAGGAGCGCACTGAGCGGATGGGGCAGGTCGAGCGGGGGAAGCTCGGCCAGCCCGGCCTGTTCGAACCACACGGGCCAGAGGCGGAAGGTCGCTTCCTCGATCAGCGGGCCACGGGCCAGCGCGGCCAGGTCGAGCTGGCCATTAGCTGTTGGCGCGAAACCGGGCGCGGCGTAGGCGTGGACCATGGAGGGCAGCAGTAGATCGTAGCCCTGCGGTGGGTCGGATCGCAGGTAGCGCAGGCCGATGTCGAAATCATGCGCCTCGATATCCATGACCTGGGTGCTGACGGAGATCTCAAGTGTGATGTCGGGGTGCAACGCCCGGAGCTTGCCCAACCGGGGGACCAGCCATTTCTGCGCGATGGTGCTCTCGGTGGTCAGCGTCACCTTGCCCTGTGGCGGGACCGAGAGCGCCTCGGTCGCCTCGGCGATGAGATCGAAGGCCGGGGTGATCTGTGCCAGATAGGCGCGGCCCTGATCGGTGAGTTCGACGCCGGTGTTACGGGTGCGAAAGAGATGGACATTGAGCCGCTGCTCCAGCCCCCGGACATGCCGCGAGATCGCGGAATGCGACACGTTGAGTTCGGTAGCGGCCCGGGTGAAGCTGCCCAGCCTGCCGGCCGCCTCGAAGGCGCGCAGGGCGTTCAGCGGGGGCAGGACACGGGGCATGGCCCTTTGTGACTTTTTGGAACAATGGCTGTCAAGGAACGGCGTTTGAGCGGCCGCGCCGGGCGGGCGCAAGATGGGGTCAGGTCATCGACGGAGGTTTGACATGGCACATCTGGATCATCGGGCGGGCATCGTTGTTCAGGTTTCACCCCGGCAGGTCGCCGGATTGTTCCGGGGCTTGGGCCGCCGGGTGTTGGGCGGCTTCGGGGCGCTGTTGCGCCCCGCGTCGGGTGCAGAGCAACTGTCGCCCAGGTTGCGGCGGGATGCGGGGCTGGACGATCCGCGCGCAGAGTGGGAGGCGGCGCGCAAGGCGCCGCTGATCCGGGGTTAGGCCGGAACTGCCGCGCGGTTCTCGCGGATCGGCAGGTGGACGATGGCGCTGAAGGCACCGACGCCGACACCGATCCACCAGACCATGGTGTAATCGCCATAAAGGTCGTACATCCGCCCGCCGAGCCAGACGCCGAGGAACCCACCCAGCTGGTGGCTGAGGAAGATGATGCCATAGAGCGTGCCCATGTAGCGCAGCCCGTAAAGATGCGCGACAAGGCCCGAGGTCAGCGGCACGGTGGCAAGCCAGAGCGAGCCCATCGCAACCGAGAACAGGATCACCGACAGGGGCGTGATCGGCAGCAGGATGAACACGGCCCCGATCACCGTGCGGGCGGTATAGATGCCGGCCAGCAGGTATTTCTTGGGGAAGCGCTTGCCCGCCCAGCCCGCCGTCAGGGTGCCTGCGATATTGGCCAGCCCCACCAGCGAGATCGCCACCGCGCCGAGCGCCGAGGTGGTGGTGATCCCCATCGAATGCAGTACCCCACCGGGCAGGATCGGGCCGCACATCTCGGTCACGAAGGCAGGGAAATGCGCGGTGATGAACGAGAGCTGATAGCCGCAGCTGAAAAAGCCCAGAAAGATCAGCGTATAGGACGGGTCGCGAAAGGCGCGGGACAGGATCTGGCCCATGCTCTCTTGCAGCTCGGCCTTGCTGGCGGGTTCGGGCGCCCGCAGCATCGGCAGGGTCAGCACCAGCGCCAGGACCGCCACCGCAAAGACGATGAACACCTGTTGCCAGGGCAGGAAGGTCAGCAGCCATTCCGCCGTGGGCGCGCCGATCACCTGTCCGACGCTGCCTGCGGCGGTGATGAGGGCAAGGCTCATCGAGCGGTTCTCGTCGCTTGACGCCCGCGCGACCACCGCGAGGATCACGCCAAAGCCGGTGCCCGCGATGCCAAACCCCACCGCCCAGGCATAGATCTGATGTTCGAGCGGCGTGGTCGACCAGGCGCTGAGCACCATGCCGCCAGCATAAAGGAGCGCGCCGAGGAAGATCGCCTTGCGGTCGCCGATCTTTTCCGAGATGGCGCCAAAGATCGGCTGGCCGATGCCCCAGGCAAGGTTCTGGATGGCGATGGCCAGCGAGAAATCCGAGCGCAGCCAGCCGAACTCCTCGGCAATCGGGATCTGGAACACGCCGAACGAGGCGCGCACCGCAAAGCTGACGGTGATGATGATGCAGCTGACGATCAGGATCGGATTGATCAGGCGGGCCGAACGGTCCATTGGCGGTCTCCGGTATTCGTGTCCGGCGGACCCTAAGTCCAAACGCGGCGGCGTCAATTCAGGAGTTTTGGGGGCATCATTAACGAAAATTGATGCGAGCAGCGGGAACGGGCCGCTTTTCAAGGCCGGACAGGTTGGGTATGGCTGCAAAATGACCGCTGTTTCCGCTCTTTACGCCGCCCGTGTCGCCGAGGGCGCCCTGCATGCCGATACCGCCCAGGAGGCGGCGCTGGCCGAGTTCGACCGGATTTTCGAAGCGTTGAGCGCCCCGGTAAAACGCGGGTTGTTCCGCAAGGCGCCGCCGCCGCCCCGGGGGGTGTACCTGTGGGGCGGGGTCGGGCGCGGCAAGTCGATGCTGATGGACCTGTTTGTCGAGGCGCTGGGCGATACGGTGCCGGTGCGCCGGGTTCATTTCCACGCCTTCATGCAGGAAATCCACGCGGGCATGCACGAAGCGCGCGCCAAGGGCGTGGCCGATGCGCTGGCGCCCGTTGCCGATGCGGTTATCCGCTCGGTCAAGGTGCTGGCGTTCGACGAGATGCAGATCACCGATATCACCGACGCGATGATCGTGGGGCGCCTGTTCGAGGCGCTGTTTGCGGCGGGCGTGGTGGTGGTGACCACTTCGAACCGGGTGCCGGACGATCTCTACAAGGACGGGTTGAACCGGCAGCTGTTTTTGCCCTTCATCCAGTTGATCAAGGAGCGGATGCGGGTGTGGGAGATGGTCTCTCCCACCGATTACCGGCAGAACCGGCTGGAGGGCGCCCGCGTCTATTTCTCGCCCATCGGGCCTGAGGCACGGGCCGAGATCGCGACGATCTGGCGCGACCTGACCGGGGGGGCGGGGGGGCCGCTGATCCTCAAGGTCAAGGGCCGCGATGTGGAGTTGCCCGCGTTCCGCAACGGCATCGGGCGGGCCAGTTTCTATGATCTCTGCGGGCGGATGCTGGGACCGGGCGATTACCTGGCCATCGCCGAGGCGGTCAAGGTTCTGGTGCTGGAAGACATCCCGCGTCTGAGCCGCAACAATTTCAACGAGGCCAAGCGGTTTGTGACCCTGATCGACGCGCTCTACGAGGCGCGGGTGCGGCTGATCTGTTCGGCGGCGGCCGAGCCGGAGATGCTCTATGTCGAGGGCGAGGGCACGTTCGAATTCGAACGCACCGCCTCGCGCCTGCGCGAGATGCAGGACAAGGATTGGGGCGTCTAGCGCGGTCTGGTCTGGGTCTGTCAGGGGGCGCTGCCCCCGCCGCCCTTCGGGCGACTCCCCCGGAGTATTCTGACCAGAAAGAAGCAGAGTTTCAGGTGGCGCCGGGCGCACCCTGTCGTCCGCCGCGTCAGCGGCGCCCGGCCCAACGGCCGCGGATCGTCAGATCCGGCGGCAGGCGGGAGCGCTTGCGGTCTGGGTCAGACCGGTACGAACCTGTCGGCGGCCGGGTCGAAGCATTGCAGCCCGCCTTCGCCGATATCGGTCCAGAGGCCGTGCAGGCTGAGGGTTCCGTCATCGATCGCGGAGGCGATGAAGGGGAAGGTCATCAGGTTTTCCAGCGAGGCCACGACCGCGTGTTTTTCCAGCTGGCGCACTTGTTCGTCCTCGTCGCTGATCGCGGCCACGTGTTCGTATTTCGGTTTGAGGATGTCCATCCAGCGACCGACAAAGCTTTCCTTGGCCTCCAGCTGCGGCGCGTGGCCCTTGCACATGTCGAGGCATCCCTTGACGCCGCCGCATTGCGAATGGCCGAGCACGATCAGATGCGCCACTTTCAGCACGGTGACCGCGTATTCCACCGCCGCGCTGGTACCGTGGTGATCGCCGTCGGGCAGGTAGGGCGGCACCAGGTTGGCGACGTTGCGGTGGATGAAGAACTCACCCTGGTCGGCGCCGAAGATCGAGGTCACGTGTACCCGGCTGTCGCAGCACGAGATCACCATTGCGCGCGGGCGCTGTCCCTCGG
Source organism: Ruegeria sp. PrR005 (assembly GCF_010500245.1). Classification (GTDB taxonomy): domain Bacteria; phylum Pseudomonadota; class Alphaproteobacteria; order Rhodobacterales; family Rhodobacteraceae; genus Ruegeria_B; species Ruegeria_B marisflavi. The sequence continues at coordinate 390,720 of NZ_JAAGOX010000022.1, forward strand.
TCGCCAGCCGCCGGTACCAGACCTGGTTCTCGGCATAGGTCGTCGCTTTCCAGCCGTGGTAACGCTGTACCAGATAACTGGGCAGGGGGCGGGCGAGTTTCATCAGGGTCTTCCTGTCTGGTATTGGGTTGCAGGTGGCTTTAGGCCAGTTTGGCAGAAAATTCGAGATATTTCATGTCGCAGCCGCAACCTTTTGCAAACCTCTTTTGCGCCACGATGCCTGGCGTGTCGTGGGGGCACGAAAGATTGGGTGAGACTTGTGGTGGAAAAGATCGTGACGCTCGTACAGAGCGAATCCGTTCGCCTGGACCCGGAGCGTCTGGGCGGGCTTTATCGGCAATTGGGTGACGCGGGGGCCGAGGATGTGGTCTGTCGCGCCATCGAGGAACTGGCGGTGCGCCTGTCGCATTGCGAGCGGCACTGGCGTCAGGGCGACTGGCGGAGCCTGCGCAAATGCGCGCGCTCGCTGATCGCGATTGCGGAACAGATCGGCATGGTGGCGCTGGCCCGGGTGGCCCGCAGCGTGACCGATGCGGTGGACAATGGCGATCAGGTCGCGACCAGCGCGGTGCTGTTCCGGCTGATCCGGGTCGGCGAGCGGTCGCTGACCGAGGTCTGGGATTTGCAGGACATGTCGATCTGACCGGTCCCGGGCCTTCGGTGGGGCTTGCGGGCGGGCCAACTGTGGCTAGTCTGGGCACGTGTTCCAAACCCGAGGTCTAACGATGCCGCTTGAATTCGCCCCTGCTGACGCCTCTGCGCGGCCCCTGCATGTGATTGATCAGGCCGGTCTTGATAGCTGGCTGGAGGGGCAGCCCGACCGGGTGGCGGCCTGGGTGCGGGCCAGCGGTTTTACCGGGGCGATCGGCCATGTGCTGCTGATCCCGGACGAGGCAGGCGCGCCGGTGGCGGCACTGGCGGGGTATGGCAAGCCCGAAACCCGGGCGCGCAAGCGGTTCGTTTTGGCCGCCGCGGCCGAAAAGCTGCCCGAGGGTGCGTGGCGTATCGCCTCGGGCCTGCCGCCCGAGGCGGCCGCGACCGAGGCGCTGGGCTGGTTGATGACCGGCTATGCCTTTGACCGCTACAAGGCGCAATCTCCGGCCAAGGCGCGGCTGGTTGCGCCCGAAGGTGTCGATGCGGCACGTATCGAGGTGCTGGCGGCGTCCGAGGCACTGACCCGTGATCTGGTCAACACGCCCGCGCAGGATATGGGACCGGATGCCTTGCAGGCGGCGGCCGAGGCGCTGGCGGCGGAATTCGGGGCCAGTTGCTCGGCGGTCGTGGGCGATGACCTGCTGACGCATAACTTTCCGATGATCCATGCGGTGGGCCGCGCCGCGACGCGCGCGCCCCGCCTGATCGAGATGTGCTGGGGCGAGCTCGGGCCCAAGCTGACGCTGGTGGGCAAGGGGGTCTGTTTCGACACTGGCGGGCTGGACCTGAAACCGGCATCCAGCATGCTGTTGATGAAAAAGGACATGGGCGGCGCGGCCAATGTGCTGGGGCTGGCGCGGATGATCATGGCGCTGGGTCTGAAGGTGCAGCTGCGGGTGCTGATCCCGGCGGTGGAGAACGCGGTGGCCGGCAATGCGTTCCGGCCCGGCGATATCCTGACTTCGCGCAAGGGGCTGACGGTCGAGATCAACAATACCGATGCCGAGGGGCGGCTGGTGCTGGCCGATGCGCTGGCGCTGGCCGACGAGGGGGCGCCGGACATGGTGATCTCGATGGCGACGTTGACCGGCGCGGCGCGGGTGGCGGTGGGGCCGGACCTGGCGCCGTTCTATACCGATGACGACGCGGCCGCGCAGGCACTGGCCGAGGCGGCGGCGGGCGCCGCCGATCCGGTCTGGCGGATGCCGTTTCACACGCCTTATGAGGAACTGATCGAGCCGGGGATCGCCGATCTGGACAATGCGCCGGGCGGCGGCATGGCCGGGTCGATCACGGCGGCTTTGTTCCTGCGCCGGTTCGTCGCGGCGCGTTACATGCATTTCGACATCTTCTCGTGGCAGCAGGCCAATGCGCCGGGTCGGACCAAGGGCGGGTTCGGGCAAGGACCGCGCGCCCTGTTGGGCGCGCTGCCCCGGATGCTGAACCTGTGAGCGGCCGGGCTGTCATCCGGCCGGTCGTCGACCTGTTGCGGCGGCCCGACGGGCCGCGCGACCGGCAGGTGTTGCTGGGCGAGCGGGTGGAGGTTCTGGAGGTCTCGGACGGCTGGGCACGCGTGCGCGCCGCCAAGGATGGGTATGAGGGCTGGGTTCCTGCCACGGCACTGGGCGAAGATACGGAGCCGACCCATTGGGTCAGTGCGCCCTCGGCCCATGCCTATGCCGAGGCCGACCTGAAGAGCCCGGACCGGATGGCGATCAGTTTCGGGTCGCGGGTTGCGGTGCGCGCGGTGACGGGGCGGTTTGCCGAGACCGCGCATGGCCATATCCCGGTGCAGCACCTGATGCCGGTCGGCGAGAGGATGACCGATCCGGTCGCGGTGGCGGAACTGTTTCTGGGCACGCCTTACCTGTGGGGCGGTGACAGCCGCTGGGGGATCGACTGTTCCGGGCTGGTGCAGGCGGCGCTCTTGGCCTGCGGGATCGACTGCCCCGGTGACAGCGGGCCGCAGTCGCGCGCGGTCGGGGCGCTGTTGCCTGCGGGTACGCGGCCCGAGCGGGGCGATCTGTTGTTCTGGACGGGCCATGTAGCGCTGGTGGCCGATGCCGGGCGGATCCTGCATGCCAACGGCAAGGACATGGCGGTGGCCTATGAGCCGCTGGAACAGGCCATAGACCGCATCGCCGCACAGGGCGAAGGCCCCGTGACCGCGCATCGCAGGCCCGCCATCCCCGCTTGAACCCGCGCCACGGGTTCGATAGGGACAAAACAGCGCGCAATCGGGAGGCTCTTATGCAGGACGATCCGAAAACACTGGTTTCCACCGACTGGCTCGCCGCCCATCTGAAGGATCCCGATCTGCGGATTCTGGATGGGTCCTGGCACCTGCCGCATCTTGGCCGAGACGCCAAGGCCGAATATGACGCCGCCCATATCCCCGGCGCGCGGTTTTTTGACATCGACGATATCTCGGACCATCGGTCGGACTTGCCGCATATGGTGCCGCCGGTCGAGAAGTTCATGTCTCGGCTGCGGGCGATGGGCGTTGGCGATGGCCACCAGGTGGTGGTTTACGACTCGCTGGGTCTGCAATCGGCGGCGCGGGTGTGGTGGCTGTTCAAACTGATGGGGCAGGACAATATCGCCGTGCTGGATGGCGGTCTGCCGAAATGGCAGGCCGAGGGGCGCGAGACCGAGGATCTGCCGCCGGTGGTGCGCGACCGTCACATGACGGTGCGGGTACAGAACCATCTGGTGCGCGATGTGACGCAAGTGTCGGCGGCGGCCAAGCTGCACGATCACGAGATCGTCGATGCCCGCTCGGCCGGGCGCTTTGCCGGGACCGATCCCGAACCGCGCCCAGGTCTGCGTGGTGGCCATATCCCGGGGTCGAAGAACGTGCCCTTTGGCACGCTCTTGAACAAGAACGGCACGATGAAATCGCCCGCCGACTGCCGCGCCGTGTTCGAGGCCGCAGGCGTCGATCTGTCCAAGCCGGTGATCACCACCTGCGGCTCGGGCGTGACGGCGGCCATTCTCAGCCTGGCGCTTCAGCGCATGGGCAAGACCGATCACTCGCTTTATGACGGCTCCTGGGCTGAATGGGGTGCCTTCCCGACCCTGCCCGTCGCAACTGGAGAGAACTGATGTTCGAAAACCTCAAGGCGCAGCCTGCGGACAAGATCCTTGCATTGATGCAGATGTACAAGGACGATCCGCGCACCGACAAGATCGACCTGGGCGTTGGCGTCTACAAGAACGCCGAGGGCGTGACCCCGGTGATGCGCGCCGTCAAGGCCGCCGAAAAGATCGTGTGGGAGAGCCAGGAAAGCAAATCCTATACCGGGCTGATCGGCGATCCGGCCTATTCGGATGCGATGATCAAGCTGATCTTGGGCGATGCGGTGCCGCGCGCCAATGTGGGCGCTGCGGCCACGCCGGGGGGCACCGGCGCCTGTCGTCAGGCGTTCGAGCTGATCAAGATGGCCGGCCCCGAGGCGCGCGTTTTCGTGTCGGACCCGACCTGGCCCAACCATATCTCGATCCTGAACTACCTGGGCATGACCATGGTGCCCTATCGCTATTTCGATGCCGAAACCCGTGGCGTCGATTTCGAGGGCATGCTGGCCGATCTGGAACAGGCGCGCGCGGGCGACGTGGTGCTGCTGCATGGCTGCTGCCACAACCCGACCGGCGCCAACCTGAACCTGGTGCAGTGGCAGGAGGTGGTAAAGCTGATCAATGCCAAGGGTCTGGTTGCGATGATCGACATCGCCTATCAGGGCTTTGGCGACGGGCTGGAGGAAGATGCGCAGGGCACCCGGCTGGTGGCCGCGTCGGTCAAGGAATGCCTGATCGCGGCATCCTGTTCCAAGAACTTTGGTGTTTACCGCGAGCGCACCGGCCTGTTGATGGCGGTGAGCCAGGACAGCGGCCAGACCGCGCTGAACCAGGCAACCCTGGCGTTTCTGAACCGTCAGAATTACTCCTTCCCGCCCGATCACGGGGCGCGGGTGGTGACGACGATCCTGAACGATGACGCGCTGCGCGCCGACTGGATGGCCGAGCTGGAGGAAATCCGCCTGTCGATGCTGGGTCTGCGCCAACAACTGGCCGACGAGTTGCAGCGGCTGACCGGCTCGGACCGGTTCGGCTTCATCGCGCAGCATCGGGGCATGTTCTCGCGCATAGGTGCGGCGCCCGAGCTGGTCGAGAAGCTGCGGACCGAGTTCGGCATCTACATGGTGGGCGACAGCCGGATGAACATCGCCGGGCTGAACGCCAAGACGGTACCGATCCTGGCCAAGGCGATTGTCGACGCCGGGATCTGAGTCCCAACGCCTAATGGCAAAGGCCGCCCCAACGGGCGGCCTTTTGTCGTTTCAGGGCGCAAAGCCCGGCACGAACTGGCGCAGATAGGCCAGCCAGTCGGGTGGCAGCGCGATGTCGTAGAACGCGCCCAGCAGCATCGCCACGATCAGGGCGGCGATGGTCCCCCCGGCAAGTGTCATGCCCCAGAACACCGCGCGGGCCTGTGCACGCGCGCCCCGGCGCAGCAGGATCAGCCGAAAGGCGCAGCCCAGATGCACGAACAGGGCAATCACGCCCAGGCTGTAATAGGGGATGAAATACCAGGTGAAGGGCGCGCCGCTCATCACCGAGGCGGGCCAGTAGAAATTGGTGTCCAGCCCGTCGACCCAGCGTGCCAGCGCCAGCGCGATCACGTGTTCGGTCATGAAATAGAGCACCAAACCACCCGAGATCACCTGTGCCCTCGCCCATGGCTCGCGTAACCCGCGCCGGACACGGGCGATCAGCAGTTTCAGCCCCAGACCCATCTGCACCAGCGCCGAGGTCAGAACCAGCGGCTCGACCACCGGATTGCGATAGATCAGGCGCAGTACGTCCTGGGTGGCGTTATAGGCGTTCACCCCCCATAGCCCGGACAGGTGGGTGATGAAATGCAGCAGCAGAAAAGCGGCAAACACCGCACCGTTCCAGCGGTGAATCTTGCGGGCGATCATGGCGCCTACTCCCTGGCGGTCGTGTCTTGCGAAAGTTTGTCTTGGAACCAGGCCAGCGCCTTGGCGGCCTGTTCCGGTGGGGTATCCTGCATCCCCATTCGCCCGATATCGGCCAGCGTCACACCGGCCAGTTCGCGCCGCCACGCCGCCTCGGCCCGCCACATCGAGCGGGCGATGCCGCAGGGGCGCAGGTATTTGTCATCGGCCACGCCGCTGGGTCCGCAGCGGCGCAGTTCGGTGCAGCGGAACTGTCGCTCGGGGCCGTCGATGGCCTGAACCATGTCGAGCAGGGTGATTTGCGCAGGTGGGCGGGCCAGCGCATAGCCGCCGCGCGGCCCGCGGCGGGTTTCGACAATGCCCGCCGCCGACAGTTTCTGCATCTGCTTGGCCAGATAGGGCTCGGGCAGGTCAAAGAACTCGGCCAGAAGCCGGGCGGGTAGCGGGGTGTCGGGGGGCAGGGCGGCCAGCAGGCTACAGGCATGCGCCGCCCATTCCAGTCCTTCGGTGTGTTTCATAAAGCGGATAAAATATGTCCGTAATAGAGTCGTCAAGCCCCGATCGCTCCTTGGTTCACGAGGCCGTGTTGTGCGGGTCAGGTGTGCCGTGAGAAGGTTGCGCTTTGCGGGCGGGAGTTGTATTCGGTTATAGGAATATGAAGTGAGGCTGTCAGATGTTCCCCGCCCGTTTTGCCCCGATCCTGTTTGCCCTGATCATGTCTGGGTTGATGTCCTGTATCGTCACCTGCATCGCGACCCTGCGCGCGGTGGGGATGAGTGATGACATGGCAGACAAATGGATGGGGGCCTGGGGGATCGCCTGGCCCACCGCCTTTGTGGTTCTGCTGTTCGTGGCGCCGCTGACCCGCCGGATGGTCGCGGCCCTGGTGCGCGCCGAGGGCTGAGCGAAGCCTAGTGCGCCTCGGCCCAGTTGGCGCCGCGGCCCGCGTCCACCACCAGTTTCACGTCAAGCCGTACGGCCGGATCGGCGGCGCCCTCCATCACGTCGCGGGCGGCGGTGATGGTGGCGTCAACCGCGTCCTCGGCCACTTCGAACAGCAGTTCGTCATGCACCTGGAGGAGCATTTTCGCGGGCAAATCGCGAATGGCATCCGGCATCCGCACCATGGCGCGGCGGATCACGTCGGCTGCCGTGCCCTGGATCGGGGCGTTGATGGCGGCGCGGCGGGCAAAGCCCGCATGCGGCCCCTTGGCGTTGATCTCGGGCGTGTGGATCTTGCGGCCAAAGAGGGTCTGCACAAACCCGTGTTCCTTGGCGAAGGCGATGGTGTCATCCATGTAGGTGCGGATGCCGGGGAAACGCTCGAAATAGCGGTCGATGAATTCCTGCGCCTCGGCGCGCGGAATGCGCAGGTTGCGGGCGAGGCCAAAGCCCGAAATGCCGTAGATCACGCCGAAGTTGATCGCCTTGGCGCGGCGCCGGATTTCCGGCGTCATCTGATCCAGCGGCACGTCGAACATCTCGGACGCGGTCATTGCGTGGATGTCGAGCCCGTCGGCAAACGCCTGTTTCAGTGCCGGGATATCGGCGATATGGGCCAGGATGCGCAGCTCGATCTGAGAATAGTCGAGACTGACCATCACGTTGCCCGGCTCGGCCACGAACGCCTCGCGGATGCGGCGGCCTTCTTCGGTGCGGACGGGGATGTTTTGCAGGTTCGGGTCGGTCGAGGCCAGCCGCCCGGTATTGGCGCCGGTGATTGAATACGAGGTATGGACCCGCCCGGTATCGGGGTTGATATGCCCTTGCAGGGCATCCGTGTAGGTCGATTTCAGCTTTTGCAGCTGCCGCCAGTCGAGGATACGCGCGGGCATTTCATGTTCTGTCGCCAGATCCTCGAGCACGTCGGCCGGGGTCGAATACTTGCCGGTCTTGCCGCGCGTGCCGCCGGGCAGCGACATCTTGTCGAACAGGATCTCGCCCACCTGCGCGGGCGATCCGACGTTGAAAGGTTCGCCCGCCAGTTCGTGAATCTCTGCTTCCAGCCCCGCCATCTTTTGCGCGAAAGCGTTCGACATCCGGCTGAGCACGTCGCGGTCGACCTTGACGCCGTGCATTTCCATCTCGGCCAGCACCGGCACCAGCGGGCGTTCGAGCGTTTCGTAGACGGTGGTGACCTGAACCCGGTGCAGCTGAGGTTTGAAAAGCTGCCACAGGCGCAGGGTGATGTCTGCATCCTCGGCGGCATAGGCGGTGGCATCGTCAATCGCCACCTTGTCGAAGGTGATCGCGGATTTGCCGGAGCCCAGCAGCGGTTTGATCGGGATCGGCACATGGCTGAGATACATCTCGCTGAGCGCGTCCATGCCGTGGCCGTGCTTGCCGCCGTGCATCGCGTAGGACATCAGCATGGTGTCGTCGATCGGCGCGACGTCGATGCCGTGACGGGCAAAGATCTTGGCGTCGTATTTCATGTTCTGGCCGATCTTGAGGATCGCTTCATCCTCGAGCATCGGTTTCAGGAGATTGAGCGCCTCTTGCAGCGGCATCTGCCCCTCGGCCAGCTTGTCCGAGCCAAAAAGGTCGTTTGCATCGCCGTCGCGGTGGCCCAGCGGGATGTAACAGGCGGCGCCCGGTTCGATTGCCAGCGAGATACCGACCAGTTCGGCGCGCATCTCGTCAAGGCTGGTGGTTTCGGTATCGACCGCCACCCAGCCGCGTTCGTGCGCCTGTGCGATCCATTTTTCCAGCGCCGCCGCGTCACGCACGCATTCGTATCTGGACGCGTCAAAGGGCGGCTGTTCGGGGGCGGGTGCGTCTTCTGTCGCGGGGGCGGGGGCCTCGGTGATGACCGGCGCCTCGGCGCCAAGCTTGTCGGCGATGCGCTTGGTCAGGGTGCGGAACTCCATTTCGGCCAGAAAACCCAGGAGTTTTTCCGGGTCCGGGTCGCGCAGTTCCAGATCGTCCAGCGTGAAATCGAGCGGGGTGTTGGCGTCAAGCGCGACCAGGCGTTTCGAAAGCTCGATCTGGGCGCGCATCTCGATCAGGGTCTGGCGGCGCTTGGGCTGCTTGATCTCTTCGGCGCGGTTCAGCAGCTCTTCGAGCGAGCCGAATTCGTTGATCAGGAGTGCTGCGGTCTTGACGCCGATGCCGGGGGCGCCGGGCACGTTGTCGACGCTGTCGCCTGCCAGCGCCTGCACATCGACGACCCGGTCGGGGAAGACACCGAATTTCTCGAACACGCCGTCGCGGTCGATGCGCTTGTTCTTCATGGCGTCGAACATCTCGACCCCGTCGCCCACCAGCTGCATCAGGTCCTTGTCGGAGCTGACGATGGTGACCCGCCCGCCCGCGTCGCGGGCCTGGTGCGACAGGGTGGCGATGATGTCGTCGGCCTCGTATCCCTCCAGCTCCTTGCAGGGGATGTTGAAAGCCTCGGTCGCGGCCCGGGTCAGCGGGATCTGCGGGCGCAGGTCCTCGGGCATCGCCTCGCGGTTGGCCTTGTAGAGGTCGTAGAGGTCGTTGCGGAAGGTGTGGCTGCCCTTGTCGAAGATCACCGCCAGATGGGTTGGTGCATCGGGACCGTGATCGCCATCGACATAGCGTTGCAGCATGTTGCAGAAACCCGACACGGCCCCGATGGGCAGGCCGTCGGATTTGCGCGTCAGCGGCGGCAGTGCGTGATAGGCACGAAAGATAAAGGCCGATCCGTCGATCAGATGCAGATGGCAACCCTTGCCGAAAGTGCTCATGCCGTTCGCTCCCCGCTGTGTTCCTGGGGGTCAGTCCTGCCATGTTCCGGAGCCCGATGCCAGTACCCGGGGGCATGCAATCGGAAAGACCGGCCGCCCTGAACTCAGGTTGGCCGGTCTTGAAACCCCTTGTGCGGTGGAAATGTGCCGGTCAGGCGGGGGCGTAGTCGCGGATCACGAAATGTTTGGTCGTGGTTTCCAGCACCTGCCAGTAGCCGCGAAAGCCGTTCGGGATCAGAAAGGAATCGCCGGTGCGGAACTCTTGTTCATGGCCGTCTTCGGCGATCAGCCTGACATGGCCCGAAACGATGAAGCAGAACTCGTCCCGGTCGGTGAAGGCGTGCCACTTGCCTGGCGTGCTGGTCCAGGTGCCTGCCAGGCAGGTGCCGTCGGGGCTGGTGTGGCGCATCCGGGTGACGTGATGCGGGTCGCCCGCAACCACCCGGCCCGGCAGATCGGCCAGGCGCCGTTCGCTGGTTTCCTGCGGTTCCGCGATGAAATCAATGACATGGGTGGTCATGCGCATCCCTTCTTATCCGATGAAATGGGTGATCCCGTAGAGGATGAACCCGGCGATGAAGAGTGTCTCGGCCACGATCAGGATGATCGCCTGCCCGCCCACTTCGAAGATGGTCTTGAGCGAGGTCTTCATGCCAACGGCGGCGATGGAGATCAACAGCGCCCAGGCGGAAAGATCGCCAAGCGCGGTGCGCACCACGTCCGGAACAAGGCCGAAAGAGTTGATCCCGGCGAGGATCAGGAACATCACCACAAAGGAGGGCATCAGCGGCGGGCGCTTGCCGCCGTCCTGCGGATCTGCGGCGGCAAAGCTGCGGATCGCCAGCGAAAAGACCAGCACCACCGGGGCCAGCATGGTCACGCGGATCAGCTTGACCACGGTCGCGGTTTCGCCGGTCTGTTCGGAGACCGAGAAGCCGGCGCCGACGACCTGCGCGACGTCATGGATGGTGCCGCCGAGGAAGACACCGGCGGCGACATCATCGAGGCCCAGCGTGTTGGTGATGATCGGATAGGCGATCATCGCAACGGTGCTGAGGACGGTCACGCCGAGAACGGTGAAGATGAGGTTGCGTTCGGATTGCTCGTTCTTGGGCAGGACGGCGGCGATGGCCATGGCCGCCGATGCGCCGCAGATCGCGACCGAGCCGCCGGTGAGCAGCGCAAAGCGCCAGCCGCGACCGAGCAGCCGCGAGCCCAGCAGCCCGAACAGGATGGTCAGGATCACCCCCGCGATGACCAGCCCGATCAGTTCCGGGCCGAGCCCGATCAGCAGTTCGACACTGATCCGTGCGCCAAGCAAGGCGACCCCGGCCCGCAGGACCGTGCGCGAGGTAAAGGCGATGCCGGCAACGCATTTGCCGTCTTCGGCCAGAAAGTGAAAGGCGATCCCCAGGAGCAGCGCCATCAGCATCGCCGGAGCGCCGTAATGTTCGGAGAGGAATTTCGCGGCCACGGCGATCACGGTCGAAACCAGCAGCCCCGGGCCGATGCCCGACAGGGTGGCGGGCAGCCCGGCCAGGCCGGATTTCGCGGCGGTCAACGAAACAGCCATTGTCTATTCTCCTTTGCCGCGTTGCCTGAGGCACGCGGGAGCGGCCCCTTGGACCGGTGGATATGTCTGGGAACGAGGGGGCAGGCGAGGCCTGCCCCCCTTTTCGGGTCAGGGTTCGGCGATCAGGCGACCTGTTGGGTGCGCATGTCGTCGCGGTTGATCCCGGCGACCTGGACCGGTCTCTTCATCGCGTCGCGGCGGAAGGGTTCGCCCAGTTCCTGGTTCAGAACGACCTCGATAAAGGTGGTGATCCCCTCCTTCATCTGTTCCTGCACGGCGGTGCGCAGAACCTCGGTGAGCTGTTCCATCGTCGTGACCTGCACGCCTTTGAGGCCGCAGCCCTCGGCGATCTTGGCATAGTTGACGTCGAGGTTCAGTTCGGTGCCGACGAAGTTGTCGTCGAACCACAGCGTCGTGTTGCGCTTTTCCGCGCCCCATTGGTAGTTACGGAACACCACCATGGTGATCGCGGGCCAGTCGCCGCGGCCGCAGGCGGTCATCTCGTTCATCGAGATGCCGAATGCGCCGTCCCCGGCAAAGCCGATCACCGGCGTATCCGGGCAGCCGATCTTGGCGCCGAGGATCGCGGGCAGGCCATAGCCGCAGGGACCGAAAAGGCCCGGCGCCAGGTATTTCCGGCCCTTGTTGAAGGACGGATAGGCGTTGCCGATGGCGCAGTTGTTGCCGATGTCGGAGGAAATGATCGCGTCTTCGGGCATTGCCGCCATGATCGCGCGCCAGGCCTGACGCGGGCTCATGTGATCGGGTTTGGCCGCGCGGGCGCGGGCGTTCCAGGTGATGCCCTCGTCGGTGTCATCCTCGTGATCCATCGAGCTGAGTTCCTGTGCCCAGCGCGACTTGGTGGTGGCGATCAGGTCGCGGCGTTCGGCGCGGCCCTTGTCGCCGGCACCGTCGGCAAGCTGCGCCAGCAATTGCTCGGCCACCATGCGGGCGTCGCCCTGGATCGCTACGTCGACCTTTTTGGTCAGGCCGATCCGGTCAGAGTTGATGTCGACCTGGATGATCTTGGCCTGGGTCGGCCAGTAGTTGATGCCATAGCCCGGCAGGGTCGAGAACGGGTTCAGGCGGTTGCCCAGGGCCAGCACCACATCGGCCTTCTGGATCAGTTCCATCGCCGCTTTGGACCCGTTGTAGCCCAGCGGGCCGACCGACAGCGGATGGTTGCCCGGGAAGGCATCGTTGTGCTGGTAGTTGCAGCAGACCGGCGCGTCGAGCGCCTCGGCCAGACGGGCCGATGCGTCGATGGCACCCGACAGAACCACGCCCGCGCCGTTCAGGATGACCGGGAATTCGGCCTCGGACAGCAGCTTGGCCGCGGCCTTGACCGCATCGGCACCGCCTGCGGGGCGCTCCAGCCGGATGATCTGAGGCAGTTCGATGTCGATGACCTGGGTCCAGAAGTCACGCGGGATGTTGATCTGCGCGGGCGCCGAGCCACGCCATGCCTTTTCGATCACCCGGTTCAGCACTTCGGCCATGCGCGAGGGGTCGCGGACCTCTTCCTGGTAGCAGACCATGTCCTCGAACAGTTTCATCTGCTCGATCTCCTGGAAACCGCCCTGGCCGATGGTGCGGTTGGCCGCCTGCGGTGTCACCAGCAGCAACGGCGTGTGGTTCCAGTAGGCGGTTTTCACCGGGGTGACGAAGTTGGTGATGCCCGGGCCGTTCTGCGCGATCATCATCGACATCTTGCCGGTCGAGCGGGTGTAACCATCGGCGATCATCCCGCCCGAGGTTTCATGCGCGCAATCCCAGAACTTGATCCCGGCGGCCGGGAACAGGTCGGAGATCGGCATCATCGCGGACCCGATAATGCCAAAAGCATTGTCGATGCCGTGCATTTGCAGGACCTTAACAAAGGCCTCTTCGGTGGTCATTTTCATATGGGGCTCCAATCTTGGAAACAGGGGGAGGGGTTAAAGAATTTCGTCGTTCAGGTGGTACCAGTGGTACATGAAGCGCTGGCCGAGCCTGCGGAACGGGGTCAGGATGCCGTGGCTGGGCAGGGGCGAGTTGAAAATCGGCAGGTCGACCGGAATGCCCTTGCCCGAGACCAGCTCGGCCAGGCGTTTGCCGGCCTGGGCCGAGTACATCACGCCGTTGCCGCCATAGCCCATCGCGTAATAGACGGTGCGGTCACGGTCGGGCTGGAAGATGCGCGGCATCATGTCGTGGCTGACATCCACCCATCCCCACCAGGAATAGTCGAGATCAATTCCGGTCAGCGCCGGGAATTTCCGATGCAGCCCTGTGCGCAGCAGCGCGAGATGCTTGGGGTTCTCCGCATCCCGCCCGGTGATGGCGCTGCGGCTGCCGATCTGCATTCGCCCGTCGGGCAGCAGCCGGTAATAGTGGCGCAGCGTCCGGGTGTCGGTGAGCGGCGAATGCGTCTTGATCCCGCATTCGGCAAGCTCTTCTTCCGTCAGCGGGCGGGTGACGATCGAGTTGGACAGGATCGGCATCAGCCGGTGCTTGGTGCGATGGTTGAGGCCCGGCGGCGTATAGCCGGCCGTGGCCAGCGCAACCGCGCGGGCGCGCACCGTGCCACCCGGCGTTGTCAGGTGATGCACGCCGTCCTTGACCACCCAGCCCATCACCGGGCTGGCGGTGTGGATCTTGGCCCCCAGCTTGCGCGCCAGTCGGATATAGCTGAAGGCCAGCTTGCCCGCGTGAATGCAGGTGCCGTCCGGCTCCCACATGGCGCCATGCGCCTCTTGATCCTTGACATGTTCCTCGTGCAGCTCTTCGCGGCCGAGGATGCGCGAGCCATAGCCGAAGGTCTCGTTCAGGAGCTTGCTTTCCTTTTCCAGCTTGGGCATCACCTTGGCGCGGTGGGCGATGTAGTAATGTCCGCCCGTCTGCGGATCGCAGTCGATATCGTCCGAGCCGATCAGATCGTTGAACAGCTCGAACGCCTCGCAGACCTCGGCATGCATCATTTTGGCGGTATCGACGCCCCAGCGTTCGATCCATTGCGACCGCTTGAGACGGCCGGACGAGATCTGCGCCTGCCCGCCGTTGCGGGTGGAACAACCCCAGGCGACGGTATTGGCCTCGAGCACGGTGGCCTTGATGCCGTGTTCCTTTGCCAGGTGGATCGCGGTGGACAACCCGGTATAGCCCGAGCCGATGATGACGACATCGACATCCATGTCGTGCGACACCGGGCCGTCATCCTCGGGCGGAGTGCCGGCGGTGCCGATCCAGTAGGTCGGCGCATGGTCCCGGTTATGGCCGGGGCCCGCATCGATGATCGGATCGTATTTCGGATCGTAGGTGGCCTTGGGCCAGTGACGTGGCCGCAGATCTTGAGCCATGAAAGTGTTCCTGTGTGAAGGGAGGCGGGTTGGTCAGGCTTTGAAGGCGGGGCGCGATTTGCGCAGCGCCTGCTTCACCACGATCATGCCGTCGCGCAGGGTAAAGAGATCGGCGCCCTGCGCCTCGATCCGCATGCCGTTGGCGTCGGTGCCAGAGAAGGTCCATTCCGACACGGCGCGGTCACCATGGACAAAGTGGCTGTGGTGGTCCCAATGCGCATCCTTCATCCCGGCCCAGACGGCGGAGAAGGCGTTGGCGATGGCCTCGGCGCCTTCGACCTTGTTGCCATAGGCATGATCGCCGCCGACGGTGTAGAACACGCAGTCATCGGCGAAATGGGTCATCACGGCATCGACGTCGTGACGGTTGAAGGCGTCGAACGTATCGGCGAGGTCCTGGGCGGTGAGGGTCTTGGTCATGTGAGTATCTCCGGTATTTGGGTGTTATTTCTGGATCTGCTGGCTGTGTTCCCGATAGGGAACGACCAGCGTCGGGATGTCGGCGCGGCGCAGGACGCGGGTGGCGACCGTGCCGAGGAAGGTGTGGGTGAACCCGTGATCATGCGCGCCCAGGACGATCAGGTCGCAGCCGAGTTCCTTGGCCCGACGCAGGATCGCGTCGGCCGGGTGACCATCGACCACCTCGATCGAGGTCACCTGGTCGCGGATACGGGTGCCTTCGGCATCCAGCGCCGCCCAGAATCGCTGCTGACGTTCTGCCAGTATCTGCTTGACCATCTCGTGGCGGCGCTGGACCGCCTTTTCGCGGGTCTCGGTGTTGAGAATGAACATCTCAAGCGTCACCCTGGCGTCATCGGACAGGGGTTCGTTGACATGCAGGACGTGGATCTGCGCCCCTGTGACCTCGGCCAGGCTGGCGGCATGGCGCAGCGCATAGGTGGAGTTCTGCGACAGGCTGGTGGCAAAGAGGATATTGGTGATCGTCGGTTTCATCGGTGTTTTCCTGTCGGGAATGACGTCAGTAGCCCATCACGCGCGGCAACCAGAGCGAGAGCTGCGGGAAGAGGGCGATGATGAAGATCGCGATCGTGTTGACCGCAGCGAAAGGCAGCGCGCGCAGCGAGATCGTCTCGATCGAGATGTTCGAGATGCCCGAGGCGATGAAGAGGTTCTCACCGAGCGGCGGGGTCTGGAAACCGATGCCGAGCGTACAGATCATCACCACCCCGAAGTGGATCGGGTCGATCCCCATCGAATAGGCCACAGGCAGCATCACCGGCGCCAGGATCAGGATCGCGGCCAGAGTTTCCATGAACATGCCGACGAACAGCAGGAAGAAGATGATCAGCGTCCAGATGATGTAGAGGTTGTCGGTCAGCGACAGCATGCCGTTGGCGATGATCGCGGGGATCTGGTTTTCGACCAGAAGCCGGCCAAAGACGGTGGCGGTGAACAGGATCAGCAGCACGCGGCCGGTGAGCCAGGTCGTGGTTTCGAGCGAGCGGTTGATCGAGTCGAAGTTCAGTTCGCGGTAGATGAACACACCGACGAAGAGCGTGTAGAAGATCGCGACGATGGCGGCCTCGGTGGGCGTGAACCAGCCGGTGTAGATACCGCCGAGGATCACGACCGGCGCCATCAGCGACCAGAAGCCCCGGTAAAGCTCGCACAGGATGTTGCGGGCAGACCAGCCGTCGGTCATGCCGGTATAGCCATGCTTGCGGCTCAGAATGTAGTTCATGATCAAGAGGCTGCCGGCGATGACAAAGGCCGGGATGAAGCCAGCGATGAACAGGACCGGGATCGAGACCGACTGGAAGGTGCCGAATTTCTCGACCGCTTCGGGCGGGGGCACCATGCCCAACGCCGAGATGCCGAAGATCACCAGCGGGATCGAGGGCGGAATGACGATGCCAAGACCCCCGGCCGAGGCAGTTACTGCCGAGGCATAGCCGCGCTCGTAGCCGCGCTGGATCATCGCCGGGATCATCAGCATGCCGACGGCTGCCGTGGTGGCCGGACCAGATCCCGAGATCGCGCCGAAGAACAGGCAGCCCACCACCGTGGCGGCGCCCATGCCGCCGGTGAAGGGACCGGCGAGGCTCTCGGCGATGTTGATCAGCCGCTTGGAGATGCCTGCGGCCTCCATCAGGGCGCCGGCCAGGATAAAGGCGGGCAGGGCCATCAGCGGGAAGGAGCCCACCGAAGTAAAGGCGATCTGCACGAACTTGATCGGGTTTTCATCGAGATAGAGGAAGGAGATCAGCGACGCGACACCCAGGGCCACGGTGATCGGCGCGCCGATCAGGAGCAGCAGAAGGAACGAGCCGAACAGGATGGTGACGATTTCGTTTTCCATGGCGAATGCCCCTTACTTGACGTCGGATTGCTGTTGGGACTTCAGGTCGTCGAGGTCGATCTTGTCGGGATCGGCGATCTCTTCGCCCTTGACGAGGCGGCGCCAGTTCACCTGGAGGATGCGGATCGTCATCAGCGTGAAGGCGATGGGCAGGGCGATGTAGACCCAGCTCAGATGGATCCCAAGTGTCTGGGAAGACTGAAATTTGTTCATCTTGAAGAAGATGAAGTCGATCGTCAGGTAGATGAAGTAGACGTTGAAGAACAGCCAGAAGAGGTCGGCAAACCCTTCGAAATACTTCGCCCACGAGGCCGGGAAGAGCTTGAACTGAAAGGTGACGCGGTTGTGGGCGCTCATCTTGGCGGCATAGCTGGCGCCGAAGAAAACGAACCAGACGAACATGTAGACCGACAGTTCCTCGATCCATGAGAACGAGTAGTCGAAGAATTGCCGCGACAGGATCTGTGTGAACAGAAGCCCCACGAACAGCACCAGAAGAATCCGGCAGATATAGCTTTCGATATTGTTGACGACGTACCAGAACTTGCTCATTGCGCCCTCCTCCCTGAGGTGGCGCGCGCCGGGCGGGCGCGCGCCGTTCGTTCAAAGCGTCACTGCTGAACCGGCGCGCGGCCGAGCGTTTCCAGAACGGCGTTGAGCTTTTCCACGCCGCCGATCGAGTCGTAGAACTTGGGCCAGACGGCTTCGGTCGCCAGCTTGATGAACTCTTCCTCGCCGTTTTCCGGATCGGAGATCTCCATGCCCTTGGCGAGCAGGTCTTCCTTGATCGCGGCCTCGGAGTCGCGCAGGAACTGGGCGCTGGCCTGGGTTGCCGCCTGACCTGCGTCGAGGATCATCTGCTGCTCGTCAGCCGACAGGCTCTGGAACAGGCTTTCGGAAATGATCAGCGGTTCGATCGAGAAGATGTAGCGGATGTTGGTGATGTATTTCTGGACTTCGTAGAACTTCATCGCGTTCACGGTCAGATACGGGTTGTCCTGCCCGTCGACGACCTGCTGTTGCAGCGCGGTGAAGGTTTCCGACCAGGCCATCGGCGTCGGGTTGATGCCCCAGGCCTTGTAGGTGTCGATCATGATCTCGTTCTTGGGGACGCGCACGACGAGGCCCTGAAGATCGGCCACCGATTTCACCGGCTTGCGCGAGTTGGTCAGCACGCGGAAGCCGGTATAGGTCCAGGCGATGATGCGGACACCGGCGTCGTTGATGGTGTTCTGGGTCAGTTCCTCGCCGATCGGGCCCTGGGTCAGCTTTTCGGCCTCTTCAAGGCTGAGGATGACGTAGGGCAGCGAGAACACGCCAACGGTGGGCGAATAGGGCGTGATGTTGTTGATCGCCAGGAGCGACATGTCGAGCGTGCCCATCGCGGCATCGTTGACGGTCACTTCTTCGGAGCCGAGCTGGCCGTTGAGGAAAAGCGTGGCGGTGTGCTTGCCGCCCGACTTTTCTTCCAGTGCCGCGACAAAGGCCTTGCCGGTGGCTTCCTGTGCGCTGCCTGCGCTGTCGCCCACGGCGATCTTGAAGTTCTTCGCGTCAGCGGTTCCGGCACCGATCACCATGGCGGCGATGGCAACGGCGGCTGCGGGTTTGAAGTGGGATAGGAATGTCATGAAATCCTCCAGGTTGACGTTCGCGCAAAACGCGAATGACCCGCCGCTGCCATATTCCTCCCGACCGCGGCGGGGATGGCGCTACCTATCGGCCGACCCAAAAACACGTTAGGGCCAGTTTTGTATTTGACTTAGACCAGAAAGAAGTCGAAATTTAGCATATGATCAAAACACGTGTTCCTCCGGACATATTCTTTCTCGACAAACAGTCGAAACGCCCCTTGCAGGGGCAAATCCGGGAAACGGTGATTGCGGCGATCCTGTCCCAGCAAGCTCCGCCCGGGACTGCTCTGCCGTCTTCGCGCCAGCTGGCGTCTCATCTTGGGATTGCAAGAATGACGGTGACGCTGGCCTATCAGGAACTGGTCGCGCAGGGATATGTCGAATCGATCAGCCGTGCCGGATACCGCGTTGCCGAGTCGGACGCGGCGCACCGGATCGCTGTCAGCGACCCGGACTGGTCCGATGGATCCTCGGGGCGCTGGGAGCGATTCCTGTCGGATACGCTGGCGACCCGGCGGCGGGTGCTGAAGCCGGTGGACTGGCGGAGCCTGCCGTTTTCCTTTGTTTACGGGCAGATGGACACGGCGCTGTTCAACCATACCGCGTGGCGCAACTGTGCCCGGCAAGCGCTTGGCACGCGCGACTTCGATGCGATGGCGGGGGATATGGTTGCGGCGGACGATCCGCTGCTGGTCAACTATATCCGGGCGCGGACACTGCCCCGACGCGGCATCTCGGCCGATCCCGACCAGATTCTGGTGACCGTGGGCGCGCAGAACGCCCTTTGGTTGATCATCGCGCTCTTGGCGCGCCGGGGGCTGCGGGCGGTGTGCGAAAACCCGGGATACCCCGATACCGTGGCCGCCCTGCGGTGGCACGGGGCAGAGGTGGAGACGATCGACATCGACGAGCACGGGTTGCCGCCCACCCGGATTCCGCCCGGCACGGATGCGGTCTTTGTCACGCCCAGCCACCACGCGCCCACCAGTATCACCATGCCCAAGGCGCGGCGGCTACAATTGCTGGCCTATGCTGAAACCCATGATTTCATCGTGGTGGAGGATGATTACGAGTTCGAGATGAGTTATCTCGAACCGCCGAGCCCGGCGCTGAAGGCCTTCGACCGGAATGGCCGGGTGCTGTACGTCGGCAGTTTTTCCAAGTCGCTGTTCCCCGGGCTCCGGCTGGGGTATCTGGTCGGGCCACGCAGCGTGATCACCGAGGCGCGCGAATTGCGGTCGCTGATGCTGCGCCATCCGGCCGGGCACCAGCAGCGGACGGCGGCCTATTTCATGGCGCAGGGCCATTTCGACATGCAGATCCGCGATATGCGCCAACAGTTCGCGCGCCGCCGCAAAGCGATGCAGTCCGCGTTGGAGAAACATGATTTCGAGATCGCGGGCGCTGCGCGATTTGGCGGATCCAGCCTTTGGGTAAAGGGGCCGGATGGACTCGATTCAACCGAGCTTGCGCACAGCCTCTTGCAGGACGGGGTGCTGATCGAGCCCGGCGCGCCGTTCTTTGACCGTCTGGATGGGCCGTGCCCGTTCTTTCGGCTGGGGTTTTCCTCGATCCCGGTGGATCGCATCGAACAGGGTATCGCGCTGATCGCGGAACATTCGGGCCGGCTGCTGTCGCGCTGAGCGACCTGCCCGGCGCCAAGGCGAAATCTTTTGATCTTCGCCGGGTTTCCTATATAGAGGCACATTCACTTCCGAGACCCGAGTCTGTCCATGTCCGTCAAAGCCCCGATCACCCAGGATGTCCTGACCCTTCCCCGCAAGCTGCCTGAGGGAAAGATCAACCTTGTCGGGCTGACCCGCGACCGGATGCGCGAGGTGCTGATCGAACATGGCACGCCCGAGAAGCAGGCCAAGATGCGGGTCGGGCAGATCTGGCAATGGATCTATCAATGGGGCGTGCGCGATTTTGATGCGATGACCAACCTGGCCAAGGCGTATCGCGCGCAACTGGCCGAGCATTTCACCATCGAAATCCCCGAAGTCGTGACCCGGCAGGTGTCCGAGGACGGTACCCGCAAATACCTGGTCCGCATCGCGGGCGGGCACGAGGTGGAGGTGGTCTATATCCCTGAAGAGGATCGCGGCACGCTGTGTATCTCGTCGCAGGTGGGCTGCACGCTGACCTGTTCGTTCTGCCATACCGGTACCCAGAAGCTGGTGCGCAACCTGACCGCCGCCGAGATCGTGGGCCAGATCATGATGGCGCGCGACGATCTGGGCGAATGGCCGGTGCCGGGCGCGCCCAAGGACGAAACGCGCCTGTTGTCCAACATCGTGCTGATGGGCATGGGCGAGCCGCTCTATAATTTCGAGAACGTTCGCGACGCGATGAAGATCGCCATGGACCCCGAGGGGATCCAGTTGTCGCGCCGGCGCATCACCCTGTCGACCAGCGGCGTGGTGCCCGAGATCGCGCGGACGGCGGAAGAGATCGGGTGCCTTCTGGCGATCTCGTTCCATGCCACCACGGACGAGGTGCGCGACGTACTGGTACCGATCAACAAGCGCTGGAATATCGAGGAGTTGCTGGCGGCGCTGGCGGCCTATCCCAATGCGTCGAATTCCGAGCGGATCACCTTTGAATACGTGATGCTGGACGGGGTGAACGACAGCGACGCGGATGCCCATCGCCTGCTCGACCATATCAAGCGCCACAAGATCCCGGCCAAGATCAACCTGATCCCGTTCAATGAATGGCCCGGCGCGCCGTACAAGCGATCGTCGAACAACCGTATCCGCGCATTCGCCAACATCATCTATCAGGCGGGCTATGCCGCGCCGATCCGCAAGACGCGCGGCGACGATATTATGGCCGCCTGCGGACAGTTGAAATCGGCCACCGAACGGGCACGCAAATCCAGAAAGCAGATCGAAGCCGAGGCCGGTCTGGGCGACTGACGCTCAGTCGCCGAACCGATGGCTGATGAGCCGGTCGGCAATGTCGCGCCGGACTGCTTCGGGTTGCGCGTCGAGCGCCCGCACCAACCCGCGCATCTCGGCGCGAAGCCCGTGCAACTGGTCGATCAACGAGATCATCAGGCCGATGGCCTCGGGTTCGGCCTCGTACTGGTCGTGCAGGTCACAGGCCAATTCCAGCCGCGCGATGTCGATCTCCTGATACATCGGGCCGGTCTCGGTCTGGGCCGGGATCACGATATGGGCCGCGCAATATTCGACCAGCCGCCCCTCGGTCAGGCGTGACACACGGGCGATGACTTCGCTTTCGCTATAGAACGGGGTCATGTCGGCATCCCCTTTCTTGGGTTGTAGGAATGCGATTTGCGCCAGCTTTCCATGAAATCGCGCAACCCGTCGTCGATGCGGTCGGGCATGACGATCGTGATCTCGACCAATTGGTCGCCCCGCCCGGTTCCGCCGCGCTGGCGCACGCCCTTGCCCTTGAGCCGCAGTGTTTTGCCGGTGCTGGTGCCGGGCGGGATGGTTACGGCGACCGGCCCGTCGATGGTCGGCGTCGCCACCTTGCCGCCCAGTACCGCCTCGTCCAGCGTGATCGGCAGGGTCAGGTGAATATCGTCGCCCTCGCGCCGGAAAACGGGGTGTGGCGCCACCGAGATCGTGACCAGCGCATCGCCCGCAGGCCCGCCGCCAATGCCCGGATCCCCCTTGCCGCGCAGCCGGATCGTCTGGCCATCGGTGACGCCAACCGGGATGCTGACCTCGAGCCGGTCGCCATTGGGTAAAGTGATCGGTTTGGTCGCGCCAAATACCGCGTCCAGAAACGAGATCTGCATCGCATAGCGGCGATCCTGCCCCGGCGCGCGATATTCGTGAGTGCGTCCCGCACCGCCCTGCCTGCGCATGAACTCGGCAAAGATGTCGGACATGTCCTCGTACTCGCCCTGTGCCTGGGCGCGGCGATAGGGATTGCCGGCGGCCTCGGAATAGCTGCGGTAATACTGTTGCTGCGGTTTCTCCTGGCCCGAGGCGTCGATCTCGCCCCGGTCGAATCGGGCGCGGGTTTCGGGATCTTTTAGCAGGTCATAGGCCGCGGCGGCCGCCTTGAACCGCGCTTCGGCGGCGGCATCCCCCGGTTTCAGGTCCGGGTGACACTCCTTGGCGATCTTGCGATACGCTTTCTTGATTTCATCCTGCGACGCTGTCTTGGACAGGCCAAGGGCCGCATAGGGGTCGGTGCTCATGTCTGGCTCGTCATCCGTGTCTGGCGCGTTTCCTGCAACGGGAATTAGATCACGGCGCAAAGCATGCCGCAAAGAGGCGTCTTGGCGCAGCGACCCAAGTGGCGGTTTTTCTGGTTTTTCCGCCTC
The DNA here is from genome assembly GCF_010500245.1 of Ruegeria sp. PrR005. GTDB lineage: Bacteria > Pseudomonadota > Alphaproteobacteria > Rhodobacterales > Rhodobacteraceae > Ruegeria_B > Ruegeria_B marisflavi. The sequence continues at coordinate 413,237 of NZ_JAAGOX010000022.1, forward strand.
GGGCGTATAACATCCGATAAAGATTAACGGGGAGTATCGGACGTGTATCGCAACATGCTGTCAATTGCGGCCATTCTGGCCGGCAACGCCATCGGCCTTTTGCTGGCCGCGCTCTTGCTCGACGGGTTTTCCATCGCGCCACTGTCGTTCATTTTTGTCGTGGCAATCTTTTCGCTGATTCAGGTGGTGGCGGGGCCGCTGATCAACAAGCTCAGCGAAAAGAACCTGCCCGCGCTCCAGGGCGGGGTGGCGCTGGTCGTCATCTTTGTGGGCCTGCTCGTGACCGAGATGCTGACATCCGGCCTGGTGATCGGCGGCGTGACGAACCTGTTGCTCGCCACGCTCTTGGTCTGGATCGGGGCGCTGATCGCCGGGATCGTCCTGCCGATCTACGTGTTCAAGGAACTGCGGGAAAACAAGGCGAAATAGCGCTCAGACCACCCCGTCGAGCGACGTTTTCAACGCCTGCCACAGTTCTTCAACCGGCTCGCAGCCGATCGACAGGCGGACAAAGCCGGGATCGACCGCATCGCCCCAGCGGATGCGGCGCTCGGCCGAGCTGTGGACGCCGCCGAACGAGGTGGCCGGTCGCAGCAGCGGGCATGTGTTGATGAACCGCTCGGCCTTGTCGGCATTTTCCAGCGTCAGCGACATCAGGAAACCGAACCGCCGCATCTGGCCGCGCGCCAGATTATGCGCCGGGTCCGTCGGCAGCCCCGGGTACCGGAGCGCCCTGACCACGGGATGTTGGGCCAGGCGCGGGGCCAGAACCTCGGCCGAGGAGCACATGCGATCATACCGCACCTCAAGCGTCTCCAGCCCGCGATGCAAGAGCCAGGCCTCGTGCGGGCCGGGGATGGCGCCGGAAATGCGACGCCAATCGTCCACCGCCTGCAATAGATCACTGTCGCGGGTGGCGACATGACCCATCAGCAGGTCGGAATGGCCGCCCATCGCCTTGGTGTCCGAGGCGACCACCATGTCGATGCCCAGGTCGAGCGGCCGCTGCCCCAGTGGTGTCATTGTGGTGTTGTCGCAGATCGTGATCCCGCCCGCAGCGCGCACCGCATCCGCGACGGCCGCGAGGTCGATCAGGTCCAGGCCAGGGTTCGACGGCGTTTCCAGGAACACTACGTCAAACCCGGCAAACCCTCCGGCGGCGAATTCCGCAGTCGGACGCTCCACCACCTCGACCCCGAGCTGGCGCAAGTAGCGGTCGGACAACAGCCGTGTCACGTAATAGCCATCGCCGGGGATCAAGAGCCGCTGGCCCGCCTTCAGCGTGGCAAACAGCGCCGCCGAGATCGCCCCCATGCCGGACGGAAAGACGCGGCAGGGCGCCGCTTCGAGATGCTCCAGCGCATGTTCCAGCGCCACCCAGGTCGCGTTGTGCACGCGGCCGTAGTTGGAGAAACTCTCCGGCTCGCCGGGTAGGTGATACATGCTGGACTGTACCAGCGGCAGGGCCACAGGATCGCCTTTGGACAAGGCATTGCCACGCAGATGCAGAAAGGCGCCCATGTCGGGGCCTTGGCGTTCGGTGTCGTCCATTCAAGGTCTCCAATGATCTTCGACGCAGGTCTAGCACCCTGTCCGCAGGGCCGAAAGAGGCGCGCGCGTTTGCGCTTCTTTCTGGTCTGAAATACTCCGGGGGAGCCGCGGCTCTGCTGCGGCGGGGGCAGAGCCCCCTTTTGCCCGCCCTTGTTTTTCCTCATTCGCGTTCAATTTCCGCCCTGATCAACAGTCAGTTTCGAAATTGGCAACAACGCCATGGAGGACAGGAAATGGCACAGGCAGATATCGGTGGCGCAATGATTGAGGCAGGCGTTCTGGACCTGCTGCAACGCGAACGGGCCAAGGCGCTGAGCGCGCGCGAGTGGAAATTCCGGTTGATGGGCTACGGCTATGCCATCAAGGACGTCAAGGGCGCCCAGGTGGTGACCAAACTGCCGCAGGGCATCGAACTGGGTATTCTGCCCACACATATGAACTGACCGGGGCCCGCTCCGGTCAGACCGAAACCGCCGCAGGTCCGCCGATGGCCCGGGTCATGGTGCCGCCTTCGGCCGGGTCGGTATCCTTGCGCATGTGCAGGACCGTGTCCCGCACGCGGTTCCAGGTGCCTTCGTCGGGATAGATCATCACGATCAGCCCCTCGGTCGGGCTTATCCGTACAAGATGGCCGCCCACTGCGCCCATCGCCTTGATCTGGTTCAGTTTGTCCCGCGCGCTGGCGATCAGCGCCGTCTCGTTCAACGACGCATCATAGGTCCAGCTGGATACCGTCACATAGGCCATCACGTCCTCCCGCCTTGGCTGTGCGGGGACAGTCTAGCACGAATCGCCTCAGCGGCCGGGGATACTGTCGCGTGGGGGCGCCGGTTCCCAGTTTTCGATGATATCCACCGCCTCTTGCGCGGTTTCGACAAAACGGAACAGGTCAAGATCCTCGGCTGAGATCGTGCCGGCATCGGCCAGCGCTTTCCAGTTGATCACCCGCTCCCAGAACTCACGCCCGAAGAGCAGGAAGGGCACCCGCTCCATACGGCCGGTCTGGATCAGGGTCAGGGACTCGAACAGCTCGTCCAGCGTGCCGAACCCGCCGGGAAAGATGGTAATCGCCCGTGCGCGCATCAGAAAATGCATCTTGCGGATCGCGAAATAGTGGAAGTTGAAGCTGAGGTCAGGCGTGACATAGGCATTTGGTGCCTGTTCGTGCGGCAGCACGATGTTGAGCCCGATCGAGCAGCCGCCCGCCTCTTGCGCGCCCCGGTTGCCCGCCTCCATCACGCCGGGGCCGCCGCCGGTGCAGATGACCATTTCCTGGCACCCGGTCAGTTTCGACTTCTCGGTGATCAGGCGGGCGAACTCGCGCGCCTCGTCATAGTATTTCGACAGCTCGGCCAGGGTCTGGGTGCGGGCCTTGTCCTTGTTGGCGGGCGCGGGAATGCGGGCGCCGCCGAAGAGGACCACGGTCGACGTGATGTTGCGCTCGGCCATTATCATTTCCGGCTTGAGCAGTTCCAGTTGCAGCCGCACCGGGCGCAGTTCGTCGCGGCACAGGAAGTCCTCGTCGGCAAAGGCCAGCCGGTAGGCCGCAGACCGGGTCTGCGGCGTGTCCGGCACGTGGCGTGCCGTCGAGCGGTCGGTATGGGCGTCGCGGAACGGGCTTTGGCGGTCGTCTCTCATGGCGCGGGCTTCCCTGCTTGCGTCTTTCTCTCTGAGCTATAGGGTTCGCGGGGCAAGTGCCAGAGGCAGAGCGGCAAAGAGGGTGAGAGATGGACTGGACGGCAGAGATTTCGGTGGCGGCGGAGCGTATCGCGGGGCATGTGCAGGTGACGCCGGTGATGTCGACGCAGGGGTTCGGCCTGTCCCATCCGGTCGATATGAAGCTGGAGCACATGCAGCACACCGGCAGTTTCAAGGCGCGCGGCGCCTTCAACACTCTGCTGGCCAGCGACGTGCCCGCCGCTGGCGTGGTGGCCGCCTCGGGTGGAAATCACGGGGCGGCGGCGGCTTATGCGGCCCGCGCGCTGGGCCATCCGGCCAAGATATTCGTGCCCGAGATCGCGGGCCCTTCCAAGATCGCCTTGATCCGGGGCATTGGCGCCGATCTGGCGGTGGTGCCGGGTGAATATGCCAATGCGCTGATGCTGGCGCGACAGCACGAGGCCGACACCGGCGCGATGCAGATCCATGCCTATGATGCGCCGCTGACGGTGGCGGGGCAGGGGACTTGTTTTGCCGAATGGGACGCGCAGGGGCTGGAGGCCGATACCGTTTTGATCGCGGTCGGTGGCGGCGGGCTGATCGCGGGAGCGCTGGCTTGGTGGCAAGGCGCGCGCAAGGTGGTTGCAGTCGAGCCCGAGACCTCCTGTGCGCTCAATGCGGCGCTGGCTGCGGGTGGGCCGGTCGATGTCGAAGTCTCGGGCATTGCCGCCAATGCGCTGGGCGCACGGCGGATCGGCGAGATCTGTTTCGGGCTGGCGCGGGGGGCGGTGGCCTCAGTTCTGGTGCCCGATGCCGCCATCGCCCAGGCGCAGCGTGCGCTCTGGTCGGAACGGCGGATCCTGGTCGAGCCCGCGGGGGCCACGGCGCTGGCGGCGCTGAAGTGCGGCGCTTACCGGCCGGAACCGGGCGAACGGGTCGCGGTTCTGATCTGCGGCGGCAATATCGCCCCGGATCCCTTCAGTGGGTGACGATTGCGGGTTGCTCCGGGCACGCAGGGTATTTTATCTATAATTCATGACAGCAACCATCGCCGACACCATCTATGCCCGGCTCAGCCAGCAGATCATCACCGGCGCTTTGCCCGCCGGGGAAAAGCTGCGTCAGGATCATATCGCGCGTGCCTTCGATACCAGCCATGTTCCGGTGCGCGAGGCGTTGCTGAGGCTCGAGGCGCATGGGCTGGCGCAAAGCGAGCCGCGCCGGGGCATGCGGGTCACCGCGCTGGACCCGGCCGAGATCCGTGAGGTGATCGAGATGCGGGTGGCGCTGGAGCCATTGGCGCTGCAACACGCGGTCCAGAGAGCAACGCCGGGTGACTTGCAAGTCATTGATGATGCACGACTTGTCTGCGACGCGGCCGAGGGCATGCCAAGCTGGGAGGCGCGCAACCGCGCCTTTCACCGTGCAATCCTGACACCGTGCGGCATGCCGCGCCTGTTGTCGGTGATCGACGATCTGCACATCGCCTCGGCCCGGCATCTGCACACGCATTGGCGTAAGCGCTGGCGGCAGCGCACTGACGCCGATCACGCGGCGATCCTGATGGCGATGAAGCGGCGCGATGCCGAGACCGCCTGCGATGTGCTGCGTCGGCATCTGCGTCGGGCGCTCTGACCTTTCGACATTTTCCGATCGCGAAGAAATACGGGGACGGAGATTTTTGCTTGCAGAAATTATAGATAGAAATCATGAATACCGAAGTGAGTCCTAAATTTTATCTATAAAATGGAGAATCCCATGAAAGAGACCACCGAAGCCGCCGTCGCCAGAGCCCGCGCGCCCGCGCTGAGCGGGCAAATCCTGCGCGTTGTGGCGGGGATCGCGATCCTGACCCTGTCGGCCCGGGTGCAGGTGCCGTTCTGGCCGGTGCCGATGACGTTGCAGGTTGCCGCCGTAATGACACTGGCGGCGCTTTACGGGATCCGTCTGGGAACCGCGACGCTGGCCGGATATCTGGCGGCTGGCGCGCTGGGGCTGCCGGTGTTTGCGGGTACGCCGGAAAAGGGCATTGGCCTGGCCTATATGCTGGGCGGGACCGGCGGATATCTGGTCGGTTTTCTGGTCGCCTCGGCGCTGGTGGGCTTTGCCGCCGACCGGCTGCACCGGCTGGCGCTCTGGCCCGCGATGCTGCTGGGGCTGGCGGTGATCTATGCGCTGGGGCTGGGCTGGCTGGCGCAATTCGTGCCTGCCGACAAGCTGCTTGCCTATGGCATGACGCCCTTTGTGGCCGGCGATCTGGTCAAGGTCACGCTGGCCGCCCTGCTGGTCACCAAGCTGCCGCAAGGCTGGGCCGAGCGCCTGCGCGGGGGCGCCCGTCATGGCTGAGGCGATCCGCTCTGACTGGAGCGTGGACGAGGTGGAGGCGCTGTTGCGCCTTCCCTTGCTCGATCTGGTGGGACGCGCCAATGCGGTGCATCGCGCCCATCACGCGCCCGATGATATTCAGAAGGCCAGCCTGCTCAGCATCAAGACCGGCGGTTGCCCCGAGGATTGCGCATATTGTCCGCAATCGGCCCATCACCGCGAGGTCGAACTGACCCGGGAAAAGCTGATGAACCCCGATCACGTGATCTCGCTGGCACGGCGGGCGCAGCAGGCCGGGGCCGAACGATTCTGCATGGGCGCGGCCTGGCGGCAGGTGCGCGATGGCGCCGAGTTCGACAATGTGCTGACCATGGTGCGCGGTGTGCGCGACCTGGGGATGGAGGCCTGCGTGACGCTGGGCATGTTGCAGCCCCATCAGGCGCAGCGACTGGCCGAGGCGGGGTTGACGGCCTACAACCATAATCTCGATACCTCGCCCGAGTTCTATGGTCAGATCATCGGCACCCGCACCTATCAGGATCGTCTGGATACACTGTCTTATTGCCGCGATGCGGGGATCGAGCTGTGTTGCGGGGGCATCATCGGCATGGGCGAGAGCCTGCGAGACCGCGCCGCCATGTTGCAGGTTCTGGCGAATTTCGCGCCCCATCCCGAAAGTGTCCCGATCAACGCGCTGATCCCCATCGCCGGTACGCCGCTGGCGCATCGCGAGCGGGTGGGCATTTTCGATCTGTTGCGGATGGTTGCCACGGCGCGGATCATCATGCCGCTGACACGGGTGCGGCTGTCGGCGGGGCGCTCGGATTTCAGCGCCGCCGAGCAGGCGCTGTGTTTCCTGGCCGGGGCCAATTCGGTGTTCTATGGCGATGTCCTGCTGACCGCGCCCAATGCCGGAACCGGCGCAGACGCCGAGATGTTTGTCGCTCTTGGCGCGCTGGAAGACGCGTAAGGACGCAATCGGGTCAGGGCGCGTCGCATTGCGCCTTGGCCCGCGCTTGCGTATAGGCGAAACAAACATCACGCATTGATCAGGGAGCAAGACCTCATGTCCAACGTTGAGCTGGAAGCCGCCATCGAGGCCGCGTGGGAAGCCCGCGACAGCATCACCCCCGCCACCACCGGCGCCGCGCGCGAGGCGATCGAGGATACGCTGGCCGCGCTGGACAGCGGCGCGCTGCGCGTGGCCGAGAAACAGGCTGATGGCAGCTGGCACGTGAACCAGTGGGCCAAGAAGGCGGTGCTGCTGGGCTTCCGCATCAAGGACATGGAAATCCAGTCGGGCGGCCCGCAGGGCGGCGGCTGGTGGGACAAGGTCGACAGCAAGTTTGCAGGCTGGGGCGAGAACCAGTGGAAGGCGGCCGGGTTCCGTGCCGTGCCCAACTGCGTGGTGCGCAAATCGGCCTATATCGCACCGGGCGTGGTGCTGATGCCGTCCTTTGTCAACCTCGGCGCCTATGTGGACAGCGGCACCATGGTCGATACCTGGGCCACCGTCGGCAGCTGTGCCCAGATCGGCAAGAACGTGCACCTGTCGGGTGGCGTCGGCATTGGCGGCGTGCTGGAGCCGATGCAGGCGGGCCCCACCATCATCGAGGACAATTGCTTCATCGGTGCCCGCTCCGAGGTGGTCGAGGGCTGCATCATCCGCGAGGGTTCGGTGCTGGGCATGGGTGTCTATATCGGCAAGTCGACCAAGATCGTCGACCGGGAAACCGGCGAGGTCATGTATGGCGAAGTGCCGCCCTATTCGGTGGTGGTCTCAGGGTCGATGCCGACAACCGGGGGCATCAGCCTCTATTGCGCGGTCATCGTCAAACGCGTGGACGAAAAGACCCGCTCCAAGACCGGCATCAACGAGTTGTTGCGCGACTGATCCGGCAATATGGGTTGCAGATAGGGCCGCGGCAGGGTTTGCTGCGGCCTTTCCATGTCTGTCAGGCGCGCAACAGTGCCCGCGCCTCGTACCCGCGCAGCGCCGGGCGGACCGATGGGCCATAGCCATAGCCCGGGGCTGAGAGATCCGGCATCAGGCGCAGGACCTCATCGCGGGTTTCACGATCGAAGGCGCTGAGCGACAGGTCGCCCGGGTGATAGCTTTCGCTTTCCAGCCCGTCCGCACAGATCACCTGATGCCGGTCGAACAGGATATGGACATAGATGACAGGCAGGCCATCGGCGCAGCGGCGGATTGTGCGCCCGTTTTCCAGGTCCTTCGCCTTGACCAGAACCTCGGCTGCGCCGAACAGCAGCTCGGATTGCGGCAGTTCGAGCAGTATCCGGTGGTTGGGGGAAACCGCCACGGCGCCATGCCGCCCCAAGGCGCCCCGCGAGATCAGAATGGGCGCGTCGGGCCCTTCGGCGATGCGCCGGGTTTGTCCGACCCAGCGCACCGGCTGCGGCCCGTTGTCCTTTGTGAACACCTTGTCGCCGGGCCTGAGGGTCTCGACGGCGATCTTGCCCTGTGGTGTTTCGATCAGGGTGCCCGCGACGAAACAGGGGGTCGCGTTGATGGTGACAAAGGCGGTGTCGGTGTTTCCCGCCGCATCCGTCACCTGATAGGAGAACGCGTTCGAGCTCGCCTCGGACCCGTCGGAGTCGATGGTGAAAGTACCGTCGGCATTCAAGGTGATGGTTTCGCCGGTGGACAGCGTGACCGTATCCCCGGCGGAAACGGTTTGTCCGTTGATCTTGGTGATCGTGAGAGTGCCGCCCTCGGTCGAACTGTCGTTGCTCAGCACGTCGACCGATTCTGGATTTCCGCCCGTTATCCCGACAATGTCGTCGTCGGCGATCAGGGCGGTCTGGATCGAATCTCCCGCGATCAGAAGGTTGGAGTCATAGGCCCCGTCGCCGGCATCGGCGATGGCGATCTTGATCGTGTTGATTTCGCCGGGGTTGACCGGCGCCTTGAGCGTCAGCGTAACCGTGAAACCATCCATTTCGGTATTGGCGACCTCGGCGTTTGCCGGGTTGTCGACATAGAGGCTGGAATTGGTTTCGTCGTTGATATTGTCGATCGTGATGTCGCCGCCACCGATGGACAGTTCCGCCTGAACACCGTTCACCCAGATGCCCACCGCGTCGTTGAAGCCGGAGCCCACGTATTCCAGATATTCCTCGGATGAAAATACCACCTGCATGGTCAGGGTCGAGCCTTCGGGGATGAAACTCGCCTCGAAAACAGATGCGTCATAGGTCTGGGCGCCTGCCATCTCGGTCAGTTGCGCGTCGCCTGCGAGGGAGTGATTCGTGCTGGTTCCGGTCGAGATGTTGGCATCACCGGAACTGTTGGTGATCGCGGATGCGTTGCCGGTGGACAGGATCACGCCGGTGTCCGAAGGCGTGATATCGGGTGCGACGGTATCTCCGTCGGAATAGATGCCCGAGGCCGAGGCGGCGCCGCTGTAATCGGCTGACACGATCTGAATGCCATTGCCGAACATGGCGTTGGCCATGTCCATGGCCGAGGCTGACGTGTCGATGGGCAATTCGCTGGCGGTGGGCATCGTGCAAGGATCCGGTCGATTGGGTCCGTTCCGGGATAATCCGCCCAGCTTTCCAATCCCTTTATCCCGGGCCGCGCAGGCGCGTATCGGCGCCCGCGATTTCCCGACAGTTTGTATCAAGTTGACGTCTTGCAGGGCGCGCGCTAAGGCGGCGCCATGGAAAAGCCCCGCAAAGAATCCCGCCAGCAGGTGTTCACGCTTGTCGTCCAGATCGGGCGCAAGGCAGGCGATGGCCTGCCTGACGGTGCCACCGGCGCCGCGCTGATGTGTTATGCCAGCGGCGTGGACGAGGCCGAGGCGGTCCGCGAAACCGTTGCGATCCTGAAACAGGCCGATACCGCGCCGCTCGACGTCACCGGGTACGGCACGCTGGAAGAGCGCGAGGCGCAGGGCCACGAGATCGACGCCGAAGAGCGGGAGCTGATGCAGCGGGCGCTGGACGAGAACGCGGTGATCGTGGCGCAGATGACGCCGTTTTTCGGCGACGAGGCTGACTGAGCGGGCTCAGTTCCGGGCGCCGAACCATTTGCGATAGATCTGGTCATAGGTGCCGTCCTCGCGCAGGGCAAGCAGGGCCTGGTTGACCTCTTCCACCCGGGCCGATCCGGTGGGAAAGGCGATGCCGTAGTTTTCCCGCAGGAACACCGACCCGGTGGTCGCGGCCTTGCCCCTGCCGCGATGGGTTGCGTAATAGGCCAGGATCGGTGCGTCGAACACCAGCGCGTCGACGTCACCAGCCTCGAAGGCAGTCAGCATGGTTTCCAGCCCATCGTAGGCGGCAAAGTCGATTTCGCGGCGCGAGAGGAAGGCGGCGGCGGTCGAGCCTTCGACCGTTCCCACGCTGCGGCCGTAGAGATCATTGACCGAATTGACCGAACCGCTGATCGCCTCGACCGTCATCACCGATGTGATGCGGGCGGTGAACACCGACACGATGAACAGCGACGACACTACCAGCAGAACTCCGAACATGCGCCCGAAGGCGGTGCGCGGCACGCGCTCCTCGAACCCGCCATTGACCACCAGGTTCAGCGCCCACCAGAACGAGGGGAACCAGGCCTCGTCCAGCGACCGGTCGAAATAGGGCTGGGCGCGGCGTTCGAAATACCACATGACCATGCCGCCGGTCAGCAGGATGACAAAGGCGATGCCGATGGCCAGAAACAGATCGCGCGACATCAACGCGCGCAGCAGCGCCGGAACGGCCGATTGTTCCTCGGGCACAAGGATCTGCAAGCCGGATTCAAAGATCGGCTGGCTGAAATCCATCGCGGTTTCGCGCGCGGCGGTGATTGAGATATTTGCTATGGCCAGATCGGCCTTGCCCGTCTGCACCGCACCGAGCATGTCGGCGAACTTGTCCATCCGCTCGATGCTGTATTGCCAGCCCAGTGTTTCTGACAGCGCCGCCAGCAGGTCCATCGAGAAACCGGCCTCGCCGCTCTTGTCGGCAAACGAGAAGGGGGGACGCTCGACCGTGGCGACGGTGAGCGTTTGTGCCATGAGGCTCTGACCCCAGAACGCGGCCAGAGCTGTCAGGGAAAGAAACAATTTGCGCATTGTTTGGTCACGTCCGGTTTTTAGACCCTTTATGCGGGTCTCCTCTTGCAGGCAACCCAGCCCAGAGGTCACTCTGCCATCAAACACGGGCAATGTGCCGGGCACGCAACCGGTATTCGAGATTGGGGAGCATGTGGAATGCAGAAAGCCGACAGCATCATTCTGGGCGGGCGGGTCCTGACACAGGACCGGAACATGCCGAGAGCCGAAGCCCTTGCGATCGCGGCCGGGCGGATTCTGGCCGTTGGGTCGGATGCCGAGATGCGCGCGCTGGCGGGCCCCGAGACCGAGGTGATCGAGGCCGGCGGCGCGACGGTGCTGCCCGGGTTTGTCGAAAGCCACCTGCACCTTTTCATTGGCGGGGCCGAGCTGGACCAGGTGCATTTGCACGGCACTGCCGACCCGGAAACCGCCCGGCGCAAGCTGGCCGAAGGGGCGGCGCGCAGCCCCGGTTCGGGGCTGCTGGTGGCACAGGGGCCGGGATACGCGCTGTTTGACGGGCAGGTGCCACGCCTGCTGCTGGACGATCTGATGCCGGATCGCCCGCTGGCGCTGGTAGCCGATGACCATCACACGGTCTGGGCCAACACACGAGCGCTGGAGCTGGCGGGTGTGCTGCACGGGCGTGAAACCCCGGACGGGCACGAGGTGGTGATGGGCGAAGACGGGTTGGCCAACGGCATGCTGCTGGAGCCCGAGGCCTATGCACCGGTGCTGAGCCTCAGCGGTTACTACCGCGCGATGCAGGGTCTGGCGGTGGGCACCGAGCCAGATCCGGCACCGGATGCCGCGCAGCGTGCCGGGGATCTGGAGGCACTGGCGCGTGGTCTGGCGCATGCCAATGCGCATGGGGTGACCTCGATCGTCAACATGGACGGCAACCTGTACACGCTCGACCTGCTTGACCAATTGCGGGCTGAAGGGCGTCTGACGGCGCGGGTGCGGGTGCCGTTCCATTTCCTGCCCGAGATGGACGAGGCCGAACTGGAACGCGCCAGCGAGATGCACGCGCGCTGGAACGATGAATGGCTGGCCTCGGGCTTTGTCAAAATGTTCATGGATGGGGTGATCGAAAGCAACACCGCCTTCATGAAGGCGGATTATCCGGGCCGCCCCGGATGGCGCGCGCATGGCCGGTTTTCGGCCGAGCGGTTTGCCCGACTTGCGACCGATATCGACCGGCGGGGATTGCAGATCGCGGTACATTCCATCGGCGATGCCGCGACCTCGCGCGTGCTCGATGGCTATGCGGCGGCGCGCGCGGCCAACGGCGACAGCGGTCTGCGCCACCGGATCGAGCATATCGAGGTGATCGACCCGGCCGATATTCCGCGTCTGGCCGAGCTTGGGGTGGTCGCCTCGATGCAGCCGATGCATGTGCCGGGGACAGGGTTTCCGCTGGAACCGGCGCAAAGCGCCATCGGGCGCGCGCGCTGGCCGGACAGCTATCCGGTGCGCCGGATCAAGGATGCCGGTATTGCTGTCGCGCTGGCGTCGGACTGGCCGGTGACCGACATTTCGGTGATGCGAGGCATTCATGCCGCCGTGACCCGGCAAAGCTGGTGCGCCGAACAGGCCGATCCGCGCCTGACCCTTGCCGAGACGCTCGAGGGTTATACGCTGGGCGGAGCCTTTGCCGAGCGGACCGAGGCGATCAAGGGCAGCCTGACGCCCGGCAAGCTGGCCGATGTGATCATTCTGGACGCCGATCTGGAGGCCGTCGAGCCCGCCGAACTGGACCGGGTGACGGTGCGCCGCACGATCTGTGGCGGGCGCACGGTCTATCAGCAGGATTGATGCGCCGCGCGCCGCTCAGGCGGCGCGAGCCTCTGCCAGAATGCGGGCGTCGAACGAGCGCAGAACCAGGTGGCTGGGCCGCCCGTGATCCGGCAACCGGCTGCGCTCGCATCCGGCAAGGATGCTGGCGGCAAGGTGCAGGGGGCGCCGGTGCAACCTGCCGATATAGAGGCTTTCGGCCAGCGTTCCTGCTGTGACCATCGCTTCGCCCGAGGGCAGCAGCAGCTGCGAATAAGTGATCGTCAGCCCGGCACGCGCGGGCATGACCGAGTGGCCCCCGGACAGGTGGCGCGCCGAAACCAGCACCGCCTCGCGTCCGAACAGGTATTCAACCTCGGTTCCGGATAGCAGCAGCCGCTGCGACGGCGCCACCACGATGTTTTGCCGGAGCCCAAAATAAGGTCTGCGGATGGTCAGGGGCGCGGTGCTGCCGAAGGCCGGGACCGTGCGGCTGACCTTGTGCAGGACAGGAACCGCGTCGCCGTCGGCAGAAATCACCGTGTCGCCGCGCTGGATATCCCGCAACTCGCGATAGCCCGTCGGGGTTGCGATGGGCGTGTCCGGCAGCAGCGACGGCATTGGGCCGACCGGCTCGATCCGGTTTGACAGGGCGAAATAGACCAGATCCTGAGATACGAATCTGTGGCCGCCCTCGGTAAACAGCGCGTTGAGGTCATCGGTCCTGAGGGGGGGAGGAGAGTCGATCTGGACCAGCAGCGGAAACTCCCGTTCCTCGTGTTCCAGCGCAATCCAGCCCGCCCGCGCCGGTGCATCCCAGGCATAGCTGAGCCTGAGCGTTTCAAGCCGCCCGCTGTCGGCGACGTTCAGCACCTGATGCAGGACCGACCCGCCCTGGTTCACGATCAGGATCAGCCCGCCGCCGGGAATGGCCTGAAGGGACAGGTGGAACGGCCAGGCGCCCTGCCGTTCGTATTGAAGCAGGAACCTCGGCCGGTTCGCGTTTGGCAGGCGGGTTTCGAAAACCAGGGTGCCGCGCACCATCAGGTCTTCGTCGGAGGTTTTCGCAGGGCCTGCTGGCCGCTGCCGTGGCGTCAGCCCGTCGGGCGAGAACTTGTCGATACCGGGGGCGGAAACGGCGATCCAGCTCATCTCAGGCCACCTTCCTGGGCGTCGCCAGCAATCGCGCCTCGTAGTGGCGCAGGATCCTTCGGGCCGCCTGTCCGTATCCCTCGCCGGTTCGTGGGTTCAGTTCCGGGAAAAGGGTACAGATTTCATCGAGAACCGCGTCGTCGAACAGGTTGCCGATCTGTGGTCCGGGCAGGAAGCTTTCGCTGGCCAGCCCCTCGGAATAGATCACCTCGTGCCGGTCGAACATGACGTGGACATAGGTGACGCGCCCGCCGGGAACTTGCAGAACGGTGCGCCCGTTGACCAGGTCGGCGGCAGAGATCAGCACCTCAGGTTCGCCGAACCACAATTCGCTGAGGACATCGCCCACCAGGATCCGGTGCTGCGGCGAGACCATCAGGTCGCGATGCCGGCCAAAGGCGCCCGCCTTGATGAGGATGGGGGCGAGAGGGCCCTCGGCATCGACAGTGCGCTCACCAACCCAGCGCACCTCTTGCGGGCCATGGTCGCGCGTCAGTACCATATCGCCCGGTGTCAGCCGTTCGACCTGGCGTTCGCCATCGGGGGTGTCGATCAGCGTCCCGGCCACGAAACAGGGGATCGAGTTGATATTGACCAGCCCGGTATCGGTATTGGTGCCGTTGGTGACCGTATAGGTGAAGTTGAAATGCTCGACATCACTATCGCCGAAAACTGTGATGGTGCCGTCGGCATTCAGCTGAACGCTCTGCCCCGTTTGCAGGGTGATGATGCTGCCCGCAGTGACGGGAATGCCATTCAGATGCGTGATGGTCAGCGTCGCACCGGACGGGTTGATGTCGTTGTCCAGGATATCGAGCGTCACCTGACCATCCGGATACATGGTGCTGTGATCGGCGACCGCGATCAGGCGGGTCTGAAGGCTGTTGGCGGCGATCAGGAGGTTGGAGTCATAACTGCTGTCCGAGACATCCGCGACCCCGATGCGAATGGTGTTCACGACACCGGGGATCACGTTCATCGTCAGGGTCATGGTGACCGTCAGACCATCCATTTCCGTGTTATAGGCGTCGCCGGTATTGTCCAGAAACAGGTTCTGGTTACTTGTCGCGTTGATGTTGCCGGGATCGGTGTCGCCATTGCCAACCTCGAGGTTCGCCTGCACGCCATTGACCCAGACGCCGACAAAGTCCTGATAGATGGAGTTCTCGAACTCGGGATATTCCTCGGACGAGAAGACGAACTGCATCGTCATCACGTTCGAGTCGGGGATGAAGCTGACGTCCAGGTAAGAGGCGTCATAGGTGTTTGTGCCTGCGGCGGCGTTGAAATCTGGGTTGTTGTTCTGGCCCGAGGTATTGGTCGAGGTGTTGGCCGACCGGTTCGGATCGCCGCCCGAGCGGGTGAAATCCGTGGCCCGGCCGGTAGACAGGATGATCCCGCTATCGCCCGGCGTGGCGCCGGGCGCCAGCGCATCGCCGTTGGAGTAGATCGCCGACGACCCGCTCCACCCGGAATAGGAGGCACCGACAACGGTCACCCCGTCACCGAAAATGGTCTGCGCCATCTGCATCGCAGACGCGCTGGTATTGTATGTCAGTTCGGCGCCTGTGGCCATTTTCTGCCCCAACCTGGTTCCGTCAAGGCAGAGCAAGCGTCCCGGATTGATCCCGGTCCGATACAGTGAACCGGCCGCGTCTGATGCGCGGTTGTGCTCGGTTCAGCCTGTTCAAGGCGATATGCTCGAAACCCTGCCTCGGGTCTTGTTTTTTTGTTTATCAACCTTAGCACGAACAAATTTGCGTTGTTAAGCGGATATCTGCGCAAAAGGCTTGGCAATGCAGCGTTTTCGTCACAAATGTGGCGCCCAGACGATGCGTAGCTGCTCAAGGAGCCCCCCCATGACCACAGATGCCGCCCGGTTGACCGCCGATCTGATCCGTTGCGCTTCGGTCACGCCCGAGGATGACGGCGCGCTGGATGTCGTGGAAAGCGTGCTCGCGCAGGCCGGGTTCTCCTGTGTCCGGGTCGATCGCGGCGGGGTGCGCAACCTGTTTGCCCGCTGGGGCGACAAGGCGCATCCGCGCACCTTCGGGTTCAACGGGCATACGGATGTGGTGCCGGTGGGCGATGCGGCGGCCTGGACGATGCCGCCTTTTGGGGCGCAGGAGAAAGACGGGTTTCTTTATGGCCGCGGCGCGACGGACATGAAATCGGGGGTTGCGGCCTTTGCTGCCGCGGCGGTGGATTTCGTGACGCAGACACCGCCCGACGGGGCGGTGATCCTGACCATCACCGGGGATGAGGAAGGCGAGTCCATCGACGGCACCACGGCGCTCCTTGACTATATGGAAAAGGCGGGCGAGCGGATGTCGGCCTGCCTGGTGGGAGAACCCACCTGCCCGGATCAAATGGGCGAGATGATGAAGATCGGGCGGCGCGGGTCGATGTCGGCCTGGTTCACGGTGACCGGGGTGCAGGGGCATTCGGCCTATCCGCACCGGGCGAAAAATCCGCTTCCGGCGATGGCGCGGCTGATGGAACGGCTGGCCAGCCACACCCTGGACGAGGGCACCGACCATTTCGACGCGTCCACATTGGCGGTGGTCACCATCGACACCGGCAATCCCGCTACGAATGTGATCCCGGCGCAGTGTCGCGCGGCGGTCAATATCCGGTTCAACGATCTGCATTCTGGCGCCAGCCTGACCGCCTGGATGCAGGGCGAGGCCGACCGGGTGGCCGAGGAATTCGGCGTGTCGGTCGAGATGAAGGTGAAAATCTCGG
Source organism: Ruegeria sp. PrR005 (assembly GCF_010500245.1). GTDB lineage: Bacteria > Pseudomonadota > Alphaproteobacteria > Rhodobacterales > Rhodobacteraceae > Ruegeria_B > Ruegeria_B marisflavi. Next base: position 429,511 of record NZ_JAAGOX010000022.1, read on the forward strand.
GCGAAAGCTTCCTCACCCCGCCCGGTGCGCTGTCCGATCTGGTGGCGGCCGCGGTCAAGGCGGAAACCGGCGTTGTGCCGGTGCTGTCGACCTCGGGCGGGACCTCGGACGCGCGCTTTGTCAAGGATCACTGCCCGGTGGTGGAATTCGGGCTGGTGGGCCGCACCATGCATCAGGTGGACGAACGGGTGGAGATCGCCCAGATCCATCAGCTCAAGGCCATCTATGGCCGGATCCTGCGGGACTATTTCGCCTGAGCCAGAGCGATGCGGCGCACGCTGGTCATCATGGTCAAGGAACCGCGCCCGGGCCGGGTGAAAACCCGGCTGGGGCGCGATATCGGCATGGTGGGCGCGGCCTGGTGGTTCCGCCACCAGACAAGGGCGCTGATCCGGCGGCTGCGCGATCCGCGCTGGCGGATCGTGCTGGCGGTGTCGCCCGATACCGAGGGGCTGGCCAGCCGGGTCTGGCCCGCCGATCTGGCGCGCCGCCCGCAGGGGCACGGCGATCTGGGTCAGCGCATGGCGCGGCAGTTGCGGGGTGCGCCCCGGGGGCCGGTCTGCCTGATCGGTGCCGATATTCCCGGCGTCACCCGCGCCCATGTCGCCCGCGCCTTTTCGGCGCTGGGCGCGGCTGATTTCGTGTTCGGACCGGCACCCGATGGGGGCTATTGGTTGGTGGGCGCGGCGCGGCGTTGTGCCTTGCCGCCGGGCCTGTTCGGAGATGTGCGCTGGTCCAGCGAACACGCGCTGGGCGACACGCTGGCAGGGCTTGCGGGACATCAGGTTGCTTTGGTCGACATGCTGCAAGATGTTGATGCCGCCGCCGACCTGAACGCGATGTGTCTGCCGTCGCTTTTGCGGTGACGCGCCCCGCGCCGCGTGCTACGGCGGAATTATGACTCGCATCCCTACCAAGCAGGAAATTCTCGAGTGGATTTCCGCGCATCCCACGCTCACCTCGAAACGCGATATCGCCAAGGCCTTTGGCATCAAGGGCTCGGACCGGATCGACCTGAAACGCATCCTCAAGGAGCTGGAGGCCGAGGGCCATCTGGAGAAGCGCAAGCGCAGCTATGCCGACCCGGACCGGCTGCCGCCGGTCAGCGTGTTGCAGGTGAAAGAACCCGATGAAAACGGTGATCTCTTCGCGCGCCCGCTGGAATGGCATGGCGAAGGGGTGGAACCCATCGTGCTGGTGCTGCCGCGCGCCAGCGATCCGGCGCTGGGGGCGGGGGATCGTATCCTTGCCCGCCTCACCGTGGTGCATGAAGAGGATCACAATTACGAGGCGCGGCTGATCCGTCGGATCGGCACCAACCCGCACAAGATCCTGGGCATCTTTCGCAAGGGGGCCGAGGGCGGCCGCATCGTACCCATCGACAAGGCGGGCCAGAATGAATGGCTGGTGGCCGAGGGCGCGGTGCATGGCGCCAAGGACGGCGAGTTGGTCGAGGCCGAACAGGCCGGGCCCAAGGGCCGCATGGGCCTGCCGCGCGCGCGCATCATCGAGCGGCTGGGCGACCCGAGCGCACCCAAGGCGGTGTCGCTCATCGCCATTCACCAGCACGGCATTCCCGACGATTTCCCAGACAAGGTGATCGAGGAGGCCGACCGGGCCAAACCGCTGGGCCTGTCCGGGCGGCAGGATCTGCGCGATATGCCGCTGGTCACCATCGACCCGTCGGACGCGCGCGACCATGACGACGCCTGTTTCGCCCATGCCGATGACGACCCCAAGAACCCCGGCGGTCATGTGGTCTGGGTCGCGATTGCCGATGTGGCGGCCTATGTCCGTGCGGGCGGCGCACTGGACCGCGAGGCGCGCAAGCGCGGCAACTCGACCTATTTCCCCGACCGGGTGGTGCCGATGCTGCCTGACCGGCTGTCGGGCGATCTGTGCTCGTTGCACGAAGGCGTGCCGCGCGCCTGTATCGCGGTGCGGATGCAGATCGACGCGCAGGGCAACAAGATCGGTCACCGGTTTGTGCGCGGGATGATGCGCTCGGTCGCCTCGCTGAACTATCAAGAGGTGCAGGAGGCCATCGACGGCGCCCCCAACGACAAGACCGGCCCGCTGTTGGATGAGGTTCTGACGCCGCTTTATGCCGCCTACAAGGCGCTGAATGCGGCGCGTGAGCGGCGCCAGCCGCTCGACCTTGACCTGCCGGAACGCAAGATCGTGCTGAATGACAAGGGTCATGTGGAGAGCGTGGCCTTTCGCGATCGGCTGGACGCGCACAAGCTGATCGAAGAGTTCATGATCCTCGCCAATGTGGCCGCCGCCGAGACGCTGATCGCGAAACGCGTGCCGCTCTTGTTTCGGGTCCACGAGGAACCCGCGCCCGAAAAGCTGGAGGCGCTGCGCGAGACGGCGCAGGCATCCGGGCTGACGCTGGCCAAGGGGCAGGTGCTGCAAACCCGCCATCTGAACGCGCTCTTGCATCAGGCGGCGGGGACGGACGAGGCGGAGCTGATCAACATGTCGACCCTGCGGTCAATGGCGCAGGCCTATTACCACCCAGAGAACTTTGGCCATTTCGGCCTGGCGCTACGGAATTACGCGCATTTCACCTCGCCTATCCGGCGTTATTCCGATCTGATCGCGCATCGCGGCCTGATCAAGGCGCATGGCTGGGGCGATGACGGGCTGACGGCGGACGAGATCGAGCAACTGGACCGCATCGCCACCCATATCTCGGACACCGAGCGCCGCTCGATGATGGCCGAGCGCGACACCACCGACCGCTATCTGGCGGCCTATCTATCGGAGCGGGTTGGCAACGAGTTCACCGGCCGGATCAGTGGCATCGCGCGGTTCGGCGCCTTTGTGAAACTGGACGAGACGGGGGCAGACGGGCTGGTGCCTGTGCGTTCGCTGGGGCGCGAGTTCTTTCATTTCGACCGCGAGGCGGGGACGCTGATGGGGTCGGAAACCGGGTTACTGATCTCGATCGGACAACGGGTGACCGTGCGGCTGGCGCAGGCCTCGCCGGTGACCGGTGGGCTGGAGTTCGAGATGCTGAGCCTGGAGGACAGTGAGATGCCGCGCGGCGGCACCCCGTCCAAGGGCAAGCGCGGGGTACGTCGCAAGGTGGCCAAGGCCAAGCACAAGACCGACAAGCTGAACCGCAAGGTGGCGCGCAAGCGACGGTGACATCGGGCAAGCCGGAGCCCCGTTTTGGCAAAACGGAAACGCGTCATTAACCGGTGGCCCTCATACTCGCTCAAGAACCGGAGAGACCGGAGCGTTTGCAGTTGAGCGAGGTTGCATGACAGACGATCAGATCCGGCTGGTACAATCCAGTTTTGCCCGTGTGTTCGCGCGCAAGGCGGATCTGACCGAGCGGTTCTATCACCATCTTTTCCGGGAATTGCCCGAGTCTCGGCAGCTGTTCAAAGGCGATTTCCCGGTGCAAAAGGAAATGTTCGCCTCGATGCTGGCCGCCACTGTTCGTGGCATGAGCGATGCGAAGAATTTCCAGGTTCTGGGGCACGGTCTGGCCCGGTCCCATGCGCGGTTCAATCTGAACCGTGCCGACCTGAAAAAGGCGGCCCGCGCTTTGCAGGCCGCCTTGTCCGATGTGATGGCTGACGGGTTGTCGCCCGAGGAAACAGCCGCCTGGAACGAGGCGGTGGCGCAGCTGATGGATATGCTGGCCGCGCCCGCCTGACCCCGGTCAGACCGCCATGCAGATGTACTTCATCTCCAGGTAATCCTCGATCCCGTGATGGCTGCCTTCTCGGCCCAGACCCGATTGCTTGACGCCGCCGAACGGCGCGACCTCGGTCGAGATGATGCCGGTGTTGACGCCGACGATGCCATATTCCAGCGCTTCGGCCACCTTGTAGACCCGGCTCAGATCCTTGGCATAGAAATAGGCGGCGAGACCGAAGATGGTATCGTTCGCCATATAGATCACCTCGTCCACGGTCTCGAACTTGAAGAGCGGCGCCAAGGGGCCAAAGGTTTCTTCCTGCGCGACCTTCATGTCCTGAGTGACGCCGGTCATCACGGTGGGCTGGAAGAAGCTGCCGCCCAGATCGTGCGGCAGGCCGCCGGTCAGGATAGCGCCGCCCTTGGCGGCCACGTCGGCAATATGCTCTTTCACCTTCTCGACCGCGTCGGCGTTAATCAGCGGCCCGGTGGTGGTTCCGGCGTTCAGGCCGTCGCCCACCTTGAGGTTTTCAACGGCCACTTTCAGCTTGGCGGCAAAGGCGTCATAGACGCCCGCCTGCACATAGATCCGGTTGGCGCAGACGCAGGTCTGGCCGTTGTTGCGGAACTTGCACATCATCGCGCCTTCGACGGCGGCATCCAGATCGGCGTCGTCGAACACGATGAAGGGTGCATTGCCGCCCAGTTCCATCGAACATTTCATCACCTGGTCGGCGGCCTGTTTCAGCAGGATGCGGCCCACCTCGGTCGAGCCGGTGAAGGTGAGCTTGCGCACGCCGGGGTTCTCGCAGAATTCCTTGCCGATCTCGCTGGAGCGCGACGAGGGCACAACGTTGAACACACCAGCGGGGATGCCCGCCTGTTCGGCCAGCACCGCCAACACCAGCGCCGACAGCGGGGTTTCCGCCGCAGGCCGGGCGACAAAGGCGCAGCCCGCCGCCAGCGCGGGGCCGGCCTTGCGGGTGATCATCGCGTTGGGGAAGTTCCACGGTGTGATCGAGGCGGCCACACCGATGGGCTGTTTCAGCACCATGATCCGCTTGTCGCGCTGGTGGCCGGGAATGGTCTCGCCATAAATGCGCTTGGCCTCTTCGGCAAAGAACTCGATAAAGGACGCGCCATAGGCGACCTCGCCCACTGCCTCGGCCAGGGGCTTGCCCTGTTCGGCGGTCAGAATGCGACCCAGATCCTCGGCGTTGGCCATCATCAGATCGTACCAGCGGCGCATGATCGCGGCGCGCTCCTTGCCGGTGTACTGCGCCCATTCCTTTTGCGCGGCCTCGGCCTGGGCGATGGCGCCCGCCACCTGAGCGCGGCTCAGATCCGCTACCTCGGCGATCACGTCGCCGCGCGCGGGGTTGGTGACGGCAAAGGTGCCGTTGTCGCCGTCAACCCATTGGCCGCCGATATAGGCCTTGGTCGCCAGCAGCTCCGGGTTCTTGAGGAGCGATTTCAGATCGGTCATTGCGTCCAGCATGGCTGAGTCTCCGCCTAGAATGTCTCGGGTGCACCCAAACAGGTGTGTCGCCTCTTGTCTATGTCCACTCGTGGGTGGGAATCAATCCAGATTTGATCAAATTATCGACCTGGGCCTCTGAAAACTACCACTTGATCGACTCAGGGGCTTGCGCCAATGTCCGCGCGGGCTCTGGCGATGGCGTCGCCTCATGCCGTGCTGCATGCGCCCACTCCCCGTCCTGAACGCCGGGACCTTTCTGCAAAGGAGGGTCAACCATGACCGCTGATTTGTCGCGTCCGGAATTCTATCGCTATCACAACGGAACCGAAGCCAGGCTGCCTTTCGAGGCCGCAGAATACGAGGCGCGTCTCGCCGGGTTGCGCACCCGGATGGAGGCGCTGGGCGCTGAGGCCGCCGTGTTCACCTCGATGCATAACATCGCCTATTACTCGGGCTTTCTTTATTGCGCCTTCGGGCGGCCCTATGCGCTGGTGGTCACCCCGACCGAAAGCGTGACGATCAGTGCCGGTATCGACGCGGGCCAGCCCTGGCGCCGCTGCCATGGAGACAACATCACCTATACCGACTGGCAGCGGGACAATTACTGGCGCGCGATCCGTTCGGTCACCGGCGAGGGGCGGGTGATCGGGTACGAAAGCGATCATCTCAGCCTGTTGCAGAAGGGCAAGCTCGACAGCTTCCTTTCGCCGTCGAAAACCGTCGATCTGTTCGACACCACCATGCGCCAGCGGATGATGAAATCTCCGGCCGAGATCGCATTGATCCGGCAGGGCGCGCAGGTGGCCGATGTGGGCGGCTATGCGATCCGCGAGGCGGTCAAGGCCGGGGTTCGCGAGATCGACGTGGCCATGGCCGGGCGCGACGCGATGGAACTGGAGATTGCCAAGCGGTTCCCCGATGCTGAATACCGCGACACCTGGGTCTGGTTCCAGTCGGGGCTCAACACCGATGGCGCGCATAACCCGGTGACGGGCCGGGTGCTGGAGCGGGGCGATATCCTGTCGCTCAACACCTTCCCGATGATCTCGGGCTATTACACGGCGCTGGAACGCACCATGTTCGTGCAGGAGGTCGATGCGGCCAGCCTGAAGATCTGGGAGGCCAACGTCGCAGCCCATGAATACGGAATGTCGCTGCTGAAACCGGGGGCGAGCTGCGCCGAGGTCACCCACAAGATCAACGATTTCTTTGCCGCGCGTGACCTGCTGCAATATCGCACCTTTGGCTATGGTCATAGCTTTGGCGTGCTCAGCCATTACTATGGGCGCGAGGCGGGTCTGGAGCTGCGCGAGGATATCGACACCGTGCTGGAACCCGGCATGGTGATCTCGATGGAACCGATGCTGACCATTGCCAACGATCAGCCCGGTGCGGGCGGATATCGTGAACACGATATCCTTGTGATCACCGAGGACGGTAACGAGAACATCACCGGCTATCCCTACGGGCCGGAATTCAACGTCGTCGGCTGAGACGGTTGCGATCCATTGCCGAAAAAGCTTTCGCCCCCTCAGGGGGGCGGAGCACCGTGCGTCACAACCGGATCACGTAGTCCTTGGTCGTGGTCTCGATCACTTCCCAAGTGCCGGAAAACCCCGGCCGCAGCATGAAACTGTCACCTGCGCGCAGCGTGATCTCGTTACCGTCTGCATCGGTCAGCACCGAATGGCCCGACAGGATGCGGCAGTATTCCCATTCGTCATAAGAGATGCGCCACTTGCCCGGCGTCGACCGCCAGATGCCGCAATAAAGCCCATCGCGCTCCTCAAGGTTCCAGGTGGTAAAGACCGGATCACCCGATAGCACCTTGTCGGGTGCGGGGCGTTCCGTCTCGCCCGCTCCCTCGGGGGTCACCGGTTGGTAAAAGCTGCTCATCGCCTGCCTCGTTCTGAATGGTTCGGGGCGGAGCATCGCGATTGGTGCTGCGATCTGCAAGGCACATTCAACCGCCTTTCCTTTTGCGCCCGAGTTTGCCACAGTTTTTCCAGTCCCGGCGCCCTAGGGGGATGTAAATCCTTGTTACATGCCATATCTAGGGCATGCATTTGACCCAAAAGGATAAAGCCATGTCTGATACAGCGTTCGAGGCAATGATCCTGGAAACGCAGCGCAAGGTGCGCGAGAGCCAGGCCCAGATCGAGGGCGTGACCAGCCGGATCGAGGCGGCGCGGGCCAAGATCGAAACCGGCGAGGCCGATATCGACATCGAGAACGCCACGTTGGAAGACGTGCATGCCCATACCGAGGTGATGAACGCCAATATCGCCGAACTGATCATGGGGCTTGACGATGTGACATCGGCCTTTTCCAAGGATTTCGACGAGATGCGCTCGAAAACCGGATGGGAGAGCTTTGTCGGCATCTTCTCCAGCGGCAAGTCGGAATCGATGCGGCAGGAACGGATGCGCACCGCCAACATCGACGACAAGTTGCAGGATCTGATCGCCAAATCCGATGTGATCGTCAAGCTGCTCGAAGGGCAGTTGGCGGTGCTGGAAGAGCAGCGCACCAAGGTGGAAACCAACCTGACGGGCACATTGGACGACCGCGAGGCGACGGTTGCGGCATTGGAAGCGGTGCGGGCCGAGATCCTTGCCATGGATCCGCAGATCATTGCGCTGGAAAACAAGATCAGCGTCGAACAGGACGCCGCCGCGCGCACCAAGCTGGAAACCGAACTGGCCGAGCTGAACAAGGCCTATAATGCCAAGGTGCGCGACGAGCAGGTGAAACTGGCCAAGAGCCAGACGCTGGAGCGCTACATCGAAAAGGGCAAGACCTGGGTGGATTCGCTGCAAAACCAGGCAGCGACCCAGATGGTGCTGATCAACAAGTTGCAAACGGATACGCAGCAGCGCGTGGTGCTCTATGACGCGCTGACCAAGTCGCTGAAAACCGCGCAGCAGCAGGACGTTGCCCACCGCATCAACGAGATCGGCGTGCAGACCGACCAGGAAGCACAGACCGCCATGGCCGCCATCGGCACCGCGACCAACCAGAAAATGGCCGACATGCTTGAGGCGCACGAGGATCACATGGTCTTTGCCCGCGACGTGCTGGAGAAGAAGGCCAAGGCCGATGAGCGCTTTGCCCGCCGCTTCGCCGCGATCGTCGAGAAGCACGACAAGAACCTGTATGGGGGCTGATCTTGGCCGACCCCGCCCACGACCATGTCGGCCTGACTGACACATTCGCCTCGCGCCGGTATTTCCGCAAGTTCGAGACGATCACCACCCATCTGCTGCGGGTGGCCGCCAACATGGAGGCCGAGGGCGCGATCAGCCGCGATGAGGTGCGGATTATCTCGCGCTATATCTCGGGGCTGCTGTTCACCTTTCGCGCGCTCAGCATGAAATACCTGCTGGTTGGGCGCGATACGGGTCGGTTTTTTGGCTCGCTCAGCATGGACAAGCGCGACAGCGGCTTTCCGGTGGCGGCCGAGCTGATGACCATGGCCAACGATGCCCAGCAGGCGGCCAGCCATCTGGCCAACATGCCCTCCGAGGCGGCGCTGAAGGACGAGATGGTCCAGACTATCCTCGGCAGTCGCGAGATCCCGACCAAACTGCAATTCGCCCTGTCACAGCGGCTCTATTACGGGGAACTGGCCCGGGGGCAACTGTTTTGGGTGCGCAACGACCCCGAATGCCACTGGATTTCGACCGAGGGCGACCGGCGCCGGTTCCTGCTGCATTGGGCGGTTTATGACAGCCAGATTAACCTGCCAGTGATCTATCTGATGCGGCTGGAGGATACCGGAAAACAGGCGCTGCCCAAGGACAGCCGCCGCTGGCCCGAGGTACAGGCGCATCTGATGGCGCAGTCGCTGGCAGGGCTGAAGCTGTTGACCATCGCCAAGGGGTTTGACGAGGATTTCGACGACCTGCACCCCAAGCATCTGCGCCGTATCCATGTCGGGCCGATGTATTCCTCGGCTTTTACCGAACAAACCGGCCCGCTGCGGGCGGTGCTGGAGGATGCGCAGGCGCCTGCCGGTCAGGACTGGGCGCTGGCCTGGACCAGCGAGGAACTGGAAAGCGAGGACGTGCGTGCGGAACGCTCGGGCTGGTTCGGCACGGTCGAGCGCGAAATCTTTGCCCTCGACCCGTTTGGCGGGCAGGGAGCCGAGACCGGGGCCACGCGCACCAGCCGGTCGATCATCCTGCCGCAGCGCCCGTTCCAGGTGCTGGCCGAACGCAATCCGCCGGGGTTTACGGATGTGCGCAAGTTCGTGGTGAGCGAGGGCGGGCAGGTGGTGCGATATTGATTGGCCCTGCCGGGCCAAGCCTCCGGCGGGAGTATTTTGAGCGAAGTGAAGACAGGGGCGTTGTGACATGAGCCTGACATCGGACCAGATGGAACTGCGTGAAGAGGCGATCCGCGCGCATTACCCGGCTGCGACCGCGCTGCTGGACGGGTTCGACCATGCGCCACGGGTGGCGCAGGCGCGGACCCCCGCCAGGGCGGAGGAGCGCTCGCCCGGCATTCCAACGGCGCGGCGGTTCCGTTCGACCACGCCCGGTCTGGTGACGCGGCGCAGCACCCGGCCTGATGGGGTGCATCTGCGCGAACGGATCGAGGCGGCGGACGATGGCGACACGCTGGTCTCGCCGGTGCAGGCCACGGTGGCGCATGCGATCCGCCGGGCGCTGGCCATCGCGCTGGCAATGGGCGAGGGTTATGGCGACCGCACGCCGCTGGGCGATCTGAAACGCGCCAATCTGGCGGGCGACCTGCCGGCGGCGCGCAAGGGCGAGTTCTCCGAACTGCTGACCGCCGAGGCTTTGGTTGTCTCTCATGTGTTCGGCAATGCGCTGGCCTATCTCTTGTCGCCGCATCTGGGCGCAACCTCGGTCGAGGTGGGCGAGGTCGAGGAATTCCTGACCGACAACGCGCAACTGGCGCTGCATGGCGCGCTGTGGGATCTGGACCAGAAGCTGGAAAGCTTCGCGAGCGACGACGCGCAGCTGATCGCCACCACCGCCGGTTTTGCCGAACAATTGATGGCAAAGGCCGCCGCGCGCGCACAAGGCGCCGGGCATCTGGGGCCCTTTGCCGGGGCCGCTTGGCATGTCGAGGCCGATGACCTGACCCTGCGCGGCTTTACTCCGGCGGCCAAGGCGCGCTCGACCAAGCTGACCATGACGTTCAAGAAACCGAACGAGGTGGTCGGCAACCATATCGCCAAGTATCAGGCCATGAAGCTGGCCAAGATGCTGATGGCCTATGATTTCGAGCGCCGCCTGAACCCGTTCGCGGAACTCGGCGGCTTCATCTTCACCTTCATGGGTGACGGCAAACCGGGCACCGGCAAGACGACGCTGATCCAGATGATGGCGGGGCTGATCGACGAATATTGCCGCAACGCCGGCTATCCTTTCCGCTATCAGAATTTCGGCATCGACAATATCGACAGCTATCAGGGCAAGTCGGGCCAGAACGCCAAGGCCTTTGTCCAGAACGTACTCGACCCCGGCGTGATCGGGTTTGGCACCATCGACGATATCGACCAGATCGCGGGCAAGCGTGGCGACCGCCAGTCGAGCGCGGGCCAGCAGGAGGTGACGGCGGTATTCATGGAGGCTTTTGCCGGTGCCAATACGGTGGTGCGCGGCAATTGCACCTTTGGCATGTTCTCGAACTATCCCGAGAATGTCGACGACGCCCTGCGCCAGCGGGCGGGCGCGCGGTTCCTGGTCGACGGGCCGCAGTCGCGCGAGGATTACATCGACATCCTGGCCCTGCTCTTGGGCAAGCGCCACGATATCCCGCTGGGCGACCATGACCTCTATGCCGCGCAAGAGATCAAGCGCGCGGTGGCCGCCAGTTTCGCCGCCCATGGCCGCCCGCAAGAGGCCGGGCTGGCGCAGGTGTGGGAGAGGGTGGGGGCGCAGGTCGGCCCGCTCGACACCATCGCCAAGCTGGGGACTTATCTGAAGGGGATACAGGAGGCCGACGAACGCTTCACCGGTCGCGCGATCAAGAACATCACCGACGCGGTCAAGGTGCGGGCGATGGATTTCGAATTGCCCGATGAATGGATGGAAAAACCCGACCTGTTCCTGTTCCGCGACTATGATGAAAAGCTGGCGATGATCGAGGAGCTGCGCAAGCCCATCACGGTGGACATGGTGGTGCAAGAGATCAACCGCTATGCGGACAGCGAGTTCCGCTATGCCGACAAGTCGGACGAGGTGGCCATCGATGGCATGGTGCGCGAGATGGGGCGGATGGAAGAGGCGAAGAAGCGGTATCTGGAGGGGAAGGGGTGATTTACATTGCTATAATTTTTTTGTTTTTTGCCATTCTTGCTATCACTCCTCCGCTTTTAGTGGTTCTCAGTGATTTTGAGGGAGGGTTTTTTGAAAAAATCGAAGAATTTATTTCGGTTTACGATGGCACCCTAATAGCACTAGGAACGCTTTTCTTAGTTTCGCTCCTTGCTATCCTCACCACGCATTTATCAAATGTTGCCGCCGATCGTAGAGAAAGAAGCAACCGGAGAATACAAGCCGAGTTAAAACTGTCGGACTTTCGTCAACTATGGATTAATGAACTTCGAATCGACTTGGCCGTGTACATGGCAGAGGTAAGGTTTAGGAAAAATAGAGAGGATCTCTCTCGCTTAGAAGAAGTGTCGACAAGAATTTTTTTGCGTCTCAATCAAAATGAAGAGGATGCGTTCAAGCTGGGTGGAATGATTGCCAAACTCGTCAGGGTAGTTCGTGCTGAGAATTATGATGAAGAAGATGAAATCGTTAGTGAGATACTGAGATTGAGTAGAGTAGTATTGAAGAAAGAATGGGAGCGCTTGAAGAGTGACTTGAGAACGGCTCAAGTCGACAATAGCGAGCTGACATGATCCGCCTCATCCAATCCGGCCTGATGTTCGGCAATCTTGTGCATATCTCCAGCCCGGCGCTGGTGGAGCGGTATAATCGCGCGCTCCAGCATCTGGCGGGCAAGACCACGGCGCTCACCGATTTCCATATCGACATCTCGGGTTATTCGCCCGAGATCGGGGACGAGCTGGGCGATCCGCTCTACCTCAACCCCAACGGGGTCAACCGGCAGTTCATCCTGCTGACGCCCGAGCAGAAGCGCGCGCCGCTCTTGAACGTGAAATTCTCGACCTCGCGTCCGATCCTGCGCGAGTTCATCGAGGCGAACGAGGCGCAGCTGTTTGCGCTGACCGCCACCGACGCGGTGGCGGGCGAACTGGTGAACTCGGTCTTCAAGCTGCGCTCGCCCGCCGACCTTTTCACCCTGCGCAAAATCGAGATCGAGGCCGACACCGTCGGCGGCACGCTGAAAAACGCGGACAAGCTGGCGGCGATGATCGAGCGGTTCAAGACCGAAAACGACGCCTGGTTCGACGACGTGCTGATTGCCGAGATGATCGGCATCTCGAAGCAGACCGGCGATATCAGCCGCAACCCCGTGCATCTGAGCCACAAGGCGCACGAGCAGCGCAATTTCTGGACGGCGCATTTCGGCGGGCTCTACCTGTTCCCCGATGTGGAGCACCCGGCGATGATCTGCGTGGGCGAGAAACCTCGCGAAGAGATGCCGGTGAAATACGTTCTGGACCTCGGCGAGCGCAACCGGATTGCCAAGTTCCTCGATTTCAACAAGTTGGCCGAACCCATTGTGCGGGCGCGCGGCATGGATGCGGCGGCGGTGCTGCGGCAAAAGATGGATTTCATTGTGATCGACACTGCCGCCGGTACCGGGCTGAACCCGGCGGGGCTGGACCAGGGCGACATCCGGCGGCTGGCGCGGATGCATGCCGACCGGCTGCCCGAGGAATATCACGGGCTGGCGCAACTGGCGCGCTGGGCCGAGAATGGCGGCGACTGGCCCCGCATCTCGGCCGATCATCCTGCCTATTTCTATGGTCTGCGGGCCGCCGACACGCCCGACCGCGACCTGGTCAACATGTTGCTGGCGGAACTGGCGCCGCTGGATGCCCGCCAGCTCTTCATTTGTCACAAGGAGCTGTTCTATCGCCTCTATGTGACCTGGCCCGAGGCCAAACGGGCCTTTGTTGCCGATTTCCTCGCGCGCGAGTATCAGGTGGACAAGGCGGGCGCGCGGACGGCATTGTTCGGGCACGAGCCGGACATGAGCGGAGCGCAAAGCCCCGCGCAGGCGGATGAACGCCTGATCGAACGGGTCGGCCCCTGGGGCGCAATACGGAGGCGATAGGGTGTTCGGACTTCTCAGACTTGTCGTTGTCCTGCTGGTGGTGCAGACGGTGGCCTATATCGGGCTGTCGTTCTACTCCCGCGCGGTTCGGCGCGGCAAGCTGGAGCGCTGGTGGGAGGAGAAGGGCAAGACCGGCGACAAGGAGGCCTTTGTCGAACGCGGTCTCAGGGCCTATGACGGATCTTTCCGGCGCAAGCTGATCCTGGGGGTGTACTTTGTACCCTGGGTGCTGATCGCGGCGCTGATCTATATCGTGAATTTCAAGTGAGGACCTGGCCATGCGCTATGTCAAATGGGTGATCATCGGGCTGTTCTGGCTCAGCGTCGCCGCCTTCCTGCACTATACCCTGCCGCAGCGCGACATCGTGCGCATCGTCAATACTTATGAGGAACGGCAGGAGTTGAACGACTGGACCCGCATCTTCTGGTCTCGGCCCGACGATCAGTCGGTGAACATCATCAACCGCGATGTGCAATTCATTCAGGGCGTGACGCCCGAAGGCCGCCCGCGTGTCTATCGCAATGAGGATACCAGCTGGAGTTGGCCGCCCTACTTCAAGTTCGACACCGCCAATCTCTATACCGAGGCGAATGACGCGATCTCGTCCAAGGATAAACCCGAATGGATGGCGGTGACCCATTATGGCTGGCGCAACGAGTTTCTGTCGATCTTTCCCAACGCGGTGGCGATCAAGCCGGTGGCGGGGCCGGACGTGCGCTTGATCCCCTGGTTCAACATCATTGTTCTTACCCTGTTGGCGGCGCTGTTCTGGGCGATCTGGGTGCGCTGGCGCCGGTTCCGCGAGGCGCGCATCGACCCGGTGATCGAGGATGTCGAAGACAGCCTCTATGCTGCCGGCGAGGCGATCGAGGAACGGCGCGGCCGGCTCCGGCGCTGGCTCGACAGCTGGAAGTCGAAATAGATTTTCGTCCTTGACCTTACACCTGCTGGAACCTCCAGAACCGGGTACGATGTCAGCACAGGAGCGACTGGTGAAACGCGCAGCTCTTTTCTTTGTGGCGCTGGCCGTTCTGGCTGGCGCCTATGCGTTCTGGTTCCGCCCGCAGGGGCAGGATGATGCCGCCGCTCCGGCGGCTGGCGCTGCGTTGGCAGCCGTAAACCTGCCGGACAGCCTGTCTGAGAACGGCCGGATCGGAGAGCGCCTGTTCCAGGCCAAATGCGTCATCTGCCATGGCGAGAATGCCGCCGGCCGACAAGGGGTCGCGCCGCCCCTGATCCACAAGATCTATGAACCCTCGCACCATGCCGACGAGGCGTTTCATCGAGCAGTGACGCTTGGCGTGCAGGCGCATCACTGGCCCTTTGGCGACATGCCGCCGGTTGAGGGGCTCAGCCGCGGCGATGTGACCATGATCGTGGCCTATGTGCGGGAGATTCAGGCGGTCAACGGCATCCGCTGAAGGCCGGGTCAATCGGCGAACATGTGGTCGTTCTGCATGATGCGCAGCGCCTGATCCCAGGGGATCGACAGAAACTCGGACAGCTTGTCGGCGTTTTCCTCGGGGGTCGAGGTCTGATGGATGCGGCCATAGCGGGCAAACCCCGCGTCGCGGATCCGGTCTGCCTCGTAAGTCATCTCGTTGCGGATGGTGGGCAACAGCCGTTCCAGCGTCGCCTTTGGGGTGCGTTCCCCCGCCAGGCCCACGCGATAGGCGTGCCCGATCAGGTAGTCGTCGGTAAACTGGCATTCGATCTCCAGCATCCGGGTAACCGACCTGTCGGAAAAGAAATCGTGCATCAGGTCCAGGTTCGACGGGTCCAGGCAGATCACCAGGCGATCTGTCTCGAAATACTCGAACAGCATCCGCATCAGGGCGCGGCGGTGCCGGGTCCGCTTTTCCAGGGTTGCCTGGATACCGCCCAGGTCAGGCAGGGGCGTGCCTTCTTCGCTGAAGAGGTATTCGATGGTCGGCACGTTCATCACCTGCCGGATCTGTTCCATCAGCCGCTTGGCCACATGCCACTTCTTGCAGACCACGATCATCAGTTCACGTTCGCGGCCCAGCGAGCTTTCGGTTTCCCAGAACCGCATGGCGAATCGCCGCCCGATCCGGCCGCGCCCGGTCAGGAACTTGAACAGGTTCCTGCCCTCGTTCGAGATCTGGAAATCGACGTTATGGGTCGCGTAGAGACGGCCAAGACGGGCTTTGAGCTCCTTGGCTTCGGGGCTGATCTTGCGTGCGAACAGGAAATCCTGGCTCAGCAAAAGATCGTAATGGTCGTTGTAAAATGTCACCGGCATCCCGTAGTCCGAAAACATCAGGAAGGTCAGCGTGCGGGTCTCGATCTCATGTTCCGGGATCAGGTGCCGGACCAGGGTCTGAAAGAACGTCTCGTCCGGAATCCAGGTGCTGGCGAAGAACCGCATCACGTCGCGCCGGGAGCGGGTGAAATCCAGGATCCATTCGATCGTGCGGCGGCGCAGGCACCACCATTGGCTACCGATCATGATCTGGATGTCCGACGGGATCTCGCGCGTCCAGCCTAGCCGTTTCTGGGTTTCGAACATCGCGTAGAAGCGTTTTTTCTGCGTGCGTTCGTTGAACCAGTGGCGGTAGATCAGCCGCTCTTCCTTCCAGCCGGTCTTGATCCAGTCGCTTTCGAAATAGTCGAAGCTTTCGATGAAATCCCGGTCGTGTTCGTCCAGGAACTTGTGCGCGTATTCGGCGGTCTTGATCGCCATGCAATCGCCCGACAGCATGTAAAAATGCGTGGCGCGCGGAAACTCGTCCACCGCTGCCTCGATGGCGTTCAGCGTGGCCTGCACCAGCGACCACTCGCCCCAGCCGCATTTGATGCGGCGGCGGGCAAAGGTGACATTGGGGTTATCCGCCAGGGCGCTGCGAATACGGTCATAATCGGCGCGCCTGGCGCGGGCGTCGAAATGGATCGACATGTAATCGCCGGCCGCGGTCAGGCGCTCGGCCTGCATGACAATGGCATCAGGGTCCTTGTGGCACAAAAGGATGTAGGCGATTTTGGCCATAACGGAAACGATCGACCCCTGTTTCTGCTCGTTGTTTACCCTGATAAAGGTGAAGACCGATTGAATAAACAGAGTAAATTTGGTTCTTTGGAGCAAACACGCCCGTTCCCGGATTATGGCGACACGCGGCACAGGAGGCAAGGCAGATGGGTTTCCCCGGCACGTGGATGACGGAAAGTGAAAGTGTGGTCTATCGGGTGGTGCCGAAATGCGCCTGCTCGACCATCGGGCAGATCATGTATTACTCGGATCACGGCACGTTCTTCGATGGCGACATCCATGATGCCCAGCAAGGGCTGCACAAATGGGCGCTCGAGGCCAGCCAGGGTCCGATCAAGCGCAACGTGAAGGCCCATAAGTCCTATGCCTTCACCTGTGTGCGCAACCCGTACACGCGGATCCTCAGTTCATTCTTCGACAAGATCTGCGGCATTCAGCGCAATGGCAAACGCTATCGCGGCAATCTGGTTCCAACGCTGGTCTACAAATACGGGGTCGAGGTCGGCGGCGAGGACGGCAAGCAGGAGTTTGACCAGATCGCCAGCTTCCGCCGGTTCCTGCTGTTTGCGCGCGACACCATCCGCTGGCGGCGACCGATGGACCCGGACATTCACTGGTCAGCCATGTCGGGCCATATCTCGACCTTTATCTGCAACGGCGGGCGCTACGACAAGATCTTCTGGACCGAGGCGTTCAACGACGGCATGCAGGAGGTGCTCGACAATATCGAGACGCCGCACAAGGTCAGGCTCGACAAGATCCCGCGCTTCAACGAAAGCGAGGGGCACGGGCCGAAGCGGCTGCATCCGGTCGAGGACTATTTCGACGACCTGTCGAAGCATCTTGTCTATGAAATCTACAAACGCGATTTCGACCTGTTCAAATACGATTTCGAAAACCCGGGCAACAAGATGCCAATCAACGAGATCGATCTGGACGAAGTGCACGCCAAACTGGGCGAATAATGCGAAACGGCCCGCCCCTAGACCTGGGGCGCGGGTCTTTCCGCCAGCATCAGAAGCTCGGTTACTACCCCGTCCAGCTCCGCCGCGTTCAGCCTGCGGCGCAGGCTGCTGCCCAGATAGCAATCATAGATCAGGTGCGCCTTGCGGCGGGCCACCGGGGATTTGTGGCCAATCGCGCCAAGAAGATCGGTCAGAAAACCGATGCGCCGGGCGTCAATCTCGTCGACCGCGTCGCGGGCCAGCACCTCACTCTGGGCCCAGAACCGCATCGGCCATTCCAGGCTTTCCGGCTGACCGAACGCGGTGCGAAACAGGGTTTCCAGCGCCGCGCGCGGATCGGTCGTGTTTTGCAGATCGGCGATGATCCGGTTGGTCGCCACATGCTTCCAGCGGGCGATCACGGCGGCATGGAAATCGGCCACGTTTTCGAAGTGATAGTAGAAACTGCCGCGTGTCATCCCCTGCGCCCGCGATAGCTGATCGGCCTTCAGTGCCACATAACCTTGCTGCGCCAGCGTCTCCAATCCGATCTCGACCCATCGTTCGGCGGAGAGTCTCGTACTGCGGGCCATGGCACGCTCCTGGTTTACATACAGTTGTGTATTTACACTGCGGTATCGGTGTGACTAAGTAAAATACATAACTGTATGTTGGCGAGTCGCCATACGGCCGGCATCTCGTCCCATGATCGAAGGAAGCCCCGAATGACCGATATCCAGGAACGAATCCGCGCCTTGGCCCCCGGCCTGCAACTTGTCTCGCTGGCCACAACGACCGAGACCGGCGCCCCCTGGGTGCGTTTTGTCGCGGGCCGGATGATGCCCGACCTGTCGATCTGGTTCAGCACCCATCTGAGCTCGCGCAAGATCGCTCAATTGCGACGTGATCCGCAGGTACATGCCACTTTGGGTGCCACGGATTTCACCGCGCAGGAATGGCTTCAGCTCGCGGGGCGGGCCGAGATCTCGACCGCGCAGAGCGACCGCGAGGCCTTTTGGTTCGATGGGCTGCTGGCCTATGTCAGTGGCGTTGACGATCCCGAATATGCCGTGGTCAAGGTGATCCCCGACCGGATCGAGATTGGGGCGATGGGGCGGGCGCCGTTGGTCTGGCGGGCAGGCTAATTTACCTAGATTGCCGGGGCAATTGCTCTGCGCTTTTGCAGTTTTGCGAAGGCGCTGAGAGAGACCAGAGAGCGGGGCGCTCCCGCCCGTCGTCGACGTTTCTGGCGAAACATCTCCTCCCGTTGGGCCGGGCGCCGCGCCATAGGCGCGGCGCCCGGCCCAACCCCGCAAGGGGGTCCGGCGTCAGCTGGGGACATGCAGCGGGGGCGGGAGTGTCCCGCCCCATGCAACGGTTCAAAGTTGACGCACAGCACCTTTGGCCGCGCTGGTGGCCAGCTTGGCATAGGCCTTGAGCGCCGTGGACACCTTGCGCTTGCGCGGCTGCGCCGGGTGCCAGCCCAGCTTGTCCTGTTCCGCGCGGCGGGCGGCCAGATCCTCGTCGGACACCGCCAGGTGGATGGTGCGGTTAGGGATGTCGATCTCGATCCGGTCGCCCTGGCGCACCAGCCCGATGGTTCCGCCTTCGGCCGCTTCGGGCGAGACATGGCCAATCGACAGGCCCGAGGTGCCGCCCGAGAACCGGCCATCGGTCAGAAGGGCGCAGGCCTTGCCCAGCCCCTTCGACTTCAGATAACTCGTCGGATACAGCATCTCCTGCATGCCCGGCCCGCCGCGCGGGCCCTCGTAGCGGATCACCACCACGTCGCCTTCCTTGACCTTGCCGGTCAGGATGTCATTGACGGCGGCGTCCTGGCTTTCGCAGACATGTGCGGTGCCGGTGAATTTCAAAATGCTCGCATCCACCCCGGCGGTTTTCACGATGCAACCGTCCAGTGCGATATTGCCGAAGAGTACCGCCAGACCACCGTCCTGGCTGAACGCGTGCTCCTTGCTGCGGATCACACCCTTTTCACGGTCGGTGTCCAATTCCTTGAACCGGTTCGCCTGGCTGAACGCCTGCGTCGTCCGCACCCCGCCTGGTGCGGCCTTGAAAAGCTCCTCGGCCTCGGGGTTGTTGGCAACCGTGATGTCCCATTTGGCGATCGCCTCGGCCATCGAGTTGGTGTGCACCGTCGGCACGTCGCCATGCAGCAGGCCAGCGCGGCTGAGCTCGCCCAGGATCGAGAAGATGCCACCGGCGCGGTGCACATCCTCCATATGGACGTTGTGGATGTTGGGCGCGACCTTGCACAGGCACGGCACCTTGCGGCTCAGCCGGTCGATATCGTCCATGGTGAAGTTCACCTCGCCCTCATAGGCGATCGCCAGCAGGTGCAGCACCGTGTTGGTCGATCCGCCCATGGCGATGTCGAGGCTCATGGCATTCTCGAACGCTTCGAAGGTCGCGACCTCGCGCGGCAGCAAGCCCTTTTCCTCGCCGACATAATGCCGCTTGGTGATGTCGACGATCTTGCGCCCGGCCTCCAGGAACAGCTTCTTGCGGTCGGCATGAGTGGCCAGCGTCGAGCCGTTGCCCGGCAGCGCCAGACCCAGCGCTTCGGCGAGGCAGTTCATCGAGTTGGCGGTGAACATGCCCGAACAGGACCCGCAGGTCGGGCAGGCGTTTTCCTCGATCTGCTTGACCTGCTCATCGGTGAACTTGTCGTCGGCGGCCGCAACCATCGCATCCACGAGGTCGATCTTCTTCATGTCCAGATCGGCGATGTCGATCTTGCCGGCCTCCATCGGCCCGCCGGACACAAAAATCGCCGGGATGTTCAGCCGCATCGCGGCCATCAGCATGCCGGGGGTGATCTTGTCGCAGTTCGAGATGCAGACCATCGCGTCGGCGCAATGGGCGTTGACCATGTACTCGACGCTGTCGGCGATCACCTCGCGCGAGGGCAGGGAATAGAGCATGCCGTCATGCCCCATCGCGATGCCGTCATCCACCGCGATGGTGTTGAATTCCTTGGCTACCCCGCCTGCGGCCTCGACCTCGCGCGCGACCATCTGGCCCAGATCCTTCAGATGCACATGCCCCGGCACGAACTGGGTGAACGAGTTCACGATGGCGATGATCGGCTTGCCGAAATCGTCGTCGGTCATGCCGGTCGCGCGCCACAGGCCGCGCGCGCCAGCCATGTTACGGCCATGGGTCGAGGTTCTGGATCGGTACATTGGCATGGTGCTGTTTCCCTTTTGCCGGTCCCTGAAATTCGGGTGCGTATGTTATAGCGCACGCTATCCGATGTGCGTTATAACGTACAAGTGGAATCGAAGGGCGGATACATGGACTCGGCTGTGGAATCGGGTGAGGTCACCCTCAAACTGCGCGAGGTTCGCGCGGCAACCGGCCTCAGCCTGTCAAAGGCGGCCGAGCTGACCGGGGTCAGCAAGGCGATGCTGGGTCAGATCGAGCGCGGCGAATCAAGCCCGACCATCGCGACGCTGTGGAAGATCGCCAAAGGGTTCCAGCTGCCGCTCAGCGCACTGATCGGCCCGGCCTCGTTGCGCGATCCGGCTGACGAGCGGCTGTTTCGTACCGTGACCTTTCCCGGCAGCATCAAGGTCAAGATCGTCTTTCCCTTTGACCCGATGCTTGGCGCCGAAACCTTTCACGTGACGCTGGCTCCCGGCCAAAGCTACGAGTCCGCCGCCCATGCCAGCGGTGTCACCGAAGAGGTGTTCGTGCTACATGGCGCGCTGGAGATTTTGCGGGACGGGGACTGGGTACCACTCAGGACAGGGCAGGGCCTGCGCTTTGCCGCCGACCTGCCACATGGCTATCGCAGCGGTGCCGAAGGTGCCGCCTTTCTCAACATGCACCACTATCCGCAACAGACCGGTTTACCGGTCTAGCCGTCATTCGCCAGTGCCGCCTTCGCCGCCTCTGTGACGCCGTCCATGGCGGTGATCCAGGGCATTGGGCCGTGGCTGATGCGCGCGACGCTCAGGCCCGCCAGGGTCACGTTGTCCGGCGCCTTGCCGGTCTGCATGATGTTCACCGGCAGCAGGGTCTCGGCGCATAGCGTTCCGATCAACTCGGGCGTCACCAGCCCCGGTACGAACAGCCCGTTCGCCCCGGCGCTGGCATAGATCCGCGCCCGGTCCAGCGCCTCGCCCATCAGCGCGGGATGATCCAAGGGCTTGCTGCCCTGGAAGAACACATCGGTGCGGGCATTGATGAACAGCGGCACGCCTGTCGCCTCGGCCGCGTGGCGCAGGGTGGCGATGCGATCGGCCTGTTCCTCGGCAGGCAACAGGCCGGTCCCGCCGATCCGCCGGTCTTCGAAATTGACACCGACGGCGCCCGCCGCGATCACCCGTTCCGTATTCGTGGCCAAGTTTACCTTGGTTTCCGCATATCCGGTCTCGAAGTCAAAGGTGACGGGCAGGTCGACGCTGGCCGCGATCCGGGCCAGAATCTGCAAGGCGAACTCAAGCGGGATTTCCTGCCCGTCCGCATAACCCTGTGCCGCCGCCAGCGACCAGCTGCCCGTGGCGATGGCCCGCGCCCCGGCCTTTGCAATCGCGCGGGCGCTGCCGGCATCCCAGGCATTGTACAGGATCAGCGGCGCACCGGGCCGGTGCAGCGCGGCAAAGCGCTCGGCGATTGAAACCTGACTCATGCATGCGCTCCTTGGATGGGAAAGAATTTAGCCTCGTGATCGATCAGCCAGCGTTTTCGCCACAGGCCGCCGCCATACCCGGTCAGCGCGCCATCGGCGGCCGTAACCCGATGGCATGGGATCACAATGGAGATCTGGTTGGCGCCATTTGCCCGCGCCATGGCGCGTACCGCCGGACCGCGCCCGATCCCGCTTGCAAGTTCGCCGTAGGAGGTCGTTCTACCGGCTGGCAGAGCGATCAGCGCCGCCCAGACCTCGCGCATGAAAGCGGTACCGTGCAGCGCAAGTGGCAGGTCGAAATGATCTCTGCGGCCGTCAAAATACTCTGACAATTGCCGTTCCAGCTGGTCCGTCAACGGGTGCCGACCAAAGCCCAGATCACCATCGCAGGCCTGATAGAGCCTGCGAACCTGCTCTGGCAAGATCCGGCGGTCGGCGAATTCCAGCAGGTGCAGGCGGCTGTCATCGCAGCCTGCCACCATGGTCCCCAGCGGCGTATCGAGACGTGCCAACCGGAGCCCCGTCTGACTGGGAAAGGCGTCGGTCGCCAGCGACAGCATCGCCGCCACACTGTCACGCAACGCTTGCGGCGTGGCGCAGGTGTCCAAGCCGCTGGCGTGCCGGTCCTCTGTGCAGGAAAAGAATGTCATGCGCCTATACTAGCGCGATGACGGCCAACCCGCAGTCGGTTTTTCGAACATGTGAAGTAACAGTCAGATCCGCAGGAAAGGCTGTACCAACCGGGGGATCCAGCTGTTGAACCGCAACGGTGCGTCGGTGACGGCCAGGCAGATGCAATCCTCGCCCGGATCGGCCACCGGCATATGTTCCAGTTCTTCGTCAGCGACCTCGACATCTCCGCGCGCGAACCGGTCCACCTCGTCCGAAAACGCCCCTTGCAGCACCATCGTCAATTCGATGCCGCGATGCCCGTGGTCGGGCACGGCGGCCCCGGCGGGGATGAACAGCAGCCGGGCCGAGGCCGCACTGCTGGTCGGCAGGATCGCCTGCCGTACGCCCATGCCGACGGGTTTCCAGCGGATCGTTGAAACATCGCCCCCCACATAGTCGCGCAAAGGCTGCGGCAGCACCGAGCAGCTATCGCGGCGCCTTGCGGGTACGGCAGTGCCGGTGCTGATGCGGGCAAATGTGGCCTCCAGCGCATCGGCGGCCATCGCCTCAGTGCCGCACTCGGCCAGCAGGCAGCCGCCCACGGCCTCCAGCGCTTCGGCCTGGGCGCGGCAGCTGTCGCAGAGCGACAGATGCGTTGCGACCATCAGGTTGAACGCCTCGGGTAAACTACCGGCGGCATAGGCCGTCAACAGCGTATCGGTCAGGTGGTGTTTGATCAGTTCTGTCATGGTCGTCACTTCATCGCGTGGCGCAATCGGTCTAGCGCCAGTCTGATTCTGGATTTGATGGTCCCCAGCGGAAGGCCGGTGCGGGCGGCAATCTCGCGGTGGCTGAGATCGCCGAAATAGGCTTGTTCGATCAGTTCGCGTTGCGCGTCGGGCAGGGCCCGGATCGCAACGCGCAACATCTCTGTTTCCTGCTGCATCGCCATCACATCGGCGGCCGCCGGTTCAGGTTCCGGCCCCCAGGGCAGGTCTTCGGGTTCCGGCCTGCGATCCTTGCGCAGGGCGTCGATCCGCCGGTTGCGTGCAATGGTGAAAATCCAGGTCGAAACGGTTGCCCGTGTGGGATCGTACAGGTGCGACTTGTTCCACACCGTCGCCATGACCTCTTGCGCGCAATCCTCGGCCAGAGTCGGCGTGGCGCCGGACCGCATCAGAAAAGACTTAACGCGCGGCGCGAAATGCGCAAACAACTCGGCAAAGGCGGCCCTGTCCTGCGCCTCGGCGATACGGGCGAGGTGGCCGCTCCAATCGTTTTCTGCCCGCGCCCCGTCCTGTTTCCGGTCCAAGTGCTTTCCTTCGCTCGCGTCCTTGCACATGTGGCCATACCGCCCGACAGGGCTTTTCCCGTCAAGGCTGGCGTCGGGCCGGTCTGTGTTCGTTGCGATCAACATAACCACGATACGCGGCTCGGGCCAAAGCGGATCAGTCGCGGTCAAAGGATTTTCTTTTCATCCACTTCCGCATGCGGGCCGTACATCTGAGACAAGGACAAGGCGGAGCAAGACATGCCATTTGAACTGAATGGGGGCGTGCCCCGACGGATCGCTGTGATAGGGGGCGGCATCTCGGGCATGGGGGCCGCCAACCTGTTGGCGGACACCCACAACGTGACACTGTTCGAGGCCGAACCCCGGCTGGGCGGGCACGCGCGGACCATCGTGGCCGGGAAGCGGGGCGATCAGCCGGTCGATACCGGCTTCATCGTGTTCAACAATGCAACCTATCCCAACCTGATCGCTCTCTTCGACCGCCTCGGTGTGCCAATCGCCAAAAGCGACATGAGCTTTGCCGTTTCGGCCCAGGGCGGTGCGGTGGAATATGCGTTGCATGGGGCCGATGCGCTGTTCGCACAGCGGCGCAACCTGGCGCGTCCGGGCTTTCTGCGCATGGTGCGCGACCTCTTTCACTTCAACGCGCATGCGGCCGAGGCCGCGCGCGACCGCTCGATCACGGTGCGCCAGCTTCTCGACCGTCTCGGAACCGGCGACTGGTTCCGGCGCTATTACCTTGAACCCTTTTCGGGTGCGATCTGGTCCACGCCCAAGGAACACATCCTCGACTTTCCCGCCCATGCGATGATCCGCTTCTTCGAGAACCACGCGCTGCTGAACTACTCTGGCCAGCATCAGTGGTACACGGTCGAAGGCGGCTCGGTCGAATATGTCAGCCGGCTGGAACAGGCGATGCGCCGCAAGGGCGTGTTGTTGGCACTGGGTGTGCCTATCGCCGGGGTGCGGCGCACCGAGCTTGGGGTCGAGATCCGGGTGCGGGGCGGCGAGTGGCAGGTGTTCGACGAGGTCGTGTTTGCCACCCATTCCGACACCACCCTGGCGCTGCTATCCGATGCCACCCGGCGAGAAAGCGCGGCCCTGGGCGCGGTGCGCTACCAGCCGAACGAGGCAGTCCTGCATTCCGATCCCGCGCTGATGCCGAAACGGCGCAAGTGCTGGGCCAGCTGGAACCACACCGAGGAAAAAGGCGCCAATGGCGGCCCCATCGGCCTGACCTACTGGATGAATTCCTTGCAGCCGATCCCGCAGGATGACCCGTTGTTCGTGACACTGAATGCCAGCCATCGCATCCACGAAGAGCATATTCACGACGTGACCACCTTTGCCCATCCAGTGTTCGACGCCGGTGCGCTTGCCGCGCAAGAAGATCTGGCACGGATGAACGGAACCAACTCGACCTGGTTCTGCGGCGCCTGGATGAAAAACGGGTTTCACGAGGACGGGTTGGCCAGCGCCATCGACGTGGTTGCAGGCATCAACCGCACCGCCGCCTTGCCGGTCGCCGCGGAATGAGCGCAATGGTCGAACATATCCCGGCCCATACCTTCCATGGGCGCAAGGGCGCGGTGCGGAACGCGTTCCGCTATTCGGTGGATTTCGTGCTTCTCGACCCCGAGACGCCCGTGTCCGGGCCGCGCCTGTTTTCGCGCAACCGCGCGAACCTGTCGGGTGTGTTCGACCGCGATCACGGTGGCAGTCCGGGGCAGGGGCGCGGAGCGTCCTGGCTGCGCGAGCAGTTCGACCTGTTTCAACTGCCCCAGCCTGCCCGGATCGCGCTGCTGACCCAGCCGCGCCTGTTGGGGCACGTGTTCAACCCGGTCAGTTTCTGGTTCTGTTTCGATCCGCGGGATGCGCTCTTTGCCGTGGTGGCCGAGGTGACCAACACTTTCGGCACCCGCCACAGCTATCTGTGCCACAAACCCGATCTGTCGCCGATCGGGCCGCAGGACCGGTTGGGCGCGACCAAGCTCTTGCATGTCTCGCCCTTTCAGCCGCGCGAGGGGTCTTACACCTTCCGCTTTGACCTGCGCGCGGACCGGGTCGGTATCTGGATAGACTATGGTCGCGAAGGGGGCGGGCTGGTGGCCACGCTGACCGGCCACAGGCGGCCATTGACCAACCGGGCGATCCTGTGGTCGGCGCTGCGCCGTCCCTTTGGGGCGCGCCGCGTGCTGGCGCTGATCCACTGGCAGGCGCTGAAGCTCTGGTGGAAAGGTGCGCGCTTTCGCCCCGAACCCGCAGCAAATCGCCCGGATGTGAGCCGGGGATGACCATGTCCGTTCCCCTGCCGCGCGCAGCACCCCTGACCGGCTATGCGCTCTTTGCCGCCATGCTGGCGGCGGCGGGCCTGCCGATCTATCTGCATGCGCCGAAGTTCTATGCAGATACCTATGGGGTCAGCCTGACCGCGCTGGGCGCGGTGCTGTTCGGATTGCGGCTCATTGACGTGGTACAGGATCCGGGACTTGGCTGGTTGGCCGCGCGCTTGCGCCGTCATCTGCGGGTCGCTGTACCGGTGGCGGCGGCGGTCATGGCGGGTGGGATGCTCGGTCTCTTTTCCTTGGCTCCGCCAATTGCGCCACTGGCCTGGTTCGCGCTGATGCTGATGCTGGTGTTCTCGGCCTTCAGCTTTCTGACCATCTGCTTCTATGCCCAGGGCGTGACAAATGCCGGGGCGCTGGGCGGCCATGTCCGGCTGGCGCGCTGGCGCGAGGCGGGCGCACTCTTGGGCATCTGCGGCGCTGCAGCCGCGCCGGTCCTGTTGCCGGGCGGCTATGCCGCCTTTGCCCTGGCTTTTGTTGGTCTCGCCCTTGCCGCGACGGTGGCGCAGCGCACGGAATGGCGCGCAAGCCCGGTGCCGAATACCGGCTTTGCGCCCGTTCTGCGCGATCCGGTTGCACGGCGCCTGCTGCTGATCGCGGGGCTGAACGCTGCACCGGTGGCGGTCTCCTCGACCCTGTTCCTGTTCTTCGTGGCAGACCGGCTGGAGGCGCCCGGCGCCGAAGGGTCGCTGCTGATCCTGTTCTTTCTCAGCGCCGCCGCTGGCGCGCCGCTCTGGGGCACGCTGGCCGAGCGGCGGGGCGCCCGACCGACCCTGATGGTCGGCATGGCGCTGTCGATCGCGGCTTTCGCGCTGGTGCCATTACTGGGCCCGGGCGACGTGGCGGGCTTTGCCCTGATCTGCGCCGTGTCCGGTATCGCCCTGGGCGCCGACATGACCCTGCTGCCCGCGCTCTTTGCCGCCCGCATGGAGCGCGTCGCCCCTGGTGCCGCGCCGGGCTGGGGCCTCTGGGCTTTTGTCACCAAGTTCACCCTGGCGCTGGCCGCGTTGCTGCTGCTGCCGATACTCGATGCCGCCGGTTACATACCCGGCACAGACAACCCGGCAAGCGCCCTGACCTTGCTTTCAATTCTCTATGCCGCGCTGCCCTGTCTGCTCAAGGCGGCGGCGCTGGGCCTCTTGGCCCTGACCGATCCGGAGGACATGTCATGACAGATCCGATCCTTTTCACCTTGCTGGGCGTCGCGCTGACAGTGGCCGCACTGCTGCTGTTGCGCCGCTATGCGGGCTTCTCGGCGCAAGCGCCCGGCGACTATGCCGGGGCCGAACCGCAGTTCGACCTGCGCCGCCATCTGAACGGACCGATCGCCTGCGAAGGCGTCATATATGGTCCGACCGGCCGCGTCGCCTCGCGCTTTACCGGCGCGTTCGAGGCGACATGGGAGGGCAATCGCGGCACCATGCGCGAGCGCTTTCTCTATGACAGCGGCACCGTGCAGGATCGCGAATGGCAACTCAGCATCGGCAACGATGGCCGGATCCAGGCCAGTGCACCGGACGTGATCGGCACCGGCCAGGGCGATCAGAGCGGCCCGTCGGTGCGGCTGCTCTATCGTCTGCGCCTGCCCGAAGGTGCCGGTGGCCATGTGGTCGATGTGACCGACTGGATGTATCTCACCCCGGGCGGCGCCATCGTCAACCGCTCGGAGTTTCGCAAGTTCGGGATAAAGGTCGCTGAACTGGTCGCGACCATGCACCCCGCCAATGCGGAACGCACCGCAGCATGAAGGACTGGACCGGCAAACGATACTGGCTGGTCGGCGCCTCTGAAGGGCTGGGTGCGGCGCTGGCCCAGCAGATGAGCGCCGCCGGCGCCCATCTGGTTCTGTCCGCGCGAGGCCGCGACCGGCTGGAGCGCCTTGCCGCCCGGTTGCCGGGCCCGGCCGAGGTGTTGCCGGTAGATATCGCCGATGATGGCAGCGTCGCGGCCGCCGCGCGCGCGCTGGGCGAGATCGACGGTGTGGTTCTGCTGGCGGGTGTCTACTGGCCGATGCGGGCACAGGATTGGGACAGCGCCCGCGGGGTGACCATGGCGGATGTGAACTTCACCGGGTACCTGCGGGTGCTCGGGGCCGTGGTGCCGGGTATGGTGGACCGCGACCGGGGCCATATCGTGATCACCGGCTCGCTCGCCGGGTTTGGCGGGCTGCCGGGCGCTATCGGCTATGCGGCGTCCAAGGCGGGCACGATGGCGCTGGCCGAATGCCTGCATGCCGACCTGCACCGCACCGGCGTCGAGGTGCAACTGGTCAATCCCGGTTTCATCCGCACGCGGCTGACCGATCTCAACACATTCGCCATGCCGATGCTGATGGAGCCGGAAGAGGCCGCCCGCGCAATGTTCCGGCACATGAACAGCCGCCGTTTTGCCACCAGTTTCCCTGCACCGTTTGCCTGGCTGTTCCGGTTCGGACGTTTCCTGCCGCAATGGCTCTATGTCCGCCTGTTTGCGTGAGATCAAAGACGGCATGTGCCATGCCTGTTTGATGGATCACAGGATACGCGAACAGGAGACGAGGGAATCATGGAAATTTCGGCACGCAAGGTGGCGCAAGTGGCGCTGATGGCGCGCGAGCTGGGACGCGCCGAGGGCGAGTTGCGCGCCTTCATCGACCGGATGAGCGAGGACGAACAGGCCGAGCTGGTGGCGATCATGTGGATCGGGCGCGGCAGTTTCGAGGCGGAGGAGTTCGAAGAGGCCATTGCCACCGCGCGGGCCGAGGCGACAACGCCTTGCGCCGATTACCTGCTGGGCTCGCCGCATCTGCCGGACCACCTGGAAAACGGGCTCGACGCGCTGGGGATCTCGGCCGAGGATGTCGAAAACGATCTGATGTGATACCCGGTGGAGGGGGCGAGGGGCGCTGCCGCTCGCGCTCCCCGGAGTATTTCCGGCGAAATGAAGATATCCGGTTGTTCTTGACAGGAAACGCCAGCCACGCGGAAGCTGGCCGGGCGATGTCAGAGGCGTTCGAACAACAGGATGTTTCCAGGGAAACGCGCATCGGGCGCGACTGGCCGAAATCCGTCGCTCTGCCGATTGTCTGTCTGCTCCTTGTGGCCGCTGCGGCCCATGGAATAGGCATCGAGCCCGACAGTCTCCCCAACCGCCGGTTTCACACAGGATCGTTTGTGATCCTGCCCGTGTTCTCGGTTCTGGGGCTTGTGTCCTTGTACCGCCTGGTTTTCCCTTGGGGAGCCCCGGTCAGGTTCGATCCGCAGGGATTTGTCGATCTGAGGGCAGGCCGCGAGACCATTCCCTGGACCCAGATCACCAACGCCGTTGCACGCGGCGATTTCGTGATCCCGACCCTGCGCCGGGGATATGCCCGCAGCTATCGGATTTCGGTCAGCCAGAAACTGTTGAAGTCGATGCGCAAATCGGTTGGGCCGGGGCATCTGATGATCGCCAGCTGGTGTTTGCCGCAAGTGCCAGCCGAGATGGTGCGGATGATCGACGCCTACCGAGTCGCATATGGTGAGGACCCACCGAAAGACTGACAGGGGCGCGGGCGGGCACCGCGCCCCGATTGTTCAGGCTGTATGGTCCACGATTTGCAAGTGCTGCGCCAGTTTTCCGACCTCGTCCATCCAGCGGGCCAGCAGTTTCGGATCGCTGGAGGCGGCGTGTACACCTGCGGGGATTTCGCGGTTCATCACCGCCTCGACTGCCAGCGAGACTGGGATCGACACCAGCCGGGCCATGGCGGTGCCGCGCGCGTCGCCCCAGGCATCCATCACATAGGACTTGTGCCAGACCGCGCGCCCATCCTTCTCCGCCTTCAGCCCCACGCAGAGGACCACGCGGTCCGGTTCACCTTCGTCATAGGCGTTTTCGGTCCAGAACTGGTCGGACATCTCCTTGAGCCGTGCGTCGCCCTCGGGGCCTTGCAGCGTCTCGATCTCACGGAACACATCGCCCCAGGCGTCGGCCCAGCCGTTGAGCCGCAGTGTGCCGCGCACGAATTCCTTCACCGGCCAATGCTCCTCAAAATGGTACTGGCCCATAAACGGCAGCGAGTCGCGGTTGGGGTAGACCTCGAAGCTTTCCGGCGTGGGCAGCGGCGCGATGTAGCTGCTGATCGCGTCCCATGGCCGCGCCACATCCAGCGGGGCATAGTCGCGGATCGAGCGCGAAGGCGAGCGCAGCGCCTTCAGCACGCCCAGCGGCGACCAGCTGAACTTGTAGCGGAAGGGGTTGGGATGTTTCGGGATGCCGCCGCAATAGGAAATGAAACTCAGATGGTTCTGGGCGTCGAACGCGTCCGAGGCGCGGTAAGCTGCCACCAGCTCATGCGCCATCAGGTGATCAATGCCGGGATCGAGGCCGATCTCGTTCACCAGGCTCACGCCAGCGGCGCGGGCGCGGTCATCGAGCGCGCGCATCTCGGGCGCGATGTAGGAGGACGAAACGAAATGCGCGCCCTTGGAGATTGCCAGCTCCGCCAGCGGCACGTGCCAGTCACCCGGCAGCATCGAGACCACCACGTCGCCCTTGGCCAGCACCGCGCCAAGCGCGTCGATGTCAAAGGCGCGGATGTCGTCGGTCAGGTCGCCCAGTTCGGCGCGGGCCTTTTCGACCGTGCGGTTCCAGACGGTGACGGGATGGCCCGCCTCGATCAGGCGGCGCAGGCCAGGAATGGCCGACAGGCCGGTGCCACACCAATGGATGGTCATCGCTCAGATCCCTTTCATATGGGTTTTGAATTCGGCCTCGGCCCGGCCCCAGACGCCTGCATCAAGCGCAGTCAGGGTCAGCAGCGAGGGCAGCAACTGGGCCGCGTAATCCTGTGAACTTTCCACTGGCAGCATCGAGGGCAGGTTGTCGATCGCCATCACGTCCAGCACCGGGTCCTCGGCCACGCGCAGCACCGGCGCGTCCCAGCTGGTGGCGCGGTCATAGACCGGCACCGGGTTGTAATCGCTGTCGGGGTCACAGGCCACGTCGCCGATGGCAGTTAGCGTGCGGGGCGCATTCAGCGCCGAACGCGGCACAAAGACCGGCGTACCGGGACGGGCAAAGATGCAGTTGAGAAAGATGTCATGGGCGAGGATCTCGGGGAAGGGGCCGCCGCTGGCGGTCTCGGCCATGTCCCATTTGGTGACCTCGACCTCCATCGCGGTGCAGAGATCGGCCGCACCGGTGCCGACCCGGCCCAAGGCGCCGATCACGATGGCGCGGGGGCGCGGCGCGCCGGTGGCGTCGAGTTCTGCGGCAAGCGCCGCGTTCAGTGCGTCCTTGCTGGGATAGACGTCGACAGGGGCGCAAATGCTGCCCTGCTGCTGCGCGGCCCAGGCCTTGAGCGTGACAGCCGCGCCTGCATACCCGGCCCAATAACCAAAGGCCGCGACCCGGCGGCCGGCCTCGTCCACCAGATACTCCAGATCGTAAAGCGTGCCGCCCCCGGCCTTGAACCGCTCCAGCAACCGGCGGCCCGAATGCTGCCCCTTGAAGGCATGGCCGAACATGATGTGGCGGTGCGGCAGGGGCGTGCCGTCCTCGGGCAGTTCCTTGAGCCCAAAGATGATGGCGTCGCGCGGGGCATCCGGCCAGCTGTTCTCGGGCGCGATCTCGCATCCAGCGTCGCGGTATCCGTCCAGCCCAATGGCGCGGACCGAGCTTTCCTCGACCGTGACCCGGATACCGGCGGCGATCAGGGCGGCGGCGCCCTCGGGGGTCAGGCCGACCCGTTCCTCGTTCGGGCGCTGTTCGGCCCGGACCCAGAGATGCGTCATGTCTTGTCCTTTGTTCAAAGCAGACCAGCGGCCTTGACGGCCTGAATCGAGGCGCGCGCCTCCATCGCGGCGCGGAAGGCGCGGATTTTCGGGAACGGGTCCAGGTCGACGCCGTCGCCCTCGAGCCAGCCGGTGACCACGTAGAGATAGCAATCGGCGATGCTGACCGCCTCACCCAGTACGAAGGGCCCGCGCAGCCCGTTCGTCTCGACATAGGCGGCAGATGC
Organism: Ruegeria sp. PrR005; assembly: GCF_010500245.1. Taxonomy (GTDB): domain Bacteria; phylum Pseudomonadota; class Alphaproteobacteria; order Rhodobacterales; family Rhodobacteraceae; genus Ruegeria_B; species Ruegeria_B marisflavi. The sequence goes on from NZ_JAAGOX010000022.1 coordinate 461,720, forward strand.
GGTCATCGTCTGGGGCACCTTGGCGCGCATGTCGGCCCAGCTGCTGTCCTGATCGGCCCATCGGGCGCCGCGCATCTTGTGGGCGTGGTTCACATGCATGGTGGAGGCAAGGTAATACATCACCTCGCGCATGCGGGCGCTGAGCAGCGGATCGGCGGGGACCAGCCCCTTGTCGGGCGCGCTGTCGGCGATGAATTCCAACAGCGCACCGGTTTCGGTCAGGATGCCGCCCGGCACCGCCAGCGCGGGCACCCGGCCCTTGGGGTTGATCTGGTGGTAGGCGGGTTTGGTCTGTTCGGCGGCGCCAAAGTCCAGCTGTACTTTCTCATGCTCGATTCCCGCCTCGTGAAGCGCGATGGCGACGGCCACGGAAATGGTGCCGGGTGCACAATAAAGCTGCATCGGATCCCCCTAGAGATGCGTCTGGGCAAACTGCCGCTCTGGGGCCTCCAGATGCGGGACGGCATTGAACAGCACCGGGCTGAGATGCGTGCCGATCGGGTAGAGACGATGCATCGACGTGTTCATGATGGCAAGGGCCACCCGCGCCATGGCCGGTATGTCCAGCCCCATCGCCTGACGCATCACCATCGAGATGAGCCCGCCCGAGGTGACCACGATGGCCGGCCCCGCCCCCTGGGCGATTTCGGCCAATGCCGACGAGACCCGGGTTTCGAACTGGTCGAAGCTTTCGGGTGCGTCCTGGATGCGGCCTTCGGCCCAGGCGGTGAAGGTCATCGGCAGGTGCTCGACAAAGCCTTCGCGATCCTCGGGAATGGTGACACCGTACTGCGCCTCGAAAAGCTGGGCGAGGGTGAAATACTCGATCTCGTTCAGGCGCGGGTCCTGTACCACATCGGCCAGACCCATGCTGGCGGCGGTTTCCAGGTGGCGGGTCAGGGTGCCACAATAGACGCGCGGATGATGGGCGCGGGTGTCGGCCAGATGCGACCCCAGCCAGCGCGCCTGCTGGTGACCCAGATCGCTCAACCGATCATAACTCGCCTCGTCACGGGCATGGGTATTGGCTTGGCCGTGACGGATCAGGGTGATGTGAGACATGTCATCCTCCACTTCGGGCAGACTCTTAGGCAAGGATCGGGCCGGGGGCCAGAGGGGTTTGGCGCCGGGCGCGTGAATTTACCAGGTGTTGGTGCCTGTGGCTGGTTGCGGATGCCTCCGGCGGGAGTATTTTTGGCGAAATGAAGGGATGGGAGGACAGGCCATGACGGTGAACGCGGAGCGGTTTCTGGAGGATCTGCACAAGCTGCGCAGCTTTGGCGCTGCAGGGGTGGGCAAGGGCGTGGTGCGACCGGCCTATTCCGAGGCGGATATCGCGGCGCGCCGCTGGCTGGCGGGCCGGATGGAGGAGGCGGGGTTGCAGGTGCGCTTTGACCCGGTCGGCAATCTCTTTGGCCTGGCAGAGGGGCCGTCGCTGCTGATGGGATCGCATTCCGACAGCCAACCCGAGGGCGGCTGGCTGGACGGCGCGCTGGGGGTGATCGCGGCGTTGGAGATTGCGCGCAGCAGCGCCCGCCCGGTCTCGGTCGTCAGTTTCCAGGACGAAGAGGGGCGGTTCGGCGTCACCACCGGGTCGGCGATCTGGTCCGGGCACCTGCCGCTGGCCGAGGCGGATGGGCTGAGCGATCACGCAGGCGTGTCCTTTGCTATGGCGCGCGCGGCAGTGGCGGATCTGGCGGGGGATTTTGTCGACCCGTCGCAGTTCACCGGTTTTGTCGAGATGCATATCGAACAGGGTCCGACGCTGGATACCGAGGGCGAGCAGATCGGGGTGGTCAGCGATATCGTCGGTATCCGCGACATGAAGGTGACATTCGAGGGCCAGCAGAACCATGCCGGCACCACGCCCATGCATCTGCGCCGCGACGCGTTCCAGGCGTTGTCCGATTTCAACGCGCGGCTGGGCGAGCGATTCCGCAATGTGGTCACACCGCGCACCGTCTGGACCATCGGCCATGTCAGCCTGCACCCGAACGCGTCGTCCATCGTGCCGGGGCGGGCGCGGTTCTCGATGCAGTGGCGCGATGGTGACACGGCCCGGCTGGCGCGGATGGAGGAGATCATTCGTGCCACCGCACAGGAGGTGGCCGACGCGCGCGGCATGAAGCTGAGCTTTGGTCCGCTCCTGGGACTGGAACCGGTGGCGATGGATTCACAATTGCGCGCCGCTCTGGAAAAGGGGGCCCAGGCGGTCGCGCCGGGGCGCTGGCGGTCCATGCCCTCGGGCGCGTTGCACGATGCCACCAACGTGTCGCGCCTGATGCCGGTGGCGATGCTCTTCGTGCCGTCGATCGGCGGGATCAGCCACGATTTCGCCGAGGATACTGACGAGGCAGACCTTGTTGCCGGGTTGAGGGTTCTGGACCAAGCCGTTGCCGCGCTGGACCAGGGCAAGGAATAACCGGTGTCCTGCCATTTTTCGGCCGCGTTCCTTTGTCAATCTTTGTGTGTCGACAATTGAGAGATTTGCGAGGGCCAGTCGTCTATGTTTCGGAAAATCATTGTTCTGTTGGGCCTGAGCGGCCTGCTTTTCGCCTGTCAGGACAGCGTCCGGCACAATCAGGATGCCCGCATCCTGGCGATCGGCGATTCGCTTCTGTCGTGGAACTCCGCCTTTGGCAGCTCGGTCCCCGATGTGATATCCAAGGAGCTGGGTCAGCCGGTTGTCGACCGCTCGGTCAGCGGCGCATGGATGCTGACACGGGACGGTGACGAGGAAGGCCGGGGCGTGAACGTGCCGTACCAGTACGAGCAGGGCGCCTGGGACTGGGTTGTCGTCAATGGCGGCGGCAATGACCTGCTGTTCGGGTGTGGTTGCGGCCGCTGCGACGCCGTGTTGGACCGGCTGATCTCGGTCGATGGGTCGGTGGGGCAGATCCCCGATCTTGTCCGCCGTATCCGTGCTGACGGGGCAAGGGTGCTCTACACCGGATATCTGCGCAGCCCCGACCTGCTCACCCCGATCGAGCATTGCAAGAACGACGGAGACGAACTTGAGGCGCGGATCGCCCGACTGGCTGCGGCCGAAGACGGGGTGTATTACGTCTCGATGCAGGATGTCGTGCCGCCGGGTGGGCTGACCTATTTTGCTCCCGACCTCATCCATCCCGCGCGCAAGACCAGCCGCAAGGTGGGTGAGCGGCTGGCGTCGGCGATCCGTCAGTTGAACGGGCGGCCCTGACCCAACAGCCGGATTTCGCCGGCCCCGGCGCAGGTCGGCCAGGTCCGGTTCGTTGATACAGGCGCGCGGCCCCGGTATCGGGAAAACTCAGGACGGCGGCAACACCTGGCACTGGCCGCGGGCGTGGCCTGTTGGACCTTGCCGCCATGCCGCGCACCTTTCGCGAGGTCTTGATACCCTGGTTCCGGTCCTGCCAGGCGGATTTCGTGGCGTGAACCCGAACCGCCCTAGATCGTTCCCAGCAGCCGCAAGGCCAGGGCCACCGAAGACAGCGCCGCCAGGGCAAAGGCCAGCGTCCTGAGCACCGGGATACCCAGGCAATAGATGATGTAATGGGCGAAAATGCCCACAAAAAACGTCATCGCCAGCGTTCCGGGATAGGCATCTTCGGGCATCCTGATCATCGCCATCACGGCCAGCGGCGCAAAGGCGGCAAAGGCCTGGATCGCCACGTTATGCGCCCGCATCGCCCGCTGTGCCCAGGCGCTTTGCGGAACGGCGTTCGGATCATAGTTCGCCATGGCGCCCATCAGGCCACGGACCATGATCCGGTCAAGGATATAGGGCAGCCAGGCGATAGCCACCCAAAGGGCGGTCAAGGCGGTATAGAATTCGAGTGTTGTCATGATATGCGTCCCTCCCACAGGAAACATACCATATTTTGTGTCACTTTGCGCGTGAGAATTACAGCGGTCAGCCGCGCGCGATCAACAATATGCGCCGGTCCACCCGGACCCTGCCGCGCGCCTCGTGCAGCTTGGCCCGTGCCGCCGTCAACCGCTGCAAAGCCCGGTCGCGCTCGTCATAGAGTCGGCGGACCCGCGATCCCGGATTGCCGATCATCAGGTATCCCCGGCCGATCGCGCCGGGCACCAGCAGTGCCGCCTGCTCCAACCCTTGCCGCCATGCAATGTCGGCCAGGACATAGCGGCGCATGGCCTTGTCCAGCATGCGTCTGCGAATCTCCAGATATGGGTGCATTGCAGCCTCCCTCTCAAAAGGAACCGCGGCGGGCGCTGGCCCGCCTGTGCTTCGGTCCGCGCATGTTCATGCTACCGTCGCTGGCCGGTCCCGGTCAACCGAGCCTAGCGCCAGCTGACATCGCCCAGAAAGATGTACCCCGCCCCATAGATCGTCTTGATCAGGCGCGGGTTCTTGGGGTCTTCGCGCAGCTTGGTGCGCAGGCGCGAGATGCGCACATCCATCGCCCGGTCAAAGCTTTCGCCCGCCGCACCCCCCAGCGCCTCCTGCATCTGCGCCCGGCTGATCAGCCGCTTGGGGCTTTCCAGGAACAGTCGCAGCACCTCGCCCTCGGCATGGGAAAACGGGGTTTCCATGCCGCTTTCATCCTCCAGCGCATAACGGTCGAAATGCGCCGTCCAGCCGTTGAAGCTGGCGATATCGCCGCCCTGCACCTCGCTGCGCATCCCGTCGCGCAGCCGCGCGCGGATACGCGCCACCACCTCGGCCGGGTCAAACGGCTTGGTGATGTAATCGTCAGCCCCCAGTTCCAGCCCGGTCACCCGGTCCTGCACCTGCGCCCGGCCCGAGATGATGATCACCGTCGCCCCCTGTTCCAGCGCCAGGCGATGCACCAGCGCCAGACCATCGGTATCGGGCAGCGACAGGTCCACCAGGCAGACATCCGGCGTCACCCGTTTCAGCGAGGCCTCGAATTCGCGGGCACGGGAAAAACTCTGGGTGCGGAACCCGGCCTCGGCCAGCGCTTCGGTCAGGATCAGCCGGATTTCCGGTTCGTCGTCCAGGATGGTCACGAGAGGGGCGGTCATGTCGTCTCCTCAGAGCGGATCAGCGCGGCCAGTTGCGCGCGGGTAAAGGGCTTGCGCAGCACCGGGCCGCGGGTCAAGGCCTCGCGGTGCAGCGGATCGGACAGCGGCAGCGAGGTCATCAGGATACAGGGCAGCGCGCGCGGCAGGCGTTTCAGCAGGTCGATGCCGGTTGCGGCCCCCTCCAGTTTGATGTCCGACAGGACCAGCGCGATATCCTCGATGTCGGCGGTCAGCGCGCTGGCCTCGTCGACCGAGGTCGCCTCGATCACCGTATGCCCCAGATCGACCAGCATGTCGCGGAAGGTCGCGCGCAGATCCTCGTTATCCTCGACCAGCAACGCCAGCCCGCCCTGCGTGGGCGGCGCGGCACGATAGGGCAGGCGCAACGTGACAACCGCGCCCGTGGGCGTGTTGCCCAGCCGCATGTCTCCACCCGCCAGCTTGACCATGTCATAGACCATCGGCAGGCCCAGCCCCGACCCCTCGCTGCCCTTGGTGGTAAAGAACGGGTTCAGCCCGCGCTCCAGCGCCTCCTTGGAAAATCCCGGGCCTGTGTCGGTTACCGCGATCTCGATCCAGATACGGCCGATGGCATGTGCGCTGACCGCGATCAGCCCGTTGGCGCCGCAGGCGTCGCGCGCGTTCAGCACCAGGTTCAGCAGCGCATCCTGCAACATGCCCGCGTCCAGCATCAGCGCCTCGTCCGGCGTGTGGTCCAGCACGCTCAACCCGATGCCGCGTGGCAGGGTGGGAGTGGCCAGCAGCTTGAGGTCATCGAGCAGCCCATGCATGTCGGTGGCCCGTGGCCGTAATGTGCGGTTGCCGGTCATGTCGGCGATCCGGTTGAGCAGCCGCCCGCCCCTCTGCGCGGTGGCCTGGGTTGCGGCCACCAGTTCGGCGGCCTCTTCGGGCAGGTCCATCTTCTCCATCTTCGACATCATGCCCAGGATGATGGTCAATAGGTTCGAGAAATCATGCGCCAGCCCGCTGGTCATCTGCGCCGCCATCGCCCGGCGGCGGGATTGTTGCAGCGCAACCCGGGTCTGGGTTTCGGTGGTCACATCCATCGACAGGATATAGACCCCGCCGGTACCATCGGGGGTAAACGCCACCCGGATGCGCCGCCCGTCATGCGCCTCGTTGAACTCGAAAACCGGGCTGTCCCCGCCATAGGCGGCCTGAAGATGTGGCTCGATCTTGGCAAAGGCCTCGGGCCCCAGTGCCTCCGAGATATGCATTCCCAGGATGTCCGAGGGCCGCCCCGGCATCACCGCGCTCAGCCGCCGGTTGGAATAGGTGTAATGCCCGTCCCGATCCACATGGGCGATGTGGGCCGGCATCATCTCGGTGGTCAGGCGGGTGCGTGCCTCGATCTCGGTCAACTGCCGCTGCGCCTCTTCCAGTGCGCTGATGGTGGCGGCCAGCTTGCGGTTGGTCGTGCTCAGCTCCTCGGCATGGGCCAGGAGCTGGCCCGACAGTTCCTCGGACCGGGCGCGCAGCAGCTCTTCTACCCGCTTGGTCCGGGTGATGTCGGTATAGACGGTCACCCATCCACCCTGCGGCAGGGGCGCGCCCTCGATCGAGATGACCTGCCCGTTGACGCGCGTCCGTTCGAAATAATGCGGCACAAAGGCGCGCGCCTGCTGCACCCGGTGCCGGACCAGCGCGTCGATGTCGGCGACCTCGCCATAATCGCCGCGCTGGGCGAGATAACGGATCGTGTCGTCGAACCGCGCGCCCGGACGGATCAGCCGGTCGGGCAGATGAAACATTTCCTGGAAACGGCGGTTGCAGACCGCCAGCCGCAGGTCATTGTCATAGATGGACAGGGCCTGGGCGATCAGGTTCAGCCCGGCCGAGGTCATCGTCTTGATCCACTGTTCGCTTCTGTCCACGGCGTCTGGCCTCCTTCACTCTCTGCCTAGCACCACAAAATTCGTCAGAACAAGGGGCGGCGGTCCCGGGGGATACCGTGTCGCGGATACCGAATGCGCGCTGTTACAATTCGTAAGAATTGGGAAAACATCACGAAAACTTTCCCCGCGACCAATGGCGCTGTTCCTGATCTGGGGCAGAATCGCAACGGTCCGTCAGGGTCACGCGGTCACGTCCGGCCCGAAGGAGCGGGTCGGAATGGGGAGGAGAGAGACATTGGTCCAGTCGCAGTCGGGCGCTGGGGGGCTTCAGTCCCTTCCGGCGCTGCTTCACCGCAACGCAACCCAGTTTGGGAATGCCCCGGCTTACCGGGAAAAGGAATTCGGCATCTGGCAATGCTGGACCTGGGCCGAAGCCGCGGCCGAGATTCGCGCCATGGCGCTGGGTTTTCTGGAGATCGGCGTCGAAAAGGGCGACCACATCGCCGTCATCGGCCGCAACCGTCCGGCGCATTACTGGTCGATGGTCGCCGCCCAGATGGTCGGCGCCGTGCCGGTGCCATTCTACCAGGACGCGGTGGCCGAAGAGATGACCTATGTCATGGAGCATTGCGGCGCCAAATACATCGTCTGCGGTGACCAGGAGCAGGTCGACAAGGTCATCGAGATCCAGGAGAAAGTGCACCAGGTCAAGCACATCCTCTATACCGACAAGCGCGGGATGCGGAAATACGACCACTCCCAGATGAACGCGCTGCATGACATCATGGCCGAGGGTCGCGCCGGGCATCACCGGCTGGACGCCGAACTCGACCGCCGCATCGCCGCGATCACCTATGACGACACCTGCGTGATGCTCTACACTTCGGGTACCACGGGCAAACCCAAGGGCGTGGTTCTGTCCAACCGCAACGTCATCGAAAGCGCCAAGAATTCGGCGGACTTCGATCACCTGACCCGCGGCGAGGATATCCTCTCCTACCTGCCGATGGCCTGGGTGGGCGACTTCATCTTCTCGATCGGACAGGCCTATTGGTGCGGTTTCTGCGTGAACTGCCCCGAAAGCCCCGACACGATGATGACCGACCTGCGCGAGATCGGCCCGACCTATTTCTTCGCCCCGCCACGGGTGTTCGAGATGCAGCTGACCAACGTGATGATCCGGATGGAGGACGCAAGCCCCCTGAAACGCCGGATGTTCCACCACTTCATGGCCCATGCCAAGAAGGTCGGCGGCCGCATTCTGGACGGCAAGCCGGTCAGCTTCGGCGACCGCCTGAAATACGCGCTTGGCAACTTTCTGGTCTACGGTCCGCTCAAGGATACGCTGGGCTACAGCCGGTTCCGCGTGGGCTACACCGCGGGCGAGGCGATCGGGCCGGAAATCTTCGATTTCTACCGCTCGCTCGGCATCAACCTGAAACAGCTCTACGGCCAGACCGAGGCGACCGTGTTCATCACCGTCCAGCCCGATGGCGAGGTGCGTGCCGATACCGTCGGCGTGCCCGCGCCGGACGTCGAGATCAAGATCGACGAAAAGGGCGAGATCCACTACCGCTCGCCCGGCGTCTTCGTCGAGTATTACAAGAACCCCGAAAGCACCGCCTCGACCAAGGATGCCGAAGGCTGGGTCGCCACCGGCGACGCGGGCTTCATCGAGGAAGGCACGGGTCACCTGCGCATCATCGACCGCGCCAAGGACGTGGGCAAGATGGCCGACGGCAGCATGTTCGCGCCGAAATATGTCGAGAACAAGCTCAAGTTCTATCCCGACATTCTCGAGGCCGTGCTGTTCGGCAATGGCCGCGACCGTTGCGTCGCCTTCATCAACATCGACCTGACGGCGATCGGCAACTGGGCGGAGCGCAACAACATCGCCTACGCCTCGTACCAGGAACTGGCAGGACACCCCCGCGTGCTGGAAACCATCACCAACCACGTGGAAGAGGTGAACAAATCCGTTGCCGCCGACGCCATGCTGTCGGGCTGCCAGGTGCATCGCTTCGTCGTCCTGCACAAGGAGCTTGATGCCGACGATGGCGAGATCACCCGGACCCGCAAGGTGCGCCGCGGCTTTGTCGAGGACAAGTATGCCGACATCATCGCCGCGCTTTATGACGGCTCCGACAAGGTCTCGACCGTGACCGAGGTGACCTATGAGGATGGCCGCAAGGGCGCGATCAAGGCGACGCTGACCATCTGCGACGCCAAGGTCCAGCCCGTGGCACAGCACAAGGTGGCCGCTGAATAAGCGCCGGCAGGGCGCGCGGCCCGCGCCCACCGCACTGGACCCCGGTCCGACAGACAAGGGAGACACCGATGCTCGACGCATCTGAGGGATACATCACCGAGGACGGCCGCAAGATCGGCGGCGTGGTGATGGAAATGAAGAACATCACCCTGCGGTTTGGCGGCGTGGTGGCGATCAAGGACATCAGCTTTGACATCCGCGAGGGCGAGATCCGCGCGATCATCGGCCCGAACGGTGCCGGCAAGTCCTCGATGCTGAACGTGATCTCGGGCTTTTATGTGCCGCAAGAGGGCGAGGTCTGGTTCCACGGCAAGAAGCGCCCTGCGATGCGCCCCTATGAGGTGGCCCGCCAGGGCATCGCGCGCACCTTCCAGAACATCGCCCTGTTCGAGGGGATGAGCGTTCTGGACAACGTGATGACCGGGCGGCTCAACTTCATGAGCGCGGGCCTGCTGAGCCAGTCGATCTGGCGCGGCAAGGCCGAGCGCGAAGAGGTCGAGAACCGAGAGGCCGTGGAAAAGATCATCGACTTCCTCGAAATCCAGCACATCCGCAAGACGCCGGTGTCGCGCCTGCCCTACGGCCTGAAAAAGCGGGTCGAACTGGCCCGCGCGCTGGCTGCCGAGCCGAAACTGCTGCTGCTGGACGAACCGATGGCGGGCATGAACGTCGAAGAGAAAGAGGACATGAGCCGCTTCATCCTCGACGTGAACGACGAGTTCGGCACCACCATCGCACTGATCGAACACGACATGGGCGTGGTCATGGACCTGAGCGACCGTGTGGTGGTGATGGATTACGGCAAGAAGATCGGCGACGGCACACCCGAAGAAGTGCGCAACAACCAAGAGGTCATCGACGCCTATCTGGGGGTGGCACATGACTGATCTTCACCTGAACGACACGATGAAAACCGGGGGCGCGGGACATGTCTGATCAACTGATTTATGCCACCGAGGTGATCCTCAACGGCCTGATGGCGGGCGTGCTCTATGCGCTGGTGGCGCTGGGCTTTGTGCTGATCTACAAGGCGTCCGGCATCTTCAACTATGCCCAGGGCGTGATGGCGCTGTTTGCCGCCATGACCCTGGTGGGGATCATGAACGGCCAGGTGCCCTTTGCGCATCTGATCAACGCGACCTTCGGGGTTCATGTCACCCATTTCGGCTGGACCATCCCAGCGCTGCTGGCCATCCTGCTGACGATGGGCGTGATGATCCTTCTGGCCTGGGCGGTGCAGCAATTCGTGATGCGCCACCTGGTCGGGCAGGAGCCGATCATCCTGTTCATGGCTACCATCGGGCTTGCCTATTTCCTCGAAGGCGTGGCGGACCTGATGTGGGGCTCCGAGATCAAGACGCTGGATGTCGGCCTGCCGCAGGGCCTGAACGTCTGGATCGACGACACCACCTACGGCATCTTCGGCTACGGCTTCTTCATCGACAATCTCGATATCGTGGCGACCGTGATCGCGGCGCTTCTGGTGGCGGCGCTGGTGGCCTTCAGCCAGTACACCAAGCAGGGCCGGGCGATGCGCGCGGTGGCCGACGATCACCAGGCGGCGCTGAGCGTCGGTATCTCGCTGAACTTCATCTGGGTGCTGGTCTGGTCGGTCGCGGGCTTTGTCGCGCTGGTCGCGGGCATCATGTGGGGCACCAAGTCGGGCGTGCAGTTCTCGCTGTCGCTGATCGCGCTCAAGGCCCTTCCGGTGCTGATGCTGGGCGGCTTCACCTCGATCCCCGGCGCCATTGTCGGCGGGCTGATCATCGGGGTGGGCGAGAAACTGTTCGAATTCGCGGTTGGCCCGCTGGTGGGCGGCGCGACCGAGAACTGGTTCGCCTATGTTCTGGCGCTGATCTTCCTCGTGTTCCGGCCGCAGGGCCTGTTCGGCGAGAAGATCATCGAAAGGGTCTGAGGCTCCGGTGGGCGACCCCGTTGCGCGTGCCGCGCAACGAAACCCGCCCGCCCGGAACCTTCGCAAGGAAGGGAGGAGACGGATGAACAAGCTGATCGCCATCGTCAATGTCGTCGCCTGGTCGGGCTTTTGGGCCTTTGGCTATATCGCCCTGACCGCGCAGGATCTGAGCGACCATCAGCTGATCACCGCCAGCCTCCTGGCCTTTGCCGGGTTCATCATGGGGATCGTCGCATATCTGCGGCTGGTCCGGGCCGCCGAAGCGAGCGGCTATGCGAAAAAGACAAATCAACTCGACACCGCGGCCCGCAACCGCGCGCAGTCCGAAGGGGGCATGTAAGCGATGTTCTACCGTGAAGCCGGAGATTTCAAAACCTCCTACCAGTCCGACAGCCAGACCTTTCCGATCAAGTTCGACCGGTACCGGTATTATGTGGTCCTGGTGGTGGCCTTCGGGATCATCCCGTTCATCATCAACGACTATTGGGCGAATTCGCTGCTGCTGCCGTTTCTGATCTATGCCATCGCCGCGATCGGGCTGAACATCCTGGTGGGCTATTGCGGCCAGGTCAGCCTGGGCACCGGCGGGTTCATGGCAGTAGGCGCTTATGCCGTCTACAAGCTGATGACCGCCTTTCCCGAGGTAAGCATGTTCATCCATGTGATCCTGGCCGGTGGCATCACCGCTGCCGTGGGGGTGCTGTTCGGCCTGCCCAGCCTGCGGATCAAGGGGTTCTACCTTGCGGTGGCAACTTTGGCGGCGCAGTTCTTTCTGGTCTGGCTCTTCAACCGGGTGCCATGGTTTTACAACTATTCCGCCTCGGGCCAGATCAACGCGCCCGAACGCGAGGTGTTCGGTGTCATCATCACCGGCGCCAATGCGCCGGCCTGGGCCACCTACCTGTTCTGCCTGGTCTTCCTGACCCTCTGCGCCCTGATCGCCCGGAACCTGACCCGCGGCACAATGGGCCGCACCTGGATGGCGATCCGCGACATGGATATCGCGGCCGAGATCATCGGGGTGAACCCGCTCAAGGCCAAGATGACCGCCTTCGCCGTCAGTTCCTTCTTCATCGGCATCTCGGGCGCGCTGTTCTTCGCGCTCTACCTCGGAGCCGTCGAAGTGGGCGAGGCCTTTGGCATCCAGAAATCGTTTCTGGTGCTGTTCATGGTGATCATCGGCGGTCTCGGCTCGATCTTCGGTTCGTTCGCGGGTGCGGCCTTCCTGGTGCTGCTGCCGGTGGTGCTCAAGGTCGTCGGCGCGGACATGCTGGGCTGGCCCACGGATATCGTGGCGCATCTGCAACTTGTGATCGTCGGTGCGCTGATCATCGTGTTCCTGATCATGGAACCTCATGGGCTGGCGCAGCTGTGGCGCGTGGCCAAGGAAAAACTCAGACTCTGGCCCTTCCCGCACTGACGCGGACAGGTCCAACCCGATACGGGGGGCGGTTCCCCCCGTACACCAACATCGGTCTAACCAAGGGAGGAGACACCCGATGAAGATGAAACTGGCAACCGCGGCGCTGAGCGCCCTGATCGCCGCCGGCCCGGCACTGGCTGACCTGACATTCCCGTCGCTCAGCTATCGTACCGGTGCCTATGCCGCGGGCGGCATTCCGTTCGCAGACGGCTATGCCGACTATTTCACCCTGCTCAACGAGCGGGATGGTGGTATCGGCGGCGTCAAGGCCAACGTTCTGGAATGCGAAACCGGCTACAACACCGAGAAAGGCGTTGAATGCTACGAGTCGACCAAGGGCGCGGGTGCCCTGGTGTACCAGCCGCTGTCGACCGGTATTACCTATCAGCTGATCCCCAAAGCCACCGCTGACGGTATTCCGATCCACTCGATGGGCTATGGCCGTACCTCGGCCAAGAACGGCAAGGTGTTCTCGAACGTCTTCAACTATCCCGCCAACTACTGGGATGGTGCCTCGGGCGCGGTGAACTACCTGCTGGAAATCAACGGCGGCGACATCAAGGGCAAGAAGATCGCCCTGGTCTATCACAACTCCGCCTATGGCAAGGAACCGATCCGCACCCTGGAAGAGCTGAGCAAGAAGCATGGCTTTGAACTCAGCACCCTGCCGGTCGACCATCCGGGCCAGGAGCAGAAGTCGCAGTGGCTGCAAATCCGTCGCGACAAGCCCGACTATGTCCTGATGTGGGGCTGGGGCGTGATGAACCAGGTCGCCGTTCAGGAAGCCGCCAACATTCGCTTCCCGATGGAAAACTTCATCGGCATCTGGTGGTCGGGTTCCGAGAACGACGTGTTGCCCGCCGGTGACGCGGCCAACGGCTACAAGGCACTGACTTTCCACAACGTCGGCACCGATTTCCCGCTGTTTGACGATCTGAAGAAATACGTGATCGACGCGGGCAAGGCCGCCGGTGCCGGTGATCAGGTCGGTACCGTGCTCTATAACCGCGGTCTCTATGCCGCCATGCTGGCAGCCGAAGCCGCCAAGAAGGCACAGGAGATTTCGGGCAAGGCCGACATCACCGCCGCCGACATGCGTGACGGTATGGAAGCACTGGAGATCACCGAAGCGAAGATGGCCGAACTGGGCCTGCCGAACTTCGGTCCGACCTTCTCGGTCAGCTGCGAAAACCACGGTGGCGACGCGCTGGTGGGTGTGACCCAGTGGGATGCGACCTCCAAGACATGGTCGCTGATCTCGGACTTCAAACCGACCGACGGCGATGTCATCGGCGCGCTGATCGAGGAAGACTCGAGCGCTTACGCGACTGAGAACAACATCTCGCCGCGCTGCAACTAAGCGCGTGACCGGGCCCGGGATCCGGGCCCGCATCGAACCCGGGACGGCGGTCCGCCGCCGTCCCACCCCGATCATCCCCGGCAAACCGGGGCCAATGAGGACAAGCGCGGATGCTGGATGCGGCAAAAACCACGGATACGCAGGTGGAAACCCTGCTGGAGGTCAACAATATCGAGGTGATCTACAATCACGTGATCCTCGTGCTCAAGGGTGTCAGCCTCACCGTGCCCAAGGGCGGGATAACCGCGCTGCTGGGTGGCAACGGCGCTGGCAAGACGACCACGCTCAAGGCGGTGTCGAACCTGCTGCATTCCGAACGCGGAGAGGTGACCAAAGGGTCGGTCAAGTATCGCGGCGAGACCATTCACGAACTGGACCCGGCCGCCCTGGTGACCAAGGGCGTCATCCAGGTGATGGAAGGCCGCCATTGTTTCGAACACCTGACCGTCGAGGAAAACCTGCTGACCGGCGCCTATACCCGCAAGGATGGCGGCGCCAATATCCAGCGTGACCTCGAGATGGTTTATAACTACTTCCCCCGCCTCAAGGAGCGCCGCCGCAGTCAGGCAGGCTATACGTCGGGCGGTGAACAGCAGATGGTGGCGATGGGGCGGGCGCTGATGTCGCGGCCCGAGACCATCCTGCTCGACGAGCCCTCGATGGGTCTGGCGCCGCAGCTGGTCGAAGAGATCTTCGAGATCGTCCGCGACCTGAACCAGAAAGAAGGCGTGTCCTTCCTGCTGGCCGAACAGAACACCAACGTGGCGCTGCGCTATGCCCATTACGGCTATATCCTGGAATCCGGTCGCGTGGTGATGGATGGCCCGGCCAAGGAGCTGCGCGAGAACCCGGACGTCAAGGAATTCTATCTCGGCATGTCCGACGAGGGCCGCAAGAGCTTCCGCGATGTGCGCTCCTATCGCCGCCGCAAGCGGTGGCTGAGCTGATGAGGGATCATGCCATGACCCATTTTGATGCACTCGAAACCCGCTCGGCCGATCAGCGCGCCGCCGATCTGGCCACGGCCTTGCCAGAGCAGATTGCCCGCGCGAAAACCGCGCCCGGATTTGCCCGTTTGCTGGCCGATATCGACCCGGCCGCGATCACCGATGCTCAGGCACTGGCGACGCTGCCGGTGCTGCGCAAGTCGGAACTCAGCCGGTCGCAGGGCGAACACCCGCCCTTTGGCGGCTTTACCGTCAAGCCCGCGCACGGGTTCGCCCATGTGTTCCAGTCTCCCGGTCCGATCTATGAACCGGGCGGCACCGATCACGACTGGTGGCGCATGGGTCGCTTCCTGCATGCCGCCGGGATCGGGCAGGGCGATATCGTCCAGAACTGTTTCGGCTATCACCTGACGCCCGCCGGAATGATCTTTGAAAACGGCGCCCGGGCGGTCGGGGCGGCGGTGCTGCCCGCCGGAACCGGCCAGACCGAATTGCAGGTGACCGCCGCGCGTGACATCGGCTGCACCGCCTATGCCGGTACGCCCGATTACCTCAAGGTGATCCTGGACAAGGCCGAAGAGATGGGCGTCACGCTCAGCTTCACCAAGGCCGCCGTGGGCGGCGGCGCGCTGTTCCCGTCGCTGCGCAAGGAATATGCCGACCGTGGCATCTCGTGCCTGCAATGCTATGCCACCGCCGATCTGGGCAATATCGCCTATGAAAGCGCGGCGATGGAGGGGATGATCGTCGACGAACATGTGATCGTCGAGATCGTCACTCCCGGCACCGGCACGCCGGTGGCGCCGGGCGAGGTGGGCGAGGTCGTGGTGACCTCCCTCAATCCCGACTACCCGCTCATCCGCTTCGCCACCGGCGACATGTCGGCGGTGATGGCGGGCGCCTCGCCCTGCGGCCGCACCAACACGCGGATCAAGGGCTGGATGGGCCGCGCCGACCAGACCACCAAGATCAAGGGCATGTTCGTGCGCCCCGAGCAGGTGGCGGCCCTTGTCGACAAGCATTCCGAAATCGTCAAGGCGCGGGTGATCGCCACCCGCGTGGGCGAGATGGACGCGATGACGGTTCAGATCGAAAGCCCCGGCGGCGACAGCACCGCCTATGCCCGCTCGGTCGTCGAAGTGCTCAAGCTGAAAGGCGCGATCGAGGTCGTGGCTCCCGGCAGCCTGCCCAAGGACGGGTTGGTGATCGAGGATCAGCGCCGCTACGACTAAGGCGCGCGACCGCCAGATACAGCAGGACCCCGCGCCCTTGCGCGGGGTTTTCTATTCAGACCTCGGGCGCAAAGACCGCAACCGGATCGGCCACGCCCTTGACCCGGTGCCGCCCCTTGTCCCGGTACGTCCGACGCGACAACCGCGCGACATCGCCCGTGACCAGAACCGGCTCTCTCAGCTCGGCGCACAGCCCCTCGACCCGCGCAACCAGATTGACGGCCGCGCCGATCACGGTGAAATCCAGCCGTTCGCGCCCGCCGATATTGCCATAAAACACCTCGCCCAGATGCAGCGCCACACCGATCCGCATCGCCTCGGGCCAGTCCGGCGCCGCCATCGCCGCCCGCAGGTCATCCACCGCCGCCTCGGCGCGGGCAACCGCGCCTTCGGCATCCTGTTCAACCGGAAAAATCCCCAAGACCGCGTCGCCGATGAACTTCAGCACCTCGCCGCCCCGGTCCAGAATGGCCCGGGTGACACCTTCGAAAGCCTGGTTCAACAGGCCGATCACCTGCTCGGGCGGATGGTCTGACGCAATCCGGGTGAACCCCCGGATATCGCTCATCCAGATCACAGCCCGGAGCGTGTCGCCGTCGCCGCGATGGATCTGCCCTTCCAGCACCCGCCGCCCCGCGCGCTGCCCCACAAATGTGTCCATCAGTGTCTCCGCCAGCCGCCGCTGCACATGGTGCTCAACAGCCACGGCAAGCGGCGGCACCAGGTCACGCAAAAGCGCGCGTTCGTCCGCGGAAAACCCGCCCGCCCGTTTGGTCTGGATCGTCAGCCCCTTGAAACTGCCATCGGCAAAGGGCAGCGCCAGTCCCAGGTAATGGGTGAAGCCATCCGCCCGCAATTCTGCCCCGATCCTGTATTCGCCGGGCTCGGCCACCGCGTCCAGCCGCCAGTCGACATCCTCGCCCCGGGCATAGATCGGATACATCGGGCTGTTGTGCAGCCGCTCCAGTCCGACCTCGTCCCAGATCAGCTCATTCTCCTTTGCGCCCGTGCCCGGCACCCAGATCGAGAAACTCGACCGCGCGATCGGATGCATCAGCGGCGCGCCGATGGTGGCCCGGTCGATGCGCA
Source organism: Ruegeria sp. PrR005 (assembly GCF_010500245.1). Taxonomy (GTDB): domain Bacteria; phylum Pseudomonadota; class Alphaproteobacteria; order Rhodobacterales; family Rhodobacteraceae; genus Ruegeria_B; species Ruegeria_B marisflavi. The sequence continues at coordinate 478,803 of NZ_JAAGOX010000022.1, forward strand.
ACCCCGCCGCCATCAGCCGCTCGACCAACCCGTCCAGCACCGCCGCCAAACCGGTCTCGGCCCGCGCCCCGGTCAGCAGCCATCGGGTGATCTCGGCAGAGGTCCGGGTCGTCGTCATCGCGGCATTCCGTGGCAGAGGCGCAAAATCGCGCGGTAGGCACTGGTGTTTCCGACTAATCTGGTCGATTAAGGGACAAAAGCAACCCCCGTACCAGACCCACCATGGCCGAGATCCAGTATTCAGAACACGGTTCGCGCCGCCGCAATGCGCTGGGAACCCGCGTTCTGGGCGGGCTTGCCTATGCCATTGCCGCAGCCTGCCTGTTGCCGATGGTCGCCGTCGCGCTGGCGGCGCTGACCGGTGGGACCGATACGCTGGGCCACCTGATGTCCACGGTGCTGCCCGGATACGCGGCGACCACGCTATTGCTGGTGCTGCTGGTGGCGGCCGGAACCTTCTGCCTTGGCGTCGGCGCGGCCTGGCTGGTGACGATGACCCGCTTTCCCGGCGTCCGCCTGATGGAGATCGCGCTGGTCCTGCCGCTGGCCTTCCCGGCCTATGTGCTGGCCTATGCCTATACCTTCGTGCTCGATCATCCTGGCGTGGTGCAGACCACCCTGCGCCAACTCACCGGCTGGGGCCCCCGCGACTACTGGTTCCCCGAGATCCGCTCTACCGAGGGCGCGGCGGTGATGCTGATCCTCGTGCTCTACCCCTACGTCTACCTGCTGGCGCGCGCCGCCTTCCTGCAACAAAGCGCCACCGCTTATCTTGCCGCCCGTGCGCTGGGGTCCAGCCCCTGGGCGGCGTTCTGGCGGGTGTCGCTGCCGATGGCCCGGCCCGCCATCGCCGGTGGCGTGCTGCTCGCGGTGATGGAGACCATCGCCGATTTCGGCACCGTGGCCTATTTCGGCGTGCGCACCTTTGCCACCGGTATATATACCAGCTGGTTCTCGATGGCCGACCGCGCAGCGGCGGCACAGCTTGCACTGTGCCTTCTGGGCTTTGCCCTGTTGCTGGCAGTGGCCGAACGCACCCAGCGCGGCAAGGCGCGCTATTACCAGTCGGGCCGCCGCCACGCTGCCATGCCCGCGGGCGAGCTGAAAGGCTGGCGCGCCGCGGCTGCGCTGACGCTCTGCGCCATTCCCGTCCTGCTGGGCTTTGTCTTGCCGGTGGTGATCCTGGTCCTGATGGGGCTGGAATCGGAACAGGACCTGCTGTCGCGGCGCTATATCGGCTTTATCCGCAATTCGCTGATCCTGGCGGGCACGGCGGCCGTTGTGACGGTGACGGCCGCGATCTGCGTCGGTTTTTTCCAGCGGCTCCGCCCCGGGCGCTCGGCCCAGATTTCGGCCTATCTCGCACGGCTTGGCTATGCGGTGCCGGGGGGCGTGATCGCTGTGGGCCTGATGGTGCCCTTCGCCTCGTTCGACAACGCGCTCGACGCCTGGATGCGGGCCACCTTCGGCGTCTCCACCGGCCTTTTGGTCACCGGCTCGATCTGGCTTCTGGTGGCGGCATATATGGTGCGCTTCCTGGCCGCCGCGCTCAGCGCCTATGAGGGCGGCCAGAGCACCGTGCATGCCAACATGGATGCCGCCGCCCGCTCGCTGGGGCAGACGCCCTTTGGCACGCTGCGGCGTATCCATCTGCCGATCCTGACGCCTTCGCTTATGACCGCGCTGCTCATCGTCTTTGTCGACGTGATGAAGGAACTGCCCGCGACTCTGATCATGCGGCCCTTCAATTTCGACACGCTGGCGGTGCAGGCCTATCGCCTGGCCAGCGACGAACGGCTCGAAGGTGCCGCCGTGCCCTCGCTGGTGATCCTCGCTGTGGGCCTCTTGCCGGTGATCCTGATCTGCCGCCAGGTCGGCCGCGGAAAGTAACCGCGCCGCCTCACTCGGGGATCAGGTCGTTGGTGGCATAGCTCAGCCGCGCCCCCGCCGCGCTCTGGTCGCCGGTGCCGAACAGCAGCACGCCGGTGCCCATCAAGGGCACCGCCCGCCGATGCACATCCACTGCGGGTCCGTCCTCGGGCAGCACCGCGCTGCCGGCGCTGGAATGGTCAGCATATTCCAGCACCGCACCGCGCAGCTCCAGCCGGCCATGCTGACGCGACACCCAGGGTTCGCTCAGCCTTATGTCACAGTCCTCGGCGCGCCCCACCGTCAGGCTCTGCCCCTCGGTCAGGTGCCAGACACCATCATCGCTGCGGAACTCGGCGCTCTCGGTGCGCGCCCGTGTCAGCGCCGCGAAGCCCCCGGCGATGGTCGTGCGCCCGTCGCTGGCGCCCTGGGTGATCGAATAAACGCGGGTCGCCTCGGCCTTGCCCTTCAGCCGGATCCGACCGATCGGCAGGAATGCCTCGCGCGCTGTGTCGTCCAGCGCCTCGACCGCCGCGTTCCCGGCCAGGATCTCGCCCGCTTTGGCCAGGGTTGCCAGCCGCGCCGCCACGTTCACCGCGTCGCCGAACATGTCGCCCGGGGTTTCCTCGGCCTCGCCCCAGTAGAGACCCGCATGCAGGTTCAGCCCATGCGGCCAGGGTTCCGACAGCATCTGTCGCGCCGCGGCATAGCCCGCGCCGGGGGCGTCGAACCGGCAGAGCGCATCGTCGCCCTGCGTCTTGATACAACGCCCGCCATTGCCCTCGGCAATCTCGCGCAACCGTGCCAGCATCGTGCTGACGCGTTCCATCGCAACGTGCTGTCCCAATCTGTCATACAACGCAGTGCTGCCGGTTATGTCGGCAAGCAACACGGATGTCATCGGCATGATCGCCCCTCAACGGACTTTAAATCGAAACGTCAGAAAATGGTGGTCGCAGGGTACGCGGGCACCGGCGCCAGCGCAAATGAAAAGGCGCGGGGCAGGGCCCCGCGCCTCAAAGCTCCGCCCCGAAATGTTTACTTCCAACCGACCTCGTTAAAGATCTTCTGCGCTTCGGGGATATTGGCAGCAACTTCCGACAGGTTGACCGTATCGGCCTTGAACTCTCCCAGCTCTGCGACGTTTGCGGCCAGTTCGACCCCGGAAACGGCCGGATACTCGTCATTGCCTTCCGAGAAATAGACCTGTGCCTGATCGCTGGCCAGATATTCGAGGAACTTGATCGCGTTGTCGCGGTTGGGCGCATGGGCGGCGACACCGGCGCCCGACAGATTCATATGCGCGCCATTGCCGCCCTGGTCGGGGAACACCCAACCGATCATGTCGCGGCTGTCGGACAGGCCTTTGACATCGGTCCGGATCGAGCGGGAAAAGTAATAGGTGTTCGACACCGCGATCTCGCACTCGCCCGACACGATGCCGCGCAATTGGTCGGTATCGCCGCCCTGCGGATCACGCGCCATGTTGGCAACCACGCCCTCGGCCCAGGCCTTCGCCGCGTCGCGCCCTTCGTGGGTGACGATGGCGGCCAGCAAGGTCTGGTTGTATTCGTTGGTCGACGAGCGGATACAGACCTGCCCCTTGTACTTCGGGTCGGCCAGGTCGGCATAGGTCATCGGCGGTTCGCTCACGTCGGCCTTGTCGAAAAAGATGATCCGCCCGCGCTGGGAAAAGCCGAACCACTGGTTGTCGCTGTCCTGAAGGTTGGCCGGAATACGCTCTTCCAGGATCGGGCTGTCGATGGCTTGCAGAATGCCCGCCTCCTTGGCGCGCGATAGGCGCGAGGTGTCGACGGTGAGCAGGATGTCAGCGGGCGAGTTCGCGCCCTCGGCCTGCATCCGCGCGACCAGCTCGTCGGCCTTGCCCTCGATCCGGTTGATGCGGATACCGGTGGCGGCCTCGAAATCCGAATAAAGGCGCTCGTCGGTGTCGTAGTGGCGCGACGAGTAGAGGTTCAGCTCGCCCTCGGCGACAGCCGATGTGGCGATCAGGGCGGCGGCGATTGCAGTGGTGGTCTTCATCATGGCAGAGGTCTCTCGCGATTCCGGTTATCTGACTGATTTAGTCAATTACCTGATTTTCGCGCGGACGCAAGACAAAACCGATAATTTCAGTCGGGTAATTCGGCCGCAGTCACCCCTCGGCATTGTCCATTTGCCAGGCGGCCAGCAGCCGGGGCAGGGCAATGGACCAGTCCAGCACGCCGGTCTTGTCGGCCCAGTCCTGGTACTGGGCCACCAGCGCCTTTGCCCGGTCGGGCTCGCCCCGGATCAGGTCGTGCAGCTCGGTCCTGTCGGCCTCGACGTCGTAAAGCTCCCAGTCGTGCCCGTGCAGCCGTACCAGCTTGAACTGGCCCAGCCGAATGGCGCTGTTGCCCTCGTGCTCGAAAAAGATGGGCTGCGCGCGTTCCCAGTCCTTGCCGCGCAGCAGGCCCAGTAGGCTCTCGCCTTGCAGCGGCTGCATTCCATGCCCGTCCAGCTCCGCAACAGGCTGCGCGCCCGCGACTTCCAGGATCGTCGGCAGGATATCGACCACATGACACGCGGCATGCAGCGGCACGGGTGCCGCGATCCTGCCGGGCCAATGGGCGATCAACGGGGTCGAGATGCCGCCTTCGTGCACGTAATGCTTGAACTTGCGGAACGGCGCGTTCGACACATTGGCCCAAGGCTTGTCATAGCTCTGATAGGTCAGCGCGCCGCCGGGCATGATCTCGGGCCGGTTGCCCATCTCGATATGCCGCCCGTCATGGGTTGTATCGGGAAAGAACTTGGCCCAGCCATCCTCGGCCATGAACTCGGCACAGCCGCCGTTGTCGCTGAGAAACAGGATCAGCGTGTTGTCGAACTGGCCCATCCGTTTCAGCGCCGCCAGCAGCGTGCCGATGGACTGGTCCATCCGGTCCACCATGGCGGCATAGGTGGCCATCTTGCGCGCTTCCCAATCCTTGTGCGGTGCGGCCTCCCAGGGGCAGACGTCTTCGTCCCGCGGGCTGATCTGCCAGTTGGTCTGAAACAGGCCCATCGCGTTCATCGTCTCGTGGCGGCTGCCGCGCAGCGCGTCCCAGCCGCGCCCATAGACCCCGTCATAGCGCGCGATATCCTCGGGATGCGCATGCAGCGGCCAATGCGGCGCGGTATGGGCGAGGTAGAGGAAAAAGGGCTGCTCCATCTCCACCGCCTCCGCGACCATGCCGATGGCCCTGTCGGTGATAGCGTCGGTGAAATAGAAATCATCCGGAAAGGTTTCGACGCGGGTATCGTCCTCCAGCATGTAATGCGGCGAGAAGAAATGCGTGACCCCGTCGACGATGCCATAGAACCGGTCGAATCCGCGCTGGCGCGGGGTGGGGTGGTCGATATCACCCACCCGCCAGCTGTCCACCTCGCGCGCCATGAAATCCCCGCCCACATGCCACTTGCCCGACATGCAGGTGCGATAGCCCGCCGCCCGCAGATGCTCGGCAATGGTGGCGCAGTCGTTGCGCAGAAAGCCGCGATAGGCGGGCGTGCCCAGATCGGCCCCCATATGGCCGATCCCGGCATTATGCGGGTAAAGCCCGGTCAACAGCGACGCCCGCGTCGGGCAGCATCGCGCGCAATTGTACATCGCCGTCAGCAGCGCCCCGTCGCGCGCCAGACCGTCGATGTTCGGTGTGCGGATCTCGGATCCGGTACAGCCCAGATCGGCAAATCCCAGATCGTCGGCGAGAATGAGAATGATGTTGGGCTTGTCGGACATGGCGGCCTCCTCCTGCACAAGAGAAGGCTATCGCGCCCCGGCCGGTTGCGGGAACCAGGAAACTGCCACCCCGCAACAACAAAACCGCGCCCAAAGGCGCGGTTTTGATTGAAGCTCGAATGTCTTGCGACGGTTCAGCCCTGGCGGGCTTTGAACTTGCGCTGCGTCTTGTTGATCACATAGACGCGGCCTTTGCGACGCACGACGCGGCAGTCCCGGTGGCGGGACTTGAGCGAGCGGAGCGAGTTCCTGACCTTCATGGTCGTCTCCAATTCCTGCGGCGCGGGCCAGCGCCTGGGTTACGCGGGTCCCCTGTGTGAACAGAGGCGTGAAATCATGGTGGGCGGTACAAGGTTCGAACTTGTGACCCCTACGATGTCAACGTAGTGCTCTACCACTGAGCTAACCGCCCATGATTGCCGTCGCGTGCCTGCCCCAGAACGTAATGGGGCGCGGTAGCCCGCGCCGGTAAGCGGGGTCTATAAAAGGAGTCGGCGGGGGGATCAAGGGCTTTTGACCGAACTATTTTCCGGTCTATGATTTTGTTCAACAAGGAGCGTCCATGGTCCAAGCCGCCTACAATCTGTCCCTGCCCGGAAACCGCACCTCTTGCGTGGTATTTGCCTCGCCGCATAGCGGCTCGCACTACCCGCCGGCCTTCCTGACGCAGACCATACTGGACAATCATTCGATTCGCTCCTCCGAGGACGCCTTTGTAAACACGCTGTTCGACGCCGCCCCCGATTTTGGCGCGCCGTTTCTGACCGCCGTCGCGCCCCGCGCCTATCTCGATCTCAACCGCAGTGCCGACGAGCTGGACCCGGCCCTGATCGAGGGCGTGCGCAAGGGCGGTCACAATCCGCGCGTCGCCTCGGGCCTGGGGGTGATTCCCCGCGTCGTGGCCGGGGGCAGGGCGATTTATCGCGGCAAGCTGCCCCTGGCCGAGGCGACCGCGCGCGTGAACCAGGTGTGGCGGCCCTATCACAACCGGCTTCAGCGGCTTCTTGACGAATCGCATGCGCGGTTTGGCCAGGCGATTCTGATTGACTGCCACTCGATGCCGCGCGAGGCGCTGGATGGCACCAGCCGTTCCCATTCCAAACGACCCGAAGTGGTCCTGGGCGACCGGTTCGGCGCCTCGGCCTCGTCCGAGGTGGTCGACCGGGTAGAGGCCGCCTTTGCCGCCGCGGGCCTGCATGTGGTGCGCAATTCGCCCTTTGCAGGCGCTTATGTGACCCAGGCCTATGGCCGCCCTTCGCGCCGCCAGCACGCGATCCAGATCGAGATCGACCGAGCCCTTTACATGGACGAGGCGACGATCAGCCCGAACGCCAATTTCGACGCGATGCGCGCGCTCCTGCGCGCCGTGGTCGCCGATATCGCGACCATCGGGCAAGAGCGCATGCCGCTGGCGGCCGAATAGGGGGCCCAACCGCCGCACCAGGCCAGCCGGGCCGCTTTCCAGGAAAGCGGTTCCTAAACCCCGACCCGAGTGCAAAACTCGCCCCGATGCCTGTTTGAAGGAGCCTTTGCCATGCGCGCCGCCCTCGTTTTTGCGTTCTGCCTGACCTCTCCCGCACTGGCCGAAACGTTTGTTCTGCGCGGCAGCCCGCAGGCGGTCACCGTCTATCCCGGGGTTGCCCGGATCACGCGCCACATGTCGCTGGATCTGCCCGCTGGCACGCATCAGATCATTCTGCCCGACCTGCCGCCGGGCGCCGCCCACCAGACCCCGCGAATCGCGGTCTCGGGCGCGGTTCTGGGCGCGGTTTCGCTGCGCGACAGCGCGCTCGACCCGCTGGCGGACGACGATTCCCCCGCGATCGAGGCGGCGCGCGATGCGCTCAAGGGGGCGCAGGCGGCGCTGGATGCGCATGCCGATGCCGAGACGGCCGTCACCAACCGCTTTGATGCCGCCGCCGCCCAGATCGCCTTTCTCGAACGGCTGGGCGGGGGCGATGTGCCGCTGGCGGATGCCACGGCGCTGGACAATCTGGTGTCGGTGGTCGGCGCCCGGGTGCTGCAAGCCCGTCGCGACATGCTGGCCGCCCGGCAGGAGTTGCGCGGCATGGCCGAAGCCCGCGAAGATCTCGAAGAAGCCCTGACGGATGCCGAACAGGCGCTTGCCGCCCTGCTCACGGCGGGTGAGGATCGGGTGCAGGTCGCCGCCGCCCTCAGTACCGATACCGCCACCACCGCGCAGATCGAGCTGTCGTATTTTGTCGAGGCGGATTGGCGCCCGACCTATGATTTCTCGCTGGCGCAGAGCGAACCGGCGCGGCTGTCGATCAAGCGGGGCGCCGAAGTCACGCAATACAGCGGCGAGGATTGGCGCGATGTGACACTGACGCTGTCCACCCTGCGGATCAGCGACACCATCGCCCCCCATGATCTCTCCCCGCACTGGCTGCGGATCGAGAAACCCGCCCCGCCGCAGCCCGCCCCGAAATTGCTGTCACGGACAGAGAGCCTGGCCGAACCCTTGGCCGAGGCGCCGATGATTTTCGACGAGGCAGCAGGCGCCTATGCCAGCTTCAACGACGTTGAGGCCAGCTATGCCTTTCCAAACCCTGTCACCGTGGCCAACGATGTCGATCAGGTACGCCTGTCACTCGATACCCTGGCGTTCGAGGCCCGGATCTTTGCCCGTGCCGTTCCCCTCCATGACGAAACAGCCTTCCTGATGGCGACGTTCACCAATACCACGCCCGAGCCGATTTTCGAGAGCTATGAGAACAGCTTTTCGCTCGACAACACCCTCATCGGGCGCGGTCACACAGACCAGATCCCCGCCGGGGCCGAGACGACGCTGGCCTTTGGCCCGATCGAGGATCTGCGGTTGGATCGCGTCCGTCTGGACAAGAACGAGGGCGACAGCGGCATCATCAACCGTACCAATACCAGCAGTGAAGAGGTGCGGATCACCGTCGAGAACCTCGGCGCGCGGAACTGGCCCGTCCGGCTGCTTGATCGTGTCCCGGTCTCCACGCAAGAGGATCTGGTGATCACCCATTCCGCCACCCCACGCCCCGACATCGAAGACCCGGAGGACAAACAGGGCCTGCTGGAATGGCGGTTCGACCTGGCGCCGGGTGCGGAAAAGTCGATCCTGCTCAAGCACGACATGCAATAGCCGCTGGACATGATCCTTCGCTGACCCCCGGCACCGGGCTCAGCGCATCCCGCGCCCCTTGATGATCGCGTCCGACCCGAACCGCCGACGGATCTCGTCGGTGGCCCGCTCGGCGCGCGCCCGCTGCGCCGCCTGCGGGTCGAGCAGGTCGCCCGAGACATCCGCTTCGGCCTCGGGGCACAGATGCGACAACCCGCAGCCCAAGAGCCGGTAAGGTCCCTGATCCCCCAACTGGTCGAACAACGCGCGCGCGGTGCGATAGATCCGGTCGGCCATCTGCGTCGGGTCGCGCAGCGCCTGCTGCCGCGACAGGATGCGGTGATTGGCGCGTTTCAGCTTCAGCGTCACCACCCGCCCCGCCAGCCCGCGCGCCTTGGCCCGATCCGCCACCTTCTCCGCCATCCGCCAGATATGGCCATCCAACACATCTATACTGGCTGTATCCTCGAAAAACGTGGTCTCGTTGCTGATCGACTTGATCGGATCATGCGCCGAAACGCGCCGGTGATCCTCGCCGCGCGCCAGATGCCACAGCCGCTGGCCCATCGCACCGAACCGGGCAACCAGCGCCTCCTGATCCCAGCGCAACAGGTCGGTAAAGCTGCGGATGCCCGCGCGCTCCAGGCTCTCTTGCGCCGCAGGCCCGATGCCCCAGATCAGCCGCACCGGCTTGTCGCGCAGGAATTCCGCCGTCTCGGCCCGCCCGATCACCGAGAACCCGCGCGGCTTGTCCAGGTCCGAGGCCACCTTGGCCAGGAACTTGTTGTGGCTGAGCCCGATCGAGCCCGTCACGCCCAGCTCCTCCTTCATCCGCTTGACCAGCCGCGCCAGCATGACCGCCGGGGGATGCCCATGCAGCCGCTGGGTGCCCGACAGGTCCATAAAGGCCTCGTCCAGCGACAAGGGTTCCACCACCGGGGTCAGCTCGTCCATCATCGCGCGGATCTGTTTCGACACCTCGGCATAGACCGACATGCGCGGCTTGATCACCACTGCATCCGGGCAGAGCTTCAACGCCTGAAACATCGGCATGGCCGAGCGCACGCCGCGAATGCGCGCCACATAACACGCGGTCGAGACCACGCCGCGCTTGCCGCCCCCGATGATCACCGGCTTGTCGGCCAGGTCCGGATTGTCACGCTTTTCCACGCTGGCATAAAAGGCGTCGCAATCCATATGCGCGATGGTCAATACGTCCAGTTCGGGATGGCGCAGCACCCGCGGGCTGCCACAGACCGGACAGCGCCGGGCCTCCCCGGTCCGGGCCAGGCATTCGCGGCAAAGTCCGGGTGCAGAGGTCATCGGGTGTATCCGACCGGAGAACGGGCTATATCACCCCTATCTAGACCGACTCGCAGCGGAGAGAAAAGGTGACACAGGACCAGACGGAGTTTTCCGGCGCCAAGCTGGCCCTGTTCCTCGGGCAATCACTGCTGGTGATCCGGCGCGATGACAGGGCCGATATCCCCTGGCCTGATCATTGGGACTTGCCCGGCGGCGGGCGCGACGGCGACGAAACTCCGCTGGATTGCGCCCTGCGCGAAACCCACGAAGAGGTCGGGCTGGTGGTACCCGCCGATCAGGTGATCTGGCGCGCCAGTTACCTCAGACCGCGCGGCCGCGTCTGGTTTTTCGCGGCGCATCTGCCCGCGAGCTGGAGCACGCATGTGGTGCTGGGCGACGAAGGTCAGGAATGGCGGCTGATGCCGCCGCGCGACTATATCCGCCACCCCAAGGCGGTGCCGCATTTCGCCGAACAGCTGGACATATATCTGGGCAGTCCCGAGTTCGGGCGCCAGATTTGAACATGACTTTTGGACAAGACGCCTGAACCGGGATTTCTTTGAGAAAGGCCCCCCGCACGCTGGGCGGGGGGAGGTAACGAACCTCAGGAAGACATGGTTCGTTGGGGAGTGTCTCAAGGGTAAGGGTCGCCGAAAATCTGGTGGCGGAGTAGGTCGGAGTCCGACAGGGCCGAAACTCGCCTTTTTAATGTGTTTTTGGGGGCACAGCGGCAAAATGGCGCGGAATCGGCGGAAAGTCCGGTTTTTCAGGCCGTTAGGCAAGAAATCAGGGTGACGTTAGGTCATTTGGCGCCGCAGGCGCTGCACAAGGCAAGAATTTTTTGCCACGCCGCCGCACCCGGTGCGGCGGTGTCTGCCGGGCCTCAGGCGCGGTTGGGCGCGATGGCTTGCGGCGAGGTCATTTCCCGCAGGATCGCCGCGACCGCGGCGCGCGGGTCGGCGGCGCGGACCACCGGACGGCCGACCACGATGTGATCGGCACCGTCGGCGATGGCGTTGGCGGGCGTCGCCACCCGTTTCTGGTCGCCCAGGTCCGCGCCCGCAGGGCGCACGCCCGGGGTCACGATCAGCCGTCCGGCCGCTTCGGGCAGGGCGTGGATGGCGGCGGCCTCCTGCGGGCTGGCGATGATCCCGTCGGCGCCCGCCGCAAAGGCGCGCGCGGCGCGTTCGATCACCAGCTCGCTGACCGTGCCCGGCAGCATCAGCCCGGCATCCAGGTCGGCGCGTTCCAGCGAGGTCAGGATGGTCACGGCAAGGATCTTCAGGTCCTTGCCGGCGGCGCCTTCCTTGGCGGCGCGCACCACATGCGGATCGCCATGCACGGTCAGGAAATCCAGATCGTACTGTGCCAGCCCGCGCACTGCCGCCTCGACCGTGTTGCCGATGTCGAAGAGTTTCATGTCCAGGAAGATGCGCTTGCCATGTTCCTGTTTCAGCTCGTTGGCCAGCGCCAGCCCGCCGCCCGTCAACATGCCCAGCCCGATCTTGTAGAACGACACCATGTCGCCCAGCCGTCCGGCCATGTTCAGCCCGTCCAGCGCGTTGGGTACGTCAAGGGCGACGATCAGGCGATCGTCTGCAAGGGGGGTATCGGTCATCTGGGGATCCTCCGGCAGGGGTCGCCCGTACATAATCGGGCTATTCTGCCGAGGCAAGCGCGGATCGGAAAGCACCCGCAGGGTGCGCTCCCGCGCCTGAACGCCCCCCTTTCAGGGGGCCATTACAGCCTTGGGCCGGGCGCCGCGCATCCGCGCGGCGCAACTGTGCCTTGGGGATCAGGCGACGCCCAGGGACAGGTGCTCATCGACCACAAGTTCCTGCTTGCCCGCCCGGAACTCGGGCATCCGCCGCATCTGCCGCAACGCGTCGCCGACAAAGGCCTGGGCGCGCGCCACCGGGTTCGCCTCTCCGGGCAGATCCAGCGAGCAGAACAGGGTCACGATCCGGTCGGCAAGGGTCAGGCACACGCTCGCCGAATGGCGCGAGGTATCCGAGCAATAGCTGTACCGCGAGATTTCGATATTGGTGATCAACATGACGAGCCTCCACATTACGGCCTCATATGACACGGCAAATCTTTCCAAAACGCGTCGACAATGGGGCAAAGTAAGGACAATTGGATCGGATTCGCGCTTCTTGCCGGCAGGCTCTTGAAGAGGGCCGATTAGTCCCCAGATTGGATGCGAGGCCCGAACCGCCGCGTGCTGCCAGGCAGGCGCAGGCAAGACAGGGCGCTTGGAAAAGGAGAGAAAGATGGACTTGTCGAAGTTCACCGAGCGTGCACGCGGATTCGTGCAGGCAGCGCAGACAATTGCGCTGCGCGAGGGGCACCAGCGCTTGGCGCCCGAACACCTTCTCAAGGCATTGATGGATGACGATCAGGGGCTGGCAAGCAACCTGATCACCCGCGCCGGTGGCGCGCCGTCCCGCGTGGTCGAGGCGCTGGATGTGGCGATGTCGAAACTGCCCAAGGTCAGTGGCGACGGGGCCCAGGTCTATCTTGACGGCCAGACCGCCAAGGTGCTGGACGAGGCCGAGCAGATCGCCAAGAAGGCGGGCGACAGCTTTGTTCCGGTCGAGCGCGTCCTGATGGCGCTCTGCATGGTCAAATCCAAGGCCAAGGAGGCGCTGGATGCCGGTGCCGTCACCGCGCAAAAGCTCAACGAGGCGATCAACGACATCCGCAAGGGCCGCACCGCCGACACGGCGAGCGCGGAAGAGGGCTATGACGCGCTCAAGAAATACGCCCGCGACCTGACCGAGGCCGCCGCCGAGGGCAAGATCGACCCGATCATCGGGCGCGACGAGGAAATCCGCCGCTCGATGCAGGTGCTCAGCCGCCGGACAAAGAACAACCCCGTCCTGATCGGTGAGCCGGGCGTTGGCAAGACCGCCATCGCCGAGGGCCTGGCGCTGCGCATCGTCAACGGTGATGTGCCCGAGAGCCTGCGTGAAAAGAAGCTCTTGGCGCTCGACATGGGCGCGCTGATTGCCGGTGCGAAGTATCGCGGCGAGTTCGAGGAGCGGCTCAAGGCCGTGTTGAACGAAGTAACCGCTGCTGCGGGCGAAATCATCCTCTTCATCGACGAGATGCACACTCTGGTGGGTGCCGGTAAATCCGACGGCGCGATGGACGCGGCCAACCTTATCAAACCGGCGCTGGCGCGCGGTGAATTGCACTGCATCGGTGCCACCACGCTGGATGAATACCGCAAATATGTGGAAAAAGACGCGGCCCTGGCCCGCCGGTTCCAGCCGGTGATGGTCGAGGAACCGACCGTCGAGGACACGATCAGCATCCTGCGCGGCATCAAGGAGAAATACGAGCTGCACCACGGCGTGCGCATCTCCGACTCGGCGCTGGTTTCGGCGGCAACGCTCAGCCACCGTTACATCACCGACCGGTTCCTGCCTGACAAGGCGATCGACCTGATGGACGAGGCGGCCAGCCGCCTGCGGATGGAGGTCGACAGCAAGCCCGAGGAGCTTGACCAGCTCGACCGCCAGATCCTGCAATTGCAGATCGAGGAAGAGGCGCTGAAGCGCGAGGACGATGCCGCATCGAAAGACCGGCTTGCCACGCTGCAAAAGGACCTTGCCGATTTGCAGGAGCGCAGTGCCGAGATGACCGCCCAATGGCAGGCGGCACGGGACAAGCTGGCTTCGGGACGCGACCTCAAGGAACAGCTCGACCGGGCCCGCGCCGAACTGGAAATCGCCAAGCGCGAAGGCAACCTGGCCCGTGCCGGCGAGCTTAGCTATGGCATCATCCCGGGGCTCGAAAAGCAGCTGACCGAGGCGGAAACCCGCGAGGACACCGGCCTGATGGCCGAGGAAACCGTGCGCCCCGAACAGATCGCGGCAGTGGTCGAACGCTGGACCGGCATCCCGACGTCGAAGATGCTCGAAGGCGAGCGGGAGAAGCTTCTGCGCATGGAAGACGAGCTGCACAAGCGCGTCATCGGCCAGAACGCGGCCGTCACCGCCGTGGCCAACGCGGTGCGCCGGGCCCGCGCTGGGCTCAACGACGAGAACCGCCCTCTGGGCTCGTTCCTGTTCCTCGGGCCCACCGGTGTGGGCAAGACCGAACTGACCAAGGCCGTGGCCGAATACCTCTTTGACGACGACGCCGCGATGGTGCGCATCGACATGTCCGAGTTCATGGAGAAACACTCGGTCGCCCGCCTGATCGGCGCGCCTCCGGGCTATGTCGGCTATGACGAGGGCGGCGTGCTGACCGAGGCGGTCCGCCGCAGGCCCTATCAGGTGGTGCTGTTCGACGAGGTGGAAAAGGCCCACCCGGACGTGTTCAACGTGCTCTTGCAGGTGCTCGACGACGGCATGCTGACCGACGGTCAGGGCCACCATGTCGACTTCAAGCAGACGCTGATCGTGCTGACCTCGAACCTCGGTAGTCAGGCGCTCAGCCAGCTGCCCGAAGGTTCCGACGCCAGCGCCGCCCGGCGTGACGTGATGGATGCGGTGCGGGCGCATTTCCGGCCCGAGTTCCTGAACCGGCTCGACGAGACGATCATCTTCGACCGGCTCAAGCGCGCCGATATGGACGGGATCGTGTCGATCCAGCTGGGCCGCCTGACCAAGCGTCTGGCCAATCGCAAGATCGGGCTGGAGTTGGACGACGCGGCGCGGACCTGGCTGGCGGATGCGGGTTATGACCCGGTCTATGGCGCCCGCCCGCTCAAGCGCGTAATCCAGCGCGACCTGCAAAATCCGCTGGCCGAGAAGCTGCTGGCCGGCGAGATCAAGGACGGCGAGACCATCGCCATCACCGCCGGGGACGAGGGGCTGATCATTGGCGACCGGGTGGTCAGCTCGAACCGCCCGCGGCCGGATGACGCCGTGGTCCACTGATCCGCGACACTGCAACAGAAAGGCCCGCCAGTTCTGGCGGGCCTTTTCTTATCCGGCATTGTCGGTTGAGCATCCCTGCCAACGAAAGGAGCCGCCCGGACAACCGGGCGTTTGCCCCTCCCGCTCATGTCGCCTAAGCTTGCGCCACGGAGGTCCCCATGTGCTTTTCCGCCACCGCAAGCTTTGTCGCCGGCACCGTCCTGATCGCGGGCGGGGCGGTCTCGTTGCGCAGGGCGCGCGACCTGCGGTCGCGGTTCCTCGGCTTTGGGGCATTTCCCCTGCTCTTCGGCATCCAGCAGATGTCCGAGGGCGTCCTGTGGCTGTCGCTTGACAGCCCGGACGTGGCACAGCCCGGCGGCGCGGCGCTGGTGTTTCTGTTCTTCGCCTATTGGTTCTGGCCCTTCTGGGTGCCACTCTCTGCGGCCCTGGTCGAGCCTGACCGCACCCGCCAACGCCTGTTTGCGGGACTGTCCGCCTTTGGCTTCTGCCTTGGTGCGGCGCTGTACCTGCCGGTGCTGGTCGATCCGGACACGCTCGACATCTATCTGGTGCGGCATTCAATCCAGTACGAGAACCCGGTCATGTTCCCGGGCGAGGCCGCCAAGACAGTCGTACGGCTCGTTTACGCCCTGGTGATCTGCCTGCCGTTGCTGGGATCCTCCCATCGGCAGGTGCGCATCTTTGGCGCGCTGATCGTGGCCTCGGTCGCGGCGGGCTTTGTCTTTGCCGCTTATGCCTTCACCTCGATCTGGTGTTTCCTGGCCGCGCTGATCTCGGGTTACATCGTCTACATGATGTTCGCCCTGGCGCGCGACGAACGCGCGGGCGACCCGGCGCGGCGCACCCTGTCCTGAGCCTTATCCGCTGGCGGTCCGCTCGTCACAGGTCTTCTTGGCCTGGCTGACCGTCAGCGTGTTGCCGATGATCCCGACGTCATTGGTCAGGGCAGGGGCGCGTCCTTGAGGCGGCGGCGCAAAGCCAAAGGTCACCGCCCGCTCACCCGGCCGGGCAAGGCTGGGCGACGGCCCCTGCCAGACATAGATCCGCTGGCTGCCGGGCATGCCCAGCCGGGTCAGCGCATGGTCGCCCACCCCGCACCAATAGATCGCGTTTTCGGAGAACGCGGCCACCACCTCGATCAACCCGCCCGCCACCGGATAGGCGGCCGAACGGGATTCGTTTCCAGCCATCACCGCGGTCGCGGTCAAAACGGTTGCCAGACTTGCAACGCGATACAGGCCAACTCTCGGCATCAAGGCACTCCATTCCTCTGAAAGGAATACGCCCGGATGCCCGGGGCGGATCGAAATTGGCCGTTCTTTCTTGGTACAAAACGGTAAATCCCGCCCCGGGACGGCGTACAAAACGGTCAATTCCGCCCGGATCTACTGGTCGACGGCCTCGCGCACGATTCCGTCCAACAGCCCTTGAACCTCCTGCATCGGCCCCTCGGGATAGCCTCGGAACCCGACCATAACCTCTTCTGATCCGGCCTTCTGAGCGACGAAGATCCCATAAGGGCAGAACACAATGTTCATCGGGTCCGCCTCCATCACCCGGCGCGACACGGTGGCCGAGCAGAACGTGTAAACTTCTGCCTTGTCGAACAGAACCACGTCCGATCCTACGTCGGCCCGGGTCCGTTCCAGCATGTCGCCGACGTGGCTGACATGGTCTATGACCAACCCGCGACCGACGATGGCGCTTTCCACGGCAAAGGCCACATCGGAAAAACTCTCGTTAGTTGAATAGGTTACCATCTCCTGCGCGGATACGGCCGTCGCGGTCGCCGCAAGTGTCAGTGCCAGCATTAACTGTTTCATAGCGCTTCTCCCTTTGTGATGTGACGCGGCTTGCACGATGCGCCAATCGGTTACAGTCTTGAACCACAGATCACATCCGTCCTTGAGACATATCAATATATCGGAGTTCCGGCATGGGTTTCGCGTATAATTCCATCGAGGTCATGGCGATCATCTTCATCGGCGTCCTTGGCCTGGCCGCGCTGCTGCTGGTGATCTTTTTTGTCATAGACAGGTTCCAGACCCAGGATGCGATCCGTCGAAACTATCCGGTAATTGGAAGATTTCGCAATATTTTCACAGAGTTAGGAGAGTTCTTCCGGCAGTATTTCTTTGCCATGGACCGCGAGGAGATGCCGTTCAACCGGGCGCAGCGCAACTGGGTCTACAACGCCAGCGAGGCCAAGGGGAACACGGTGGCCTTCGGCTCCACGCGCAACCTGAACATCCCCGGCACCCCGATTTTCATGAACGCACCCTTTCCGCCGCTCGACGACCAATATGCCACGACCGCGCCGATGCTGATCGGCCCGACTTGCCGCCAACCCTATCTGGCGCCGTCCTTTTTCAACATTTCCGGCATGTCCTATGGCGCGATTTCCAAGCCCGCGGTCCGGGCCCTGTCGCGCGGCGCAAAGGTGGCCGGGGTCTGGCTGAACACCGGAGAAGGGGGTTTGTCTCCCTACCACCTCGAAGGCGGCTGCGACATCGTTTTCCAGATCGGCACGGCCAAGTTCGGAGTGCGGGACGCCGACGGCAACCTCAGCGACGAGAAACTGCGCGAAGTGGCGGCGCTGCCGCAGGTCAAGATGTTCGAAATCAAGCTGAGCCAGGGCGCCAAGCCGGGCAAGGGAGGCATCCTGCCCGCCGCCAAGATCGACGAGGAAGTTTCGAAAATCCGTGGTGTTCCAATGGGTAAGGACGCGATCTCGCCCAACCGCCACCGCGAGGTCGACGATTTCGACGGGTTGCTCGACCTGATCAATCACGTGCGCGAGGTCACCGGCAAGCCGGTTGGGATCAAGACCTGCATGGGTTCGGCCGACCCCTGGTTCGAGTTCTTTCGCAAAATCCGCGAACGCGGCGACGACAGCGCGCCGGACTTCATCGCGGTCGATGGCGGCGAGGGCGGGACCGGCGCGGCCCCGATGCCCCTGATCGACCTGGTGGGCCTGCCGCTGCGCGAGGCGCTGATCCGCATGGTCGACCTGCGCGACCTCGCTGGCCTGCACGATCGTATCCGCATCATCGCCGCCGGCAAGCTGGTCGCGCCAGGGGACGTCGCCTGGGCGATTTGCCTGGGCGCTGATTTCATCGCTTCGGCGCGTGGGTTCATGTTCTCTTTGGGATGCATCCAGGCGCTCAAGTGCAACAAGAACACCTGTCCGACCGGAATCACCACCCATATCCCCTCGTTGCAGAAGGGGCTTGTGGTGCCGGAAAAGGAAAAACGCGTGGCCGCCTATGCGCGTTCGGTGATTGGCGAGGTCGAGACCATCGCCCATTCGGTCGGCGTGGCCGAGCCCCGGCAGATGCGCCGGCGGCATGTCCGGATCGTCTGCGACGATGGAACCTCGGTGCAGATGAATGACCTCTACCCTTCGGTATTGCTCGGCGCCGAGGGCACCGCTCGGGCGCGCGGCAACAAGCAGTTCGAGGAGGGGTTGAAGCGTCTCGGCGTTGTTTGACGCGTCAATTGTTTCAGGCTGGCAACGCAGCTGTGAAGCGAGTTGCGTTGGCGGTTCGGTCCGTCGGCTCTAAACTCTTTGAATGTGGAAGTAACGGAGTGCCCGATGGCTCATCGCTGGAACAATGACCTTAGCCGTGCTGATATCACGCCCGAGGCCGCTTTCTTGAACCGCCGCCATGTGCTGGCTGGTCTGGCCGCAAGCGGCCTGAGCGCGGTTGCCGGACGGGCAAGGGCAGAAACGCTGGAGCCGAACAGTTGGGAAGAGATCACCGGTTACAACAACTTCTACGAGTTTGGTACCGGCAAGGGCGATCCGGCGGAATACGCCCATCTGCTGACCACCAAACCCTGGTCGGTCAAGATCGACGGCATGGTCGACCGGCCCGGCGACTATGATTTTCAGGATATCCTATCCGAAATGACGGTCGAGGAGCGAATCTATCGGTTTCGCTGTGTCGAAGCCTGGTCGATGGTGATCCCTTGGAACGGGTTCGAGCTGGCCGATCTGCTGGCCATGGCCGGGGTGAAGGAGGGGGCGAAATACGTCGCCTTTGAAACGCTCTACCGGCCCGAGGAAATGCCCGGCACCCGCTATCCGGTGTTGGAGTGGCCCTATCGCGAGGGTCTTCGCCTCGACGAGGCGATGCACCCGCTGACCCTGATGGCGACCGGCATCTACGGCAAGCCGCTGCCCAATCAGAATGGCGCGCCGCTGCGGCTGGTGGTGCCATGGAAATACGGGTTCAAGTCGATCAAGTCGATCGTGCGGATCACCCTGACCGACAAGGAGCCCCCGACCAGTTGGAACATGGCGATCCCCAGCGAATACGGGTTCTACAGCAACGTGAACCCCGAGGTCAGCCACCCGCGGTGGAGCCAGGCCAGCGAACGCAAGATCGGTGGCGGGTTCTTTGTCAAACGGGTGCCGACATTGATGTTCAACGGGTACGAAAAAGAGGTCGCCGGGCTTTACGAAGGTATGGATCTGGCGAAATACTTCTGAACCGTGGATCGTGTGAATGGATATCTGCGCCGGGTGCCGGTTTGGCTGGTCTATACGGTCGGAGTATTGCCCGTTCCGATTTGGCTGTGGCTTGGCATAAACGGGCAACTGGGCATCGATCCCGTGAAAGAGATCGAGCATCGCCTTGGCGAACTGGCCTTGCAGATCTTGCTAGTTTGCCTGGCGATCACACCCCTGCGCCGGTATGCCCGCCTCAATCTGATGAAGTTCCGCCGCGCAATCGGAGTGTTGGCTTTTTACTATGTCACCTGCCACCTGCTTGTCTGGCTGGTGCTGGATGTTCAGATTCCCGCCCAGATCTGGGCGGATATTCTGAAACGTCCCTATGTAACCATAGGCATGGCCGCGTTCGCGCTGTTGCTGCCACTGGCGGTGACGTCGAACAACTGGTCGGTGCGGCGGCTCGGCAATGCGTGGCGCCGGTTGCACCGGTTGGTTTATCCCGCCGTTCTGTTGGGGGCGATCCACTATTTGATGCTGGTCAAGGGATTTCAGTTCGAGCCACTGATCTATCTTGGTATGATCCTACTGCTGCTTGGGCTGAGGTTGCCGGACTTACGGCGCCGAACAGCTTTGTGATCTCAGTCCTCTAGGCGCAATTTTCCGTCGGTCGAAAGCCGTTGGGTGATTCCGTGGGCGTGTAACGTTTTTGGACGGTGCCGGGTCATTGGGTCGCCCTGTTATGGTGTTTGTTGGCTGCTAGGGCACAAGATGTGGGCTTGTGAGGTATCGTTCGAAAGATATCGGCGAGTGGGTTCAGGGTGCGAGAGGTTTCTGGTGGGGCGTCTTATCGATCCAGAGATTTCGTAAGTGTATGAAAATAAGAGATTTCGTGGACCCATCGAAGTTTTTTGAATTTTTTGCAAAAAGGCTCTTGCGGCTGTTGGAGAGAGACCGTAGATAGCCCCTCACCGGCGGCGCTGAGGTGCTGCTGACGGGTCGGAGAGACGGCTGGACGCGCTGGAGAGACGGCGGCATTC
>NZ_JAAGOX010000023.1 GCF_010500245.1 Ruegeria sp. PrR005
TCTTGCCGTGGTCAACGTGCCCAATCGTGCCGATGTTGACGTGCGGTTTCGTACGCGCGAACTTTTCCTTTGCCATTCCTCAGGCGCCCTTTTGCGGTTTGGGGGACCCTTGGTCCCGGGTTGCATCTGCGCGCGCGGGATATTTGGTTCAAAGGAGAAAATCAAGCCAATCGTGACCGATTATCAGCCTTCCAGCGGTTTCAGCAGCCCGGTGGCCGCATCCGAGGCGGGCGCGGCCTCTGGCCGCTTGTTGAACCAGCCCTTTTCCTTTTGCATCTCGACCAGCCAGTCCTCGATCTCTCCGACCGCGTTGCGTGACAGGCCCAGCAGCTGTTCCTCGCGGGTGCGGGCATTGCCCGATCCGATCAGCCAGGATTCGCCCGTGGTGGCCTCGAACACGGTGAACTGTTCGACCTCGGGGTTCAGCTTGCTTTGGGTGGCGTCGTCCCAGACGGTAACATTGATGATCAGCGCCGATTTCGGGCTGTAGACCACCGGCACGCCCGGGGGGGCCAGCATGTAGCCCTCGACGCTGATGCCGAGATGATAGAATTGCGAGCCCTGGTATTGCGGGAACCGTTCGCCCACGGCGGTTTTCAGAGCGGCCTCCCATTCCTCGGCGGTGGCATCGCGCGAGATCGGGCCCTTTTGCGCCTTGCCGGCAAAGACCACATAGTGGCCCAGCTTGAATTCACCGAGATCCTCAAGCGGCTCCTCGGGAGTTGCGGCGGTACAGGCGGCCAGCAGGGCCATCCCGGTCAACAGGGCAAGAATACGGATCATGAGCATGTCTCGACAGGCCTTGGGTTTGGGGGGATGTAACGCAGCGATGCCCCTCATGCCAAGCGGCATCGCCCGGATTTCACCAATCGCGCCCTTTTGATCACGTGAATCTGTAGGTGCGAGGGAAGCCGTATGGCGGTTTCTTGCCGACACCGGCGCGTTTTGACAGCCATTGGCCCAGATCGGTCTCGTGACGGGTCTTGTCGCCGCCCATCGACCATTTCAGCCCCTCGTCCCAGTTGAACGTGGTCACGTCCGACAGGCCACCGTCAAGTTCGAGTGTGCCCTGGCGGCCGCGCGCCATGTTGTACTTTTGCAAGCGAACGCCCTTGCCACGACCCATTTCGGGCAGTTCGGCGATGGGGAACACCAGGAACTTGCCGTTCTGCGACACCACCGCCACATGGTCGCCCTGAACCGGGTGGCAGATCAGCGCGCGCTCGTCGGCGCCGACATTAAGCACCTGCTTACCGGTTCGGGTCTGAGCCAGCACGTCCTCTTCGGGCACGAGGAAGCCGTTGCCCGCGTTCGAGGCGACGATCAGCTTGCGGCCGGGACGATGGATCAGGATATCGACGATCTCGGCCTCGTTGGGCAGATCGACCATCAGACGCAGGGGTTCGCCCATGCCGCGGCCACCGGGCAGGTTCGACGCGCCGACCGTATAGAATCGCCCGTTCGACGCAAAGATCAGCAGCTTGTCTGTGGTTTCCGCGTGGAAGATGAAGCGCGGGCCGTCGCCGTCCTTGAACTTCAACTCGCGGGTCAGGTCGATATGGCCGGTCATGGCGCGGATCCAGCCCATCTGCGAGCAGACCACGGTGATCGGCTCGCGCTCGATCATCGCCTCCAGCGGCACTTCTTCGACCTCGCCCGCCTCGGCAAAGCGGGTACGGCGGGCACCGCCGGGGTAGTCCTTGCCAAAGGTCTTCTTTGTCTCTTTCAACTGCTCGGAGATGCGCGCCCATTGCAGGTCGGGATCGGCCAGCAAGTCTTCGATCTCAGCGCGCTCGGCCATCAGGGCGTCGCGCTCGCGGATCAATTCCATCTCTTCCAATCGGCGCAAGCTGCGCAGGCGCATGTTG
This sequence comes from Ruegeria sp. PrR005, assembly GCF_010500245.1. Classification (GTDB taxonomy): domain Bacteria; phylum Pseudomonadota; class Alphaproteobacteria; order Rhodobacterales; family Rhodobacteraceae; genus Ruegeria_B; species Ruegeria_B marisflavi. The sequence goes on from NZ_JAAGOX010000023.1 coordinate 1,869, forward strand.
AGGATGGCTTCGGCCTGAACCTCGCTCAACTCGCCCTCGCCCGGCGCGGGCGAGACATAATCCGCCTCGTTCAGCGCGCGGGGGTGGTCGACGCCCCATTCCTCGCGCATTAGAGCGGCCTTCGGATCCTCGTCGTAACGGATGATGTCGATCACCCGGTCGAGATTGAGGAAGGCGATGATGAAGCCTTCGAGCACTTCGAGCCGGTGGTCGATCTTGCCCAGCCGGTAGCGCGAGCGGCGCAAGAGCACCTCTTGCCGGTGGTCGAGGAAGGCGCGCAGCACCTCCTTCATCGAACAGACCTTGGGCGTGACCCCGTCGATCAGCACGTTCATGTTCAGGCTGAACCGCACCTCGAGGTCCGAGTTGCGATAGAGCATGCCCATCAGCACCTCGGGATCCACGTTCTTGGTGCGCGGCTCCAGCACCACCCGGATATCGTCGGCGCTCTCGTCGCGCACATCAGCGAGGATCGGCACCTTTTTGGTCTGGATGACCTCGGCCAGCTTTTCGATCAGCTTCGATTTCTGGACCTGATAGGGGATCTCGGTGACCACGATCTGCCATTGGCCACGGCCCAGATCCTCGACCTCGTATTTGCAGCGCAGCCGGAAGCTGCCCCGCCCGGTGCGATAGGCCTGGGCGATACTCTCGGCCGGTTCGACGATGATGCCGCCGGTGGGGAAATCGGGACCGGGCACGTAGTTCAACAGCGTGTCGTCGCGCGCATCGGGCGTCTTGATCAGATGCAGGCAGGCGTCGCACAGTTCGGCAATGTTATGGGGCGGGATATTGGTGGCCATGCCCACCGCGATGCCGCTGCTGCCATTGGCCAAGAGGTTCGGAAACTGCGCCGGCAACACCACCGGTTCGGTGAGCGTGCCATCGTAGTTGTCGCGGAAATCGACCGCATCCTCGTTCAGACCATCGAGCAGCGCCTCAGCGACGATGGTCATCCGCGCTTCGGTGTATCGGCTGGCAGCCGGGTTGTCGCCGTCGATATTGCCGAAATTCCCCTGCCCGTCGACCAGCGGGTAACGGACGTTGAAATCCTGTGCCAGACGCGCCATCGCATCATAGATCGCGGCGTCACCATGAGGGTGATAGTTACCCATCACGTCGCCCGAGATCTTGGCCGACTTGCGGAACCCGCCCCCGGAACTGAGTCGCAATTCGCGCATGGCATAGAGAATCCGGCGATGCACCGGCTTTAGCCCGTCGCGCGCATCGGGCAGCGCCCGGTGCATGATCGTGCTCAGCGCATAGGTCAGGTACCGCTCACCAATGGCGCGGCGCAGCGGTTCGGCCACTTCTTGCCCGCCGCTATCCTTCATGTTGGGGTCGTCGATCGTTTCGCTCATAGATGATGTGATACGCGCTCTGTCGTTTCTGGTAAAGCAACAGGCGCGGAATTTGCTGGGGACAAGTCCGGGTTTCTGGACAGTTGCGGGGAAAACTCAAAAGATTTGTCCCTTTTTAGACTCATCCCCGTGGCTATGCTAGGATTGAACAGGTCAGTCTGCGGCCTGTTTTGTAATCGAATTTTTTTCGCTTCAATTCCAGGAGGCGTGTGTCATGCGCTTTGTCATGATTTCATTCCTGTTTCTTGGCTGGGCTTTCTGGGAGCTCAGCGGGGGTAAGGATTTTGAACCGCGCGGCGTGCGCGCGCCCAAGGCAGAACAGGTTGCCGCCGCCCCTGAGAAACCCGCCGCTCCTCTGGTCAAGACGGAACCGGCAACATTGGTGGCCAAGGTCAAATTGCCCCCGCACAAGCCGGAACCGGCGGTACAGGAAGAAACAGCCGCGCTAAGCAGTCTGACCTCGGAAGAGCGGCTGGCAGTGCTTGCTCGGTCCCGCGCCAGCCTGGGCAAGGGGCTGTCCCTGTTCGAAGTCGATCCGGGCAAGACGATCACGCTGGCCTCGCTTGAACAGGGCGCCTTGTCGTTCCGCGTGGAACCGACCGAGCCCGGCCCTGAACAGGACGAAGCTGCACCCGAAGCCTTCACGCCCCCTGCCCCTGACCTTCGCGAGGTGACGGCAGCACGCGTGAACATGCGGGACGGTCCCGGCACGATCTATCCTGTGATTGCGCGCCTGACCATCGGCCACAAGGTCGAAGTGCTGGACGACACCGGCACCGGCTGGTTGCGGCTGCGCGTGTTGCCGGAACAACAGATCGGTTGGATCGCCGCATCACTTGTCAGCAAAAAGTCGAATTGAGACACCGGAAGCATTGCCGTGAGCGGGTCCAGCGCCTAGCACTTGGCAAAACTTGGGGCGGTGCGGTCAGTCATCATGTCGAAATCCATTCTCATTACCGGCTGTTCGTCGGGCATCGGTCTGGCGGCCGCGCATGGCTTGCGGGCGCAGGGCTGGCGGGTCTTTGCCTCTTGCCGACAACAGCGCGACTGTGACCGGCTGCGCGCGCAGGGGTTCGAAAGCCCGCGGATCGACTATGCCGATGCCGAAACCATCATGTCCGGGCTGAGCGAGGTGCTGACCGCCACCGGCGGCACGCTGGACGCGCTGTTCAACAACGGGGCCTTTGGTATGCCCGGCGCGGTCGAGGACGTGCCGACCGAAGGACTGCGGCATATCTTCGAGGCGAACTTCTTTGGCTGGCATGAATTGACGCGCCTGGTGATCCCGGTGATGCGGGCACAGGGGCACGGGCGGATCGTACAATGCTCGTCGGTTCTGGGACTGGTGGCCTATCCCTGGCGCGGCGCCTACACGGCGACCAAATTCGCGCTGGAAGGGCTGAGCGACACGCTGCGGCTGGAGTTGAAGGGCACCGGCATTCATGTGGTGCTGATCGAGCCGGGACCGATCACCTCGAAACTGCGGGAAAAGGCGATCCCGCAGTTCGAGCGGTTCATCGACTGGCAGAACTCGGCGCTACGGGACAAGTACGAAGGCGGACTGCTGAAACGGCTTTATGAAGATCGCGGGCCGGACCGGTTCGAACTGCCGCCCTCGGCGGTGACCGCCAAGCTGCTCCACGCACTGGAGGCACGGCGACCGGCGCCGCGTTATTATGTCACCACGCCGACCTATATCGCCGGAATCCTGCGCCGAATCCTGCCAACCCGGTTGAGCGACGCGGTACTGGGGCGCGTCTGAGTCGAAAAAGCGGTTCGCTTTTGCGCCGTGCCCGGCTAGATCACCCACAACGACGAAATTGCAAAGGCGAGGCGCCACATGGACCTGTTGATGATCGTGCTGCTGATGGCAATGGCTTCGGTCGTTGTCGTTCTGATGATCGGGCTGGGCGGATTTGCCAAGGGCGGCGCGTTCAACGCCAAGTACGGCAACAAGATGATGCAGCTGCGTCTGTTGATGCAGTTCATCGCGGTCGTGTTGATCGTGCTCTACGTTTATCTGCACGGCACGGGGAACTGATCCATGGTGGTCCTGAACAAGATCTACACCCGTACCGGCGACAAGGGGCAGACCGCCCTGGGCAATGGCGATCGGGTCGCCAAATACTCGGATCGGGTGACCGCCTATGGCACGGTGGACGAGCTGAACTGCTTCGTCGGGGTGGCGCGGCTGGTGGCTGAGGGCGAGATGGACAGGGCGCTGTCGCATATCCAGAACGACCTCTTTGACCTGGGCGCGGATCTGTGTCGCCCAGAGATGGAAAAGGACGCCCAGGCGGAATACCCTCCGCTGCGCATGGCGGCCACTCAGGTGGTCCGGCTTGAGGAGGAGATTGACCGGATGAATGCCGGTCTCGACCCGCTGCGCAGTTTCATTCTGCCCGGCGGCTCGGCTTTGGCCGCGCATCTCCATGTCTGCCGCACCGTGGCCCGGCGTGCCGAGCGGCTGGCGGTGGAACTGTCCGGAAGCGAGACGGTGAACCCTGAGGCGATCACCTATCTGAACCGCCTGAGCGACTGGTTCTTCGTCGCCGCCCGCACCGCCAACAATGGCGGCAAGAACGATATGTTGTGGGTTCCCGGGGCAAACCGCTGAGCTGAAGCTCTGAAACTCTGGCCCCCTTGGGGTAGAGAGGAAATTCTTGAGCAAGAATTTCCTCTAGTAAATTTGAATTTTTTAGCTCCGTCCAGTTCAGACCGGTCGCCAGAGTTCTCTCGGATTGCCCTCAGGATCGGTACGGCTGCGGAACAGCCCTTCGTATAGGCGAGCGCCCGAACCCCATGACCGCTTCCCTTGTTTTCGCCCGCCATCGACCGTCCGGCGGGGTAACAAAATTTCCCATGCGGCACATGAATTAGCGAAAACGCGACGTCGATTGCACATGACGTGACGATTTTGCCCTGTCCCGGCGCGCGTCAAGTCGCTATCAAACGCGGCGAGAGCATTGGGAGTCGCATGGCGGCTTGCCGTTTTTGAAGGAGAAAACGCAAAGATGAAGGTCCTTGTACCCGTCAAGCGCGTGATCGACTACAACGTGAAGGTTCGCGTCAAAGCGGACGGATCGGGTGTTGATCTCGCCAATGTGAAGATGTCGATGAACCCGTTCGACGAGATTGCCGTCGAAGAGGCCATTCGCCTGAAGGAAGCCGGCAAGGCCGACGAGATCGTCGTGGTCTCGATCGGTGTCAAGCAGGCGCAGGAAACCCTGCGCACCGCGCTGGCCATGGGCGCCGACCGCGCCATTCTGGTGGTGGCCGCCGATGACGTCCACACCGATATCGAGCCTCTGGCAGTGGCCAAGATCCTGGCCAAGATCGTCGAGGAAGAGCAGCCCGGCATCGTTCTGGCTGGCAAACAGGCCATCGACAACGACATGAACGCCACCGGCCAGATGCTGTCGGCGCTCTTGGGCTGGTCCCAGGGCACCTTTGCGTCCGAGCTGAGTGTCGAGGGCGATCACGCGCTGGTCACCCGCGAGGTGGACGGCGGCTTGCAGACCATCAAGGTCAAGATGCCCGCCATCATCACCGTGGACCTGCGCCTGAACGAGCCGCGTTATGCGTCGCTGCCGAACATCATGAAGGCGAAGAAAAAGCCGCTGGATGAGAAAACCGCCGCCGATTACGGCGTCGATGTCAGCCCGCGTCTGGAAATCGTCAAGACGGCAGAACCGCCGGCGCGCGCCGCAGGCATCATCGTCGGCTCGGTTGACGAGCTGGTTGCGAAACTGAAAGAAGCGGGGGCTGTGTAATGGCTGTTCTTCTCCTTGCCGAAGTGACCGGTGGCGAACTGTCGGTCGACGCAACCGCCAAAGCCGTGAGCGCTGCCAAGGCGCTGGGCGATGTGACCGTTCTGGCCGCTGGCGCATCCGCCGCTGCCGCCGGTGAAGCCGCCGCCAAGATCGACGGTGTTTCCAAGGTGCTGGTCGCCGAGGATGCCTCGCTGGGTCATCGCCTGGCCGAAGCTACCGCCGCGCTGATCGTCAGCCTCGCCGACGGCTACGAGCACATCGTCGCCCCCGCCACCACCGACGCCAAGAACGTGATGCCGCGCGTGGCCGCGCTGCTTGACGCAATGGTGATCTCGGACGTGTCGGGTGTCGTGGATGGCTCGACCTTCGAGCGTCCGATCTATGCCGGCAACGCGGTGCAGACCGTCAAGTCGAAGGACGCCAAGAAGGTCATCACCTTCCGCACCTCGACCTTTGACGCCGCAGGTCAGGGCGGATCCGCCCCGGTCGAGACCATCTCGGTCGGCGCCAACCCGGGCCTGAGCGAGTGGGTCGAGGACAAGGTCGCGGCCTCTGATCGCCCCGAACTAACCTCGGCCGGGATCGTCGTGTCGGGCGGTCGTGGCGTGGGTTCTGAAGCGGACTTCAAGCTGATTGAAGGTCTCGCCGACAAGCTGGGCGCCGCTGTTGGCGCGAGCCGCGCCGCCGTCGACTCGGGCTATGCTCCGAACGACTGGCAGGTGGGCCAGACCGGCAAGGTCGTGGCGCCGCAGCTTTACGTTGCGGTTGGCATCTCGGGTGCAATCCAGCACCTGGCCGGCATGAAGGACTCCAAGATCATCGTCGCCATCAACAAGGACGAAGAAGCGCCGATCTTCCAGGTCGCCGACTTTGGCCTGGTGGCCGACCTGTTCCAGGCGGTACCGGAACTGACCGAAAAGCTCGGCTGAGGCCGGGACCAGATTTTTCGGCAAGAGCTTGCAAAGGCCCGCCACATGGCGGGCCTTTCGCAATTCAGGTTTCGAGATCCTGCAAAGCCCGAAACAGCCTGTCCGCGATGAGGCGATGCGTCGCCGGGCCGATCATGTGTTCGGCGGCGGGTTCTTGCAGCATGCCAAAGATCATGTCGTCCAACTCGTCCGACTGGCCCGCCATCTGCACCCGAACCTCGACCGTGCTGAGCGAGGTCGGCGCAAGGGCCGCGACCATCTCGGGCGTCACCATCAGCGGTTCGGTTCCCAGCGCTTCGGCCGGATCGTCGGGCCGCATGTGCATGTAGCGCAGCCAGAGCAACACAACTCGACCGCCGAACGCCTCGATCAGGCTGCGCATCCGGGCCGACCAGGCCTGTTGGAGTTCAGCCTGTACGGTCTCAAAACGCTCTGGGGACACCGCGTGGAGCCGCCCCAACATGTGCTTGTTGAAATGGAAATCGGTGAAATCCACCTCACTGTACAACTGCTCGAGCATCGGTGAGGCCTGGAGAAACCGGTCGTTGCGGCGCGGATGGACGCGGTAAAGCCGGTTCGACAGGTTATGCGCGGCCGGCAGTTGCAGGATGCACGCCTCGGCCCCGATCGCGATGCGCGACAGTTCGGGATCGTGCAACAGGGCATCCAGCCCGCTGTTGACGCTGCCAAGGTTGATACAGGCCTCGCCCATCCGAGCCTCTAACAACGTGGGATAGGGGGCTGAAACGAAACGGCCATAGGTCTCGCTCCCCCCGATACAGGCAAGGTAAGGCGCCGCAAGATCGCGGCACGGGCCGCGAAACCGCAACTTGGACACGCCATACCGACAGGTTACGGCATCAGGCGCCCCCGCGCCCGGCAATTGATAACTCATGGCTCCCACCATTTTTGATTTTCACCCAATGGTCACCTTGCCGCCGCAACCGTTGCGATTCGCCTAATGCGCGGATTTGAAGCGAATTGATCGGGTCACTCCCCCTTGCCGCCGCCCCCGGCCTGCCGATATGGTCGCCGCAACGTAAGCAGGGGCAGAACAGCGATGGACATTCAAAAGGTCGGGGTGATCGGTGCAGGGCAGATGGGCAACGGGATTGCTCATGTTATGGCCCTTGCGGGCTATGACGTGCTGCTCAGCGATGTCAGTCAGCAGGCGCTGGACAATGCTCTGACCATTGTTCGCGGCAACATGGCGCGCCAGGCCAGCCGTGGCAAGATCGGCGAAGACGAGATGGAGGCCGCGCTGGCGCGAATCTCGACCACGCTGACGCTGGCCGATATCGGCAAGACCGACCTGGTGATCGAAGCCGCGACAGAGCGGGAGACCATCAAGCAGGCGATCTTTGAGGATCTGCAACCGCATCTGCTGCCGCATACGATCCTGACCTCGAACACCTCTTCGATCTCGATCACCCGCCTGGCCAGCCGCACGGACCGGCCCGAGCGGTTCATGGGGTTTCACTTCATGAACCCGGTGCCGGTAATGCAGCTGGTGGAACTGATCCGGGGTATCGCCACGGATGAGGAGACCTTTGCCTCGTGCAAGGCGGTGGTCGACAAGCTGGGCAAGACGGCTGCCAGCGCCGAGGACTTCCCCGCCTTTATCGTCAACCGCATCCTGATGCCGATGATCAACGAGGCGGTCTATACGCTGTACGAAGGGGTCGGCAATGTCCGCTCCATCGACGAGTCGATGAAGCTGGGCGCTAATCATCCGATGGGGCCGCTGGAACTGGCCGATTTCATCGGGCTGGATACCTGCCTGGCGATCATGAACGTGCTGCATGACGGGCTGGCCGATACCAAGTACCGCCCCTGCCCCTTGCTGACCAAATATGTCGAAGCGGGCTGGCTGGGCCGCAAGACCCAGCGCGGGTTCTACGACTATCGCGGCGAAATCCCGGTTCCGACGCGCTGAAGGACGGGGGCTCTGCCCCCGTCGCCCGTCCCGGGCGACTCTCCCGGAGTAACTACGAAAAGATGAAGGGGCGCTGTCAGCCTTTGCCGCCCAGCGACAGTGTGTGCTGGCGCAGCCAGGCCATGAAACCGCGCGGATCACGGCCGAGCAGCTCCATGTCGTCCTCAGAGATCGGCTGGCCAATCACCGGCGCCTGCGGTTTCTTGCAGGAGCGCACGATTTCATGCAGCAGCAAACCCTGGCGCAGGATCGGCGAGACCTGGCAGGCGATCTGGTAGGCGCGCGAATTGCGGCCGGAGAAGTAGATCGGCACCACCCGGGCACCGGAGCGGCGGATCATCTGGGCGGTAAACACGTTCCATTCACGTTCGACGGGTTTGCCCCACCAGCTGTCCGAGGACATCACCACGCCGGACGGGAACAGCGCCACCACTCCACCGGCCTTGAGATGGTCCATCGCCTTGGCGCGCATCTCGACCATCTTGCGTTGCGCTTCGGGGTCATGCGGGAACGGCACCGGGATCATGAAACTGGTCGCGGCCTCGTCCAGCCCGGTCAGCACCGAGCGGGTGAGAATGCGATAGTCCTGCCGGACGCGGCCGACAAGCTCGGCCAGGATCATGCCGTCGACCATGCCATGGGGGTGGTTGGCGACAACCACCACCGGGCCTTCGCGCGGGATGCGGGCGATCTGTTCGGCGGGTGTCAGAAGGTCAATGCCCATGGTCCTGAGCGCGCCAGCCCAGAACTTTTGTCCGCGATACTTCTCGTTCTGCTTTTCAAAGCGGCTGACCATCCGCAGGATCGTCAGCTTGCCTGTACACCATTCGATGGCGCGAATGGCGAAGCTGGTCCATGGATCATCGAAGGAATTGGCATAGGTCAGCGTCCGGCGATCATAGATCTCGCCCTGCGGTGCCGGTTGGTCCACCGCCCCGGTCGACTTGTCGTTATGCGCGGTTTCCGCCAATACGTGTTTTCCGTTCTTCGCACCGCTTGCGCGGATTGGGTCAATGGCCTTCGCCGAACCTGTCGTTGACCAGAGCTTCCAGCGCGTCCGCCAGGGCATCGGCATCGGGCCCGTCCGTCTCGACGTCAATAGTGGTTCCGCGGGATGCTGCCAACATCAAAAGGCCCATGATGCTGTCGCCTGAGGCCGAAAGCCCGTCGCGCGAGACCTCGGCTGTGGCATCAAACCCTTCGACAACCTCGACCAGCTTGGCCGAGGCCCGGGCGTGCAGGCCCTTTTCATTGATTATCTTTAAACTGCGTCGCGCCATGCAAATCCGTCCAGGGTCAATCGAGGGAAACGTTTTGAGTGTTGATATACTTGCGGCCTGCCTCCATCGCGGCCCGCACCGCGTCGCCCACCGGCAAATGGCGGCTCTTGGCCAGCTTGATCAGCATCGGCAGGTTGGCACCGTAGAGAATGCGCCGGTTCGCCGGAGCACAGGCTCGCAGGCTTAGATTTGACGGAGAGCCGCCAAAGAGATCGGTTACCACAACCACACCGTCGCCGGTATCGACCGCGTCGGCCGCGGCGATGATTTCCTGCTGCTTGGCCTCACGATCATGATCGGCCTCGATGGTTATGGCCGCCAACCCGGGCTGCTGGCCGACCACATGCTGCATCGCGGCCAGATATTCCTTGGCCAGCCCACCATGTGCAACGATCACAATTCCGATCAATCCGGCCTCACATCCATTCTGCGGCGTTCCATCTCGCGGTGCCTAATTGACACTTGCTGGCCTGCCTCTGCAAGGGCCTTTGCGACCGCTTCGGCGAGCGTGACCGATCTGTGCTGGCCGCCGGTACAGCCAAATCCGACACTCAGATGCGCCTTCCCCTCGCTGCGGAAAGCCGGCAGCAGGGAAATCAGCATGTCCCGGACCCTGTCAAAGAACGGGCCATACCGCACATCGGCCGCTACAAAAGCCGCGACATCCGGATCGCGGCCGTCTGCGGCGCGCAACGCGGGGTCCCAGTGCGGATTGGCGAGGAAACGGCAATCGAACACCATGTCCAGGCTACGCGGCAGACCGCGTTTGTATGAGAAACTCTCGACCGAAACCGCCATTTGACGCCCCTCGGTGGGGGCAAACCAGCGCTCGACTTCGGCGCGCAGCTGGTGGACATTCATCATTGATGTGTCGATCAGCGTATCCGCGATATCGCGGATCGGCTGCAACAGATCCAGTTCGCGAGCGACTCCCGCTTCGGGACTCGCGCCCTGTGCCATCGGGTGACGGCGGCGCGTTTCGGAGAAGCGACGCAGCAGGACTTCGGCGCTGCAATCGAGATAGAGCGTGGTGACACTCAGCCCGTCAATGGCGCCAAGCGTCTTGAGTAGATCGAGAAACCCGTCGCTGGAAAAATCGCGATTTCGGACGTCAATGCCCAAGGCGAGCGGGCGATTGAGCACGGGCCCGTCCAACAACCGCATCAAAAGACCCATGGGTAAGTTGTCGATCGCTTCGAAGCCGAGATCCTCGAGTACATGGATCGCGGTCGAGCGCCCGGCACCCGAGGGGCCGGTCACCAATACGATCTGCGATACCTGAGTCATCTATCCATTCCATCTGGGGTGGCGCGCCCGGATTTCAGCAGTTGCGCCAGCGATGGTCCCAAATGGGGTATGCGCGGGCGTAAAAGCAAGGGAACGGAATGTCCCAGTAGGCGAATTTCCCGAAAGGGTGGCAAGCGCTGCGGCTCTTCTTGGTCAAGATCCAGCACCCAGGCCACGGATGCCGGACCATGGACGGGTGCATGCAACAGGCCGAGGCCCCGCGCCTCGACCAGACCGCTGATCGCGGGAACGGTGTCGGCGATGACGCAAGACGCGGTTCGACGCAGTGCGACTCTGTCATCGGACACAAGCCCCGCGCCGAATGCCATAAGGTCGAGCGCCAGGGCCGACTTGCCGCTGCCCGAGGCCCCAACGATCAGCAGCGCCCGCCCGGACAGGGCGACGCAGGAGGCGTGTACGGTGGCAGTTTCGCCGGAGACAAAGCGGGCCAGCGCCGGCGGTGTCATGGATCAGACCGGCAAGCCCACGACAAAGCGGGCACCCAGCGGATCCGAGGCCACGTCGGCCTCGGTCGGGCGGATATTCTCGGCCCAGATTACGCCGCCGTGGGCCTCGACGATCTGCTTAGAGATCGCCAGCCCGAGGCCCGAGTTGTTGCCAAAATGCTCTTCGGGGCGCTGCGAGTAGAAGCGTTTGAAAATCTTGGACAGTGCCTCGTCCGGAATGCCGGGGCCGGTGTCCTCGACCACCACCAGAACCCGATTGGCGCGCCGACGCGCCCAGACCCGGATGGCATCGCCGTCTTCACAGAAGGAGATGGCGTTTGTGATCAGGTTGACAAAAACCTGCGCCAACCGCGCTTCGAGTCCTTGGATCATGATCGGGTCGGGCGGCATGTCGGTGATGTAGTCGATCCCCTTGGAGCGGGCATCCTCGCCCAGATACTGGTTGAGATTGTCGAGCATCACGATCAGGTTGAAGGATTTCTCCTCTTCCTTGACCAGTTCGGCATCCAGCCGCGAGGCGTTGGAAATGTCGCTGACCAGGCGGTCCAGACGGCGTACGTCGTGCTCGATTACCGACAAAAGCTTGTCGCGCTGATCCTCGCGCTTGACCATGCGCAGGGTGCCGACGGCGGATTGCAGGCTGGCGAGCGGATTCTTGATTTCATGGGCGACATCGGCTGCGAACTGTTCGTTGCCGTCGATCCGGTTGTAGAGCGCCGATACCATCCCGCGCAAAGCGCGACTGAGGCGGCCAATCTCGTCTGGGCGCGCCGTCAGGTCCGGGATGCGGATGCGGCCGGGGTTCATCTGGCGCGAATTGCGATCCCGCCCCAGTTCGGCAGCTTCGGCGAGATCCGCCAGCGGATTGGCGATGGTCGAAGCCAAAACCAAGCTGAGGCCGATCGAGACCAGGAGTGCGACAACGAACATTTGCAACACCCTTTCGCGATCACGGCGCGCAAGCGCGTCGATCTCGCCCGCTGGGCTGGCCATAGCGACGGCGCCAATCGGGCGGCCGCCTTGCAGGATCGGCGTCGCCGCGGCGATCACAGTGCCGCCAGCGGTATTCAGGACGGTCTCGATCCGGCTTTCACCTTTCAGCGCATCTGGCACCAGCTTGGCGATTTGTTGTTCCAGCGGCGGGGCAGCAACCTGCGGTCGCCCGGCAAAAACGGAAGACACCCCGCTCCAAAGAGCGCTGAGTGTGTCGGTGATGACCGTTGTTCCGACCACATTGCGGTTCAGTGCCTCAAGCTCGGGGTGAACCTTGACGCCTTTGGTCTGCCCAACCAGGTTCTGCGCCATGTCGAAAACAAACACTTCGGCCCCGCGCCGCAGCGTGAGACCCTCGAGCGTCGCGCTGACATCGAACCCGTCACCGGTGGCAAGATTGACGGGCGATGTATCGGTGATCTGCGCTTCGAACACGTCTGCGATAAGTTGGGTCTCGCCAACCATGGCGCCGGCGCGCTGCACAACCAGCCCGTCACGGGCATCGTTCAGATACAGAATACCGGCAACCAGAATGATCAGCGCGATTAGGTTGAAGGTGATGATCTTGCGGGTCAGCGGCGATCCACGCAGCGAAAAGACACTGCGCCGAGCGCGTTTTACACGCAGTTCCTGCGACACAGTGCTTTTGGGGGCGACCCAGTCGTCGCCCAGCACAACATCACCGTTGTGAACATTCTCTGAGGTGCCCGTGTCGCGCACGCGATCCCCCCGGTACCGCCCGTTCAGGCTGATTATTCTTCGTTATATCTGTAACCGATCCCGTACAGCGTCTCAATCGCCGCGAAATCGGAGTCGGCGGAGCGCATCTTTTTGCGCAGGCGCTTGATATGGCTGTCGATGGTGCGGTCGTCGACATAGACCTGATCGTCATATGCGACATCCATCAGCTGGTCGCGGCTTTTTACAAAGCCGGGCCGCTGCGCGAGCGCCTGCAACAGCAGGAATTCGGTGACCGTCAGCGATACGTCCGAGCCTTTCCAGCTGACCGCGTGGCGCAGCGGGTCCATCCGCAGGTGCCCGCGCTCCATCACTTTGGTTTCAGGCGTTGTGCCGGTCACGTCGCCGGCCACGGCCTCTTGCCGCCGCAACAGCGCCCGGATTCGTTCCACCAGCAGGCGCTGCGAGAACGGTTTCTTGACATAGTCGTCGGCGCCCATGCGCAGGCCCAAAACCTCGTCGATCTCGTCATCCTTGGAGGTGAGGAAGATCACCGGCATCTGGGTTTTCTGCCGCAAGCGCTGCAACAGGTCCATGCCATCCATCCGTGGCATCTTGATATCCAGGACCGCCATATCCGGCAGTTTCTTGTTAAACGCGTCGAGGGCGGCCTGACCATCGTTATAAGTTTCTACTTCGAAACCCTCTGCCTCGAGAGTCATCGAAACGGACGTCAGAATGTTTCTGTCGTCATCAACCAAAGCAATCTTTGACATCGTGAGTGCCCCTATGCTGCTCGCATCTGTATTATTTTTTCCCCATTCATCGCTCTTTTGGCGTTGCGAATCAATCCGAAACTGCGATTCGCGCACTTCTCACAGAAGATAGAGACAAAAAAATCCTAACCTGATCTGAATCCATGCTCTTGAAATAGGCCGGAAATTCATGGTTGCGCTAAACTGCAACTTGGTTGCGCTAACTGCGCCAAAGCGTCCTGTTCATGTCCCAAAGCGTCATGGTAAGAGGCGCTCACACCGGCCATCGCCGGAGCCAAGCCCAAAGGGTGCGATGGTGCCGCAATGGCTCCGGACCGCCGACACACGGAGAATGACGCATGACATCTGGACGGGTTAACCCGCAATTCCGCCTCGAAGATCAGGGCATCGAGGGTCTGGGCAATGTCTATTACAACTTCATGGAACCGGCGCTGATCGAAGCGGCACTGAAGCGGGGCGAAGGAACGCTGGGCAATGGCGGGGCGTTCCTGGTCACCACCGGCAAGTTCACCGGCCGCTCGCCCAAGGACAAGCACGTGGTCAAGACCGCCAGCGTTGCCGACAGCATCTGGTGGGAAAACAATGCCGAGATGAGCCCCGAAGGGTTCGACGCGCTTTATGACGACATGCTGGCCCATATGAAGGGCAAGGATTATTTCGTGCAGGATTTGGTCGGCGGTGCCGACCCGGCCTATTCGATCAACGTGCGCATGGTCACCGAACTGGCTTGGCACAATCTGTTCATCCGTCACCTGCTGCGCCGTCCCGCGCGCGAGGATCTGAACGAGTTCGTGGCCGATTTCACCGTCATCAACTGCCCCAGCTTTCAGGCCGATCCGGCCAAGCACGGCTGCCGCAGCGAGACCGTGATCGCAATGAATTTCGACCGCAAGCTGATCCTGATCGGCGGCACCGAATATGCGGGGGAGAACAAGAAATCGGTATTCACCCTGCTGAACTACATGCTGCCGGAAAAGGGCGTGATGCCGATGCACTGCTCGGCCAACCACGCGGTCGGCAACCCGGTTGACACCGCGGTGTTCTTTGGCCTGTCGGGCACCGGCAAGACCACGCTTTCGGCCGATCCGGCCCGCGTGCTGATCGGCGATGACGAACACGGCTGGTCGGATCGCGGCACCTTCAACTTCGAAGGCGGCTGCTATGCCAAGACCATCAACCTCAACCCCGAGGCCGAGCCGGAAATCTACGCCACCACCACCAAGTTCGGCACCGTTATCGAGAACATGGTGTTCGACGACGAGACCAAAGAGTTGGATTTCGACGATGACAGCCTGACGGCCAACATGCGTTGCGCCTATCCGCTGGAGTACATCTCGAACGCGTCGGCCTCAGCACTGGGTGGGCACCCCAAGAACATCATCATGCTGACCTGCGACGCCTTTGGCGTGCTGCCGCCGATCGCGCGGCTGACCCCGGCGCAGGCGATGTATCACTTCCTGTCGGGCTTCACCTCCAAGGTGGCCGGGACCGAGCGGGGTGTGACCGAGCCGCAGCCGACCTTTTCGACCTGCTTCGGCGCCCCCTTCATGCCGCGCCGTCCCGAGGTCTATGGCAACCTGCTGCGTGACAAGATCGCCCGTCACGGCGCGACCTGTTGGCTAGTCAACACCGGCTGGACCGGCGGCGCCTATGGCGTTGGCAGCCGGATGCCGATCAAAGCCACCCGCGCCCTGCTGACCGCTGCGCTCAATGGCTCGCTCAACAATGCCGAGTTCCGCAAGGACGGCAATTTCGGCTTTGACGTGCCGGTATCGGTGCCCGGCGTGGCCGAGGTTCTGCTGGACCCGCGCCGCACCTGGGACGATCAGAGTGCCTTTGACAAGCAGGCGGCCAAGCTGGTGCAGATGTTCGCCGACAATTTCGAGCAATACGTCCCCTATATCGACGAGGACGTGAAGGCCGTCGCCATCGGCTGATCGGTTCGAAGCCAGCTCAAAGGCCCTGCCATCCGGCGGGGCCTTTTTCGTTCAGTGATGGCGCCCGCCCTGGCGCTCCAGTTCTTTCTGGATCAGCAGCGGGTCGATTTCGTCCAGCGGGCGGTTCGATTTCACCGAGAGCGCGGCTGCGATCCCCGCCCCCTGCCCTGTCACCGCGCAGCAGGCCATATTGCGAGTCGCGGCATGGCTGATCCGGTCGCCGCCGGTGATGCGCCCCGCGACCAGCAGGTTTTTCACCCTGCGCGGAAGCAGGTTGCGATAGGGTATCTGGAAATAGCGCCCGGTGGTGGGCAGGATCAGGATGCCGTAGCCGTCAATGAACTCGGGGAAGATGCCGATGGAATCCTCGAACCGGCCCTGCTCGCGTACATCCGTTTCGGTCATGTTGTAGAGGCAATCAACCTTGCGGGTATCGCGGATACCGATCGACATGCCGAAGTTGCGCAGCCGGGTATTCTCGCATCCTGGCGTGTAGCGTCGCAGCGCCTCAATGGCCAGCATGGTCTGGCGGCGTCCCTCGATCTCGTAAGTCGTCAGGCTGTCGGGGTCGGTGCCGTCGCAGCCATCGAGATGGATGAGGTTCATATAGGTAAGTTCGCCGGTGTCATGCACCGCGCCCCAAGTGCCCGAGATCGTGTTCAGATGTGGCGGAATCAGCCCATCGCGGATCGCCTGCTGGAACGGCTTCTTGAGGAAAGGAGAGAACATGTCATCCTCTTTCCCCGAGGTCTCGATATTCCACTCGCCGCCACCCCAGTCCTTGTAGGTCTGCGGGTCGGCCTTGATCCCGTCCATGAAACGCTGCTTGTCCACCCCGGCCAGGTGAAACATGACCGAAGCCGCCATCATCTGTTCGGCAGGCGTCTTGTAAACGGGCGCCCCGGCGCGGGCCACTACATCTGCGTCGCCGGTAGCATCGATCACCCGCTTGGCCAGGATCGCCTCACGCCCGGACTTTGACTCGGTGACGATGCCGATGATGGTGTCGCCCTCCATCAAGGGCGCGACAAAGAAGCGGTGCAGCATGGGGCGGATATTGGGCTCGTCCAACACCATGCGGTCAGCGACCAGCTTGAAACCCTCGCTGTCGATCTCGTGGCTCAGTGATTGGCTTTCGGGCACGGCGGCGCCCATTTCCTTGGCCTTCTCCTCAAACTCGCGGGCGATGCCATTCGATTCGATGGTCTGTTCGTGGCGATACCAATGCATCCCCTCGACCCCGACCACGGTCAGGTTGCCGCCGAAACAGCCGAACCGTTCGACCAGCGTGACTTCGGCCCCGGCCCGTGCCGCCGCCAGCGCGGCAGGCAACCCGCCCGGCCCTGAGCCCACCACCAGCACATCGGTCTCGTGGATGATGTCAATGTCGCGCGCGGGTTCCGTGATTTGCCTTGCCATCCCCAGCTTCCTTCCAGAATCGTGTTGGCCTAGCTTTTACCCAACCGCGCGTCCTGAACAATCCAGGTTTCATCCTGACGGTGCACGCCCTGCCGCAGGCATTTTGCGCCCAGCCCGAAAAATCCACAGACATGATGAAACTTTCTTCGAAAAGTCATCAAACTGTTACCCGCTTTTGTTTTTTGTGGATTTATGACGAAATTTGTGTGTTTGCTAACATGATGAAGGATACCGACACCAAAGTTCCCCACCGGGGGCACGAGCTTCTGGATGTATTGGCCCGGCTTGGTGGCTCTGCGCGCAACGGGCAGATCGCGCAGGTCATGGACGTGTCCGAAGAAACAGTTCGCCGGTTGGTCAAAACCCTTGCCAAGCAGGGCAAGGTCGAGCGGGTTCACGGCGGTACCTACCTGCGTGGCTCGCAGGATGCGCCGATGTATTCCGGCGCGCTGGAACAGTTGCCCAAGGAAAAGACCCGCATCGCCAAAGGGGTGATGGGCCTGATCCGGGACGGCATGACGATCTTTGTCAACGTTGGATCCACCACCACTTATGTCGCCGAGCAACTGCGCGAACTCAAGGATCTGATCGTTGTTACAAACTCGATCTCGGTGGTGGCGGCGCTCGCCGATCACAACGGCAGCCGTGTGTTTCTGGCCGGCGGCGAAGTCTCGCGCGCTGAACGTGGCAGCTTTGGTCGAGCGACAGAGGAGTTCTCAAGGCAGTTCTCTTATGACGCGCTGATCATCGGCGCCGACGCGATTTCGCCGGAACTGGGAGTTCTTGCCAATAATCCGCGCGAGGCAGAACTGACACGTGCCCTGACGGGACATGCGCGGCGTGTTATAGTCGCCGCAGATTGCAGAAAGTTCACCGCAACCGCACCTTGTGTCGCCTGTCCGTTGGACAAGGTGACGGATCTGGTCACCGACGGCGATCCGCCCGGCCCGCTGGCAGAGGCACTGAGCCAGGCGGGTGCGCGCGTACACATTACTTCGAAATCCGGCCGGATCACGACCCGGACACCTCTGCCCGACGCGGCAGAGCAATAATCAGAACTGAGCGTTATCTTTACCGATGGGAGGTCTCATGAAACGCATTCTTCTTTGTGGTGTTGCAGCCATCGCCCTGCCGGGCGCGGCACTTGCCAATTGCCCGGCGGTCACTGTCGCCGACCCGATGGGCGTGGCTGCGGGAGCCAATCCGCAGCAATACGATCTGGCAGAGTTCCAGTCGGCAGCGGGCTGCACGATGGCGTTTTCCGAAAACCCGGCGATTGGTGATCTGAACGCCCGGATCAAGGGAAACCCGGACCTGCCGCCCCTGGCAGAACGTCTGCCTTCCGAGCCTCTGGTCGTCGCCCCATATGACGGGATCGGCCAGTATGGCGGGGTGTTCGACGCCCTGTCGAACGCTACCGAGTCCGGCACCTCGGATTTCCTTTCGGTGCGTCACGTGAACCTGTTCCGCTATTCGGACGACCTGCAAACCGTGGTGCCGAATGTCGCCAAGTCCTGGGAATGGAACGACGATTTCACCCAGCTGACGGTGCATCTGCGCGCCGGTCACAAATGGTCGGATGGCGCTCCCTTTACCGCAGCCGACGTGGTGTTCTGGTATGACAACCTGATGATGGACACCAATGTCATGGCCGAGCCCAAGGATTACGCCCTGGCCGGTGGCAAGCCGATGAAGGTCGAGGCGGTCGATGACACCACCGTCCGGTTCACGCTGGACGCGCCCAAGCCGGGCCTGATCGAGACCTTCTCGTTCACCTATGTGCAGCCCTTCCAGCCCAAGCACTTCTTTGGACAGTTCCACCCGGCGCTGGATTCCAACGCGGATGCCAATGCGCAGGCGCTCGGCTATGAAAACGGCTACGAGCTGATCAAGGCCTATTACGGCAACTCGGACTGGATGGACACGCCCTCGCCCATGCTCACCGCGGGCGACAAGCTGGCCGGGTTGCCCAAGGACACTATGCCGACGCTGGAAAGCCATATCCTGGTGAAGGAAACCACCGAGGGCCGGCACTATGTCGCCAACCCCTATTTCTTCCAGGTGGACACGGCCGGCAACCAGCTGCCTTATATCTCGGAAATGGACGAGACCTATGTGGGTGACGAGGAAGTCCGCACGCTGAAACTGTTGAACGGCGAGGTGGATTACAAGTCGCAGGCGGTTAACCTGACCCAGGCGCCGGTGCTGCTGGAAGGCCAGGAAAAGGGCAACTACACCGTCGACGTGAAACCCGGCATCGCAAGCGTGACGCTGACCTTTAACGTCACCTCCGAGGACATGGGCAAGCGCGCCGTCTTCAATGATGTGCGGTTCCGTACCGCCATGTCGGTGGCCATCGACCGCGATCAGCTGAACGAGGTCGTGGCCTTTGGCCTGGGCACGCCCAACCAGTATATCGGCTTCTCGCCGCGTCCCGATTTCATCGAGGAGAAATGGTCGAACCACGAGATTGCCTTTGATCCCGACCGCGCCCGTGCGCTGCTGGACGAGATCGGCGTTGTCGACAAGGATGGCGACGGCGACCGCGACCTGCCCAATGGCGATCCCTTCGTTCTGGATTGGCAGTTCTCGACTCAGGCCAGTTCCTCACAACTGGTGGAACTGATCGCGCAGAACTGGACCGATGTCGGCGTGACCACCACCATCAAGGAAGTCACCTCGGACGAGTACCGCTCGTCGCAATCGGCTAATACGCTGGATGTGATGATGTGGGGCAAGGGTCAGCCTGCTGGTTCGATTCTGGGCGATGGCGAGATTTGGGTGCCGCCGTTTGACGGTTACTTCGATGTGCGCACCGGCATGCTCTGGGCTGAATGGATCAGCTCGAACGGCTCCGCCGGGGTGGAACCGCCCGCATGGGTGGCCGAGCTCAAGGGGCATCTGGATACCTATCAATCCAGTGCGCCTGGCACGGATGCCTCGATTGCCGCCGCGCAGAAGATGGTCGAGATCATGACCGGCGAGCTTCTGTTCATCGGCACCATCAACGCCCCGGCCCCGGTCTATCACTCGAACAAGCTCAAGAACTTCCCCGAGTTCAAGACGCAGTCCTATGAGTTCTACCGGACCTATCCCTATCGCCCTGCCCAGTGGTGGCTGAGCGAATAAGGACACCTCGGAAGCGGGCGGCACGGCTGCCCGTTTCCCCTTCTCTTCGACGAGGTCTCGATGCTTCATTTCGCGCGATTTGCCGCCACGCGGGCGGTTATGGCATTGATCACGCTGGTGATCGTGTCGCTGATCGTCTTTTCGCTGATGGAGTTGGTGCCCGGCGACTGTGCCGAGCGGTACCTCGCCTATAAGAACACCCAAGGGTCCGCCATCACGCTGGCCGATATCGCGGCCGAGCGCGCCCGGCTGGGGCTGGACCAACCGTTCCTGACCCGATGGACAAGCTGGCTTGCGGGTGCGTTCCGGGGCGATTTTGGCGATAGCTGCATCCTGCGCGTCGATATCGCGCAACTCTTGGGCGACAAGTTCTGGATCTCGCTTTGGATCTGTCTTGGCGCACTCTTGGTGGCCTACATGATCGCCATTCCGGTCGGCATCATCTCGGCCGCCTCGCGCAACCCGTACCTGAACAACTCGCTGCGGGTCGTCAGCTATCTGGGGCTGGCGATGCCTAATTTCCTGCTGGCGCTTATGGTGATGCTGATCTCGACCGTCTATTTCGGCGAGACTCTGACGGGCCTCTTCTCGCCCGAATACAAGGAGGCGCCCTGGTCTGTCGACCGGGTGCTGGATCTCTTGAAACACGCCTGGTTGCCGGTCTTTATCCTGGGTTGGTCGGCCACCGCATTTGCCCTGCAAACCGTGCGCGCGCTGATGTCGGACGAAATCGGCAAGCTATACGTAACCGCCGCCGCTGCGCGCGGGCTTTATGGTCGGCGCCTGTTGTGGCGCTATCCGGCGCGGCACGCGCTGGGGCCGATCGTCAACAGCCTTGGCTTCGACCTCAACCGTATTTTCAACGAACTGCCCATCGTCGCGCTGATCCTCACTCTGACCGAGGCCGGGTCGTTGCTGCTTGAAGCCCTGGCGCGCTCGAACGACCAGCAACTGGCGGGCGCCATCATTTTCCTGCTGACCGCCTCGATCGTGACGTTGAACTTTGCCACCGACATCCTGCTGGCGGTGATCGACCCGCGCGTGCGCAAGAGCATCCTGAGGTGATCCGATGACTGTCCCAAGCCAGACCGCCAAGGAAGCCTATTTCACTGCCTCGCAGCGACAGCTGATCTGGGCAAGGTTCAAGAAACAGCGCGCCGCCATGGTCGCGGCCACCGTGCTGGTGGTGCTGATCCTGTCGGGCCTGTTCGCACCCTTTCTGTCACCCTATGACCCCACGGTCGCCGGACGTGACAAGGATTACCTGAACGGCGCACCACAAGTTCCGAAATTCTGCGACAAGAACGGGTGCTCGCTGCGCCCGTTCCTGCACACGGTCACCCGTGAACGCTCACTCGCCACCAATTTCCGCTGGGTGGAAAAGGTGAACGAGGATGAACGGCGCTATATGCGGTTCTTCGTGCAAGGCGACAGTTACAAGCTCTTTGGCTTCATCCCCGGCAACATCCACCTGTTCGGCATGGATCAGGGCTATGTGCATCTGTTCGGCACCGACAGCGCGGGCAAGGATATCTTCAGTCGCACCCTGCACGCGGTCTGGACCTCGCTTCAGGTGGGCACATTGGGGGTTCTGATCTCTTTCGTGCTGGCGCTCGCCATCGGGGGGATCGCGGGCTATTACGGCGGCATGATCGACAGCGTGATCCAGATGGTGACGGATGCGGTGCGCACCATACCCTCGATCCCGCTGTTCATGGCCATCGCCGCTTTCATCCCGCCGGAATGGTCGGCCGAGACGCGGTTCTTTGTCATTACCCTGATCCTGGGGCTGGTCGGCTGGCCGACGCTGGCGCGGCGGGTGCGCACGCACCTGCTGACCGAGCGCAATCAGGAATATGTGCTGGCCGCGCAGCTGTGCGGCGCCTCGCCCAGCCACGTCATCCGACGCCATCTGCTGCCCAGTTTCACCAGCTATATCATCGTCGATCTGGTGATTTCATTTCCCTATGTCGTGCTCAGCGAAACCGCGCTCAGCTTTATCGGGCTTGGCCTCAAGGACCCGGTCAACAGCCTGGGTGTGATGTTGCAGAACGTGACCAAGGCCGACGTGCTGCTGAACTATCAGTGGTATTTCATCCCGGTCCTGTTCTTCATCGCGCTGGTCATGGCCTTTGTCTTTGTCGGCGACGGGTTGCGCGACGCGGCCGATCCCTATTCGGAGAGCCGCAAATGAGCCTGATCGACGTCGAGAAGCTGACGCTGCAATTCCGCACCGACGAGGGGCTGATCACCGCGGTCGAGGATGTATCGTTCTCGCTCGCCCCGGGCGAGGTGATGGGGCTGGTCGGCGAAAGCGGTTCAGGCAAATCGGTGACCGCCAAGGCGCTGATGAAGCTGAACGCCGCCAATGCCGTCTATGACCCCGCTACTCGGATCACCCTGCATCTGGACAGCGGGCCGGTGGATGTCATGTCGCTGAAACGCCCGCGCGACATGGAGATCGTGCGCGGCGGCGCTGTCAGCATGATCTTTCAGGAGCCGATGGCCAGTTTCGCCCCCGCGATGACCATCGGCAGCCAGATGGTGGAACAGCTGCTGATCCACACCAATCTGAGCAAACGCGCCGCGCGCGATCTGTCAATCGAGATGCTCGACCGGGTCGGCATCTCGGACGCGGCCAGCCGGTTCAACCAATATGCATTCGAGCTGTCGGGCGGCATGCGCCAGCGCGCGATGATCGCCATGGCGCTGTCGACGCGGCCGAAACTGCTGATCGCGGATGAACCGACCACGGCGCTGGATGTGACTATCCAGGCGCAGGTGATCGACCTGATGAAGGATCTGGTGGCCGAATTCGGCATGGGCATCATCTTTATCACCCATGACTTGGGCGTGGTGGCGCAGACCGCCGACAAGGTGGCGGTGATGTATCTGGGCCGCATGGTCGAACAGGGCCCGGTGCGCGAGGTGATCCGAAACCCGCGCCACCCCTATACCCGGGGCCTGATCGACGCGCTGCCGCAACTGGACGATCTGGACAAACCCTTGATGCCGGTACCGGGTGACATCCCCTCGCCGCTGGAACGGCCCGAGGGCTGCGTGTTCCACACCCGCTGCACCCGGATCATCGGCGATATCTGCCGAACAGCAGTGCCCGGTTGGGCCGATACCGGCCCGGATCACCGCACCGCCTGCCATCTCTGCCATCAGGACACCGCCGCATGACCGAGGAACTGCTGATCGAGACCCGCGAGTTGACGGTGGGCTTTCCCATCGGTGGGGGTCTTTTCAACAAGAAGACGCTCAAGGCGGTGGACGGGATTTCCATCGGTATCCCGCGCGGGTCGTTTTTTGGCGTTGTGGGCGAAAGCGGCTCGGGCAAGACCACGCTGGGCCGGGCGCTGCTCAATGCGGTGCCAATCACCGGCGGCCATGCAACCTATGACGATGGTGAGGTGCGTTACGACCTTTCCACCCTCTCGGGCGCCGAGTTGAAGGATTACCGCAAGCGCGCGCAACTGATCTTTCAGGACCCATACGCCGCGCTCAGCCCGCGCATGACGGTGCGCGACATCATCGCCGAACCGCTTGAGGTGATGGGGCTGACGGCATCGCGCGAGGAAACTGATGCCCGCGTGCGCGAGATTGCCGCAAAATGCCGGTTGAACCTGGAACATCTGCGACGCTTTCCGCATGCTTTTTCGGGGGGACAGCGGCAGCGGATCTCGATTGCGCGCGCGCTGGTCTCTGGGCCGCGTTTCGTGGTGGCCGACGAATCCGTCGCGGCGCTAGATGTGTCGATCCAGGCCGATATCCTGAACCTGCTGAAAACCCTCCAGTCCGAGCTGGGCTTGACCTATATGTTCATCAGCCACGACCTGAGCGTGGTGGCCCACAGCTGTGACCATGTGGCAGTGATGTATCTGGGCCGGATCGTGGAAAGCGCGCCTACGCGCAAGCTGTTCGCCGCGCCGCGCCACCCTTATACCAAGGCGCTGTTTTCGGCGATCCCTTCGCTTGACCCCGATGACCGGGGCCGAGCACAGAAGCTGGAGGGTGAGATTCCCTCGCCCACCAACCAGCCACCGGGGTGCAAGTTTCACACCCGTTGCCCTCATGCGACGGAACTGTGCAAGACGCGTGAGCCCGTGTTGCAGGTCGAAGGCGATCAAGCGGTTGCCTGCCATCGCTGGCAAGAGCTTCTATAAGCTGAAATTTTTCGCGATCCATCATCGCTAACGCCCCCTGACCGGCTCGGGCGGCACGTTACCCGTCTTAATAAGCGGTTGCATTTTGCAATTGTTAGCGCTAACAGATTCTTAACTGAGCCAACCAGGCGCATGGATGGAGGACCGCATGACACTGAAAGTGGCAATCAACGGCTTTGGACGCATCGGTCGCGGCGTGCTCAGGGCGCTGGTCGAAAGCTGTGCCGAAGATATCGAGGTCGTGGCGATCAACGATCTGGCCAGCCCTGAAACCCTGGCGCATCTGCTGAAATATGACAGCGTGCATGGCCGCCTGCGGACCCGGGTGCTGGTCGAGGGTGACCACATGGTCGTGGGTCGCAACAGCATCCGCCTGACAGCAATACGCAACCCCGAGGACCTTCCCTGGTCCGACGTCGACATCGCCTATGAATGCACCGGGCTATTCACCGAGCGTGATGCCGCCGCCAAGCACTTGAAGAACGGATCGAAACGGGTGCTGATCTCGGCCCCGGGCAAGAATGCGGACCGTACCGTGGTATTTGGCGTCAACGATCATGCGCTGACCGTTGACGATGTGATCGTGTCCAATGCCTCGTGCACCACCAACTGCCTGGCCCCGGTGGCGATGGTGCTGGACCGCGCCTTTGGCATCAAGACCGGCTATATGACAACCATCCACGCCTATACCGGCGACCAGCCGACCCATGACACCGCGCATCGCGATCTCTATCGCGCGCGGGCGGCCTCGGTGTCGATGATCCCCACCTCGACCGGCGCGGCGCGTGCCATTTCCGAGGTGCTGCCGCATCTCAAGGGTCGGCTCGAAGGATCGGCGATCCGGGTGCCCACGCCCAATGTCTCGCTGGTCGATCTGAGTTTCGTGCCCGAACGCCCGGCCACCCGCGAGGCGGTGAATGCCGCCATCCGCGCCGCCGCCGAAGGGCCGCTGGCCGGTATCCTCGCCTATGAAGAGGATCCCCTGGTCTCGGTCGATTTCAACCATGACAGCCATTCCTCGTGTTTTGCCGCCGCTCAGACCAGCGTAACCGCCGACGGGCTGGTGCGGGTGGTCAGCTGGTATGACAACGAATGGGGCTTTTCCAACCGGATGCTGGATACCGGTCGTCGCATGGGCGCGCTGATGGCAACCCCTCAAAGGCTTGCCGGTTAAGGACAGGACCGCCCTTGTCGCTGCCGCAAAAGAGCGGCAGACTCTGGTGCATGACCGATACCCGCCCCCAGCCTGTCCAGAAACTGCGCATCGTTTTTGACGAGGGCGAGATGGTCGGACCCGGAAAGGCGGAGTTGCTGGAGCATATCCGGGACACAGGATCTATCGCCGCGGCGGGCCGGGCCATGGGAATGAGCTATAAACGCGCTTGGCAGCTGGTCGAGACGATGAATGCCATGTTTTGCGCGCCGCTGGTTGTCCGGTCACGCGGCGGGGTGCAGGGCGGCAGCGCGACCCTGACCGAGACCGGCACGATGGTGTTGTCCGCCTATCGCGACTATGAGAGCGCTGCGCGCAGCGCCGGCCAACCGCATGTCGACCGGCTGACCGCCCTCCTGCGACCAAAGGACAAGGGCGTTTAGGTCTTGCGCCCACTCCGTCACGGGGCGATATTTCCCCTTGGACATATCGCTTGTCGGAGACCGTTCTTGCCCGCCTTCGCCCCCCTGATCCACGTCGCGCTCTGTGCCCTGCTGATGGCTGGCCCCGCCGCAGCGGACCGGATCACGGTTTTTGCCGCCGCCAGCCTGAAAACCGCACTGGACGAAGCGACCGCAGGTTTCGAGGCGGAAACCGGACATGAGGTGTTGGTTTCTTTTGCCGGCTCCTCGGTGCTGGCCCGCCAGATCGGGTTGGGTGCGCCAGCGAACCTGTTCATCTCGGCCAACGAAGAGTGGATGGATAGCCTGGAAGCGCAGGGCCATATCATCGCAACCTCGCGCCGTAACCTACTGTCGAACCGGTTAGTGCTGGTGGGATCTGCCCGGCAGAAACCGGCCGAACTGGCGCCCGTGCTGGCGCGCAATACCGGGCGTGTTGCGATGGCCCTAGTCGATGCGGTCCCGGCTGGCATCTATGGCAAGGTCGCCCTGACCAATCTGGGGCTTTGGAGTCTCGTGGAGCCCCGAGCGGCACAGACCGACAATGTTCGGGCCGCGCTGGCGCTGGTGGCAACCGGCGCGACACCGCTGGGCATCGTCTATGCCACGGATGCGCTGGCCGAACCGCAAGTCAGCGTGATCGCGACCTTTCCCGAGAACAGTCACCCGCCGATCCGCTATCCGGCGGCACTGGTCACCGGGCGCGGCACAGAGGCGGCGCGGGACTTGCTCAACTATCTTTTCAACCCCGAGGCGCAGGCGGTTTTCGTCCGATACGGGTTCCTGCCGGTCGAGAACTAGGCGATGGCGATGCTGGGCCCCGAGGAATGGCAGGCCGTGACCCTATCTTTGAAGGTCTCCACCTGGGCCACGCTCCTGTCACTGCCTTTGGCGGTGCTGGCCGCGCATGCCTTGGCGCGCTGGCGGTTTCCCGGGCGGACGCTGCTGAACGGAGTGGTGCATCTGCCACTGATCATGCCCCCGGTGGTGACAGGCTATGTCCTGTTGATGGTCTTTGGTCCGTCAGGTTCGGTGGGGCGCGCGCTGCAATCCTTGGGCCTGACGCTGGCCTTCAACTGGACCGGAGCGGCGCTGGCGGCGGCGGTGATGGGCTTTCCCCTGATGGTGCGCGCCATCCGCCTGTCGATCGAGGCGGTCGATCCCCGGCTGGAGCAGGCGGCGGCAACCCTGGGCGCGTCGCGTGCCTGGATCTTTGTGACCGTCACCCTGCCGCTGATCCTGCCCGGGCTGATCGCCGGGACGATCCTGGGCTTTGCCAAGGCGATGGGAGAGTTTGGCGCGACAATCACCTTTGTGTCCAACATCCCAGGCCAGACACAGACCATCCCCTCGGCCATCTACGCCTTTCTTCAAGTTCCAGGCGGCGAAACCGCCGCCGCGCGGCTTGTCACGATCTCGATCATTCTGGCCCTTGGGGCGCTGCTTCTGTCGGAAAGTGCGGCGCGCTGGGCTGCCCGGCGGGTGGGTGGGCAATGAAGTTGGCCGTCGAGATGCATCAACCGATGGGCGCTCTGATGCTGGATGTGGCGTTTTCGGCGCCGCCCGGTGTGACCGTGCTGTTCGGGCGATCCGGCAGCGGCAAGACCACGGTGGTGAATGCCGTCGCAGGGCTTGTCAAACCCGTCAGAGGGCGGATTTCGCTGGGCGATCAGGTCTTGCAGGACAGCGGCCAGGGCATCTGGTTGCCGCCCCACCGACGCCGCCTGGGGTATGTGTTTCAGGATGCCCGCCTGTTTCCACATCTGAGCGTGCATCAGAACCTTGTCTATGGCCGCCGTTTCGCCCCCCGCGGCAGTGCCGCCGAACCCGAAGCACGCGTAATCGAAATGCTGGGCATCGGTCCGCTGCTGCAACGGCGCCCAGGTGCGCTCTCGGGGGGGGAACGGCAAAGGGTGGCATTGGGTCGGGCATTGCTGTCGGCGCCCCGGGCCATTCTGGCGGATGAACCGCTGGCCGCGCTGGACGAGGCGCGCAAGGCCGAGATCCTGCCCTATTTCGAACGACTGCGCGACGAGGTTGCGATCCCCATCCTCTATGTCACACATTCCGCGGCCGAAGTGGCCCGTCTGGCGACCACTGTCGTGGTGTTGCAGGACGGCCGCGTTGTCCGGCAAGGCACGGCGGCCGAAGTTCTGAGCGACCCGTCCGTCACCCCATTGGGCGCGCGCGCTGCCGGTGCCGTCTTGCTGGGCACCGTGGTAGCCCACCACGAGGATGGTCTTTGCGAACTGGACGCCCACGGGGTCCGCTTGTTCCTGCCCGGCACCGTGCATCCCGTCGGAACGGCCCTGCGCCTGCGCGTTGCAGCACAAGAGGTCATCCTGTCTCGGGCCAGGCCCGAAGGGTTGTCGGCCCTGAACATCCTGCCGGGGACAGTCGAGCAGATCCGTTCAGGCGAGGGCCCGGGCGCATTGGTGTCGATCCGCACTCAGGCAGGCACGGTGCTGGCAAGGATCACTCGGCGCTCGGCCGCCGCGCTGGATCTGAATGTTGGAACGGAGTGTCACGCCGTTATCAAGTCGGTCGCGATCGCACCCGAAGACGTCGGCGGCTGATGGTGTTTGCGAATGACAGTTTTTGGCCAAGCCCCCCTTGCGTCTGCGATCCGGCTTGGCTACATCCGCTCGGGAAGGGTGATTAGCTCAGTTGGTAGAGCGCTTCGTTTACACCGAAGATGTCGGGAGTTCGAGTCTCTCATCACCCACCATCATTTCCCCACAACGTATCAAGGGCTTACGTAGATGGCGTCATTGGACGTAATGTGCGTGAATTTGTATCCGCTGCGCCTCCGCTGCACCCAGACGGGAAAGATGTCTCCAAGACACGGAGATGTGGACAATGGCAACGGTGGTAAAGCGACCCAGCGGGAAGTGGCAGGCAACAGTGCGCAAGGACGGGCGGTCTCGTTCAAAGTCATTTCATAGAAGGGCAGATGCGACGAAGTGGGCACGAGAGACAGAATTGAGCGCTGATAAGGGATTGTTGGTTCCAGCAGGAGGTACCACTGCTCCTGAAATGTCCCTGAGTGAGGTTCTGACAAAGTACCGCAATGACGTTACCAGCACGAAGCGTTGCGCCCAAAATGAGAGTTACGCGATAAATGGGTTTCTGCGTACCAATTCAAAGTTGGCTAGTCTGAAGGTTGGCCAGCTGAGCCCCACCGACTTCATCTCCTATCGTGACACCCGGCTGCAGTCGATGAAGCCCGCCACTGTGGTAAGGGAACTGGGGTGGATGCAGCACGCGCTAGACGTAGCTTGTGCGGATTGGGGGCAACAGTTGCCAGACGGTAATCCGGTAAAGCATGTGCGCCGTCCTAAGATCGACAACCGCCGTGAGAGACGGTTGCAGGCCGGAGAATGGCAGGCTCTACTGGATGCAGTGAACGAAGCCCGGTCTCCCTTGATGAGGCCATTATTGACGTTGGCATTGGCTACAGGGATGCGACGTGGAGAACTGCTGTCGATGCAGTGGAAGCATGTAGACCTTGAACGCAGGACAGTATTTCTACCCCAAACAAAAAACGGCCGCGCTCGTACAGTCCCCCTCAGCCCAAAGGCCGTTACCGTCTTGATGAACCTACCACGGAGTGATGTTCGATGTGTGCCGCTTTCCGGCAATTCAGTGCGATTGGCCTTTGGGCGACTGCGGCAGCGAGCGGGCGCGGTTGACCTGACATTCCACGATATTCGTCATGAGGCGGTGTCGCGTTTCGTAGAAATTGGGCTGTCGCTTGCACAGGTCCAAATGATCAGCGGTCACCGCGATTTACGGATGTTGATGCGTTACACCCACCTACAGACGGAAGATATTGTGGCGCAGTTGGCTGCCGTCGAACTTGGCTAGATCGAGTTCGGACGGTCTTGCACGGGAAGCCGAGATTCTCATTGGATCTTACGCTACCTACGCTCGGAGATGATAGGCGAGTGGGTTGCATCGGATTACCCCAAAATTCCCCTAATGGTTTAATTTTATATGAATTTTCTGCATCCCTCCGTCCATCAGACAGAGCAGCGTCCCACACCAGAACACTTAACCCCTCATCTGATAGGCAGACTGTTGATTTCCACCCAGAAGTGAGCCGGGTTTTTCATCGAGAAGTGAGCCACCTCTGTTTATGGATTTCGGGTTATG
>NZ_JAAGOX010000024.1 GCF_010500245.1 Ruegeria sp. PrR005
CCTGCGCCGTCGACGAGGATCCATTCCGCGTTCGGCGCGTCAGAATACCTGTACCGGACAAATGCCTCTTCCGTGTCGGGATCGCCAAGCGGATCGCCGGCCGCATCGGTCGCATGGCCATAGGTGATGTAAAAGTCCGTGATTCTGCGCGCCCACTGGCCAAACACCAGCACGTCCCCTTCGGAGGCATCATAGTCGAGGATCGTATCCGTGTTGTGGTTCGGAATGTGGACGTTGGAACTGTAACCGTAGTTGTAGAATTTGTCGGCACCGGCCCCGCCCGAAAGGGTGTCGCTGTCGCCGCCGCCATTCAGGAAGTCATCCCCGTCCCCGCCGAAGATGGTGTCTCTGCCCCGCGCCCCATTGATCACGTTGCGGCCCGCATCCCCCGAGATCAGGTCGCCAAAGGCCGAGCCTGTGACCCCTTCGAAGTTCGAATAGACATCGCCGTCCGCATCGCCGCCGCTGGCGGTCCCGGCCGCAAGATCGACCTGCACGGCCGATGGCGAATGCAGGTAACTCAACTGGTCCTCGCCCGCACCCCCATCCAGGCTGTCGGCGGAGCCACCGCCTTCGAACAGGTTGTCGCCATCATCCCCGGTCAGCGTATCGGCCAAGGCAGTGCCGATCACGCTCTCGATCGAAACAAGACTGTCACCGGATGCATCCCCGCCGGACACTGCGCCGGTTGACAGATCGACCACCAGCGAGGTCTCGATGGCCGAGTAATCGACCAGATCCTGACCCTCACCGCCATCCAGCGTGTCCTCGCCCATGCCCCCGATCAGGCGGTCATCACCCTCGCCGCCCTCCAGAAGGTCATCGCCTGCGCCTCCCGCAAGGCTATCGGCACCGTCCCCCCCCAGCAGGGTATCGTCGCCCTCGCCGCCGGAAAGGGTGTCATTGCCGCCGAGACCAGAAAGAGTGTTGGCATTCGCGTCGCCCGTGATCGCGTCTGACCGTTCGGTTCCGATCACGTGCTCAATCCCGACAAGACTGTCCGCACCCCAGCCAGAAGACGCGCGCTCGAACGCGGTGCCGCGCGCAAGGTCGATATCCAAGCCAGCATAGGTCCAAGGATCATAACTGCTGTAGTCGACGACATCCTCACCCGCGCCGCCATCAAGGCTGTCGCGGTCGCGACCACTTGCACCCGTGCCGCCGATCAGGGTGTCATTGCCCTCGCCGCCGAACAGGACATCCCCGAAGTGACCACCATCCAGAAGATCATTGCCAACACCACCTTCCAGCGTGTCACTCCCCCGCAACCCGGACAGCGTATCATCCCCACCCAAGCCTCGGATCCGGTCATCATAAGATCCAAATCTATCGCCAGTCAGGCTGTCATCGGCGTCCGTGCCGGTTATGGTTCCAATCGACAACAGATCGACGGGGTCGCCGAACTCGGTGCGGAGGAAGATTTCGTCGAGACCTGCGCCGTCGACGAGGATCCATTCCGCGTTCGGCGCGTCAGAATACCTGTACCGGACAAATGCCTCTTCCGTGTCGGGATCGCCAAGCGGATCGCCGGCCGCATCGGTCGCATGGCCATAGGTGATGTAAAAGTCCGTGATTCTGCGCGCCCACTGGCCAAACACCAGCACGTCCCCTTCGGAGGCATCATAGTCGAGGATCGTATCCGTGTTGTGGTTCGGAATGTGGACGTTGGAACTGTAACCGTAGTTGTAGAATTTGTCGGCACCGGCCCCGCCCGAAAGGGTGTCGCTGTCGCCGCCGCCATTCAGGAAGTCATCCCCGTCCCCGCCGAAGATGGTGTCTCTGCCCCGCGCCCCATTGATCACGTTGCGGCCCGCATCCCCCGAGATCAGGTCGCCAAAGGCCGAGCCTGTGACCCCTTCGAAGTTCGAATAGACATCGCCGTCCGCATCGCCGCCGCTGGCGGTCCCGGCCGCAAGATCGACCTGCACGGCCGATGGCGAATGCAGGTAACTCAACTGGTCCTCGCCCGCACCCCCATCCAGGCTGTCGGCGGAGCCACCGCCTTCGAACAGGTTGTCGCCATCATCCCCGGTCAGCGTATCGGCCAAGGCAGTGCCGATCACGCTCTCGATCGAAACAAGACTGTCACCGGATGCATCCCCGCCGGACACTGCGCCGGTTGACAGATCGACCACCAGCGAGGTCTCGATGGCCGAGTAATCGACCAGATCCTGACCCTCACCGCCATCCAGCGTGTCCTCGCCCATGCCCCCGATCAGGCGGTCATCACCCTCGCCGCCCTCCAGAAGGTCATCGCCTGCGCCTCCCGCAAGGCTATCGGCACCGTCCCCCCCCAGCAGGGTATCGTCGCCCTCGCCGCCGGAAAGGGTGTCATTGCCGCCGAGACCAGAAAGAGTGTTGGCATTCGCGTCGCCCGTGATCGCGTCTGACCGTTCGGTTCCGATCACGTGCTCAATCCCGACAAGACCGTCCGCACCCCAGCCAGAAGACCTGCGATCAAACGCGGTGCCGCGCGCAAGGTCGATATCCAAGCCAACATAGGTCCAAGGATCATAACTGCTGTAGTCGACGACATCCTCACCCGCGCCGCCATCAAGGCTGTCGCGGTCGCGACCACTTGCACCCGTGCCGCCGATCAGGGTGTCATTGCCCTCGCCGCCGAACAGGACATCCCCGAAGTGACCACCATCCAGAAGATCATTGCCAACACCACCTTCCAGCGTGTCACCCCCCCACAACCCGGACAGCGTATCATCCCCACCCAAGCCTCGGATCCGGTCAGCAGATGACGTGCCAACCAAACTGTCATTTGCTTCGGTTCCGAGGATATCTGCCATAGTTAAGTTTCCGTGTATTCGGGGGTTTTCATTTCTTCCGAATGAGTTTCACAAAAGACGTTGAAGAAAAAGCCGAATATAAACAAAAACATAAAAATTTTCTTTTTCCCGACGGTACTCCAACGCAGGCCCTCGAAAGGATCCATTCTTTCCACAGGTTATTCTGCAATGGCCCTCGTGCCAGTCAAAACCTCAGCAGGATGCTACACGGTGCAACAGGAAAACAGCGGCGGTACTCGCCTCCACACAATATCAATGACTTTGACACCTCGGCATGGGTAAGTTTTTCGCCCGCCGACGCAGCTTCTGCAAATCCGCGTTGTTCAATTCGCATTCCACCGCGCAAACCGCTGCACACACGCAGCCGTGTGTTTTTCCGGAAAACAGGAGTGCAAAGGAGTGCGGATGCTGCTCGGCCTGGGCCGACGGTTCTGCGCAAGGGCGACAGCGACATACACATGCAGTTTGCTCAGGATCGAAAATCCAGCCCCTCGCAACAAAACATATACATTCAGCTATGTGAATGATACTCTGTGTCTGGCAGCGGGATTAGGGAGGATCGCATGCTCGACACACAGAATCTGGACAATGCGAAAAGCATGTCAATCATCGTCACAAAGGGATCTCTGGACTGGGCCTATCCTCCGTTCATCTTGGGCACGACCGCGGCGGCCATGGATGTCGAGGTCACCATGTTCTTTACCTTCTATGGTCTTACCCTGCTGAAGAAGGATCTGAACCTGAAGTTCACCACGCTGGGCAACCCGGCGATGGAAATGCCGATGATGGGCATGCATATGCCGATGCCGAACATGATGGGCATGGTCCCCGGCGTGGGGGCGGCGGCCGGCAAGATGATGAAGAACCTGATCAAGAAGAAAGGCGTCGCCTCGATCGAGGAACTGCGCGAGGCCGCGATCGAATCCGAGGTTAAGATGATCGGCTGCCAGATGACGCTCGATCTGTTCGAATATGACCGCAAGGACATGATCGACGAAATGGAGATCGGCGGGGCGGCGACCTACATGGAAAAGGCCCTCCGCTCCGACATCAACCTGTTCATCTGACAAGACTGCACTTCAAATGGGAGGAAATCATTTGGCAGACCAGACACTTAACGCAGAAGGGCTGAACTGCCCGCTGCCGATCATCAAGGCCAAGAAAGCCCTGAAAGCCATGAGCGCCGGGCAGATCCTGGAAGTGCGCGCGACCGATCCGGGATCGGTTGCCGATTTTGCGGCCTTCTGCAAGCAGACCGGCAACGAACTGATGAGTTCCAGCAGCGAAGGCGATATCTATCGCTTCGAGATCAAACGCGCCTGAGAAAAACGCAATCAGGCCGACCCCCGCGCCCATGGCGCGGGGTTTTTCGTTTGGCGGCAGGCTTCGACAAAGCCAAGAAACCGGCTGACCCAGGGGGCGGCGGACGCGTTGCGCAAGTGAATGAACCCGGCCGTCGTGTTCGCCTTGACCAGCCCGTCATGGGCGCCATCAATGCCCCGCCCGCGCAAGACATTCCGCGCGAATGGGGCCGGGCCCATGTTTTCCAGACTTGCATAATGAAACTCGTGTGCCTTCGTTTCGCCCTCACCCGCCGACCACAACGCATTGCGCGTAGCGTAGAACCGCACATATCCCCTGCCCTGCGGGCGCGCTTGCATGACGGCGTCGACGTCAAAGAACCCGACCATTGGCCTGCTCTCGCCTTGCCAACTGATGGACCGGCACAGGTACATCAGCCCGCCGCATTCCGCATAGGCGGGTAAGCCACTCTCCAGCGCCGATCTGACCGAGTTGCGCATCGAGACATTCGCCGAAAGCTCGGACATCTGCGTTTCCGGGAAACCGCCGCCAAGGAACAGCCCATCGACATCCGGCAACGCGGCATCGCGCAGCATGTCGATAGGCACAAGCGCCGCCCCCTGTGCCTCGAACGCCTCCAGATCGTCGGGATAGTAGAAGCCAAAAGCCGCATCCCGCGCGATCCCGATCCGCAACCCCGGACCGGCGCGTCTATGTGTTTTGTGTCCGCTCTCCGGGACCGACAGCTCCCGGGCCTCTCCAGCACATGCACGGATCCGGTCAAGATCGACCGAGCTTGCCACGATCCGCGCGGCGCTCTCCAGGAATGTCTCCACTCCGGGACATTCCGCCGGGGTCGTCAGGCCCAGGTGACGCTCCGAGATATCCAGTTCCGGCGTTTCCCGGATCGCCCCCAGCACGTCCAGATCGGTATAGTCCTCGATGGCTTGCCGCAACTTGCGCTCATGCCGGGTGCCGCCGGTACGGTTCAATATGACACCAGCGATTTGCAGGTCAGGGTCGAAATGGACATAGCCGTGCAACAAGGGGGCGATGCCCCGGGTCATTCCCCGGGCGTCTATGACCAGCACGACCGGCGCCCCCAGCAGATGCGCGAGCGCCGCGTTGCAGTCTTTGCCTTGCGGGTCCAGACCGTCGAACAGCCCTTTGTTGGCCTCGATCAGCCCCAGGTCGCTGCCCGCCGATTTCCGCGCGAACAACCGCAGGATCTCGGCCCGCGACATGGTGTTGAAATCAAGGTTGTAGGCCGCGCGCCCGGCCGCGCGCGACAGCCACATGGGGTCGATGTAGTCGGGCCCCTTCTTGAACACGGAAACCGTCTGGCCACGCAGCGACAACGCCGCTGCCAGCCCCGAGGACACAACCGATTTGCCCGACGACTTATGCGCCGCAGAGATCATGAGGCGGGGCACGCTCACCGCCGCACCTCAAGGAACGCCCGGTCCCGGGCCTGCCACATCCGCGCGGCGGCGTCTTCGGCCTCGGCCAGCGAACCGGCCCGGCCCATGGTGCGCAATGTCACCGCCAGTGTGCCGGTGATCGACGCCTCGGCATAGGCATCCGTCTCCTCCCCGCGCCAAACGGCCAACAGGCGCTCCGGCTCCATCTGGGCGTCGGCGGGCTGATGCGCATCGTCCAGCAGCGCGGGCCAGGTTTCGACAATCGGTTCGCCCGCGCCATGGGTGGTCCAGACCTGCGTCGGCTTGTTCGGCCGCCGCTCGATCTCGCCCCCTTCGCCCCGGAACACCGCCGCATTCGGCTGGCCCAGAACCCGGGCCGCGCCGGAATGAATATCCATGAAACCGCGATGGAAAATCCCCTGCATCATCGTCGGCGCGTTGAACGGGTTGATCATCCGGGTAAAGGAATGCACGGGCGAGCGCAGGCCGAAGACCGGGCGCAATTCGATCAGGTGGCGCAGGACCGGGCTCATCACCTCAAGCGGGATATAGGTGAAGCCGCGCGTCTCGACCTGGGTCGCGGCCTCGCTCAGGCTGGAGGCCACCGGCATGCCCAGTAACTCGATCACCCCGCGCGTGTAGACCCGGCCGGGCGTATGCCCCTCGGTCCCGTGCATCACGACGCGGGTGCCCTGACTGACCAGCGTCATGACCGACAGAACGAACCACGGCAACTGGATGCGCTTGCCCGCGTAAGAGGGCCAATCGAGATCGACCCGTGGCACACTGTCCGGCAGGTCCAGCCGCTCGCGCACCGCCTGGGCAAAACCGGCGATTTCCTCGGGCGCTTCTTCCTTCAGCCGCAGCAGCATCAGGAACGCCCCGATCTGCTCGGGCAAGACCTGCTGATCCAGGATCATCCGCATGGCGTCCAGCGCCTCGTCATAGGTCAGATGCCGCTGCTTGGTCTTGCCACGGCCCAGAATGGCGACGAAACGGGAAAACGGATGTGGCATCATCGGGTCCAGCAACATGGCATCAACCCTTGGTTACCGGGTTGGTATCGGACAGGTTCGAGGGCAGGATCCGCAGAACCTTGGCCCCTACTCCCGTTGCGACCAGGGCAAACGCCACGCCCCCCAGACCCAACAGGATTTCTGGCAGGCTGGGGGTGTAAGCCGCGATCGCGCCATCGAAGAAGTCCGACGACACCGAATATCCGGGAAACAATTCCATTGGATAGGCCTGTCCGCCGATGACGATGACATAGATCTGCGCAAGCCCGCCGAGGATCACCAGCGCCGACACCAGTGTCGGCATGACCGGACGGCTCGCCTTGCCCGCATAGATCATCGCCAGCGGCACCAGCCCGCCCAGCAGCACCTGAACGCCCCAGAACAGCGTGGTATACACCCCGCCATCCACCAGGATGAAGCGCTCGAACCCCTTGTGTTCCGTCGCATAAAGGTTGGACAGGTGCTGCACCGCCGTGAAATACAGAACAGCGGCGACAAAGAGGCCAAGCAAGCGGATCATGCCACCCACACGTTCAGGCCCCAGAGCGCGCCCGCTGAGCGCGCACAGCGTCTGAAGCACGAGAACATAGACCGCCAGCCCCAGCGCAAAGGACATGGCGATGAACAGGGGCGCCATGATCGCCGCGTCATAACCGGGCCGCGCCACCAGCCAGCCAAAGATCGACCCGGTGCCGGTCGTCAGTGCCAGCCGCCAGACAAAGGCAAGCACGCCCGCCGGTTTGGTCCATTTCGGGTGTACGGTCCGGTCCATCTGAACCCAGAGATAGACCGCCACCACAGCGATGAACCCCGAATAAAGCAGGATGTTCCAGGTAAAGATCGAGCTGAAATTGAAATGCGTGAGCTGCACCAACAGCCGGTCCGGCCGCCCCAGATCCAGCACCAGAACCAGCAATCCCCCCGCCAGAAGCGAGATCGCCAGCACGCCGGAAAGCCGTGACAGGGGCTTGTAGGCCGCCTTGTCGAAAACGCTCGCCATCGACGCAACATTCAGCGCCCCGGAGGCGGCCACGATGAGGAAGATGGCAAAGACATGCGGCATCCCCCAGACCACTTGGTTTGTCATGCCGGTCACCACATGCCCGTGATGCTCGACATAGAGAAACGCCGCCAGCCCCGCGACCAGAAAGGCCGCCAGCACCAGGCCCGTGCCCCACAGGGCGCTTGTGGCGGGAACCTCTCTGTACAGTGTCCGATCAACCGCCATGGCTCAGATCTCCCTGTACCGCACGCCCGGATTCAGATCGAGATCGGGGCGCAGGGCGACCGAGGGGTATGCGGCCAGGCGCCGCGAGATCTCGCTTTCGGGGTCGAGCAGATCGCCGAATACCATGGCACCGTGACCGGCGGCCTCGCAGGCCTCGACACAGGCGGGAATGCGCCCTTCATCGACGCGGTGCACGCACAGGGTGCAGCTTTCCACCGTTCCGATCCCGCGCGGGGCGTGGGTCTTCTGATTGGTGACACGTTCATGCACGAAAGAGCGCGCCTTGAACGGGCAGGCCATCATGCAATAGCGGCAGCCGATACAGATATGCTTGTCGACCAGCACGATCCCGTCCTTGCGCTTGAACGAGGCGCCGGTCGGGCAGACATCGACGCAGGGCGGGCTTTCGCAATGCTGGCACATCACCGGCAGGCTGGTTTCGCGGCCGCTGCTCTTGTCCTTGAGCGTGACTTTGCGGATCCATTGCACGTCGGTCTCGGCATTGCCGCCGCCTTTCCAGCCGTTCTCGTCCTGGCACGCGGTGATGCAGGCATTGCAATCGGGCGCGCATTTCGACGCGTCGATCAACAGGCCCCAGCGTTTGCCGGCATCGGCGGCGGCCTGGGCCTCGCTGCCGCCAAAGGCCATCAGGGTCACGCCGGGCGCCAGTTGCAATGTCGCCAGAGACGCGCCGCTGCGCAGGAAATCCCGGCGCGAGACATCTTTCTTGGCACCGCAGCTCATTGCCCCACCTCCCGTGCCCCGAGATAGGCCACCAGCGCGCCCACATCCGCCCCAAGCGCCGGGAATAACAGCCCGCCCAGCGCCGCATGAGCTGCTGGTTCTTCGACCCCTTCGGGCGTCGAGCGATGACAGTCAAAGCAATCCACCTTGACGGCAACATAGTCATGACACGACCGGCAGAAATGCCGCTCGTCCGCATAGGTCACCGGCGTGCCGGTTTCGTCCTTGGCCGCATGGCACTCGAAACACCCGCCGAGCGAGGCGTTCTGCTCCCGTTTGCCCTCGTATATGGTCACGTCGCGATCATGCCGCATCATGCTCATGTGCCAGCGTCGCATGTAATCATTGCCTTCGGGATGCGCCTCACCCGTCGCCTCGGGGATCACAGGGCCATAACCGCCCTGCCCCTCTCCGGCCCAAATCGCCGAGGCAAGCATCGCGATCAGCCCGGCCATCAACAGCGACGCGCGCATTCTCACTCTCCAAGCCCCATCTTGATATAGCCGGTCGGGCAGACATCGGCGCAGATGTGGCAGCCGATGCAGCGGGTATAGTCGGTGTCGACATAGCGCCCGACGGTCCGGTCGGATTTCTTGACCCGGAACACGGCATCCTGCGGGCAGTAGATCACGCAATTATCGCACTCAAAGCACATGCCGCAGGACATGCAGCGCTCACCCTCCTTTTGGGCCTGTGCCTCGGTCAGACCGACGATGCGCTCTTCGAAATTGCCCAGCACCGCATCGGCGGCGATGTGGATCTCTTCGCGATGCTCGCGCCCGACATATTTGAAATGCCCCTTGAACAGCTCGGTATGCGGGATGATCTGCGAGCTGGACCGGTCCTCGTAATTGTGGATCGCGTAAGAGGCCGAATTGGTGCCGCGTGCCTGCATGTGGTCATAGGGAGACGGATCCTTGCCGCGCTGATGCAGTTCCGCCAGCAGGTTGAAGTGATGCACATCCACCTTGGGCCTGCGCGCGATCTCGCCATCGGCGAGGAAATCGCTGATCGCGTCGGCCGCGATGCGGCCCTGCCCGATGGCGGTGGTCAAGAGATGCGGCCGCACGATGTCGCCACCGGCAAAATGCTTGTCCCGCCCCTTGACCTGATAGCCCCCGGCGATGTCGATGAACCCGCGCCCGTTATCCAGCGCCTCGACCCCGGTCAGGTCTCCCATCTGGCCGATGGCCGCGATGATGATATCGGCCTCCAGCTCGAACTCGGTGCCTTCGACCGGTTCAGGCACATTGCCCTTCATCTGGCATTCGCACATGCGCAGGCCCACGGCCTTGCCGTCCTTCAGGATCACTTCCAGCGGCATCACACCGCCCTTGATCTCGATCCCTTCGCGCTTGGCGTCCTCCCGCTCGCGTTCGGCGGCGGTCATCTTCTCGACAGGAAACAGAGAGGTCAGCGTCGCCTGCATCCCCTCGCGCGTCAGAGACGAGGCGACATCATGGCTGGTGAAGTCAATGAGCGCGCCGTCATTGCGCTCGGGCAGGTAATCGGCGGTGATATGGCCCAGACGCCGCGCGACCGAGGCCACGTCGATCGAGGTATCGCCGCCACCGACCACCACCACGCGCCGTGCGGTGCCCAGCACATAGCCCTGGTTGAACGCGTCCAGAAACTCGATCCCGTTGATGCAGTTCTCGGTCCCCTCCCAGCCGGGGATCGGCAGCGGACGGCCCGATTGCGCCCCCATCGCCCAAAAGATCGCGTCATGGGATGCTTCCAGTTCCCCCATCGTGATATCGGTGCCGACACGAGTGCCCAGCCGCACCTCGACCCCCAGATCAAGGATACGGTTGATTTCGGTGTCCAGCATGTCGCGCGGCGTCCGGTAGCCCGGAATGCCATAGCGCATCATGCCGCCCAGCTTGTCATTGGCCTCGAACAGCGTCACCGCATGCCCGTCGAGCCGCAGGAAATAGGCCGCCGACAACCCCGCTGGCCCGCCGCCGATCACCGCGACGGATTTGCCGGTATCCGCCCCCGGCGCCACGTGCTTGACCCCGTTGGCATTCGCCCAGTCGCCCACATATTGCTCGACCGCGTTGATGCCGACAAAATCGTCCACCTCGTTGCGGTTGCACCCTGCCTCGCACGGGGCCGGACAGACCCGCCCCATGGTCGCCGGAAACGGGTTGGCGGCCGCCATGCGGTGAAAGGCGTATTCCTGCCATTCCATGCCCTCGACCGGCGGCTTGTCCATGCCACGCGCAATGGCCAGCCAGCCGCGAATTTCGTGCCCCGACGGGCAAGACCCCTGGCAGGGCGGCGTCTTGTGCACATAGGTCGGGCATTTGTACGAGCGGTCGGCGTTGAAGATCTTTTCCTCCAGATCCCAGTCCGACGGGGTCTCGCCTTCCTCAAACCGGCGGAAGGTCAGTGCCTGTTCTTCGTGGTCCTTCATCTTGTCCTCCTCCGGTTCTTTCTCGTCTCAGGCGTCGTCCGCCTCATCCTCGTCCGCATCCTCCTGGCCCGTCAGAATGATGGCGTTCGACACCAGCTGATGGACCGACAGGATCGCGTCCATCTCGTATCCGTATTTCGGCATGACCTTTCCGAACTGCGTCTTGCAGATGGCGCAGATCGCCGCCATGTGGGTGACCCCGTGTTCTTCGGTCACGTCTTGCAGTGCCTTCATGCGTGGCGCTGATCCCTTGATCCGCAGGTCCAGGAGATCGTCGGTCAAAAGCCCGCCCCCGCCGCCACAGCACAGCGTGGCCTCGCGGATCGTGTCGGGCTCCATGTCGAAGAAGTTGTTGCAGACCGCGCGGATGACATTGCGCGGGATCTCGAACTGGCCGCCGGGATAGTCGCCCATGCCGCTCGCGCGGGCGACGTTGCAGCTGTCGTGATAGGTCAGCCGGATATGGTCGTTCCGGCTGGGATCGAGCGTCAGGGTGCCCTTCTGGATCTCGTCCCAGGTGAATTCCAGGATGTGCTGCGGCACCGGATAGGATTGATCCAGAAAATCCCACGGCCCCGCCAGCGTGTTCAGAAACGAATAGGCCACCCGCCAGGCATGGCCGCATTCTCCAAAGATGATCCGCTTGACGCGCAGATCCTGCGCCGCCTTGCGGATGCGCAGGCTGATTTCGCGCATGTTCTCATAGGACCCGATGAACAGGCCGAAATTGGCGGCCTCGGAGGCATAGGAACTCAGCGTCCAGCTGACGCCAGCTTCGTGAAACACCTTGGCATAGCCGATCAGCCCTTCGATATGCGGCTCGGCAAAGAAATCGGCCGAGGGCGTGACAAGCAGGATATCGGCACCCTTTTCATCCAGCGGGATACGAACCGACACGCCGGTATCGTCCTCGATATCCTCTTCCAGCCCCTCCAGCGTCGCCCTCAGCGCCTTGGGATTCAGGCCCAGGTTGTTGCCGATATCCTTGACCTTGCCGATGATCTCGTTGGAATACTTCTGCCCCACCCCCACGCTGTCGAGGATCTCGCGCGCCGCCATGGTGATCTCGGCCGTGTCGATCCCATAGGGGCAAAAGACCGAGCAGCGGCGGCATTCGCTGCACTGGTGGTAATAGGAATACCACTCGTTCAGCACCTCCTCGGTCAGGTCGCGCGCGCCCACCAGCCAGGGGAAATGCTTGCCCGCGAATGTGAAATAGCGCCGGTAAACCGAGCGCAGCAGATCCTGCCGCGCCACCGGCATGTTCTTGGGGTCGCCGGTGCCCAGGAAATAGTGGCACTTGTCGGTGCAGGCGCCGCATTTGACGCAGATATCCAGATAGACCTGAAAGGCGCGGTTCTTCTCGGCCAGCTCCTGCATCTTGGCCAGCGCTTTTTCCTTCCAGTCCGGCACCAGCTCGCCCGGAAAGCCAAGCTTCGCCTGATGCTCTGCCTGCGCGACAAAGGGTTTCGTCCCCTCCATCGCGCCCCGTTTCAGACAGGGGATATCCAGCGGAAAGGCAAGCTCGGGAACCTGGGTATCGCCGTCGGGCATGGCTCAATTCTCTATCTTGGCGGCCCAGGGCGCGACAT
Organism: Ruegeria sp. PrR005; assembly: GCF_010500245.1. Lineage (GTDB taxonomy): Bacteria > Pseudomonadota > Alphaproteobacteria > Rhodobacterales > Rhodobacteraceae > Ruegeria_B > Ruegeria_B marisflavi. The sequence goes on from NZ_JAAGOX010000024.1 coordinate 12,521, forward strand.
GGCGCACCTCGCGCGGGTTGTCGACCTGGTTGCGGCTGGGGCTGAAAAAGACGCCCGGCGCATGCAGGAGCTTGGATATCGGGAAGACGATCATCAGCACGATCACCAGCCCCAGATGCACCAACAGCGTCGGGTCCGACGGCAGGTCGCCCACGCGGAACCGCATCAGCCCCAGCATGTACGCCTTGACCGCCACGATATCGGTATGGGCAACAAACCGCGTCATCGCACCCGAGGCGCCGATGCCCATCAGCAGCGCCAGCATAAGGTGGTCCGAGGGGCTGGAGATATAGCGGATCCGCTCCACAAGGATGCGCCGCGCCCAAAGCCCGGCCAGACCGGCCAGCATGGCAAAACCGGCATAGGTGCCAAAGGGTTGCACGATCTCGACCCAGCCCCAGACCGGTTGCGTGAAATACCGCAGGTGCCGCGCCAGAACCAGCCACAAGGCCATGTGGAACACCCAGCCAAAAAGCCAGATCCACTTGTTCGACTTGTAGAGGCTCTCAAAGAACACAACCTCGCGGAACACCCGCAGGATGACGCCCCCGCGTGTTTTCGGCGCGGGCGTCGTCGGTATCTTGAGCGGGGCGGGAACGCGCGCATAGATCCTGATCTTGCGCACCACACCGATCAGCAGGACCAGTGTCGCGACATAGAACAGGATGGCATAGACGGTTCCCAGCACGCGGGTTGCTCCTCGCTTTGCCCCTGAACAGGGTCAGGGGCGGTGTTAGCCTGTTCGCCTCAGACGCAGCCGGTGGGCTTGGGCAGACCGGCGATCTTGCAGGCCTGTTTCGCCGGGCCATAGGGGAACAGCTCGTACATGTACTTGTTGTTGCCCTTGTCCGGCCCCATCGACTTCTTGATCGCCTTGATCAGCACCCGCACCGCCGGGGCGATCTGGTACTCGTCGTAATATTCCCGCAGGAAATTCACGACTTCCCAATGTTCGCTGGTCATGTCGATGTTCTCGGTCTTGGCGATTTCATCGGCCAGTTCCTTGGACCAGTCGCTGAGCGTGGTGATGTAGCCCTCTTCATCATGTTCGATGGTGTGGCCGTTGACCTGGTAAGACATGGTTCTTTCCTCTTCCCTATGCGTGCCCGGAACCGCCGGGCAAATCTTTCAAAGCCAGGACTGCGTCCGGTCATGTTCCGTGACGAGATCGACAAACCCGTCGTATCCGACGCATTTCGCCCCCGAGATCAGCTTGCCCGCGTCGATGCCGCGCGCCTTCAGGTCGCCGTCGAGCACATACAGCGCGACCTCCCCCATCCGCGCCTTGACCTGATCCGCCATCGCCGAGCCTTCGAGCGCGCCATAGACCGCATCCTCGATCAGCAAAACGGCATCGCCCGGCAGGCAATGGCCCAGGCAACTGGAGAGCGTCGCGTTGCCAAAGGGTGACTTGTTCACGGTGTGCAAGGTTGACATGTCTACCCCCTAGAAACTCAGCACGACGTCCTGATCGGCCATGATCCCTGCCATCTCGGCCCGGCTGACGACCCGGATCGAAGGTTTCTCCTCCCAATCGTCATCCTCGTCCTCATAGGTGATCTCCTGCAGATCGCCCTCGGTGAGGCCGCGCTCTTCCAGCGACTCGCGCTCGACGTACAGCTTGGTCACCTCGTAATCGCCCAGCGCCCGGAACGTCGGAGAGAAGTTCTTGACCCCGATCGCGTCGGTATTCTGGCCGCGGGTCAGCTGGAACACTCCGTCATCGAGAAAGGCCAGCGACACGTCCTGTTCAAAGGCCGCGCCGATCAGCACCACCTCCAGGCTTTCCAGCGCATAGATGGTGCCATAGGGCGGCTTGCGGTTCACGTAGAGGAATTTCTTGATATCCGACATCGCCTTGCCTCAATCCCCGAACGTTACCAACCGGTCGGTCTGGATCCCCATCTCGATCAACTGCCCCAGCCCCGAGATCCGGAACCCCTCGGCGATATTGTTGGCATCCTTGCCCTGCCGCTTGGCCTCGTTCTCGTCCAAGAGCCCCCGCCGCTGCGCCGCCGCGATACAGACCACCAGGTCGATCTCGTGTTCCTGGGCCAGCGCCGTCCACTGTTTCTGGATATGGCGCTCGTCCTGCGGCGGCACCGACAACCGGGTCGAGACATTGACCCCGTCATGGTAGAAGAACACGCGCGGCACCTCGTGCCCCTTGTCCAGCGCCGCCTTCACGAACTGATAGGCGGTATCGGCGGCCTGATGGGTATAAGGCCCTTCGCTGACGACTACTCCGATCTTCACGTCCGAACCTCTCGCGTCAGAAATGCAGATGCGCGGACATGTTCATCGTCTTGCGCGCGCCGGTCCACGTGTCCAGATGGTGCTTGGTGAAGGCCAGTTCGGTCATCTCGAAGAACCGTTTCCAGCCGATCCGGTCGATCCACTCGCCCATCCGCTCCCAATGCTTGGCGTCGTGCTTGTAGGCTTCGACGATCCGGCGCACGACCTCCTTCACTTCGGGCCAGTGCGGCGCGTTGTTGGGCAGGTTGGCAACCGCCAGCTTGTGGAACGTGGGCTTGGAGCGTGCGTTGGAATGCTTGCCGCCGACCCAGACCGCGATCTTGGTCGAATCCGCGCCGTTGATCTGCATCGGCGGACAGGGCGGATAGCAGGCGCCGCAGCAGACGCATTTCTTCTCGTCCACCTCCAGCGAGGGCTTGCCGTTGACCATCGCCGGGCGAATGGCCGCAACCGGGCAGCGGGCCACCACGGCAGGACGTTCGCAGACATTGGCGACCAGATCGTGGTTGATCTTGGGCGGCTTGGTGTATTGCACGTTGACCGCGATATCCCCCTGCCCGCCACAGTTGATCTGGCAGCAACTGGTGGTGATCCGCAGCCGGTTGGGCATCTTTTCCTGCACGAATTCCTTGTGCAGCATGTCCATCAGCCCCTTGACCACGCCCGAGGCATCGGTGCCGGGAATATCGCAATGCAGCCAGCCCTGCGTATGACTGACCATCGAGACCGAGGCGCCGGTGCCCCCGACCGGGAATCCGGCCTGATCCAGCGCGGCGATCAGCGGTGCAACCTTGTCCTCGTCCGCCACCATGAACTCGATGTTCGACCGCGTGGTGAACCGGACATGGCCGTCGGCATAGGCATCGCCGATGTCACAGAGCTTGCGGATGGTGAACACGTCCATCTGGCGCTGGGTTCCGGCGCGCACGGTATAGATCACGTCCCCCGATTTCGCGACATGGCGCAGCACGCCGGGGCGCGGCCGCTCGTGCCAGTCCCAGTTGCCATAGTTGGCCTTCATCACCGGGTGCATGTACTGGAACGGGTCCGGAACGCCAACTTCGTCCGGGACGCGGGGGGTCTTTGCCTGGGTCGTCATCTCTCTCTCCCTCCTGGCCTGGACTTACTCGGCCGCCGTGCTGCCCGCCTTTTCGGCGGCCATCCGGTCGAACCACTTCGCGGCTTCCTCGTCGAAATCATCGGTGCGCACATAGCAGGAGGTGCGCGGATGATTGACCATGTTCGGATCGGGCTCGATATCCAGCGCCTCCAGGAAGGCCGGCAGGCCGATCCGGTCGATGGTCTCGCCGATCCGCTCATGTTCCAGCGCGTTGTCGGCAAAGAACTCGACAACGTTCTGGGCGAACTCTTCGAGCTTTTCGAAATCCTCGTCGGTTTCCAGCTTCATGAAGGGCACCACCATGATCCCCATCAGGTCTCCGATCTTCAGCGCCCGCTTGCCCCCGATCATGATCGAGATCCCGCGATCGTCGCCAGGGCTGAGCGCCTTGGTCATTACGTTGATGCAATGCATGCAGCGCACGCAGGACCGGTTGTCGATCTCCAGCGTGTCGTCATCGTTCAGCGAAATGGCCCGCGTCGGGCACATCGAAACGACCGTGTCGATCGTGTACTTGCGCCCCTTCTCCTTGACGTGTTCCTTGACCTTTTCCTGGTCGATCTTGATGTCGTCGCGCCAGGTGCCGATCACCGCGAAATCGGCCCGGTGGATGGCGTTCACACAGTCATTGGCACAGCCCGAGAACTTGAACTTGAACTTGTAGGGCAGCGCCGGGCGATGCATTTCGTCCAAGAGCGAGTTGATGATGGTGCGATGGGCGCGCACCTCGTCAAAGCAGGACTGTTCGCAGCGCGCATGGCCGACACAGGACATTGCCGTGCGCAACGCGGGCCCCGCCCCGCCAAGGTCGAAACCGATCTGGTTCAACTCGTCGAACGCCTTCTGGGTGTTCTCCGTGGTGCAGCCCTGGAACATGATGTCGCCGGACTGGCCATGAAACGCGATCAGACCCGATCCGTGCCGTTCCCAGATATCGCAGAGCTTGCGCAGGATATCGGTGGAATAATGAAAGCCCGCGGGCGGCATCACGCGCAGAGTGTGAAATTCCTTTGATTCCGGGAACTTGCTGGCCACTTCGGAGAACCGAGGGATGATCCCGCCGCCATAACCAAAGACGGACACCGTGCCGCCCTTCCAGTATCCCATACGGTTCTCATAGGAATGATTGAGCTGACCCAGAAGGTCATTCATGATCTTCTTGTTGCCCTCAGATCCTTCGTCGCGCAGCCGTTTGATACCGGTGACGAAACTCGGCCAAGGGCCATCCTCAAGCTCATCCAGCAATGGGGTCGGGTGGATCTTGCGATCCTCGTTGATTGCGTCCTTGTCGTCTTTCATGGCGCTCTCCCTGTCTTCGCCTTGAACCGAACTTGCCGGCGCTACCGCCCTCTCTGGCCAATCGCCCCATCCGGCAGGGATCTTTGCAGCCAGTTTGGCGTTTCGAGTTGAAACATCATTACATAATAATTTACGAATATGGAATGAGACGCAAGAAATAGTACGCATCAGCGTACGATTATTGCGGTGCAGCATTTTACGCCGCGTCGCCGCATCGCGCGGGTGAGGTCAGAAAGTCGGGAACACGCAAAAGCTTATGGAAAACCTGACAAACACGATAAGGGATTTCGCCTGGACGGACTTGTCGCGGAATGACCGCTGGCAGGACTGGCGCGCGGCCAAGATTCGCGCATCCCAAGCGCTGGCCAGCGCCAAACCCGTCGCCCTGCCCCGCCTTGACCGGCCCGATCCGGCGGCCCTGTCCGAAATCCTGTTGCGGTGCAGCATGCAGAACTTCGCGCTCTATGACGCCCGCCAGACCGCCCCGGACCTTGAAACCGTCAGCAGCGCGCTGCTGACCTTTGCCGAGGGGCTCGGCCTAACCGTAACCGAGAATCACCGCTCGGCCGGACACGCCCAGGTCGTCGCGCTGCGCACCTCCTCGGACGAAGGTAAGAAGGGTTACATCCCCTATACACCGCGCCCGATGAACTGGCACACCGACGGCTACTACAACCCGGCGCACAGCCCGGTAAAAGGCTTCATCCTGCATTGCTTTCAACAGGCCGCGTCGGGTGGCGAAAACCACCTGCTCGACCCCGAAATCGCCTATTTGCGCCTGCGCGACGAAAACCCCGCCTATGTCCGCGCCCTGATGCACCCGGCGGCGATGACCATCCCCGAGAACCGCGAAAACGACGGTACCCTGCGCCCGGCCGCGACCGGGCCGGTGTTCTTTGCCGACGAGGCCACCGGCCGGTTGCAGATGCGCTATACTGCGCGCACCAGATCCATCGCCTGGCGCGACGATCCGGCAACCCGCGATGCCGCCGAATGGCTGCGCGACTGGCTCATCCGTGGCGACCCGCTGGGGCGCCGCATCAGGTTGCAACCCGGCCAGGGTATCGTGTGCAACAATGCCCTGCATGACAGGACCGGTTTCACAGATGGAGAAGGCGCCCAGGCCCGCATCGTCCTGCGCATCCGCTTTCACCAGAGAGTACGGGAGGATTTTCGTGGCGCAGCTTAGCGATCTGATCATCGGCCACCCCGAGGTGGCCTCGTTCAAGGAATTGGTCGAGCTGGTGGAACACGCCGGTACATCCGGCCAGATGTTTCTGGAATTCGACGTCAAGCCCGACTACCGCGATACGCCGCGCAACTGGCAATGGGTGCTCGAGGCCGCCTTTACCCGGGGGGCCGACACGTGACCGACAAGCTCACCGATATCGCGCAGTTCGAGCTACCCTATCGCCGCAAGGCCACCATCCGGCTGGTCGAGTTCGAGGGCGGCATGAAAATGGTCCGCCTTGTCCTGCGCGAGGGCACGCGGATCACCCAGATCGACCTCGACGCAGACAGCGCCACCCAATTGAGCAGAACCCTCGCGGACACGGCGGCGCGGCTGTGACGGGACAGCGCCGCAACCCGACAAACTCAAAGGCACGGACCTCATGAAAAAGATCATACTTGCAAGACTGTCGCTGATCACGCCCCCGGGCAGCCGGACGGACCTGCTCACCTCGGGTATGATCCACCCCGATCAGGTCATGGTCGAGGGCGGCAAGGTCGTCATTCCCGTTAATGTCCCGCCCGATTTTCCCGGCGATCTGGCGCAGGTCCAGACCCTCATCGAAGAGCGGCTGCAAAGCCTGGACGGCATCGACAACCTGCTGGTGGTGCTGACAGCCGAACGCGCGGCCGCGCCTCAACCCACGGCTCCCGAACCGCCAAAGCTGAAAAAACGCCCGACCGAGGCGCCCGGCCGTGACATGCGCCCGCATTCGGCGGCCGTTCCGGGGATCAAGAACATCATCGCCGTCGCCTCGGGCAAAGGCGGGGTCGGCAAATCGACGACCGCCGCGAACCTGGCGCTGGCGCTGCGGTCGCTGGGCCTGCGCGTCGGGCTGCTCGACGCCGATATCTACGGCCCCTCGATGCCCCGCCTTCTGGCCATCACCGAACGCCCCCGGATCGAGGACGACGTGGTCTACCCGGTCGAACAATACGGGATCAAGGTCATGTCAATGGGCTTTCTCATGCAAGAGGAAAGCCCGGTGATCTGGCGCGGCCCCATGGTCGTGACCGCCCTGATGCAGATGACGCGCGAGGTGAACTGGGGCGAACTGGATGTTCTGGTGCTCGACATGCCGCCCGGCACCGGTGACGCGCAGCTGACGATGGCGCAACAGGTGCCCTTGCAGGGCGCCGTGATCGTTTCGACCCCGCAGGACCTGGCGCTGATCGACGCCCGCAAGGGGTTGAAGATGTTCAAGCAGGTGGATGTTCCCATCCTGGGCATCGTCGAAAACATGTCGACCTTCATTTGCCCCCATTGCGGCAAGTCCTCCGACATCTTCGGCCATGGAGGCGCCGAGGAAGACGCCCGCCGGCTGGGCGTGCCCTTCCTCGGCGCGATCCCGCTGCACATGACCATCCGCGAGATGTCGGATGCGGGCACGCCCGTTGTGATCTCGGATCCCGACGGGGTGCACGCCCGGCATTACCGCGATATCGCACTCAGGGTCGCAACACGGCTGTTCCCCGAGGAGGACGAGGATTGACCTGCATCAACGCGGATTCTCGCAGTTCCGCTAGAATGCGGCAGCCAGCCATTTTAGGTCGCGCGGCGCAGTCCGCGCATAGTCGTGGGAGGAGAGTTCACGAATGGCGCATATCGTTGTCTTAGGAGCAGGGCTGGGCGGGGTCATCATGGCCTTCGAGGCCCGCGAACACCTCGGATCCGGTCACCAGATCACGGTCATCAACAAGGGCGACAAGTTCCACTTTGTCCCTTCCAACCCCTGGGTTGCCGTGGGATGGCGGGACCGCGAACAGATCGAGGTCGATCTGCACCAGGCCCTGAAACGGGTCGGCGCCACGCTGCGCCCCGAAGGGGCGGCTCGCCTGCATCCCGAAGAAAACCGGGTCGAACTGACCACCGGTGAAAGCGTCAGCTATGACTACCTTGTCATTGCCACCGGCCCCGACCTGGCTTTTGACGAAATCCCGGGCTTTGGGCCCGAGGGCTACACCCAATCCGTCTGCCATGTCGATCACGCCATCCGGGCCAAGGCTGCGTTTGACAAGCTGCTCAAGAACCCCGGCCCGGTGGTGGTTGGCGCGGTACAGGGGGCAAGCTGCTTTGGCCCGGCCTACGAGTTTATCTTCATCCTCGACACGGCGCTCCGACGGGCCAAGATCCGCGACAAGGTGCCGATGACCTTTGTCACCTCGGAACCCTATATCGGGCATCTCGGCCTTGACGGGGTGGGCGACACCAAGGGCCTGTTGGAAAGCGAGATGCGCGAACACCACATCAAGTGGATCACCAACGCCCGCGTGACCTCGGTCGAGGACGGCACATTGCACGTCGAGGAAGTCGGCCAGAATTCCGATGTCGTCGCCACCCATGACCTGCCCTTTGCCTATACCATGATGCTGCCCGCGTTTCGTGGCGTTCCAGCGGTCAAGGACATCGAGGGGTTGACCAACCCGCGCGGATTCATCCTGATCGACAAGCATCAGCGCAATACCAAGTACCCCAATGTCTTCGCCATCGGCGTCGGCGTTGCCATCCCGCCCACCGGACCCACGCCGGTGCCCGTGGGCGTGCCGAAAACCGGTTTTATGATCGAAAGCATGGTCACGGCGACGGCGATGAACATCGCTTCTCTGGTCGCGGGACAGGAACCGAAAGAAGTCGCAAGCTGGAACGCCGTCTGTCTCGCCGATTTCGGCGATTCCGGCGTTGCCTTTGTGGCCCAGCCCCAGATCCCGCCGCGCAACGTCAACTGGTCCTCGTCGGGCCGTTGGGTTCACCTCGCCAAGATCGGCTTCGAAAAATACTTCATCCGCAAGGTCAAGCGCGGCACGTCGGAACCGTTCTACGAGTCGCTGGCGCTCAAGGCACTTGGGATCGACAAGCTGAAAGCCACGCAATCCGGCTAAGGCCGGATCACACGCGGCCCCGAGACAGTCGGGGCCGCGCAATACAAAAGACGCCCGTCAGGCGATGGCCTCCATCGTCTTTACCCCGGCGATCCCGCCCAGCACGATAAAGACAAAGGTGATCACAGAACCGACGGCCAGCGTCGACACCCCGGTCAGCGCCTGCCCCACGGTGCAGCCCAGCGCCAGCACGCCGCCGATGCCCATCAGCGCGGCACCCAGCATGTTGCGGATCGAATCCGCCTGGTCGGCAAAGGTCGTCAGATGCAGCCGCCCCATCGACAGCGCCCCGGCCAGACCGCCAATCAGGGCACCTGCCACTGTGACAATCCCGAAGCCCGGCGCGCCCAATGCGGTATAGCGCATCAGGTAGTCGATCGTGTCACCCACCGGCCGCACATAGCTGAGCGAGATCACCGACGGGTTGTCCGCAAATTCGTCATAGGTCAGCCCGGTCAGCGCCCATCCCAGCACCACGCACAGGCCAATGCCGACCCCCGCCACCAGATTGCGCGGCGAGGTGCGGAAACTGGCGCTGGCAAAACAGAACGCCAAGAGCCCCAGCACCACCACCAGCATCGTGACGGTTGTCGCGGTTTCGACCGACATGCCGGACAGGCCCGACAGAACCGCGCCCAGGCTCTGATCCTCGATCCCCCCCTCGGCCAGATCCACCGACATCGGGTCGAAAATCGCCACCCGCAACGGCCCCAGCAGCCCGCCGATGGTCATGTATCCAAAGATGCCGGTGATCAGCAGCACCACGATAGACCGCAGGTCCCCGCCCCCGGCCCGAACCAGGTTGCGGCTGATGCAGCCGCCCGAGAACACCATGCCAAAGCCAAAGATCAGCCCGCCGGCAACATTGGCCCCCCAGCCCAGCGTCGGCACCTGGTACATCGACAGCGTCATGTCCGCCATCCCCGCCCCCTCGATCAGCCAGACCCCGAACACCGCGACCGCAATGGCCAACAGCCACGCGCGAAACCGGTTCCAGTCCCCGAACGACAGGATATCCGAAATCGACCCCATGGTGCAGAAGTTCGTGCGATAGACGATAAAGCCAAAGGCGATACCGATGAGCAATCCGCCCCAGGCAATGTAGAAGTCGGCCGACTCCACCGCCATTTCTTTCCAGATTTCCACCATTGCGCCCTCTCTCCTCCCAAAGAGACTGCCATCACAGGGAAGCCCCCGAGATAACAACACATAAAGATGGTAGAATGTTTCTATGTTATCTGTCTAGTTTTGTGGCGCGGCCACCCAGTTGCGGTGCGTTGGCAAATGCCGCCCAGCGGTGCACAGTGCCCGCAGATGCCCGCCATCCGGCCGAACCCCGATCAGAGAAGAGAGACCATGCAACACCCCTGGGAAATGACCGCCAGCGAAATCGCCGCCTCGGTGCGCACAGGCAAACTCAGCGCGGTCGAGGTTGCCGAGGCGCATCTGAGCCGCCTTGAACAGGTGAACCCAAGGATCAACGCGGTAGTGCAGGAATTCCCCGAGGAAGCGCTGGCCGCCGCGCGGCAGGTCGATACCGCCATCGCCCGGGGCGAAGACCCCGGCCCCCTCTGCGGCGTGCCGGTGACCATCAAGGTCAACGTGGACCAGAAAGGCCATGCCACAACCAACGGGCTGAGGCTCCAGGAAAACCTGATCGCCGAGCATGACAGCCCGGTTGTCGCCAATATCCGCAAGGCGGGCGGGGTCATCCTCGGCCGCACCAACACGCCCGCCTTTTCCCTGCGCTGGTTTACAAAGAACGACATGCACGGCCAGACGCTGAACCCCCGAAACCGCGGGATCACCCCGGGCGGCTCGTCCGGCGGGGCCTCGGCGGCGGTGGCGGCGGGCCTTTGCGCCGTGGGGCACGGCACCGATATCGCGGGTTCCATCCGCTACCCGGCCTATGCCTGCGGCCTGCACGGGTTGCGCCCCACGCTGGGCCGCATTCCCGCCTATAACGCCAGCGCGGCTGACCGGTTCATCGGCGCGCAGATCATGGCCGTCTCCGGCCCCATCACCCGCAGCATCGCGGATCTGGGCCTGTCCCTGGCCGCCATGGCCGCCCCGGACCTGCGCGACCCGTGGTATGCGCCCGTCCCCACAGGCCCGCGCGACTTCCCCAAACGGGCGGCACTGACCCTGTCGCCCGATGGCATGCCCGTCTCCGAGGCGGTGCAAAAGACACTGCTCAAGGCCGCAGAAATCCTGAAGGCCGCAGGATGGACCGTGACCGAGGTCGACTGCCCGCCGATCCGGCAGGCCGCCGAGTTGAACGCCCAACTCTGGATGGCGGATACCCTCTTCGGCGCGGCGGAGATGATCGGAAACGAGGCCGAGCCCGACTCTCAATTCGTCTTCCAACAGATGCTCAAGGACACCGGAAAGGTCGATTTCGAAACCCTGATGAAAGCCCTGCAATCGCGCGCCACGCTGGTGCGCGAATGGGAGCTGTTCCTGGCCGACTACCCGGTCCTGATCTGCCCCGTGTCGGGCGAACTGCCCTTTGCCCAGCAACTGGATGTCAGCTCGGAACAGGCCTTCGCCCGCGTTCTCGAGGCGCAACTGACACAGCGAGGCCTGCCCGTGATGGGCATGCCCGCCCTCTCGGTCGCGATGGGGGAATTCGACGGGATCCCGACCGGGGTGCAGCTTGTCGGGCCGAAATACCGCGAGGATATCCTGCTTGCCGCTGGTACGGATATCGAGGCGGCAGGCGACCGTCCCACGGTCTCTACCCCCGATTGGGACTAAGCCCTCAGGTCACATCAGTGCCGGACCAAACAGCAAGACCGCCGCGCCCCCCGACAAGAGAACCCGGACGATCAGGCTGAACCGCCCGATCAGCGCAAAGGACAGCGCCGTCAGCGCGACGGCCAGCACGGCAAAGGCGGTGATCGCCCCCACCGGGTCCTCAGCCACCCGAATGACCGCGGGCCAGGTCACCATGCCCACAGGAATCAGGTAGAGACCAACGCCCAGCGCCATCGCGGTCAGGGCCACCTTGATCCAGTTCTCTTCGGCCATGCCAGCCGCGATGAACACCGCGCCGCAGACCGGCGGCGTGATCGTCGACAAGAGCGCGAACCAGAATACGAAGAGATGCGCCTGCAACGGCTCCAGCCCCAGCTTCATCAGCGCCGGACCGGCAACCGACACACAGATCACATAAGCGGCGGTTGTCGGCACCTCCATGCCCAGCACCAGACAGGCCACCGCCGTCAGCAGCAGCGACGCCCAGAGCGCCCCACCCGCCCCTTCCAGAATGACCGAGGTGATCTTGACCCCCAGCCCGGTCGACCCCAGCACCCCGATGATGATCGAGGCGCAAAAGATGATGGCCGCGATCATCGACACCTGCCGCGCGGCGGTCAGCAGCGCCTCGGACACCCGCGCCGCGATTTTCGGTGGATCGACCCGCAGATCTCCATCCACCAGCAGCAACAGCGCCCCGGCCAGGATGGCAAGGCAGGCGGCATATTGCGGCGTATAGCCCGCCACGAACATGCCCAGCATGAGAACCGTAAAGGGCACGAGGAAAAAGACCGAGGTCACCACCACATCGCGCGTGCGCGGCCGGTCCTCGGGCGCCAGCCCCTTCAGCTCGTACCGGGTCGCATAGGCGTTGATGCCGACCCACACCGCCCAGAAATACAAGAGTGCAGGCAGCAGCGCCGCCGCCATGATCTGGGTATAGGGGACACCGGTCAGCTCGACCATGACAAAGGCCCCCGCCCCCATCAGCGGCGGCATGATCTGCCCGCCGGAACTGGCCACCGCCTCGACCCCGGCGGCAAGCCGCCTGGGGTATCCCAGGCGCCGCATCGCAGGCAGGGTGATCGCCCCGGTCGAGGCCACATTGGCGCTGGCCGAGCCCGAGATCGACCCGAACAGTGCAGAGGACAGGACCGAGACCTTGGCAGCGCCGCCCTTCAGCCGCCCGGCGGCGGCGGCGGCCACGTTCATGAACCCCTGCCCCGCCTCGCCCGCGTTCAGCACCGCGCCAAAGATCACGAAGATCGAGACAACACCGACCGAAACCGCCGTCAGACTGCCCCAGATCCCGGCCTCGGCAATCGTCATGGACCCGAGGAACGACCGCAGCGGCACCCCGGAATGGCCGAACTCACCCGGAATGAGATGGCCAAAAAACGCATAAAGCAGCGCCGCCGTGGCCACCATCGGCAAGGGCCAGCCGATGGCCCGCCGCGCCGCCTCGATCACCACCGCCAGCAGCGCAAAACCGACCGCGATCTGGAACCGGTTTTCCAGAAACCCGTACTGGTCGCCCAGCGCATCGGCATTCCACGCTACCCAGAGCGCCGCCGCAACGCCCACCGCGCACAGGACCGCCCCGGACACAACCCGCCCACGGCCGGACACGCCGTACAGAAACACCCAGGGCAGGATCAGTGCCAGATGCAGCGGGCGGCTCACCAGGTTGGGCACCAGCCCGGAAAAGATCAGGCCGATGTGAAACACGACCAGCACCAGCGCCAGCGCCAGCCAGATCCACCGCCGCCATGACGCCGCCGATGTGTCCACCGTTCCCTCCATGCCCCGTCCCTTCCCGGAAAAAGGAACCGGGCCAAAACTGGCCCGGCCCCGGTATGCTGCAACGGTCAGAGGCTTACATCTGGTCCGCGGTCAAGGCGACTCCCGCCTCCTGATAGTACCGCACCGCGCCGGGATGCAGTTTGCCGGTGATGTTCCCCATCATCGCGGCATCGACACCACCCCACCAGGCCGCGCTTTCCGCCATTGCGGCCTTGCTCTCCCAAAAGGTCTTGGTCAGCTGATAGGCGGTCTCGTCCTCCATCTTGGTGGTCGTGTAGGCGACAACCGGCAACGACGTGGTGACGATATCCTGATCCTGCCCGGCATAGGTGCCCGCCGGGATCACCAGCCGCGTGCGCTTGGTCTCGGCAATCTGCTCGTCATTGAGCGACAGCACCGTCACCCCGGCCGAGGCCGCTGCCTCGACCACGTTCGGCGCGGGCCAGGACCCGGCCGTCACGAACCCGTCGATCTGGCCGTTCTTCAGAGCGGCAACCGCATTCGACAGCTCCGCGTCGGCAATATTGACCTTACCCTCCAGGCCAAACAGTTTCAGGTATTTCTCCCCCTCGGTGGCGCCAAAGCTGCCCTTGCCCAAGAGGATCGTCTTGCCTTCCAGATCGGCAAGACCAGTGGCACCGCTGTCAGCCGACATCACGAAATGCATGGTCAGCGAGGGGATCGGGAACAGCGCCCGGATCTCGTCAAAGGCCGGATCGCCCTTACCCTCGAACATCGCCTTGCCGCCCTGCGCCAAACCGACCAGAACCGGCGGCGTGGTGAACACATAGTCACCCCCGCGCGCCCGCACCTCCATCACGTTCTGGACCGAGCCCTGCCCCTCTTCGACCGTGACGATGATATTGCCGTCCGATCCCGCCTTCATCGCCTCGGCTATCTGGACCCCCATCTGGTAATAGGACGTGCCAGCCTTGGCCGATTTATAGGTGACCCGGGTCTCGGCCGCGGCGGGAACCGCCATCATCGCCCCAACGGCCAATGCGCCGATCATTGCCTTGAAATTCAATACCATCTTCGAACCTCCCTTTGATTTCCGTTGATAAAGCACTCTGCCCGTTCTCAGGTCAATGGGAAGCCGGCGAAGGGATCCGCCCACCGTCTTTCGCCCCGCACCTGCCGGGGCAAAAGCCGAATAACCTTAGCCCCAAACACCCGTCCTGCCCCGTCGGCACAGCCAAAAGGTGATTTTCCGCGCAGTTTCTGCTAGGCTCGCCTGACGATCCGCGCTGCCCAGGCCATTTCCGCATGCGCGTTAAATATTACCCGACTGCATTCGTCAGCCACCGGTACTAGGTCTCAGACTCTTTTGCTTCGGCCTGCAACGCCCTGATCGTCAGTCTGTCAAAGGGGGGAAACATGGCTGTTTTCAATGCAAACACGGAATTCAGATTAAGCACACTGGAAAACTGGGACGGCGAGTTGGTGGGTACTCCCACCTCGACACAGATCACCTTGTCGGACGGGTTTCGCTCTGAAACCTACCGGGGCAGTTTCACCTACTCCCTGGCCGGAGAGGTATTCGGCACCTTGACCGGTCTATTCGAGTATCGGGGGGGCGCGCTTTTCTACAGCCTGACCGGCATGACCGTTGACGCCAACGCCATCTATCGCGCCATCGAGATCGAGGATAACCAGGTGCGCGCGGCACAGATCATGCTGGCGGGCGCGGACCAGATCAACGGCTCCGCCACCGGGTCCGACGAATTGCCCGGCTTCAACGGCAATGACACGATCCTCGGCAACGGCGGCGACGACACGCTGGACGGCGGCGCCGGGAACGACCAGCTGAACGGGGGGATCGGCAACGACCTGTTACTGGGGGGCGATGGCAGCGACACCGCGGTTTTTGGTGTTACTTTCGCCTCTGCCACATCACAGGCAGTGTCCGGCGGTTATCAGATCACCTCGGCCGAGGGGACGGACATTGCCCGCGATGTCGAGTTCTTTCAGTTCTCTGACCGTCTGGTCGCCGCCGACGAACTGATCCCGCCGTCGACCGATCCGCCACTTGATCTGACCGGAACATCGGGAAGCGATACATTGTCCGGCGGCAGCGGCAACGACCGACTGCTGGGTGACGAGGGCAACGACCGTATCGACGGCGGGCTTGGCGCCGATACGCTGAACGGCGGCGATGGCGACGACACCATCATCGGCGGCCCGTCCGAGGATGACCTGCGCGACGTGATCTATGCGGGCGAAGGCAACGACAGCGTCGATGCCGGGGCCGGTAACGACCAGGTCTTCGGCCAGGGCGGCAATGACACCAT
>NZ_JAAGOX010000025.1 GCF_010500245.1 Ruegeria sp. PrR005
AACTCTACGAACAGAGAGGTTTTCGGCCGTTAATCCGCCTGAACATTAAGAGCGATCGGCTGCTTCGGGCTCGAAGCGGCCCAATGCGACCGCGGCACGCACCTTGGCTCAGACCGCAGGAAACCGGCCGTTCGCCACAAACGCCAAGCCATTGATCTTTGGCCTTGCCCGTGGCACCCGAGACATTCACGCTTCGGCAGGCGACGTTAATGTCAAACACCGCGAATACGGGCTCAGAGCCCTATCCAGACCTTGGTGTTTCATGCAGCACTGGTCGCTGTGCGCGGAAAGCGATGTTATAAACTCAGGGTACATTCGCACCCTGAGTTAGCTTTAAAATTACAGCGCAGTTCGACCTCTTCCCGCGTTACTTGGCGTTACACGCATTTCAGGAGCTGGCCGGTAAGTTGGATCAGAGTGTGGCACAGTGGTGTTTTTGTACAATTCACCGTCTTTCATGATGAGCTGCAACTTATCCTCATCTTCAATAATCTTAATGTCCTTCGTCGGATCGTTGCTCCACAACAGGATATCAGCGTAAGCGCCCTCTTTTATTACGCCCAAAGGTCCCTCGCGATATGGGTTTCTGGCGGGGCCGGACATTTCAAGGACGATGCCTGCATTTCCCGTAGCATGTCGCAGCGCCTCAATCGGAGTGAACTCGAACAACTCCACCTCGATGGTGATGTTTTTCTTCGTGATGGGCCACTGCTCGGCGAACATGTCGGAACCGCTGACGATGAAGACATCATGCTCGCGCGCCCATTTCACCATTTGCAGGGTACCGGTATGAACCGACTTGGCCTTGCGGATCTGCTCAGGGGTGTACCACGGAACACTTTCCGGGTTTGCAAAGGCAACTCCAGCCATATAGCCCTGTAGTGAAAGGATAATATCTTCTTCCGCCATCCGTTTGATGGTTTCTTCCGAAACCAGAAAGTTATGCTCTATGACTTTAACACCCGCATCAATCGCACGGTTGACAGCGTCGTCACGGTAGGCATGGGCTGCGACGTAGGTTTTGTTGTCCTCGGCGATCGCAACGGCAGCCTTCATCTCGTCGAACGTAAGACTGATGACTTCAAGCGGGTCAAACTCCGTTGATACGCCTCCACCCGGCATGACTTTCAGGAAAGCTGCACCCTTGCGAAAGTTCCATCGTGCTTGCTTGATAACTTCGTCTACCGTGCTGGTCGTCGCAAGGTTGCCCATCAACACCGATTCATCCGGACCGAGGTGCTGGTTCCAACCGCCGACATCACCATGCCCGCCAAGAGGCCCGATCGGCGGCCCCGCTGAGTATATCCGTGGGCCCGTCATCCAGCCCATTCGCACGCCTTTGGCAAGCCCGAGGGAATTACCGCCGATATCTCTCACGGTCGTGATGCCCTTCATCAAAAGGTGGGCATACATGTTCTGGGCAGCGATGGCTCCGGCAGTGGCGAAATCGATATCTTCACCCGTCGAAAACAATCCGGATGGTCCGCCCAGCATCAGGTGCTGGTGCATATCGATGAACCCAGGGGTCATTGTGCGACCAGTGCCATCGATCACGATCGCGTTGTCCCCAGCCGTCAAGCCGTTGCCGATTTGTTTAATCAGATTGCCTTCAACGAGCACATCCTGGGCTTCCGACACCGTATCGCTGTTTCCATCGAAGATCCTGACATTCTTAATCAGGACGTGCGCCGTTTGGCTTTCTTCAGCAGCTACAAGCGATACCGTCAGCATCGTGATTGATGCAGCAAGAATAGTATTTCTCAAGAATCCCAATTTCTTTCCCTTTCCTTTTCTGGCCCTTGCCAAGCGTAACTCGCGCAGAGTCAGCATACTGCCTGTCCCGCTGGCCAACTCGCGTGAGCATCAAGCCTGTTTTCTAAATATGTCAGACGCTGAAACAGCTGGCGTGTCATTTGGAGTCGGTGCCAAGGATTTTTGCGCCAAAATGACACTTGAAAGCGTTATTTTGTTTCCAGCGCCTTGAACTGACCGACAGATGCCGCATCGTTCGAGGGCCGGTTGGCACAGGAGTCGACATGACCAAACGTCTTCCGCTCGCGAAGCTGAGCTTGTTGCGCCCCTTGATTACTGCGCTTAGCGAACGTGGGGTCGACCCAGAAATCGTGCTCGAGAGAGTTGGCCTGACCGAAGGCGCGGTGTTGAGCGGCGACGAGGCCGTGCACATAATGGTGGTCCACCAGTTTCTCGAGGCTTGTGCCGAGGCGGTGGAAGATTTGACTTTCTGCGCTTCTGTCGGCTCGCGTCTGGACCCAAGAGGCTGGCCAATGATCGAATCTGCGCTCTCTGCTGGGGGCTCGTTGGCCGATTTTCTCTCGACCTTTATCAGCCGAGCGAACGAGGTTACCAGCTCGGTGACGACATATCTGGAAATCAGAGGAGATCAGGCAATTTACGGTGAAACTCGTCTTTTTCGCCCAACAATTTTGCCGGCACAGAACGATGGTTTCATGGTGGGCCTCAGCCTGGGAATTCTCAGGCGTGCCGTGGGCGACCGGTTCGACTCCGGCGAAATGACCA
Source organism: Ruegeria sp. PrR005 (assembly GCF_010500245.1). GTDB lineage: Bacteria > Pseudomonadota > Alphaproteobacteria > Rhodobacterales > Rhodobacteraceae > Ruegeria_B > Ruegeria_B marisflavi. The sequence continues at coordinate 2,539 of NZ_JAAGOX010000025.1, forward strand.
TTGTTCTCTGTAATCCAGACGTACTTCCTGCCAATTTTTCGAAATTCAAACGGCTCAAGGGCGATGAGATGGGCTTCCGATTGAAGTTTCCCTCCAAATGGCTTGTCCATTCTGTCGATCGCAAGGTCTTGGGAAACTCAGTTGGGACATGCGATCAAACAAACGAAGTGAGCCGCTTCCTCGCCGACTTCCGAGCTGTAATCGCGCATAGGATCGGCCAGGGAGGTCTCAGCGCCAATGACGCGGCAACCCTCGTGTCAATGAGCCGAGCAACTTTGGCTCGACGTCTTGCCAAGGAAAAAACCAGCGTGTCGGATGAACTACGCCGGGCGAAGATTGCTTACGCAAAGGACCGTTTGCGAACGAGCGGCGACACCGTAGACGAAATAGCCGGCGCGCTCGGTTACTCCGATCGCTCGAACTTCTCACGCGCATTCCGAGAAGCCGTGGGACTCAGCCCTCGAGCTTTCCGATCACGGATCGACGTGAACAGAACTGGTCCAGAGACGTGAAGAAATCTTTCAGATCTTTGTTGTTATTACGAAGCAAATCTATTGACCTACGCCTATCAGTGACAACATCCCGGCTAAGCTACGACCGCCAGAGCCGCGAACTGCAAACGGCAGCCATTTGAACACAAACGCCAAATGGCAGAAAAGTCCGCATCTGAGGCATAGGAACCTGGTGCAGCGAACGGCCGGTTAGAATTCCTGCTTGTTCGACTGTGCTCAATGACAATTCCGGAGAAGGAACGCGCTGCAATGCCGCGTCGGGTTCAATGCTCTTAGGCGGACAAGCTTTTGCCAGCACCAGGAAGCAACGATGATCCGTGGCACCAATTTTCGCTGCAATATGAAGGACTTCGCTCCCTCTTGCTTCCACAGTGCTTCCACGGGGACCATCAACGAAAACGCCGCCCCACTGGGGCGGCGTCTAAGCTTTTGGAAACGCGTATAATTTTGGTTGCGGGAGTAGGATTTGAACCTACGACCTTCAGGTTATGAGCCCAAAGGTGAACGATTCCAATAACTTAATGAAAACAATCGCTTGCGCGATAAGGCTTTGTTTTGGCGCGACTTTCACCCTCGCATTCGTCAGCAACAGTTCGGATTCACATGCAAAGTCAGCGCAAAGCCCGCAGTCGCAGGTTGATGTGGCGTTGATGTAAATAGCCCCCTGCCTGGTCTATGATCACCTCATTGTGAGAATGAATGGAGCAGGTTTCGAAGCAACGGCTCTTTGCTGACTTTCATCACAGGCCGCGACGCCGCGATGCAGCTCACGCATTCCGGCCGTTCGTGCATCTCGCAGCATTTTTTCGACGGCAATGACCGGATCGCGGACGAAGCAGACGTCCGACGCAAGCACAGGATCAAACTTTTAGTCAGGCCGAACCGCGAAGGTTTGTCGACCGCAGAGGAAAGGATTTGACGGAATTTTCTCTTGGTGAGACTCTCGTGACTCGCAGCGCCGGTATCAAACAGCAAACCGGCTTTGGCGTCTTGTCAGTCAGAGGCCAACCTGCCCAACATCAACGCCCTTGTCGAGGCCATGCGTCGGGCGAGCAAGGAATAGACGGAAAAACGGGCATTGAGCGCTATGCGTACAAAAATGCCGAACGCTGCGAAGAGGCGCCTGGAACATGACACGGGAAAGTCTAGTCGCCTCGCAGGAATTCCTCGATGTGATCTGCCATGCGCACGGCGTCCATCTCGGCCGCAAGGATCGTCCCCGACCGCCGTGAGATAGAATAGGGCACGCCCGCTATGCAGAGACCGGGCACTCGGGTTAAGCCTCCGGTCTCGACAGGCGCGCCGCGATCATCGAGCGCCCCCGGCACGCGCAGGAAATGGTAGTCGCCGCGGACACCGGTGCACCAGACAATCGCTCCGAAGCCCTGGGACAGATCGAGTTCCCGTATCGGCACCGACGGCAGTACCGGCTCAACTGTTTCGGCCGGGTCCGGTTGCGCTGGTGGAGCCTTGACGCCATTTGCCGCGAGCCAGGCGTCGATCCGCGCCTTGAGGTCCGAGGCCGTCCTATCGCCATGGCGGATGTTTTCCCGCACGCCGTCATCGAACCGCGCGATCTCTCCCTCGATCCCTTGGAGACGCCCGAGCAGCACAACGCCGAGGGCGCTGAGGGACTGCAGGCTGATCGTATGGTCCGCACCGACAAGGCCGCGAGTCGCAATAGGCCCGGCTTGCAGCAGTTCTGTCCTGGGAATGTCGAGGATTCCTGTATCGACCATCCACGCCAAGACGTGGCGCCCGCGGTATTGCTTCACCAGGCGCGCCACCCGGCTGGTCGAGAGATAGACCGTCCGGCCGCCGAGGGCGAGGTCCTCGGCAATCTGTCCGCCGGACTGGGCGCATCCGACGACGAGCACCGCACCCTCCGGCAGCGACTGGGGGTCTCGGTAGTTCGTCGTGTCGAACTGCGCCACGCCGGCCGAAACCTCCGAAGCGAAAGGCGGGATGACGGCCACGTTCTGGTCCCCTGTTGCTACGACAACGCTTCGGGCGACGAGAACCTCGCTGTCCACCTCCAGCCGGAAGCCCGTTTCGTGCGGCTCAACGCTGTGAACCGTCCGTCCACACTGAACCGGAAGCTCCTTGCGACGGACATATCTCTCCAGCATCTCGATGAACTCGGAGATCTGCATCGCACCGTCGGGATCGTCGCTGGTGTCGACGTCGCCCGGCATTACCGTCTGGTACCTAGGTGTATTGAGAAGGAAGGACGCCCAGCGCTGCGTTCGCCAGGTCTCGCCGATACGCGCGCGCTCGAACAGGACATGGTCGATGCCGCGAGCCTTCAATTCCGCGCTTACGGAAAGGCCTGCCCAGCCCGCACCAATGATGACGCAATCGAGCGGCACGCTGACCATTTCATGCCCCACTAGTTTGGCGGAAAAATACTTCAGAAACGCAAAAAACTGAACTGATCTTGGTCCGGTCTTTTGCCAAACGTCACTTTGGACCGATTTTTGGGCTTGGAGCGAGCGCCGATACCGTCAGCCCTTGTCTTCGAAGACCGCTTCGGGCTCGAGGCAGTCATTCCGTCGCTGCACGCCCATTGACCGCTTTGGATGGTCCAACGTCCTGAAGTCGATCCATCACTCTGAAAAGGTTGAAGTGCCCGCCTGTCGTGAATGACGGCTTTCGGAGCTCCCTTCGAGCCTAGCCCGCTGCGCCGCCGCAAGTCGGCTATGAGCCCCTACCAGACCTTCGTGCACGGCGCAGCATTCGACGGGATGGGCGGACACCGGCCATTCTCTGCGACCGCGAGAAACCCGAGTCGAAACGGCGAAAGCTGCCGTTCAGTCCGGGCTTCAAGACCATTTTCTGAACCGGACCTTCGCTGCGCCGGTTTCGAGCGTCTCACATGCGGACCTGGCCGTCATTCGACAAACCGCAGCACATCACCAGAACCAGGGGCCAACGCTTCTCTTAACCACAAGTGAGTGTCAGGCAGTATCGGTTCTTGGACGAAAAAGTTCTCAACGTCTTCTAGCTGAGCCGCCAAAGCTTCTTCTTTTCGGGCTTCATCGTGGTGTCCGAGTTGCCAAAGCGATAGGATAAGCAGCTTACGAAAGCCCCGAACGCTTGGCTTCAGGTCAATCATCTCGCGCAGAGTGGATACTGCTTCTTCGTAATCCGCACCACAATACTCGGCCACAGCCAATTGTAGTCTGCGGTACGTCCAGAACGGGTCATTTCGAAGTTCGGTACCCTTACGTATTGCGGCGGCTGCTTTCTGATACTCTTGAGACAGAGTATATGCGTAACCCAGCCCTATATGCGCTTGCGGATAATTCGGACTGAGATTGTAACACGCCTTCGCGTCTGACATCACTTTAGTGGGGTCACGCTCGGTCAGGCTTCGAAACATGCATCTTGCAAAGAACGCGAAGTCGCTTTGCGGCAATAACTCGACGGCAAGATCAAGCGCACGCGCAAGCTCGTCCAAAGTTTCGCCTTCAACAGCTTCGAACCGCACTTTGTATCGCTGGAGCACTCCAATGGCCCACATACATTGGCTCATACCGTCCCTAGGGCTCAGGCGTCTGGCGCGGTCCAACACAGATACGCACCGTTCAAGATCTGGTATCGTGCATTCATAAAAGAGGCCTGCCGCACGGGTGCGCAATTCTGAAACGCTTAGATTTTCGTCGGGGATTTCGCCAATGCGGTTGTTGTCTAGTGAGTTGACGAACAACCGCAACTTTGCGTCAACTTCCGCAGCCACTTCATCAGTGAATGCAAAAAGATCAGTAGCTTCATCCTCAAAAACATCCGCCCAAACCGTTGTGGCGTCGTCAAGAAGCACCAGCGAGAGATTGACCCTTGCCCGGTTACCCGACCGGCGGAACCTGCCGCGAAGGTTGTAAGTTGTTCTTCCTGTCGTGCTGACGGACATGTCGCGCACCTTGATCCCCGTACGCCGGGACAATCCGTAGACAATCTGCTCGTGCAAATCCTCAGCGGCAGCCTTGGTTTCTTCGTCAGGTGGTGCGGCTACAAGCCTTTCAACTCCTATAGTAGGCACCTCGTTGGAGCGGCTGCTGACGGTCAATTTATCTGGCCGCCACTGGAAGCACTGAATAGGGCGAGGGATATTCTTTAACTTGAAACTGCCCGCATCCGAGAAACCCGCGCATTGTTTTTCGGACAGCTGATTGTAGACCTCGGCGGAAATCAGAACGCCCCCAGGCGGTGCCTCGGTCTGCAGACGACAGGCAATGTTTATGCCTGTTCCGTACAAGTCGGTTTCATCTTTTACGATATCACCCATATGGATGCCCATGCGCAGTCGAGTGTTCGGGTGTTCCGCAAGGCCGCTCTGCACTTCCAGAGCCGCCAGAACGGTCGACGCGGCATTTGGATAGGCCACAATCCAGCCGTCACCCATCCGTTTTAGAACTTCACCTTCATACTTTGCGACAATTGGCTCGAAGAGTTTGTCACGCAATTCATGGATCAAGGCGATTGCACGGCTTTCGTCCTTCGCCATCATTAATGAGTAATCCACCAGATCGGCTGCTTGAATGAACGCAAAACGGCGTGACATTTTGTTTCTGTTTCTCCCAAAATACTCTCAGGATGCCAAGTTTGGGTTTTGCAGAATGGCGGTTCTCAGCTCTCCGAGCCTTACTGGTCATAGGGGCGTTGTCAAACCTAATGGGCTCAAGGAGTGCGGCCGTTCTGGGCTCGAAGGAGACCTCTGCGACGCAGCATCGGGTAGAAGAGCGTGAATTTCTGGACCGGACATTCGGCTGGCGTATGAAAATGGACTGGCCGGCGCGGTGTCGGTGCATGGGCTGGGAGGGCCGGTTGGAGGCTTTCACATGTCCAAACACAACCTTCCCGTACCGACGCCCAGGCGGGTCCCATGGAACAAGGCTCGACTTGTCGGCCAGAAGCGCCCGCTTCAGCCGAAGCAGGTCTGGGCGATCCGTGCCCGCATCGAACTTGCAGGCAACCTCCGCGACCTCTGGCTCTTCAACCTCGCGATCGACAGCAAGCTCAGAGGCTGCGATCTCGTTCGCCTGAGGGTCGCCGATCTCGTGGTCGGCGGCGCGGTCCGCGACCGGGTTGCGACCGGGTTGCGATCATCCAGCGCAAAACCGGGCTCCCGGTCCAATTCGAAGTGTCTGAGAACACGAGGGCGTCTGTCCTGGACTGGGTGAACGCTCCAGAGATGCGGGGCTGTCCGGTACTGTTCCCGAGCAGGTTCCACGACTCGCCACACCTCTCGACTCGGCAATACGCCAGGCTGGTGAGAGACTGGGTCTGTGCGATCGGCCTTGATCCCTCGGGCTTTGGCACACATTCGCTTCGTCGGACGAAGGCGGCACTAATCTACTGGAAGACCGGCAACCTTCGCGCGGTGCAGCTCCTCCTTGGGCACACCAAAGTCGACAGCACGGTGCGATACCTTGGCGTCGAACTCGAAGACGCGCTCAGCATCGCCGAACGAATCGATATCTGATCGCGCGGGCGGACGGCAACAGCCGTCCGCCCACCACAACCGGTCGTCGGCGCTCTGGACCATTGAGGACGGCTCCGAGGCCAGAGCAGTTGCTCGTTGATATTGACTGATGTTAATTTTGACTATCAGAGCTTGGCGCTCTTACTTGATGCCCTTGGCGGGTTCTCCGGGAACGATGTCTGATACAAGACAATCTAGTGTCCAGCACAATTTCGGCAATTCTTCAGCATAGAGGCGTAACCTTCCAAGTTCGATCTGGTTAATGCGGTGGGAGCTACCGTGCCCGAGAGCCTCGGCTAGTTCCTGCTGTGTGAGACCGATCTCCAAACGGCGCTTTTTAATGCGCGCACCAATCTCACGTCGCTTCCCCGTATATGAATCATCAAACATGATTTAATGAATGTATAAAATTGACCTTACGTCAATAGGGTTTTTGCTCACTTACATTTTTCCCCTCTGGCCCCCGTACCTGGGTGAAAGATCTGCGGGATATCTGGCCATTCGCAGGTTCGAGAAAGACGGCCGCAATGTCCGCGAATGGTTTGCTGCCCGCAACCAATTCGCCATAATGTTCGGCGAACGCTTCGACGCTTGAGTATCTGAAACCGCATGGGCCGGGACAGATACACAGAGTTCAGGACACTCCCGAGCCCAGAGCCGTTGTTCGAATAGTTTCGGCTACTTCTACTCCGTGCACATTTGGGCGCATCAACTGGCCGGTTGGTCAAGAAGGTGTCTGACAACGTACTCAGCGTCTTTGCCTACTCCAAAAAAGAGCCCCGATCCCTGTGTCTCCATCCAGTGCAAACCGCAGAAGTAAAGTCCGGGCACTTCAGTTATTCCACGCTTGTAGCGCGGGTAACCCCGACCATCAAAGACCGGCAAGTTCACCCATCCAAAATCGTAATGGAACCCGGTCGCATAAAGAACCGTGGAAACTCCAGCCTCCACAAGGTTGAGCAGTCCATCCGAGGTCGTTGGCTCCCACTCAACAGGAACAATATCCTCAGTTGGCGCATCGAGCCCATTTTCCTCAATAAACTTATCAATGCCGTCCATTTCAATCCGGCAAAAGTCGTCAACTTTGTCCAGAGTTTCATCCAGATCATCCGAAAGAACCAAGGAACCATTTTCGACGCCCAGCACCTTTCCATGCAATTGTACGCCATCGAGGGCCATCTGGCGCAAGTCTATGGTGTGTCCGCCGTCACGACCTGAAAGATGTGGATGCGCTTTGAAGCGGATGTCTGTTCCCTTGGGGTGCTGATGGACTGGCATCGACATGTAACCAGTTACAAGATCCCAATCGAGAATATCACGCCCTCGGTACCTGCGCGGAATACGTCCAGCGTTGCCTACCGCTAGATGTACTTTTCTACCAGCTCGGTGCAGGTCCTCGGCGATCTGGCAGCCCGACTGCCCGCTGCCAATAACCAATATGGCGCCGTCGGGCAGTTGGTCCGAGTTACGATAATCTCGCGAGTGCAATCTCAAAACATCGTCGGGCAGGTCCTCATGCCAGCTTGGAATATTCGGATGCTGGTGCGTGCCGACTGTGAGCACTATGTTCTTCGCATAAAGTGTTCCTTCCGAGGTCACCAACTCAAATCGTCCGATTTCTTCGGCCGTTGAGATTTTCCTGACTTCGACGTTCGACCTATACGGAGGATCGAAGCTTGCAGCGTACCGCTCAACATAGTCGACGATCTCATCACGCCCCATGAAACCGCTGGGGTCATCGCCATCATAGGGAAACCCTGGAAGTCTGCAGAGGTGATTTGGTGTAACGAGACAAAAACTTTCCCAGCGGTTTCTCCATGTGTCGCCAATCGCGCCTCGATCAAGTACGAGGTGTTCAACTCCGGCATTTTTAAGATGCCAGCTGACTGATAGACCAGCCTGCCCGCCGCCAACGACAATAGTATCGAATACCGAGTTCATATCATGTCCCCTAAATTTTGGGTAAAAGACGCGCTAAGCATAGGAGCAGAGTAGTCGAGTCTTCTCAATATATCCCAGTCTCGACTATTTTGGGACACGCTGTCTTTCATCCAAGCTGTTTGAAAGAGTGACTGCTTTGTCCGCATCTTCCCAGTTCGGGACCAGCGCGGCGAATCGCCGGTGTCCGCCCTTCGCGACGGCTTCTGCGAAGATCACGAACGTCGTGGATGGGCTCGAAGCGGCCCAATGCGACCACGGCACGCACCTTGGCTCAGACAGCAGTAAACCGGCCGTTCGCCACAAAAGCCAAGCCATTGATCTTTCGCTTGCCCGTCGATCCCGAGACATTCGCGCCTCGGCAGGCGACGTTCATGCCAGACGTTGCGAATTCGAACTCCGAGCTCTGAGCGGACTGGCACAATTCCCTTGGCAGATGGTGGAATTGCCGCCGCCCTGTCTCACGACAAATGGCCCGGTTCACTGCGAAGAGGGCGTGACGCTGTTTGCCGTAATATGTCGAGTGATGGCTTCGTTGACGTCGTTGGCATGTGTCAAAGGGGCCATGTGACCGGCACCTGCTATTTCAATCAGCCGGGCGTCCGGTAGAAGCTCGAAGAGCAGAGAAACGATCTCTTTCGCGGTCATTCTGGTTTCTGTCCCCTGGACAAGAAGTGTTGGCACGGCAATCTGTGAGTAGGCCTCGGCCGGAGTTTCTTCTGCGAATTCTGATGCCCAGAACTGAGCGACCGCCGGCATTGTCTGAATGATTGCCTCGCGACGTTTGGAGGGCATGTTCTGCCAAGCTGTTTCTCCAATCCAGTATGGCAAGAAGGCTTCCGCGATTTCTGCCGACCTTCCCTGCGAGACCGCGATAATGTGCTTGGTTCCAAGCTTCTCAGCTTCCGACCAGGCCGGATTACCCAAGACACGAAGCAAGTGCATCAACGTCGGTTCGATCAGCGTCAAGCTCTGCAGTGACTGCGGGTTTTGCATCGCATATCGAATGGCAACCGCACCTCCATGCGAATGCCCAACCAGGTGAAATGGATCGCCAACGAACTCTCGGATTTTTTCGACGATGGCTGCATAATCCATTAGCGTCGGGGGCGCGAGTTCTGTCCATGCAGATGATGCACCATGTCCGTATAGATCCGGTGAAACGCTGTGGAATTGCGGTTCTATCGCTTTGGAAAGAGTGCCCCACTGACGACTGCTGCTGCCGCCTCCATGCAGCAGAACGACCGCCTCGCCCTGTCCGGCTTCTGCGTAGTGTATCACACGGTTCTGGATCGAGAATTCAGCCATCACTTTTCCCAGGGCGAATATTTTCCTGCATTCATAGCACAGAAGCGGCGGCATCAACAAAATGTCGACTTGGTCCGCCTCTCGGTCATCCGGCGCGATTTCGGAAAGGTCTTCAAACGGCAGATGCAACATCTCTTGCCGAAATCCGTGCTGTGACGACCGTCGAGAACTGGCTGGTGGGAGAGACCCATCATCTGACGAAAAGCCTCGGATGCCCCAGAACGGCCGATTGCAGACGATTAATCCGGCAATCCGACCTTTTGCAGAGCGGTCGCGATGCGTTTTCGCATTTCGGTAGTTTGGTAGGGTTGACGCTCGACATAATCAGAGATCCGGAAATCGGGCTTGATCGACAAGATTATCTCAGATGACTGCTGGGCTTTTTGAATGTCGTCCCTAAGCGCGAAGTCCGAAGTTCTCGTGACATAAGCGTCCAGGTATTCCGGAGCCATGCGTATCGCTTCTTCTGCGGCTGCTATTGACAGGTCAAAGTCCCCGTTGTCTCTGTAAGCTACCGCTAGTGCACCCAGTTCCAACGGCATTGGCCCCGCCAACCGAAGCGCAATAGCACTGCGGATATTGCGAATGCCGTTCTTCGGTTCTCCGATGTAAGTTTCCGTTATCCCCAATTGGCTGTGCGCAAATGGGCAACTCGCACGGTAACCGACAGCGATATGGCACAGCCTATTGGCGTCTCGATGTCTATGCTGTTCCAGAGCGATAGCCCCGAGCACTGAATGGCCCAGCCCGTTGTTGCCATCTTCAAGTGTAAGCGCTCTACGTGCCCATTTTTCGGCCTCAGCAAGTGTTGCATTGGCATCGGAGGACCACCCGCGTCGGGCGGCATAGAAATGCATGACAGACAAGTAGCAAGGGCCGATTGCACTGTTTGGATGCGCCGTCGCCAAGGATTCGAAATGCGGCACCGCCTGCGCGTGGTCCGCCTTGGTCATGCGATAGAAATAGTTTATTCCGCGCAGAAAGTGCTCCCAGGAGTCCGATCCGTCGAGCCCACCGGTGAAATCGCGGGCCATATGACCGCCGATCAATTCCACGCTTAAAGCGCCTGCGATATTACGCGCGATTTCGTCCTGCAAGGCAAAGATGTTGTCGAGGTTTCGATCATAATTCGATGCCCACTTTACCGTGTTTTCCTTCAAATCGGTGACCTGAACATTCACCCGGACTTTGGAGCCAGCCTGCTGAACCGACCCTTCGACAGCGTAGCGAACAGGCATATGCGCCAACGCCTGCGATGCAGTAACGGTCGCATCGCGATACCCAGCATGGCCGCAGGCATTGACGAAGAACATGTTTGGCAACTGCACGAGAAGCGTTTGCAGCCCAAGCGATATACCTTGCGCAACGAACTCGCTATCCTGGGTCGTCGACATGTTTCGGAACGGAAGGATCGCGAGAGATGGCCGTTCCGATGAAAAATCGCAATACCTCAAGTCGAAAGCAGGGTCATCGGGCGGAGGCTCTTTGATGGCTTCGGCGCTAACAGGTCGCCGTGCAGCAGCAGAGCGAACACGGTATGCGCGTACAGGATTCTCGATGTTCTTGAGCGCACGTTCGCCGAGATCCTCAACCGCCAGTTGGATACGGTCGCCCAGCTGCTGCTTCGCTGCTTCCGAAATGCAGACACCGCCCGGATCCGCTATGGCTTCCAGCCGCGCAGCTATGTTGACGGCATCGCCGAAAAGATCCTCTCCGCGCACAATCACATCGCCAATATTCAACCCCATTCGCAACTCTATGGGGCACGCTGCGTGCCTTGTCATATTCCACTTGTTCAACTCAAGCTGAACGGCGATAGCAAAACGCATGGCGGCCAAGATACTGGAAAACTCGAACAGAAAGCCGTCGCCCATGGACTTGAAAAGACGTCCGGAGAAGTCGTCCGCTTTTGGCAGCAATATCCGCTCGCGCAACTCCTCAACAGCGGCAAGCGTGCCGTCCTCATCCGCTCCCATCAGCCGCGAATACCCTGCGACGTCCGCTGCCAAGATTGCGGCCAATCTCCTAAATGTTTTCATTGACATCCCATCCTTTCCGAGCGGCTGGTTGCCTGATCAGGATATTACCAGACCTTGCCAAATTGCCGGAAAGAAAAGGATGTCTGCCTAGCAGTTCACGACAACCATGTTACATTCGGTGATGGGACTGCATCCGCTTCGGAGCTGGCGCAGCCAGTTCCGTTTGTTTTTCAAGAGATGAAATTGAAGCTAATGCAGCGCGCAGATCGCCAACCTCAAATTGTCAAAGATTTTAACTACGGCTTGTTTGCACTGCGGGCTTTTACATGCGCTGATGGCGCTGCGTTGCGGCCAACGGCGGTTTTGTCCGCATGTGAGACGCTCGATACCGGCGCAGCGAAGGTCCGGTTCAGAAAATGGTCTTAAAGCTGGACTGAACGGCAGCTTTCGCCGTTTCGACTCGGGTTTCTCGCGGTCGCAGAGAAAAGCCGGTGTCCGCCCAAAGAGCAGAATGTGGCACTTGGCTCTGAGCTCTACTATGAGCGAAAAGAGAAACCTGAGCCCTTTTACAGAGTTCATGCCCTTTACCGCTCAGCGGATACCGGCGGGCGCGAGCGGATCACTGATAACCGCGGCGCTGAATGTCCAGCTCGTCGGATGTCATGGAACGGGACACGTCCACGGCGAGGATCAGCTCGACATCGACCTCAACCATCTGCAGTGCCGCCAAAGGCAAGGCGCAGAGGGCAAAACAAAGTGCAAACAGGTGACGCATGCGGTCATTGCGCCAGAGACAAGCGATGCTGTCCAGTCTCCAATGGGAGCGAATGACAGCAAAAAGAGAAATGAGATTTAGGGCAGGCGGTGGTTTGGCGTCCTTGAGCAGGGTAGGGGGCTCGAAGTCTCGTTGGCTGCCCCTTTTGCCTCTAGCGGTTTTAAGTCAAGGACATGCAGGTCTTTTCGAAGCTTGCAGGGAGTTTGTCGTTCCTAACTTGACGCCCGAAAATCAATGGAATAGTACCGGTGAGCGTCGAGCGGGCGTTGTGTAATGGTAAGACCCTTGCCTTCCAAGCAAGAGATACGGGTTCGATTCCCGTCGCCCGCTCCAAAAAATCTTTTCCGACACATTGCCTACAATTTGTCCAATCATTTTCCACTATGGTATTGATATGTATACTTTTTTCGGGATTTAAGCTGTAGTCTTCCAAGCAAGAGATACGGGTTCGATTCCCGTCGCCCGCTCCATAAAGCCCCCTCAACACATTGCATTTACTGCAAAAAAATCAGGGGCAGCGTGGCTATCCCCCACTTTATCCGCCACATGACTGGCGTTAGGCCGTGTGCCCTTCGATCATCGCGGCCATGTCCTCGACCTCCACTATGTGCTCACGCTGGTTCCCCGGAGGATGCTGACAGTAGGACTTTCTAATCATCAAGGATGGTTGTGCCTTAGAGAATCTTCCCAATGGCTCGTCGCTTCTCTGAAGACGCAAGGCTGCATGCTTCCCGAAGAAACTCTTCATCATTCGAACCGGGAGCCAACAAATTCACAAGCTCGGTGGGACCCACGCACAACGCCACTGCGATTTTCGCACATTTAGGATTGAGCTACCCCCCGAAATTCGGACACTGACGTTGGCTACGAATTGCGGACTGCTGATCTTCGACGAGAAGGAGATCAGAGATGTCGAAACGGAAGCAGCATTCGCCGGAGTTCAAGGCGAAGGTGGCGCTGGAAGCGCTGAAGGGTGAGCAGACGGTTTCTGAGCTGGCGAGCCGGTTCGGGGTTCATCCGACGATGATCCACACATGGAAGAGGGCGTTGCTGGAAGGTGCGTCTGGTGTGTTCGAGCGCGTTGGCAGGAAAGCCCCGGAGATCGACGAAGAACAGGTCAAGGAGCTGCATGCCAAGATCGGGGAGCTGGCTGTGCGCCCCTATCTCGACCACGGCATCCTCGAACTCAACAACAACGCCGCCGAACGCGGCATGCGCGCCATCGCCCTCGGCCGCAAGAACTACCTCTTCGTCGGCTCGGAAGCGGGCGGCAAGGCCGCCGCCATCGCATACACCCTGATCGAAACGGCCAAGCTCAACGCCATCGATCCCCATGCCTGGCTCGCCGACACACTGGCCCGTATCCCTGATTACAAGATCACAAAGGTCAATGACCTGCTGCCCTGGAAATGGCGCGGGTAGCGGTCAGGCCGGACGCTTACCAATTTTGGTTACAGTTTCCAAATCGAATCCTTGGCTGGGAGAGGAGTGTGTTCACCCGCCAACCTACGGGACCGGGAAATGGCCAGCCTACAATGAAGCGCTCAAGCGCGGCGGCTCGCTAACGATCTATTGTCCCTGAGATGAGCTAGGATGCCGAGCCCACAGATCGACATGACCGCCAGCAGACCGACAACGATACCGCCATTCAGACCTGCCGGACGAAGTTGATGCTGTTCTTCAGCAGGTGACCGAGTTCGTCAAGAGCCTGCTGCGGCTGGTTGACCTCGACGGGACGGTGCCTGACTTCAGCAGGCTGTCTCGCCGCCAGAAGATCCCTGCTGTGAACATCCCGTATCAAGGGCGCGGGCGATGGTTGCTTTCAGGGTCGGTCAGGTTTTCCAACATGTCAGAGTGCTACGCCAAGCGGAGTTTCCGTTGCATGCTATTTCCCCCGAAGGCTGTTTTGAACCATATGCGCGACAGCTCTCTAGACACTCCGGCCCGCTTGGCTACACGTTCACAATCTGCCGGAGAGTATGGCCATACGCCAACATAGACGCGATCGCGCCCTTCACCTCCGCAGCCTATCACATTCGGAGATGAACCGATCAAGCGGTAGATGCGAATCATCCTCTCGTCGAATACACCCGCAATGTGGGTCAAACCGAATCCATTCATGACCTCGCCACCGCTCAGCATGATGGCGCCAGCGACAATTGAAGTGGCCCTACGGGACAGGCAAAACCGCGTGACTTCCCAAATTTTCTGGCTTCTTATGGGCTTGCCGCCGATGATATGACCAAAGACATCGTTGATCATGACAGGGCCGGTCGTAGGAAGGAAGCGCATAGAACCGCCGTGAGTTCCGTCCGGCTCTTCCCAGATGACATAAAGTGGATTCAGATCGTCATAGAGATCTTTCTCCTCTCCAGCCTCATTGATTTGGACATCCCAACCAAGACGCGTTTTGAATTGGTCAGCACGGTCTTGGTACATGGATGTAGCCAACTTAGGGAAGTGTCTTAACTCGTCAGCGTAAAGATACCGTAGCATACTGCTCACCCCAATCTTTGCGATACCGCAAACCGGGTTAAGCACGAATGGTTAAAATTCTATCAGCGCACTATTCGGTAAGCTCGGTTTTTGTAAGCTTTCCAAACCTGCATGCCGCCACCGATGCCAAGGGGCGGCCCCCGAAGTTCTTCATGACAGCAGGCCAGGTCAGCGACTACACCGGAGCCGCCGCCCTGCGGGGCAGTCTGCCCTCTGCCGACTGGATGATCGCGGACCGGGGTATGATGCGGACTGGTTCAGGGAAGCGTTGAAAGACAAAGGGATAAGCCCCTGCATCCCGGGCCGAAAGTCGCAAGGCAAGGCCGTCCGCTACGACAAGAGCCGTTACAAGAGGCGTAACCGCCCCTCTCGTGACATTGCTGCGCAATGCACTGCCGGGCACTGATCGAGATCATGTTCGGCAGATTGAAGGACTGGCGCCACATCGCGACCCGCTACGACAGGTGCGCCAAAACCTTCCTCTCGACAGTCGCCCTCGCCGCAACCGTCATCTTCTGGTTTTGACGCTCAATGAGGCTGGAGCCTAAGCTTTCTTGGATGGGAGGGGTGGAGAAACGCATGAAGGCAGCGAAGTTCACGGAAGCCGTCATCCTGAAGCCGGGCGCCAGCCATCACGATCCAGTCCTGCAGATTCTCGCCGATGGTCTACGGACTGCTGATCAACCGCCTAAGGTTGTCATCACGGCGGCTACCCGCAAGCCTGCCCCAATCGCAAACGTATTGCGCAAAGCTCGTCGGAGACGGCTGATAAATTTACTTGGAAAATACAGTTTCTAAGCAAAGGAACCCATTTGAATGCTAAGGTTACTAGTAAGTATCGGAGACCCTACCCGATCATCGAATGTTACTCTGACGTCACCTGTATCTTCCGTCTGATAACCGATGGTGCCATTGTCTATACGGGCGACAAGTTTAATTCTCCCGAAATCATTCTCATCATCTGGCTCACCATCGTTGCGGTACAAGAACCCACCCTCTTCTGACCACGAGTAATCTTCAGGAAACTGTTCGCCTTGAGGCACAAAATAGATGTTCTGCCCTGTATGAACACGTACACTTGAAAACGGTTCATTGGACTGAAGCTCTTGGTATGGGGCCGACAAAACATGAAGGCTTCCACTGGCGTCGTCTGGAAAAGCTAGATCAATTTCGCTATCCGCTCCCCCGTTAATGGTTGCCACGCTAGAATCTAAACTCCAATCGGACAAAGGGGTAGGCAACGCCTCAACGTCTTCAATGGAAACAACCTCTCTATTTGTTGATAGGTTTTCTGCGTCGGGGCATACGGCAGGGTCATCAACAACGTCTGAGGAAAATGGAACAGGGTCCGTGACACCTTCATAAATGGGTTGATCCATAGAAGTGATGTCGATCCTCTGAGCACTCTCATTATCAGGTATGTTGTTTCGGCCCGAGATCTCTTCAAATGGCATATCTGGTGAATTGGGTGAGGCAACATCAACTAAATCAAGTAAGTTCACGTTTCCTGCATCCAAGTGTTCGCTTTCCGCTTCCTCCTCTATATCTTTCTCAAATTCTCTTTCTGTGCTGTGTGAGTCAGAATCATTATCCAACAAAGATACTGCGGCAATTGCCGCACCAAAAGTCGCCAACAATCCGAAGAAAAACACCGGCCATACCCCTTTAAGCTCGTGGCTAGAGTAACAGCTGTAGAGTTGTTCGTCCAAAGGAATGTCATTACAATTTATCTAATTATCTGGAGCGGGATCGCGGGCTTTGATGTAGACACAACCGTTTACCACACCAAAGAAACCGAAATCCTGCTGGGTTGCTGTTGACGGCATTCAGACGTCGGGTTACCCCTCCGTCCATCCAGTCAAATCGAACTACACGCGAATAAAGTTGTTTTGTTATAACGAAACCTGGATGTCGCTGCGCCACGAAGTGGCGGTATATAGAAAAGACCTCACTCAATCTCAAGAGTTTGAAGGGTTCTCGCGCAATCATTAGCAGTTGCGTTTCGCGAATAAAGTCAAAGTAACGCCGTATCTGGTGTCAGCCCGAAAGTGATCTTCCGACTTCGAGAAGAAACGGCAAAAATTCACCAGACCTATGTCTGGAAGAGAAAAAGTCGTCTCGAACATCGCTCCCTCTTCCACGATGTGAGTGGAGCAACACAATAAATACAAACCCACCAAAAGAAGAAAACATGGAAAGAACTAGAGAAAATTCGAAAAGTTAAATTCTTTAAAAAATTAGACATCAAGTAAGCAAGAAGGTCAAGATTCTGCCTGGATTTTGCCGCCCGCGCCTCAAACCAGCAAAACAGAAACGGACTAACTCTGTTTCAGTTGGCGGTAAGCAGCATGCGGCTCTCGATATCGGAAGATGAGAAGTTCTCCGAAAAGAAAATCACAAGCGAATTGTTTGGGACAAATTTTGTCACTACATATGACTTCGAGTTTGTGAACAGTGAGGAAAACATCCAAGCTCTAAGAGGCTTGGGTGTGAAGACTCTTCGGTTTCCAGGCGGCTCTGTTACAGAGCAGGATTTTACAGAAGCAGCGGTTCGTACGGGAGATTGGAACGCCAGTTCTTATATCAATGATGACGGGCACGTTAAATCTTTAATTAGCTTAAATGATTTTTTTTCCGTCGCATCCGAACTGGCCACCGATGTTCAATTGGTCATCCCAACAAGAATAGCCTTTGCGCAGACGGCAGGGCAAGCGCTGGCCGTTGGCAACTATGGTAGTCGAACGGAGTTGGACCCAGGTTACTTTGAGAGGTTGCGAAATTTCGTCGAAGCCGCAATGCATGAGGCCCACATAAAGGGAGTCAGAATTTCAAGATTTGAGATTGGAAACGAATTCTGGGGAAGTGGGGAAATGTCTGCTGGCGAGTATGGTTATTTGGCCGCCGAAATTTCCTCATTTCTCGGGAGGGAATTTGAAGACATCGACATAATTGTGCAGGTGGCATCGTCTGCGAATATGTACAGTCCAAACAGCAGTCGAACCGTGTGGTTGGAACCGGAGGAACATGGAGATTATGACATATATATTCCTTCCGAAGTTGATTTGAGGAATGGGTTGCCGGAGGGGTGGGTTACCGCAACTATGCCAGGTTTCGGTAGCGCTCGGTCGCAAACGACATCAATTGCGGCTGCTATTAGAGATGACCCCTTTGCGGCGGAAGCTATTGATGGAATTGTTGACCATACATACTTTAGTGGTGGCTTTGCTGGTATCGATAGTGCAAAGGATTATGCGCTAAGGAATATATATAGTATATTTACTAGAGAGTCGGGTATCAGAAATCCAGAATATCACATATCCGAGTGGAGCGCTCGAAACCCTCATTTTACAAATCAGAGCGATAATGTTGGAAACGCGAATGGTCTTCAGTACGCACATACGACGATAGAGGCCTTCTTTGAGTTGGCGTCAAACGGTATTGATGGGGCCAGTTTTTGGCCGCTGACGTTTGGAAATCCGAGCATTGGGTCGAGGGTGTTGATTGATACGTCAGATGGTGATCTGACATTCGGAGGGGTGGCGTTTCAATGGCTTTCTGAGTCCGTAGAAGGCCTCGTTCCCATGTTTGATTTCGAGGTAAACGATCAAATTGACCTGCATGGATTTGGTAACGGTAGTCGATTGACTATATTCGTCGCCGAGCGCAGTGGTGAGAATAGGTTTAACGAGTTGGGTCGTGGGGTGACCATAGATTTAGGAATGTTCGATGTTGGTGAACGTTACCTGATGTTGGTCTCCCGTCTGAACAGCAGCGATGGGTCGCCTGATAATGTTAAATCCGATCCTGTGGTAACGATAGAGAATGGTAGTGTTCAGGGAGGGGATTTAGTGATTGAGCTTAGTTCTTGGGAAATTCTTAGAGTAGAACTCTGGGCAGTAACCGAACGAGATGATGTCATACGCGCAAGTGACGTCGATGATGTGTTTGAGGGTTTGTCAGGTAATGATTATCTCGAAGGGATGGGTGGCCGTGATCTGATTGATGGTGGTGCGGGGAACGATACAGTTCTCGGTGGGGGTGATGAAGATTCAATTTGGGGCGGGGGTGGGAATGATGAACTTTTGGGAAATGACGGTGCGGACAGGATTCATGGTGGATCGGGTTGGGATACAATTAGAGGTGGGCTCGGCGACGACCAAATTCTAGGCAATTCGGGTGACGACTTTTTGTTTGGAGAGGAGGGGAGTGATTCAATTTCACTAGGAAAGGGTGCAGATGTTGCTTGGGGCGGCTCGGGTGATGACACGTTTATGTTGTCGGTAGATGCGGTTTGGTCAGAGGGCTTCTTTGCATCTAATGTTTCTCCTTCAGAGTTTTCGCCGTCGGAGGAGAGGGTCAGTGTTGACGGCATGAATCGTTTTTTCGACGTTGTCTTCGGTGGTGCTGGAGTAGATCAAATAAAACTGACGAATGGAGATGATGCGTACTTTTTGCACGATGATTTTTCGAATGTTATTTCTGGTTTGGATTCTTCGTCACCTATTTCTCGCCTTACTGATGTGGAAGTGATTGATGCTGGAGGCGGAAACGATCTCATAGATCTTACGAGCCATTATTTGCCGGGGATTGAAGGTTTAGAGGTGCATGGAGGCACCGGAAATGACACACTTTGGGGATCGGTGGCAGGGGAGATGCTTTCCGGAGGGAACGGTAACGATATTGTTTTCGGTGGTGCTGGAAGAGACTCTTTGTTTGGTGGTGAAGGTTCCGATGTTTTTGTTTTTACCGAAACATCAGGAGAAAGTGTGCTTTTTGACTTCGATCCATTTGAGGATCGCCTCGTGTTCTTAAATGGAAGTGATTGCCACTTCCTTCGTTCGAGTTTAAGTTTGGTCGGTGACTATATTGAGATCGACTATGCGGCAGAGCAAGATGGAACGGTCGAGGGACAATTGAAGATTTCTGTTTCAAACTCAACGAAGCAGAGTGTAATGGAGGTCGGCATCAACCGAGTGGAAATTGATTTTGCTTTGCCCCCGGAAGATTGGTTCGGCTGAATCTTAGGGTCAGGATTCATAACCAATAGATGACGGTCGCGGCGAGGGCGATGGCCGATAGGAACAACTCGGGGCATCGGT
>NZ_JAAGOX010000026.1 GCF_010500245.1 Ruegeria sp. PrR005
ACTCTCCTGCAACTCAAGAGAATTGAATCAGCAGCCAAAGCATCGCTCAAGCAGAGTTTTTCAACAGTATCTCCGCAGAGCAGCCATCCAACTCCCGCGCCGCAACCGCCACCCGCCCCACAGCTCAGGGCTTGACCATCAATGGCACATTGCCGGCGCTCAGGGCCTTTGTACGCGGCAGGGAATGACGATTTCGCGCCCAAGGCTGTCATGGTCTCTAACCGGCTCAATCCCGCTACTGTACGCGCAAAAGCTCCGTCTGTTCAGATAGCCCTTTCAGTTGATGCGTCCCACAGTTTTCGACCGCAAATCCTTGGTCCGCGGTAAGGTTGGCAAGCAGACGCGTAATCAGAACTTCGCCAGGACGAGCCTGATCCACAACCCGGGCAGCGGTATGAATGACCATGCCGGTGACGTCATCACCTCGGACCCTGACTTCACCCACATGCAGCCCCGCCCGAATGGGGATTCCGGCCTTTCCCAGCATTTCGACCAGGCAGGCGGCACATCGGATCGCGCGCGAGGGTTTATCGAACAGCGAAAGGCTTCCGTCGCCGGTGCTCTTGATCACCCGGCCTTTGAACTCCGCCACGGCTTCCGATGTCAGCGCATCATGTCTGTCGAGGGTCTTGCGCCACAGGCGATCGCCCATCCGGGACAACATTTCCGTGGACCCGACAATGTCGGTGAACAGCGCAGTTGACAGGCGTTTGTCCCGGTTGCTCTCAGCCGGTTTGCTAATCTCGACAAACTGAGTGACCGCCCGCACGACATCCTGTGTCTCGCCCAGAAAGATCACGTGGTTGCGGCCAGGCAACTCAAGATAGGTCGCATTGGGAATATGATCCGCAAGGTAACGACCGTTGCGATAGTCGACCGCACGGTCTTTCCTGCGTTGCAGGATGAGGGTCGGCACATCGATCAGCGGCAAGACCGACCGGACATCCATTTTCGTTGTCATTTCATAGGTTTGCCGGATGATATTTGGCGAGCATACCTGACGCTGAAACCGGATGAACGCCTTTTCGGCCTCGGCATCCCCCAGAATATCCGGCGCAAAGATGGCAATGGATTCCCGCGTTCCCCAAGTCTTCGGAAACTCCTCCACCAGGTTCTCCCTCGTGGGCATGAAGGGATAGTCTTCTCCCTTGCAGAATTTCGCCATCGAACCATGAAGAATGAGGTTTTCCACCTTTTCGGGATACGTGGCTGCAAACAGAATACACATCGGGCCACCTTCGGATGTTCCCAAGAGTGTCGCGCTTGTAGACCCGACCGCGTCCATAACCGCGCCAACGTCTTCCATCCTTTCTTCAAAGGTTGGTG
Source organism: Ruegeria sp. PrR005 (assembly GCF_010500245.1). Lineage (GTDB taxonomy): Bacteria > Pseudomonadota > Alphaproteobacteria > Rhodobacterales > Rhodobacteraceae > Ruegeria_B > Ruegeria_B marisflavi. The sequence continues at coordinate 1,327 of NZ_JAAGOX010000026.1, forward strand.
CGCCCTGGATCGGGTCCGAAACGCCTTGCCCGCGTTTGTCGAATATGATGACGCGGAACCGTTCGGCCAAGCTCTGAAAGAACCTGACTTGATTGGGATCTTCCCACGCCATCTCGATGTTCGAGATCGTCCCGGGCACATAGACCAGGTCTTTTTCGCCCTGTCCGAATACCTGATAGGCGATATCGATACCGTCGCAATTGGCATATCTGGTGCTTGGGATGTCCAACTCAGTGAACTCACTTCCGCTCAAGTCCACTGGATTCATAGCAGGTATTGCATCACCGGCCTACAGCCTACGCGGGCCACGCTCTCGTGCAGGAACTGCGTCCAAAAGTTATGACGGTAAGCGCTGAAAACTGTCTTCCCTGAGATGGCGCAACTTTCCCGGGCCACGCCTCGTGTGGCGGCTTAGTCGACAAGGCAGTCTTTAACATACCTGGAGACAGCCGGCCAATCCCGGCACCCCCGCCCTCAGTGCTTGATCACCAGTCCCTGCCCGGTGGGGATCTCCAGCACCGTATGACCCCGCGCCGCCATGAATGCGTTTTCCGCGTGGCGTTGCGCGGCGTAACCGGTCCAGCCGTAATCGTCGAACACGATCATGCCCCCCGGCACCACTTTGTCGAACAGCGCCTCCAACGCCGCGATCTCGGACGCCGCCGAGTTCATGTCGATATGCAAGAGCGAGATCTGTTCAGGACAGGCTTGTGCAAAACTGTCGGGCACCATCCCCTGCACGATCCGCGTGTTGGGCACATTGGCAAAGCGCCGCTGCACCACTTTCAGGATCGCGTCCGGGTCATTGGCGATGTCCTGTTCGTACACCCGGTTCGAGCGTTTTTCCGAATTCATCGCCTCGGGAATGCCCTGATAGGTGTCATACAGATACAGCGTCTTGTCGATCTTGGAAAATTCCAGATAGTCGGTCAGGAAGGCAAAGCTGAACCCTTTCCACACCCCGCATTCGACAAAATCGCCCGGCAGGTGCAGCACGTTCTGCGCCGCCCACAACAGCGTGTGCAGGCGCCAGGCGATCGACAGCTCCTGTTGGGTTTCCGCATTGCGCCGCAGGGTCTCGACAAATTTCTTGTCCTCGCGAAACCCACCCGCCCGTTGCAGACCGATCAGATTGTCGGACGCGTAGATCGGGCCGAATACCTCTTGCAGCGTCTTCAACGCGGCCCTGAACCGATCCGCGTTCTCGCCCTGTAGCTTGCCGTAAAACACCCGCCCAACGTCCTTTGCCTGAAATCCCTGCCTCATAGCGCCCAAGGCCGCGGGCAATGTCAATCGTCGCGGGTCGCGACATGCTTCTCCCACAGGTCCGGGCGCCGCGCCTTGGTGATCTCTTCGCTCATCTGGCGGCGCCACTCGGCGACCTTGCCATGATGCCCCGACATCAGCACCTCTGGGATCTCCCGGCCCTTCCACTCGGCGGGGCGGGTGTATTGCGGATGCTCCAGCAGACCCGAGGAGAAACTCTCTTCCTCGGTCGAGGCCTGGTTGCCCAGAACGCCCGGCAACAGCCGCACTGTGGCGTCGATCAGCGCCTGCGCCGCAATCTCGCCGCCGGTCATCACAAAATCGCCCAGCGAAACCTCCTGGATGCCGTAATGCTCCAGCACCCGCTCGTCGACGCCTTCGAACCGACCGCACAGCAAGGTCACCCCGTCGCAGCGCGCCAGCGACTGCATCAGCGCCTGGTCCATGGGCCGCCCGCGCGGCGACAGATAGATCAGCGGCCAGTTGCCGCCGGTGCCCTGCATCGTCGCCTCGATGGCCGCGCCCAGCACATCGGGTCTCAGAACCATGCCCGCGCCGCCGCCCGCCGGGGTGTCATCGACATTGCGATGCTTGCCCACCCCGAACCGGCGCAGGTCGGTGGTGTGCAACTGCCACAACCCGTCCTGTAACGCCTTGCCGGTCAGGCTCTCGCCCAGCACGCCGGGAAAGGCCTGCGGGAACAGCGTGATGATCCGCGCCTGCCAGACGCCATGCAATTCCGGCGTCGGAGTCATCAACTCGCGCGGTTGCAGCGTGGGGCGGATGGCCTTGCGGCCATGGGAACGGGTGGGTGCGTTGCTCATGGCCGCTGTCATAGGGCAAGCCGCGAGCCGAGGGAAGCGCCTCAGCCGATCTGCCCGGCCTTCCAGCGCAGCCAGATATCGGGCGCGCTGCGGAATACGTTGATGTCCACCTTGCCCTTGATCCCGGGCACCAGTCCGGTGCCGGTATACTGCCAGAAGGTCCAGTACGCGCCGGGATAGACCTGCCTGGGGTGCCCGGCGACCGAGCGCAGCCAGAACTCCGTTCCCCGCAACTGCCCGATCCCGGTATCGCGATAGAAATCGACGGTCGTATAGATGATCGGCCGCCGCCCGTAATGCGCCTCAAGTATGTCGAGGAACTTGCGCGCCTCGGCCCGCACCTTGGCCCCGTCGGGCCGCAGCGGACAGGTCCGCGACCGGTGGGTCCACTCCATGTCCAGCACATGTGGCAGGTCGGCGCCACGCGGCACATGCCGGATGAACCAACGCGCCTGCTGTTCCGCCGGTCGGCAGAAATAGTAATAGTGATAAGCGCCCCAGGGCACCCCCGCCGCCTGCGCCCCGCGCCTGTGCGCCGCAAACTTGGGGTCGACCACGTCGCCGCCCTCGGTCGCCTTGATAAAGGCAAAGTTCACCCCCGCCGCCCGGGCAGTGGGCCAGTCGATATCGCCCTGCCAGCGCGACACGTCGATGCCATGCACCGGGTAAGAGGTTGGCCCCCGCCCCTCCCATTCATGCGGGTCGGCATCGCCGAACTTCGGATAGACGGTCAACTGCGCCAGTTCCTGCGCAAACGGGTCGGGACCGGCAACCGGTTCGGGTTCTGGCGCACGGCGGCCACAGGACAGGACAAGTCCGGCAAGGAAGAACACAATCAGAAATCGGAAAAAGCGGGGCATGAATCTCACTATCGGCAAAACGGACGAAACGGGGTTCTGGGCCAATTATGTGAGGCGTGCAACGACAATGACAACCGGCGCCGCGCGCATCGGCGGAAAATGCCGCCGTGCTACCGGAGACCGCACAAAAAACCGATGCTTTCGCTTGATCCCGCGGCCGAAACTGCCTAAACGATGCCAGTCTGGAATCGCTTCTGCGGCGCCGGACCCTTGGTCTGTTCGCATATGCCCTGCCGGCTTCTTCGCCGGGCACCCGGGCGCAACCGGCCTAGGCTGTAAAATTCAGACGACCTGATCTCGGGCGGGCGCCACGGCGGACCCGGTAGAAGACCACGAGCTCTTGGGACGCACACATCTTCGTGGAAAAACCACGAGCACATAGGAGAAACTGCGATGGATCTTATCGCACAGCTCGAGGCGGAACAGATTGCCGCCCTGGGGAAAGACATCCCCGACTTCAAGGCCGGTGACACCATCCGCGTCGGCTACAAGGTGACCGAAGGCACCCGTTCGCGCGTGCAGAACTACGAAGGCGTCTGCATCAGCCGCAAGAATGGCACCGGCATCGCCGGCTCGTTCACCGTTCGCAAGATTTCGTTCGGCGAAGGTGTGGAACGTGTGTTCCCGCTCTATTCGACCAACATCGACAGCATCACCGTCGTGCGCCGTGGCCGCGTGCGCCGCGCCAAGCTGTACTACCTGCGTTCGCGCCGTGGTAAATCGGCCCGTATCGCCGAAGTCGCAAACTACAAGCCCAAGGCTGACGCCGAAGCGTAAGGACCGGAAAGATGAAAAAAGACATCCATCCCGACTACCACCTGATCGACGTCAAGCTGACCGACGGCACCGTCATTCAGATGAAATCCACCTGGGGCAAGGAAGGCGATACCATGTCGCTGGAAATCGACCCCTCCTCGCACCCGGCCTGGACCGGCGGCTCGTCCCGCCTGATGGACACCGGCGGCCGCGTGTCGAAGTTCAAGAAGAAATACGAAGGCCTGGGTTTCTGATCCCATCGCCTTTGGCAAAGGAAACGCCGTCCCTCGGGGCGGCGTTTTTTTTTCGCCATGGAGCGGCTCTGTAGGACAAATCGCGTACTGGATTCATCTCGTGAATCCAGCGTGTTAGCTGAGGTGCATGAGCAGACCCCCCCCGACCTACAAGACCAGGAACTGGCCGGCCTACAATGAAGCGCTCAAGCACCGGGGCACACTGACCATCTGGTTCGACTCCACCATGACCTGGGATGCCGCGCCAACAGGCAGGCGTGGCCGCCAGCAGACCTAAAGCGATACGGCCATTCAGACCTGCCTGACGATGAAGGTTCTGTTCGGCATGGCGCTGCGGCAGACGACCGGCTTTGTCGAGAGCCTGCTGCGGTTGATCGGCTTGGACTGGGCGGTGCCTGACTTCAGCACCCTGTCCCGCCGCCAGAAGACCCTGGCTGGGAACATCCCCTACCGCGGGTCGGAGGACCCGTTGCACCTGCTGATCGACAGCACCGGGATCAAGGTCGAGGGGGAAGGCGAATGGCACGCCCGCAAGCGCGGTGGGCCGAAATGGCGCGTCTGGCGCAAGATCCATCTTGGGATCGACGAAGAAACGCTGGAGATCCGGGCTGTCGAGATCACCGGGAGTCACGTCGGCGACGCACCGGTCCTGCCCGACCTGCTCGGCCAGATCCCGGCGGCCGAGCAGATCGGCGGCATCACGGCAGACGGCGCCTACGACACGCGCAAGCGCCACGATGCGATTGCAGATCGCGGCGCCCCTGCTGTCATCCCGCCACGAAAGAACGCAAAGCCGTGGACGGCCGTCACCGCCGGAGCCACGGCCCGAAACGAGGCCCTGCGCGCCGCGAAATACCTCGGCCGAGCCCTCTGGCGACGATGGAGCGGATACCACCGCCGAAGCCGCGTCGAGACGACGATGCATTGCGTCAAACTGATGGGGCAGCGGCTCATGGCACGGGGCTTCGACCGTCAGGTCGCCGAACTCCAGGTCCGCATCGCCGTCCTGAACGGCTACACCGCGCTCGGCATCCCTGTCACAGAGGTTGCGGGATAAGTCCGGCCGGGGAAGGGGAAACCTCGCACGTCGCCCGAATTGCGCAACAGAGTCCGCCGGGCTCCGGTTGACCGGTTCACATTAACCCGGCGCCAATCCCGGCATGCTCAGACTCTGTTGTCCCTTTTGTCGCAGTATGGTTCATTGGTCCCATACGATATTTAAGGACAAATTCTTATGACTGTTTCCCGGGACCTACTCTCGCTTATCGGCGACGAAGATACCTTGCGCCGCTGGAACGTGGACTCGCCATTGGGCACGCCAACCGTCATTACCTTCAGCTTTCCCGACGTCCTGCCGGATTATCACGGCGACACCGTTCCCGGTTTCCAGAGCTTTGGCGAACAGCACCGCGCCCATGTGCGCACGGCGCTGAACACCTGGAGCAACGCGGGCGGCCTGACCTTTGTCGAGGTGCCCTCCGAGATCGGCGGGCAGATCACCTTTTCCATGCGCGACATGACCGGGCTGACAAATTCGGTCGGCAATCCGCTCAGCGGCTACGGCTTCTACCCCGGATACTTTGGTGTCACCAACAGCCTGGGCGAAAGGCTTTTGCAGAACGAGTATCTCGGAGTGGGCGGCGACATCTTCATGAATGCCGACTATTACGCGGCGGCGGCCTCGACCATCGCGCCGGGGATCCGGGGCTACTCGATCCTGCTGCACGAGGTCGGCCACGCCCTGGGCCTGAAACACCCGTTCGAGAGCGGCGCGACCATCACGCCCGGACATGACAACGGCACGTTCACGGTGATGTCCTACGACCGACCGCGCAGCACCACCACCCTGGGCAGCGTGGATTTCCAGGCGATCCAGTACCTCTATGGCACCACCTCGCCCAACGCGATCTGGAACGCCGCCGAAACCGCGGTCGAGCAACAGGGGACCGTGGGCGCCGACCTGCTCAACGGGTTCGAGATCGACGACATCCTCTTTGGCCATGACGGCAATGACGACCTGCGGGGCAAGGCGGGGAACGATCAGCTGCATGGCGGCGCTGGCGATGACCGTCTTTTTGGCGGGCCGGGGGACGACCAGATCTTTGGCGGTGCGGGTGCCAATGACCGCGCCGTCTTTGATACCCGGTACGGGTCGGCCATGATCGAGTTCATTGGTGATCGCGTGATCGTCACCAATACCGAAGGCCAGAACGGCACCCGCTACCGGACCGAGCTGGACGGTGTCGAACTGCTGGAATTCAGCGACCAGACCGTTGCGGTTGCGGATCTGCGGCCCTCGGTCGATCTCACCGGCACGGACGGCGACGACAGCCTGACGGGCGAGGTGGGCGATGACCGGCTCGATGGCGCGGGCGGCAATGACACGCTGGTCGGGGACTATGGCAACGACCTGCTGCTTGGCGGCGATGGCAATGACGAGCTGGCGGGCGGCAATGGCGCCGACACGCTCAATGGCGGCGATGGCGACGACCGGATCACCGGCGGAGCGGATGAAAACGACCTGCGCGACGTGATCTATGCGGGCGCAGGCAACGACAGCGTCGATGCAGGCGCGGGCAATGACCTCGTCTATGGCCAGGGCGGCAACGACACTATCGCCGGGGGCGCGGGTGTCGACGACCTGCAAGGCCAGGACGGCGATGACGTCATCACCGGGTCGAGCTTCTCGGATCTGGTCTTCGGCGGCGCGGGCGACGACTTCGTCAACGGCGGGTTCGGCCACGACCGGATCAACGGCGGCACAGGTGCCGACAAGTTCTTCCATGTGGGCGACAGCGGTCACGGATCGGACTGGGTACAGGACTATAACGCCTCCGAGGGCGACGTTCTGCTCTTTGGCATCGGGTCGGCCACCCGCGACCAGTTCCAGGTGAACTTCAACCACACCCAGAACGCCGAAGGCGAACGCGCCGGGGACGACGCGGTGCAGGAGGCGTTCGTGATCTATCGCCCGACAGGCCAGATCCTCTGGGCGCTGGTGGATGGCGAGGGGCAAACCAGCATCAACCTCCAGATCGGCGCGGACGTGTTCGACCTGCGCCTGCCGTTCGAGGGGCTCTGACCCGCAAACAGGCAAAAGGCGTTTCGCGGGGCGCGCTACGACCCACCCCGCGATATGCCAGATCTGCAACGCAATCGTGGCGGCGCGCTCCCCGGAGACGACAGGCCAGAGGGATCAAGCAGGGTTGTCCATACCGTTCCATCCACCGGAGAAACCGGCTCCTCCGGCACCACGTTCGACCATCCCGTCGCGGCCACGGATTTCGTCCCCGGCACGGCCCTGCCGGAAACCGTATCCTTCGACGTCCCGGCAAACACCGGCCCAACAGGCGATTGTGATCTATCACCCCAACAGCCCGATCCGCCGGGCGCTGGCTGGCCGACAAGGCCAATCCTCCGCCAACCTGCAAGTCGGCGCGGATGTGTTCGCCCCCCTGACCGGACCCGTATGGAACAGATTGCCGCACAGATGGCCAGCGGCACGGCAATAGCCCAAATGGATCATGATTTTCCAAAGAGCCTGAGGTTAACTCAGGCCACTGCGGCGCGACCGCATCCGCGATTTCCGGCGCCGCTTGTCCAACATTGACCGGGGACCATTTTAGCCATGCTTTCTCCTACTTCCGCTGAATTCGATATCGGTGACGTTGGCCTGGGCGGCTCCAACGCCGAGGCAACCGTGCTGGCCAACGGCAATTACGTCGTCACCTGGCAACAGACCGTCAACGCGCTGATCCCCGTCCCGGGCATCACCGATGTCGAGGGGTCGGCCATTCTGGCCCGCATCCTTGGCCCTGACGGCACGCCTGTCGGTGCGGCGTTCCAGATCAACACTACCGAGCCCAGCTTTCAGACCGACCCCGAGATCGTGGCGCTGACCGACGGCGGCTTTGTAATCGGCTGGAACGATCTCGATTTCCTGTCCGGCAACGACATGGAGGCCCGCGCCCGTGTCTATAACGCCGATGGCACCGCCCGCAGCGCCGAGATCACCCTGGCCACCAGTTCCGTCGACGACCAGCGCGACCCGCGCCTGGCGCCCACCGCTGATGGCGGGTTCCTCGCCATGTGGCGTGACCAGCGGGCAACCGGCGCCTCCGACGATGCAGTTTTCGGACAGCGGTTCACCTCTGACGGCAGCCGTAACGGAGAAGAGTTCTTTGCCACCGGCAATGACGTCATCCGCAATGACATGATCGTGCTCGCATTCGGCGATATCCGCTTTCTGGCCAACACCGCGCTGTGGAAAAGCGATGGCAGCCTGGTCGGCACCGGCCCGCTCAAGGCCCTGAACGCCAGTTCCTCCAGTTCCCAAGACACCGGGTTCTCGACCGCCTTCACCTCCACGATCGAGCCGATGTCGGATGGAAATTACGCCATGGCGGGCGTTGTCGAGGATCGCGCATTGGGCGGATATGGCGTGGCGGTACGTGTCCGCGACGCCTCGGATTTCGACAATCCTGTCCTGTCGGAGAGTGGCGAGAGCCGCCTCTTGGCCAGCGATGCCCCCTTCCCGATCGCGGCGCAGAATTTCGTCGGCGTCGACATTGCCGCGCTGGATGGCGGCGGTCTGGTGGTGACCTGGGCTTTCCTGATCCCGGACGCGGTCGGCGGCGGCGAATTCAACGTGCTGGCGCAGGCGTTCGATGCCAATCTGAACAAACTGGGCGACAATGTCATCGTGCATCAGGACACGGCAGACGATCAGGGCGCCCCCTTTGTCGTTCAGGGCGACGATGGCCGCATCCTGATCGGCTGGACCGATGACCGCAGCGCCACCGATTTCCGGATGCCCATCGTCGGGCGGTTCTTCTCGCTCGACGGCGGCACCGGCGGGTCGGAGCCGATCGAGGGCACTTCGGACGCCGATGTCCTCACGGGAACCGCCGGAGACGACACCATCCTGGGCCTCGACGGCAATGACCGCCTGCTGGGCGAGGCGGGCAATGACAGTCTTGATGGCGGGCTCGGCGCCGATACGCTGAACGGCGGCGATGGCGATGACGTGATCATCGGCGGCCCGTCCGAGGGCGACCTGCGCGACGTGATTTTCGCGGGCGAAGGCAACGACAGCGTCGATGCCGGGGCCGGTAACGACCAGGTCTTCGGCCAGGGCGGCAATGACACCATTGCCGGTGGTTTCGGTGTGGACGAGCTGCAAGGCCAGGACGGCGATGACGTCATCACCGGCTCGGCGTTCAGTGACCTCGTCTTCGGCGGCGCGGGCGACGACTTCGTCAACGGCGGGTTCGGCCACGACCGCATCAACGGCGGCACGGGTGCCGACAAGTTCTTCCATGTCGGCGCCAGCGGTCACGGCTCGGACTGGGTGCAGGACTACAGTTCGGCCGAGGGCGATGTGCTCCTGTTCGGCAATGCCTCGGCCACCCGCGACCAGTTCCAGGTGAACTTCAACCACACCCAGAACGCCGAGGGCGAGCGTGCCGGAGATGACGCGGTGCAGGAGGCTTTTGTGATCTACCGCCCGACCGGGCAGATCATGTGGGCGCTGGTCGATGGCGCGGGGCAATCCAGCATCAACCTCCAGATCGGATCCGACGTGTTTGATTTGCTGGCCTGACCGCCGCTTTGCTGCGGGGAAATCGAGGTTGATCTAAATCATATCAAAAATGGAATGTTAGTTTCAGACTTGGTCCGAAAATAGTCTCGACCAAGTCTGGAGGTCTCAATGTCCATCGGCAATTACTGGTTTCGGCCTGACGGATCCGAGTTCATCGTCAACAACGAACGCGCGTCGGTCGTTGGCGCGTTTTCGGACGGCGTCAACATTACGGTGCTCGACAACGGCAACATCGTAGCGGTCTGGGACGATTCCACAGCACCCAGTTCGATCCACGCCCAGATCCTGACGCCGGACGGCATTCCCGTGGGCGACAGCTTCCAGATCAGCCAGCCGGTTCTGACACCCGGCGGCGGCGAGATGCCCCACTGGAGCCCGACCGTCACCCCCACCGCAGCGGGCGGATTCTTTGTTGCCTGGATCGTCGAAGAGTATAACAGCGGGTACAATACCGGCCGCAATGTGCTGGGTCGCACCTATGACGCCAGCGGAACGGCCCTGAACGACCAGTTCGTCGTTGCCAACCAGATCAGCGACAGCGGTTGGGTGGTGACCAGCAGTTGGGAAACCTATCCTTCACTCGAAACGCTCGCGGATGGCCGCATCGTCATGGCCTTCTACGACGATCTCGATATCACGGTAAAGGTTCTGTCGGCCGACGGCACCGGCACCCTGCTCAGCCACCACGTGAACACCTCTTCCACCACGCTCTGGCAGCGCGACCCGTCGGTGGCAGCGCTGGCAGATGGCGGCTTTGTCGTTGCCTGGTCGGACGATCTGGAAGACGAAGGCGGCCACGGCGTCTATGCCCAAATCTATGATGCCACCGGCGCGGCAGTGGGCGGGAACTTCCGGGTCAACTCGGACTCCACCGGAGTACAGAACAGCCCGGTCGCGGTCGGGCTGGCGGGGGGCGGTTTCGCCATCGCCTTCGCCGACAGCTGGGCCGAACATATCCCCGACAGCTGGAACCACGTCACCGTCCGCGTCTATGACGCCGCCGGCAATCCGCTGGGGGCCGACATCCATGCCGACCCCAATCTCGGCGACAGCCAGGGCGGCGCCCATGATATTGGGATGGAGGCGCTGCCCGACGGCGGCTTCATGATCTTGCGCACCCGGCATGTCGACTACCACGATGTGCGCAACGACATCTATGGCACCCGCTACGACGCTGCGGGCAACCAGATGGGCGACAGTTTCCTGATCAACAGCTTCCAGACCTACCACCAGTCGATGCCGCGTGTGGTCGCGCTCGAAGATGGCCAGATCGCTACCGTCTGGTACGACTGGGGCAGCACCGACCGTGCAAACGGCCTTTACGGCCAGGTGTTCGGCGTCGCGCAACTTGGCGGTACCCCGACCGAAGGCGATGACGTGATCGTCTTCGATGACAGCGGCCATGATGTCGACATGCTGGGCGGCAATGATCAGGCGCTTGGCGGGGCCGAGGACGATACTTTCCACGGCGGCGCGGGCAACGACAGGTTGGGCGGCGCGGGCGGCAATGACGAACTGATCGGCGATGCGGGCAACGATACGCTCGAAGGCGGCGATGGCGACGACGTGCTGCGCGGCGGTACCGGCGATGACCTGATGACCGGCGGCGCAGGCGCGGACGAGTTCGTGATCGAACCCGGTGGCGGCGCCGACCGGATCACCGATTTCGACCGGACCCAGGACCGGCTCAGTTTTGACGGTGTCGATACCGGCGCCGCTACCGGCGAAAATGTGGGTGGCGACCGGGTCATCACCTTCGACGACGGGGCCACCGTGACCCTGGTCGGGTTCGGCGCCAACACTGCGCCCACCGGCAGGCCCGCGATCACCGGCACCGCCCGTCAGGGCGAAAGCCTCGGTGTCGATCTGACCGGCATTGCCGATGCCGACGGGTTCGATCCGGCGACCGCGGACATCCAGTGGCTGCGCGACGGCGGGGACCTGCCTGGCGCCACCGGCGCGACCTATACCCTCGGACAAGAGGATGTCGGCAGCCGCATCTCGGTACGTGTCGCCTATGTCGACGGGTTCTTCACCGAAGAGACCATGACCAGTGCCATCACCAGCGTGGTCGAGAACGTCAACGACGCCCCCACTGGTGCCGTGGCGGTGTCCGGCACGGCCAAACAGGGCGAGACCCTGACCGCCGACGCCTCGGGTGTGGCCGATGCAGACGGGATCGTCGATGGGTCGCAAGCCTATCAGTGGCTGCGCGACGGCACCGCCATCCCTGGTGCGGCCGCCGCCAGCTACATGCTGACTGCGGACGACGTCGGAACTGCCCTGTCGGTGCGCTTTTCCTATGAGGACGGCCACGGGACAAGCGAAAGCGTCACAGCCGCAGTTGATGAACCAATCGCACCCGTTAACCTGTCGCTGACCGGCACGCCGGAGTCGGATGTCCTGGTCGGCGGCCTCGGGCACGACACGATCCTGGGGCTTGGAGAAAACGACAGGCTCATCGGCGATGCGGGCGATGACAGCATGGATGGCGGGCTCGGCGCCGACACGCTGAACGGCGGCGATGGCGATGACGTGATCATCGGCGGCCCGGGCGAGGGCGACCTGCGCGACGTGATCTTTGCCGGTGAGGGCAACGACAGCATCGATGCCGGGGCCGGTAACGACCAGGTCTTTGGCCAGGGCGGCAATGACACCATTGCCGGTGGTTTCGGTGTGGACGAGCTGCAAGGCCAGGACGGCGATGACGTCATCACCGGCTCGGCGTTCAGTGACCTCGTCTTCGGCGGCGCAGGCGACGACTTCGTCAACGGCGGGTTCGGCCATGACCGTATCAACGGCGGCAGCGGGGCGGACAAGTTCTTCCACGTCGGTGCCAGCGGCCACGGCTCGGACTGGGTGCAGGACTA
>NZ_JAAGOX010000027.1 GCF_010500245.1 Ruegeria sp. PrR005
CATAACCCGAAATCCATAAACAGAGGTGGCTCACTTCTCGATGAAAAACCCGGCTCACTTCTGGGTGGAAATCAACATTGAGTGTATTCAACGCAGCCGAAAAGGCGGGTCTATCCCCGCGTGTGCGGGGGAGCCGGTGCGGCTGCCGTATGGACTACACCATCAACGGGTCTATCCCCGCGTGTGCGGGGGAGCCAAATCGTCAAACCACACGAGGGGGCCAGCCACGGGTCTATCCCCGCGTGTGCGGGGGAGCCATCCCGATGCGGCGTTGCGTGCCCTCCAATGTGGGTCTATCCCCGCGTGTGCGGGGGAGCCAGCATCGCGTGGCATTCCGTGACGGGAGGGAAGGGTCTATCCCCGCGTGTGCGGGGGAGCCGCCACCCCTCCCTTACCGCTATCGCCCGCGCCGGGTCTATCCCCGCGTGTGCGGGGGAGCCATGGACCTGATCCTGGTCGACTACCCCAAGGGGGGTCTATCCCCGCGTGTGCGGGGGAGCCATGTCGAAACCGGCGGTTGTGCGGTTCGCGATGGGTCTATCCCCGCGTGTGCGGGGGAGCCGACATTGGCCTTGTGTCCGTCACCGGGGGCGGGGGTCTATCCCCGCGTGTGCGGGGGAGCCAGTATCGGTTCGACGCCAAGGCCGCGAATAAGGGGTCTATCCCCGCGTGTGCGGGGGAGCCGCCCGCGCCACAATCCACGCATTGTCGCCAATGGGTCTATCCCCGCGTGTGCGGGGGAGCCGACAACAGCGCCGTGATTTCATTGATCGGCTGGGGTCTATCCCCGCGTGTGCGGGGGAGCCGCGACACAGGTGCAGATGGGCGCGCTGGATCAGGGTCTATCCCCGCGTGTGCGGGGGAGCCCCGCAGGCATGCGGTCGCGGGCGAGGTCGTTCAGGTCTATCCCCGCGTGTGCGGGGGAGCCTAGATCGTATCCTCGCGGGCGATGAAGTCGCCGGGTCTATCCCCGCGTGTGCGGGGGAGCCTCGAAATCCAAGGCGCCATTATTCCAGAAGATGGGTCTATCCCCGCGTGTGCGGGGGAGCCGAAATCCCGGCCCAAACGGCAAGAGGTGTCCCGGGTCTATCCCCGCGTGTGCGGGGGAGCCCGCATCTGTGCCGCCGCAAGCTGCTGGTTGTAGGGTCTATCCCCGCGTGTGCGGGGGAGCCCCGGCGGGAACAAAGTCATTCCCGTCAACGCAGGGTCTATCCCCGCGTGTGCGGGGGAGCCTATTACCCTGTGACCACGACAACAGGGCGAGCGGGTCTATCCCCGCGTGTGCGGGGGAGCCTCTCGCGTACAATCCATTGAAGTTTCGACAATGTCAAAGAGCGCTTGGGCGAGTTTCCTCTCGGTTACTTCCGTTTAACGAGCAAGACGCCATCAGCATCAACAATTTTTTTTGCGGGCTCGCCCAATACTTCCATCCGAATATTGCCGACCATCGCGGTGTCGCGCCAGACCATTGTCAGGGAGCCGCGACCAAGCGTTTGCCACCAGTCCGACATCACGTTCCAAACTCGGCCCCGCACGGCGGTTGACATATCGGGTGCTACATAGACGCCAGGGGAAACCTCCAACATGACTGAAGTCAGAAAGCCACGGTAGCGCATTTCGACATCCCGGGTCACAATGATAGTGAGCGCCATCAATTCCTACCTTCTATCAGTGCCTTGATTTGCTCGATCATGTCCGGGATGATGCCCTGACGACTAAGGACGGTTCCGGTCAAACGGCGCGTTGCGCGCTCCAGATTCTCGGCGGGTCGTTCCGAGGCGAGTTTGGCCGCCTTGAATGCGCAGGGAATGGTCACAGAATCGCGATAAAGGTCGGCGACATCCAGAACGAAACTTTGCCCCGGGTCCTCGTGGATGAAGCCGAGCTGAGGTATGGTGCCGGTAGCACAGACGGCAACACCAGCTGCAGCCTCCACAGCACTTGCAGCATGGTTCAGTGCCTGATTGGGCAAATCTGCACTCAACGGGTCGGCCCGGTCATAGCGGCGCCCTTGCCAGCGGATTCCGATACGTTGGGCGTGCAGCGCATAAGATTCCTTCATCCGCGCGCCCTCGATGCCACGAAGTACGTTGAGATCTGAATGGGGTAGCAATTCTCCCAAACGCAGGGCATACATACGCCGCGCAGTCATGATGCGAAGATCGTCATCGGCCCAAATCCGGGCTTGAAGACGGGCAAGACCCGAGCGGTCCGGGATCATGGGGGGTGCAGTGTATAGTCGCACACCATCTTCGCCGACGGCAGCGAGCGCGGTGCGGGCATGGGCCAACAAGCGCAGCGCTTCATGACTGACTGTTGATCCGGGACCAAGCAGGATTATCGAGATGCCTTGTAAGGGAATGGCGTAATCGCCTGGTTCCAGAGCGTCGGCTGGTGTGGATTGGCCCTGCAAGAAGGAGAGCGTGCCGTCTCGGGCTGTCAGGGCGCCACGAGCCAAGTAGAGGCAACCCGCCCGATCGGCATATGGCACTTTGGCGCTGTCGAGCCCAAGCCGTCCCTTCAGCATCTGATCCCCTTCTGCGGTGGTCGCAACAGCAGCATGCCGTAGCCGTAACTGCGATGGCGCCCCACGCCGCGTGCCAGCCGTTCGGCAAAGGCTGCCGGGTCGGTTATGGTGAGCGTGCCATGCACCACGGCATCTGGTCCTTCAACTCGTCTCCCATTGCGCTGTATCCAACTGCGCTGGAAACTGGCAAGGCGCGTGGCGGTGCGATCCAGGTTGGCTGCCGGTCCCAACCGCGCGGCCAACCAGTCCAGATAAGCGCCTTCGCGGGTATTCTCACGGTCGCGAAGGACGGTGGCAAGAAAGGCATCGATCTCAGCACCCTTCCGGAAAGATACTGGCTTGCCGTCGTTATTGGCTCCGTGCAAGTCGGAGGCGATCCTCACTACTGGCCGGATGCGCAAGTCGAAACCCAAGCGTTGGCCCATGGACCATGCCGACGAGGGTCGCGGCAGGCTCCGCAACCGTTCAAGGTCGATTACTGCAGCGTGCGCCGGGGTCAGCCCGGGAAGTGCGCGCTTTCGAAGTTCGTTCGCGTCGTCGGCGGCATAGGCATAAAGTGTACCGGTACGCGCACGCGGAGCCACCAGCAGACGAAAAGGTTGCAGTGTTGCTGGTCCGAAGACTTCGCCAATCAGATGGTGCAGAGCCACGCCTTCGTCAAAACCAGCCCCCAGCTTGCGCTCACCTGCCCACAAGTGCAATGCCCGCAGAGAAAGCGGCAGTTCAACCAGATGCAGGGTCATGGCAGCATTCCTTCGCAGACCCAGCGGCTGCCGCCGTGCAACCCACTGACCCAGTGGCGCAGGTCGGGCATGTCATAGCCAGGCTCATCGCCTGAACTCGGCCAGAGGGCGCGGCCCGGCAACGCCAGCGCGACCAGCGCGGCACGAGCATCCTCGCCCTCGACCCAACCAGCAAACAGCGGCGCAGATGGTAGACAGGGCTTGCGGCCAATGAACAGAGGCCGCGCCGGGCGATCCAACGCGGCTGCAAGCGTCTCAAGGTCTGGGCCGTCACCGGCTGCGAGGCGCAGCACAACCCGGCAATCGTGGTCGGCTAGGTAGTCCCGCCTGCGGCGGTGGGTCAGCCACTTGCGACCAGCTTGGTTCCCCTGTTGGGCGGCTAGCGGTGCATTGGAATAAGTGGAGCCTTTGTTTCTCGTTTCGGGTTGAGCGTAAGTTGTCCAACCTGGTTCTTCTTCATACACGCGAGCGTTCTGGTTGTCCGTCACAAGTCGCCCTTCTCGGGCGATGAGCGCACCGAACTCCATCCGATCCTGAAGGCTTTGATGTGCGGCCCCGTCTTCACGCTGCCAGCCTAGCGCGTTGGCAAGCAGCCCGGTCAGGGCCGAGGCCGATGGAAAGTCGCGCGTCGGGCCGACCTGATCGATCAGCACGCCGCCGAAGGCCATCAACGGCGCGCTCAGACGCAGGTGGAGCCAGCGCTGCGTCATGCGGCAAGCCCTGACAGTTGTGAGGGTAGGCCGCGAACAAAACCTGCCAGGTCGGCTAGCGTGCCGCGTTCGGCTCCGGGAATGTCCGCATTGGCCAGGGACATCACCCGCCGCGCCTCGCCCGTGGCATAGGCGGTGTCGAGGGCTGTCAGGTGTTCAGCCACACGGCCGACTGCGACCCCGGCATTGGCGGCGCAGGGCGTGCGGAACGCTTCGGCCAGCGTCCTGGGCTGTCGGTCGCCGGCCTCGACCAACAGGAACGAGGCGCGCGAATAGGGCGCTGTCGATCCCAGTTTTGCGCCGGGCGAAACCTCGGCGATCAGATAAAGCAAGTTGTGCAGGACATCACCGGCAAGGCGGTTTGCATCTGAACCGCCACCAAGGTTTTTGATCAGGCCGGGCAGATCCACGACGACATAGCCATAAAACAGGCCCGACGTCAGCTCGGTTTCCTGGATGGTATCGGCACCGGTATCTTCGTCGCGCGCCAGATCGTCTGCCGCGATGAAATAGTCGCTCTCCGCTTCCTCGGCATGCACGGTGAATGCGTGGGCGACGTGGACAGGCGCTTCGATATTGGCCTTTGGATCTGACGTCACCATGCGCCCGAATAGGGCACCGGTCAGCCCTCCTGGTAGCCTTGCGCCTTCGCTCATCGCCTTTAGGTTGGCCTTGCCAGCTTTAGCCCAAGCTTCGGCCACTGTCTTAGCAGCCTTGGCGTCACCGGAGGCCTCGGCAACCAGTTGCTTCGCTGTCTCTATCAAATAATTTACCTCAACCTGCCCCAAAAGCAGGGTCTGGCGAGACTTCTTATCGACGCCTTTTTCGCCGTAGACGGCTTTAACAAGCGTATCGCGGACGACCTTTATCACATCCGGGTCCACCGACACCGACCAGTCGCCAAAGACCTTGCGATCAATTATTTCTCGCGACCGATAGGCCAGATCAGCACCATCTATGGTGTGCAGCGCATGCGGGTCATCCGCCAACCGCCAATGGCGCTTGAGGCACTGCGACGACACACGCGTGCGCAAGGCACCTCCGTAGGGCAACCGCTTGGCGAGCCCAGAGTCGTCGCGGTTCAAAAGAGCGGCAGTGTAGGGCGCGAGGAAATGGATTTGCAGGAAGCGAGGCTCAGGCATCTTGGTGTTCCTTGATATGCGATTGGTCAATGCGTTTGTAATATGCTGCAGCGAGGCGATCGTCGGACCAGCCTATGGTCGCATGGGCGAGTGTCACAACATTGAGAGTCGGTGAACGTCGCGCCAACATTCGGATCATGCGTTCAAGATTGTCGGCCCGCGCAGAGCCGCGAGCCGCAAGAAAACGCGCAAAACGTGTTTCCGAAAGAAAGGGCTTGGCATCCGGCAGGTTCAGGGCTTTGGAGCGATCTCCGCCGTCGGCAAGCACTGCTCCAAGATGTCGATCTCCCTCATGTATCGATTCGCCTCGGCTGGCCGGGGTCATCAGCGCGACAAGTCTGGTGAAAAGCAGCCAGTTGCGTTCTTGTTCCTGTGGGATATTCAGTCGGGCCAACTGTCGCCAAAAGAGGCCAGAGCCTGCAGATCCCATCCGTCGAGCCTCGGCCTTGTCGCCGGGGTCGGCCGTGGCCAGTGCTGCTGCAATTGCCAGCGCCCGGTGCGCAATTTCGCTTTCAGGCTTCGACATGCGTGTCCTCCTCTCTTGTCCCGGCCATCGCTTTGGCCAACCCCTTTTCCAGTTCCTGGCGCCCTCGTGCCTCGGCCCGTGGCCGCATCAGCGAGACGCAGGGAATCGCTGGCAGCGCCCGGGCGAACTCGTCGCGCGCTATACACGAGAGACGTTCCAAAAAAGCGTGCCGCAATGGTGTGAAGCCAGCATCTGTCGTTACGCTCAAGCGCGCCCATAGTTCGGGAAAGAACATCAGGTCCGCCTGTCGCTGCAACGCTTCGCGGGCAGCTGCAGTAATGTTGGACAGCCTATTGCGTCCTTTCGCGGTTGACTTGGTCTCCCTGCGTTTTTCTCTATCGCCTTCCGATGCAGTCAGTTCCAGTGCTCCGACCAAGGTGTTGCTGACCCCGGCGATGTCTGCCAGCACACCAGGCGCGATGGCTTGTGGTCTTTCGCCGAAAAGATCGCGTACCTGTGCCAATGGTACGGGTACGACTCGCGACTTGAACCCTTCGGTCTTGGAATTGCCACGGGCAAAAGCTTCGGCCAACAACAGCATTGGCGTGGTCGCTTCGTCCGCATGACGGATCGCCAACGGCGGAGCCGCCCATTCAGGTGGAGACTTGAACAGGAGCCGGAAGAAGAGGTCGTGGGTCCAGTCTTGATCGCCCAGTGTAAAGCTTTTCCCTTCGGACAGATGCACGGGTGCCCAAGGGTCATCGGTGTTTCCCTTCGCCTCTTTCCCTGCGATCCGCGCTGCTTTTGAAGTGCTACGCTCAGCCATGATGCGGCCACCGATATAGGAAAGTCGGACGCGGCGGCAGACTTCGATAAAAAGTGGATCCAGTGCCCCGAGGTCCAGTAACTGGCCCTCCGGCCAAGGCTCCTGCCAGATCAGGGTAGTACCGCCAATCCCCATGCGCTCGGCTAGTAGACATGACACATCGCGTTTCCACCATGCCGAGGGGTCTATGTGCAACCCATCTGCACGTGCTGGAGCAAGCCCCATCAGCACGCGTGAGGATGATCCCCCGTTCATCCTTGCGATACCGTAGTTTCCAGCCCCACCGAAGCCCTCCATCGTTTGAAGGCTTACCAGCGCAAAGATCCAGTCCTGTGGAGCGGCGTTTCTTGCGATCTCGCGCTTCACATCATGGTTGCGGGAAGTGATCAGCATGTCGAGCGCATCTGGGGTCGACACTTCGGACCACTTCAACCCGCCCGGATCGGCGGGTTGCAGAAAAGCCGGGTCATCGTGTGCGGCGGCAACTAGATGCCACGGCTGGTCATCGGGAAACTTGGACGTCAGGGTGCGCAGAGCGTCGCGCCATGTATCTTCATCCTGAGGCAGGTCGCAGTGGCCCGCGAGGTCCAGAGCCATAACTGAAAGCTGCACTAGAAACATATGCCAAGCCGGGCGTTGGTGCGGCCGCAGGGCAGGAAAGCTCTTTACCTCGTTCCGTGTCATCGCGCTCAGCAGCCCAGGCAGATTTTGCCAGCCTGCATCGGTCTGAATCAACGGTTCAAACAGCAGGTCAAACGTCATTGCCTCCTCCTTTCTGCAGCCCCGCCGGACTGTAATGCAGCTCCATGTCAGAAACAGTCATCCTTATCGTTTGGCCGGGATCGACTTGCACTTGCTCTTCTCCCGTCAGGCCATGCGACCAATGCGCCGGCAGCATGATGCGGCTAATGGGTGCGGCAAATGCTCCGAGAATGCCCTTGGGGAGTGTCAGGATCACACCTTCCTCGCCCAATCGGGTGCGAATCTTCTCATCATCGGGAAAACAAAGCACTCGTTGCTCTGGGTCCAAGAATGGAACCTTCCTGTCCAGCATTACCAGCTCCGCCGTTCGCATCTCGGCCAGGGCCTTACCGACAACACGCTGGCGATAGCCCATCCAGCCATGTCTCGCAGCTAACGGTTCCAGGGCTTCAGGATGAGTTGCCGCTTCCACCAAAGCACGGTTCATCTGTGGAATACACCATACCGGTTGGTCCTCAATCTGCTCCAGAGTTGCCTGCAATCCCGGAACGTCGACGTAGACGCCTGAAAGGCTTGGGCCGCCCACATGCGCGCCGAGTCCGTTTTCCGCGTACTGTGTCAAAGGGTCCAATCCTTCGGTGGGACACAAGACGATGACCCTAGGCTGTGAAAATCCATCCGGCCGTGGGCGACGATGGCGGTGCAATCTCCCGATGCGCTGGAGCAGCACATCCATTGGGCATAGGTCGGTGATCAGAAGATCAGCACAGAGATCGAGTGATTGCTCTAGTGTCTGTGTTCCGATGACGATGCGCCCCCCTTGGGGACTTTCCTTTCCGATAGCCTGTTCGACGGCCCTGTCTAGCATCGCCCGATCCTCGGGAGCGAAGCGGCTATGATGCAGGGTTGGAATGCCCTTTACCGAAAGAAGCATGTCGCTGGCAGTGACACTGCATACCGCAAATGTCTCCTGCGCCCGGACTACGGTGTTGCGGACAACCAAGACGCGCGCACCTTGCTTTGCCGCGTCTTCGGCCAGTTGCGCTGCCTCGGCACCGGACCAGCCCGAATGGATTTCCATCTGCACCACCTTTGTCCCGCCGGGATCAGCGGGGATCGTGTGCAGCCCCTTCGATGTCCAGACCGCAGGATAGGGCAAATTCGCATCACTTATCAGATCTGACGGCGCCTCGTTCCTCCAGCGGCGCCGGGCCACTGCACCCAAAGTGGCCGACATGAGAAATGCGTACCCTCCCAAGTCAAGATGCGCCTGTACCATAGCCCGTTGTATCTCGGTCATGTACGGGTCCGAGGCATGCACTTCGTCAATCACCAAAAGGGCGCGCGATAGACTTGCGCCGCGCAAATGGGCAAATTTAATTTGCAAACCACCAAGCGCCATCTGATCGACTGTCCCTACCGCCACGCGCGCCGCCAGATAGCGAGCAGAGTGTTCGGCAGCCCAGCGCTGTGGAGCAACTGCACCATCATCCCAAAGCAACTCGAACCCTGGAAGAATCTGCGCTTTTGCCTCGCCAGCAACGGCTTGTCCGGGGATAGCTAGCACCGCCTCAGGAGGGGTTTCGAACATTCGCCGCAAGGCCTTGTTTATCCGCCCATGCAATTGCCGGGCTGCCGCTCGGGTTGGTACCGCGAAATACAGCGCATCGACCTTCCCTGCCTCCAGTAGCGCGGCAAAGTGCCAGAGTGCAGCCTCGGTTTTGCCCGAACCGGTTTCGGCCTCCAGCAGGATGAGACGTTCGTCAGGCAATAGCTCCTTCACCGCCTGTTGCGCCGGGCGCGGCGCGGAATGGTCCGAGATAAGCGACCAGTCCGCCGGCCCGCGAAGTGGCGGGCTGACAGCCAGCCCAATCTCAGCTACCCGTGCACGAGCCCGGATTTGTGCGGTATGCCAGTAGTCGGAACTGAACCTCGGCGCATACTCGAATGCCCGCCGGTCCGAGGCGACCCAGTCCGCAAGTGTGAGTAGGCCGCAGAACAGATGCACGAGTCGCGGCTCGGGAGGTGGAGCGGTTGCTCGGGTAATGGCTGGAAACCAATCCAGCAGGCAACGCCCCAGCAACGCCTCTTCCTGCCTCCAGTCATAATCGGGCAGGACTGGATAGGCAGCATTTGCTTCCCCACTGGAAGGCATAGGCACTGGGCGACCATGGTGAGCCAGCATCGCCGCAAACCATTCGCGCAAGTTTGGCCATCCGGCCAGATGTGAAGCGGCCCCCGCTAGCGCGTTTTCTCGCGGCATCGCAGCCCAGTGCCAACCAGCTTCCAGATGTCCGATCAGGCGGAGTCCAAAGGTGTCCGGCCATGCTTTTGCTTGGAAGCCTGGGGCAAGCTTGCCGATGTCATGAATAAAAACGAGTGCGCCAAGGCAAGAAATTTCATCGGCACTCATCATCCTACCAAGCGCCGTTGAGGCACGGGTCGCCCAGATAGGTTGAGCCATCAGAGAAAGGAAGACCGCGGCAACGTCAGCAGAATGGTGCGCAAGGTGATGGGTTTCGGCTGAGCCAGCGGTTGCCTTACCCCAAGCCCCAACAGGTTTGGCCGAAGTTTTCGTTGTTGTCATTGCAGTCTGCAATACGTTTAGTGCAATAGGTTTCGAATGATCACGTTATCATTGCGCACGAATGATCACTGCTTCAAGTTGTTTGGAAAAAACCTCTTCACTTTTTTCATTTCCGCTGGGAACTCGTGAAGAGTTTCAAGTGGTGCTACGTCCTCATCGAAGGGATCGAGTAGTTCAACAAAGGTTGGCCAAGGAAACTCTGAATCTGCATCTTTTCGATATAGAGACCACTGATAGCGGTCACTGATAGATCGATGTAGCTCTTTGGTCATTCAGGGCGATTGAGGCTTTTTGTTGCACCAACAAGCGCCTCTCGCCTCAGCCATCTAGTGTGCTGATTGAAAGTTTTTCGGAGATTGTTACACTTCGACTGTTCAGAGAGTGCTTTCCAATCTGTCAGCGGGCATTCCGTAGGAGCACGACATCATCACGGAGGTCCCGCCGCGTATGGTTTGGACCGACCGTTTTCCATGCGTTGCTGATTGGAAGATGGTCGCTACGGTACGCCTGCTCACCGGCCACCAAGCGCAGAAGATGATCCGGGGACTACCCCACCCCGCGCCAAACCGACTCCTTCTGGGCTGGCGCAGAAACACGACTACGAAACCCACCGGCTGTCGTTCTGGGAGCAGAGGCCCAATCGGTAGACCGGGGACCGTCAAGGCGTAAGGCGGCCAAGGCGGGGCAGGTGAGAGGCCTGCGGGGAAGCGACTGGCCATCGAGAACTGGCATCGTGCGGATACGGATCAGGGAGCGAAGGGCCTTCCCCTGCAAGGCGGGGGGAAGGAGCGGGGGCCGGATATTGCTTTCAGCAAATTAATTGCAGGGTCGCGCGTTTGCGAGCCACCCAGTCCAAAATGCTTCGATGATGGGCGTCCAGTTTTCCCAATCTCAGGATTGATGGTGCGGGGTAAAATTACCGTATTGATTGTAAGGCTGAAAAGCGAAATAACTTTTCCACTGTTTACGGTTTCCAGAGGTGCCATTTTGATTGACAATACTCCCCCGACACTGACAGCTTTGGACCTTCCTGACGTTATCGACCTGTCCGGCGGGAATGCCGTCCTGACGGCATTTGCGGACGCGACCGATGACCTGGCTGGAGTGTCCAGTATCGTCGTCTGGTTTGATCGCGAAATCAGCTATTCCTTTTCTTCAACCAGCACGGATTTCAGACCCTGGTCGCTGATGATCGTACCAGATGAGACAAGTATTCAAAGACTGATTTCCGGTGTCAATAACCCCGGCATCTATACAATCGACAGGGTGACGGTCGAAGACGCCCAGGGCAACACGCGAACCTACTCGACCAGCGAATTGACCGCGCTCGGGTTCAATACCGAGATCGAACTCGTCGGGTCCACTCCTGACACCACGCCCCCCACGCTGATCGCCCTGGATGTCCCTGATCGGATCGACCTGTCCGGTGGGAATGCCGTCCTTACGGCATTTGCGGACGCGACCGATGACCTGGCTGGAGTGTCCAGTATCGTCGTCTGGTTTGATCGCGAAATCAGCTATTCCTTTTCTTCAACCAGCACGGATTTCAGACCCTGGTCGCTGATGATCGTACCAGATGAGACAAGTATTCAAAGACTGATTTCCGGTGTCAATAACCCCGGCCTCTACACGATCGAAAGGGTTTCGGTCGAAGACGCTCAGGGCAACACGCGGACCTACTC
>NZ_JAAGOX010000028.1 GCF_010500245.1 Ruegeria sp. PrR005
CGGGGAAAGGTTCACATGGCTCAGTTCTCAGTGGAAATTATCCGCCGGCCCGGCTCACTTCTGGGTGGAAATCAACAGCCGCGCCATTCTCGGCGCTCAAGATCGTGGTCAGCCGGTGCCTGCTCCGCCGCTTTCGGCGCCGGTCTCGACGACCGTCGATCCGGACGAACAACGCAGACTTCAGGAGATCGAGGCCGCCCGCCTGAGCGCCCTCTTCGCCGAGGCACAGACCGTGCCGCGTGGCGGCACGCCGTCAGCCCCGTCCCTGCCTGCGACCGGCGCGCTCTTCCCCACAAGCCCGAATACCGGCGCGGCCAACGACCCCGTCTCGAGCCGGGAGACCTTCCTAACGCGAACCGGAGACACTGAAACTGTGAGCGCTGAACGCATCACGGCACCGCCCAGTCCCTACATCCTGCAGGCCGGTACCGTCATCCCGGCTGCCCTGATCACCGGCCTTCGCTCCGACCTTCCCGGCCAGATCTCGGCGCAGGTGACGTCGAACGTCTATGACAGTCCTTCCGGTCGCTACCTGCTGATCCCGCAAGGCGCTCGGCTTCTGGAGGAGTATGACAGCCGCATCGCGTCCGGACAAAGCCGCCTGCTCCTCGTCTGGACCCGGCTCATCCTTCCAGATGGTCGCTCCCTTGTGCTGGAACGCGCGCCCGGCACGGACGGAACCGGCGCGTCCGGCCTGCAGGATCGGGTGAACAACCATTGGGGTCGTGTCTTCCTGGCCGCCGGCCTCGCCACGATCCTGAACCTCGGCCTCGAGAGCGGCGCCGACAGCGAGGATGACGTCGCCCGTGCTATCCGCGAAGCAGCACAGGACACGATCGGGCGGACCGGGGACGAGATCGTGCGACAGCAGCTTTCCGTCCCACCGACACTGACCATCCGCCCTGGCTTCCCCGTCCGCGTCATGGTCACCCGCGACCTGATCCTCGAGCCTTTGGGAGAAGTGAGATGACGAAGCTGAAGCTCGGCCCGATCCGTGACGACAAGCCGGTCAAGCTGACCGTCGAGCTGCCCGCCGACGTGCACCGCGACCTCTGCGACTACGCGGCGGTCTTGGGCCACCAGACCGGCCAGGATCTGGAACCTGCGCGCCTCGTCGCCCCCATGCTTGATCGCTTCATGTCAACCGACCGTGGGTTCGCAACAGCGCGCAAGGCGGGTCCACGGGCCAACCGCAAGAAGCCAACGGAAACCCAAGCACAACCCGATGGCGAGCAAGGTTAAGCATCTTTGGTCGCAGACCCTGAGGCGGATCGATTTGCACACGGATCGCACATCGGCGCGCCCTAGCCGCATCAGGTCGCTACGGAGTCGGTCCGATCCTCCAAAGCAGACGGGCGAAGAAATGACTTTCGTGTGTGGCGAGAAATAGGAAGTAGCACTGAAACCATCAGAAGTTAATGTTCCGGCGCTATGCTAATGGCAGTCCGCGCTTCAGTAGCTCCTCAAACCTACGGTACCTTTGCGCGTCATATACAAAGCCTAGCTCTTCGCTTCGATTTCGTCTCCGCGCCTCCGCGATCAAGTCCAATGCACGGCGACGGTTGTCCACGCGAATTGATGCTTCGCCAAAGAGCGCCAAGCCAGCGTAAAGAACAACTCTTGCAAAAAGGCTCAATTCATCTGCGTCAGGGTCCTTGAGTTCATCCCAGAGTTGGACAGCAGCGTACTCACCGATGTCTCTGAGCTGAAAGCCTTCACCGGAGAAAATGGCCAGCGAACAAATATTAATGTAAGCGCGTTGCCGTAGTGCCTTCAGGAGCGCGTGTTTATCGGAACGTGACTGATCTAAAATCTCGGCACTGAGCTGCGTCGCAAACTCATAGTATTGCCGAGCAACGCGCTCGACTTCATTATCGTCAATAGTCGTCCCGCTGTACCACTCAAGCATCAGCCTCGTGTACTCAATTGCAAGCTTTTCGCCCATGAACCGCTCTGGAACCGCATCCAGCTGCATACCATGCTCTTCGTGGACCGAAACTTCCTTCTCCAAAATGCATTCAGCTTCTTGAACGATTGATAGAAGCGGAGCGAGATCAGAAACTGAACGAGCCATATGCCTTCTCGCAAATGCCTCAAGATAAGCGGCTTCACGCCCATTCGAACCTTGAAGTCCCACCTGCTCACCGCCATTGGTTTCTTGCTTCGCAATTATGCGTGCATGAGCACAAAGAAAGGCCGCGGAAGGCCAGTTTTGACCTTGGGCCAAAAGATATGCGGCGACTACAAGAAAGTTATACCCACTTGGATCTGCTTCATCTAAGCGCCGTTTTTCATCATCGAAAGCATTTGCGGTGAACGCTTGTGTGTCTCTGAGCCAGATATATGCAGCATTCAGAAATGTTTGTGGTGCGACGCCCTCCAAGCAGAGCCGGGGGGCCCGTCTCATTGGAATTCTATCCTGTTTGTGCACTATTCCAATTAAGAACCGTGCCTCGGTAAATGCGCGAACACAGGCTTCCCAAGTTTCCCGGAGGTCCGCCTCAAACGTAGGCATATGCTCGTTCAAAAATCGCCGCAAGGTATCTATTCGCAAGCGACTATCTACATCTTGAATCTCAAGGATTTTTCCCGAGTGAAGACTCGTGAGTTCTACAGCATCCGTAAACTCTTCCCAAGTCTCTTTCAGCTCTTCAAGCAAATCTGGATTTTTATCAGCAACACTCAAAATATCGCTTGCGGCATCGTCATTAAGCGCAAATCTTCCTTCACTCCAGCTCCATTCGCCAATTTGTCTTGACCCATCTTGGTACTCCCCCAGCAACAAACTCAACCAGGATCTGATAGACTGAGCTGCTGCATATTTATCGCCATCACCCGAACGTGGGCGAAGAACGTAAGGACGATCCAGAAAACATCTTGGATGCCGAAAGAATGCTTCCCGAAACGAGGCATTTTTTGGAAACACGTTTCTCGCTTGCTCTTCCTGAAGCTCAATCTGATGAAAAGCTGCACTGGCAGCAAGCAACGAATTGTCTCCTGTTATGTAGATCATGCGGTGCGGCTGTGGGAGGCACATGAGTCGCCGGTTCCACATTTCCAGCCGCGCCATCGCGTCGACGTCGCGTGACAGCCTGATATCATCTCTCCGGCCCAGCGCAATTAGACTGCGATGCCACCGTTCTCGAGTTTCAGAAAACTCAATCATGTCCGCGACCCGTGTCATCGGAGCAAGAATTTGCAGTACCTCTGGCAAGAATTCGGAATGAATTCGAGACAGGTCGTCTACACTCGCAAATCGATTGTTGTCTCGCAGAGAAAAGAGCCTCTTCCTCTTTGTGGCGCCGATTATCAAGTCAGACAATGTCCGAGCGGCTTCCTCTGCCTGTTGAAGGCTGCCGCTGCCTAAAGTTTCTGTTAGCTCCTGAGCTCTCTCTAATACCGCTTCCGGGGTATCCGCATCGCGCGCAGCGATTTGAAGAAGCAGCTGGATCTCAGTATCGACAGACGGAATAAGCAATAATGGATCGCTTCCCGTCAGCTCGTAACATATAAACTGAGCAATAGCTGACGCTATCGCAGCCTTTTTCTTTTTTGAATCTGAGTGAAAAACCTCTCCGGAGCCAATTCTACGATCGCCCCCCGAAGTGCTACGGCTGAAGGGATCAATGAATAGGCTTATAACGTTCGAATCGCAAGCATAGATCTTAGTGAAATATTCGTCATTTACGTCAATCTCATCTAGAGCAAGAAAATCATCTTGTGCAGCTGCATCAGAGATAAAATCTAATAGAGCGGTGTTGGGAGTTGTGGATTCGCCTAACTCGTGCGTCATGCGGCTTCAGGCTCCCCCTGCGTCTCATCAAGAAGTTCAACGGCATCTGCGATATCTTCGTCATCGTACAGAATCGGAAAAGTCCTTCGGTTGCCTACGTTGTCGCCAATGGGTTCATGATGCGTGGAAGGTGTTGGTGTGCTCACTTCTGCTCGCCGAAGATGATAGAGAACCCGACGATCAGCTGTTGAACTTGTCCACCAATCCGATGAGTGCGCGATTGAATTCAAAGGATAGCCGTAGGGCACTCGGCTAACCCAATCTTCGAAAGCGTTAGCAAAAACTGCAGATGGCACGATATCGTGTATTTCGAGAACCCGTTTTCTTCGCTCATCGAATCGTTTCGCATTCACGCGGCAAATCTTTGGTGCATAGCGCTCTTGCAGATGAGGGTGTAGGATCTGAAGATGCTTGCAAAGGCTTTCAGGGTCCGCTTTGCACAGCGCAGTCAAAGCTCGTCGGGCCAGTATCCCATCGAAAGCAGGGGACTGCGACAGACGATATAGTGCCTTCGTAGTCCGTTCATCAACCGGATAGGGCCATTCACT
This sequence comes from Ruegeria sp. PrR005, assembly GCF_010500245.1. GTDB lineage: Bacteria > Pseudomonadota > Alphaproteobacteria > Rhodobacterales > Rhodobacteraceae > Ruegeria_B > Ruegeria_B marisflavi. The sequence goes on from NZ_JAAGOX010000028.1 coordinate 4,342, forward strand.
AATGGCCGTCGCAAGCTCTCGCACCAGACGGAAAGCCTCCGGGTCACTTCGCCGCGTGTCGATCTCAAATCCAAGTACATGAATAGCTTCTTTGGCACCCAATCTGGTGGCCAAGGACAAGAGCCGCGACGCTAAGACCTGATCCCTTGCTTGGTTCAAGTTGAGAGTTCGCAGCGCCTCGGCCACGCCACCAAGAAAGTCCTGCCGTTGTATGCTGCCCAGCCGGTCATAGATTAATGCGAGGTAGTCGACGAGTTGCTCGTGCATGCCGATGAGGTGTTGCGCGCCCGGGAAAGGATCGCTTCCGGGCACGCAGTCTCCAAACTCATGGCATGACATCCCCTTGAGTAGCCAATCGGAAAACCAAGTCCGGTCGCCGCCCTCAAGGCGAAGAATATCGTGGTTCTCGCTCACTTTTCAGTCCAAACGCTCATTTCCTGATCTTACAGCATTTCCAAGCGCGTGGCGAACGTCGCGTCGGGCACTGAGTGTCTGGTTGCCAACTCACCCAGATAAGCAAAGTCAATGGGAGCATCTTGCATGTCCTCCTCCCAGATTTGGTTAGCGATCCGTTCGTGTGCACCATCAAGGCTCAGCCGATCGTCCTCGATCCGAGCGAGATGCGCGGTCCAGCCCCAATTGACCTCTTGACTGTCATCTTGGTGGTTTTTCGGCACCATGAAACGCGCATTGTCCAACCCGTCAATCGCGTTAGGACGGTAGTGAGAAACTCGGTCCGCAACGGCACCATCGAAGCGCAGTGCGAACAGATGCGTCGGCCCGGGCACCGTGTCAGACGGAAAGTGGCCCAGACCGAGCGCATCGCGCGCCCTCTCAGCTAGCTCGACACTCGGCGGTTCGCTCCACCCGAAAGGAACAGTCTCTTCCTCTGTGAACCACACCACGCCTAGCGCCAGCGACTTATTGGCGCCGGGATCTAAGCGAAACCGTCGCTCGTCTTCGGGAAGCGAACCAATTGCACTGCACCACGCAGCCAATTGATCAGGAGCGAGGTTCGCGAAGGTGCCTTGTAAGTCCAAATCCGCAACGGAGTCGCGTCGCCAGAATTCGTTTGCGCTTCCAAGCAATTCAAACCAATTTGTGTGACTCACAACTCGATATATACTCGTTCCTGAGAGACTAATTGCGTCTAGATGCGCACAAGGGAAGGCATCGTTTAGTGCTCGAACGCGTTTTTCACTCACCAAATTTCCGGGGCCTGAAAAGCGTATTTTGCGGACATGTCGAGACCAAAGCTCCTGGATATCGGCAGTCGAGTCACGCGAAGGATCACAATAATTGGAAAGAACTTCCTGGCAATCAAAGCGACAAGCAAATGAAACAATCTGGCGCAAATCGACTAAACCGGCTTCCAAACTCGCGGCGAAGTTCGATCGGATAATCGACCACTTAGGGTCTTTCGCAGCTAAGTCGCTTGATATCCTCAAAATACTCATTCTGCCTCAAACTCGCCTCAATCAGCCCCGAGAAGCTCAAATTTGTAAGCTTTCTTTCTGACCGCAAATAAGCATCGAGCAGAGAAAGCTAACCATTTCTCAAAATCCATCAGCATGCGCTCCGTATGCACTCAGCGACTTGACATCTTGTTTTGTAGAGCGAACTCGCCTTCCGGTCTAGCTTGTATCACCTCCTAACTCTTGGCGTGCTGCTGAGAGTTCGAGCCACTGCAAGGCTATAAGAGTTTTGGCGTCAAGTATGTCGCCCGCGCGCAGACGAGCCAGAGCAGCCTCAACCGGCAAACGGATGATGCGGATGTCTTCACCCTCTTGCGCAGCACCTGCAGTATCGGGTGCATCCGCCCGCAAAGCAATCTCGCCAAGAAGGATGTGGATTCGCTCCGAAGAGCCACCGGGACTGGGATAGACTGTCGCGATTGGGGTCAGAGCTTGAACTTCGTGTCCAGTCTCCTCCGACATCTCGCGGCGGGCACAGGTCTCAATGCCTTCCTTGCCGTCGACCATCCCAGCTGGAATCTCCAACAGCCAGCCAGGACCCCGAGAGATAGTCGGGGCACGGAACTGTTCACAAAGAAGAACCATATTCGCATGTGGGTCATGAGGAAGAACCGCGACGCTATCACCTCGTTCCAGCACAAGCCGGGTGATCGGATCTCCCATCGAGCCATCGAATAGCTCATGGCGCAATTCCAACTCTACGATGCTAAAGATAGATCGCTGGAATACGATTCTTTGTTGCGAGATATCAACCTGACGCTTCATAGTTCCCCTTATTCCTTGGCATCCTGACGAGAGGTGGCACCTTGACAGTTCCCGAGACACTTCAAGAACAATTCAGTGATCTGCTCCGACGTGCAATAGGTTACGTTCGCAGTGGCGATGGACTTGAGGATCACATTACAAACATTGTTGGGTTGGATCTGCCCATCGACGGAGAAGGCAACGAAATCGTTGCGCAGACCCGCCACATCGTTGAACTCATCGAGGGTTATCATGCTGACTCCAAAGCCGAGCGCCCGCTCTCAATCGTGGTGTTCGGCCCACCAGGATCAGGGAAGTCGACCTTCGTAAGGAGGATCTCGAAGGCTGTGACCGGGTGCAAGCTGGTGAAGACCGCAAATCTGACCCAGATCGCGGGGACAGACGAACTGGCCAAAACGTTCGAGGCGGCTCTTCAACCTAAACCGGCGGCCGAAGTTGATGAAAAAGAGGGCACGATCACACCGGTGTTCTTTTTTGATGAGTTTGATGCAGCCTTGGATGGCGCAGCACTCGGTTGGCTGCGCTGGTTTCTCGCGCCAATGCAGGATGGGGTGGTGCTAGTTGACGGAAAAGAGTTGGAGGTCCGAAAAGCTGTTTTCATTTTCGCTGGAGGAACCGCTGAGACGCTAGACGAGTTTAACCGCCGAGCACAATTCAACGCAGAGACCTATCGCGCACGTAAGGTGCCAGATTTCATCAGCCGACTTCGCGGTGCGATCAATATCGGCGGAGTGAACGGACTCGGGGATGTACGGATCGTACCGCGCGCTCTTGTGCTGCGCCGGATCCTCGAAACACGATCCGTGTCGCTCAACGACGATCAACTCAGCCAGCTTCTGTCGAACGGACACTTCGTCCACGGGGTGCGCTCTATGATGACGTTGCTTGACGCGGGGTGGAACGAGGAAGGCCAGCTAAACCTTCCTAAGGCAATCCAGCAACAGCACTTCAGCCGAGGCAAGCTTGACGGACAGCTAGTTGGGATTTCGGCGGGACTTAAGGAGGCTGGCTCGGCTCCAGTGTTCTCCACACTGACAAAGCAGCTACTACGCAACGGAGCCGCTCTTGCGTACGCCGGGGCTTTCGAGCCAAAAGGTACGCTCGAACATGTGATTGCCGCCGACAGGGATGCGCCACCAGAACTGGCGCAGCAAGCCCTCCAGAAACCAAGGGTACGAAACTACTTGGGATATCCAGCTTCGCTTCGAGCAGAAACAGCGGGTACCAAAACCGACACAAACTCGATCGAGTTCATTCCGCTCAATACGATAAGCACTCATGAACTCAAAGAGTTGGGAGCGCCCACAGATGAGTGGTTTGGTGCGATGCCCACAGATCGGGGGGAGACATACGATCCGCGACGCCATGTGGCTTGGGCGCTCAGCCTATTCCGGCTGCGCGTCAGAATGCTGCAAGACGTCAGTGCGTTGGTGGTGCTGGGAGGCAAGGACGACGGTCAAAGTTGGGGGCGCATGGCAGGCATTGCCGAGGAGGTCATGATTGCCATTGCGCTACGGACGCCAGTGTTCGTGCTGGGCGGTGCCGGGGGAGCAGCACGGGCTGTGGGGCAGATACTCGGTCTTGATGAAGCAACAGTCGGTCTTGAGCGTTGCCTAATGCCCGTGAAACATACCTCGCTTTGTCACGCACTTGCTCCATATTCGAACAGCTTCGAGGTTCCAGGAGAACCAAATACTCCGCGGGATTTAGATGCACTCCGCCACTTCCTCTTTCATCGTGGCGTGACCACCGCCGCCTGGCCATGGAACGGCTTGAGCTTGGGAGAGAATCGCGAGCTATTTGCGTGCGAAGTTTCTCAAGGCGGAAGAGCTGTAGAACGCGCAGTCGAACTGATTGTACAGGGTTTGACGCGTATTGATTTGAAGTCTGGAGTTATTGGGCGCTATGCCCAATGACTGTGACTATGTCCGTGCAACCAAAGCCACACTATAGGAATATGTTCCTCTCAAACTAAGTAGTGATCGCATGTCGCGTCCTCCAGATGTGGAGTGTCGGCCAACATTCTTGGATTACTCACAGGATTTCAGGTTCACTTGAGGGATGCTTGTGCCTCAACTACTCCGCCAATCCCAGGGATCCGAAAGGAGCCCGACGGATTGCGATTTCGCGCGATCAAAACATGAACACATTCTGCACACGAAGCGCTGCAACCCTATGAAACCAAAGTGAAATCGCCACCATCCATCATGGGGGCAACAGACAGGCGGGCGGCCGTTGATAGATCTTGTTTTTTAATTTTATCAGCCACTTATCTTCGCCTCACCTTCGTCTCGTTCCGGCCTGTTCTGTACCAAATACGCCGATTTTGACGCTGGGTTTGGCACAATGTACCAAATAGGATTCCCATGTACCGAGTCGGGAGGTCATCATGGGCTCGATCAGTATACGCAAGCGAAAGGAGGGCAGCAGCAGCTACCTTGCGCGCGTGCGAGTGATGCGAGAAGGAACCTCCTATCATGAGACGAAGACCTTTGACAGACGCCCTGCCGCAACCGCTTGGATAAAGAAGCGCGAGAAAGAGCTAGCAGAACCCGGTGCCTTGGAGGAGCTGAACGTATCTGCCCCTCCGCTGTCCAAAGCGATCGAGCGCCACACCGAAGAAACGGTGAAGGACATCGGTCGCACAAAGGCGCAGGTCCTCAGAACTGAAATGCCCCATCTGAATTGGTCCACCGTTATGTATAGGGAACGGAGGACAGAGAATGGCAAACAAGCGGCACAAG
>NZ_JAAGOX010000029.1 GCF_010500245.1 Ruegeria sp. PrR005
CTTGTGCCGCTTGTTTGCCATTCTCTGTCCTCCGTTCCCTATACATAACGGTGGACCAATTCAGATGGGGCATTTCACGAGACGATGAGCAAAGGGCGATCTCTGAAATCGCGCGGCTGTTCAAGGTGAGTGAGAGGACGGTGCGACGGGCTTAGCCAAGCTTGAGCACTGATCCGACTAGAAGAGGCTCTTGATAACTTCAATTGCCTTGCTGATTGAGGCAATCAAGCCAGAGGACTCCTTAATAGCACCAATTATCATCTTGCCGTTGAACTCCAACTTCTCCTTGCGTGGCTCATCAGAAACCGCTTCGTCAGCAAGTTCTGCGAAATCTCGAGCGAGTGCATCTGGATTCTCTACTTCACCACCTTCGATAGCTTGGTCGATGTTCTCTTTGAGATCAGCGATGGCTTGAACAAGTTCCGCATTCGACGTGTTATCTTGGAATCCGTTGAAGGATTTGTCGATTTTTACCTGAGCGTCGCGACCAGCTTGGGTTAGAACGACACCAGAAGAGTTGGAAACGGTTTGACGATTATCCATGTTTAGCTCCCTGACATTGAGGTTTACAACAGTTGAACGAGATTGGAGTTGCTCGACGAAGCCCCTGACTTGGTCTTCATTGCTGGACCAGTTGAAGCGCGACCGCTTCAACGCGATTTGTACTTGCGAATAAAGAGACGGATCAAGGTCATGAATTGAGATGCTTGCTAGTTCTATCATACCCGGATCGTCTGAAGCGTGTTCTGGCGCAAATTTACCTCGGCGAAGCAGCTTCTTCTCTCCCGATCTGACACGCTTAAGAATTTCTCTCAGATACTCTTCGAAGGCTACAGGAAGAAGTCCATCGACAACATCAATATTGCCTCTCTCAATCTCGAGAAGCAGCCGCTTGATGCATTCATACTCGGAGTGCATACGCCGAAGAAACAAGCACAAGTCCCTTAGATCGCGCTGGTTCACCTTTTTCTTGGTGCGGATCGCCCATACTGGGATATCGATATTGTTAAATATTCGAACTCTGTCGTGAAATACATCAAGATACCTCGATGTGTTGTTAGCGACCCGTGTAAAGTCATCCGTTATTTCAATATTTTCATCATCTTCCATAATATGGACGATGGCTGGCCTCATGTACTTAATATGGCGTCTAACATTATGAATATCAGCAAATTGACTGGCTGGAACAGTTCTCGCAGCAAGTGCTCTAGAATGGAGCAAACCAGATCGACCAAAGTCGAATTCGTCGAATTCATTTGTCTCAGTGCCTTCGTGTTTACGAACTCGAAGCTTCAATCCACAAAGATAGTCGTTCACTTCATTAATGCTGGCAGGATGGGTTACCCCCCCAAAATTGCATTCGAGGTGATACTCGATGCGTCCAGAACATTCCCCATCAAAAAAAAGCAGGCGGTTTTCGACTTTCCATTGTACAAAATGATCGAAGACCCGCATCGCAGGCATGTCATGGAACTTTGGGCCGCGCTTAGCGTCACAAGCAAAGGGTTCTACAATCCATCCGTCCAAACCGCGAAGCGAAATACCGCAATCGCTGACTTCTTTTAACCCCCCTAGCGCTCTTACGAAGTCTCGATTTCTTTCGGGCACTGTCCACGATGGCTTTGAAAGGTACATTCCAGATGTACCGGTGAATCTTCTTAGGTCAGCAATTGGGAAAATAACTATCGATTTCAACGCGGTGGCCCCTGAACAACCATTAAAGAATAGAGGCCACCGCCAAAAATTGGAAGTGGGGATGAGCCGCTTTCGCCGCTCATCCCCCGTCTACTTAGAAGCAGACGTTACTACAGATTTGTATTTTGCAATATGTCATCTGTAGTCACCTTCGCAGAACGAAGGTCCATCTTCGAAAGCTTTTAGGATTTGGCATTTTAGTACCTCCATTTCAGTTTCGAGATGAAGCATCCTATGCATCCGCAGAAGCCAGTCTCTAAGGCTAATCTGCGAACTTTTTTGAACGTCACGCCAGACGTGCCGACAGTGACGGACGACGTATTTCCATGCCCGCGGTGGATGCGGTTAAGCGCCGAAGGTTTGGAAGCTCCGACGCGCCGCCACAGTAGCATGAGAATTCATTTGGACAACTGTCTCGTGCAGCGCGCTTTGGGCACTGCTGCGGACCTATGCCATGGTGAATGCATCTCCGGTAATGATACTCCAGAGGAACGAAACTGCCCCTTCCACACGAGCTCTGATGGCAAGAAGTTGTGGGTGCTCGAAGCGACCAGAGGAACCATGTGTTCCATCATTAAAGACTCGGAAAAGTTGCACGACGTTTTCCATGTCCTTCTCTACAAAATCCGCTGCGGCCTCATCGGAAACGCCTTGTTTATGAAGGAAAAACCGGATTTTCTCTCGGCGTGTGGGTTTTCCCTGTGCGGTGAGTTCACAGCTTGGCAACTGTGACTTCACATCGTCGTCCCGTGCGAACCTTTCCAGTATTTCTGTCAAAAGCTCCCTAGCGCTTGTGCAGAAATGCCTTGCCGCGTCGGGATTTTGTGGGCTCAGAGAGAAGAGTGCCCCATGCCAACGATCATGGACATCCTGTGAAATCTCTTTGAGGATGTGGTCGATAGACGATGCAGGAGGCGCATGCTCGTACTCGTTCTCCGGCGACTCGCCTTCCAAAACGTTCATGACGCTTGCAGAGTTCGCCGCTTCCCTCTCAGAGAGGTCGAGAAAACGATCATAGCGCTCATCATAGAGCGCGGCGTCAGCACGGGCCTCCAGCACTGTGTAGGAGCGTTGTACGGTATCGACAGAACTTCGAAAGGTCACATATTGCGGCTTTGAAGCTGTTCGGGCGAGCTTTTGCAGCTCTCTTTTCAGCCGGTCGCGGTTCGCTCGGACACGCGCGTTGTGCGCTCGAACCTTGGAGTTGTAGGATCGAACGGCCTGATTATATTTGTTGATCGCCTGCTTCTGCTTGTTCTGAGCCTGCCGTATTTTCGACTGCGCCTGTCTGAGTTTACTCTGCAGTTGCGATGAAGAAATCCTTCGCGCCATTTATCTTTGCCTCAATCCGTTTCAACCTACTATCGTCTCAAACCAACCTCGGTTGTTCTTCGCGCCTCCGCACGGGCAAACTGGCACTTGTCGGCAGCTTGCGGATTGCCGCGCCGGTTTCCTGATCGGCGACGGCCAGATCGAACTGTGCTTGAAGATTGATCCAGAATTGCGCGTCGGTGCCGAACCAATGGCCAAAGCGCAAGGCGGTGTCGCCAGTGATCGCGCGCTTGCCGCCGATGATCTGCGAAACGCGATTGGCGGGCACGTCGATCTGACGGGCGAACTCGGTGAGCGTGATGCCAAGCTCTTCGAGCTCGTCCTTGAGGATCACGCCGGGATGTACTGCACGTTTGAACATGGCTTTCCTCCTTTCCGTTAGTGGTAGTCCACGATTTCCACGTCTGACGGCCCTGGGTCGGTGTCTGGCCAGGTAAAGCAGATACGCCATTGCTGATTGATGCGGATGGAGTATTGCCCTGCCCTGTCGCCTCGAAGCGCCTCAAGCCTGTTGCTGCGTATCATGCGAAGATCATCAAGAGACGTTGCCGCGTTGAGAATAGCGAGCCGCCGCTCTGCCTGATAGGCAAAGCCTTGGAAGGTTTTCACCATCTCACCGTTCGCAAACTGCTCGGTCTTTTTGTCTCTGTAACCCAGGATCATCGTTATCTACCAAGATAACCAATTTGACGCGTTACGTCAAGCGTCACGATCCGCCTGACTTTTTCTAAGCATTTTCCCCTGTATTCGTCTTACACCCCAAAGGGGTCGAAGCGCCGTCCCTTGAAAGCATGGTTGCATGCAACGCGCTTTGCATTGGAGCCTCGGCGGAAGTTGAGGCTGATCTGCTTTCGGAGCCGTCCCTTGCTTGAGCCCGAAAAAAGAACAGCAAGGTTCCTGGTTCAAGGGCGCGTAGCGGGAGCGGAGCCACGCGCAGGATGCGTAAGCATCCGAGCATGGCGAGCACCCACCCCTTGAAGCGGGGTTCTTGATGGTCTTAGGGTTCGATCAAAGCAAGGACGGCCTCTTCGACAAGCGCATCTGCTTTTGGTGAGTCCTGAAGCCCCTTCTCATGGTGGGGGGCGCGGGTTCGCCCCTATGGGGCGAAGGGGCGCATAATGGTTATCGGCCGACTAGGCCGATGCCGTTTCGAAGCAGCTTGAAGGGCTGCGAGAGAGTTAAATAGAGTTATATAGGAGTTACAGGAATTGGGGGTCGTCATAAGTCGTTGAAATAGTGGTGGGAATCGGATCTATTTTCGGAACTTGGTGTGTGAAGTGACGAAAGATGGTGTGTGAAGTGACGAATATCGGTGTGTGAAATGACGAATGATATGCCAAGTTATCCACAGGCGAAGTCGGTGTGTGAAATGACGAAACTTGACGGGCGGTGTGTGAAATGACGATAGTGGAGGCTGGTGTGTGAAGTGACGACTCTAAACCCGAACGCCGGTGTGTGAAATGACGAATGAAAGCGCTGCCCTCCCTGCCCGCTCGCCGCTCTTGCCGGATCGGCATCCGCAGCGCGATCTCTTCGTCTGCGATATCGTGGATGCTGTGCCCATGGGCGCAGGCTTGCCCGCTGCCACAGCCTCGGCATCCCAGCGTTCCCAGCCGGTCAGCACCTTGGGTTCAAACAGCCGCGTGATGTCGTCCGGGGCCAGCGTCGTGTTCCAGAACACCTCGTTCCGGCCCCGGTCCTCTTTCGTCATGCCGCCTTCCAGCACGCAATCCTTGTAGGGCCACGCCAGCACCACATCGCGCGACTGGCTCAGGTAGTCACCGCGCCCGTCCGTCAGACCGATGCGGTTCTTGAAGGCGGTGTAGCTGTCGGGCAGGAAGGCTTTGTTGGACACGAAGTCCTGAAACTTCACCTTGTCGAAAACCAGTGCGCCCGCCACCGGCGTGAAGAAATGCGCCTTGATCGTGTCGGATTGCATCAGCAGTTCCAGCAGGTGCGGCTGCATGTTCAGCGCCGCCTCGATCACCGCGTTCTTGAGGATCGCACCATCGGAGATAAAGGCTTGCTCTGCCTGCAAGATTTCCGTCAGATCGTCCAGCAGGTTTTGCATAGCCTCGCCCCTAGTGATTTGTTCTTGTCGCCCGATATGTGCCTGATCGAACAGCGCAAATCCAGCCCAGTCCTTATTTTACCCGGTAGTGGGGCACCGAGGGGTGCTTGGTGTGGAATAGCCTTCATACTTCTAGATTTGTCCAGTAGGGGTAAATACATTGTAGTTATTATAGTTGTTACAGTGTTATTTCCCGGTAACCATCAGTATAGGCCTTAATAGGCTATCTCTTCTCCGGTTTCGGCTTCGTACCAGTCTCTGATATCCATACACAGAATGCCTACCAGCGAAGCAGTGAAGAGCGGGCTAGAAGCACCGTCGGGTGTGAAAGATGGAAACGCATGTGCGTCCATAGCCCAAGTACCAATGAACTCTCCGTCTTTCGTCACGACTGATCCTTCGTCGCAGAGGTTGATCGGGAACTTCAAAGGCTCAGAAAGTGACACTCCATACGACTTAACTAGGGCTGCTGCGTCTTCTTCCGTCCACTCAACCGGGGCAATGAATTCATCGGTCTCAACGGCGGGTCTTGGTTCGGACTTGCGGCGCTTCTTCTTCCTGCTCCAAGGAGGGGCCGGGTTGGCCAGTGCGTCCACCATCTGCTGCGCCATGCAGGATTGATCGAAAGCGCCGCACGGTCTTGATTGGTCTTGGAACACTGCCGCCACCCCTATTATGTCGGGCAAGCGACCTTGGCTTTTTGCGACGCTAGGTATCGAAGTGTTGAAGCGCGGAGCGAAAGCCCGAATGGCCGTACTCTCGCACTCGTCCATCTCTTCCCATGAACAGGGCGCATATGCGATAGACCATGGTAGCGAGGTGTCAGGTACACGATGATACATGGAGCCAAGGCTGTCGATTGATCGCGTGGGAAGGTTTGTAGATTGACCCACGTACACGATCTTTCCGGCGCACCCAATTAGGTAAATGCCTGTTGAAAGGTTCCAATGTTCGAGCAATGCGTCGAAGTCTTGGTGACGATTGCGTAGGAATACCTGACGGTTCCAAAGAAAGTACAACGTGCTGCTTCTCATGTTCGCGCAATTCTTGGTTAATTTTTGACTGTCACACTGGTGGTTTGCCCATAGGTCTCGGCAAAGGAGTTTTTCATTACTCTGACCAATTCATCCCTGTGCGGAGTTGCAACAATGAAACTATCGTGCACGGGTAGGACCGGAACGCCCTTGTCCGCGAAGTGCAACATGACCCTCTCAGCCAAGTCGCTGTCCTCGCGCTGTAGTCGCAACCCAATCCCCGTGCCGAAAACACCCGGTAACATCGGGAAGGCATCCTTGACCTGCTGGCGAAACGCTTCGGCGGTCATACCATGTGTGTCGCTATCAAAGTTGCGTGGTTCCTTAGTCGTCCCAGTCGCATTCAGTAGGGCAAGGAAGGTCGTTTTCGCATGATCGCGCAGTACTTTATTCTCCGAAATGTCCGGCACAAAGCTGTAGGGGTCTGACGGGATATCCAACTTCGCCTTAGCAAACAGGATCGCGGGATGAAGGCCATTGAAGTCAGCTTCAACCGTAGATTGCCCGTCGATAGTAATAAAGGAGCGAAGTTGCCTCTTGATGTGCTGCCACCAACCGCCGTAGAAGCGACCGCCTTGGTCGAAACAGCCGTTGTTGAAGACACGGTACAGGTCGGTTTCTTGCCCGCAGTACCTGTCGTCATAGTCTGCCAACGGATGCGCGCGCTGGGCCAAGGCGATGTCAATGCCGTCCAAGAGATCGTTCAAACGGCGGAGATTGGCTCGCATGGTCCTTGTCTCAGACGTATCGCTGTAATTCATAAGACGGCCTTCGGAGTCTTTCAGCAAGATGACCTCATCCCGCTTACCGATGGTGAAATCTCCGGGGGTCAAACCTGACAAACCCAATAGATCACAGGCCGCTTCGGTCAGCGCGTAACGGGATGTTTCGGCATAGGTTTCCTGTTGATGCCCAGGTTTCACCATCCAGATCAAACCATGACTTAGCAATAGCTTGAGTGCGTTGATGTGATAGTGCATCGACATAAAGCAGGGACGATAACGCACCTCGGCCTGCAACGACCCCCTACCACTGGAAATGCCCACCGTAAGACCAGCATCCACAGTTCGCACCCGCATGAGGTTAAGTAGGATCACTCGCAGGCAACCGACGAAGTTCTCCTGTCTCACTGGGTTGGGCTTGCGCTGAAAGCCCTGCATCCAATGGCCGCGCAGATCATCCAGCACAGCAAACAGCGCTGCACATGCTGTCGGATGGTGCAGCTCAAGATATGGCTCGAAGGCCCATGACCGCACGCCCCGCTGATCTGGCAACTCAGCAATTTGCGCCTCAGTCAAGAAAGTCAGCAAGAGCTTGGGTCTATCGGGCATTGTAAAATCTCGGCACATTTTTTTGTGCCCCCATCTATCCAGTCGGCTAAGGTATCTTCCCCCATACCCCCAACCATTCACACGGATAATCTAGTTAGTCCATGCTCCAAAGTTGCCAGAAAACAGATGGTTTTGGGTCGCGTTTAACTCGTTTTCGGGCAAACGGCCAAGAACGTACCGGTTGACAAGATCATACCTCAGCCTGCATAGGTGTGACACGAAGTGCGACACACAACTCAACCTCGCACTCGATTGTTCAAGCCTTCCAGTGGCTTAGAAAAATGGTAGCGAGTCCGGTACTCGCCTCCATCTCATCTTTTCCGATAGATTTCCTGCAATCTGGGCCAAACAGGCCCACTGATTTCATTGAGAAAATAGGCTACAGCCCATCTTCGGGGACAAGATCGACTGTAGGCACCCAGCTTATGTGGGTATCGAATGCGGGTATTGGCGAATTCGACCTGATCATCTGTGACGAAGCGCACCGGACCACCGGCTTGACCCTTCCGGGCGAAGACCCGTCCGATTTCGTGAAGGTACATGACGACAGCATCGTGAAGGGCAAAAAACGTCTCTACATGACCGCCACGCCGCGCATCTATGCCGATGCGTCCAAGGCCAAGGCAGATCAGAACGATGCGGTCCTGTATTCCATGGACGAACTCGATACCTTTGGCCCGGAAATCTACCATCTGGGCTTCGGCAAGGCCGTCGAACGCGATCTTCTGTCCGAATACAAGGTGCTGATCGTCGCCGTCGAACAGGACAAGATGAGCGCCGTGGAGAACAGCTACAACCGCGCCTACAAACTCGACGACAAGAAAGCTATCGACATCAACTTCGCCACCAAGATCGTGGGAAGCTGGAAGGGGCTGTCCAAGAAAGGGCTGGTCCTGGTGGATGAGGACGGCGAACAGGAAGACCTGACCGAAGACACCGAACCGATGCGCCGCGCCGTCGCCTTTTCGCGCTCCATCAAGGCGTCAAAGGCGATGACGGAGACCTTCGGGCGCTTGGCCTAACTCTATGCCGAGACCTATCAGCCCGATGATGCGCCCGGCATGATCGACTGCCAGCTTGATCACGTCGACGGCACGATGAACGCCCTGCAACGGTCGTCTGCGCTGGAATGGCTGAAGGATGCCCTCGGAAACGTTGTTCACCCTCACGGGACAGATAAAGGAATGCAGAATATCTTCCCGCTGGTACGCGCTGTCCTTGGAGTCTTCGCGCACCTTCTCTAGCAAAATTTCAATGAAATCGAGCACAACCTTTCGGCGCACAACATATTCGGCAAGGCTGCGTTGTTCGGCATCCTCTAGTGCTTTGCCAGCATCGGCTATTGCAGCCGCAAAGCTGTTGGCATCCGTAGTTGAATCCTTCAATCGGGATAGAACCGTGCGAATTTTCTCCGCCTGCCTTTCATCCCTTCGGATGTCTACTTAACCTGCTTGACTGACGAATGACATGACGGTTTCGATGGGCCGTCCTTCCGACGATCAGGAATAGCAAGACCATTTCCGGGCTTTGGCTCAGATACTCAACAGATCGACGGGGTCGCCGAACTCGGTGCGGAGGAAGATTTCGTCGAGGCCTGCGCCGTCGACGAGGATCCATTCCGCGTTCGGCGCGTCAGAATACCTGTACCGGACAAATGCCTCTTCCGTGTC
>NZ_JAAGOX010000030.1 GCF_010500245.1 Ruegeria sp. PrR005
CGGGGAAAGGTTCACATGGCTCAGTTCTCAGTGGAAATTATCCGCCGGCCCGGCTCACTTCTGGGTGGAAATCAACAACAGACCACCGATCTCACTTGAGATCCGGATCATTGCCATCGAGTGCTGGTGGGCGAACTGCCCTCGCTGCTCCCTGCGGCCCAGCAATCAGAGCTGGTATGTTCAAGCTGAGATCACGTTACATCAATCTAACACATTGATCAACAACAATTATTTTAACTCTTTCTTAACTGATTACCTTCGCTGGGGGGCGTCGGCGCTCGTCTGGAGGCCCTGTTTCTAGGTACCAAAGTTCGGGGTGGCGCTAAGGGAGGCGGTCATCATCAGGACGTTTGGAGAATACACAGCAGCTCGCGTCCATGGTGGGCTCAGCGGGTGAAAATCGTGTGGAAAGGAGGTCAGCGACAAACAAAGGTTCGCACGCTTTGTGCTATCGGTAGAGAGGGCGGACACCGGCTATTCTCTGCGACCGCGAGAAACCCGAGTCGAAACGGCGAAAGCTGCCGTTCAGTCCGGGCTTCAAGATCATTTTCTGAACCGGACCTTCGCTGCGCCGGTTTCGAGCGTCTCACATGCGGGACTTTTCAGCCCTTCGCTGCAACTGCAGCATTTCGGTTTTCCAAAGCGCGATGTGTGCTGGAGATGGCTTGAACCAGAGCTCGTTTCCAAGAACAAATGAAAAACTCAAAATCGATAAAGCCGACGTTCGAAGTTTCCTCTGGTTGGACATCTTCGCTGAGACGATGCGCCACTTACATTTGTCTCAAGGCGAACTATGCAGCCAACTCAGCGAGCAATGCGCGCGCCTGCATCTGCTCTTCCAGGCAATCTCCTTCGGTGATGCTTTCATGGACGGGTTTGAGAAGAGAGATAGCGTCAGCGTTTCGACCCTGTTCCTGCCAGAGGCGTGCGAGGTCGATGGCTGCGCGCAGTTCCCAAAGTCTGGCGCCCTGCTGCCGGGCGACGTCGATGGCCACTAAAAGGTGTTTTTCTGCGGATCCTCCGTTGCCGTCCACATTTGCCAACTCAGCCTGTAAACGATGCAAATCGGATAAGGAGTACCGTTCACCGGTCGCTTCCATCGCGTCCTGGGCCATAGCCGCCAAATCCTTGGCTGGACCGAGAAGACCGAGCGCCAAGGCGCGTTTTCCCGCTTCGACCCTGAAAGTTGGTACGAAAACACCATTCATGCCTGCCGCCATCTCAGCATCGAGAGTAAAGAAGCGATCTATACCTGCCCGTTCACCCCGACCGGCTCTCAGCAGGTCCGAGGCTATCCGAGCTATGCTCAACCAGATATGCAGGTTGTGTTCCTCGACAATCGGGTGCAACGCATTCAGATGACGCAACAAGGCAGACTCATCATTCGCTATAATCGCGTGGATAATAAAGTGACCATGCATATAGCAGATAGTGATTATATGGCCTGACTCCAAAGCCCGGCTCTCCGCTTCTCGCGCGTGCAGCGCGGCACGGTTTGTTTCGCCCATGAGAAGAGAATTTAAAGATTTGTAGATATGGGCTGCTACACCAATCTCTTGCCCAAACCGAAAAGCGAGGCCATCGTGCTTGGCTGGATCATAGAAGGCGAGAGACTTGTCCAAGAAGCTTTTCGCCTCGACAAGCCTGCCCGACATCATTGAAAATACGCCCCGACTGCGATTTGCCAAAACTAGTTCTGTCGTATCCCCGGACTTCTCGGCCACGTCTAGAAGAAGCTGAGACCATGACAAGGCTTTGGAATGTTCGGCTCTAACGTATCGTCCGGCCCAAAGAGCGAAAACGACATCGAATCTTAACGGTGTGTCTCCGATCAGATCTGCCAGAACCAGCGCGCGTTCCATTTCTGTCTTCGTCTCATCGGCGGCATATCCAATACCCTGCAGGCAGGCCATTCCGAGTTGAACCTGCAAGGCAAGGGCACTCTCGATAACCGGGCGTTCACCGCCTTCGACGTTTGGATTGATCAAGGCGATCGCGCGACGAAGGTTGGAGATGCCTTCCTTGAATGCGGGTCGCGCGATCGCGGCCTTGCCTGCCGCTTCCCACAGGTCGATTGCGCGGTCAGTAAGCCCAGCCGCCTCGGCGTGGACTGCCAAGACCTCGGGTGCGATGTCAGCGTCCGCCTCAAGTGCAGCCAGGATTCGCGCGTGGATAGCCCGGCGCTTCTCCTTCAGTTGGCTCTCATAGGCAGCGTCGCGGACCAGCGCGTGTTTGAACAGATATGTCGCCTCAGGCGGGAGGCCCCGGCGGTAGATCAGTTCCGCCCCGATAAGGCCATCCAGAGCAACGGCCAGTTCGGCTTCGGGCAATAGGGAGATCTGCGCCAGCAGCCCGTGGCTGAACTCGCGCCCAATGCAGGCAGCCGTCTGCGCCACTTCCTTGATTGGTTGCAACCGGTCGAGCCGCGCCATCAGGCTGTCGTGAAGTGTGGTAGGGATGGCAATGGTGCTGAGCGGTCCATTCAGAACCAGCCGGTCACCTTCTTCTTTCAAGGCGCCGGATTCCAGGATCGTCTTGGTCAGTTCCTCGACAAACAACGGCACACCGTCGGTGCGCTGCGCGATGATCGCCATGATCTCGTCCGGCATCGCCTTGCCGCCGGTCAGCTTGGCGACGATGTCTCCGATCTGATCCTTGCCCAGCCGGTTCAATGCAAAGCGTGTCACGATAGGATGACCGCCAAAGCCATACTCAAAGCTGGGACGCGCCGTGGCGAGAATCATGACCTTCTGATCGGCAACCTTATCCAACAGAAGGTCGAGCAATTCCAGTGAAGTCGGGTCGATCCAGTGCAGGTCTTCGTAGACCAACAGTACGGGCTTGCCCTGGCTTTGCTGAACCAGCAGCTTGGCCAGGGTCTGCATCGTGTGCGCTCGTTGTTGGGCTGGTGTCAGGTCAAGCGCACCGTATCGCGCCGTGCCGTCGAGACCCATCATCGGCGTGATCAGCTTCAGCATCTCGGGGTCCTGACCGAGCAGCGCCTCCAGCTTGTCCAGCCGGGTATCCAACCCGTCCGCCGATGTGAACCCGGCGGCGAAAGCGATCTGCTGAATGACCGGATAGAACGCTGAATCCGCGTGATAGGGCGAGCATTGATAGGTGATGCGGGTGTGGTCAGCCTTCGCAACCTCGTCGATCACTGCTCTGGTGATGCGCGACTTGCCGATACCGGCCTCGCCGCTCACGATGACCATCTGGCCCTGGCCGGATTTGGCGAGCGCCCAGCGTTCCAGCATAAGCTCGATCTCACGGTCGCGCCCGACGATGGGGGTCAGTGTGCCGGACTGGCGTGCCGCAAAGCGGCTCTCGACGGATGTCTCTCCTTCAACAACAAAGGCCTCAACCGGCGCACCCACGCCCTTCAGTTCCTGTTCGCCGATCGACGTCAGCTTGTAATTTTGGCCCAGCAGACGGCGTGTTTCGCTTGGAAGGACAAGCTGGTTCGGCCCTGCAACGCCTTGCAGACGCGCGGCCAGGTTGGGGGTTTCTCCGACAACGGCTGCCTCTTGAGTTGCGCCGCTGCCGATCAGGTCTCCAACGATCACGACACCCGTCGCGACACCGATGCGGGTTGCCAGCGCTGAACCGTCGGGCGCCTTTGTCGCTCTGACGCTGTCGATGATCGCCAGCCCCGCCCGCACTGCGCGCTCCGCATCGTCTTCTCCGGCCCGTGGCCAGCCGAAGTAGCACATCACCCCATCGCCCATGAACTTGGCGACAAAGCCCTCATACCGGCTCACCACACCAGCCACCGTGTTCTGATAGCCCGTGATGACATTCCGCATGTCTTCAGCGTCCAGCCGGGTTGCCATCTCGGTCGAGCCCACAAGATCAACGAACATCACCGTCAGGTGGCGGCGTTCGGCATCAAGTGCAGGTTGAGTTTTCTCGGGTGACGGCTGAACTTGTTCGGCAGGGCCATCAACCGGCGCAGCATTCTTCATCGCCGCAATAGCGCTGCTTACCCTTCGCCGCGGCCCGACCGGCAGTCCGATTTCCTTGAGGTCATCCTCCGTCAAATTCGCCAGATCAGCAAATTCGACCTCTGCATCGGCAAAGGCGGACGCAAACTTATCCAGACCGAGCTTCGCGAGCCAGCTTTGAACGTCCTGCAACTTGATCCCCCACGGATGCCGGTGTAAGCAACCGACACCTCCCCAAAGCTCGACACTAGCCCATTTTTAGTTTGTGTCACGCCTTTACATTACGCTTCAATCAGACCCTTTAACGGCAGATATGCCTGTCGACGGCAACTTGATCCGGGAGGTTCCAGCAACTTGTGCTGGTCCTTGACGGTCAGAAAAGCTGCACGATGAATGAATGTCCGCAATGCGAAAACGGCACAGCAAAATACGGGATAGGACTGGCGGGCATGTCAGGGCTGGTCGTGAAAATTCCAGATCGTGCTGCAAGTGCTAAATGGACCCATCGCGACGCGGCTGGTTTGGGCTCTGAGCCCGTATTCGCGGTGTTTGACATTAACGTCGCCTGCCGAAGCGTGAATGTCTCGGGTGCCACGGGCAAGGCCAAAGATCAATGGCTTGGCGTTTGTGGCGAACGGCCGGTTTCCTGCGGTCTGAGCCAAGGTGCGTGCCGCGGTCGCATTGGGCCGCTTCGAGCCCTAATTGCTCATTGCCAAAGATTCAGCGAAGTTCGGGTTTCCGGGTCTTGCAAGATACAAGCAGTGAAAACGATGCTCATGAACGAACGTCTGTGATACTGATGACTACAGTTTCACTGATGAATACTTGGGATCCTGAATGACTAAATTAC
This sequence comes from Ruegeria sp. PrR005, assembly GCF_010500245.1. Classification (GTDB taxonomy): domain Bacteria; phylum Pseudomonadota; class Alphaproteobacteria; order Rhodobacterales; family Rhodobacteraceae; genus Ruegeria_B; species Ruegeria_B marisflavi. Next base: position 4,795 of record NZ_JAAGOX010000030.1, read on the forward strand.
TCTGGTTGTGTCATGCGGGCGGCGGAAACCTACCGCCCAGTTTGGGGGTCGCCCGGGCACTTGAGCGGCGTGGGCACGAAGTTGTCTTCGCGGTAAAGTCTGACATGACGGACCGCATCGACCGCGCCGGGTTTCGTAGCATCGGTGTGTCCTCTAGTGACAGCGATTTGCCCCGCTATTCGGGCGGCCCTCCTGCACCTCCGCTGGCCTGCTATCTCACCTCTCCCAATGTTTCGGACGAGCTGAAACGCATCATCAAAGCGCAACAGCCCGGTGTGCTTTTGGTGGATGCAATGTTCCCTGCCGCACTGGCCATAAGTCCGACATTTGGGTTGCCGACTGTTGTCTTCAGTCACACTTTTCTGTTCCGGCAAATGGAGACTTGGCGAAATGTCATCGCACAACTTGGAGCGATGCGCGTGGATGCGGGATTCGATCCGCTGCCAGATGCCGACGCATTGTGGCTATCGCAAACTCGCATGATCGTAACATCGGTCAAGGAGTTGGAAGCCCCCGCATTGCCTGGTTGGGAGAAAGTACGGCACGTAGGGCCGATCATAGAAGACGAAAGTATCGCCCAGACAGCAGACCTTCCTTGGGATGCTTCCGATTCGACGCCAATGGCGTTGGTGAGTTTCGCAACTGCCAAAGGACAATTCTCGCAAGATAAGATTCAGCGTGTCCTCGATGGGCTTGCGGCTGTTCCAATTCACGTTGTAGCGACAACAGGCGTGCATGCCGTTCTTGAAGACTTGCGGATTCCGGGGAATGCAGTTGCGCTCAAATACGCTGCCCACAATCCGATCCTGCGGCGGGCGGCCCTCTGCGTGACTCATGGCGGGCACGGCACCCTTATGCGCTCTCTCATTCACGGAGTGCCAATGTTGGTTCTTCCCGGCACAGGACATGATCAGTTCCCTAACAGCAAAGCGGTCGACGAATGGGGGGTCGGCAAAGCCCTGGCCGGTGATGCAACTCCGACCGAGATCAGCATTGCCGCACAAAGCCTCCTGAACACGGCGTCATTCGGTGAAGAGGCAAAACGGCTGGGACAGATGATATCCACCTATGACGGTGCAGAAAACGCTGCTACGGAAATCGAAGCGGTGCTTCAGGCCTGAGCCTGTTTTACTTTTACCGCGCTTTTGAGAGGTATTTCCGTAATTGGCGGGAAACATCGATCTTATTGAAAGGTCTCAAGCGGACACTCGTTCAGTATCGGCAATTGGAAGCTTTGTCCGCAACCCGGTCATTGCCGTCGAAAAAATGCTGCGCGATGCATGAACGGCCGGAACGCGAGAGCTGCATCGCGGCGTCGCGGCCTGTGATGAAAGTCAGGAAAGGGCCGAAATTGTCAAACTAGGCACCGCAATTCGGTTCTGGAACGGCGGTTGCGCCCTCCCGCAACCACTTCTTCCGAACAAGCCGCCATTGGGCGGCTTTTGTCATTCTGCGCCAAGCCAATCATCGCCGTCAGCGCCTCTTCAAGTTCCAGCACGATCCCTTGACCTGGTAGTGTCAAAGATTGTTGATTTCCACCCAGAAGTGAGCCGGGTTTTTCATCGAGAAGTGAGCCACCTCTGTTTATGGATTTCGGGTTATG
>NZ_JAAGOX010000031.1:5000-6078 GCF_010500245.1 Ruegeria sp. PrR005
GTTTGACTGGGGCGGTCGCCTCCTAAAGCGTAACGGAGGCGCGCGAAGGTTGGCTCAGAGCGGTCGGAAATCGCTCGTTGAGTGCAATGGCAGAAGCCAGCCTGACTGCAAGACTGACAAGTCGAGCAGAGACGAAAGTCGGTCATAGTGATCCGGTGGTCCCAAGTGGGAGGGCCATCGCTCAACGGATAAAAGGTACGCCGGGGATAACAGGCTGATACTGCCCAAGAGTCCATATCGACGGCAGTGTTTGGCACCTCGATGTCGGCTCATCTCATCCTGGGGCTGGAGCAGGTCCCAAGGGTACGGCTGTTCGCCGTTTAAAGAGGTACGTGAGCTGGGTTTAGAACGTCGTGAGACAGTTCGGTCCCTATCTGCCGTGGGTGTAGGATACTTGAGAGGAGTTGCCCCTAGTACGAGAGGACCGGGGTGAACGGACCACTGGTGGACCTGTTGTCGTGCCAACGGCAGTGCAGGGTAGCTATGTCCGGACAGGATAACCGCTGAAGGCATCTAAGCGGGAAGCCCCCCTCAAAACAAGGTATCCCTGAGGGCCGTGGAAGACCACCACGTCAATAGGCCGGAGATGTAAGCGCAGCAATGCGTTCAGTTGACCGGTACTAATCGCCCGATAGGCTTGATCCGATCCAGTAACAGAAAGACTGATCAAATGGCCTCAAGTAGCGCTCCGCGCGGTAGGCCAAATCAAGAACCAAAAGCACCAAACAAGACATGGACAACACCCGATTGATGTAAAACCGAGCGGGAACAAGGGTTTGCTCCGCAAGCCCCCGCACGTCGCTCCTGAAACGCAGGATGCAACGTGAGTATTTGTTCGGTTTGGTGGTCATAGCGAGCGCAATACACCCGGTCCCTTCCCGAACCCGGAAGTTAAGTGCCTCCGCGCCAATGGTACTCGGGCTCAAGCCCCGGGAGAGTAGGTCACCGCCAAACCTAACAAATACTCACTTCTCTCTAACACGATCTCAAATACAAACCGGCGCGGGATGGAGCAGCCAGGTAGCTCGTCAGGCTCATAACCTGAAGGTCGTAGGTTCAAATCCTACTCCCGCAACCA
>NZ_JAAGOX010000032.1 GCF_010500245.1 Ruegeria sp. PrR005
GAATGCCGCCGTCTCTCCAGCGCGTCCAGCCGTCTCTCCGACCCGTCAGCAGCACCTCAGCGCCGCCGGTGAGGGGCTATCTACGGTCTCTCTCCAACAGCCGCAAGAGCCTTTTTGCAAAAAATTCAAAAAATGCACCAAAATCTTCGAAGCCGCTTTTCACCACAACTTTGCGACATACGGCCCTCTAAAAGCGACACAAATCCGGTGCGCACTCCGAATCTTTCGTCTATGTTCATCGGGAATACCCGTGGGTACCCAGATATTGTAGGCTTGGAGGCAGTCAGCGTCAAAGCAGAGGTATCCCCAATACCCTGGTCGCAGGAGTCTTCTGCTTTCGGAAGAAAAACACTCGGTATTTGCCTGCCGGATTTCGATGGAGAGAGCTTGGGTCCCAGATGGAGTTCCGGCGGGTTGCCCCGGGATGTTCGGGCAAGAATCCGTCGTTTCAACTGTCAAGAAGTTCTTCAACTAGGATGCCAGAAAGAACCAACCGGATCTGTTTTTCCGAAGGTATTCAAATTTCGAAGAGCCGAGAATCACCAAGAAACGCTGGACCCGCCTGTCACAGCGCCAATCCAGTTGCGGCAAAGCCCGTCCCAACGAAGACCGGCGCAAGGCACACCAGGAAACAAGGGATACTGCCAGAAAAACGGAAAACGTCATGTTTTTCCGAGAAGAATGGTGCCGCTGAAGGGACTCGAACCCCCGACCCCATCATTACGAATGACGTGCTCTACCAGCTGAGCTACAGCGGCATTCTTCTCTTGTAGCGGCCCGGACAGGGACCCAATCGTAACAATCAGCAGCCTAAGCTACCTTGACCGCGCGTGACTTATCAGTCGTTCAGGCCTTAGAAAAGAGGTTATTTGCGGTCGTTCTCCTCCGAGACGTCGGTTGGTGAGTCTTCCAGTACTTCCCCGTCTTCGGCGACAGAAACGTCATCGGACTCTTCCTCTTCCGGCTCGGATTCGGTTCCGTTGGACGCACCCACAATCAGCGGCAACAAGTTTGCTGCCGTGACCGATGCGATTTCCGGTGTCTGCGGCGCAGACCAGGCCAAAGTGTCGAAACCACCGCAGTTTTCGCAAACCGGCGCCCATTCGCGGTGAATATGACGGCAGTTGTCACAGACCCATTGCGGACCGCGCGGGGCTGTAAGTGCGCGCGCCAGCCAGCCCTGTACAACGGCGTCCGATGCCCCCTCGCCTCGTTCGATTGCGGCCATGAGCGTATAGGCCCGAGCGTCAGGATCACGCTCCAACAGGTCGCCCAATGCCCGCCTTGCTTCTGGAAAATCCTCCGCCACGATGTTGAGCTCCGCCATCATCAGACGGGTTTCCGCGTGGTCGGGCTGTACTTTTGCAAGCGCGGCAAAGCGTTTGATGCGTTCTGAGGGTGTTTCGTCAGGCACGATCTCGGCAAAGGCGTAGGCCAGATCGGGATGCGGGCGGACCTGCCAGGCCTTGGTCAGGATCTTGGCGGCGTTGCGCGGTTTGCCCTTGGCGATATGCGCGCGGGCCGCCATTGCGGCGGCGGGAATCAGATCGGGGGACAGCCGGTTGGCCTCGATCGCGCGCTCCTGCTGATCGACCGATGCACCTTCAGCGATCAGGTCCTTGGCCTCGGACAAGGCGAGAATCGCGTCACGTCGTTTGTAAACATCCCGCGGCAAGGTCCCTGTCTTGAGCTTTGTTCCCAGCGTGGCCCGCGCACCGGCCCAATCCTGTGCCCGTGTCTGAAGTTGCAGAAGCACATCCTGCGTCTCTTCATGGCGCGGTTTCAGGGCCAGCGCTTTTTCCGCCAGCTTGCGGGCGGTTTCGTCATCCCCTTCGGCAAGTTTCTGTTTCATGATGCCCCGGACACCGACAAACCGGGTCGATTGGTCACCAATCAGCTTGCGATAGGTCTCGGTCGCCTTGCGCGTGTCGCCTGTCATCTCGGCGGCTTGGGCCACCACCAGATTGGTCAGTTCAGGCTTTTGCAGCAGTTTCTCGGCCTTTGCCGCCTTGCTCATCGCAAGGCGCCCCTCGCCCGAGGCCAGCGCCATAAGCCCTTCGGCCAGCGCCTGATATCCGCGTCTTTCCCGACCACGGTCAAAGAACCTCGACAGGGCGGTTTCATCCCCGTTCAGGAATTTCAACGTGGCGATCAGAAGTGTCAGAAGCTTGAAGAACAGCCAGACCAGCCCGACCAAGGCCACGAACGCGATCACGGATTGCAGCGGACCGAGCGTATACTCCATCCCTGAAACGGTGATCTGGACACCGCCACTGGTTTCCATAAGGAACCCTGCGCCCAATGCCAGCATGGCAATGATCGCGACGAAAACCAGGATCTTGAGCAATGACCACAGCATGGACTGTCCTTCAGTTCGTGTTCAGGCTTTGCGCCAGCGCGGCGGCCGCCGCGATGGCATCGTGCCGTGCGCGGGCAAGTTCAGTCCATTCCGCCAAAGCGGCCTGGGCGGGATCCGGCAAACGCGATACCAAGTCGAGCGCCGATGCAAGGTCTCCGGCGGTCACTGCTGCCTCTGCTCTGGAAAGTACCGCATCGGGATCGTCCCCGTCCCTCGGAACAACCGAGCGGGCCCCGGTCTGCCGTTCAAGAAACGCAAGGAAACCGCTGCCTTTCTCGGTCTCGCGAAGATCGGACAGCGCGGCCCTGGCAGCGACCGGGAAACCCTGGCGCAATTCCGCCAGGGTTGGCGCACCTTCGGCGGCCGTTGCAGAAAGCGCTTCTGGCACGTCGACGCCCGCCAGGGAAAGCTGTTCCAGCAAGGATGCATAAGGCATTCCCGCATCCAGATCGGCATGAAGCCGGGCCATCAAGGCCCGGTTTGCGGCCGCCGTTGCATCGGACGCGGCGCTCGCTTTCAATGCCTGGGCCTCTTGCACCATTTGTTCGACTTCCGCCCGCTGCGCGGCAAGCGCCTCGCGCATTCTGGCAAGTTCGGCCTCGTAGGCGGCTACCGCTTCGGGTGATGCGCCTTCGGTGATCGGTCGCTTCTCGATTTCCGTCAGCCTGTTGGCCAATGCTGCAATTGCGTCGGATCGGCTGGCGCTTTCCGACGTCATGGCCGCCGCATTTTCGGATAGCTTTGCGGCGATCTCTCCGACGCGCGCATCAAGACCGGATATGTCCGGGATCTGAATCTGGCCGACCGACGATTTTAGCTCGGCCAGCGTAGCTTCCTGTTGGGCGATTCGGGCGCTGAGTTCGGCGATCTCTTCCTGGGCATTTCCTGCCCGTAGGTTCGGCGGCAGGAAAGAATCGATCACATCGGTCCGGCCGGCGAAATAGCCGAGCGTCGCAGCCAGAACCCCTCCAAGCATGATTGCCAAAAACCCGCCACGACGCTCTGTGGTTGGTGCGGGCGCAGTCGATTGCTCCTGGGTATTCGAAACTGCTTCTGCTTCTGCTTCTGCTTCTGCTTCTGCTTCTGCTTCTGCTTCTGCTTCTGCTTCTGCTTCTGCTTCTGCTTCTGCTTCTGACGAAACCTTGCTTTCTTCCGACTCGGCTTCAAGCTCCTTGTCGAGTGCAGGCTGGTTTTCAGGTATCATTGAGTCCCCAGAGACTTGGTCGGTGACGGTTTCCAACTCTTGGTCTTTCTTGTCCGCCACTGCGATGTCCCTTTCGATTCTGAAAATCAAAAATACCAGATACCGGTCGAGATTAATGCGGCTCCGACAGCCCCTCAACCCGCATGGCTTCGCGGATCAGGGTTTCCATCGCGTTCCGCATTGCTTCGGCATCTGGTCTCTCGGCCGTCACAAGACGAATATTCTTCACGTTTTCAAGTGGTTCCCTGACAGCGCGACTCAAGGCAACCAACCATACAGGGGCCTTGGGGGCGGCAATGTCGGCAAATTGTCGCGCGGTGCGCGGTGAAAACAGCGATGCGACAACCGGCGATGTCCCGGCCAAAGCCGCCTGGGCAGGATCCGACAATGGCAAGAGGTGCTGGGCGTAAATGACCCGCTCGGTGGTCGGCATACCTGAACGGGACAAGGTTTCCGCCACTTCGCCGCGGGCATGATCCCCTCTGAGGTGCAAAAGCGGTGTCGCAGGTCGCGCGGCAAGCAAAAACGCGATCAGCGTTTCCGCGTTCTCACCGGCCATGGTGGCCTTCCAACCCTCGCGTCGCGCGGCATCTGTCGTGGCTCGGCCGACGCAGAAACAAGGCAGGTCACGGGACTCGGTCATTTGCGACGCGGCCGCGACCCCATGGGCCGACGTAAAAATAAGCCCCCGCACCTTTCGCAAATCGAGGTCGTCCTGAAGATACTCTATTTCGAGCAACGGAGAGTGAACCACCGTCACCTTGTTGAGGATATCAGGAGAGAGGCTGGCCACGAACCTCTCGGATGAAGCCAGTGGACGAGTCATCAAGAGATAGGTCAGGGCAGCCTCCAGTGTGACGGGATTGTTTGCCGTTGCCTGCGGTGATACCCCGCCAACTGAACAGGATGCAACGGTTGGAACCGATGATCGAAAGCTTAACCGTACTTGGGCTGGAAAGCAGTTGTGACGATACCGCCGCTGCGGTTGTGCGGCTTGTTGACGGTTCTACGCCTCAGATTCTGTCCTCGGTCGTGTACGGCCAGTCCGAGTTGCATAGCGCCTTTGGCGGTGTTGTTCCAGAAATTGCAGCGCGGGCGCATGCGGAAAAGCTCGATGTCAGCGTTCGCCAGGCGTTGGAGCAGGCGGGGGTTGGCCTGGACAAGCTGGATGCTGTTGCCGTGACGGCAGGCCCCGGCCTGATCGGCGGCGTGATGTCGGGCGTCATGTGCGCCAAGGGGATTGCAGCCGCCACCGGCCTGCCGCTGATCGGTGTGAACCACCTTGCCGGCCATGCGCTGACGCCACGATTGACCGACCGGATCGACTATCCCTACCTGATGCTTCTGGTGTCGGGAGGGCATTGTCAGTACCTGATCGTCCATGGCCCCCAGGCGTTTACCCGCCTGGGAGGGACAATTGACGATGCGCCCGGCGAAGCGTTTGACAAGACGGCGCGTCTGCTTGGCTTGCCGCAACCCGGCGGCCCCTCTGTCGAGGCCGAAGGCAGACTCGGCGACCCGAAAAGGTTCCGCTTTCCCCGACCCCTGCTGGACAGGCCCGATTGCAACCTGTCCTTTTCCGGCCTCAAGACCGCGCTCATGCGTCTGCGAGACCAACTGGTTGCCGAGCAAGGCGGCCTGACACGTCAGGACCGCGCCGATTTGTGTGCCGGCTTTCAGGCGGCGATCGTCGATACTCTGGCGGAAAAAACGCGTCGCGCGATGAAAATCTATCTGGCGGAAAATCCAGACACTCCCGTGCTAGCGGTTGCGGGCGGAGTAGCCGCCAATGCGTCCATCCGGTCCGCTCTCGAAGAGGTCTGTGGCGAAATGGGCATCGGGTTTGTCGCGCCACCCCTACGCCTGTGTACCGATAACGCGGCGATGATCGCCTATGCGGGCATAGAGCTGTTTCTTGCGGGTGCGCACGACAGCATGACGCTGTCGGCCCGCCCACGCTGGCCGCTCGATCAGAACAGCCCGGCCTTGTTGGGCAGCGGCAAGAAAGGCGCAAAGGCATGAGTGTCACCGTTCTGGGTGCCGGTGCTTTTGGCACCGCGCTGGCAATCTCGCTGGCAGGCCAGGGAAAGGTTCGACTGTGGTCGCGCAATCCTGACCATGCGCAGGAAATGAAAGTGACCAGGCGGAATGACCGGCGCTTGCCGGGCGCGCCGTTCCCCGACGATTTGATGGTTATCGACGATCTGGCAGAAATCCCCGAGACGGAGACGATTCTGCTGGCGGTTCCCATGCAACAACTGCGCCGTACATTACAGGCTCATGGTCCGGTGTTGGCTGGTCGCCGTCTGGTCGCCTGTTGCAAGGGGATCGAATTGGGCAGCGGGTTGGGACCTGTTGCCGTCATCTCGGAAACCCTGCCTGACGCCGTGCCCGCCTTGTTGACTGGACCAAGCTTTGCTGCGGACATTGCCCGCGGGCTCCCAACGGCGCTGACACTTTCGTGTGAAGACACCGAAATCGGCAAGGACCTGCAAGCCGAATTGTCGACCGCCAGCCTGCGCCTGTACCGCACGACAGATATCATTGGAACCGAACTGGGCGGCGCCCTGAAGAACGTGATCGCAATTGCCTGTGGCGCTGTGATCGGCGCCGGACTGGGTGAAAGCGCCCGTGCGGCGCTTATGACCCGAGGCTATGCGGAGATGCAGCGCATGGCGCTGGCGCTTGGTGCCCGGGCCGAGACACTGGCCGGGCTCAGCGGTTTTGGCGATCTGGCTTTGACCTGCACGTCAAACCTGTCGCGGAACTACCGGCTTGGCCTGTCGATCGGGCGCGAAGAGGGGTTTGACGGATCAATTACGGTTGAAGGCGCGGCAACCGCGCTTGCGGTGGCTGAAAAGGCCGCGCAAATGGAGTTGGATATGCCGATCACCTCTTGCGTGACCGGATTTGTGAACCAGAGCTTGACCCTGCCCGAGGCGATGGCTCAACTGCTGGCAAGACCGCTCAAGGAGGAATGACATGCTGGTTGCCCTGATCGCCAAGGATAAGGAAGGCGCCCTGCAAACCCGGCTCGACAACCGCCCGGCACATGTGGACTATCTCAAGACCTCCGGCGTCGTATCACAGGCCGGGCCCTTGCTGGATGGCGAGACCATGATCGGATCGCTGGTGATCCTCGACGTCGAAGACATGGCCGCCGCCGAAGCATGGGCTGCCAACGACCCCTATGCCAAGGCCGGTCTGTTCCAGTCCGTCGAGCTGATCCCTTGGAAAAAGGTGATCTGATGGCCTATTGGCTGTTCAAGTCCGAACCCTCGACCTGGAGCTGGGATAGTCAGACGGCCAAGGGCGACGAAGGCGAGGAATGGGATGGCGTGCGCAACTATCAGGCACGCAATTTCATGCGCGCCATGAAGCTGGGCGACAGGGGGTTTTTCTACCACTCGCAAACCGAAAAGGCGGTTGTCGGCATCGTCGAGGTCTGCGCCGAAGCGCATCCGGACAGCAAGGCCGGGGATCCGCGCTGGGAATGCGTGGATATCAAGGCAGTTCGTCCTTTCGTGCAACCCGTGACCCTGGATCAGATCAAGTCGGATCCGCGTCTGTCTGACATGGTGCTGGTCAAGAACTCGCGCTTGTCGGTGCAACCCGTGAGCGAAGACCAATGGCTGGCGATCTGCGCATTGGGGCAGACAGAATCCGATTGATCGGGCATTCTTGACCTTGTCGCAACTCTTCGACGAGGCGGAAGATGGAAGTTCTCAATGTTTTCGCGGCCGCCCTTGGTGCGTTTGTCCTTGGGTCTGTGTGGTACATGGTGCTGGCCGAACCCTGGATACAGGCGTCCGGCGTACCCCGCGGCCCGGACGGTAAACCCGAAGGCGGAATGAACCCTGGCATTTTCGTAATGAGCTTTGTGCTACAGCTGGTTGTGGCGGGAATGATGCGGCATGTCTTTGCCCTGTCGGGTCTTGATACACCGGGCGCGGGTCTTGTTGCGGGGATCGGTGTCGGTCTTTTCCTCATCTCGCCGTGGATTGCCCTCAACAACCTTTATGCCATGCGTCCATTCCGGCTCAGCCTGATTGACGGCGGTTATGCCACGCTGGCATGCGCGGCGATGGGACTGATCCTGACGCTATTCTGAGCGTTACATCAAAAGAAAACGGGGAAGGTTCCGACGGCGCAGAACCTTCCCCCACCCCGCGTGCTCCCAACTCACCACACGCGAACGAATTTCAAGGTTCTGACCGTACTGGTCATGGACTCTGTATACCGCAAAAACCGGGGCCGACTCAAACACCAAGCCCGAAGAATACTCGTAAAATGCGAAACGCCTGCAAGGACACAGGCGTTTCATCGTTCTCAGGGCTTGGTATCAGCCGTAAACCGCTTCTTTGCCGAAATGCTTGGTCAGCATGTAATAGACCACGGCGCGGTACTTGTTGCGCTCGGACTGGCCATAGGTCTCCATTGCCTTGGCAATCGCCGCGTCCAGTTCCGGGCCGTCGGACAGGCCCAATTTCTTGATAAGGAAATTGTTCTTCACAGTTTCCAGCTCACCCGATTGGGTTGCCGCGACTGTCGAAGCATCAGCATCGTAGATTGCCGGCCCACAACCGATCGTGACCTTGGTCAGCAGGTCCATGTCCGGGGTCATCCCGCACTTGTTCTTCAGGTCATCGGCGTATTTTGCGATCAGATCGTCGCGTTTTCCCATCTCTTCACTCTCCCGAGTTTTTCTGTTTTCGACCGGTCAATCCGGCACTGGGGAGAGCGTAACGGCAGCCCGGGCATGCACAAAGGGAAAATTTGGCCGGTTTTTCCCTGTAAACAAACAAGGTCAGAGCGATGCCACGTAGGTACCACCGGTTTCGGCCTTTGGTGGCCGGGCTGGTCGCTCCGTTACTTCAGAACCACACCCTCTTTCTTGCCATGGTCGGTACGCTTGTCCAGAACCTTGTCCTGGTTGCTCCATTTCTTGATGACGGCCTGACCATCGGCGCATTTTGTCTGTTCAATCTCCTGCGCGGCCTGAATGCCGTGGGCACCATGCTTTTCCTCGTGTTTCCGCAGCGCCGCAAGGAAGGTTTTCCAGTTCTCGCGCACCGCCGGATCAAGTTTGGCTTCGTTCTTGTGCTTGGGCATCGTGTAAGTGATCTTGACCGAGAGATCGCAGTTTCCGGTCCAATTCACATACCAGTCGGTGTAAGCCCAATAACCATTCGGCCCGCGCTGTCCCATCTGCTGAACCATGGCGCGCGCGGTGGTAGCATCCACCGTATAGGTCTTTTCCACAACCGAGATCTTTGGCTTGGCCTCAACCATCGTCGCGCCAAGCATCACGCCCAGAGCAAATACAAAAACGGTTTGTTTGAAACCAGCACCTGAAAAGGACATCTTCATTATTCCACACTCCAATAAACGCCCCGCTTGTTGTCTTGCGGGTTCAGAACTCGTTGTTCTGCGAAGCTGTCGCGCAACAGTTTTCTTGTCAACAATTTCGAACCGAATGAAAAAACCGCCCCGGTTTCCCGGGGCGGTCAGAATTCTCAGGACGGGCATCCGCCCATCGCTGGATATCAATAGCGGTAGTGTTCCGGCTTGAACGGGCCTTCGGGCGTGACCCCGATGTAATCGGCCTGTTCCGGGCTCAGTTTGGTCAACTTCACGCCGATCCGGTCCAGATGCAGGCGGGCGACTTTCTCGTCCAGATGCTTGGGCAGGATATAGACCTCGTTCTGGTACTTGTCGCCCTTGGTGTACAGCTCGATCTGCGCCAGAACCTGGTTCGTGAACGAAGCCGACATCACAAAGGACGGGTGCCCGGTCGCGTTGCCGAGGTTCAGCAGGCGACCTTCGGAGAGCAGGATGATCTTGTTGCCCGAGGGCATCTCGATCATGTCGACCTGGTCCTTGATATTGGTCCACTTGTGGTTCTTCAGCGCGGCAACCTGGATCTCGTTGTCGAAATGGCCGATGTTGCCAACGATGGCCATGTTCTTCATCTCGCGCATATGCTCGATGCGGATCACGTCCTTGTTGCCGGTGGTGGTGATGAAGATGTCGGCGCTGGCGACTTCATCTTCCAGGGTGGTGACTTCGAAACCGTCCATCGCAGCCTGAAGCGCGCAGATCGGATCAACCTCGGTCACCTTCACCCGTGCACCGGCGCCACGCAGCGAGGCGGCCGAGCCTTTGCCCACGTCACCATAGCCGCAGACCAGCGCGACCTTGCCTGCCATCATCGTGTCGGTGGCGCGGCGGATACCGTCGACCAGCGATTCCTTGCAGCCGTACTTGTTGTCGAACTTCGATTTGGTGACGCTGTCGTTCACGTTGATCGCGGGGAACGGCAGGTGGCCCTTTTCCATCATCTTGTAGAGACGATGAACACCGGTGGTGGTCTCTTCGGACACGCCCTGGATCATGTGGCGCTGCTTCACGAACCAGCCCGGGGTTTCGGCGATCCGCTTGCGGATCTGGGCGAACAGGTATTCTTCCTCTTCGCTGGTCGGAACCGCGATCAGGTCTTCCTCACCCTCTTCGACGCGGGCGCCCATGAGGATGTACAACGTGGCATCGCCGCCGTCGTCTAGGATCATGTTGGCGCCGCCCTCGGGGAACTGGAAAATCTTGTCGGTATAAGTCCAGTATTCCTCCAGCGTCTCGCCCTTGACGGCGAACACCGGGGTGCCGCTGGCCGCGATCGCGGCGGCGGCATGATCCTGTGTCGAGAAGATGTTGCACGACGCCCAGCGCACGTCAGCGCCCAGCGCCACCAGCGTTTCGATCAGAACTGCGGTCTGGATGGTCATGTGCAGCGAACCGGCGATACGCGCGCCCTTGAGCGGCTTGCTTTCACCATACTCGGCGCGCAGCGCCATCAGGCCCGGCATCTCGGTTTCGGCAATGTCCAGTTCCTTGCGGCCGTAGTCGGCCAGTGCAATGTCCTTGACGATGTAATCCCCGGCCATTCTTCACTCCATTCCGGTAAAATCGGTCGCCAGACGCCCTATCATTCATGGGGACAAGTGGCAACGACGTTCGGCCCGGTCAGGTTTTTGGGGAAAGTTTCAGCTGGGAATATCCGTCGTGCGCGGCACCGGCGTGGCCTGAAAATAGTCGGTTCCCGCGGCCACAATGCAACTGACGCCATTCGCGTCTGTCAACAGAACAGTAAACGTGCCCGTCTCGGCCGAGGCCCAAAGTTCGATCATTGACTGGCCTCGATGCATGGGTTGCAGGCCACCGGCGGTCAACTGTTCGGAATATTTTTCCTGTAGCTTGCCAATCACCGCATCGCGATCCGCACAGGATTGCGCCACGGCCGGGGACATCAGGGCCACCATGCCAAATGTTGTTCCAATCCCCATCAGACGCTTGAACATGGCAAGCTCCTTTCGATAGAGGTTCAGGTCTGAAAGGGGACGTGCAGGGAGGAAAACACGTCCCCCCTCACTTGATATCGCGATCTTGCCGCCGGGCTGAACCCTCGACGAAAATTGGAACGGCTGGCAGCATTTGATCGGGATAAGGCAAAGGCTGCGCCCGGAATGTGGCGAAAAAAAGGCACTTGGAAAGGGACGTGGCAGAATGGCAACACAGCCCAGAGCATGGCAACGGATGCTGTCGGGGCGGCGACTCGACCTGCTGGATCCGACGCCGATGGATATCGAGATTGAGGATATCGCCCATGGCCTGGCCTTTGTCGCGCGCTGGAACGGGCAGACGCATGGCGATTATGCCTATTCGGTGGCGGAACATTCGCTGCTGGTTGAGACCCTGTTTGCCCGCATAGCCCCCGCCACCGGGCCGAAATGGCGCCTGGCGGCCTTGCTGCACGATGCGCCGGAATACGTGATCGGCGACATGATTTCGCCGGTGAAGGCCGCGGTCGGACCGGATTACGGCCATCTCGACGCCAGGCTTACCGCAGCGATCCACATCCGGTTTGGCCTACCGGCGCAACTGCCGGTCGCGATCAAGAAACAGATCAAGCGCGCCGACCGTATAAGCGCCTGGATGGAGGCGACCCGCATCGCCGGTTTTTCCGAGGCCGAAGCGAACAGGTTTTTCGGACGCCCGAACCCGGTCCTGATGGAAGGGCTCGACATTCTGCTCAGACCGCCCGTTGAGACGAGAAAGGCCTATACCGAACGTTACTTGGCGCTGATATCCGCGCTTTGATCGGACACCGCGCGTTCCGCACGACGGGCGCGGCGTTCATGTCGCATCTTTCGGCGACGGCGCGTTTGGTAGTCGGCGCTTTCGACAAAATCGCCAGCCTGATCCAGACCCTTGTCGCTGAACATCTTGGCGCGCTCTTCGTCTGTCGCACGCGGCCAGTCGATATCCGGGCGAACAAATCCCCCCGCGATCAGGCCCCGGCCAATCACCGCGTGATCCAGCTCACCAAAAGACAGGCGGTTTGATTTGCCTTTGTCGCCGCGCACCCATTCGGTGTAGAGCGCGTCGATCACCAGCGGATTGTTCCGGCAAAAATGCGCGACATTCTTGGCCAACAGATTATTGGGCCCCGCCTTGCGCCGCAGGATCATCGCCACGTTCTGGTCGGGCCGTCCCACCATCGCAAATAAATGCAGCGCGGAACCATCGGCGGCCACGACATGGCTGGCGGCCTTGTATCTGGCAAGCTGGGTTTCGAGAGAGAACTTCTCGGGGTGGAAAATGTCGTACCCCTCGGCACGCAATAGGTCTTCCAGCCGTTCTTCGCCCAACAGACCGCCCTTTCCCAGACCCAGCGCGGAACGGGAGATGTAAAGCTTGCTTGGACCATCGGGTTCGACCGATTTGGCGAAACTCCGGTGGATCGCATCGCGGAACCTGGCCGTTCCGTGCGTGATGTTTCCCAACCCGAACCCTTGTCCGGGTACGATCAGCTCTTCGACTTGGGTCGGTTCAGTTGCGACATGGATCGGCAGGTCCGGCCGCATCAGGTCGATGAAATCGCGCTGATATCCCCGGACCTGATCGCCGACCTTCGGTCGTTTGGGAATGAAGAGAATGCCGTCAATCGGGCCATCGACATGGTCCAAGGCCCACAGGCGAGAGGTGCTTTCAACCAGGAAATGCCCGAAATGTGCCCACAGCACTCCGCCCCAGATCCAGCGCCCCGGCAATATCTGTGCCACGTCCTGCGGCATATCGGGGCGGGTCGTCAAAGGCCGGTATCGGCGCCAAAGGGCACCTTCGGGACAATAGCTGCCATCCGAATACAAAACCCCGGCGGCCTGAGTGAAACCGCTGACTTCGGGTGGCACAACAACCGCCTCGGCCAGCCGCGTCAATGTCTCGGACCAGCCCCCTTCGGGCAGCGGCTGTGAATTTGGGTCGTCTGGATTAAGGTCGGGCGTTTCCGCCATTGCGAACCTCTCAGCGCGGGCTTCGTTTTGCCAGAATCCGTTGCAGGGTCCGGCGGTGCATGTTTAGCCGACGCGCAGTTTCGCTAACGTTACGATCGCACAACTCGTACACCCGCTGGATATGTTCCCAGCGCACCCTGTCCGCGCTCATCGGGTTTTCCGGCGGCGGCGGAAGAGTATCGCCATTGGCCAGGAGAGCATTGGTGATGTCAGTGGCATCTGCCGGCTTTGACAGGTAATCGGTCGCGCCAATCTTGACGGCAGCAACCGCCGTGGCAATCGCCCCGTACCCGGTCAGCACCACCACCCGGCTGTCCGGGCGACGTTCGCGCAAGACCTCGACGACGTCCAGGCCATTGCCATCCTCAAGCCGCAAGTCGACCACCGCATAGGCAGGCGGCCTTGCCGTGGCTATCGCGCGCCCGGCGGCGACCGACCCGGCCGTTTCGACTTCGAACCCCCGCTTCTCCATCGCCTTGGCCAAACGGCGCAGAAACGGTTCATCGTCATCGACAAGCAAAAGCGACTTGTCGGGACCGATATCTGGCTGGAGGTTGTCCGTCATGCTCTGTCTTTCGCTGTTTTTCGTCTTTTTGGCTGTCCGCGAGTATTACCAGCCATCGCGCCCGCGTCAAACAGCCTTCACGCCCTACATTGCATCTATGAAGCATCCGATCTTGTCGGCCATTTGCTCGGGCGTGTCATCGCGGCGAAAAAACTCGACGAATCCGACATCGGGCAGGACGAGATAGGAAAAGGTCGAATGGTCGACCAGATAGTATTCATCGCTCTTGTCCTGCGCCCGGTAATAGGTCTTGTAGGCCTGGCTCGCGGCCTTCACCTGCTCGGGCGAACCGGTCAGCCCGATCATCCGCTCGTGCAGGTTGGCGGCAAAATCGCCCACCACCTCGGGCGTGTCCCGGTCGGGGTCGATCGAGATGAAGACCGGTGTCACCATCTTGCCCCGGCCTTCAAGGATATCCACGGCCTCTGCGTTGCGCGAGGTATCAAGCGGACAGACATCGGGGCAGAAAGTATAGCCGAAATAGAGCAGTGACGGCTGGGTGATCACATCCTTGTCAGTTACCGTCTCGCCTTTGGCATTCAACAGCTCGAACGGCCCGCCAATCGTCTCTGCGCCGCCTGCGATCTGGCTGGATCTGCACTGAGCAAACCGGTCATCCGAACCGCCGCGGGTCGCGATCCATGTTGCGCCCAGCGCCGCCACTGCAACCGTGGCGGCAAGAATAGCATAAAATCGGTTCATCAGGATCCTCATGGACAGCGGCTGTTGATCGTGTCGGGCCGGAGACCTATCAAGAAACCCGACGGTTGCAACAGGACATAAGTGCACGATGCCGGAATCCAACATGAGCCTTGTGCTGGGACAAGAACGCAGCAGCTGGATTCGCCTGCGCACCATGATCCTGTTGCGGTGGGTCGCCATCGCTGGCCAGATCGTGGCCATCACGGTAGCGCAACAGACCTATCACCTGCAATTGAACCTGGGTCTGTGTTACCTGGCGATCGGGGTTTCCGCCGTCGTCAACGTGATGGCGATCTTTGCTTTCCCTGGAAACAAGCGCCTCAGCGAGTTCGAGAACTTTCTGATGGTCCTGTTCGATTTGCAACAATTGGGCGTTCTGCTGTACCTCACAGGCGGCCTGCACAACCCCTTTGCGCTGTTGCTGGTCGGGCCGGTGATCATCTCGGCCAACGTGATGGGACTGCGCTCGACCCTGATCATTGGCACCACCGCAATCATTCTGGTGACCTTGCTTGCGCTCTACCACTTGCCGCTCAAAACCGAGATGGGGTTTGTTCTGCGCATCCCGGATGTGTTCGTTTTTGGTCACTGGACCGCAATCGTCATCGCGATGGTTTTCCTGGGCGCCTATTCCTATCGGATCAGTTCCGAGGTTCAGTCGATGTCCGAAGCGCTGGCCGCGACCCAGATGGCACTGGCCCGCGAACAGAAACTGACCGATCTTGGCGGCGTTGTCGCTGCCGCCGCACACGAGCTGGGCACGCCACTCGCCACCATAAAACTGGCCAGTTCCGAGCTGGTCGAGGAACTGGACGACCGCCCGGACCTGCGGGAAGACGCGGCCTTGATCCGGGAGCAGGCCGATCGTTGCAGGGACATCCTGCGCAACATGGGCCGTGCCGGAAAGGACGACCTGCACCTACGCCAGGCGCCCCTGTCCACAGTCATCCACGAAGCTGCCGAACCACATGTCAATCGTGGCAAGACGCTGCATTTCGATGAGGGCCCCGGAGAGGGAGGCGATTTGCAGCAACCCTCGATCCTGCGCAAGCCCGAGGTCATCCATGGCCTCAGGAACCTGATCCAGAACGCTGTCGACTTTGCACGATCCACCGTTTGGGTCGAGGCCGAATGGACGGCCGAGGCGATCACTGTCACGATCATGGACGATGGACGCGGATATCCCGCGCATATGTTCGGCCGGATCGGCGATCCGTTCGTGCGCCGAAGACGCGCCGAGGTCGATACCCGCTCGCGGCCAGAGTACGAAGGCATGGGGCTGGGTCTGTTCATCGCCAAGACATTGCTGGAACGCAGCGGCGCCGAATTGAAGTTCGCCAATGGCTCCGATCCGTACCAGACGCTCACCGACCTGGCAGAGCGGCGCGGTGCCATCGTGCAGGTGACCTGGCCCCGCAGCCAGATCGACGCGCAAACCGGCGAAAATGCGGTTCCGGTCGGGCTTAACGAACCATTCAGGGTTTAGTTAAGGTTGCCTTAACCACTTATGCCAATGATTGCCAGAATTGGTGTTGGCAGTTCTGGATGCGATCATGGCGGAATGGGTGGCTTTGGCGGTGATTTGCCTTTCTTCGGCTGGGCTTACCGTTTGGTATCTGTCCACTCCGAGGCAACTGTCCGGCTTTTCCCGCGATCTGTTGACCGCGGAAGACGCGGCACCGCATGTCTTCCTCTTCGATGGGTCGACTGTTATCGGCTCTTCTCACCTGGGCGACGACAGGCACGTTCTCAACTGGGAAGAACTGCGCCAGAAACTGTCCGACGAGTTTCCCGGGTTTCCGACAGACCCGGATACCGTCGAGCAAGAGGGTGAAATCGTCGTCAAACCCATAGACGGTCGCACCGGGCGAGAGGTGTTCTGTGAATGGGTAGACGGTATTGTTCGGGTTGAACTGCGCAGCGGCAGCAAGGGGCAGCACGCGTTGCGGCGCTCTGACCCCGACCCGATCAGAATGGCAATGGATCCGGCACCCTATCCGGTGTGGCATCTCGACAACGACGGGAAGATCCGCTGGTGCAATGCCGCCTATGTGGCGTTGGCGCGAAAACTTCGGAACGGAAACCTCGATCTCTATGAGCCGCTGTTTCCCAAGGTCGAAGAGTTGGGCAGCGATGGAAAGAAATCCCGCGTCTCGATTTCGGTTTTTCCCTCACAGACAAAGCTTTGGTTCGACGTTGTGGTCGTGCCCCAGGAGTCGGGCAGCCTGTGCTATGCCGTGGACATCAACGCGGTCGTCGACGCCGAAGTGGCCCAGCGCAACTTTGTGCAGACATTGGCAAAGACGTTCGCACAACTGTCCATCGGACTGGCCATCTTCGACAGGAACAGGCAGCTGGCGCTTTTCAATCCGGCGCTGATCGACCTGACCAGCCTGCCCGCCGATTTCCTGACCAGCCGACCATCGGTTTCAAGCTTTTTCGACCGGTTGAGAAACCTCAACATGATGCCGGAACCAAAGAATTATGGCGGATGGCGCCAGGAGATGAACGATCTGTTGCAGGCGGCATCGGATGGTGTCTATCGAGAAACCTGGACACTGCCATCGGGGTCCGTCTATTCGGTGAACGGCCGCCCTCATCCGGATGGGGCCATCGCGTTTCTGTTCGAAGACATTACCGCGGACATCACCCTGACCCGCCGCTTTCGATCCGAGCTGGAGCTTGGCCAGGACGTTCTCGATCACATCGAGGATGCGATTGTCGTGTTTGCTTCTGACGGCACGCTCGCATTTTCCAACAAGGCGTATCACACATTGTGGAAGTCGGATCCCGAGCGAAGCTTTGCGAAAGTCTCGATCGTCGATGCCACCCGCGCTTG
Organism: Ruegeria sp. PrR005; assembly: GCF_010500245.1. GTDB lineage: Bacteria > Pseudomonadota > Alphaproteobacteria > Rhodobacterales > Rhodobacteraceae > Ruegeria_B > Ruegeria_B marisflavi. The sequence continues at coordinate 17,020 of NZ_JAAGOX010000032.1, forward strand.
GCAGGAACAGTGCAACGCCACACCGCTGTGGGGCGACATTCGGGATTTCGTGGCAAATCGCGAGAATCGCGCGCTCTGGGAGGGTCAGGTCCGGTTGCGCGATGGCCGGCCGTTGAATTGCACGATCAACCCAATCCAGAACGGCGCGACAATGGTTGTTTTCTCTCTGACGACCATCTCCGAGACGCTGACCGAAACCGCAAGGATCGGATAGCGACTTGCAGCCGGAAAGCGGCGCGGCCATTGTGCGGCCATGACGGCTTCGCACCTTGAACTGACTACGGACTCCCCCGAAGAAACCACCGCCCTGGCGGTGTCTTTGGGTTCCACCCTCAGGCCCGGCGACTGTTTGCTGCTTTCGGGTGAAATCGGCAGTGGAAAAACTCATTTTTCCCGCAGCCTGATCCAGTCCCTGATGCCCGTGCCGGAAGACGTTCCATCGCCCACCTTTACCCTGGTGCAGGTCTATGACACCGAGCGGGGCGACCTGTGGCACTCCGATCTCTATCGCCTCTCCTCGCTCGAAGAGATTGAGGAGTTGGGTCTGTCAGAAGCGTTCAACGATGCGATAACTCTTGTGGAATGGCCCGACCGGCTTGGCCCGCTGACACCCCCACATGCGCTGATGATCACCTTTGAGGCCGACCCCGAACATGAAACCCGCCGAAAGCTGACTGTCGAATGGACCGACCCGAAATGGCCACCCCGTCTGACATGACCCGAACGACCAGCCGGACCGCCCTGGCAGAAGAGTTTATCGCCCGGTCACCCTGGTCTGGCGCCCGTCGTATGCCCCTTGCCGGAGACGCGTCCGCCCGGCGATACGAGCGGCTGACTGATCAGGATGCCGGTCGGACCGCGGTTTTCATGGATGCCCCGCCGGACGGTGGAGAAACGATCGAAAGGTTTGTCGAGCTTGCGCAACACCTGCGCTCGATCGGGTTGAGTGCGCCCGAAATCCTTTTTTCGGACGCCGACCATGGGTTTCTCTTGCTCGAAGACCTCGGCGACGACCTTTTTGCGCGGGTGATCGACCGCGCTCCGGACCTCGAACGTCCATTGTACGAAGCCGCGACAGACTTGCTGATTTCGTTGCGGGACACCCCCCTGCCCGCCGGACTGGAAAGTTTCGGCCCGACCGTCATGGCTGAAAAGACGGCCATCGCCTTTGAGCATTATGTCGAAGGGATCACAGGGGATGCCCGCCCCGAAACGATGACCCGGTTCATCGAAAGGTTCGAAAGCCTTCTTTATCGCATCACGCAAGGACCCAAAGTCCTGATCTTGCGAGATTACCACGCCGAAAACCTGATCTGGTTGCCAGACCGTCAGGGGCTGGCGCGCGTTGGTCTCTTGGATTTTCAGGATGCGGTGACGGGGCACCCCGCCTATGACCTTGTCAGCCTCTTGCAGGACATTCGCCGCGATGTCTCGACCGCCACCGAGATGCGCATGATCGACAGGTTCATCGCCGCGACAGGCGCGAATGATCACGAGTTTCGCACCGCGTATCCGGTGCTTGGTGTCCAGCGAAACCTGCGCATTCTCGGCGTGTTTGCCAGATTGTCCCGTGAGCTAGGGAAAACGCGGTATCTGGCGTTGATGCCTGCGGTATGGGCGCATCTGTTGCGTGATCTGGAACACCCCGCGCTGGCAGGGGTCGCCGATCTGTTGCGGGAAACACTGCCGCCCCCGACCCCGGAAAACCTTGCGCGGTTGAACCCGACATGAGCCAGCCCCGTTTTCCTGTGATGCTGTTTGCCGCCGGGTTCGGAACCCGCATGGGCGATCTCACCCGGTCCCGGCCGAAACCTCTGATCAAGGTCGCCGGCCGCCCGCTGGTTGACCATGCGCTGGACCTGGCACGCGCCGTCGAGCCGCCCAGAATCGTGGCCAACACCCATTACCTCGCACCGATGCTGGCAAGACATTTGGAGCCGCAGGGTGTGATCCTATCGGACGAACAGCCTGATATCCTCGACACCGGCGGGGGGCTGCGGCAGGCGGGACCAATGCTGGCCTCGGACACGGTATTTACCATGAACACGGATGCGATCTGGTCCGGCCCCAACCCCTTGGCCCTGCTGGCCGAACATTGGAACCCCGACAGGATGGATGCGCTGCTGATCTGCGTTCCGGTGTCGCAAACAGTGGGATATCTGGGCCAAGGCGATTTCTCCTGCGATGACGAGGGCAGGCTCCACCGGGGCGCCGGGCTGGTCTATGGTGGGGCGCAGATTGTCAGGCCGGATGGACTGGCAGAGATTCCCGAGCGCAGTTTCTCCCTAAACCTGCTTTGGAACAGGATCGGTGCGCAAGGACGGCTGTTCGGCCTCACCTATCCAGGCCGGTGGTGCGACGTCGGCCATCCGGGCGGGATCACCCTGGCCGAGGAACTGCTTGCGCATGTTTGACCCCTGTCCGCATCCGCGTGTCTTTGCGCTGCCACCCGGTGCCGATTTCCCTCGCGCACTGGTGGACGGCTTGCGTGGCCGCTGTGCGCATCTGCCCCCGCATGCGCTGGCGCAGGTGCATCTGGTGGTCAACACCCGCCGGATGGAGCGCCGCATCACCACCCTGTTCGACGCGGATCCAGCCAGCCTGCTGCCGCGTATCTCACTGGTCACCGACCTGAGCGCGCTGGGTCTGCCAACATATCTGCCCACCGCCGTGCCGCCACTGCGCCGCCGACTTGAACTGGTGCAACTGATCACCCGATTGCTGGACCAACAACCCGATCTGGCTGCGCGCGCCTCGATCTTCGACCTTTCGGACAGCCTTGCGGCGCTGATCGACGAGATGCAGGGAGAAGGCGTCGCGCCCGACACCATTCGCAAGTTGGACGTGACAGACCTGTCGGGACACTGGGCCCGCGCGCAGCAGTTCATTGCGATTGCCGAGCGCTACCTGGGCGCCGCCGAAGGCGCGTTGGATGTTCAGGCGCGACAAAGGCGGATCGTCGAAACCCTGATCGCGGACTGGCAGGCCGCGCCGCCACCGCACCCGGTCATTCTGGCCGGTTCGACCGGATCTCGGGGCACCACCATGCTGCTGATGGAGGCGGTTGCCCGCCTGCCGCAAGGCGCCGTGGTGCTGCCCGGTTTCGACTTCGACCAGCCCGGCCATGTCTGGTCCGAACTGGGCGATGCGTTGACGGCCGAGGACCACCCGCAGTACCGGTTTGCCCGGCTGATGGAGCAGCTCTCGCTGTCGCCCGATCAGATCCGCCGATGGTCCGACCTCCCCGCCCCCTGCCCCGCACGAAACCGGTTGGTGTCATTGGCTCTCAGGCCGGCACCGGTCACCGATGCCTGGATGACCGAAGGTCCAAGGCTGCAAGCGCTGGATACGGCAACGCAGGACATCACCCTTGTCGAGGCACCATCGCCCCGGGACGAGGCGCTGGCCATCGCGCTGCGCTTGCGACAGGCTGCCGAGGATGGGCAGACCGCCGCTTTGATCACACCCGACCGCATGCTGACCCGCCAGGTCGGTTCCGCCCTGGATCGCTGGAACATCCTGCCCGACGATAGCGCCGGTTTGCCGCTGCAACTGTCGCCTCCGGGCCGGTTCCTGCGCCACGTGGCCGGGCTGTTCGCCTCCCGCCTGGATGGAGAGGCGCTGCTGACCCTGCTGAAACACCCGCTGTGCCACTCCGGCCCGGGCCGGAACGAGCATCTGTTGCATGCCCGCGATCTGGAACTGGACCTGCGCCGCAATGGTCCGCCGTTTCCCGAGGCCAAGGACCTCGCGAACTTTGCCGCCCGCCGCGACGTGCCGACGGAGTGGGCCCACTGGGTCGCTGAGTGTTTCTGCGACCAAACGGCCTCTGGCACCCTGCCGCTTTCCGAATGGGTTATGCGCCTGCGGCAGTTGGCTGAAACGGTCTCTGCCGGATCAACCGGTCAGAGCGGGACCCTCTGGGAGCAGAAAGCCGGACAAGAGGCGCTGGCCATCGTCAACGCGCTCGAGGACGAGGCGCCGCACGGAGGCTATATGTCCGCCCGCGACTTCGCCGATCTGCTGGGTGGGCTTTTGTCCACTGGCGAGGTACGCGACCGCGACGCCCCTTATCCCGGCATCATGATCTGGGGCACGCTCGAGGCGCGCGTGATGGGGGCCGATCTGCTGATCCTTGGCGGGCTGAACGAAGGCAGCTGGCCCGAGGCCCCTGCCCCCGACCCCTGGCTGAATCGACGCATGCGCCATGATGCGGGCCTGTTGCTGCCCGAGCGCCGCATCGGTCTGTCGGCGCATGATTTCCAGCAGGCCATCGGCGCGGCCGAGGTCTGGCTGACCCGTGCCAAACGCTCGGATGACGCGGAAACCGTGCCGTCGCGCTGGCTGAACCGGCTGACCAACCTGTTGCAGGGCCTGCCGGATCAGGGCGGCGATGTCGCGCTGGCTGAAATGCGCGCGCGTGGTCAAGGCTGGCTGACCTGGGCTCAGGCCCTGGAGGACGCGCCGCGCGTCGATCCCGCGCCACGCCCCTCGCCCCGGCCACCAGTCGCCGCGCGGCCAAGGCAATTGTCAGTGACCGAGATCAAGAAACTGATCCGCGATCCCTATGCCATTTACGCCCGTCACGTGCTGCGGCTGAAGCCGCTGGACCCGCTGGTTCAGGCCCCTGACGCGTTACTCAGGGGTATCGTGATCCACGAGATCCTGGAAAGTTTCGTCAAGGACAGCCTGCTGGATAGCGCCTTGCTCAGCCGTGAGAATTTCCTCAAACGCGCCGCCGCGCTTCTGGACGAGCTGGTCGCATGGCCCACCGCGCGCGCGCTCTGGCTGGCGCGGCTGGAACGGGTGGCAGATGCGTTCCTGGCCGCTGAAATGGAACGTCGCGCGGATGGCGGCCCGGTGGGCTTCGAGGTGCGGATGAACCGTCGGCTTGATGGGCTGGACTTCACCCTGATCGGACGGGCCGACCGGGTCGACATGACCGGGCGCGGGTCATTGTGCATCTACGACTACAAGACCGGCACGCCCCCCAGCGAAAGGCAGCAGGCCAAGTTCGACAAGCAACTGCTGATCGAGGCCGCGCTTGCCGAAGAAGGCGGGTTCGAAGGGCTGGACCCGTCGCCGGTGGCGCGCGCGGTCTTCATCGGCATGGGCGGCAGCTACAAGGAAGTGGCTGCGCCCCTGACCGAGGAGCCCCCCGCACGGGTCTGGGCCGAACTTCACCAGTTGATCGCGGCGTATTTCGAGCCGGATCAGGGGTTTACCGCACGCCGGATGCTGCACAAGGACACGGACTTTGGCGACTATGACCACTTGGCCCGGTTCGGTGAATGGGATCGCACCGCCACGCCCCTGCCCGAGGATCTGACATGACCGCGCGCAACGCAGCCACCGAGGCGCAGTTTCGCGCCTCGCATCCCGCCGCCTCGACCTGGCTGGCGGCCAATGCGGGATCGGGCAAGACAAAGGTCCTGACCGATCGCGTGGCCCGGTTGCTGCTGAACGGGGTCGAACCGCAGCATATCCTGTGCCTGACCTATACCAAGGCCGCTGCCAGCGAGATGCAGAACCGCCTGTTCAAACGCTTGGGCGAATGGGCCATGCTGGGCGACGCATTGCTCAGGACCCAGCTTGCGGATCTTGGCGTTCCGGGCACGATTGACAGTGCCCGCTTGGCCCATGCCCGGACACTCTTTGCCCGCGCGATCGAGACACCGGGCGGGCTGAAGATCCAGACCATCCACTCGTTTTGTGCGGCTCTATTGCGCCGATTTCCGCTCGAAGCGCGGGTCAGCCCGCAATTCGCGGAAATGGAGGATCGGGCCGCCGCGCTCCTGCGCGAAGAGATAGTCGAGGATCTTGCCGAAGGTCCACAGGCACCGCTGGTCGAGGCGGTCGCTCGGTTCATAACCGACACAGGATTCGACAGCCTTACCGCCGCGATCTGCCAGCACCGGGCCGGTTTTGTACAACCTATGGACTGGGAGCAACTGGCCGAAGCCTTCGGCCTGCCGCCGGGATTCGACGAGGATGCGCTTCTCCCCTCTGTCTATCTGGGCGGCGAGCTGGAGCTTGTCCGCTCGCTCCTGCCGGCGCTTGCGGGCAGCGGATCAAACGACCAGAAGGCCGGCGCAAAACTGGCCCGGTTCGACGGCCCGACGCTGGATGGGCTGACCGTTCTCGAAGAGGTGCTGCTGACCGGGGCGAGCGCCAAGGAACCCTTTACCGCCAAGATTGGCGCTTTCCCGACCAAGGGCCTGCGCGAAGGAGCATTGGCCGGACAGATGCCGCAGCTTGAGGCGCTGATGCTGCGGGTCGAGGAGGCCCGTGACCGGCGGCTGGCCCTGACCGCCGCGCGCAAGTCGGCGGCGCTGCACCGGTTCGCGGCGGCCTTTCTGCCGGAATACGAACGGCGCAAACAATTGCGCGGCTGGCTCGACTTTGACGACCTGATCCTGAAGGCGCGGCAACTGCTGTCCGATCCGGGCGTCGCGGCCTGGGTGCTCTACCGGCTTGACGGCGGCATCGACCATATCCTTGTGGACGAGGCGCAGGACACCAGCCCGGAACAATGGGACGTGATCGAGAAGCTGGCGCAGGAGTTCACCAGCGGCGAAGGCGCGCGGGCAGGGGTCGAACGCACGATCTTTGTCGTAGGTGACAAGAAACAGTCGATCTATTCCTTCCAGGGCGCGGACCCGGACGCCTTTGACCGGATGCAGGCCGAATTCGGCCGCAAGCTGCGTCAATCAGGCTCTAACCTAGAGGATTTGACGCTGGAATACTCCTTCCGCTCTTCCAGCGCGATCCTTGGGCTTGTCGATCTGGTGTTCGAAGACCGGGCCGAGGCCGGGTTCCGCAAAGAGTCGCTTCATCGCGCCTTCAAATCCGACCTGCCGGGCCGCGTGGATCTGTGGCCGGTGGTCGAAAAGGTCGAAGAAGACGAGGATGGCGACTGGACCGACCCGGTGGACCGGCCTGGTGCGCGCCATCACACCGTGATCCTGGCCGAGCGTGTGGCGGCGCAGATCAAGGCGATGATCGACGGGGGCGAAACCATTCCCATCGACGGCGACTCTCCTGGCACATTTCTGCGGCGTCCAGTGCGGCCAGGGGATTTCCTGATCCTCGTCCAACGCCGGTCCGACCTCTTTGCCGAGATCATCCGGGCCTGCAAAGCCGCTGGCCTGCCTATCGCCGGGGCAGACAGGTTGAAGGTGGGCGCGGAACTGGCGGTCAGGGATCTGGCCGCGCTGCTGAGTTTCCTCGCCACGCCCGAGGACGACCTGTCGCTGGCCACGGTGCTGAAATCGCCGCTTTTTGGGTGGAGCGAGCAACAGCTGTTCGATCTGGCCCACAGACGCACAGAGCGGTATCTGTGGGCGGCGTTGCGGTCCAGAAAAGATGAATTTCCCCAGACACTTGCCGTTCTGGACGATCTGCGCGGGCAGACCGATTTCCTGCGCCCCTATGACCTGATCGAGCGGATTCTGACTCGCCATGACGGACGGCGGAAACTGCTGGGCCGTCTGGGGGCCGAGGCCGAAGACGGGATCAACGCCTTGCTCAGTCAGGCGCTGGCCTATGAACGGTCTGACATACCCAGCCTGACTGGTTTTCTGGTCTGGATGCAGACCGACGACCTTGAGATCAAGCGCCAGATGACCGGTGTGGGCAATATGGTGCGGGTCATGACCGTGCATGGCTCCAAGGGGCTGGAGGCGCCGATCGTGATCCTGCCCGATACCGCCCAGCGCCGGGCACAGCGTGATGCCGAGATCATGAAGGCGGGCGATCTGCCGCTGTGGCGAGTCGCCAAGGACGGATCGCCCGCCGTGCTGTCGGCGGCGCGCGAGGCGGCACAGGCGCGGGAAACCAACGAGCGTCTGCGGTTGCTATATGTGGCTCTAACCCGGGCGGAAAAGTGGTTGATCGTCGCGGCGGCGGGCGACATCGGCAAGGATGGCGGCAGTTGGTACAGCATGGTTGCCGACGCAATGGCGCGGGCCGGGGCGGTGCGGGTTGAGGGGCAGGATTTCCTGCGGCTGGAGCACGCGGACTGGGAGGCGCTACCGCTCGCCGAGGCCCAATCAGCGGAGATCACTGCGCATCCACTACCCGATTGGGTGCGGCAGCCAGCGGAGAAACCTATTGAATTAAAAGCGATTTCTCCGTCGGACCTGGGCGGCGCCAAGGCGCTGCCCGGCGAGGCGGGGCTGGACGAAGAGGCGGCGAAGTTGCGGGGCACGCGGCTTCACCTGTTGCTGGAGCATCTGCCGCGGGCCGAGGAGGCCTCATGGACCGAGGTCTGCGCCCGGTTTCTACCGGATATGCAGCCGTCCGCGCGCGACGATCTTTTGGCCGAGGCACGCGGCGTTCTGACCCATCCGGATCTGGCAGCGCTGTTTGCGCCGGGAACCCTTGCCGAGGTGCCGGTCAGCGCGGTGCTGGGAGCGCAACGGATGCATGGGGTGATCGACCGGCTGATCCTCACCGAAAGCGAGGTTCAGGTGATTGATTTCAAAAGCAATGCCGTGGTCCCCGGCACCGTTGAGGCCTGTCCCGAGGGGCTGCTGCGGCAGATGGGTGCCTATGCTCAGGCATTGGCGCAGATCTATCCGGACCACGAAATCCGGACCGGAATCCTGTGGACACGCACCGCCCGGATGATGTGGCTGCCACACGATCTTGTGACGGCAGCGCTGGGTCGCACCCAGATATCTTGACCTTGCGCCCCGGCGCTCCTACTTTCCTGACCCAAGCGCATCGCATCCCATTCAGGAGACAGATCATGTCCACCGTAGCCGTCACCGACGAAACCTTTGACGCCGAAGTCAAGAACTCGGACATCCCCGTTGTGGTGGATTTCTGGGCGGAATGGTGCGGCCCCTGCAAGCAGATCGGCCCGGCGCTGGAAGAGCTGGCAAACGAGTATGCGGGTAAGGTGAAGATCGCCAAAGTCGATGTGGACAGCAACCCGAATTCGGCCGCTGCCATGGGCGTGCGGGGCATTCCGGCGCTGTTCATCTTCAAGGATGGCCAGGTGGTGTCGAACCGGGCCGGCGCGGCGCCGAAAGCGGCATTGCAGAACTGGATCGACAGCTCGATCTGAGCCCGGCCAGACCCGGAATTCAGAAGCGCCCCAAGCGGGCGCTTCTTTCGTTTTGACCGTTTTGTACGCGGTCTGGCACCCGGATTGACCGTTTTGTACAGCGAATTTGGCCCCATCCAAGGACCGGTTCTGGTGCTGGTATCCGGCACGCGATAGGTCAGGATCGGGCGCAGCAAGATCGGAGGAACGAAATGGCCAAGACACGGGTGCTGGTGGAGTTCGGCATGGGTTCGTCGCTCAGGCGTGAGGACTATACCGAGGCGGCGCTGAGGGCGCTGAAGGATGCGCTGTGGCACAACTCGGTCAACATGGCCGAGTTGTTCGGCTTTCCAAAGCAGGCGATGATCGTCGATGCCGAGATCGGGGTGCAGAAGCCCGACGCGGTGGATGTGGCGCGGCTGGCGGAGGTGTTCCCTTATGGTCAACCCAACATCACCGTCCGGCAGGGCGGGCTGGACATCGAAAAACCGCAGGGGGGCGGGCGCACGGTGATCGCCAATGCGGCCGTGGTGGTGTCGTTCGACATGGAGGCCGTGCAATGACCGAGCGCCGGATGATCCTGGAGATGGGAACGGGCAACGACCTTTATGGTCAGGACTATACCAAGGCCGCGCGCCGGGCGGTGCAGGATGCGTTGCACCATTCCTCGATCACGTTGTTTTCGAAACTGGGGATCGATTCTGCCGAGATGCGGGTGCAGGTCACGATCGGGGTGCAGCGGCCTGAAGAGGTGGATTGCGCCGCCGTTGCCGCCGAGCTGCCGCGCGGCCGGGCCGAAGTGCGCGCCGTCATGGGGGGCCTTGATGTTGAGGACGCCGAGACCGGTAACCGCCATGTGATCGCCACGGCGGCGGTTGAGGCATTCCTGCCCGACCTGACCGGCAAGTACCGGCTGTCTTGACCGCTAAGGGGCCGATTTCATTTCCGTTGACAGGGGATCGGCCTCACGCTCAATATCCGGGCAACGGACTCGGGTGAGTGCTGAAACATGCGCGAAGACTTCGGAACAGCAGAGACAGGGCGCCGGGCGACCGGCTGCGACCTCGTCGTCTGACAGAAAATTGGGTGTCCTGCCCCGAGGGCAGATGGCGGTCCGGTAAAAACGGGCCATGGTCCCAATTTCTGATTCCGGTTTACTTTCATGCACAACACGAACGGGTGTCGTATCGCCATAGATATCGGCGGCACGTTTACCGATACCGTCCTGGTCGATGAGGCGGGCCACAGCCTTGCCACCACCAAGACGCCCACAACGCCTGAGAACCCGACGCTGGGCGCGCTTGAGGGCGCGCGGCGGGTGCTGGAGGAGGCGGGCGCCCATTGGGACCAGATCGGCGGTTTTATCCATGGCACCACGCTGGCCACAAACGCGCTGATCGAGCGGCGCGGCGCAAAGGTGGCGACGGTGACCACCGAGGGGTTCCGGGATATTCTGGAGATCGCCTATGAGCGGCGGTACAGCCAGTACGATATCGACCTGGTGAAACCGGATCTGATCGTGCCCCGGTCGCGCGCCTTTACCATCGGCGGGCGCATGGATGCCCGGGGTCGGGAACTGGAGCCGCTGGACGAGGCGGGTGTTGCGGCGCTGGCCGCCGCGCTGGAGCGCTGCGGCGCCGAGGCGGTGGCGGTCTGCCTGATGCATGCCTATGCCAACCCCGCACATGAAATCCGCCTGCGCGAGATGCTGGGGGCCGCGCTGCCCGGGCTGGTGATTTCGCTGTCGCACGAGGTGAGCCCCGAGGCGCGCGAGTTCGACCGGCTGTGCACGACCATCGCCAATGCCTATGTCCTGCCGCAGATGGCCAGCTATCTGGCGGATTTTCAGGCGCGGTTCACGGCCGAGGGACTGATCTGTCCGATCCTGATGATGACGGCGGGCGGGGGCATGACCACGCTGGACACCGCCGCGCGGCTGCCAATCCGGCTGGTCGAATCGGGGCCGGCGGGCGGTGCCATTCTGGCGGCGCGCATCGCCGCCGAGACTGGCGCGCACGAGGTGTTGAGTTTCGACATGGGCGGCACCACGGCAAAGCTGTGCCTGATCGACGGGTTCCGGCCGCAGACCGCGCGCCGGTTCGAGATCGCGCGGGCGGCGCGGTTCATCAAGGGGTCGGGGATGCCGGTGCGCATCCCGGTGATCGAGATGATCGAGATCGGGGCAGGGGGTGGCTCCATCGCGCATGTCGACCGGTTGGGCCGGGTGCAGGTAGGGCCGGAAAGCGCCGGATCGAAACCGGGGCCAGCGGCATTCGCCAAGGGCGGGACCGCGCCGACGGTCACCGATGCCGATGTGTTGCAAGGGTTGATCGAACCTGCACGTTTCGCAGAAGGACGGCTGAAGATCGACGAGGCGGCAGCGGAGGCGGCCGTGATGCGCGATGTGGGCGCGCCGCTGGGGCTGGATCCGGCAGCAGCGGCGCGGGGCATCAGCGAGATCGTGGACGAGAACATGGCAGGCGCGGGCCGGATGCATGCGGTGGAATCGGGCAAGGACCTGGGCGCGCGGCTGATGATCGCCTTTGGCGGCAACGGGCCGTTGCATGCCACGCGGGTGGCGCGGCGGGCACAGGTCGGGCGCATCCTGATCCCGCGCGATCCGGGTGTCGGGTCTGCGGTCGGGTTCCTGTTTGCGCCGGTGTCGTTCGAGATCGTGCGGTCCCGCTATGACACGCTGGATACGCTGGATATTGGCGGGTTGAACGCGTTTTTCGACGCGATGATAGATGAGGCGCAGGCGGTGGTCCGGGCCGGTGCGCCCGAAGGGCCGCTGACGATCCGGCGGCAGGCCTTCATGCGCTATCACGGGCAGGGGCACGAGATCGAGATCGCCTTGCCGGACCGGCCACTTGAGGCGGCGGATATCGCCGATCTGCGCCGCGCGTTCGAGGCGGAGTATAGCCGTCAATTCAGCCGCGCGGTGCCGGGGATGACGATCGAGATCCTGAACTGGGCGCTGGATGTCTGCTCGGCCGCGCCCGCGCTGCGGCAGTATCCGCAGGTTCAGGGGCGGCAGGCGGCCCGACCTGTCGGGAAGCGGTGCATTCTGTGCGACGTGACCGGCGACTGGCGCGCGGCGGAGGTTTTTGAACGCGCGGCACTGGAGCCCGGCGATCACCTGTCCGGGCCCGCGCTGATCATCGAACCGCAGACCACGACATTCGTCAGCGCCGATTTCGGCGCGCAGGTGGATGGCAGCGACAACATATGGCTGACACGCAAGGCGGAGGACGCGCAATGACACCGACCGATACCCGTTTGCAGGTGATGTGGAACCGGCTGCTGGCCGTGGTCGAGGAACAGGGACAGGCGCTGATCCGGGCGGCGTTTTCGCCCATCGTGCGCGAGTGCGGCGATATCTCGGCCGGGATTTTTGATCTTAACGGCCGGATGCTGGCGCAGGCGGTGACCGGCACGCCGGGTCACATCAACACCATGGCTGAGGCGGTCAAGACCTTGCGCGGGCGCTTTCCGATACAAGAGATGAAGCCCGGCGATATCTATATGACCAACGATCCCTGGATCGCATCCGGGCATCTGAACGATTTCCTGCTGATGATGCCGGTGTTCTACAAGGGGCGGGTGGTGGGGTTCACATCCTGCACCTCGCACCTGGTGGACCTGGGCGGGCAGGGCATGGGGCCCGAGGGGACCGATATCTATGACGAGGGGCTGCTGATCCCGCCCTGCCGGTTGATGGCGGCGGGCGCGCTGAACACGTTCCTGATGGAGATGGTCAAGGCGAACTCGCGCGAGCCGGTGGCGAACGAGGGGGATATCTATGCGCTGATCGCCTGTTGCGAGACCGGCGCACGGCGGCTGGCCGACATGATGGCCGAGTTCGGCATCGACGATCTGGACCGGCTGGCCGATTACATCATCGACACGTCGTACCGGGGCACGCTGGAGGCCATTGCCGAGCTGCCGCAGGGCCGGTGGCACGCGACGCTGAAGGTCGACGGGTACGAGCAGGAGATCGAGTTGTGTGCGGCGCTGACGGTCTCGGCCGACCGGGTGGAGGTGGATTTCACCGGCACCTCGGGCCTGTCGCGGAAGGGGATCAACGTACCGCTGAACTATGCCACCGCGTACACTGTGTTTGCGCTGCGCTGCATCATCGGACCAGAGATTCCCAACAATGCCGGGTCGCTGGCACCGTTCCATGTGAGCGGGCCGGAGAACTGCATCCTGAACGCGCGGCATCCGGCGCCGGTTGCGATGCGGCATACGCTGGGACAGATGACGCCCGATCTGGTCTATGGCTGCCTGTCGCAGGCCCTGCCGGGCAGGGTTCCGGCCGAAGGGGCGTCGTGTATGTATGACCTGCCGCTGAGGCACACACCCGAGGCGGTGGCGCGCGGTGGCACGCAATTCGCACTGGAACTGGTGTTCAGCGGCGGAACCGGGGCGCGGCCGGGGCTGGATGGGCTATCGGCCACGGCCTTCCCCTCGGGCGTGTGGGGATCGCAGGTGGAAACCACCGAGGCGGTGGCGCCCGTGCTGATCACCCGGCGCGAGCTGCGGCAGGACAGCGGCGGTGCCGGACGGCTGCGCGGCGGGTTGGGCCAGTGGATCGAGATGCGCTCGGCCACCGATGAGGATGTGATGCTGTTCCTGTCGGTCGAACGGGTGCTGAACCCGGCGCGCGGGCGGCAGGGCGGTGGCACCGGGGCCGCCGGGCGCATCCGTATTGGCGAGGATGGGGCAGACCTGCCCGGCAAGGGCGAAATCCGGGTGCCGGCGGGCGAGACGCTGATCTTTGAAACGCCGGGCGGGGGTGGGTTCGGGCCAGCGGGAGAGCGGGACCGGGCGCAGGTTCTGCGCGATCTGGCGGAAGGGTTGATCAGCGCTGAGGCCGCGCGCGATATCTACGGGGTAGAGCCATGATCCGCCCGGTTCCCCATGTGGCGGCGATCACCGCCTATGCGCTGGCACAGTTGCAGGCGCCCGAAGGCAAGCGGCTGGTGTCGCTGTCCCAGAACGAGAGCCTGCGCCCGCCCAGCCCGGCGGCGATCCGGGCGGCAGCGGGGGCGCTGGAGGCCGGGCATCTCTATCCCGACCCCGACTGGTCGGACCTGCGGGCGGCGCTGGCGCCAGTGCATGGTATCGCGGCGGGGGATATCCTGTGCGGCAGTGGTTCGATGGAGTTGATCGCCTGTCTGGCACGCGCCTATGCCGATCCGGAAAATGCTGTTCTGGCGCCCGCGCATGCCTATCCGTTCTTTCGCACCGCCGCGCTGCTGGCGCGGGCGCGGTATGACACGGCACCCGAGGTCAACAGACAGGTGTCGGTGGATGCGTTGCTGGCAGCGGTGCGACCCGACACGCGGCTGGTTTTTGTCGCCAATCCCGGCAACCCGACCGGCACGCGAATTGCGCGGGCCGATCTGCTGCGGCTGCGCAACGGGTTGCCCGGTGACGTGTTGCTGGTGATCGACGAAGCCTATGGCGAGTTCGCCGACGGGTTGGACGAGCCGATGTTCGATCTGGTCGCGCGCGGCGACACGGTTGTGCTGCGCACCTTGTCCAAGGCCTATGGCCTGGCGGGGGCGCGGGTGGGCTGGGGCCTGTTTCCGCCTGCGGTGGCGCGCGTGATCCGCAAGGTCATGTCGCCCAACAATATCCCGGCGGCGAGTCAGGCGGCGGCGGCGGCAGCGGTGGCCGATCAGGCGTATATGCGCGAGACCTGCGCGCTGACGGCGGAAATGCGCGACAGCTTTGCCGGGCGGTTGCGGCAATCGGGGTTCGACGTGCCCGAAAGCCATACCAATTTCGCGCTGATCCGCTTGGGTGACCCTGACAGGGCGCAAGGGGCCGACGCCGCGCTGCGCGCCGTGGGGATCATCCTGCGGCCGCAAGGCGGGGTCGGGTTGGGCGATTGCCTGCGGGCGACCGTGGGGCAGGCTGGGGCGATGGAGGCCACGGCAGAGATTTTGGAACATTGGGCGAGAAAGGAAACAACATGACAGAGTCGCGCGGGCGGGCCCGGTTCGGGATCCTGGTGCCTTTTACCAATACGAATCTGGAACCCGATATGGTGCTGTTGCGCCCGTCCGGCGTGTCGCTGCATTTCGCGCGGCTGGGCGGGTATGATCAGGACGAGATTCCCGATGCCGAGCAGATGCATGGGCTGGGCGCCAGCGATCTGGACGAACCGCTGCACCTTTTGCAAGGGGTGCGGCCGGATGTGATCCTGTATGGCTGCACCTCGGCGACGCTGACCCATGGCCCGGCGTTCGACCGGGACCTGGCCGCGCGGATCCGGGCCGAAAGCGGCGCGGCGACGGTGACGGCTGCGGGCGCGCTTGTGCATGCGCTGACGACACTGGGGGTGACGCGGATCGGCTTTGCATCGCCCTATGTGCGGGCGATCAACGACATGGCGGTGGGGTTTCTGGGCGAAACCGGGTTTGAAACCGTGGCGCGGTCCGAGGTGACCGAGACGTTGGACAATTACGGGCAGGGCGAAATGGGGCCGGACCGGGTGTTTGATCTGGGACTTGCCGCCGATCACCCGGAGGCGCAGGCGATCGTGCTGTCCTGCACCGACATGCGCAGCGTGGAGACCATTGGGCGGTTGGAACAGGCGGTTGGCAAGCCTGTGATCACCTCGAACCAGGCGATGGCGTTCCAGGCGATGCAGATGGCCGGGATCGGTGAGCCGGTGGCGGGCTATGGCCGGTTGCTGGAACTGGCGCGGCTGGAGGCGGGTGTGGCGGCTTGAACGGGTGCAGATCCGCCAAAAGAAAAAGCCGCCCGGTTTCGAGCGGCCCTTCTATCGGTCTGCCATGGGACTTGATCAGAGCTTGGCGATGTCGGCGCGGGTCAGGCCGATGTCGTCCAGCTGGGCGTCGGTCAGGACCGACAGCGCCTTGCGGGTCAGACGGCTCTCGTTCCACGAGACGACGGCGTCTTTTGCCGAGATGAAAAGGTCCACCACGCGGAGAACGGTGACTGCTCCGAGCGGCGCTGTGGTGCTGGTGGTATATGCCATTTGCGCGTTCCTAGATTGAAACAGCCGACCCTGCGTCGGTTGTGAGGCTCATGTAGGAGAAGACCCTGAGTCTTACAAATGCCCGGTTTACAGTCCCGCTTTGCAGCCAATGCATAACGATTGGGCAAAACGCATAACTTGCCCTTGCGCCGGGGACGGCCCATATACGGGCGCAACACAGGATGGAGGCAGACATGGCAGACGATCAGTTCCCCGGCTGGCACGGGACCACGATCATCGGCGTCAAGAAGGGCGGCGAGGTGGTGATTGCGGGCGATGGCCAGGTCAGCCTGGGCCAGACCGTGATCAAGGGCACCGCCCGCAAGGTGCGGCGGCTGAGCCCCGGCGGCTATCAGGTGGTGGCGGGCTTTGCCGGGTCTACGGCGGATGCGTTCACCCTGCTGGAGCGGCTGGAGGCCAAGCTGGAGGCAACGCCGGGACAGCTGGCGCGCGCCTCGGTCGAGCTGGCCAAGGATTGGCGCACAGACAAGTACCTGCAAAAGCTGGAGGCGATGCTGATCGTCAGCGACGGGCAGGACATGTTCGTGATCACCGGCGCGGGCGACGTGCTGGAACCAGAACATGACGTGGCGGCCATCGGCTCGGGCGGGAATTTCGCGCTGGCCGCCGCGCGAGCGATGATGGACAGCGACAAGAGCGCCGAAGAGGTGGCCCGCGCCGCCATGGCGATTGCCGCCGATATCTGCGTCTATACCAACGGCAATCTGACGGTCGAGAAGATCGTCAAATAATTCCAAGACGCCCGAGCCGGCTGGCTCAGGCGTCTTCCTTGTCGACGAGACCGGCCAAAAGTTCGACCCTTTGTTGTGAAAAGTCGCCCGGCAGCAGGACTGGTTCGCGCATGGCCCGCACAAAGAACTGCCGGAATCGCGCGCGCATTTGACACCACGCCAGCAGTTTCACCCCTTGGGGCGGATGTACCAGAGCCAGCGGCAACACGGTCCGCCCGGTTTCGTTGTCCGAAAGGTCGCAATAGCCAAAGGCGATCGGGCGGCACTCCCGGATGGCCATGTGCACCAGCGCTAGGTTCGACGGATCGGCGGCGGGCGCGTCCGCGCGCCAATAGGCCGAGGGCCGCTCATCGAGCCTGCGATAAAGGCGGCATAACAGCGCCGCTTCGGGGTCGGTGACCGCAAGATTGGCGATGGCGGCATTGGCGGCGGCGGTTTCAACCGGATCGCCGCGATGATGCGCGAGGGCCAGCCCCCGCAAGGCGGCATCGCGCAGATCCAGTTGCAGGCCAGCCTGAGCACCGGAAGCGGATGCGGCCGATGCCCCCACACCCAGCGCCGCTGCACCGCTGACAAGGCGGGACGCCAATTCGCGCCGCGTGAACGCCCGGTCTGGCGGTATGATCGCTGAGGAGGACATGTCCTGTTCCTGTACATCGCAAAAAAGCCGCTTGTATGCCGGATCGGTCTGCCTGGGTCGAGCTGTTTGAGTGCAACGCGAACTGCTGAGGCCCAAGTGATGCGCGCATGATACAAAGACCAAGGATAGCAAACCTGGTCCGGCACCGGATGATCGATGTGATTGTCGCATGAAATGAGGCCGCGCCAGGGGCGCGGCCTCGCGGGCGGAGAGAGTGAGTGGTGGCGCCCGTTAGTGAATTTTGGCAACGCCCAGCGGCACACCGGCCACGTCGCACCAGATGTAGACTTCGTTATAGGCGGAAACGTCCCAGGTCGGCGGCACCGCATAACGCTGCTTTCCGGTCAGCGACAGCAGCGCGCCAAGCTTGGTGTCCGGATCGTATTGGCCGTCCTTGCCGAAGGCGACGCGCGGATCCGGGCCGCCATCGAGAGAGAAATCGTCGCCAAGTTCGACAACATAGCGTTCGCCATCTTTAACCAGTTTCACCGAGCCAGAGGTGACATGGTTGGAACGGCCTTCGAAATGACCCTTGGCCCCGCCCGCAAAGGCGGCGGTGCTGGAAGCAAGCGCCACGGCAACGCCGGCGGCGGTGGCAAACAAAGAACGACGGGTGATCATGAGTGGTGAATTCCCTTGGTTGGACTTAGCGTCTGATGCGCACTGCGAGACGTAAGCTGGCGCTCGCCATGCGGAAAGGCTCCCTCACGCATAGCTGAAAGCGCGTGTCCTGCGGTGAACGTCGCCCGACCGGCTTGTGTTTTCGGCCCCCATGCTTAGGTTCCGGGCTGACACAACGAGATTGAGAGCACATGACCGACCTGACCCCGCGCGAGATCGTCTCGGAGCTTGACCGTTTCATCATCGGCCAGAAGGACGCCAAGCGCGCCGTTGCCGTGGCGCTGCGCAACCGCTGGCGGCGCAAGCAGTTGGCCGACGACCTGCGCGACGAGGTATACCCGAAGAACATCCTGATGATCGGCCCCACCGGCGTGGGCAAGACCGAGATCAGCCGCCGTCTGGCGAAACTGGCGCGCGCGCCCTTTATCAAGGTCGAGGCGACCAAGTTCACCGAGGTGGGATATGTCGGGCGCGATGTCGAACAGATCATCCGCGATCTGGCCGATGCGGCGATCATGCAGACCCGCGAATACATGCGCGACGAGGTCAAGGCACGGGCGCAAAAGGCGGCCGAGGATAGGGTGATCGAGGCGATTGCCGGCGAGGATGCCCGCGAAGGCACGCGCGAGATGTTCCGCAGGAAGCTGAAGACAGGCGAGCTGGACGATACGGTGATCGAGCTGGAACTGGCCGATACCGGAAACCCGATGTCGATGTTCGAGATCCCGGGCCAGCCCGGCGCGAACATGGGGATGATGAACCTGGGCGATCTCTTCGGCAAGGCGTTTGCCGGGCGCACCACGCGCAAGAAGATGACCGTGGCCGACAGTTACGAGGTGCTGATCGGGGAAGAGGCAGACAAGCTGTTGGATGACGAGGTGGTCACCCGCACCGCGCTGGAAGCGGTCGAGCAGAACGGCATCGTATTCCTCGATGAGATCGACAAGGTCTGTGCCCGTTCGGACGCGCGCGGCGCCGATGTCAGCCGCGAGGGCGTGCAGCGCGACTTGCTGCCGCTGATCGAGGGCACCACTGTCAGCACCAAATACGGGCCGATCAAGACCGACCATATCCTGTTCATCGCCAGCGGCGCGTTCCATATCGCCAAGCCCAGCGACCTGCTTCCGGAATTGCAGGGGCGGTTGCCGATCCGCGTCGAACTCAGGGCGCTGACCGAAGAGGATTTCGTGCGCATCCTGACCGAGACCGACAACGCGCTGACCCGGCAATATACCGCGCTGATGGGGACCGAGGAGGTAACGGTCGCCTTTACCCCCGACGGGATCGCGGCGCTGGCCCGGATCGCGGCCGAGGTGAACCAAAGCGTCGAGAATATCGGGGCGCGGCGCCTTTATACCGTGATGGAGCGGGTGTTTGAGGAGCTGTCGTTTACCGCGCCGGACCGGGCGGGAGAGGCGGTGACGGTCGATGCCGCATTTGTCGAAACCAATCTGGGCGAATTGGCGCGGTCGACCGATCTGAGCCGTTACGTACTTTAGTGTTGAATGCTGCTGGCCCGTGCTGGGCCAGCCGCCATTCGATCTGGATTTTTCAGGTGAGGCGGGTATCGTACCGGTATCCTGAGACCTGATTTTCGATATCCAGATTGGACGACCCATGATTAGAACCTTGTCCGGCTTCGGCACAGCCGTTTTGTGCGCCGCTCTTCTGTCTGCCAGCGCCGAGGCGCAGAACAGCAAGTTTGATTTGACCGGCGTTTCGATTGCCCCGATGAAAACCGCCAACCTGTGTTCCAAGATCGGCGGCAAGGGCGCGCAACCCGAACTGGTGCTGAAACACAGCGCGGTGGCCGGGACCAAGATCAAGGTCCGGATGTATGACGTCCACGGCAAGCGGGATGTCACAGAGCATAACACGGTACGGGTGAAATCCTCGGGCTCGGGTCAGACGGTTGTCAACTCGGGCTTCCGGCCACCCTGCAACACGACGGGCGGGCGCAAGAATTCAAGTTACCGCTTCGACGTCTCGGTAGGCGGCAAGACGACCACCGTCATCTGGGGCAACTACGATTCCGGCAAGAAAAAGATCGTTCCGTGATCTGACGACGCGATCTAGGCACCGGCGGGAAACCGCCGCGGCGGCGACCCGGGTCGGCGCCCGATTGCGATTGTGCCCGAACCAAGGGCAACTTGTCACATAAAGGTAGCGGTTGGCGGGTCCTTCGACTATGTGAACGGGCGGGTGCAAAAGGGCCGGACGGTCCCGGCCCAACCGACAGGATTCCGGTTCCCGGCGTCTTAACTCCTTTGCGCGGATCCGCCCGCCACGAAGAAGCCCATGCGTGTTGCGACCCTGGTTGTTGTTCTGGTTTCGATTGTCTCGGGCTGTACCGACCGGTCTTATACCCCGGTGACACCGGACGCCTTGCAGGTTGGCACGGCGGCAACCGTGTTTGCGGCCACAACCCGGGTACAAGAGGCGGACGGGTCATTTGGCCCGGATCGGGCAGACCGGCTGAGCCTGTTGGAACTGACCGTGTCGATCCCGCCTGACCGCCGCCCGGGGCGTCTGGATTTCGGATATGGCAGCGCCAACCCCGAAAAGCAGTTCATCCTGGCGGGGCAGAAAGTGTTCGACCAGCCAGAGCAGTTCGGCGCGCGATTGCGCGAGGAACTGGTGGGGCGGCCTCGGGGCGATCGCGAACTGACGCTGTTCATCCATGGGTTCAACTCGACTCAGACCGAAACCGCTTACCGGGCTGCGCAACTGGCCCATGACATCGAAATGCCGGGCGTGCTGATGGTGTATTCCTGGCCCAGCAAGGGGCACGCGCTGGCCTATGCCTATGACGGCGACAGCGTGGTGTTTGCGCGGGACGGGCTGGAAGAGGTGCTGTTGCGGCTTGGCGCGTCGGATCTGGACCGGTTGAACGTCGTGGCGCATTCGATGGGGTCGTTTCTGTTGATGGAAGCGCTGCGCCAGATCGACTTGCAGAAACCGGGATGGGCGGCGCGTAATCTGCATGGTGTCGTACTGATCTCGCCCGATCTGGATCTGGACGTGTTCCGCAGCCAGCTGAGCCGTTTGGCCGAGGTGCCGCAGCCCTTTGTGGTGATGGCGTCGGAAAAGGACAACGTGCTGAACCTGTCGCGCAGGCTGCGCGGCAAGCAGAGCGGCGAGCGGTTGGGGCAGATAAGTTCCGCGGCGCTGATCGCCGATCTGCCGGTGACGGTGATCGACACCAGCAAGTTTTCGGACGAGGCGGAATCGGGCCATTTCGTCGCCGCCACCTCGCCCACATTGTTGGCGATGATCGCCGATGCCCGCAACATGACAAACCTGTTCGAAGCCGGCGGTCTGCCGTTGGAGCGCGCGTTTCCCGGGATCGTGACCTATGCCGAGGAATACCTTGGCGTCGATCTGTCCGGCGGTTCACGCTGAGTCTGAACCATCGCTCGCCGCCGGGCAGGGCTAGAGGATCGCGTCTCCCGCATCGAGTTCTGCCAATGCCGGGGCCTCGCCCACGCTCATGTTGGCGTATTCGAGCAAGAAGTTGCTGTCCTTGATGTTGTATTTCACCTCGACGAACAGTTCGACGCCGGATGGCGGCAGGCCATAATCGGTGTGGAAGGCGAAATAGTCGTCGGCCGAACCTTCCTGTTCGATCTCGATCATCATGTAGCGGTTGCCGGCGGAGTCGCTGACCCAGTAATACGCCTCGCCAAAGATCTGTCCGCCATTGCCGATCTCTTCGCCCGCAGCGTTGCGTACCGCCGCGACCTGGCCCGTTTCGTCGTCGGCGTATTCGTTGACTAGGTTATCGCCGGACAGATAGGGATCGTCGTCGTCAACGCTGATGAACACCGTGGGGGCGGATGGCAGCATGATGTTGAACCCCGCAAAAAGGTTCTCGCGGCCCTCCAGGGTCAGGTCAAATTCGTTGAAGGCGGTGAAGGTGTAGTCCGGTTCCGGATCGGGGTCCGGTTCCGGATCGGGATCGGGATCGGGGTCCGGTTCCGGATCGGGGTCCGGATCGGCAAGCGTCGCGGCCAGCGTCTGGTATTCCGGCAGCAGGGTGTTGTCCTTGATATTGACCTTTCGATCCACCGTCAGTTCGGTTCCGGGATCGGGAATGCCGAAATCGGTGACGAAGGCAAAGAAATCCGCGGCGGTGCCTTCCTGTTCGATCTCGACCAGCATGTAACGGTTGCCGGCGTCGTCGCTGACCCAATAATAGACCTCGCCGTAAATCTTGCCGCCGCTGCCAAGCTCGTTGCCGTCGGAGTCGATGATGGTGGCTTCCTGGCCGCTGTCGTCATCGGCGACCTCGTCCGTGTCGTTGTCGCCGGACAACACGCCATCGTCATCGGTTACGGTAATCGTGACAGTGGATGCCTCCGGCACCCTGATCGTGTCGCGAAGGAAGAAATTCGTTCTTCCGTTGATGATCAAATCGGTTTCACGAAAAACGCTGAACTCAAAAGTATCAACAGGCATTTCCAATCCCCCCAGACGGAAATTCTAGGGTCGGGTACTGACCCTCTATACCACTGTATATCGAAGATCGGATGAATTGTCGAAAATTCGCTCTTTCCGTAACCGGCAACAGCGATAGTTGCTGTATGGGAAACAAAGAGGGCGTTGTTGCGCTTATTGTCGTCTGCGGCGCAGGTATACGTAATATGCCCCGTCTCCGCCGTGGCTCAGGTGGGCTGGTGTGACCTGTAGCACCGCCTGTGCCAGGGGCGGCAGGGACAACCATTGCGGCACCTGGTGGCGCAATACACCACGCGGTGTGGGAATCGGCCCCGGCTCGTCCCGGTCCTTGCCCTTGCCGGTGACCACCAGTACCAGCCGCCGGTCCTGTGCCTGCGCGGTCAGGATGAACCGCACCAGCGCGGGGTGGGCCGCATCGACCCGCATGCCATGCAAGTCCAGCTTGCCCTCGGGTTTCAGCTTGCCCCGGCGCATCCTTGTATAGGCCTTTGGGTCCATCTGCACCGGGGCGCGCGACAGCCGGTCGGTGATCGAGGGGGACAGCGCATGGCGGGCCGGAGTGGCGCGCGCCGCCTGTCCCAATTCAAACGGTTCCAAGGACATCGGCAGAGGTTTGGTTGGCTTTGGTTTTGGCAGCGTCTGGGGATGTACCCCATCCACACGCTCGGGGTGCAGCCTGTCCGCTTGCCGGACCACCTTGCGCCAGAGGTCCACCTCGTCCCTTGTCAGTTTTCGCCGGGTCATCAGAGCCCGTCCGGCAACAGGGCATAGGCGCGCTGGATGGGCAGGAGCACCACCATGCGGCCGGGATCGCGCAGGGTGCCGGCCGCGCGGCCAGCGGCATCGCCGGTGCCAAAGAAAATATCGGCCCGTTGCGCGCCCTTGATCGCCGAGCCGGTATCCTGTGCCACCATCAGGCGGCGCATCTTGCCCTGGCCGTTCTTTTCGATCCAGACCGGCGCGCCCAGCGGCGTATGCGCGGGATCGACCGCGATCGACCGCAACGCCGTGACGGAACGGTTCATCGCGCCAAGCGGCCCCTGATCGGCGGGCACGTGGCGCAATTCGCGGAAGAAGACATAAGACGGATTGTGGAACAGCAATTCCTGGCCCGCTTCGGGATTGCGGCGCACCCAGTTCTTGATCACTTCGGCGCTGACCTGATGCGCCGAATAGACGCCGCGCCGCACAAGCTCTACCCCGACCGAGCGGTAGGGATGACCGTTAGCGCCGCCGTAGCCCACACGCAGGGTCTGACCGTCGGGCAGGCGGATCCGCCCTGAACCCTGGATCTGGAGAAAGAACAGCTCGACCGGGTCATCGACCCAGGCGATTTCCAGACCGCGATTGTCCATCACGCCCGAGGTCAGGATCTGGCGCCGGTCGAGCCAGGGGTTCGCCTCGCGCGCCTCGGGCGGCATCCTGTAGAGCGGGTAGCGAAACCGCGCCGTGGGAAACCGCGATCCGGTCAGCTCGGGCTCGAAATAGCCGGTGAACAGGCAGTCCTGGCCGTCCTCGATCAACACGGGGCGAAAGAACAGCTCAAAAAAGGCGCGCGCGGTGTCGGGGGTCTGCTCCCGGGCCATGGCGCAGAGCGCCCGCCAGTCGGGATCATCGAACGTGTCACAGGTGTTGGTAAAAACCGAAAGGGCCGCGGCATGATCATCCGCAGCCCATCCATCCAACGAGTCGAAGGTGAGAATCGTGTGCATCGTCTCAGCCGCTCCGGTCTGGGCGGTCAGGATGGCTCCTGCCAGAACTGCCGACCGGAGCGCGCCAATCATGCGTCCGTTGCAACAAGCAACCAGTTGGGGTCGTCGTTGCCCATGACGCGGGCAAAGGTCCAGACATCCTTTTGACGTTTGACTGCGGTCGGGCTGCCTTCGACGATATCGCCGCCGCGATCGCGCACGACCGAAGTCAGTTCACCCATGAAGCGCATGGTGATCTCGGCACGGTTGCTGTCCTTGTCGAAGTGGACATTCTGGATCGCGGTTTCGCGGACGCCGACAAATTCGGCCTCGATGCTGAGACCCTGATCCTCGCGGGCGGCAACCACGTTGACGAAGGTTTCGAACACGTCCTCGGCCAGGAAGGGTTCGATTTCCTTCAGGTTACCGCGTTCGAAGCCCATCACGATCATCTCATAGGCGCCCCGGGCGCCCTGAACAAAATCGGTGACCGAGAACGAGGGCTCGACCCGCTTCATGGCGGCCAGCTCCTGGGCTTGCGGGCTGTCTTCGGGCACGTGATCGGTGATGTCGCGATCGGGTCCACCCTCGATCACCTCGAAATCTCGGCGGGCGCGGGTTTCGGGCTGCTGTGGCACGGGTGGCTTTTCGAAACCCTCGCGGGTGCCCAGCACGCTTTTCAGGCGCAGGATCAGGAATATCGCGATGCCGGCCAGCACAAGCAGCTGGATCAGGGGTGAGTTCATTGTGTCCTCGTCTCAGGCAAGAAACTTTGTAAGTTTCGCTTCCGGTCACTATGTAGGGAACCGATCCGGTCAAGTCCACAGCCGAGGATAAGCGAAAGGGCAAAGCACATGTACCTGTTTCTGGCATTTCTGCTGGTTCCCATCATCGAAATTGCCCTGTTCATTCAGGTTGGCGGCCTGATCGGGCTGTGGCCGACGCTGGGTATAGTGGTGCTGACCGCTGTTCTGGGCACATGGCTGGTGCGGACACAAGGTCGCATGGCGATGGGCCAATTGCAGCGGGCTTTCTCGGATCTCGACGATCCGACCGAACCGCTGGCGCATGGGGCGATGATCCTGTTTTCCGGCGCGCTGCTTCTGACGCCCGGCTTTTTCACCGATGCGCTGGGGTTTGCCCTGCTGATTCCGGCGGTGCGGGTGGCGGTGTTCCGTTACGTTCGGTCGCGCGTGACGGTGACCCAGTTCCAGATGGGGACGAGAGCGGGATTTGACAGCCCGCGCGGCAGTTATGGCGGCGGGGGTGACGTCATCGATGGCGAATGGGAAGAGGTTCAGCAACCGCGCAGGCGGGACAGCGGCCCATCCGGCTGGGTCGAAGGGCCCGACCGGCATTGAGGTGATCTGGCCTAGCTGCTAAGCATGTGCGAATTATCATTCCGGAGGAATTTCATGGCCGAAAACGAAGCCCAGGGTGACGCAGCAGCCGCACCCCAGCAACCGCCCCAGATCCAGATGCGGGTTCTGACGCAGTTCATCCGCGACATGTCTTTCGAGAATGTCATGGCGCAGCGTGGCGCAACAGGCGAAGTTCAGCCCGATGTCAGCGTGCAGGTTTCGCTGGATGCCAAAAAGCGCACCGCTGACAATCAGTTCGAAGTGTCGATCAAGCTGAACATCAAATCCAAGGCCAAAGGCATGGATGATGTGCTGTTCCTGCTCGAGCTGGATTATTGCGGCATCTTCCACGTCGAGGGCGTGCCGAACGAGCAGCTGCATCCGTTCCTGCTGATCGAATGCCCGCGCATGCTGTTCCCGTTCCTGCGCCGGATCGTCAGCGACGTGACCCGCGACGGCGGTTACCCGCCGCTGAACCTGGACAGCATCGACTTTATGGCGCTGTACCGCAGCGAGCTGGCACGCCAGCAAGCCGCCGCGCAGGCACAAAAAGAACAGAAGGCCGACGCCTGATCCTGTTTACGCGCCTGGCCCGGGGTCAGGCGCGTTTCCACACCGCCTTGTCGCCGAGTTTGTCGACAAACGCCTCGTGCGCCGCGCGCTCATCCTCAGTGAGGCGGGACGGCAAAGGGGCGGGACGCGGATAGGCGCGCCAGGTCTCGGTCGGACCTGCGCCAGTGTTGGCCACAGCGGACAGGCCGAAATCCGGCTGCTTTCCTCCGATCAGTTCCAGATAGACCTCGGCCAGAATCTCTGAATCGAGAAGCGCGCCGTGCAGCACCCGGTTCGAGTTGTCGATGCCAAAGCGGCGGCAGAGCGCATCCAGCGTTGCGGGCGAGCCCGGAAACTTGCGCCGCGCCATAGCCAGCGTGTCGATGGCGCGGTCAAAGGGGATCTCTGGAAGCCCCATCCAGCGCAGTTCGGCATTGAGGAACTTCATGTCGAACGCCGCGTTGTGGATCACCAGTTTTGCATCACCGATGAAGTCGCGGAACGCCCGGCCGACGCGGGCAAAGACGGGTTTGTCCTTGAGCGTCACCTGTCCGGGCTGCGGCTGTTGCGGCGGCTCAAGAATATCGGGGCCGATACCGTGCACGCCAAAGGCCTCGGCCGGCATCATACGTTCGGGATTGATGTATTGGTGATAGGTTTCGCCGGTGGCAACGTGATTCCACAGCTCAATCGCGCCAATCTCGACAATGCGGTCGCCTGTTTCCGGATCGAAACCGGTTGTTTCCGTATCGAGAACAATCTCACGCATCGATTTGCCTTGCCCGTATCTGCCTGACCACATCCTGCACCTGTGCGCGGGCATGGTCCAGTGTGTCGGTCACGATGACGAAATCGGAACGGGCGCATTTTTCGTCATTGGGCATCTGCTTGGCGCGGATCTGCTCGAACTGGGCCTCGGTCATGGTGCCGCGCGCCATCACGCGGGCCTTTTGCTCGTCAGGCGGGATCGAGACGCAGGCGACGGCATCCATCGCCGCATCGCCGCCGGTTTCGAACAACAGAGGAATGTCGAAGACGAGGATGTCGGCGGTTGCGGTTTCGCGAAATCGCGCGCGATCCTGCGCCACCAGGGGATGAACGATAGATTCGATCCGTTTCAGCGCCGATGGGTCGGCGGCGATGAGCGCCTTGAGCGCATCACGGCTGACCGCGTCATTCAAAATGGCATCGGGGAAGGCGGAACGCATCGGTTCGACCGCCGCGCCGCCGGGTGAATAGAGCCGGTGAACGGCGGCATCCGCATCCCAAAGCGCGCATCCCGCTTCGACAAACAGGCGCGCCGTGGTCGACTTGCCCATGCCGATGGAGCCGGTCAGGCCAAGTACAAATGTCATCTGAGGGCGGCCGCCCGGGTTGCCGCGTCGACAACGGGGCGTTCGCCGAACCAGCGTTCGAACCCGGGAACCGCCTGGTGCAGTAACATGCCAAGCCCGTCCACCGTGGTGCACCCCATCTCTTCGGCAGTCGCCAGCAGGCGGGTCTTGAGCGGGGTATAGACCAGATCGGTCACAACGGCGTCGCGACGCAACCCATCCAGCGGAACCCGCAACTCGGGTTTGCCAATCATGCCAAGCGAGGTGGTGTTGACCACCAGACGCGCGTCTTCGACGACGTTTCCGGCCTGCACCCAATCGGTCACGGTAACGCGCTGGCCAAAATCGTCGCGCAGCTTTTCGGCGCGGGGCCGGGTGCGGTTTGTGACGATGATCTCGGGCACGCCAGCCTCGGCCAGGGCGGTAATGACCGCACGGGCCGCGCCGCCAGCGCCGAACACCACGGCCGGGCCTGATTTCGGATCCCAATCGGGTGCACCGCTGCGCAGGTTTTCCATGAATCCGTAGCCGTCGGTATTGTCGCCCAGAATACGGCCATCCTCGCGAAAGGTGAGCGTGTTCACCGCGCCGATCAGGGTGGCCCGGTCGGTAATCTGATCGACTGCGGACATCACCGCCTCTTTATGTGGAATGGTGACGTTGACGCCGACAAACCCGGCCTTGGGCAGGGTGCGGATCACCTGCACCAGATCCTGCGGGGCGACATCCATCGGGATGTAATGCCCGTTGATCCCGTAGGTCTTGAGCCAATGGCCATGCAGGCGGGGCGATTTCGAATGCGCGATCGGGTGCCCGATCACCCCGGCCAGTGGAATTCGGCTGTCCGTCATGTTTCTATCACCCCGCGCATCGCCAGAAAGTTGAGTAGTTCCAACATGGGCATACCCAAAACGTTAAAATAGTCCCCGTCAATGGTGGTGAAAAGCCGAACACCTTCTTCCTCGAGCTTATAGGCGCCGACCGCGTGGCGGATGCTCTCCCAGTTGCGGTTAACGTATCCCGACAGATAGGCGTCGGACATCTCTCGCATCCTGAGCCGCACCTGTCCCACATGGCGCCAGATCGGCTGGCCATCCTGACAGATCACCGCCGCCGACAGCAGCATGTGGCGCTGGCCGCGCATCTCTTTGAGTTGCGCCAGCGCGGTGTCCGGGCTGTCGGGCTTGGACAGCATCCTGCCCTGAAAGTCGAGCACCTGATCGCAGCCGATCACCATGGCGCCGGGATTCTTGTCGCTGACCTTGCGCGCCTTGAGCTCGGCCAGAGCGTCGGCGATGTCGCGCGGCGGCGCGCTCTCGGCCACAAGCGCGGATTTTACGGTTTCTTCATCAACACGCGGCACGATCCTGGTAAATGGAATGGCCGCGTTTTCCAGCAGCCTGGCCCGGATTTCGGAACCGGATGCAAGGATCAAGGGGACAGTCATGTGGAAAACCCCGTGGGCAAGGCGTTGATTTGGCTTGCAAGGGTTTTCATTCTTTTCGGCTTGACACGCAACCCCGGGGAAAACGCGTGTTTCCCGGGGGAGTCGCCCGACTTCCGTCCTTTTGGGGTAAGGATAACCCGTGCCGGCGGGAGAAAACGGGTTTTCCCGGTAAAGACCTCGGCCGCCCTTGGATTGTCCACTCAGGTGATCAAGGTTTAACCTTTTGTTTAATAACACTATATTACAAGATTTCCACATCCGTGGATCAATCTGACCCGAGTTGTTCAGGCTGGGGAAAAACCCGGGATGACAAAATAATCCACGGGGTTCGTCATGCCTACAAAACCTACATCCTTTCTTCTCTTCTATATTTATGATTAGACCCGACCCGGCGTATCGGAGCGAGACAAGATGGAAGACCTGCTGTTCGTGATCTATCCTTGGGTCAAGTCCCTGCACATCATGGCGGTGATCAGCTGGATGGCCGGATTGTTCTATCTGCCCAGGCTCTTTGTGTATCATGTCGAAAAGGCAGAGAAGGTGCAGGACGCCTCGGCGATCTTTCAGGAAATGGAAGAAAAGCTGATCCGGGTGATCATGCGCCCGGCAATGGTGGTGTCCTGGGTGTGCGGCCTGCTGATGGTACTGACGCCAGGGATCGTCGACTGGACCGAGATCTGGCCCTGGGCCAAGGGCGCGTCGGTAATCGGCATGACCTGGTTCCATCATTGGCTGGCCCTGCGCCGCAAGGATTTCCTGGAAGGCCGCAACCAGTTGACCGGGCGCCAGTACCGGATGATGAACGAGGTTCCGACGCTGCTGATGGTGGTGATCGTGCTGGCGGTGATCCTAAAGTTCTGATCCCCCTTTGACTCTGCCCGCCAGCGGCCTTATCTAGGCCACAAGCGCCCGTCCGGGCAGCCGTGCAATTCCCGATGCCAATTCCGTTTGAGCCGCTTCTGCAAGCGGCAGAGGACCGTATACGATGACGATCGAATCCCTGAATCTTGCCGACCTCAAAGCCAAGAGCCCCAAGGACCTGCTGGCCATGGCCGAGGATCTGGAGATCGAGAACGCCTCGACCATGCGCAAGGGCGAGATGATGTTCCAGATCCTGCGCGAACGCGCCGACGAGGGCTGGACCATCGGTGGCGACGGCGTGCTGGAAGTGTTGCAGGACGGGTTCGGGTTTCTGCGCTCGCCCGAGGCGAACTATCTGCCGGGTCCGGACGACATCTATGTCTCGCCCGACATGATCCGCCAGTATTCGCTGCGCACCGGTGACACGGTCGAGGGAGAGATCAAGGCGCCCGACGACAACGAGCGCTATTTCGCCCTGACCAATGTCACCAAGATCAACTTTGAAGATCCTGAAAAGGCGCGGCACAAGATCGCCTTTGATAACCTGACGCCGCTTTATCCCGATGAACGGCTGAAGATGGAGATCGAGGATCCGACCATCAAGGACCGGTCGGCCCGGGTGATCGACCTGGTTGCGCCGATCGGCAAGGGCCAGCGTTCGTTGATCGTGGCGCCGCCGCGGACGGGTAAGACGGTGATCTTGCAGAACATCGCCCACTCGATCGAGAAGAACCACCCCGAGTGCTATCTGATCGTTCTGCTGATCGACGAACGCCCCGAGGAAGTCACCGATATGCAGCGTTCGGTCAAGGGCGAGGTGGTGTCCTCGACCTTTGACGAGCCGGCCGCGCGTCACGTGGCGGTGTCGGAAATGGTGATCGAAAAGGCCAAGCGTCTGGTCGAACATAAACGAGATGTTGTTATCCTACTCGACTCGATCACAAGACTTGGTAGGGCCTTCAACACCGTGGTGCCGTCCTCGGGCAAGGTGCTGACCGGTGGTGTGGATGCAAACGCGCTGCAACGGCCCAAGCGGTTCTTTGGTGCGGCGCGGAACATCGAAGAGGGCGGTTCGCTGACCATCATTGCCACCGCGCTGATCGACACCGGCAGCCGGATGGACGAAGTGATCTTTGAAGAATTCAAAGGTACCGGTAACTCGGAACTGGTTCTGGACCGCAAGATTGCCGACAAGCGCGTGTTCCCGGCTATCGACATCCTCAAGTCCGGTACCCGGAAAGAGGATCTGTTGGTCGAGAAGAGCGATCTGCAAAAGACCTTTGTTCTGCGCCGTATCCTGAACCCGATGGGCACCACCGACGCCATCGAGTTCCTGCTGTCGAAGCTGAAACAGACCAAGACCAACGGCGAATTCTTCGATTCAATGAACACCTGATCCGGGTCGGTCCGGGGCAAGGGGCTTGGGATGGACACGATTTTTGCCATGGCTACGGCACAGGGAAAGGCCGGCGTGGCGGTTATCCGCCTGTCCGGGCTAAACGCGCATGCGGCCGCCGAAAGACTGACAGGATCACCTGTGCCAGCGCGCGGTATGCTGGTGCGGACGCTGTACGGTGGTGATGGTGCGCGGCTGGACGATGGCGTTGTCCTGAGTTTCTCGGGTCCAGCCAGTTTCACCGGCGAAGACGTTGTCGAGTTTCAGATTCATGGCAGCCTTGCCACGACCGAGGCGATATTGCGCCGACTTGCGGAACTGGACGGTTTGCGCCTGGCAGAACCCGGAGAGTTCACCCGGCGTGCGCTGGAAAACGGCAAACTCGATTTGGCCCAGGTCGAAGGTCTGGCCGATCTGATCGACGCGGAGACCGAAGCGCAACGCAAGCAGGCACAGGCGGTTCTGGCCGGGGCCTTGGGGCAGGTGGCCGAAGAATGGCGGCGCAAGCTGATCCGGGCGGCCGCCTTGCTGGAGGCAGTCATCGACTTTGCCGATGAAGAAGTGCCGACAGATGTGACGCCCGAGGTGCAAGGATTGCTGGGTGAGGTGCGTGCGCAACTGGCGCACCAGATCTCTGGGGTGCGCATCGCTGAACGGATCCGAACCGGATTCGAGGTCGCCATTGTCGGGCCGCCGAACGCCGGAAAATCCACGTTGTTGAACATGCTCGCCGGGCGCGAGGCGGCCTTGACCTCGGAGATTGCCGGGACGACCCGGGATGTTATCGAAGTCCGGATGGATCTGGGCGGGTTGCCGGTTACATTGCTTGATACGGCCGGTTTGCGCGATACTGGCGATGTGGTCGAGGGAATGGGGATTGCCTTGGCGCGGCGCCGGGCGGAAAGCGCGGACCTGCGGGTGTTCCTGACCGATGATCTGGCGGCCACCGGGATTCCCATGCGCGATGGCGATATCCACGTTCTGCCGAAGGCTGATCAACGGGATACGGTTGATGGCGCTGTATCCGGGGTAACGGGGCAGGGCATCGATGTATTGGTGGACCGGATCGGGCAAGTGTTGAAAACACGCTCGGCCAGTGCGGGAATCGCCACCCGGGAACGGCACCGCCAGGCCATGCTGAAAGCCGATGACGCATTGACCCACGCCGAAGGTATTTTAGATTCGGGCCCGGAAATGTACGATATAGCAGCCGAAGAACTGCGCACGGCGATCCGGGCCCTTGAATCCCTGGTTGGGCGGATCGATGTTGAAAACCTGTTGGATGAGATCTTTGCGTCCTTCTGTCTGGGAAAGTGAGGAGTGTTTCACGTGAAACATTCGGAGTTTGACGTCATTGTAATTGGCGCCGGTCATGCCGGTGCCGAGGCCGCTCATGCGGCTGCCCGGATGGGTGTCCGCACGGCCCTTGTCACCCTGTCAGAGCGGGACATCGGCGTGATGTCCTGTAACCCTGCCATCGGCGGGCTAGGCAAAGGCCATCTGGTCCGCGAGATCGACGCGATGGACGGCGTCATGGGCCGCGTTGCCGACAAAGCCGGTATCCAGTTTCGCTTGCTGAATCGTCGTAAGGGACCGGCCGTGCAAGGGCCACGGGCGCAGGCAGATCGGGCGTTGTATCGCGCAGCTATGCTTGCGGAAACGCGAAGCCGTCAGGGGCTGACCGTTGTCGAGGGAGAGGTTGTCGATTTCTTGATGCAAGGAAACGTGGTTTCCGGGGTCGTCTTGAAGGATGGCTCGGAACTGCGATCCCAGGCGGTCATCCTGACATCGGGCACTTTCCTGCGCGGTGTCATTCATATCGGTGACGTTTCCCGTCCGGGTGGTCGAATGGGCGATCGCCCGTCGGTGAGGCTTGCTGAACGTCTGGATGGTTTTGGCTTGCCGATGGGGCGCCTGAAAACCGGCACTCCACCACGCCTGGATGGTCGAACGATCAACTGGGAAGTGCTGGAACGGCAGGACGGCGATGAAGATCCGGTTCTGTTTTCCTTCCTGTCCAGGTCGGTTTACGCGCGGCAGATCTCCTGCGGGATCACACACACAAACTTGCGAACGCATGAGATTATCGAGAAGAACCTGAATCGATCCGCCATGTATGGCGGCCATATCGAAGGGCTCGGGCCGCGATATTGCCCCTCGATCGAGGACAAGGTTGTTCGCTTCTCCGACAAGGACTCGCACCAGGTGTTCCTGGAACCCGAGGGGTTGGAGGATCACACGGTCTATCCAAACGGGATTTCCACGTCGCTACCGGTAGATGTTCAAGAAGCCTATGTGCGTTCGATATATGGGTTGGAGGAAGTCCAAATCCTTCAGCCTGGCTATGCCATCGAATACGATTACGTCGATCCCCGTGCCTTGACGTCGCAATTGGCGCTGCCCGGGGTTCCGGGCCTGTATCTGGCCGGGCAGATCAACGGCACCACGGGCTACGAGGAAGCTGCGGCGCAAGGGTTGGTTGCGGGGCTGAATGCGGCATGCCGTGTTCTTGATCGCGATCCGGTTAAGTTCAGCCGCGGCAACAGTTATATCGGGGTGATGATCGACGATCTCACCACGCGAGGCGTAACTGAACCCTATCGGATGTTTACCTCCCGCGCCGAGTTCCGGCTTTCGCTGAGGGCGGATAACGCCGATCAGCGACTGACAACCATGGGAATCGAACTTGGGTGTGTTGGCGCAGAAAGGGTAGGGTCCTTTCTCGAAAAGGCGGACAAGCTGACTGCGGCTAAATCGGTCCTGGAGGGGTCGAGCTTTACCCCAAAAGAAATCCTCGCCGCAGGGATCGCGATAAACCAGGATGGAGCCCGTCGTTCCGGGCTTCAAGTCCTGGCATTTCCGAATGCCTCGTTTGAAAACGTCGTTCAGCTGATCCCTGAACTACAGGAAACGGACGACGAAATTCGGCAACAAGTCGAACGGGATGCTTTGTACGCGAACTACATCGTGCGACAGGAGCGCGACGTAGAGGCAATGAAGCGGGATGAGTCTTTTGTGATCCCGTTCGACTTCGATTTTCACGCACTGGATGGGCTTTCAAACGAGTTGAAACTAAAGCTGAGCAAGGCACGCCCTGAGAATGTTGGTCAGGCCGCGCGTGTGGATGGGGTAACGCCTGCGGCGCTGGCCCTGATCCTTGCGCGGTTGCGGCGTGAGGCAAAGGCGCGATCTGCATGAATGGCGAGGCAGATCGGCAGAGATTTGATGTTTCACGTGAAACATTTGATCGGCTGACGCATTACGTGGAACTGGTCCGCAAGTGGAACCCAAGGATCAATTTGGTGTCCCGACGAAGCCTAGAGGAAATTTGGGACAGGCACATCGCCGATTCCATTCAGGTTTTTGATCTCGTGGAAACGGTAGACAAATGGGTGGACCTGGGCAGCGGCGGCGGCTTTCCCGGAATGGTTTGCGCAATCCTGGCGCGCGAAAAGATGCCATCGACCCA
The DNA here is from genome assembly GCF_010500245.1 of Ruegeria sp. PrR005. Taxonomy (GTDB): domain Bacteria; phylum Pseudomonadota; class Alphaproteobacteria; order Rhodobacterales; family Rhodobacteraceae; genus Ruegeria_B; species Ruegeria_B marisflavi. The sequence goes on from NZ_JAAGOX010000032.1 coordinate 51,669, forward strand.
TTTTGTCTGCATTGAAAGCGATCAGAGAAAGGCCGCGTTCCTGAGAACCGTGGCCAGAGAATGCGATACGCACTGTCAGGTTATCGCGCAGCGGATCGAACAGGTGGCACCGCAAGAGGCCGATATCCTCTCAGCCCGGGCGCTGACGGATCTGACCGGGCTGCTGGGCTTTGCTGAAAGACATTTGAAAACAGGCGGAACCGCGCTGTTTCCCAAGGGGGAAGCCTGGAAAAAAGAGGTGGAGGACGCGCGGAAGCAATGGAAATTCGACCTCGTTCCCGCTACTAGTTTGACTGAGCCTCAAGCCGTTGTTTTGAAACTCAAAGGAATCGCGCGTGTCTGATCTTTCCCGTCCAACCGGCCCCCGGATCATCGCGGTTGCCAATCAAAAAGGCGGAGTCGGAAAAACAACGACAGCCATAAACCTGGCAGCGGCACTGGCCGAAACCGGCTTGCGTGTGCTTGTTGTGGATCTGGACCCGCAGGGCAATGCCTCGACCGGTCTGGGAATCGAAGATCGGGATGTCACCACATATGAACTGCTGGTCGATGATGCGCCTTTGAATGCTGTCATCCAGGAAACAAGCATTCCCGGTTTGTCCATCGTGCCGGCAACGGTAGATCTGAGCTCGGCCGATATTGAGCTGATGGCAAATGAAAAGCGCAGTTTCCTGTTGCACGATGCGTTGCGGCAGACCGCGATGGATTCGTTTGCCTGGGACTACATCCTGATCGATTGCCCGCCGTCGCTGAACCTGTTGACGGTCAACGCAATGGTTGCCGCGCATTCCGTATTGGTTCCGTTGCAGAGCGAATTCTTTGCGCTGGAGGGATTGTCGCAGCTGATGCTGACGATTCGAGAAGTGCGTCAGGCGGCAAATCCGGATCTGCGGATCGAAGGTGTTGTGTTGACTATGTATGACAAACGCAACAACTTGTCCCAGCAGGTTGAAAAGGATGCCCGCGACAATCTGGGAGAACTGGTGTTTGAAACCCGGATTCCGCGAAATGTGCGGGTCAGCGAGGCGCCGTCCTTTGCCCTGCCGGTGCTGAGTTACGATCCCAATTCCCTGGGTGCGATTGCCTATCGGGACCTGGCGGCCGAGCTGCTGAAGAAACATAACAAGATCGCCGCCTGAGCGGCAGAGAGGAGCGACGCATGGTTTCGAACAAACCTCGGGGGTTGGGGCGTGGTTTGTCGGCTTTGATGGCCGATGTGACACAGTCGACGGAAGCCCAGGCCGCGGATGCGGCGCGACGCCCGGACCGGACGGTGCCAATCGAGAAACTGCGCGCAAACCCGAACCAGCCGCGGCGGACCTTTACTCAGGACGCGCTGAACGAGCTGTCTGCTTCGATCAAGGAGAAGGGCATTCTTCAGCCGCTGATCGTGCGACCGGTGGATGGTGGCATGTACGAGATCGTCGCGGGTGAGCGGCGCTGGCGGGCGGCGCAACTGGCCCAGTTGCACGATGTACCGGTTCTGGTGCGGGAACTGGATGATACTGAAGTTCTGGAAATCGCGATCATCGAGAATATCCAGCGCGCCGATCTGAACGCTGTGGAAGAGGCCGCGGGCTATCGGCAGTTGATGGACAAGTTCGGTCATACACAAGAAAAACTGGCCGAGGCGTTGGGGAAGAGCCGGAGCCATATCGCGAACCTGTTGCGTTTGCTGTCCTTGCCGGATGATGTTCAGCAGATGGTGGTCGAAGGGAAATTGTCGGCGGGACATGCCCGGGCCCTGATTACCAGCGAGAATCCGTCGGAATTGGCCAAGATCGTGGTACGCGATGGGTTGTCGGTACGGGCGACCGAAGCGCTGGTCAAGAAGCAGGGTGAGGGGGACAAGCCGGTGGCGACGGCACGTCCGAAATCCACTGGAGCGGACAAGGATGCCGATACCCGTGCATTGGAAAAGGACCTGTCGGCGATTCTGGCGATGAAGGTTACGATCAATCACAAGCCGGGCACCGAGTCCGGCCAGGTGATCCTGATGTACGAAAACCTTGATCAGTTGGACGATCTTTGCGCCAAACTCAGCCGTTAGGGCGGGTCCAGATAAAGATCAGCACCCCACCCAGAACCACGGCCTGTATGGCCAGGACGTGGGAGGGAGCCGATAATAGAATCGACAGACCGAAGACGGCGGCAATCGACAGGGTTGCCGCCTTTTTTGCACCCGGCCGGATGGCGCCGGATTGCTGCCAGTCCACGATCATCGGCCCAAACAGGCGGTGGGTCAGCAGCCAGGTGTGCAAGCGTTCGGACGAGCGGGCAAAGAAAAACGCGGCGAGCAGAAGGAAGGGGACCGTGGGAAGGAGCGGCAGGACAACGCCAATCAGGGCGAGGGCAACACAGACCAGTCCAAGAGCCGCCCAGATAAACTGCATTCTCTACTCCGACATCAGATCCAGAATGACCGCGTTCAGCACAGCGCGCCCTTGGGCCGTTGCCTTTAGCCGTGGCCCGTCGATGTCGATCATGCCCAGTTCAGCCAGATGGGCAAGGCGGTTCCGGTTCAGGGGCTGAGGGGAAAGCGCCTCGTACCTGTCGATATCTAGACCTTCGGCTATTCGGAGCCCCATCATCAGGTATTCATTGGCTTGATCTTGTAGAGATAGAGCCACGCGGCTCAACTCACCGGACCCTGCCGCCACGGACGAAAGCCAAGCGCCGGGGTTCAGCGGGCTTTCGGTGGCGTAGCGCTGACCACCTATGGTGAGGCGGCCATGGGCACCGGGGCCGATGCCGACATAGTCGCCATAACGCCAATAAATCAGGTTGTGGCGGGACTCGGCACCGGGTCGGGCGTGGTTCGAGACCTCATAGGCGGGCAGGCCATGGGCAGCGCAGACCTCTTGCGTGATTAGATACATGTCGGCGGCGTCGTCATCGGCGGGCAGACCGCGCAGTTTGCCCCGTGCGTAGCGGTCACCAAAGGCGGTGCCGTCCTCGATCGTCAATTGGTAGAGCGACAGGTGATCGACGGCCATGGCCAACGCTTCGTTCAACTCGGCGCGCCAGGCGTCGGGCGTCTGGTCCTGACGGGCATAGATCAGGTCGAAACTGACCCGGTCGAAACAGCGCCGCGCAATGTCGAACGCGGCGCGCGCCTCGGCCACGCTGTGAATGCGGCCCAGGCGGCGCAGGTCCTGGTCGTTCAGCGCCTGCACCCCCATCGAGATTCGGTTGACCCCGCCATCGTGATAGGCGGCAAAACGCCCGGCCTCGACCGAACCGGGATTGGCCTCGAGCGTGATTTCCATGTCGTTGGAGGTGGGCCAGAGCCGGCGGGCGGTTTCAATTACCGCCGCGACCGTTTCCGGCATCATCAGGGACGGGGTACCGCCGCCAAAAAAGATGGTGTTCAGTACCCGGCCCGGCAGCTCGGAGGCGGAGCGTTCAAGCTCTGCGACATAGGCTCTAACCCAGGCTTTTTGGTCTATTTCACGGGCGACATGGCTGTTGAAGTCGCAATACGGGCACTTGGCCTGGCAAAAGGGCCAATGCACGTAGAGGCCAAAGCCTCCATGCTGCCAGTCATCCGCCAAAACAGCCCTTTACAAATTTCTCGACCGCGCGGGCGCGGTGGCTGATCTTGTTCTTTTCCCAGCGGTCCATCTCGGCAAAGGTCACATCATAGCCCTCGGGTACGAACATCGGGTCATAGCCGAACCCTGCCGCGCCACGAGTGGGCCAGACCAGGTGACCGGGGGCCACACCCTCGAACACCTCGTCATGGCCGTCGGGCCAGGCCAGCACCAGCGTGCAGCGGAATTGTGCGAGGCGGGGGTGCGGGGCGCTCTTGGCCTCCAGCGCGTCATGGGCGCGGGTCATCGCCATCATGAAATCACGCCCATTGTCGGTTTCGGCCCAGTCCGCGGTGTAGACCCCCGGCGCTCCATCCAGCGCGTCGATGGTGATGCCGCTGTCATCGGACAGGGCGGGCAGGCCTGTGGTCCGGGCGGCGGCATGCGCCTTGATTCGGGCATTGCCGACAAAGGTGTCTTCGGTCTCTTCCGGTTCGGGCAGGTTCATTTCGGCGGCGCCAACGACCTTGACACCAAAGGGCCGGAGGAGATGTGCCATCTCTTCCAGCTTGCCCTTGTTGTGGGTCGCGATCAGCAGCGTGTCGCCTGTGAACCTGCGGGTCATGCGGTGGCGGCCTTTTGCGCGGCGACCAGTTCACCCACGCCCTTTTCGGCCAGGCCCAGCAGCTGATCCAGCTGCGCGCGGTTAAAGACAGAGCCTTCGGCACTCATCTGTACCTCGATCAGCTTGCCGGACCCGGTCATGATGAAATTGCCGTCAACGCCTGCCTCGCTGTCCTCGGGGTAATCGAGGTCCAGCACCGGCTGCCCGGCATAGATGCCGCAGGACACGGCGGCGACCGGATCGACCAGCGGGTCGGAAATCACGTCACCTGCCTTCATCAGCTTGTTCACCGCCAGGCGCAGCGCGACCCAGCCACCGGTGATCGACGCGCAGCGGGTGCCGCCATCGGCCTGGATCACATCACAGTCGACGGTGATCTGGCGTTCTCCCAGCGCCACCCGGTCGACGCCGGCGCGCAGGGCGCGGCCGATCAGGCGCTGGATTTCAACGGTACGGCCGCCTTGCTTGCCGCTTGCCGCCTCGCGCCGCATCCGGGTGTTGGTGGCGCGGGGCAGCATGCCGTATTCGGCGGTGACCCAACCCAGGCCCGAACCTTTGATGAACGGCGGCACGCGGTCCTCGATGGTGGCGGTGCACAGCACATGCGTGTCGCCCATCTTGATCAGGCAGGAGCCCTCGGCATGTTTGGTGAAGCCGGTTTCGATTGAAACCGGGCGCATTTCGCTTAGATCTCGTCCAGAGGGTCGCATGGGTCATCCTTTGTCTGTTGCGCAGGGGATACCGCCCGCAGGGGCGGCGATGCAAGCCCGATTGACCTTTTCCGGACAGCGGATTTAATGACCGGACAGTCAGGGAAGACAGATGAGTGACGCACGCAAAATCCTGGACGATCTGAACGATCGCTCGCGCGAGGTGTTTCGTCTGATCGTCGAAAGCTATCTCGACAGTGGCGAACCGGTCGGCAGCCGGACCTTGACCCGGACCTTGAGCGAAAAGGTCAGCGCCGCCACGGTGCGCAACGTGATGCAGGATCTTGAATATCTGGGCCTGCTGGACAGCCCCCATGTCAGCGCGGGCCGCATCCCGACGCAAATGGGGCTGCGGATGTTTGTCGACGGGTTGTTGGAGATCGGCGATCTGGACATGGGCGACCGGCAAAAGCTGGATGCCACCCTGGGCGGAAACACCGGCGATGTCGGCGGCGCGCTGGACAAGATTGGTGCGGCGCTGAGCCGGGTCAGCCAGGGCGCCTCGCTGGTGCTGACGCCCAAGCACGAGACCGAGATCAAGCATATCGAGTTCGTCTCTCTGGGCCATGACCGGGCGCTGGTGGTGCTGGTCTTTGCCGATGGACATGTGGAAAACCGTCTGTTCACCCCGCCGCCGGGGCAGACGCCCAGTTCGATGCGCGAGGCGGCGAATTTTCTGAACGCGCTGATTGAGGGCAAAACGCTGAGCGACGTGCGGCGGATGATGCAGACCGAGATCCGCGCCCGCCAGCAGGAGGTCGACGGGCTGGCCCGCGAGATGGTGGAAAGCGGCCTTGCCGTATGGGAAGGGCAGGGGGCCGATACAGCGCGGCTGATCGTCCGGGGCCGGGCGAATCTGTTGGGCGGCGCTGGTCAGGAAGAGGAGCTGGAGCGTATCCGGACGCTGTTTGACGACCTGGAACGCAAGCGCGACATCGCGGAATTTCTGGAATTGACCGAACAAGGCGAGGGTGTGCGCATTTTTATCGGGTCCGAGAACAAACTTTTCTCACTTTCGGGTTCCTCTTTGGTGGTGTCTCCTTATATGAACGCTGACCGAAAGATCATCGGAGCGGTCGGGGTCATCGGACCCACCCGCCTGAACTATGGACGGATCGTGCCGATTGTGGATTACACGGCACAACTGGTCGGGCGGCTGATTTCCGACCGGAGCTAGAGGTAGAAGAATGGCAGAGTCGAAGAACGAAGAGTTTCTGGACGATATCGCAACCGCCGAAGCCGAGGAATATGCCGAGGACATGGCAGAGATCACCGGCGAGGCCGCCGAGGTCGATGCGCTGCGGGCCGAGCGGGACGAATACAAGGACAAGTTCATGCGGGCGCTGGCGGATGCCGAAAACGTCCGCAAGCGCGGTGAGCGCGCGCGGCGCGAGGCCGAGCAATACGGCGGCTCGAAACTCGCGCGCGACATGCTGCCGGTTTACGACAACATGAAACGCGCGCTGGAGGCGATGACCGATGAACAGCGGGCGGTTTCGGGCGCGCTGATCGAGGGGATCGAACTGACGATGCGGGCGCTGCTGGATGTGTTTGGCAAGCATGGTATCCAGGTCCTGTCGCCGCAGGTGGGCGACCGATTCGATCCGCAGATGCACGAGGCGATGTTCGAGGCACCGGTGCCGGGCACCCGGGCGGGCGATATCATCCAGGTTTCGGCCGAAGGCTTCATGCTGCACGACCGACTGCTGCGCCCGGCGCAGGTTGGCGTATCGTCGATGCCTGCCGGCTGATTTTGGCTTCGCCAAACCTCCGGCGGGAGTATTCTCAGCGAGATGAAGGGGCGGTCAGGATCTGGCCGCCTCTTTCAGTTTATAGAGTACTTCCAGCGCCTGGCGGGGCGTCAGCTCGTCGGGGTGGATGTCCTTGAGCATCGCGTCGGCGGGTGAGGTCTTTGGCGCGGGCGGCGGCGGTGGCGGCGCGGCGGAGAACAGCGGCAGATCGTCGATCAGCGCCTTTTGCTTGCCGCCTTCGCGTTCGGATTTCTCCAGCTGGTCCAGCACCACCCGGGCGCGGGCCACGACCGAGGGCGGCAGGCCCGCCAGCTGCGCCACCTGCACGCCATAGGACCGGTCGGCCGCACCCTGGCGCACCTCGTGCAGAAAGATGACCTCGCCCTCCCACTCTTTTACGGCAACGGTCAGGTTCTCGACACCATCCAGCTTAGCGGCCAGTGCGGTCAACTCGTGGTAATGGGTGGCGAACAGAGCGCGGCAGCGATTAGTCGCGTGCAGATGTTCCAGCGTGGCCCAGGCGATGGAAAGCCCGTCATAGGTGGCGGTGCCGCGGCCGATTTCGTCCAGGATGACCAGTGCGTGGTCGTCGGCCTGGTTCAGGATGGCGGCGGTTTCCACCATCTCGACCATGAAGGTCGAGCGGCCGCGTGCCAGATCGTCCGAAGCGCCGACGCGGCTGAAAAGCTGGCTGACCACCCCGATATGGGCGCTGTCGGCAGGCACGTAGCTGCCCATCTGGGCAAGCAGGGCGATCAGCGCGTTCTGCCGCAGATAGGTTGATTTACCGGCCATGTTGGGGCCGGTCAGCAGGCGGATTGCGGCGCCCTTGTCGGCGCTGAGGTCGCAGTCATTGGCCACGAACGGCTCGCCGCCCTGTCGGCGCAAGGCGTGTTCCACCACCGGGTGGCGGCCGCCCTCGATGGCAAAGGCGCGTGAGGCGTCGACGCTGGGTCGGCACCAGTTCTCGGCCCGTGCCAGATCGGCCAGCGCGGTCGCAAGATCCAGCTCGGCCAGGCCGCGCGCGGCGAGGTTGAGGCGGGCGGCGGCCTCTAGTATTGCGCCGGACAGGCTGGAATAGAGCCGTTTTTCGATCTCGAGCGCGTGATTGCCAGCGTTCAGGATGCGGGTTTCCAGCTCGCTCAACTCGACCGTGGTAAAGCGCACCTGATTGGCGGTGGTCTGTCGGTGAATATAGGTCTCGCTCAGCGGCGGGTTCAGCATCTTGGCCGCGTGCGTGGCGGTGGTTTCGATGAAATAACCCAGCACGTTGTTGTGCTTGATCTTCAGCGAGGCGATGCCGGTATGTTCGGCATATTTCTGCTGCATCCCGGCGATGACGCCACGGCCCTTGTCGCGAAGCTCGCGCGCCTCGTCCAGTTCGCTGTCATGACCCGGCGCGATGAAGCCGCCATCGCGGGCCAGAAGCGGCGGCTCCGCTACCAGCGCGGTGTCGAGCAGGCCAAGCAGGTCGTCGAACCCGTTCAGATCGGCGCAGGCATTGGCAATCAGCCCCGGCAGATCGAGCCCGTCGCAGAGGGCGGCAATCGCCTCGGCCTGGCCCAGCCCGTTGCGGATCGCGGCAAGGTCGCGCGGGCCGCCCCGGTCCAGTGCCAGGCGCGACAGGGCACGGTCCAGGTCAGGCGTCTTGCGCAGGGCGGCACGCAGGTCGGCGGCCAGGGTGGTGTGGTCGATACAGAAGTCGAGCGCCGACAGCCGCGCGTGGATCACATCCAGATTGCGCGACGGGCTGGCAATGCGCTGTTCCAGCAAGCGCGCGCCGCCCGGCGTGACGGTGCGGTCGATCACCGAGAGCAGCGAGCCGCCGCGTTCGCCAGATAGTGAGCGCGTCAGTTCCAGATTGCGCCGTGTGGCGGCGTCGATCTGCATCACCCGGTCCTCGGCCTCTTGCACCGGGGGTTGCAGCAGCGGAAGTTTGCCCTTTTGCGTCAGTTCCAGATAGTCGATCAGAGCGCCCATGGCCGACAGCTCGGCGCGGGCGAAGGTCCCGAACCCCTCCAACGAGCCGACTTTGTAGAGCTCGCAAAGGCGCTTTTCAGCGGCCATGCTGTCGAAACTGGCCTTGCCCAGCGGGGTCAACGGGATGCGGTAATCGTCGACCAGCGGGCGCAGCTGCTGGAACACCGGTTCATCGACAACCAGCAGCTCAGAGGGGGCCAGCCGCGCCAGTTCCGGGCTGAGGCGCGGGCGGGTTACCGGCATCACGTGGAAGTCGCCGGTCGAGATATCGGCCCAGGCCAGCGCCGCGCCGCTGCGCACTTCGGCATAGGCGACCAGGAAGTTGTGACGGCGCGCCTCCAGCAAGGCGTCCTCGGTCAGGGTGCCGGGGGTCACCAGCCGCACCACATCGCGCCGGACCACGGATTTCGATCCGCGCTTCTTGGCCTCGGCCGGGCTTTCCATCTGTTCGCAGACGGCGACGCGGAACCCCTTGCGGATCAGGGTCAGCAGATAGCCCTCGGCGGCGTGGACAGGCACGCCGCACATCGGGATGTCCTCGCCCTCGTGCTTGCCGCGCTTGGTCAGCGCGATATCCAGCGCCTCGGCTGCGGCAATCGCGTCGTCAAAGAACATCTCGTAGAAATCGCCCATCCGGTAGAACAGCAAGGCGTCGGCATGGGCCTCTTTGATTTCCAGGTATTGGGCCATCATGGGTGTGACGGTGGTCAAGGCATTGTTCTCCGGCGGCTGGTGCGCGCGACCTTACAAATCCGGCCCCTGCGGCGAAAGGCGAAAACGCATTGTCGTTGAGGCGCGCGATTGCCTGCGCTATGACGCTGAAAGCCCGCATAGCAGAGAAACGACCCATCCCATGCCCAAAGCGAAGATCACAAACGAAGAGGCGCTGGCCTTTCACCTGGAACCGACCCCCGGCAAGTGGGAGGTCCAGGCCACCGTCCCCATGACCACGCAGCGCGATCTGTCGCTGGCCTATTCCCCCGGCGTGGCGGTCCCCTGCGAGGCGATCGCGGCCGATCCCGGGCTGGCCTATGACTATACCAACAAGGGCAACCTGGTTGCGGTGATCTCGAACGGGACGGCGGTTCTGGGCCTGGGCAACCTGGGCGCGCTGGGCGGCAAGCCGGTGATGGAGGGCAAGGCGGTGCTGTTCAAGCGCTTTGCCGACGTGAACTCGATCGACATCGAACTGGATACCGAGGATCCGGACGAGTTCTGCCGCGCGGTCAAGCTGATGGGGCCGACATTCGGCGGCATCAACCTCGAAGACATCAAGGCGCCCGAATGTTTCATCATCGAGCAGCGCCTGAAGGAAGAGATGGACATTCCCGTCTTTCACGACGACCAGCACGGCACGGCGGTGATCTGCGCGGCGGGGCTGATCAACGCGCTGCACATCTCGGGCAAAAAGATCGAAGATGTAAAGATCGTGCTGAACGGGGCAGGGGCGGCGGGCATCGCCTGTATCGAACTCTTGAAAACCATGGGTGCGCGGCACGAGAACTGCATCGTCTGCGACACCAAGGGCGTGATCTATCAGGGCCGTACCGAGGGCATGAACCAGTGGAAATCGGCCCATGCCATCAAGACCGAGCTGCGCAGCCTTGAAGAGGCGATGAAGGGGGCCGACGTGTTCCTGGGTGTCAGCGTCAAGGGCGCGGTGACGCAAGAGATGGTGCAGAGCATGGCCGACAACCCGGTCATCTTTGCCATGGCCAACCCTGACCCCGAAATCACGCCCGAGGAGGCGCACGAGGTGCGCCGCGACGCCATCGTCGCCACCGGGCGCAGCGACTATCCCAACCAGGTCAACAACGTGTTGGGCTTTCCCTATCTCTTCCGCGGCGCGCTGGATATTCATGCCCGCGCGATCAATGACGAGATGAAGATCGCCTGCGCCCATGCGCTGGCGGCGCTGGCGCGCGAGGATGTGCCGGACGAGGTTGCAATGGCCTATGGCAAGAGCCTGACCTTTGGCCGCGACTACATCATCCCGACCCCGTTCGACCCGCGTCTGATCCACCGCATTCCGCCCGCCGTGGCGCGTGCGGGTATGGATACCGGCGCGGCGCGGCGGCCGATCATCGACATGGATGCCTATGAGCTGGGCCTGAAATCGCGGATGGATCCGACCGCCAGCATCCTGCGCGGCATCAACGCCCGTGCCCGCAAGGCGCAAAGCCGGATGATCTTTGCCGAGGGCGACGACCCCCGGGTGCTGCGCGCGGCGGTGATGTATCAGCGCTCGGGCTATGGCAAGGCGCTGGTGGTGGGCCGACATGACGACGTGAAGACCAAGCTTGAAGCCGCGGGCCTGGAGGATGCGGTGCGCGAGTTGGAGGTGGTGAACGCCGCCAACACCACGCATCTGGAGACCTACAAGGAGTTCCTGTACGCGCGCCTGCAACGCAAGGGGTTTGACCAGAAGGATGTGCATCGCCTCGCCGCGCGCGACCGGCACGTGTTCTCGGCCCTGATGCTGGCACATGGGCATGGCGACGGGCTGGTGACCGGGGCGACCCGCAAGTCGGCGCATGTGCTGCACCAGATCAGCCATGTGTTTGACGCCGACGCCGCGCATGGGGCGGCAGGGATCACCGCGCTGTTGCACAAAGGCAAGATCGTGCTGATCGGCGACACGCTGGTGCATGAATGGCCCGACGAGCACGATCTGGCGACCATCGCCGAACGCGCCGCCGACGTGGCCCGCCATATGGGGCTGGAGCCGCGCGTGGCCTTTGTCAGTTTCTCGACCTTCGGCTATCCGATCTCGGAGCGGACAGAAAAACTGACAAAAGCGCCCAAGGTGTTGGAGGCGCGCGGCGTGAATTTCGAGTTCGAAGGCGAAATGACCGTCGATGTGGCGCTGAACCCGCGCTCGAAAGAGGCCTATCCCTTCTCGCGCCTCACTGGTCCGGCGAATATCCTGATCGTGCCGGCGCGGCACTCGGCCTCGATTTCGACCAAGCTGATGCAGGAGATGGCGGGCGCCACAGTGATTGGCCCGATCCTGACCGGTGTCGACAAGCCGATCCAGATCTGTTCGACCGTCTCCACCGCCAATGACATTCTGAACATGGCGGTGCTGGCCTCGGCCGAGATCGGCTAGGCCATGGCGATCTGGAACCTCGGCTCGATCAATGCGGACATGGTCTATGCCGTGCCGCATCTGCCCGGGCCGGGGGAAACGCTGGCCGCTTCGGGGATGGAGCGGTTTCTGGGCGGCAAGGGTGCCAATATGTCGGTGGCCGCCGCCCGCGCGGGTTCGCATGTGCACCATATCGGAGCGGTGGGGCCGGATGGGCGCTGGGCCATCGACCGGCTGACCGAATATGGCGTCGATACCCGCCATATCGCGACGCTAGAGGCGCCCACGGGCCATGCCATCATCGCGGTCGAGCCGGGTGGCGAGAACCTGATCGTTCTGTTGCCCGGGGCCAACCGGGCGATATCACCCGAGCGGGTCGCCAGCGTGCTGGCGGATGCCGTGCCGGGTGACCTGCTGGTGATGCAGAACGAGACCAGCGCCCAGATCGAAGCGGCGCGATTGGGTTGCGAAGGCGGCCTGACCGTGTGCTATGCCGCCGCCCCGTTTGACGCGCAGGCGGTGCGCGATGTTCTGCCATGGCTTGATTTCCTGATCCTGAACGCGGTTGAGGCCGAGCAGTTGCAACAGGCGACCGGCCTGTCGCCGGATCAGTTGCCGGTGCAGCATGTCATCGTCACCCTGGGATCCAAAGGTGCGCGCTATTTCGACACTAGTCAGGGGAAAATGGCGGAATATCCGGCGCATAAGGTCAAGGCGGTCGATACCACCGGGGCAGGTGATACCTTTACCGGTTATGTCCTGTCCGGGATGGATCGCGGCCTTCCGATGCCGCAGGCGATTGCTCAGGCGATGCGCGCCGCCGCGCTGATGGTGATGCGCCACGGAACCGCGGATGTGATCCCCGACCTGAAAGAGGTTTTGGAGGCGCGGTTCTAGCTGCCCGCAAAGGGTGCTGCATCGCCCCAAAGCTGTTTCACCCGCGCATCGCGGCCACAGGAATTGCGATAAAGCTTGTACGCCGTGTGCTGTCGTTTTGGGCCGAACCGGGTGAGCACAAGGCTGTCGCCCTTGTAATAGTCCTGATGATACGCCTCTGCCGGATAAAAGGGCCCAGCATCCAGAACCGGGGTTACGACCTTTTGTCCCAACTGAGCTTCGGCCTCGGCCCTTGCTTGGGCCGCAAGCGCGGATTCCTCTTTGTTAGAGACAAATATCGCGGTGCGATAGCTGTCGCCGCGATCACAGAACTGACCACCTGCATCCGTTGGATCGACCGAGCGGAAAAACAGATGCAGCAGGCGTTCACGTGAAACCCGGTCGGGGTCGAATGTGATCTGTACTGCCTCATAGTGGCCAGTGCCACCGCGCGTGACCTGCTTGTAGGTGGGGTTCTCGACCGTCCCGCCGGTATAGCCGGACACTGCACCCAGAACGCCGGGCACCTGTTCGAAATCGGATTCGACACACCAGAAACAGCCGCCCGCGACCGTCAGTGTCTCGGCGGGGGCCGCCCGTGCAGGGGCGGGTTGCAGCACGGATGCCAGTGCCATGGCGGTAACAAGGGCGATGGGTTTAAGCGTCTGGATCGGGGACATTGCGGACCTCCTCTTGCAGATATCTTCAGGCTGCCGCGATCGGACCCGTGCGACAAGCTGCCGACATGGTTTGTCACGCTCTGTTGATCGGTGGTTTACCCCTTGGAACCCGTGGGCGGGGCAGATAGCTTGCCCGCGAATTCACACCTTGAGGGGGGCAGGGATGAAAATCGCGATGTGGTCGGGGCCGCGCAACCTGTCGACGGCGATGATGTACGCCTTTGGCGCCCGGACCGATTGCGCGGTGATCGACGAGCCGTTCTATGCCGCCTATCTGGCGATGACCGGGTTGAACCACCCGATGCGGGAAGAGGTTCTGGCCGCGCAGCCGCAGGACCCTGAACAGGTGGCGGCGATGCTGGTTGGCGCCAATCCGGGCGCGCGGCCGTTCTGGTACCAGAAACACATGACCCAGCACATGATCCCCGGCATCCCGCGCGACTGGATGCGGTCGGTCTGCAACGTGTTCCTGATCCGCCATCCGGCGCGTGTGATCGCCAGCTATGCCGAGAAACGCGAAAACCCGACGCTTGAAGATATCGGATTCGCTCAGCAGGCAGAGCTGTTTGACGAGGTGTCGGGTTGGGGCGGCGACCCGGTGGTGATCGACAGCCACGATATTCGCGAGGATCCGGCGCGAATGCTGGAACGGCTTTGTGACCGGATCGGCGTGCCGTGGTCGCCGCATATGCTGAGCTGGCCCAAGGGTGGCCACAAGGACGATGGTGTCTGGGCGCGGCATTGGTACGGGGCGGTCTGGAACTCGACCGGGTTTGCAGGTCCCGAGGGGGAGTTGCCCGAGGTGCCGGAGACGCTGCAACCGGTGCTGGATGCGGCATTGCCGTTTTACGAACGGATGAAGGCCGAAAAGATCTGAATCGGGGTTAAGGGGCGCTGCCCCTCTGCGCCTTTGGCGCATTCACCCCGGGATATTTTGGGCAAGAGGAAAGGGCTATCGATGCGCAGATCTCTGGCTCATGTCGCGCTGGTGGTGCGGGATTATGACGAGGCCATCGATTTTTATGTCGGCAAGCTGGGGTTCGAGCTGGTCGAGGACAGCTATCAGCCGGAACAGGACAAGCGCTGGGTCGTGGTGCGGCCGGGCGCGGATGGCTGTTCGATCCTGCTGGCGCGGGCGTCCGACGCGCATCAGGCCCGATACATCGGCGATCAGACCGGGGGACGGGTGTTCCTGTTTCTGAGAACGGATGACTTCTGGCGCGACTACCAGGCGTTTCGCGATCAGGGTATCGAATTTGTCCGCGAACCCAAGGCGCAACCCTATGGCATCGTGGCGGTGTTCCGCGATCTTTACGGCACGCTTTGGGATCTGGTCCAGTTTACAGACGGCAGGCCCTGAACGCAGGCCGTTACAGGAGCTGCCCCAGCTTCATCGCCACAGCCATATTGCCGCTGATCTTGAGCTTGCCCATCATCACTCCGGTCATCGGGTTCAGCTTGCCGGTCAGCAGCTTGACCAGATTGTCCTGGCTCAGACGGATGGTGCAATCGGTGTCACGATCCTGGGTACTGGCGGTGTTGTCGGCCAGAACGATCACGCCATCCTCGCCGCAATCGAATTTCAGCGATCCGTCAAAGTTTTTGCCCGCCAGTTCGGCCTGCATCTTGTCGGCGATATCCTGAAGCATATCCGGCCCCTCATGTTGCTGGGAAAAGCGGTAAGAAACCGGCCCGCGCTTGGCAAGATTGACCAAGCGGCAGGGTCAGCCGCCCAGCGTGCGTTGGGTCAGGGGGCAGGGCGATCCGTCGTAGAAAGCATCGAGAACCGCGCGGAACTCGCCCGGCGCGTCCGGCACCGCAGCGAACAGGGTCATGGAGGAGCGCAGTTTCTTGGCGTCGATACTGCCCAGGATATCTTCGGGCCGTTTGCCGGTGTGGCCAAGCATCAGGCGGCTGACCTCGACCAGGCGGGCGCGCAATATGGGGTGAGCCAGATAGGCGGCGGCCTCGTCGAGATCCCCGATCCCGTAGAGCTGTGCCATATGCGACCGGCCCAGTTCGGCCAGTTGCGGAAAGACGAACCACATCCAGTGGCTTGTCTTCTGTCCCGCAGTCAGTTCGCGCAGGACATCCGGCCAAACGGTGTCCTGCGCTTCGACGAACATCTCCAGCTCGTCGTCTTCGTCAAAGTCGTCTTCGGCGCTCACTTGTCCGCGACGCGACGGTTGCGGGTGGCGATCAGTTTCAGCCGCAGTGCGTTCAGCTGGATGAAACCTTTGGCATCCTGCTGGTCATAGGCGCCTGCGTCTTCTTCGAAGGTCACGTGCTTTTCGGAATAGAGCGAGTGATCCGACCAGCGGGCGACGGTACGTGCCGAGCCCTTGTAGAGTTTCAGCCGGACGGTGCCCGACACATGCTCCTGGCTCTTGTCGATCAGGGCTTGCAGCATCTCGCGCTCGGGGCTGAACCAGAAGCCGTTATAGATCAGCTCGGCATAGCGGGGCATGATCGAATCCTTGAGGTGGCCAGCGCCGCTGTCCAGCGTGATCTGTTCGATGCCGCGATGCGCCTCAAGCAGGATGGTACCGCCGGGGGTCTCGTAAACGCCGCGCGACTTCATACCGACAAAGCGGTTTTCGACAAAGTCCAACAGGCCGATACCGTGCTTGCCGCCCAACTCGTTCAGACGGGTCAGGATGGTCGCGGGCGACATCGCCTCGCCGTTGATCGCCACCGCGTCACCCTTTTCAAAGGTGATCTCGATGAACTCGGGCGTGTCGGGGGCGTCTTCGACCGCAACGATGCGCTGGGCGACATAATCGGGCGCCTCGACGCCCGGATCCTCCAGCACCTTGCCCTCGGACGAGGTGTGCAGCAGGTTCGCATCGACCGAGAACGGCGCCTCGCCGCGCTTGTCCTTGGCGATCGGGATCTGGTTCTGTTCGGCGAACTCCAGCAGGCGGGTGCGGCTGGTCAGGTCCCAAAGGCGCCAGGGCGCGATCACCTTGATCTCGGGGTTCAGCGCATAGGCGGAAAGTTCAAACCGCACCTGGTCGTTGCCCTTGCCGGTGGCGCCGTGGGCCACCGCATCGGCGCCGTGTTCGGCGGCGATCTCGACTAGACGTTTCGAGATCAGCGGCCGCGCGATCGAGGTGCCCAGAAGATACAGCCCCTCGTACACCGCATTGGCGCGGAACATCGGGAAGACAAAGTCGCGCACGAACTCTTCGCGCACATCCTCGATATGGATGTTCTCGGGCTTGATGCCCAGCAGCTCGGCCTTTTTGCGGGCGGGTTCCAGTTCCTCTCCCTGGCCGAGATCGGCGGTAAAGGTGACAACCTCGCAGCCATATTCGGTCTGCAACCATTTCAGGATGATCGAGGTATCGAGGCCACCGGAATAGGCCAGGACAACTTTCTTGGGCGCGGACATCGGATTTCCCCTTAAACGCATGACGTGTGGGGCCTAGCGGGTTTTGCGGTTGGGGGCAAGTTGTGGCGTCGGATGTGCGACGAAATCGGGAGCAACCGGCGGCACACCAATGTATTCCTTGCCTCGGGCGCGGGGTTGCGGCAGTCAGGCGGAATGAGCGATTTCATGTCCCGTGCCCGCGCCGCCGAACAGGCGATGCGCGATGTCTTTCCCGCCACGCCGTTGCAGCGCAACGACCATCTGTCGGCGCGTTATGGCGCCGATATCTGGCTCAAGCGCGAAGATCTGAGCCCAGTGCGCTCCTACAAGATCCGCGGTGCGTTCAACGCGATGCGCAAGCAGCCGGGGCAGGGGCTGTTCGTCTGTGCCAGTGCGGGTAACCATGCACAGGGCGTGGCCTATATGTGTCGGCACATGGGGGTGCGCGGTGTGATCTTCATGCCGGTGACCACGCCGCAGCAGAAGATCCAGAAAACCCGCATGTTCGGCGGCGATCAGATCGAAATTCATCTGACTGGCGACTATTTCGACCAGACGCTGGCGGCGGCGCAGGCCTGGTGCGCGCAGGAGGGTGGCCATTTCCTGTCACCCTTCGACGATGCCGATGTGATCGAGGGGCAGGCCTCGCTGGCCGTCGAGATCGAGGAACAGCTGGGCGGCGTGCCGGACCATGTGGTGCTGCCGGTGGGTGGCGGTGGAATGTCGGCGGGGGTGGCGACCTGGTTCGGGGATCGCAGCCATTGCATCTTTGTCGAGCCCGAGGGCGGCGCCTGTCTGCGCGCGGCGCTGGCGGCGGGGCATCCGGTGACGCTCGACCATGTGGACAATTTCGTTGACGGCGCGGCGGTCGGGCGGATTGGGGAAAAGACATTCGAGCTGCTGAAGTCCCGGCACATGTCGGATGTGCTTGTGATGTCCGAGGACCGGATCTGTACCACCATTATCGAGATGCTGAATGTCGAGGGTATCGTGCTGGAACCCGCCGGCGCGCTGTCGGTCGAGGCGGTCGGGGATGTGCAAAGCTTCATCCGGGGCAAGACGGTGGTCTGTGTCACCTCGGGGGGAAATTTCGATTTCGAACGCCTGCCCGAGGTCAAGGAGCGCGCGCAGCGTTATTCGGGGGTCAAGAAATACTTCCTGCTGCGTCTGCCGCAACGTCCCGGCGCGCTGAAGGAGTTTCTGAACATCCTTGGACCGGATGACGATATCGCCCGGTTCGAATATATGAAGAAATCGGCGCGCAATTTCGGCTCTGTCCTGATCGGTATCGAGACCAGCAAACCTGAGAATTTCGAGCGGCTCTATGCCCGTCTGGACGAAGCCGGGTTCACCTATACCGACATCACCCGCAACGAAACGCTGGCGCAATTCGTGATCTGAGCGCGCTTACACATGCGCGGCCAGTTCCGCCTGGAACAGGTCGCGCGACTGCTCGAAATTCAGGACCACCGCCGCAACATCGACCTCGTTCGCCCTGCCTGCGGCGGCCATTCGTTCTCCATCCTGACACAGGGTGGAAAATGATCTGAATCCGAGGTTGAGCGCACTGCCCTTCAGGAAGTGAAGATCGCTCTCCAACCTGTCCGGATCGGGACTGTCCCGCATCCGGTCAATCACCTCTTCCACCTCTTCCAGAAACAGCTGTACGATTTCGCCGAAATCCTCGGCGCCGATCTCGTCCCTGAGTTGCGCAATGCGGGGCCAATTGATCATGACACGCCTCCGACCAGCTTCTGCTTCACTCTTGGTTAGGACATTGACGGTAAACACCGGGTTAAGAGGTCTGGACAACTGGTTAGAATTGTCCGTTTCACCGGATGTTAAGGGGCGTGTTCCAAACCTGTCTGTTATCAGCTTTTGGTGTGTTCAGGGTCGGGATAAGTGTTGCAGGGTAGGGAATTGGAGGCCCATGCCGAGATGGAGCCGGGGGCAATCCACAAGGTTCTGGTTGTCGACGACAGTCGGTTGCAGCGTCGGATTCTGTCCAGCTCTCTCAAGAAATGGGGCTTTGACGTGATAGAGGCCGACAGCGGCGAGCAGGCGATGGAAATCTGCGCGCAGTCGATGCCGGATCTGATCCTCAGCGATTGGGTCATGCCCGGGATGACCGGGGTTGAATTCTGCCGCACGTTCCGGCGGCTGAATTCGGACAAGTACTGCTATTTCATCCTGCTCACCTCCAAAAGCGAAAAGAACGAGGTGGCCCAGGGGCTGGATGCGGGCGCCGACGATTTCCTGATCAAGCCGGTCGATGCCGACGAATTGCGCGCGCGGATTTCCGCAGGTGACCGGATCCTGGGAATGCAGCGAGAACTGTCGCGCAAGAACCAGATGATCGCCCGCGCGCTGGACGAGCTCAAAGTCGCGCATGACGCCATCGACAAGGACCTGATACAGGCCCGCAAGATCCAGGAATCCCTGGTGCCGGAGTTCAGCCGCGACTTTGGCAGGTCGCGGGTCAGCCTGCTGTTGAAGCCCTGCGGTCATATCGGCGGCGATCTGGTCGGTATGTTCTCTCCCGGAGAGAACCGGCTGGGATTCTACAGCATCGACGTATCCGGCCATGGCATTACATCCGCCATGATGACTGCGCGGCTTGGGGGGTATCTGTCGAGCCTCTATTTCGACCAGAACGTCGCGATGGAAAAACGATTCGGCAAATTCTATGCGCTGCGCCCACCGCAGGAGGTGGCCAGCACGCTGAACTCGCGCCTGATCGCAGATGCCGGGATCGAGGAATACTTTACCATGGTCTACGCCATCATGGATCTGCGCAGCGGGCTGTTGAAGATGGTGCAGGCCGGGCATCCGCACCCTTTGCTGCTGCGTGCCGATGGCAGTGCTGAGTTCATTGGCGAGGGCGGCGTTCCGATCGGTCTGTTGCCGGATATCCCCTATACGCAGTACCAGACCCAGATGCATCCCGGCGACCGCCTGCTGCTTTACTCCGACGGTTTCACGGAATGTCGGCTGGAAAACGGCGAAATGCTGGAACCCGAGGGTTTGCTGAGCCTGGTTCGCGACTGCGATCCGCAACAGGGCGGGCAGGAGTTTCTGGATGACCTGTTCTGGCGGCTGACACAGGTCATGTCGGCCGAACACGGATTGGAAGACGACGTTTCAGCCACGTTCCTGGAGTTCAACGGTCCCTGAGACGGCGAAGGTGCCGGGCGGCAAAGTGCCGGTCGCCCGCGTTGCCCAGCGCCTCGACCGCCGCGTCGGCGGCCATCCACAGCGCGGTATGGGCCGGTTCGGTCGGCGGTCCGAGGCGGCGCACCGGCCGGGCAGAGTAGATCAGACAGATCTTTTCGGCCCACAGGTCGTATTCCGGCATATAGGTGAACCGCCGGAACGTGCCGACGCGCCGCGGTGCCGCGATCAGCCAGCCGGTTTCCTCATAGACCTCGCGGTGCAGGGCGGTGATTGGCGATTCGCCCGGGTCGATGCCCCCGCCCGGCAGTTGCAGGTCCGGGTCCGGATCGGCCTGGCACGTCAACAGCAGCGCATCACCGCGCGGCAACAGTGCATAGGCGCCAACCCGGCGGATATATGTCCGCCCCGGTTCCGGGGTTTCACCGAAACGTCTGATCATGTAAGGCCCCTTTCAACGCGGCTTGTCCGACCCTATATGGTCGCGATATGCCAAGACCTGGCGTACAAGGAAACCCCATGACTATCGGAACCAAAATCGCGTGGGACGACACGGTCCTGCCTTTTCAGTTGGATTTGCCCCAGATGCGCGGCCGTATCGCCCGGCTTGACGGGGTTCTCGAGGGCGTCCTGAAACAGCACGACTACCCGCCCGTGGTCGAGGCGCTGGTGGCCGAAATGGCCCTGTTGACCGCGCTGATCGGCCAGACGATCAAGCTGCGCTGGAAACTGTCGCTTCAGGTGCAGTCGAACGGCCCGGTGCGGATGATCGCCACCGACTATTACGCCCCCAAGGTTGAGGGCGAACCGGCGCGCATCCGCGCCTACGCCAGTTTCGACCGCGACCGCCTGACCAACGAGGCGCCGTTTGCGCAGATCGGCAAAGGGTATTTCGCGATCCTGATCGACCAGGGCAAGGGCACCCAACCCTATCAGGGTATCACGCCGCTGGCGGGCGGATCGCTCAGCGCCTGTGCCGAGGCTTATTTCGCCCAGTCTGAACAATTGCCCACGCGGTTCGTGCTGCGGTTTGGCAAGTCCATCGAACCGGGTGTGCCCGAACACTGGCGCGCCGGGGGCATCATGCTGCAACACATGCCCAAGGCGTCACCCTTTGCCGCCAGCGGTCCCGGTAACGGCGATATCCTGAGCGCCGACGATCTTGTCGATGGCGAAGAGGGCGAGAACTGGAACCGCGTCAATATCCTGCTCGACACTGTCGAAGAGCTGGAGCTGATCGGGCCGGCCCTACCGCCGACCGACTTGCTGGTGCGCCTGTTCCACGAGGAACAGCCGCGCGTTTACGATTCGCAATCGGTTCGCTTCGGCTGCACCTGTTCCGAGGATCGGGTGCGTCAAAGCCTGTCGATCTACTCGCAAAAGGACATCGGCCATATGACAACCGATGACGGCATGGTCACTGCCGATTGCCAGTTCTGCGGTGCTCATTACATTCTGGATCCCGAGAGCCTCGGGTTCGAGGCGAACCAGGGTGAATGATCCGGTCGCCTCTCTGTTGGCGGCGCTGTCGCGGCCTGGGCCGGGGTCGAGCGATTTCGATCTGAACCCCGGAACCGTTTTGCCCGAGGGCCGCAAGCTGCGCCCGGCCGGGGTGCTGGTGCCGGTCACGCTGGCGCAGGGTGCGCCACGGGTGATCCTGACCAAACGCTCCTCGGCGTTGAAACACCATCCCGGCCAGATCGCTTTTCCGGGCGGCAAGCAGGACGAGGGCGATGCCGATGTGATCGCCGCGGCCCTGCGCGAGGCGCATGAGGAAATCGGCCTGCCGCGCGATCTGCCGCAGGTGCTGGGCACGTTGCCCGCGCATGAAACCGTGACCTCGTTCATGGTGACGCCGGTGGTGGCCGTGATCGAGCACGGGTTCGACATCCGGCCCGAGCCGGGCGAGGTCGAAGAGGTGTTTACCGTTCCCCTGTCTCATCTCATGGCGCCGGGGAATTACTCGGTCCAGTCGCGCCGCTGGCGCGGACAGCGGCGGCATTACTATACTGTGCCCTGGGGCCCCTATTACATCTGGGGCGCGACCGCGCGGATGCTGCGCGGACTGGCGGCAAGGATGCAGGACGAATGAAGATCACCGACCCCTGGCTGACCCATAAGGCGACGCAGGCGGTCTGCCGGGTCCTCACCGATGGCGGCGCGCAGGCGCTGTTTGTCGGCGGTTGCGTTCGCAACGCACTGCTGGGCGCCCCGGTCAGTGATATCGACATCACCACCGACGCCCGGCCCGAACGGGTGATCGAGCTGGCCAAGGCGGCCGGGATCAAGGCAATCCCGACCGGTATCGAACATGGCACCGTGACGCTGGTCAAAGGTGGTATCCCGCACGAGGTCACCACCTTTCGCCGCGATGTGGAAACCGATGGGCGCCGTGCGGTGGTGGCGTTTTCGGAGTCGCTTCACGAGGATGCGGCGCGGCGCGATTTCACCATGAACGCGCTTTATGCCCGGCCGGATGGCAGCATTCTGGACCCGCTCGATGGCCTGCCCGACCTGCAAGCGCGCCGGGTCCGGTTTATCGGCAATGCCACCGACCGTATCCGCGAGGATTACCTGCGCTCGCTGCGCTATTTCCGCTTTCACGCCTGGTATGGCGATGACGGTGCCGGGTTCGATGCCGATGCGCTGGCCGCAATAGCCGCCAATCTCGACGGGCTGGCCCGGCTGTCGCGTGAACGGGTCGGGGCCGAGTTGTTGAAGTTGCTCGGCGCCCCCGACCCGGCGCCCGCGGTGGCGGTGATGCGCACGACAGGAGTGCTGGCGCAGATTCTGCCCGGCGCGGACGACCGCGCGCTTGCCCCGCTGGTCCATCTCGAAGGCAATCTGCCCGCCGATCCAATCCGCCGCCTTGCGGCGCTGGGCGAACCCGAAGTGATGGAGAACCTGCGGCTGAGCAAGGCGCAGATGACGGCGCTGGCCCGGTTGCGGGCAGCGGTGCCGGGCACTGCCTCGCCGGGTGAGCTTGGTCAC
Source organism: Ruegeria sp. PrR005 (assembly GCF_010500245.1). Classification (GTDB taxonomy): domain Bacteria; phylum Pseudomonadota; class Alphaproteobacteria; order Rhodobacterales; family Rhodobacteraceae; genus Ruegeria_B; species Ruegeria_B marisflavi. Next base: position 74,447 of record NZ_JAAGOX010000032.1, read on the forward strand.
GAATTAGGGATCGCTGCCGCCCGCGATGCCTTGCTGCTGCGCGCTGCACTTCTGGAAACGCCCTTTGATCCCGCTTGCCTGACCGAGGTGGAGCGTGGCGCAGAGGCCATTTTTCCCATATCGGCCAAGGACTTGATGCCTGCCTATTCCGGCAAGGCGCTGGGCGAAAAATTGGCACAACTCAAGTCGCGCTGGATTTCGTCTGGCTTCACACTTGACCGCGCGGCGCTGTTGTCCGACCAATTTTGACGCAAGGTCAAGACTTTCCCTCGTGACAGACCGGTCCATTTCCGATTACGGTCGGCCCTGAAACCTGACAGGAGGGATGCGAATGTATTACGGGCTCTGGTTCGGCTAAGCCGGAATAACCGACCCGTTTGGGGTGGTGTTCCGCACGCCGCCTGCTTCGCATTTTCCAAGATTTCCGCTCAGTTGGAGCATACGTCATGTTTCGCTATTTCGAGAATCTCGTCGATCCTTTCATCGCCTATGACGAGACCGATACACCGCCCACCCGCCTGTGGCCTTTTCTGCTGGACTATTCTCGCCCGTTCCTGCGGGTCTTTTTCTGGACCGCGCTGTTGTCTGTCATCGTGGCCGGGGTCGAGATTGCGCTGATCTATTATATGGGCCGCGTGGTCGATGTACTGAACGGTGAACCGGCCGAGGTCTGGGCGCAGTACGGTACCGAGTTCATCGTGCTGGCGCTGTTCGTACTGCTGATCAGGCCCGCGCTGCATGTGGCCGATGTGCTGCTGTTGAATAACGCGATCCTGCCCAATTTCGGAACCCTGATTCGCTGGCGCGCGCACAAGCACGTGTTGCGCCAGTCGGTCGGCTGGTTCGAGAACGATTTTGCCGGGCGCATCGCCAACCGGATCATGCAGACCCCGCCAGCGGCGGGTGAAGTGATCTTTCAGGTGTTCGACGCCATCTCCTTTTCGCTGGCCTATCTTCTGGGCGCGGCGGTCTTGCTGATGGCCGCCGATATCCGGCTGTTGCTGCCGTTGCTGATCTGGTTCGCGCTTTACGCGCTGCTGGTGCGCTGGACCATCCGGCGGGTGGGGCCTGCGTCGCAGGCCGCTTCTGACGCGCGCTCGACCGTGACCGGGCGGGTGGTGGACAGCTATACCAACATCCACTCGGTCAAGATGTTCGCCCACAGCAATCATGAGCTCGAATACGCCCGCGAGGCGATCGAGGAAACCCGCCGCACCTTTCAGGTGGAGATGCGGATCTTCACGATCATGGACGTGGTTCTGGTCACGCTGAACGGGCTTTTGATCGTTGGCGTCGTCGGCTGGGCCATCGCGCTCTGGATGCAGGGACAGGCAAGCGTTGGTGTCGTAGCTGCCGCTTCGGCCCTGACCCTGCGGCTCAATGCGATGACCGGCTGGATCATGTGGGCGCTGACCAGCTTTTTCCGGCAATTGGGCGTGGTGGCCGAAGGGATGCAGACCATCGCGCAGCCCATCGACCTGGTCGATGCGCCCGGCGCGGCGCCTCTGCGGCTGACCGAGGGCCGGATCGAGTTGCAGCAGCTTTCGCATCACTACGGGCGGGGCGCGGGCGGTCTAGACCGGATCGACCTGACCATCGCGCCGGGCGAAAAGATCGGCCTGATCGGCCGGTCGGGCGCGGGCAAGTCGACGCTGGTCAAGCTGCTGCTCAGGTTCTACGACCCCGACAGCGGCCGGATCCTGATCGACGGTCAGGATATTGCCCGGGTGACACAGGACAGCCTGCGCAGCCATATCGGCATGGTACAGCAGGACAGCGCGCTGTTGCATCGCTCGGTGCGGGACAACATCCTCTATGGTCGTCCCGATGCCACCGAGGAAGAGATGCTTGCCGCCGCCAGACAGGCCGAGGCGCATGACTTCATCCTCGATCTCGAAGACCCGCAGGGCAGGCGCGGATATGACGCGCATGTGGGCGAACGGGGTGTCAAGCTGAGCGGTGGCCAACGGCAGCGGGTGACGCTGGCGCGGGTGATCCTGAAGGACGCGCCGATCCTCCTGTTGGACGAGGCGACCAGCGCGCTAGATTCCGAGGTCGAAGCGGCCATTCAGGACACGCTCTATGGCATGATGCAGGGCAAGACGGTGATTGCCATCGCGCACCGGCTCAGCACCATCGCGCAGATGGACCGTATCCTGGTGCTGGATCAGGGCCATATCGTCGAGGAAGGCACTCATGCCGACCTCTTGGCGCGCGGCGGGGTCTATGCGCAGTTCTGGGCGCGTCAATCGGGCGGGTTCCTCAACACCGAGGCCGCCGAATGAGGCTGGCCGACGTCATCGACCCGTTCCGTGAGACGGACACGCCCCCGCCGCAACGGCTGGGGGCGTTCATCCGCTGGTGCCTGACCGGGGCCTGGCCCGCGCTGTTTGCAGCGGCGGCCTTTTCGGCCCTTGCGGGCATGTTCGAGGCGGGTACGGCCTGGATCCTGGGTCAGGTCATCGACACCGCCGTCGACAGCGGGCCAGGGGGCGTCTTAAGCGCCGAGAACCTTGGCCCGGTCCTGTGGGCGGCGGCGTTCTTCATGCTGATCCGCCCCGCGGCCTTTGGCCTCTCGGCGTTGTCGAACAACTATATCGTCATGCCGAATATCACGCCGCTGGTACTGGCGCGGCTGAACCGCTGGACGCTGGGCCAGTCGGTCAGCTATTTCGACGACGATTTCGCTGGCCGCATCGCCCAGAAACAGATGCAGACGGCCAATGCCCTGGCCTCGGTCGTGTCGGAAACCATCAGCGCCGTTGTCTTTGCCCTAGCCTCGCTGGCGGGCAGCCTTGTGCTTTTGGGGGCAATCCATCCCTTGGTCATGGTGCCCTTTGTCCTCTGGTTGGGGGTCTATTTCACCCTGGTTCGCTGGTATCTGCCTCGCATCCGCAAACGCTCGTCGGCACGGGCAGGCGCGCGGGCGATGGTGTCGGGGCAGGTGGTCGATACGATCACCAATATCAAGACGGTCAAACTGTTCGCACATGCCACGCAAGAGGATAGCGCCGCCCGTCAAACCATGGTCGAATTGCGCGAACGCTCGCTGGATTTCGGGCGGCTCTCGGCCAGTTTCCGGTTCATCCTGATGTTCCTGGCGGGTGTCCTGCCGGTACTGCTGATTGGGGCGACGCTGTTCCTGTGGCAGGGCGGACAGGCCAGCGCGGGCGATATCGTGGCGGCGGGCTCTGTCTCGGTCCGCATCGCGCAGATGACTGGCTGGGTCAGCTTCACGCTGATGGGGCTCTACGCCAATGTGGGCGAGGTCGAGAACGGCATGCACACCCTGGCCAAGGTCGTGCGGATCGAGGATGCGCGAGGTGCCACCGAACTGGCCGTGATCCGAGGCGAGATCGTGTTCGACGATGTGGGGTTCGCTTATGGCCGCGAAACCGGCGGGGTCGAGGCGCTGAACCTCACCATCGCGCCGGGAGAAAAACTGGGTATCGTCGGCGCATCGGGGGCGGGCAAATCGACGCTCGTGTCGCTGCTCCTCAGGCTCTATGACGCCGAAACCGGTACGATCCGCATCGATGGCCAGGATATCGCGACCGTGACACAAGACAGCCTGCGCCGCCAGATCGGCACGGTCACGCAGGAAACCGCGATGTTCAACCGCTCGGCCCGCGACAACATCAAGTATGGCCGCCCCGAGGCCACCGAAGAGCAGATGATCGCCGCCGCCAAAAAGGCAGAGGCGCATGAGTTTATCCAGTCACTCGCGGATGCGCGCGGGCGCAGCGGCTATGATGCGCATCTGGGCGAACGGGGGGTCAAGCTCAGCGGCGGTCAGCGGCAGCGCATCGCACTGGCTCGCGCCATCCTCAAGGACGCACCGATCCTGGTTCTGGACGAGGCCACCAGCGCGCTTGACAGCGAGGTCGAGGCGTCGATACAGGCCGCATTGCACCGGGTTATGGAAGGCAAGACGGTGCTGGCCATCGCGCACCGCCTGTCGACCCTGTCCGAAATGGACCGGATCGTGGTGCTGGATCAGGGCAGCATCGTCGAAAGCGGCAGTCACGATGCGCTGTTGGCCAAAAACGGGCTTTACTCCCGGTTCTGGCATCGTCAGTCGGGCGGGTTTATCCGGACCGAGGCGGCGGAGTAGGGGCTTTCCCGGCGCCGCGCGCCCCTGTATCAGGCAGCCATGACACAGGAAATCACCATCACCCGGTTGGGCCATCAGGGCGACGGTATCGCCCCCGGACCGATCTATGTGCCGCGCGCCCTGCCGGGCGAGGTGGTCAGCGGCACGCCCGAGGGCGACACGCTGGCCGAGATGCAGGTTGTCACCCCCTCGCCGCACCGGGTTTCGCCGCCCTGCCGCCATTACCGCGCCTGTGGTGGTTGCCAGTTGCAACATGCCTCGGACGCCTTTGTTGCCGACTGGAAACAGGATGTGGTGCGCGCCGCGCTCAGCGCACAGGGAGTCGAGGCCGCGCTGCGCCCGATCCACACCTCGCCGCCCCGGTCGCGCCGCCGCGCCACCATCTCCGTGCGCCGCACCAAGAAAGGCACGTTGGCCGGGTTCCATGGCCGCGCTTCTGATGTGATCACCGAAATCCCCGATTGCCAGCTCCTCGATCCAGCGCTGCTCGCCGCCATCCCGGTGGCCCAGGCGCTGGCGCTTTTGGGGGGCAGCCGCAAAGGGGTTCTGGCGGTCACGCTGACCCTGTCCGAGGCCGGGCTCGACGTGTCGGTCAGCGGCGGCAAGCCGCTCGATGGCCCGTTCGAGGCATCGCTGGCCCTGATCGCCGAGCAGCACGGGTTGGCCCGGCTTGCCTGGGAGGGCGAGGTGATCGCCAGCCGCCATTCCCCGGTCCAGCGTTTTGGCAAGGCGAATGTCGTGCCGCCACCCGGTGCCTTTCTTCAGGCGACCAAAGACGGCGAGGCGGCGCTGCTTTCGGCCGTGCGCGAAATCGTGGGAAGTGCCAAACGCGTGGCTGACCTGTTTGCCGGCTGCGGCACCTTCTCGCTGCCGCTGGCCGAAACCGCCGAGGTGCACGCCGTCGAAGGCGAGGCGTCAATGACGACCGCGCTCGATCAGGGATGGCGCCGGGCGCAAGGGCTGAAACGCCTCAGCACCGAGGCGCGCGACCTGTTCCGCCGCCCGCTGCTGCCCGATGAGTTGCGCCGTTTCGACGCCGTGGTGCTGGACCCGCCCCGCGCCGGGGCCGAGGCGCAGGTCACTGAGCTGACACGCGCCAAGCCGCCGGTCATCGCCTATGTCAGCTGCAACCCCGTCACCTTTGCCCGCGATGCCAAAACGCTGACTCAGGCCGGGTATCGCCTGAATTGGGTGCAGGTCGTCGATCAGTTCCGCTGGTCGGCACATGTGGAGCTTGCAGCCTCCTTCTCGCTTGCCCATATCGGCGGTTGAGGAAAAGGAGCATTTGGTATGCAGGTTCGCCAGCAGTTGCAGGCATTTATCGACCGTCCCCAATTCGGGCAGGTCATCACCCTTGTCATCATGGTCAACGCCGTGGTGCTGGGGATGGAAACCTCGCCCTATCTGATGCTGCACTGGGGCGGCCTGATCCTGGCGATCGACAATGCTTGTCTTGCCATCTTCATCGCTGAAATCGGGCTGAAGCTGGCGGCACAAGGGCGGCGTTTCTTTACCAACGGCTGGAACCTTTTCGATTTCACCGTGGTCGCCATCGCGCTGGTTCCCAGCGCCGGCGGTCTCTCGGTCCTGCGGGCGCTGCGTATCCTGCGGGTGCTTCGGGTGATCTCGGTCGCGCCGCGCCTGCGCCGCGTGGTCGAAGGCTTCATCACCGCGCTGCCCGGCATGGCCAGCGTGTTCCTGTTGATGACCATCATCTTCTATATCGGCGCGGTGATCGCCACCAAGCTCTTTGCCAGCAGCTTTCCCGACTGGTTCGGTGATCTGGGCCTGTCGGCCTATACGCTGTTTCAGATCATGACGCTGGAAAGCTGGTCGATGGGAATCGTCCGCCCGGTGATGGAGGTCTACCCCTATGCCTGGCTGTTCTTTGTCCCCTTCATCATGATCACCACGTTTGCGGTGGTGAACCTGCTGGTGGGCCTCATCGTCAACTCGATGCAGGACGCCCACCATGCCGAAGACGGCGTGCGCACCGATGCCTATCGCGACGAAGTGCTGACACGTTTGGATCAGATCGAAACTCGTATTAAGATGCTCGGCGAAACCAAAAAGTGATTTTGCAAACCAGAGATTCGCCGCTATGCGGTGGCTCAAACAAACATAGGGCAGTGAGAACAATGGATCGTCGGCATTTTGGTCTGGCCGCAATCGCCACCCTGGGCTTGTCGGCCTGTGGCAGCGGGAACAGCAAGTTTCGCCGGTATTACGGGCCTGCGGTCACCTCGGTCGTGATCAACAAGGGTGCGCGCAAGATGTACCTGTTGAACGATCAAAAGGTGCTGAAGGAATTCAAGGTCGATCTTGGATTCGCCCCGGCCGGCCACAAGCAGTTCGAGGGCGACGGCAAGACGCCCGAAGGCACCTATCTGATCGACCGTCGCAACCCCAACAGCAAGTATCACCTGTCGCTGGGGATCTCGTACCCGAACGCGCGCGACGTCGCATATGCCCAATCGCTGGGCAAACGGCCGGGCGGCGAAATCTTCATTCATGGCGAGCCGAACCTGCTGCGCGAACGCAAACGGGCGAAAAAAACCCAAGATTGGACCGCGGGCTGCATCGCGGTCAAGAATGACGAGATCGAAGAGATCTATGCCATGGTGCGCGACGGCACGGTCATTACCCTGCGCGCCTGACTGCTGCCGGTCCCGGTTGTTCAAAGACCAGACCATTCTTTGGCGAGACCCACACCGTCGTGGCGCCGGTGCTGCGACGGGGGTCCACCTGAAACCCGATATCGGCCAGCAGATGCGGCCCACTTTCGGCCAGGCGGACAAGCTCGGCCTCCAGCGTTGCGCAGTCCAGATCTGGCTCGTGTCTAGTAAAGCTGATCCATCCAAAGGGCCAGACGCGCCCGTGCGGCTGGGTTTTGGTGCGTGTCGGTGAAGTATCACACAGTACCATAGCGTTTCCTGTCATAGGCTCTTTCAAGCCTTAGATTGGGCACGCATGTGCTTGCCTTCAACGCAAGCTTTCTCGTAGCATGGACCAGGAAACCTGATCCAAAGGATTTGCGATGCGATTGCCGCCGCTGAACGCATTGCGCGCCTTCGAAGCCGCCGCGCGCCACAACGGCTATATTGCCGCGGCCGAGGAACTATGCGTGACCCGGGGCGCTGTCAGCCGCCACATCAAGCTGTTGGAGGAGCATCTGGGCGTCTCGCTGTTTCACCGCAACCACCGGGGCGTTGACCTGACCGCAGCGGGGCGGCAGCTTCTGCCGGTGTTGACCGAGACCTTTGCCCGGATCGCGCGCGAAGCCGAACAGATCTCTGCCATGACCCGCGATGTCCGGATCATCTGCCCGCCCGCGCTGTCCATCCGATGGCTGTTTCCGAGACTTGAGCAGTTCCAGGCCGCGCATCCCGACATCCGTGTTCGCCTGACCACCGAGTTCTACAGCGCCAAGGGATTTGACGGCACCGAATACGATCTTGGTGTTTCGGTCGAACATGTTCCGGGCCGGTCCGCCGAGATTGCCAGTATGCCGCTTTTTCCGATGGTTCTGGCCCCGGCCTGTTCGCCAAAGCTTCTCAGCCAACAGCGGCTGACCTCACCGGCAGACCTGGTGCGGATGGTCCTGCTGCACGAAACACCACAACGCCGGGACTGGGCGCATTGGCTGAGCCATTTTGGCGTGAAGGGCGTGGATGCCAGCAGCGGCCCGACCTTTCCCAATCTGGATATGGCCGCCAGGGCCGCCGTGATGGGATCGGGTGTGGTCATGGCGGACCTTGCCCTGTGTCGCGAAGAGCTGAGGGCCGGGACGCTGGTGCTGCCCTTCCCCGAGATGACCTGTGTCACACCGCAAGGGGGCTATGTGCTGATTGGTCGGCGCGAGCGGTGGGACAAACCCCATCTGCGGGCGTTCCGCGATTGGGCCGCCAGCACCTGCGCCGATCTCGCTCCAGATCTCACGACCTAGCCGACCGTTGTCCGGTCTGACCATTTGCCAAAGCCGAAAACGATATAGTCGCGCTGATACACATCCGCCGCCAGCGCCTCGAGCGCGTCATCATAGATATCGGCCAGCGAAACCGGTGTATCGGCTGGTGCCATGGCGGGTTCGGGCGGTTCGGTATGACCAAACCGCCGTGCCAGCGCCGGCAGGGCCTCGGCCATTTCATCCTCGCGCAGGATCAGGTCGGGGTTGACGAAATCCGAAAAGCTGCCGATGGCCTGCGCCTGGCTGCACCATGACCCGTCAATACGGATCGCGGTCTGCCCGGCCAGGTTCATCCGCAGGAATTCCAGAAACGCCTCGAACGCGGCGCGGTGATCGGCGCGGCCATAGTCGGCACCGGGCGTATCCTCGGGGATGGGCAGGTTGAACTGCCGCCGCAACGTGTTGCGGACCTTGGTGAAACAGCCCGGCCCCTTGTTCAGGATACGATAGCAAAAGGCCGCATGCGCCCGCGCCAGCGGGTGCCGGACCACGGTGAAACAGCGGTGCCCCTCGTTGCCCTTGAGCCATTGGCGCACCTGTTTCTGGTTCAGCCCGGTGCCCAGTGCCGCGTCGACCACCCCATCCAGATCGGCCATCCAGCGCCGCACCTCATCCTCGGGCCCGCCCCGGACCGGCAGGTACATCAGCGGCGTCACCGCGCCGGTGACATAGGTTGGCACCGCCGGACCTCGGCGCGGTTCAAAATTCGGGGTCCGGGTCAGGTTGAACCGGTCCAGACCGCTCAGCGACTGGATCATCTCGTCGGCATTGACCACTTTCGAGGTCAGAGGGCTGGGGTTCTGCCGTTTCAGACTGTCGTCCAGCCCCTCCAGCCGCGCCGGAACGCCCAGCCACTGCGCCAGACCGTTCAGCACGCCAAGGTCCTGCAAGTCTTCATAGGCGATGTAGAACGGCGTCTGACCGCCGCGTTGCAGGCTGTTCAACAGGAATACCTGGAAATCCTGCAACTCCTCGACATGGCGAGCGAATTCCTCGGCATCGAACCGGGCCTGTGCCTCTTTCCGTTTCTTGATATTGGTCAGCTTCCACTGACCGGTCTCCTTGGCGATCTTCCAGGACACATAGCTGTCCAGCGGATTGCGCGTCAGGATGATCTTGGCGCAGCGCGGATCGCTTAGAACCGTATCCAGGATGCGCGGATCGTGGTCATGGAAATAACGAAACCCGCCCAGAATGCCGCGCGCATCCCGGATCGCATCCAGCAGGCACTGGGGGTCGGCATCGCGCATCGCCTGACTGATTTCCAGGATCTCGGTCTTGTTCGGATAACCGATGAAATGCGGATTGAACGCCTCGCCGAAACAGCCCACGCCATCCAGCGCGTTCAGGTTGGTTTCGAGAAAGTTGGAGCCGGTCCGCATCTCCGCGAACACGACAAAGTAATCAAAGGGGCTGCTCATTCGGGCTTATCGCACCAGATAGGGTTTACGGTTCGTTTTCGGCGTGTTGACCGGCGGCTGTTCAACCGGGAAATCACCCATCAGATAGGGGTGCATGCCCTGGTTCTTGAGGTTTTGCAGGAACTGTCCGAAGCCGGTTAGGTCGACCATTGTCGGCACCTCGGTCAGGCGGCGGGGGTTGGCGGGCCCGATCTCGTCCACGATGGTCTGGATCGGTTCCATCGGCGCCTCGATGAATTCGGCCATGGTCCAGATGCGCACGCGCGCCTTGGTCCAGACCGATCGCAGAATCTCCAGCTGCTTGGTCTCGGTCTGTTGCAGCTTGGCCGCTTCCTTGCGGATATCGGCGAAATTGCGGTTCAACTTGAACAGTGGCACCGCCCAGGCGCCGGTGATCACCGAGATCTGCGCATTGGGATCGCGTGCCAGCAGCCAGTTGATTTCCTGGTTGTCGGCCGGGCCAAACTGGAAGCACTGCCGCTCACCCCGTGTGTTCCAGATCAGCGAGGTCAGAAAGCTGATCGGATTATAATCGCGGATCGCTGCGTTGTCGCTGAGCGCGCCGTTGATCATCGTCTGGCCGCCCGCGAACTCCACCCGCTCGGGGCCGAACAGATGGCCATGCACCCGCGCGCCGGTGGCCCGCGCCAGCCAGGGTTCGAAATCCTCGAACAACTCGGTGAATCCCTGGAACATCGAATACGGGTTCGAGGTCAGGCCGTTCTCGTTACCGTGCCGGGGAAATCGGCTCTGCATATACAGCCCGTCACGCCCCCGGGTCCGCCGTTCGACCGCCTTGGCAAAGATGCGGTCGATCTTGCCCGGGTTCGGCTCGGTTCGCTTCATCGCGCCCGTCTTGTCGGTCAGGAACGCATCGTACAGCCGGTGCGCGCGGGGCCAGATCTTGCGCGCGACGAAACAGTCGGACCGGCGCAACAGTTGCAAGTGATCGTCGTAGAAAATATGCGGCTTGCCCTGGAAATCGAACTTGGACAGGGTCAGCGAGCGGCTTTCGACGCTGCTCGAATATTGTCGGGCAAGAGTCTGGAAATAGCTCTCGTCGGGAATCCAGACCTTTTGGAAATAGCGGTCATAGGTCGACCGCTCGGGGTCTTGCAGGATCGCCGACAGGGTCTGACGGGTCAGGCACCACCACTGGCTGCCCATATGCGGCACGATACCCGCCGGAATCCTGCGTTTGAAACCAAGACGCCGTTGCAGGTTCACGTATTTGTCGAACAGCCAGCGCTGCTTTTTCCACGAGAACGGAAACCGCAGGGTGAATCGCTCGTGATCCAGCCCGCCCACTGTCCAGGGCACGTCCGCCGTGGTTGCGCTTTCGATGAAATCCGTGCGCGGACGGCTGGCAAGATAGTCGATCAGCTCTTGCACCGGGCGCAGCGGCAGGCACGAACCCGACGCCAGATAGACATGCCGGATGTCGGGAAACTCGGCCAGTATCAGCTCGGACGCCGATTGCGACGCGGCCACGATCCCCCATGTACCCCAGTCACAGCGGTGGCGGCTGCAAAACCGGATCAGCGGATCCTGGATGCAGGCGTCGTGAAAGGCGCGATAGGTTTTGCGCGGAACCTTCTTGTCGACATGGATGACCACCGGACAGCCCGAGGCGGTCCAGTGACGCGCCACCTGCTGGGCCCTGTCCAGCGCCGTATGAACCAGCATCACGATACCGACCGTGCTCATGCCCAGTTCCCCTTGGACATGAGGCCCAGAATCTCAAGCTGGCGCCAGTTGATGTATTTTTCGGACCACTTGCACCACAGGTCGGGCTGCGATTTCACCGTCTCGGCATAGGCCGTATATTCGACCGAGTTTGCGTAATGCTGTTTGCGCGTCAGCTCCTCGGCCGCCTTCTGGGTAAAGGTGTCCAGGAACTTGGTGTGCAACAACGCGCCGCTGGCCTTTTCGCCGCCCCATTCCTCGTAGACCTGGTTCAGGCCGCGCGGCAACAGTGCATGGGTCGAACTGACATAGACATAGCGCTTGTCCCACTTGACCAGCGGTATCTTGTTCAGCGCCGGCGCCTTCTTGGGCCGGTCGGGAAAGAACACCCGGCTGCGCGGGCCGCCCTGAATCCACAGGTTGCCGTAATCGGGGTTCTTCTTGATCGTGTAATTGCCGCTGTCGAACCAGTTGGCGATATCCAGCGGATTCTGGCCCTCGACATAGGGCGTCTCGTCGATCTTGCCCTTGGGATAAAGGTCGATCAGCATGGCGCTGAACGACCGGATCGAGGAATTGTCCAGCCAGTCGGTCAGGGCCTGGATCGGCCGTGTGTCGCAGAATGGGTAGATAAAGAACTCGTCCGGGTCGACGACCAGCACCCAGTGCCCGTGGGCATAGGTCCGCTTCAGCCAGTTCATCCAGTCGACGCCAAAGGTCGCCGACTTGTAGCTGTGGGTGGTATGCCAGACCGAGACATCCGACTGGCCCGACAGATAGGCAAGTGTACCATCCGTGCTGTCGTTGTCGACGATCAGGAAATGATCGATCCCCATATCGCGGTAGTAGCGAAGGAAGTACGGCAGGCGGATCTTCTCGTTTCGCACGGTGCTGACCAGCAGGACATCGCCCGGACGGATGGCGGCGGTATTGTTCTGGACCGATCGCAATTCGCGCGACTTGCGCAGGCAACGCAAAAGGCGGCGCTTGCGCCGCACCCGCATTTTATACGATCCCCAAAGGCTCACGCTGTTATCCAACCATCAATCTATGCGCGCCCGCCCGCACCAAAACACCAGAAAACCAAGTGGTACAGGCCGTTTATGTCACCGAAACATCTTTCAGGGCAACGGGTTTAGGAACCGTTACGCCGGGCTTGACAATTCTGCCACGAAATTCCCCGCTCTCTTGTTGTATTCTGGCTATTTCTCACAACTAAAGGGGGAAATCAGGCCAAGCTCCTGCAATTGCCGCCACCCGGTCAGCCGAACCGAGGCCGGGGTCCAGAAATCTGGCGAGGCCATCAGATCGTCGTAATAGTGATCGAAATCCGCCGGGGCATGGAAATGCTGTTGCCGGGATTTTTCGGTCTCGGATCTGGAAACAATGTCAGGCAGCAGCTTGGTATGCAGCAACACCCCCGAGGGCGCGGCGCCCCCCGGCCCGCCATAGGCGTCGTTCAGATGCCGGGGCAGGGCGGAATGGCAGGAATTCACATAGGCATAGCGCCGGTTCCAGCGGACCAGCGGGATCTTGTTCAGCGTCGGCGAACGCAGCGGCTCATCCGCAAAGAACATCCGCTCGCGGGCGCCGCCCTGAACCCACAGGTTGCCCATCGGCTGTTGCCGCCGGGCGCGATAGGGTCCGGCGTCAAACCAGCACAAGATCGCCAGCGGATCGTCCCCGGCGGCAAAGCTCTGCGCGCCCACCGGACCCTTGGGATAGAGGTCCAGCATATGCGCGCCAAAGGTGTCGTGCCCTTCGCTGTCCAGCCAGCCAGCCAGCCTGTGCAAGTCGCAACGATCATGATCGGCATAGATCAGCAACTCGTCGACATCGACCATCAGGCTCCAGTGCCCGTGCGCGTGCCGCATCTGCAACCATGTCAGCCAGTCCAGCCCGAACCGCGCCGCGCGATAGCTCGCCCTGGTTTGCCACAGCGACACGTCCGGCTGCTCCGCCAGCATCTCGACGCTGCCATCGTCGCTGCCGTTGTCGACCATCAGAAAGTGATCGACGCCCAGTGTCCGGTAGTGTTCCAGAAAACCGGGCAGGCGCAACGCCTCGTTTCTGAGCGTGGTGAAAGCCAGCACATGACCGGGCCGGATCGTGTTGGTCCGGTCCGCCAATAGGGTCAGCGCATGCCGGCTGCGAAATGACCGCCAGAGCAGCCGACGCCGTTTCCATCGCAGCCGATAGGCATCGGCCCATCCGATCGGCTGCAATGTCGGCGCTGGGCTGATGGTCATCGTGCCCCTCGCGCTATTCCAGCCCCATCGCGGCCATCATGCCCTCGATCCGGGCCACGTCAGCGGGGTTGTTCAGCTCCCAGAACTGCCGCCCGCGGGCCTCGACCTCGACACACAGAACCTTGCGCCCGTTTTCCATGAAACGCAGTTGCTCCAGTCCCTCCAGCGTTTCCAGCGGTCCCATCGGCCAGGTCGGGTATTCCGCCAGCGCGCCGGGCCGATAAGCATAGACGCCCACATGGTGGAACACCGGGGTCGGCGCGTCATCAGCATAGACTTCCGAGGTATAGGGGATCACCTCTTTCGAGAAATAAAGCGCGCTGCGGTCGGTGGCGAACACCGCCGTGGTGCCGCCGACCCGGCCATGCTTGCGGTCGTTCAGAAAGCTGTTCAGCGCCATCCCGTCACAACGCAGGACCGGCGTGGCGATATCGGCCTCGGGCGCGGCGCGCAGCCCCGAAATCAGGTCTTCGACAAACCAGTGGGGCGTCAGCGGCGCATCGCCTTGCAGGTTGACCACGATGTCATGCCCGGCTCCCAGCGCCGCATGCGCCTCGGCGCAGCGCTCGGTGCCGTTGACGCAGTTGGACGAGGTCATGACGACCTCGGCCCCGAACCCTTCGGCCACCTCGCGGATGCGGTCGTCATCAGTGGCGACCACCACCCGGTCGGCGCCGCTCACCGCCATCGCCGCTCGCCACGAGCGTTCGATCAGCGTCATCGCCTTGCCGCTGGCGCCGGTCAGGCTGACCAGTGGCTTGCCGGGATAGCGGGTCGAGGCATAGCGGGCGGGAATGGCGATGAGGACGGACATTCAGGCTTCCTTGAGCGTGACGCTGGGCGCATAGGCGATGAAGAACGGGTTGGCATAGCCGTCCTTGCCATAGACCAGCGGCTGGTGATTGTCGAAACGTACCACCTTGCCCCCGGCTCCGGCCAGAACCGCGTGACCGGCGGCTGTATCCCATTCCATGGTGCGGCCAACACGCGGGTACAGATCCGCCTCACCCGTGGCCACAAGGCAGAATTTCAGCGAGGAACCGGCGCTCTTGCTGTCCTTGACGGCGTATTTGCCGATGTAATCCTCGGTCGCCTGGTCGCGGTGCGATTTCGACGCCACCACCATCAGCGCGGCATTGTCTGCCTGCGCCACCCGGATCGGAGAGAGGTCACCGGGGGTTTCCTTGTCCAGCGCGCCGGTCTCCTCGACCGATGAACCGTCAGCCAGAGTATAGAACATCCGCCCCTTGGCCGGGGCATAGACCACGCCGCGCGTGGGCGTGCCGTTTTCCACCAGCGCGATATTCACCGTAAAATCGCCACGCCGGTTGATGAATTCCTTGGTCCCGTCCAGCGGATCGACGATCAGGAAGGTGTCGCCCGTCTGACTGTGCGAGGCGGCCTGTTCCTCGGTCACCAGCAGGATATCGGGGAAGGCCGCCCTGAGCCCGGCCGAGATCAGCGCATCCGCCGCCTCGTCCGCCTCGGTCACCGGGCTCGCGTCAGACTTGACCTTCACATCGAAATCGTCGGCGTTGTAAATCTCCATGATCTTGTCGCCTGCTTCCAATGCAAGACGCCGAATGACAGGAATAAGGTCGGTGTAGGTCACAAATTTGCTCCGGTTTGGTGATTTGTTGATCTGCAATGCAGCTGCCCTTATGCTGTGATTGCAAGGGATCGGCAAGAATTCCATGTAATTTTCAAAGGCAGAGCAACAGGAACTGGCAGCGTGTTCAAATTCAGGCAGCATAATTCCCTACTGAGCGGTGCCTTCACCATGGCCGAGCTCATCTTTCACAACGTGGTCCGCAGCGTGCGCCAGGGCCATTCCAACGCCTATGTCGCCTTGGGCAAGAACATGATGCAGGTGCTGGTCTTTGTGCTGGTGTTCTACCTGATGTTCTCGATCCTGGGACTGCGCGGCTCGGCGATCCGGGGGGATTTCCTGCTCTACATCATGTCGGGCATCTTCCTGTTCATGGTGCATATCAAGACGGTCGGCGCTGTCTCCGGGGCCGAAGGGCCCAACAGCCCGATGATGAAACACGCGCCGATGAACACGATCGTGGCGATTCTGTCGGCGGCGATCGCGTCGCTTTATACCCAGCTGCTGACCCTGATCCTGATCCTGTTCGGTTATCACGTCGCCTTTACGCCGGTCTATATCGACGATTGGGGCGGCGCCTTTGCCATGTTGATGCTGGCGTGGTTCACCGGCTTTGCCGTGGGGCTGGTGTTTCTGTCGATCAAGCCCTGGGCGCCCACCTTTGTCGGCGTTCTGACCACGATCTACCAGCGGGCCAACATGATCGCCTCGGGCAAGATGTTCGTGGCCAACACCCTGCCGGGCTACATGCTGGCCATGTTCGACTGGAACCCGCTGTTTCACGCCATCGACCAGTGCCGGGGATTCGTGTTCAAGAACTACTTTCCGCACAACAGCAACTGGCAGTATGCGTTGTGGGTCGGGATCGTCCTGATCATGGTCGGGCTGATGGGCGAGTTCTATACCCGCCGGCATGTCTCGGCCAGCTGGTATGCACGCCGATGATCCGGGCGCTGGCGATACTGCTGGCGCTGGCCGGGGCGCCCGCGTTGCGGGCGGATCCTGTTCCGGCACTGTTCGATGTCACCGGCGTGGCCGCCAACGACGTGCTGAACCTGCGCGCCGAGCCGTCGGCCAGTTCCGAGAAACTGGGTGAACTGGTCGCCAATGCCACCGGGGTCGAGGTGGTGGACCTGACCTTTGACGGCAAATGGGGGCGGGTGAACGCAGGCGAGATCGCCGGATGGGTCGCGATGCGCTATCTGGCGCGGCGGCCCGATCACCCCGACCTCTGGCTGACCCCGCGTCTGGTCTGTTCCGGGACCGAGCCGTTCTGGTCCCTGACCATCGACCAGGGGGTTTCCGCCCGGTTCGATCCGATGGCGGATCAGGCGCAGAGCATGCCTGCCGGTACCTTGAAACCGGGGGTTGCCGTGGTGAACCGGTTCATGATCGCACTGGGCGACAACCTGGCCATCATCCGGCAGGAACAATGCCATGACGGCATGTCGGATCGCGCCTATGGGCTGGAGATTTCCCTGGTGCTGGGCGACTCGCTCTATTCCGGCTGCTGTTCGCTGGTGGCGGATTAAACCGCGACCCGCAGCGTCAGGTTGATCCGCCCGCCCTTTGGCAGCAACCGGGATGAGCCGAACCGGATCCGGTCGATCCCGTGATAGACCAGCCGCGCCGGTCCCCCCATCACCACCACGTCGCCCGAGTTCAGCCAGACCGATTCCGTCTTGCCGCCTCGCACCGTGTCACCGATGCGGAACAGCGCATCGTCGCCCAGCGACACCGACACCACCGGCCAGGAAAAATCCGCCTCGTCCCGATCCTGGTGCAGGCCCATCTTGGCGCCCTCGCCATAATAGTTGATCAGGCAGCAATCGGGCGTCCGGTCGTGTCCCGTGACGTCACGCCAGATGTCCAGAACCGGATCGGGGATCGCTGGCCACGCACTGCCGCGCGGATGTGTCGGCTGATAGCGATAGCCACCCTTGTCCGACACCCAGCCCAAACCCCCGGCCGAGGTCATCCGCACCGACATCGCCTTGCCATTGGCCGTCACCGGCGAAAACAGCGGTGCCGCCTTCAGCACCGGGCGCAGGGCGTCGATCAGCCGGACCTGGGCCGGGCCGTCCAGCGCGCCCTTGCGGATCTCGACGCCGCGCACCATCAGCCTTGTCATTCAACCCGGTCCTTCCTTGACGCAGCCTTGCCAAAAACCACGCAGATTCCCGAAAACCTGCAATTCAGCATGCTTGCAGCCCCTGTTTTCGCCCCCTATATACGCCGGGACGCGCCGTGGTGTAGTGCCATTGCGCAAACAGATCGGGGCCGGAATGCCAAAACGGGTTCGGGTTTCGAGCCATCGCCTTGAAGAGAAAGGGATCGAACAATGGGAAAAGTAATCGGTATTGACCTTGGCACCACCAACTCGTGCGTTGCCATCATGGACGGCGCCCAGCCGAAGGTCATCGAAAACGCCGAAGGGGCACGCACCACGCCCTCGATCGTCGCCTTCACCGAAGACGAGCGACTGGTCGGGCAGCCGGCAAAACGCCAGGCGGTCACCAACCCCTCGAACACCATCTTTGGTGTCAAGCGCCTGATCGGCCGCCGCGTCGATGACGCCGAGGTCACCAAGGACAAGAAAATGGTGCCGTTCAACATCGTGAACGGCGGCAATGGCGACGCCTGGGTCGAAGCCCGGGACGAGAAATATTCGCCCTCGCAAATCTCGGCCTTCATCCTCGGCAAGATGAAGGAAACCGCGGAATCCTACCTGGGCGAGGACGTGACCCAGGCCGTGATCACCGTGCCCGCCTATTTCAACGATGCCCAGCGTCAGGCCACCAAGGATGCAGGCAAGATCGCCGGTCTCGAAGTGCTGCGGATCATCAACGAACCGACTGCCGCCGCGCTCGCCTATGGCCTGGACAAGAAGAACAGCCAGACCATCGCGGTCTATGACCTTGGCGGCGGTACCTTCGACGTTACCATCCTGGAAATCGACGACGGTCTGTTCGAGGTCAAATCGACCAACGGCGACACCTTCCTGGGTGGCGAAGACTTCGACATGCGCATCGTCAACTACCTCGCCGAGGAGTTCAAGAAAGAGCATGGCGTCGACCTCAGCAAGGACAAGATGGCGCTTCAGCGCCTGAAGGAAGCCGCCGAAAAGGCAAAGATCGAGCTTTCCTCGACCACCCAGACCGAGATCAACCAGCCGTTCATCTCGATGGGCGCCAACGGCCAGCCGCTGCACATGGTCATGAAACTGACCCGCGCCAAGCTGGAAAGCCTGGTGGGCGACCTGATCAAGAAGTCGATGGACCCCTGCAAGGCCGCGCTCAAGGATGCCGGCATCTCGGCCTCCGACGTTGACGAGGTGGTCCTGGTCGGCGGTATGACCCGCATGCCCAAGGTCATCGAGGAAGTGACCAAGTTCTTCGGCAAGGAACCCCACAAGGGTGTTAACCCGGACGAGGTTGTCGCCATGGGTGCCGCCATTCAGGCCGGCGTTCTCCAAGGCGACGTCAAGGATGTGGTCCTGCTCGACGTGACCCCGCTGTCGCTGGGTATCGAAACCCTGGGCGGTGTGTTCACCCGCCTCATCGACCGCAACACCACGATCCCGACCAAGAAAAGCCAGGTCTTCTCGACCGCCGAGGACAATCAGAACGCGGTGACCATCCGCGTGTTCCAGGGCGAGCGTGAAATGGCCGCCGACAACAAGATCCTGGGCCAGTTCAATCTCGAAGACATCCCGCCCGCACCGCGCGGCATGCCTCAGATCGAGGTGACATTCGACATCGACGCCAACGGCATCGTGTCGGTCTCGGCCAAGGACAAGGGCACCGGCAAAGAGCACAAGATCACCATTCAGGCCTCGGGCGGTCTCTCGGACGAGGACATCGAAAAGATGGTCAAGGACGCCGAGGAAAACGCCGAAGCCGACAAGGCGCGCAAATCGCTGGTCGAGGCGCGCAACCAGGCCGAAAGCCTCATCCATTCGACCGAGAAATCGGTCGAAGAGCATGGCGACAAGGTCGACCCGACCACCGTCGAGGCGATCGAACTGGCCATTGCCGCGCTCAAGGACGACCTTGAAAAGGACGGCGTCAGCGCCGAAAAGATCAAGTCGGGCATCCAGAACGTGACCGAAGCGGCGATGAAACTGGGCGAGGCGATCTATAAGGCGCAGGCCGAAGGCGGCAATGACGAGCCGGCGGCGGCCGATGCCGAAGGACGCGACGACGACATCGTCGACGCCGATTTCGAAGATCTCGGCGAAGACAAGCGCAAGTAACCGGTCATCCGGGCCAGAACGGGCCGGTCCGTTCACCGGACCGGCCCGCATTCGTTGAGGCAGAAGGAAAATCGGATGTCAAAACGCGACTATTACGACGTGCTCGGGGTGTCCAAGGGCGCGTCGGCGGACGAGATCAAGAAGGCCTTCCGCACCAAGGCCAAGGAACTGCACCCCGACCGCAACAAGGACAATCCCGAGGCCGAGGCCAAGTTCAAGGAAGCGAACGAGGCTTACGACATTCTCAAGGACGCCGACAAAAAGGCAGCCTATGACCGGTTCGGCCATGCCGCGTTCGAAAACGGCACGGGCGCGGGCGCGCGTCCCGGTGGCGGTTTCGGCGGCGGCGATTTCTCCAGCGCGTTCTCGGACGTGTTCGAGGATCTATTCGGAGATTTCATGGGCCAGCGCGGTGGCGCTGGCGGCGGGCGCCGCGCCGCGCGCGGCTCGGACCTGCGTTATAACCTGCGGGTCACGCTCGAGGATTCCTTCTCGGGCATGCAAAAGACCATCAACGTGCCCACCGCCGTCAGCTGTTCGGCCTGCGAAGGGACAGGCGCCGAAGGCGGGGTCGAGCCGACCACCTGCCCGACCTGTTCGGGCATGGGCAAGGTGCGGGCGCAACAGGGGTTCTTTACCGTTGAACGCACCTGTCCCACCTGTTCCGGCCTGGGTCAGATCATCAAGAACCCGTGCAAATCCTGCCGGGGCGCGGGCCGGGTCGAAAAGGACCGCTCGCTCAGCGTGAACATTCCCGCAGGCGTCGAAACCGGTACCCGCATCCGCCTGGCGGGCGAGGGCGAAGCCGGGATGCGCGGTGGTCCTCCCGGAGATCTCTATATCTTTGTCGAGGTGACCAAGCACGACCTGTTCGAACGCGACGGGGTGAACCTCTACTGCCGGGTGCCGGTCAGCATGGCCAAGGCGGCGCTGGGCGGCGCGATCGAGGTGCCGACCATCGACGGCGGCCGGGGCCGGGTGCAGGTGCCCGCAGGCAGCCAGTCGGGCCGTCAGATGCGCCTGCGCGGCAAGGGCATGCCCGCCCTGCGCGGCGGCGGTATCGGCGACATGTTCATCGAACTGGCGGTGGAAACCCCGGTCAACCTGACCAGCAAGCAGAAAGACCTGCTGCGCGAGTTCGAGGAGCTGAGCGAGGACAACAATCCCGAGACCAAGAGCTTCTTTTCCTCGGTCAAGTCGTTCTGGGACGGGATGAAGGGCTAGGGGGCGCTGCCCCCGTCGCCTGGCGGCGACTCCCCCGGAGTATTTTCAGCGAAATGAAGACAAGGGCGGGCGCCATACGGTGCTCGCCTTTTTTGCAACGATTCGCTCTTGATTGTCGTCGCGTCACCTGAGATTGTCCGGCCAACCGTTGGGGTGCCCTGTGTGGGGCTGAGAGGCGCGATTGCGTCAACCCATCGAACCTGATCCGGGCAATACCGGCGTAGGGAACGGTCTCGCACTTTCGGACGTTTTCCATGCCCCCGTTGCCCCCGAACCGGAGTGACGGATATGACGGCGATTGCCCTGACGATTGCGGGGTCCGACAGCGGCAGCGGCGCGGGCATCCAGGCCGACCTCAAGACGATGTCGGCGCTGGGCGTCTATGGTGCCTCGGTCATCACGGCGGTGACCGCGCAGAACACACGCGCGGTGACGTCGGTACACGGCATCCCGGCGCAGGTGATCCGGGCACAGATCGACGCGGTTCTGGATGATCTCGATGTGCGGGCGATCAAGATCGGCATGCTGGCCACGCCCGAGATCATCAGCACCGTGGCCGATGCCATCGCCGGGTTTGACGGGCCCATCGTGCTGGACCCGGTGATGGTGGCGAAATCAGGCGATGCGCTTTTGGCCGAGGCGGCGGTGGCCAGCCTGCGTGACCGGCTCTTGCCGCGCGCAACCCTGCTGACGCCGAACCTGCCCGAGGCCGCGCGCCTGTTGCGGGCCGCGGATGCCGACAGCCCGGATGACATGGTCGCTCAGGCTCAGGCGTTGCTCGCCCTGGGCGCGGGCGCCATTCTGATGAAGGGAGGGCATGGCCGGGGGGCGGTGTGTCATGATCTGTTGGTGACACCGACCGGAATATTGGCCGAGTTCACCGCGCCACGCCGGGAGACCAAGAACACCCACGGCACCGGCTGTACGCTCAGTTCGGCGATCGCCGCCGGTCTGGCCAAGGGGCTGACCCTGAAAAGCGCGGTGCAAGAGGCGCATACCTATCTGCAAGGCGCGATAATCGCTGCCGACGATCTGCAAGTGGGCCACGGCCACGGCCCGGTGCATCATTTCCATCGGGTCTGGCCCGCATGACGCTTTGGTCGGTCATAGGCGCGGGCGTTGCCGGCCTGGCGGTAGCGACCGAACTGGTCGCGCGCGGCGCACAGGTGCAGGTGTTCGACCCCTCCGGCCCGCCCGGCCCGCATGGATGCAGCTGGTGGGCAGGCGGCATGCTGGCGCCCTGGTGCGAGTATGAGAACGCCGAGGAGCCGGTCCTGCGCCTGGGCCAGCAGGCGATCGGCTGGTGGGAGGCGCATACCACCGTCAACCGGTGCGGTACTTTGGTGCTGGCCAATCCGCGCGACCTGCCGGACCTGCGCCGCTTTGCCCGCCGGACCGAAGGGTTTACCGAGATCAGTCATGCAGAAATTACAGAGTTAGAGCCTGATATCAATGCCTTCTCAAAGGGTCTCCATTTCCCAGACGAGGCGCATCTGGACCCGCGCCGCGCGCTCTCGGACCTTTATCGCGGCCTCATTGACAAGGGGGTCGCGTTTCACCGCAAACCCGCCCCCGCCGGTCTGGAGAATGCCATCGACTGCCGTGGCCTGCACGCGCGCGAGGTGCTGCACGACCTGCGCGGCGTCAAAGGAGAGATGCTGGTCATCCGCGCGCCAGATGTGGCTCTAACAAGACCAATTCGCCTGCTGCATCCCCGCATGCCACTTTATGTCGTGCCGCGCAGCGACCATGTCTACATGCTGGGCGCGACAATGATCGAGAGCGAGGACAGCGGCCGTATCACCGCGCGCTCGATGCTGGAACTCCTTAGCGCCGCCTATGCCCTGAACCCCGCCTTTGGCGAGGCCGAAGTGTTGGAAATCGGCGTCGATCTACGCCCCGCCTTTCCCGACAACCTGCCGCGCATCCGGCGGCTGGGGCGGACCATTTATGCCAATGGCCTTTATCGCCACGGCTATCTTCTGGCGCCCGCCTTGGCGCAGGGGGTGGCCGACCTGGCGCTGAACGACACACATACGGAGTTGGTCGATGAAGATCGTGATTAACGGCGAGCCGCGCGAGGTCGAGGCCGAAACCCTGGCCGCACTGCTGGCCGAATGCGGCCTGTCGGGCCGGGTAGCCACCGCCGTGAACGAAAGCTTTGTGCCCTCGTCCCTGCGCGGCGCGCATCGGCTGCATGATGGTGACCGGGTCGAGGTGCTCGCTCCGATGCAGGGGGGCTGAGACATGCGCGCCTTTTACGGAACCGAATTGCCGAACCCGCTGATGCTGGGCACCGCGCAATATCCCAGCCCCGCGATCCTGGAACAGGCGTTCCGCGCCAGCGGGGCCGGGGTGGCCACCGTATCGCTGCGGCGCGAATCCGGTGCGGGACAGACATTCTGGTCGATGATCCGCGATCTGGGTGTGCTGGTCCTGCCCAACACCGCCGGCTGCCACACGGTGAAAGAGGCGGTCACCACCGCCCATATGGCGCGCGAGGTGTTCGGCACCCCCTGGATCAAGCTGGAGCTGATTGGCCATACCGACAGCCTGCAACCCGATGTCTTCGGCCTGGTCGAGGCCGCGCGCATCCTGACCGAGGACGGGTTCCAGGTGTTTCCCTATACCACCGACGACCTGATCGTCGGCGAGCGCCTGTTGGCGGCAGGCTGCGAGGTGCTGATGCCCTGGGGCGCGCCCATCGGTTCGGGCCGGGGGCTGAACAACGAATATGCGCTGCGCGCCATGCGGGCCGAGTTTCCCGATGTGCCGCTGGTGGTCGACGCAGGCATCGGCCTGCCCAGCCACGCCGCCCGCGCGATGGAGCTCGGCTATGACGCCGTCCTGCTCAATACCGCCGTGGCCCGCGCGGGCGATCCGGTTGAGATGGCGTGCGCCATGGCCCTGGCCATTCAGGCCGGGCAACTGGCGCATCGCGCCGACCCGATCGAGGCACGCGATATGGCCAGCGCCTCGACCCCAGTCATCGGAAAGGCATTCCTGTCATGACGCTCGACCGGTTCTATCCGATCTTCGACCATACCGACTGGCTGCGCCGGATGCTGCCACTGGGGGTCAAGCTGGTGCAACTCAGGATCAAGGACCAGCCCGACGCAGTGATCCGCGCCGAGATTGCCACCGCGCGCGACCTTTGCCGCGCGCATGGCGCGGTGCTGGTCATCAACGACTATTGGCCGGCCGCCATCGACGCGGGCTGCGACTGGCTGCACTTGGGGCAAGAGGATCTGGACGAGGCCGATCTGCCCGCGATCCGCAAGGCGGGTCTGCGGCTGGGAGTCTCCACTCATGACGATGACGAACTGGAGCGGGTGCTGAGCATGGATCCCGACTATGTGGCCCTTGGCCCGGTCTATCCGACCATCCTGAAACAGATGAAATGGCATCAGCAGGGCCTGCCGCGCGTCACCGAATGGAAAGCGCGAGTAGGTTCCATCCCGCTGGTCGGTATCGGCGGCATGAGTGTCGAGCGTGCGTCGGGCGTGCTGGCCGCCGGGGCCGATATCGTCTCGGTCGTGACCGACATCACCTTGAATGCCGATCCCGAGGCACGCGTGCGCCAATGGATCGAGGCCACCAGATGAGCCGTTATGCCCGCCAGATGATGCTGCCGCAGGTCGGGGCCGAGGGCCAGGCCCGGCTCGCCGCCGCCCGCGTGCTGGTGGTCGGGGCCGGGGGGCTGGCGGCGCCCGCGCTGCCGATCCTTGCCGGGGCAGGGGTGGGGCGGATCGACATTTTTGACGGTGACGCGATCGAGCTGTCGAACCTACATCGCCAGACGCTGTTCACCGAGGCCGACGTCGGCCGGGCCAAGGCCGAGGTTGCCGCTGAACGCTGTCGTGCGTTAAATTCCGGGATTGTCGTGACCGGTACAAAACGGTCAATCACCCCGGAAAACGTCGTCCAAAACAGTCAAAACGCCGATCTGGTGCTGGATTGCGCCGACAGCTATGCCGCCAGCTATCTGCTCAGCGACACCTGTCTGGCGCAGGGTAAACCGCTGATCAGCGCCTCGGTTCTGGGGCTCGTCGGCTATGCGGGCGGCTTCTGCGGCGGTGGGCCCAGCCTGCGCGCGGTCTTCCCCGAGGCACCGGACAGTGCGGCCAGTTGCGCAACCGCTGGCGTGTTGGGGCCAGTTGTCTCCATCTTAGGCTCTATACAGGCGCAAATGGCGCTTTCGGTGCTTCTCGGCCTGGAACCTTCGCCCCTTGGCCAGATGGTGCAGATCGACGCGCAAACCTGGCGGAACAGCGCGTTCCGCTTCGACGCCGCGGCGGAACCGGTCACCGCTTTCCGCTTTGTTGCGCCTTCGGAATTGACAGCCGATGACCTCATTTTCGAACTGCGATCCGAGGCCGAAGCGCCGCACCCGGCGCATCCATCTGCACAGCGGATGACGATAGCAAACTTCGATCTATCAGAGACTAACAATGGAAAACGACTGGCTCTGTGCTGCGCCACCGGCCTCCGGGCCTGGCGCATGGCAGAGCGGTTGCAACCGGATTGGCCCGGCGAGATCGTCCTCGTCGCGGCCGCCACATCATGAAAGGAAACGCGACATGAAACACCTGGTAACTGCACTGGCACTGCTGGCCGCAACGCCCGCATTGGCGCAGGATAAGATGACCCTTCTCTTGGATTGGTTCATCAACCCCGACCACGGCCCGATCATCGTGGCGCAGGAAAAGGGATATTTCGCAGAACAGGGTCTAACTGTGGAAATCGTGGCCCCCGCCGACCCCTCCGCCCCGCCGCGTCTGATTGCCGCCGGGCAGGCCGATCTGGCGGTCAGCTATCAGCCGCAGCTGCACCTGCAAATCCACGAGGGGCTGCCCCTGAAACGTGTCGGCACGCTGGTCGCCACCCCCCTCAACTGTCTGCTGGTGCTTGAAGATGGCCCGATCAAGTCGCCCGCTGACCTCAAGGGAAAGAAGATCGGCTTCTCTGTCGCGGGCGTCGAAGAGGCGATCCTGACCACGGTTCTGGGCAAATACGGTGTTGCCCTGAGCGATGTAGAGATGATCAACGTGAACTTCTCGCTCTCGCCCGCCTTGATGAGCGGTCAGGTCGACGCGGTGATCGGTGCTTACCGGAATTTCGAGTTGAATCAGATGGATATCGAAGGGGTGCCGGGCCGCTGCTTCTATATCGAGGAAGAGGGCGTGCCGTCCTATGACGAGCTGATCTACGTCGCCAACCCCGAGCGGATGGATGCCGACAAGATCGCCCGCTTTCTTGAGGCGACCGAGAAGGCGACGCAGTTCATCGTCAATAACCCGCAAGCCAGCTGGGAGGTCTTCTCGGCCACTTCGCCCGAGTTGCAGGACGAGTTGAACAAGCGCGCCTGGGCCGATACGCTGCCCCGCTTTGCCCTGCGTCCCGCCGGGGTCGACGCGGGCCGCTATGCCCGGTTCGAGGCGTTTCTGAAGGACACAGGCCTGATTGACAGCGTTAACCCGGTCTCAGCCATCGCCATCGACGTGACCGCGGAATGAGTGCGCCGGACTATGGCCGCACCTTTGGCCTGATGCGTGCGGCGGCTGGCCAGCCGTGGCGGAACTATACCCGCCACGCGTTTGTCGAGGGGATGAAGGACGGCAGCCTGCCACACGATGCTTTCCTGCATTACCTGCGACAGGACTACGTGTTCCTGATCCATTTCGCGCGGGCCTGGGCGCTGGCGGTGGTCAAGGGCCAGACCCATGCCGAGATGCTGGCCGCCGTTGGCACCGTCAACGCGCTGGTGGCCGAGGAGATGCAGCTCCATATCGGGGTGTGCGAGGCGGCCGGGATCTCGAAGGACGAGCTGTTCGCCACGCCCGAGCGGCCCGAAAACCTCGCCTATACCCGCTTTGTTCTCGAAGCCGGGTATAGCGGTGATTTGGCCGATTTGCTGGCGGCGCTGGCGCCCTGTGTCATGGGCTATGGCGAAATCGGCGTGCGCCTGGCGGCAGAGGCGACGAGTGATCGCTATAAGGACTGGATCGACACCTATGCCGGGGCCGAGTATCAAGCCGCGTGCAAGGCGGTGGGGGAATTGATGAATCAGGCTCTAACAAGACGAATTGGCCCCGATTTCGAGGCCTCGCCACGATGGGAACGTCTGTGCCGGACCTTCTGCACCGCGACCGAGCTTGAGGTTGGTTTCTGGCAGATGGGGCTGACACCGTGACACCGGCCCCCGCAATCACCCTCTCCGGCAGCGCCAGCATTGATGGCGCGCCCTTGTTCGCGCCGCTGACCTTGCGGTTGGCGGCGGCACAATGGACCTGCCTCTTGGGCGGGTCCGGTGTGGGCAAGTCAACGGTGCTCCGGTTGATCGCGGGGCTGGAGACCGGGGCGGAGTTCAGCGGTACGATCACCGCGTCGGATGGTTCTCCGGTGGTGGCGCGAGTGGCCTATATGGCGCAGGACGACCTGCTGCTGCCCTGGGCCAGTGTCGCGCAGAACGTGGCGCTGGGCGCGCGGCTGCGGGGAGAACAGGTGGACCCTGCCCGGCTCGAAGACCTGCTGCGCCGGGTACGGCTGAGCGATCACGCCGCCAAGCGCCCGGCAGAGCTGTCCGGTGGTCAGCGCCAGCGGGTGGCGCTGGCCCGTACCCTGATGGAGGACAAGCCGGTTGTGCTGCTGGACGAGCCTTTTTCGGCGCTCGATGCCCGTACCCGCGCGGATATGCAGGAGCTGGCCGCCGAGCTGTTGGCCGGGCGGACGGTGCTGCTGGTGACCCATGACCCGGCCGAGGCCGCACGGCTGGGCCATTCGATCCGGGTGATGACAGCCGTAGGGCTGACAGCGGTTGCACCGCCAACGGAACAGATGCCGCGCGCGGTGGATGACGCGGCGACGCTGGAATGCCAGGCTGCGTTGCTCAGGATGCTGCGGGAGGGTGGGCAATGACACGCTGGCTCCCGGCTCTGGCCGCGACCCTTTTTGCGCTGGCGGTCTGGCAGGCGGTGGTCAGCCTGACCGACCTGCCGCGCTTTATCCTGCCGGGACCGGTGCTGGTCGCCGAAACCTGGTGGCAAAACCGCTGGCTGATTGCCGAGCATACGGTGGTGACCGCGCTCGAGGTTCTGATCGGCCTTGCCTGTGGCGCGGTGCTGGGTGTCGCGACGGCGCTGCAACTGGCCAGTTCACGGATTGCACGGGTGCTGGTGCAGCCGATGCTGGTCTTTACCCAGGCGCTGCCGGTCTTTGCGCTGGCCCCTATCCTGACGCTGTGGCTGGGCTATGGGCTGTGGTCCAAGGTGGCAATGGCGGTGCTGATCATCTATTTCCCGATCACGGCGGCGTTTTTTGACGGGCTGATGCGGACGCCTGTCGGCTACCTCGACCTGGCCCGTACCATGCAGGCCAGCCCGCGCGCGGTGCTTTGGCATATCCGGGTGCCTGCTGCGCTGCCGCAGCTGGCCTCGGGCCTGCGGCTGGCAGCGGTCTATGCGCCGATCGGCGCGGTGATCGGGGAATGGGTAGGCGCGTCAAAGGGCCTGGGTTATCTGATGCTGTTGGCCAATGGCCGGGCGAAAACGGACCTGATGTTCGCCGCCATGCTGACACTGGGCGTGCTATCGGTGCTGCTGCATCTGGCGATGCGGCGTGCGACACGGAGGATGGCGGGCGAGCGTTAACCTCTCGGAAACCGATTCGGGGCGAGGCTGATTGCCATGCGCCAGACTGGTCTTTCCGAGGCCCCGATGCTGTTCGACATGGACGAAGCGCCGGAGATGCCGCTGCCTTCGGGGCGGTTGCCGTCCTATATCCGGGATCATCGCAAGCGGCTGCGGGACAGGTTCATGGCCGGTGGTGCGGCGGCGCTGCCGGATTACGAATTGCTTGAACTGGTGTTGTTCCGCTCCATCCCGCGGCAGGATGTGAAGCCGCTGGCGCGGCTGCTGCTTGATACGTTTGGCGATTTCAACCGGGTGCTGACCGCGCCGGTGGAACGGTTGGCCGAGGTCAAGGGCGTGGGCGAGGCGGTGATCACCGATCTCAAGATACTTGAGGCCAGCGCCCACCGCATGGCCCGCGCCCGGGTGATGCAGCGGCAGGTGATCTCCAGCTGGGATGCGCTGCTGGATTATTGCCACACCACCATGGCGCATCGCGAGACCGAGCAGTTCCGGGTCTTCTACCTCGACCGCAAGAACGTGCTGATCGCGGATGAGGAACAGGCGCGCGGCACGGTCGATCACGTGCCGGTCTATCCGCGCGAGGTGGCCAAGCGGGCGCTGGAGCTGAACGCCTCGGCGCTGATCCTGGTGCATAACCACCCCTCGGGTGATCCGACCCCGTCGCAATCGGATATCGACATGACGGCGCGGATCCGGGCCGCGTGTGAGGCGCTGGGGCTCACGCTGCACGACCATCTGATCATCGGAAAGTCGGTCGAGCTGAGCTTCCGCGCCGAAGGGTTTCTTTAGGGGGCGCTGCCCCCGTCGCGGCAGGGCCGCGACTCCCCCGGAGTATTGCAGGCGAGATGAAGGGGCTACCTGACCCAGACCTCGACCCGGCGGTTGACCTGACGGCCCCAGTCGCTGTCATCACAGGCCATCGGCAGCGCCTCGCCAAAGGCATCGACCGAGATCCCGACCCGCGCCAGGTCGAGGGTTTCGGCCGCTTGCAACACTGCGTCGCGCACAGCCTCGGCCCGTTTCAGGGCGATGCGCGCGTTGCCCTCGGCGGCGCCATCACCGTCGCTGAACCCGACAAAGAGCAACTGGCGCGTATCGTAGGCGCCGCTTTCCAGAGCCTGGGCCAGTTGCGCGATATTGGTGCGTGATTGCGCGTCGGGGCGTGAAGAGCCGGTTTCGAACCGGAACGACAGGCTGAGCCGCTGCATGCCCGACAGGGTCGAGACAAGCCGTTGCAGTTCGGTCAGCGGCACTTCTGCCCCGGCGGCAGCGATGGCATTGGCCAGCCGGTTGCCCTGTCCCGCGACGGGAATCAGTTCGGGCGCCTGATCGACAAAACCGGCGCGGCGGATCACGATCTGGGCCGCCGGGCTGCGCATATAGGCCATAAACTCGCGCGCCACCTTGGGCAGGCGTCGCGCGGGCATATAGAGGAACATCGGCGAGTTCAGCGGATAATCCTCGGTCTTGATATTGCGGCGGGTGGCGGCCAGCGAAAAGCCGCATTCCCCGGTCAGGGTCAGCGGCCGGGCCGTGCCGGTTTCAGCAAAACTGGCAA
Source organism: Ruegeria sp. PrR005 (assembly GCF_010500245.1). GTDB lineage: Bacteria > Pseudomonadota > Alphaproteobacteria > Rhodobacterales > Rhodobacteraceae > Ruegeria_B > Ruegeria_B marisflavi. The sequence continues at coordinate 104,182 of NZ_JAAGOX010000032.1, forward strand.
TACCGATGGCAAACGGGTCGATGGTGACGGCGCGGGACAGCAGGCTGGAGCGGGTGTGGCGGATCACGTCATCGGGAAGTGTCTTGCGGACCGGGGTCAGCAGGCGATCCTCGACCGCCTGCGCCAGGCCGGACCCGGCGGTTGGCAGATGCAGCGCGATGGGGGCGTCGGGGCCACCCAGATCCGCCCAATTGTCGATCTCACCGGCAAACACACGCGCCAGCATCGGCATCGAGATGCTTTGCACCGGATTGACCGGTGCCACCACGGGTACCATCGCATCCAGCGCCAGAACCCGCGAGCGGTTGTTGTCGGTCATGTCGCCCAGGCCGAGTTCGAGCGCCCGCCGGCGCTCCTCGGGCCGGATCTCGCGCAGGGCCATGACCAGGTCGGCCTCGTCGGCCAGAAGATCGGCAAAGCCTTCGTCGGTGGTTGTCACGCGGAATGAAAACACGGCATGGGGACGGGCCGGGTCGTTCTGGAACAGCAGATAGCTGAACCGCGTCTCATCCTCGGTTTCCCGCCGGGTCTGGTAGCGGTTGCGCAGGGCAAAACCTTCAATCAGGGCGGGAAGCAGTACTTCGGCCATAGTGGAGGAGCCGCTGAGCGTCAACTCGGCGATATAGTCGGTCATGCTGGGGCAGGCGGGGCCATCGCAGGTGACCCCGGACCCGTCCACGGTCAGCTCTCCGTACCGGGTTTCAACCCGATAGAACTCGCCATCGAAACCCAGCAGGGTTCCGGTTATCTCGACCTTGCCGTCATGCGAGGTGAGCGTGATGTCCTGCGCGGCGCTGGGGCCGGCTGGTACAAAGGAAAGTGCGGCGAGAACCGCCGCACGGAACAAATTCATGAGGAACCTGAAATTACCTGCGGATCATTTGGCGGCAATCTTCAGGTCTTCGATCAGATTATTCAACACCAGAAAATCACCGGCCGCAGAACAATCGGGGATGGACAACACCAGATCATGGGTTCCAAGCGTTCCGTCACCGCGCAACTCGATGGATTGCGCTGAAATGTCCCGGCCACAATTGGTCGCCGCGACCTCAGCTTCGAGCGACAAAGCGATGGTTCCGCTGACCGGGCTGTCAGAGGCGGGGAAGCTGTAGATTTCCGCGATTTGCGGGGCCAGCGTGCCAGGTTCGCCCAGGCGCACCACCTGACCGTACCCCTTGGCGGCGGTGTCGGCCCATACGTGGCCTGTGTCGCCATAAGCGGCCCCGAATTCGCGCGCGTGCAACTGAAGGCCCGCCGCGCCCGACCACTGAACGGCAACGCGGGCGATTTGGTTCAGGTCCTCGACCAGTGTCGTGGCGACTGCGCCGCGGCCGTTCTGCAAGGCCACGACAAAAACCGCATCCGCCGACAGGACCGGCACCGTCACGGACAGATTACCCGCATCGTCGGTTGTTTCGGTAAAGATCAGGCCGCTGTGGTGCACGGTAACCCGCTGGTTGCCATAGCAGGGGGCGCTGACCGAGAGCTTGGCGCTGGCCATGGGGGCGGGTTCGGCCACCGCCTGAATCGCGCAGCCCAATTGCGGTTCAGTGGGATCCAGCGGCGTTTCCGGCAGAACCTCGCCCTTGACCGGAAACGGGCTGACCTGTTCCAGCGCGGGCGCAGGCAGGCGGCCTGGCTGGCTCAATTCGACGGATGCGGCGGCCAGCGACAGGCCCACGGCCCGTGTCACCGCGTGGTCCTGGACATCGGTCACGGCTTCGGGCTGCTGAACCGCCTGCTGGATGACCGCCTGGCGTGGCGAAACCTGCCGTGCCTCGCGGGCGGCGTTCTGCTGCATCAGGAACCCGATCAGCGCCGCGCACAGCACCGTTCCGCCCGCCGTCAGGATCTTGCGACTCTTCTGTGCCATTTCCGCACTCCATCACCTGATAATCCGCCAGGAGTGTCGAAAACAAAGGCGGCCAAGATATGGCCGCCTGTGGGAGTCATTGTGTCAGTGGGGACCGGCCTCAGGCCAGGCGACCATGGCAGTGCTTGAACTTCTTGCCCGATCCGCAGGGGCAGGCGTCGTTCCTCGCCGGGTTGCCCCAGGTGTCGGGATTTGCTTCGTCAAAACCGGGGCGCGCATCGCCCGAGGCTTTGGCCTCGGCGATCTCTTCGGCGCGCTGGCCAGCCTGTTGCACCTGAGCCTGCTGAGCCAGCATCTGCGCCATCATCTGGCGCTGTTCCTCTTCGGTCAGCATCCGCACCCGCGACAATTGCTGCGTCACGGTTTCGCGCAGACTGTCCAGAAGACCCTCGAACAGCTGGAAGCTTTCGCTCTTGTACTCGTTCAGCGGGTCGCGCTGGGCATAGCCGCGGAAGCCCACGACAGACCGCAGGTGCTCCAGCTTCAGCAGGTGTTCGCGCCACTTGCTGTCGATGGTCTGCAACAGCACCTGCTTTTCGACGTTGCGCATGTTCTCGGCGCCAAAGTCGGCAGCCTTCTTTTCCATGAACTCGTTGCCCGCCTTGATCAGGCGCTCGCGGATCTCGTCGTTGTCCACACCCTCTTCGGAGGCCCATTCGATGACCGGCACGTCGATGCCCAGTTTCTCGATCACCGCAGCATAAAGGCCGTGGGTGTTCCACTGGTCCGCATAGCTTTTGGGGGGCATGAATTCGTCGATCAGGTCGTCAATCACCTGTTCGCGCATGTCGGCCACAATCTCGGACAGGTCCTCGGCCGCCATGATCTCGCGCCGCTGGCTAAAGATCACCTTGCGCTGGTCGTTCATCACGTCGTCGAACTTCAGCACGTTCTTGCGCATGTCAAAGTTGCGGCCCTCGACCTTGGCCTGGGCGCGTTCGAGCGATTTGTTCACCCAGGGGTGAATGATTGCCTCGCCTTCCTTCATGCCCAGCGTGGTCAATACCTTGTCCAGCCGCTCCGAGCCGAAGATGCGCATCAGGTCGTCTTCAAGGCTGAGGTAGAACACCGTGCGGCCCGGGTCGCCCTGACGGCCGGAACGGCCGCGCAGCTGGTTGTCGATGCGGCGGCTTTCGTGCCGCTCGGATGCCATGACGAACAGGCCGCCGGCGTCCAGCACCTTTTGCTTTTCCTCGGCGTGACGGGCCTCTTCGGCGGCGCGCAGCTCGACCGGGTCTGCCTCGGGGTTCTCGGCCAGGGCTTCCAGCACCTTCATCTCGACGTTGCCGCCCAGCTGGATGTCGGTGCCGCGACCGGCCATGTTGGTGGCGATGGTCACTGCGCCGAACCGGCCTGCTTCGGCCACGATCTGCGCCTCGCGCTCGTGCTGGCGGGCGTTCAGGACGTTGTGCGCGATGCCTTCCTTGGTCAGCATCTGGCTCAGCATCTCGGATTTCTCGATCGAGGTGGTGCCCAGCAGCACTGGCTGCCCCTTTTCATGCGCCTTCTTGGTCTCGGCGATCATGGCGGCGTATTTCTCGGCCGCTGTGCGATAGACCTGGTCGTCCTCGTCCTTACGTGCGATCGGCCTGTTGGTGGGCACTTCGACCACGCCCAGGCCATAGATCTCGGCAAATTCCTCGGCCTCGGTCAGCGCGGTGCCGGTCATCCCGGCCAGCTTGTCGTAGAGGCGGAAATAGTTCTGAAATGTCACGCTGGCCAGCGTCACGTTCTCGGGCTGGATCTGGACGTTTTCCTTGGCTTCGATGGCCTGATGCAGTCCGTCCGACAACCGGCGGCCAGGCATCATGCGGCCGGTGAATTCGTCGATCAGCACAACCTCGCCATCGCGGACGATGTAGTCCTTGTCGCGCTGGAACAGCTTGTGCGCCCGCAGCCCCTGGTTGACGTGATGCACGATGGTCGTGCTTTCAGGGTCATAGAGCGACTGCCCCTCGGGCAGCAGGCCACGCGCGACCAGCTGCGCCTCGAGAAACTCGTTGCCCTCGTCGGTAAAGGTGACGTTGCGGGTCTTTTCGTCCAGTTCGTAGTGACCCTCGGACAGCGAGGGCAGCAGCGCGTCAATGGCGACGTAAAGTTCCGACCGGTCCTGCGCCGGGCCCGAGATGATCAGCGGCGTGCGCGCCTCGTCGATCAGGATCGAGTCGACCTCGTCCACGATCGCGAAATTGTGCTGCTTCTGATAGACCTCGCTCAACTCGCCCTTCATGTTGTCGCGCAGATAGTCGAAGCCAAGCTCGTTGTTGGTGGCATAGGTGATGTCGCTTTGATAGGCGGCCATCTTCTGGTCGTCGGGCTGGCCCGACCAGATCACGCCGGTGGTCATGCCAAGCGCGGCGAACACCTTGCCCATCCATTCCGAGTCGCGCTTGGCCAGGTATTCGTTCACCGTGACCACATGCACGCCCTTGCCTGTCAGCGCGTTCAGATAGGCGGGGAAGGTGGCGACCAGCGTCTTGCCTTCGCCCGTCTTCATTTCGCTGATATTGCCCTGATGCAGGAACATCCCGCCCATCAGCTGCACGTCAAAGGCCCGCAGACCCAGCGCGCGACGGGCCGCCTCGCGGCAGTTGGCGAATGCCTCGGGCAACAGATCGTCCAGGCTCTCGCCGTCCAGAGCGCGCTTGCGCAGCTCCTCGGTTTTCGCCTTCAGCCCGTCGTCGGACAGTTTCGAGAATTCCTCTTCCAACCCGTTGATCCGTGCGATCACCGGGCGGGTTGCCTTGATCTTGCGGTCGTTCGGTGTTCCGAACACCTTTTTGGCAAGCGTTCCAAGTCCCAGCATATGCACTCCAGCGGATCTGTTCGGTCATGGTTACGACAGGCTTGCCCGCCATGTGCGCAACCCATAGATACGGGGGGTGAAGGCGGTCCTGTCAAAGGCTTCAAGCGATGTAAGCGGCAGGCTCCAGAGTGTCAACGCCGTGCCCCGTCGCGGCCCGTGAATAGGATGAATTCAATGCCCAAAGGTTTCACTTTCCTGCCATCGCTGGCGCTTGCGCTGGTTCTGGCCCTGCCGGTCTCGGCCGAGACCAAGGCCGAGGCCGGTACCGTGGTCGCCCGCGTCAATGGCGAAGAGATCACCCTGGGCCATATGATCATCGCCCGTGCGACCCTGCCGCAGCAATACCAGCAGCTGCCGGACGAGGTGCTGTTCGAGGGTATCCTTGACCAGCTGATCCAGCAGACGCTGCTGAAGCAGGTACAGAACGGCCGCACGCCCCTCCAGGTCGTGCTGTCGCTGGAGAATGAGGAACGCTCGCTGCTGGCGGGCGAGACCATCGACCAGATCATGGCGTCGGTCACCACTGACGAGGCGCTCCAGACGGCCTATGATGCCAAGTATGCTGACGGATTTGGCGAAGATGAGTTCAACGCGTCTCATATCCTGGTGCCGTCCGAGGACGAGGCCAAAGCGGTCAAGGACCTGATCGACAACGGTGCCGATTTTGCCGCCACCGCGCGCGAGAAATCGACCGGCCCGTCCGGCCCTAACGGTGGCGAGCTGGGTTGGTTCGGAGCGGGTGCCATGGTGCCCGAGTTCGAGGCTGCGGTGATGGAGCTTGAGGTCGGCAAGGTTTCGGTCCCGGTGCAGACCCAATTCGGCTGGCATGTCATCAAGCTCAACGACAAGCGCAAATCGACCGCGCCCGAACTGGACGAGGTGCGCGAAGAGCTTGCCGGCCAGATCCAGCAGGATGCAATCGAAGCGCGTCTGGCCGACCTGACCCGCGACGGCAATATCGAAAAGCCCGATCTCGGCGGCATTGGCCCTGATGTGCTGCGTCAATTCGAACTCGTGCAGGAGTGATCCTCTGAAATGGCCAAGATAACCAAGGTTTCCCCGCTGGCACCCGCCAGTTTCCCTTCCCTTCCGGAGATTGACGGCCTGCGTCTGGCCACCATTGCCGCCGGTGTGCGCTATCAGGGCCGCACCGACGTGATGATGGCAGTGATGGATCCCGGCACCTCGGTCGCGGGTGTGTTCACCCGCTCGGCCACGCGCTCGGCCCCGGTGCTGGATTGCCAGGCGAAGATCGGCGGTGCCAGCGACGGACCGGCGGCTATCGTGGTCAACTCGGGCAATTCCAATGCCTTTACCGGCCATTACGGCCAGACCTCGGTGGCCGAGGTCACCCGCGCGGTGGCCGAGGTCACCGGCGTGCCGGTCGAACGGGTCTTTACCTCTTCGACCGGAGTCATTGGCGAGCCGATGAAGCACGAGCGTATTGTGGCCAAGCTGGGCGATCTGAACGCGACGCTGCGCCCGGACGCGTTGGAAGAGGCGGCGCGCGCCATCATGACGACCGACACCTTCCCCAAGGGAGCCAGCAAGACGGTCGGGATCGACGGCAAGACCGTCAAGATCGCGGGGATTGCCAAAGGTTCGGGCATGATCGCGCCCGACATGGCGACGATGCTGGTCTATATCTTCACCGATGCCCGCGTCGAGCAGGGCGCGCTTCAGTCCATGCTGTCGGCGATGACCGACCGGACCTTCAACTGCATCACCGTGGACAGCGATACCTCGACCTCGGACACGTTGTTGTTGGCCGCGACCGGTGCCTCGGGGGTTGATGCGACCGGCAATGCCGAGTTCGCCGCAGGGCTCGAAGACGTGATGCTGGACCTGGCCAAGCAGGTCGTGCGCGACGGCGAAGGTGCCACGAAATTCGTCGAGATCCGGGTGACCGGCGCGGCCTCTGATGCCGATGCAAAGGTGCACGGCATGGCCATCGCCAATTCGCCGCTGATCAAGACCGCGATTGCGGGCGAGGATCCCAATTGGGGCCGTGTCGTCATGGCCATCGGCAAATCCGGCGCCGCCGCCGACCGTGACCTGCTGAGCATTTCCTTTGGCGATATCCTGGTGGCGGAAAAAGGCTGGGTCAGCCCGAGCTACAAAGAGGCCGAGGCCGCCGCCTATATGAAGGGGCAAGAGTTGGTGATCGGCGTCGATCTGGGGCTGGGCGAGGGGCAGGCGACTGTCTGGACCTGCGATCTGACCCACGGGTACATCGAGATCAACGCGGATTACCGGTCGTGAAGACCGTCCTTGTTTCCGCCGTCGCCCTGATCGACGTGGACGGCCGGGTGCTGCTGGCGCAGCGCCCGGAGGGCAAGTCGATGGCCGGTCTGTGGGAGTTTCCGGGCGGCAAGGTCGAGCCCGGCGAAACACCGGAACACGCCTTGATTCGCGAACTGGACGAGGAGCTGGGGATCAATACCTGGGCCTCCTGCCTGGCGCCACTGACCTTTGCCAGCCACAGCTATGATGATTTTCACTTGCTGATGCCGCTGTTTGCCTGCCGCAAATGGGAGGGCGTTCCGCAATCGCGCGAAGGTCAGGCGCTGAAATGGGTCCGAGCGCGGGATCTTCGGGACTATCCCATGCCTCCGGCCGATGTCCCCCTGATCCCGATACTGAGGGACTGGCTATAAACCTGTCCCTTGATGGTTATCCATGAATATGTATGCATTTAATCGGCACATGTTGCGGTAGCCGCACAAAAAATATCTATATTTTGTGCGCCTGTAACCAATTGTGGCGATTTACTACACAATTTTGAAATGATTTGTCCGTCTCGCCCATGTACACTCTGGGGTGTCAAGTTCTGTGGGGAGGATGTGACATGTTGCGAACAATTGCAGTTGGCAGTTGTGTGCTGATCCAGGGCATTTTCGTTCGTGCCTATGCGAACGGGACGATATCGGTAAAGGTCGGTGACCAAATCTATACCGGACGCCCGGTTCAGACAGAAGCCGCCTGAAGACGGACAGACTTTCAAGACCACCACTCACTTAGGTCTTGCAGGCGAGAGGCAGCAGATAGCTACTCTCGCCTGTACTTTGTCCCGCACCGGTCGGACAAAGAAAAAGGCGGCCAAAATAGCCGCCTTTTCCAATTGTTCTTTTCGGGATCACGCCAATGTGCGGGTGACTTCCTCGCGCTCGAAGATTTCGATGACATCGCCGGGACGGATATCGTCGTAATTCTCGAATGCCATACCGCATTCCTGACCCGACTGGACCTCGGACACCTCGTCCTTGAACCGCTTGAGGGTCTTCAGCGTTCCCTCGTGGACCACCACGTTGTCACGCAGCAGGCGCACGCCCGCCGAACGGCGCGCAATGCCTTCGGTAACCAGACAGCCGGCAACCTTGCCGACGCCGGACACCTTGAAGACTTCCTTGATCGTCGCGTACCCGATGAAGTTCTCGCGAATCTCGGCACTCAGCAGGCCGCTTGCGGCCGCTTTGACGTCGTCCACCAGGTCATAGATCACCGAATAATACCGGATCTCGACGCCCTTTTGGTTGGCGGTATTACGTGCGGACGCGTTGGCCCGGACGTTAAAGCCCATGATCGGCGCGCCGGATGCCTCGGCGAGGCCCACATCGGTTTCGGTGATCGCACCGACGCCCGAATGCAGCACGCGCACGCGCACCTCGTCGTTGCCGATCTTTTCCATCGCCTGAACGATGGCCTCGGCAGAACCCTGCACGTCGGCCTTCACCAGGATCGGCAGTTCGGCGACATTCTCGTCGGCCTTGGCCTTGGCCATCAGCTGTTCCAGCGTGGTGGCGGCCCCGGCGGCGGCGCGCTTGTCCTTGGCGACCTGCTCGCGATAGGCGGCGATTTCGCGCGCCTGCGCTTCGGTCGAGGTCACGTTCAGAACGTCACCGGCCTCGGGCGTGCCGTTCAGGCCCAGCACCTCGACAGGCACCGATGGCCCTGCTTCGGTGACGCGCTCGCCCTTGTCGTTGATCAGCGCGCGGACCTTGCCGTACTGCTCGCCCACGACAAAGATGTCGCCCTGGCGCAGCGTGCCCTTCTGGATCAGAACCGTCGCGACCGGGCCGCGGCCCACGTCAAGCTGCGCCTCGATCACCGCGCCCTGGGCGGGACGATCGGGGTTGGCCTTCAGTTCCAGGATCTCGGCTTGCAGCGCGATGGCCTCGAGCAATTCGTCCAGACCTTCGCCGGTCTTGGCCGAAACCTCGACATCCTGCACTTCGCCCGACATCGCTTCGACCACGACCTCGTGTTGCAGCAGATCGGTGCGCACCTTGGTCGGGTTGGCCTCGGGCTTGTCGATCTTGTTGATCGCCACGATCATCGGAACCCCGGCGGCTTTGGCGTGGTTGATCGCCTCGACCGTCTGCGGCATCACCGCGTCATCCGCGGCCACGACCAGAACGACGATATCCGTCACCTGCGCACCGCGCGACCGCATCGAGGTAAAGGCGGCGTGGCCCGGCGTATCCAGGAAGCTGAGCGTCACGCCTCCGTCGGTCGTCACCTGATAGGCGCCGATGTGCTGGGTGATGCCACCGGCCTCGCCCGACACCACCTTGGTGTTGCGGATCGCGTCCAGCAGCGAGGTCTTGCCGTGGTCGACGTGACCCATGATCGTGATGACCGGCGGCCGCGGTTTCATGTCTTCCGGCTTGTCCTCGACATCGGTGATGACATCTTCGACATCGGAATCGGAAACCCGCACCACCTTGTGGCCGAATTCCTCGATGATCAGCTCGGCGGTGTCGGCGTCGATGGTCTGGTTCTGCGTGACCATCATGCCCATTTTCATCAGCGCCTTGACCACGTCGGCCACACGCTCGGCCATACGGTTGGCCAATTCCGAAACCACGATGGCCTCGGGCAGCTGCACGTCGCGAATCACCTTTTCCCGGTCACCGCCGCCGCCCATTGCCTTCTGGCGGGCGCGTTCCTGCTTGCGTTTCATCGCGGCGAGCGATTTCTGGCGACCACCTTCGCCGTCGGTCACCTGGCTCAGCGTCAGCTTGCCCGACCGGCGACCATCCTCGCGGGTCTTGCCCCCACGCGGCGCGCGCTGGTCGCGTTCACGCTCGCGTTCGGCCTTGCGCGGGGCGTCGCCCGGTTCGCTGCGCGGCGCGGCGGGCGCACGTTCGGTGCGCTCGGCCTTCGGCGCTTCCTGCGCGGCTGCTGTGCGCGCGGCGGCGCGCTTGGCCTCTTCTTCGGCCTCCAGACGCTGGCGTTCTTCTTCTTCCGCCTTTTCACGGGCGCGCTGTTCGGCCTCGCGCTGTTCGCGTTCCTTGGCCTCTTGCTCGGCCCGGCGGCGTTCACGCTCTTCGGCGCGCGCCTTTTCCTCGGCTTCGCGCTGTGCGGCTTCCTCGGATTCGCGGGCTTTGGCGGCCTTCAGCGCGTTCAGCCGGCGCTCCATCTCGGTGTCCGAGATGCCTGCCGGCCGGCGCGACGGATCGCCCGCCTGTGCGGTGCCGCCGGACGTGGGCTTTCCTGCGCCCGGCTTGGGGACCACCACGCGCTTGCGTTTGGTTTCCACCACGACATTCTTGGTCCGTCCGTGGCTGAAACTCTGTTTCACGTTCCCGGGACGGGAACCTCCACGCAGACCCAATGTCTTCTTGCCGTCAGTATCGCTCATTAAGCTTCTTACCCTTCCGCGCGGCCCTTGCCGCCGTCATCCGTTTTGCGCATCCCTTTCAGGCGTTGCGCTTCCTCTACAACACGTTTGGCGAGTCCACCAGAGGCCAGCGCCGCATGTATCACTGTTTGGCGGCCAAAGGCCATGCCCAATTCATCTGCGGTCAGCCAGCCGATGTACTTGCCGAAATGCGGCGTACTCAGTTTCGACTTGCCCCGGCCCGACCCGTCGGCGGCCTGGATCAGCACATGGGCCTCTTCCTTGTCCAGCCAGGTCTTGACCTTTTCATACCCCGAAACCGCCGCGCCCGACTTGCGGGCCAGGCTGATCGTCTCGACCACCCGGCGGATCAGCTGCCGCTCGACCTCGTCCACCAGGTCCGCCGGTACCGTGACCGGCATTTTCAGTCCGCGGGCAAACAGTTTCTTGTCCACGGCCTTTTTCAACGCGGCCCGGTCGGCGGCAACATAGGTGCCCCGGCCCGGCAGCTTGCCCGCGATGTCGGGCACCACCTGTCCGTCGGGTCCGGCCACGAACCGGATCAGCCCGTGACGCGGCTGTGTCTCGCCCGTGGCGATGCACTTGCGTTCGGGGCCGTCCAGCCGGTCTTTTGTTGCGCCGCCACGGGTCATGTCCGTCTCCACGAGGCCTGGGATCAGGCCCCGGCCTCCTCTTCGTCTGCGGCGTCTTCGACGTCGCCCTCATCGGCTGTCAGGTCTTCGGGATCGACCCAGCCCAGCATCACGCGGGCGGTCATGACCATGTCCTGCGCCTCTTCCAGCGACACGTCAAAGGGCTCCAGGATGCCGTCATCCTTGACCCGCTGACCATCGACCGTGGTCCAGCCACCGGCCAGTTCCCAGTCGGCGCAGGTTGCGAAATCTTCCAGCGTCTTGACGCCGTCCTTGGCAAGCGCCTCGACCATCTGCGGTGTCAGCCCTTCGAAGTTGACCAAGCTGTCCTCGACACCCAGGGCGCGCGCGTTTTCCAGCGCCGCCTTGGCCTGTGCCTCCAGATAGTCGCGGGCGCGGGCCTGAAGCTCTTCGGCGGTGCCTTCGTCGACACCGTCGATCACCAACAGCTCGTCCTGTTCGACATAAGCGACTTCTTCAAGGTTGGTGAACCCTTCGGACACCAGCAGCTGGGCAAAGAATTCGTCCAGGTCCAGCGTTTCCATGAACAGCTTGGTGCGGCTTTCGAATTCCTTCTGACGGCGGGCCGATTCCTCGGCTTCGGTCATGATGTCGATGTCCAGGCCGGTCAGCTGCGACGCCAGGCGCACGTTCTGGCCGCGGCGGCCGATGGCCAGGCTCAGCTGCTCTTCGGGGACCACAACCTCGATCTTGCCGGCTTCTTCATCCAGCACCACCTTCGACACTTCGGCCGGTTGCAGCGCGTTCACCAGGAAGGTCGGCTGATCCTCGTTCCACGGGATGATGTCGATCTTTTCACCCTGAAGCTCGTTCACCACCGCCTGCACGCGGCTGCCGCGCATACCGACGCAGGCACCCACAGGGTCGATCGAGTTGTCATAAGAGATCACGGCGATCTTGGCGCGCGAACCAGGGTCGCGGGCAACAGCCTTGATCTCGATGATGCCATCATAGATTTCCGGCACTTCCATCTTGAACAGCTCGGCCATGAATTCCGGTGCGGTGCGCGACAGGAAGATCTGCGGCCCGCGCGGCTCGCGGCGCACGTCCTTGACATAGCAGCGGATGCGGTCGTTCGGGCGATAGCTTTCGCGGCCGATCTTCTCGTTACGGCGCAGGATGGCTTCGCCAGCGCCTACATCGACGATGACGTTGCCGTATTCTTCACGCTTGACCTGACCGTTGATGATGGTGCCTGCACGGTCCTTGAATTCCTCGTACTGGCGATCGCGTTCCGCCTCGCGCACTTTTTGCAGGATCACCTGCTTGGCGCTTTGCGCGGCGATGCGGCCCATCTCGACCGGCGGCACCTCTTCGACATAGACGTCACCGATTTCCGGGTTCGCCATGTACTGGCGCGCCTGATCGACGGTCATCTCGGCCTGATAGTTCTCTAGATCCTCGTCGGCAACCACGGTGCGCACGCGGGTAAAGGTGGCGCGACCGGTCTTGCGGTCGATCTTCACCCGAATGTCCATCTCGCTGCCGTAGCGGCTCTTGGCGGCGCGGGCGAGGCTTTCTTCCATCGCCGCGACCACCAGACCGGGGTCGATCATCTTTTCGCGGGCCACGGCCTCGGCGGTTTGCAACAGCTCCAGCTGGTTTGCAGAGGTGATTGCCATCACTTCGTCTCCTCTTCGGACCCGTCCAGGGCCATGGTCTCGTCGCCCAACTCGGGCGCTTCCTCTACGATCTCGTCGAATTCTTCTTCGTTCAGCACGCCGGCGGCCTTGCGCTGGCGCAGCATTTCCTTGATCAGGTCGTCGGTCAGCACCAGTTTGGCGTCGCTCAGCCAGTCGAATTGCAGGCCGATGGTCACCGTCTCGCCGCCCTGCTCGATATTGATCAGAACCTCGTCGCCCTCGACACCGGCCAGCTCACCCCGGAACCGGCGGCGGCCGTCGATCATCTCGCTGGTCTCGATCTTGGCTTCATATCCTTCGAACATCTCGAAGTCCTTGAGCCGGGTCAGCGGCCGGTCGATGCCGGGGCTCGACACTTCCAGCGTATAGGCGTCCAGGATCGGGTCCTCGACATCCAGCGTCGCGCTTACCGCGTTGGAAATTTCGGCGCAGCCATCGACCTCGATCCCGCCATCGGGCTTGTCGGCCATGATCTGAAGGGTTGTCGACTTGCCGCTCATCAGACGGATTCGCACCAGCTCGTAACCGAGGTCCTCGATCACGGGGCCGACAATCTCGGCCAGGCGCCGGTCGATGGCGGCCTTTGCTATCAGGTTGTTGGTCATCAGGGTCATCAGCCACTTTCGGGCACAAAAAAACGGGCGCGCGGCCCGTCGAACTTTCCGGTGGAACCCCGGGGCCAGTGCCCGACGTGCCGCTGTTGTCAAGCCATATACGCGGGACAGGGCGGTTCTGCAAGGGGGAACGGTATCTGGTTGGGGCTGTCCTCCAGCATGGCGGGGGTTTTCCTCCTTCTCCGATATCCCTTATGTCGCCAGCAGAGCCATGGAGTCCCGCGCAAGAAAGGGCCGCGATCATGAGCAAGACACAGGCGGAACTGCATTTCCTCTGCGGCAAGATCGCGGCCGGAAAATCGACGCTATCCAGATCCCTTGCCGCCCGCCATCGTGCCGTGGTTCTCTCCGAGGACGACTGGCTGCACGTTCTCTATCCCGAAGAATTGCGGACAATCGCCGATTACCTTCGTCTTTCGACCCGCCTGAAACAGGCAGTCGCTCCTCATGTGCTTAATCTGTTGGCGGCGGGTGTGACGGTGATTCTGGACTTTCCTGCCAACACGGTGGACCAACGGCGCTGGATGCGCGCGCTTGCCGACACCTCGGCCGCGCCGCACATGCTGCATTATCTCGATGTGCCGGACGAGGTCTGCAAGGCCCGGCTGCACCGCCGCAACGCGGACGGGGATCACAATTTCAACGTCACCGAGGCACAGTTCGAACAGATCACCCGGCATTTCGTTGCGCCCACAGCGGACGAAGGGTTCACCATCGTTGTTCATTCGTCGGATGCGGAACGGCCATAGGATGAGCAGCCTGCCCACTCCTTACAGACCGTGCCAGGGCGCCCAACAAATCCGGGTCCGGCCTATAGACACCCCCATACAACCCTGCTAAACGCACCCAATCTTGCGCCCCGGGATTCGTTCCGGGGTGCTTGGTTTTTTCAGCCGGGGACCTTCGGGGCCCTATACCACTGGCACCTACGGGGGCCTCAAACATAGCGGCGGGATCACCCGCTGCACGCTAAACGGAAGACAGAAAGCATGGCACTCAAGTCGTATAAGCCGACGACGCCGGGCCAGCGCGGGCTGGTGCTGATCGACCGTTCGGAGCTGTACAAAGGACGTCCTGTCAAGTCCCTCACCGAGGGTCTGACGAAATCGGGCGGCCGGAACAACACCGGACGGATCACCTCGCGTCGCCGCGGTGGTGGGGCAAAACGCCTCTACCGGATCGTTGACTTCAAACGGAACAAATTCGATGTGGCGGCCACCGTCGAGCGGATCGAGTACGATCCGAACCGGACCGCCTTTATCGCGCTGGTCAAGTACGAGGATGGCGAACAGGCCTATATCCTCGCACCGCAGCGTCTGGCAGTTGGTGACCAGGTCATCGCGTCGGCCAAGGCCGACATCAAGCCGGGTAACGCAATGCCCTTCTCGGGCATGCCGATCGGTACCATCGTGCACAACATCGAGATGAAGCCCGGCAAGGGCGGTCAGATCGCACGTGCCGCCGGCACTTACGCCCAGTTCGTTGGCCGCGATGGCGGTTACGCTCAGATCCGTCTGAGCTCGGGCGAACTGCGCCTGGTCCGTCAGGAATGCATGGCCACCGTCGGTGCCGTGTCGAACCCCGACAACTCGAACCAGAACTACGGCAAAGCCGGCCGCATGCGCCACAAGGGCATTCGTCCGTCGGTCCGCGGTGTCGCAATGAACCCGATCGACCACCCCCATGGTGGTGGTGAGGGTCGCACCTCGGGTGGCCGTACGCCGGTGACCCCGTGGGGCAAGGACACCAAGGGTACCCGTACCCGGAACAAGAACAAAGCGTCGCAAAAGCTGATCATCCGCTCGCGTCACGCCAAGAAGAAAGGGCGTTAAGCAATGTCTCGCTCTGTTTGGAAGGGTCCTTTCGTCGATGCTTATGTCCTTAAAAAGGCAGCAGCAGCGCGCGAGTCGGGCCGCAACGAAGTCATCAAGATCTGGTCGCGTCGTTCCACCATTCTGCCCCAGTTCGTGGGTCTGACCTTTGGTGTGTACAATGGCCAGAAGCATATCCCCGTCAACGTCTCCGAGGACATGATCGGTCAGAAGTTCGGTGAATACTCGCCGACCCGGACCTATTACGGCCATGCGGCGGACAAGAAAGCGAAGCGGAAGTAAGTCATGGGCAAGGAAAAGAACCCCCGCCGCGTGGCTGACAACGAAGCGATGGCCAAGGTCCGCATGCTTCGCACCAGCCCGCAGAAACTGAACCTGGTGGCTCAGATGATCCGTGGCAAGAAGGTCGAGAAGGCGCTGACCGATCTCACCTTCTCGAACAAGCGGATCGCGCAGGACGTGAAGAAATGCCTTCAGTCCGCAATCGCGAACGCCGAGAACAACCACAACCTGGACGTCGATGAACTGATCGTCGCCGAGGCCTATGTGGGCAAGAACCTGATCATGAAGCGCGGTCGTCCCCGGGCCCGTGGCCGGTTCGGCAAGATCATGAAGCCGTTCTCGGAACTCACGATCAAGGTGCGTCAGGTAGAGGAGCAAGCCTAATGGGACATAAGGTCAATCCGATCGGCATGCGCCTTCAGGTCAACCGCACCTGGGACAGCCGTTGGTACGCAGATACCAAGGACTACGGCAATCTGCTGCTCGAGGATCTCAAGATCCGCGAGTTCATCAAGGAAGAGTGCAAACAGGCCGGCGTGGCCCGTGTGATCATCGAACGTCCGCACAAGAAGTGCCGCGTCACGATCCACACCGCGCGTCCCGGCGTGATCATCGGCAAGAAAGGCGCAGACATCGAAACCCTGCGCAAGAAGCTGGCGAACATCACCGACAGCGAACTGCACCTGAACATCGTCGAAGTCCGCAAGCCCGAGATGGATGCGCAGCTGGTCGCCGAGTCGATCGCGCAGCAGCTCGAGCGCCGGGTGTCCTTCCGTCGCGCCATGAAGCGCGCCGTGCAGAACGCCATGCGGATGGGTGCCCTGGGTATCCGGGTGAACGTCGCCGGCCGTCTGGGCGGTGCCGAGATCGCCCGTACCGAATGGTACCGCGAAGGCCGCGTTCCGCTGCACACCCTGCGTGCCGACATTGACTACGCCCTGGCCGAAGCCTCGACCCCCTACGGGATCATCGGGATCAAGGTCTGGATCTTCAAGGGCGAGATCATGGAGCACGACCCGCAGGCGCGTGATCGCAAAGCACAGGAACTCCAGGACGGTCCGGCCCCGCGTGGCGCCGGTGGCCGCCGCTAAGGAGGATTAGAGATGCTGCAACCAAAGCGCACTAAATTCCGCAAGATGTTCAAGGGCCGTATCCATGGCGAAGCCAAGGGCGGTTCCGACCTGAACTTCGGCACCTTCGGCCTGAAGGCACTTGAACCCGAGCGCGTCACCGCGCGCCAGATCGAGGCCGCCCGCCGTGCCATGACGCGTCACATGAAGCGTCAGGGCCGCGTCTGGATCCGGATCTTCCCGGATACGCCGGTGACCTCGAAACCCACCGAGGTTCGGATGGGTAAAGGTAAGGGTTCGGTCGATTACTGGGCCTGCAAGGTGAAGCCGGGCCGAGTGATGTTTGAAATCGACGGTGTGGGCGAGGACATCGCCCGCGAGGCCCTGCGCCTGGCCGCGATGAAACTGCCGATCAAGACCCGCGTGGTCGTTCGCGAAGACTGGTAATCCCGGTCCTGCGACAAGACATTGAAACCCCCGCCGGGACACCGGCGGGGGTTTTTCTTTTTCAGTATCCATCGTAGCCTATGCGCATTCCGTGTCCGGAGGTGACCCATGGTGCAGCCCCGCAAGACCGTTTTTCAACGTGAAATCATTACTGCGGATGCCTTCGGTGAACCTTGCCATCCCGTGACCCGGGTGGCTGTCATGGCCGCTTTTCGCAACCCCCTGGCGGGACGGTTCTTTCGTGACCTCTCGCCCCTGTTCGAGATCGGTCGCGAATTGGGCGAGGTTTTGGCACGGCAGGCAATCGCCGAATTGGGAAATCCCCCGATTTCCTATGGCAAGGCTGCGATTGTCGGGGCAAATGGCGACATGGAACAGGGCGGGGCGGTCGTGCATCCCAAACTGGGCGCGCCGATGCGCGCGGCAGCGGGCGGCGGGGCGGCGGTGATCCCTTCCAATGTAAAACTGGGCGGTCCTGGCACAACGATTGACCTGCCGCTGGGTCACAAGGACAACCCCTGGTCCTTCGATCATTTTGACACGATGACCCTGGTCATGGCGGATGCGCCGGGTCCGGACGAGATTGTCATGTGCCTGGCCTATGCCGACGGCGGACGCCCGATCCCCCGCTGCGGCAAGGGTCCGGTCCAGAGCTGATCAGGCCACTGGCGGAAAGACGTACTCTGCGTTATGCCGCCGCCATGTCCCAGATCGAATCTCTCTTTGTCACCCGTCTCTACCGTGCCCGCCTGTCCGAACATGGCCCTGCCATCGACCCGGACGAGATGGAGGCGTCCTGCTATTCCATCGCCGAGGATGACGAGGCCGGACAGGAATGGTGCGAGGAAAACGGCTATCCCGGCTATACGTCTTATGCCTCCCTCACCGATCTGCCTTGGCGCTTCCCGATCTTTGCCGATCTGGTGAAATCCCTTGATGCGCATGTGGCGGCCTTTGCCGCCGATCTGGAGTTCGACCTCGACGGCCGTGCCCTGGTGCTGGAGGATCTCTGGATCAACATCCTGCCGCAGGGCGGCATGCATTCCAGCCATCTGCATCCGCATTCGGTGATCTCGGGCACCACCTATGTCGCCATGCCCGACGGTGCCAGCGCGCTGAAGCTCGAAGACCCCCGATCCGGCCGGATGATGGCCGCGCCGACGCGGACCAAGACCGCCCGGCGCGAATTGCAGCCCTTCATCTATATGAAGCCAGACGTGGGCGACGTGCTGCTCTGGGAAAGCTGGCTGCGCCACGAAGTGCCGATGAACATGGCCGAAGAAGAACGCATCTCGGTAAGCTTCAACTATCGCTGGGAGTGAGCCCCGGTCCGCGTAGCGGCAATCGCTCCGGTGGAGCGATTGAGGGGCGAACGGGCGGAGCCCCGCAATCCCTTGATCCCGGTCAAGGCGCGGAACTGCAAAAACTGCGATAAGGCAGCAGTCCGTTTCACGCGGACAGCGATCCAGACTCTCTGGACCGGAAAACGCAACTTGCGGTGATTTCCATGCATGGCCTGACAGCCGCACTTTCCGCACTCGCGATCCTGATCGCCCCGGTGGCATTGGCATCCGAGGCCGACCCACATCAGCTCTACGAAAGCAAATGTGCCGGCTGCCATTCCCCCCACGCGGGCGATTTTGTCTGGCTGGAACTGGACACAGGCCAAGAGCCGCTCGTGGGGCGTAACTCGGGCCGGTCCGTCGCCGCCATGCTCGAACGCGGTCACGGCCGCCTGACGCCGGCCGAGGCCACCATTCTGCTGGCGCATTTCCAGGCCATCCGCACCTCGGGGCAGCTGTTCCGGACAAAATGCAGGATGTGCCATGACACAGCGTCGGGGCTGGTGCGCCGCGCGCTGATTCTGCGCGACGGCACCCTGACCGGGCGGTACACCGGGCGGGACATTGCCCAGTTCCTGACCGTCCACGGGCGGCTGACACCCTCTGAGGCGGAACAGATGTTGGGCGTGCTTGAACGTATCGCGACCAGTATTGGCCGGATCGACTAGCGTCTCCTCCGGCTGATATGGGCGACAGCCAGCTTGCCTGAACCGGGAACGCAGGATATCGCTGATCCGGATCGGCCCTGTGCCGGTCAGGCCGGCGAGAAACACGGGAATGGATCTGAGCTTCATAACCGACGGCTGGGCGGGACATCTGTCCTATCTCCTGCTCGTCCTGTCTATGCTGATGCGCCGCATGTTCTGGCTGCGGCTCTTTGTGATCGCCTCGGCGCTTGCGGGCATCGCCTTTGACTACTTCTGGCTCAACAACCCGGTCGGCGTGTTCTGGCAAACGCTTCTGATCCTGGTCAACCTGGCCGAGCTCTTCATCCTCTGGCGTAACGATCGCATCGCCAGTTTCTCGGCCGAGGAGCAGCGGTTTCGCGACACCCTGCTGCCGGGCTTGTCGCCGGGCCGCACCCGACGGTTCCTCGATCACGGCCGGTGGGAGACGCTGGCCCCCGGCACCGTGCTGACGCGCGAAGGTCAGCCCCCCGATTTCCTGACCTATCTCGACGATGGCGACATTCGGATCGAGGCGCATGGTCGCCTGCTCCGCGTGGTCACGGGCGGCCATTTCATCGGCGAGATGTCGTTGATGGGGGACGGCCGGGCGGTGGCCTCGGCCACGGTCCAGAGCCGCGCCCGGGTCTGGCGCATCGAACGGGTCAAGCTTGCACGCCTGCGTGACACTTCCCCGGCCACGATGAGCGTGCTCGAGTTGGGAATCGCCCGGGACATGCGGGCGAAACTGGTGTTCCTGAACGCAACCGGTCCGGGCGACGGCCCGTGACCTGTGGTCAGGTCAGCCAGTTGCGCAGCTTGCGCACCAGAATGGACGCTCCGATGATGCTCAGGACATAGCCAGCGGCGACGACGGGCAATAATGCGGGCCCGGACAGGGGAAGATCTGAAATCACAGTGGGCAGCAAGGCAGCAAAAGTCATATTTGATAAACCGTTCAGTCTAAAATCGCCGGGAAACTCCAGCAAACGCGATACATCTTTTCATTCTGCGCTGCAATATGAACCCTCCCGGCAATCAGGTCAACTTCCGCTTGCCCTTCCGATGCAACTCTCCTATAGAGCGGCATCTTGCGTCTCCCCCGCCTTTGCGGGGGATTCGCTTGTTGTCATTCATCCACCAGGTCAAGGGTGACCCGGCCACGGGGCCTTCTGGTGTTTTGAGCAAAGGAAAAAGGCGATGAACGCCCAGGAACTGCGTAACAAGACCCCGGATCAGCTCCGGGAACAACTGGTCAACCTCAAGAAAGAAGCGTTCAATCTGCGCTTCCAGCAGGCAACCGGCCAACTCGAAAACAACGCCCGTATCCGCACTGTGCGCCGCGATGTCGCGCGCGTCATCACCGTGCTGAACGAAAAAGCCGCCGAAGCTGCGAACTGAGGAGCCTGAGAGATGCCCAAACGTATTCTGCAAGGCACCGTGACCAGCGACGCCAACGCCCAGACCGTAACCGTTCTGGTCGAGCGCCGCTTCAAGCATCCGCTGCTGCAAAAGACCGTCCGTAAGTCCAAGAAGTACCGGGCTCACGACGAAAACAACACCTTCAAGGTGGGTGACACGGTCCGCATCATCGAATGCGCGCCCAAGTCGAAAACCAAACGCTGGGAGGTTCTGGAGGCGTAAGCCTCTGGCACCTGCCAATTGTCGAAACCCTGGGGGATCTAAAAAGACCAGCCCCCACAGGTCGGGAGAAACCACATGATCCAGATGCAGACCAATCTGGATGTCGCTGACAACTCCGGCGCTCGCCGGGTGCAGTGCATCAAGGTCCTGGGTGGTTCCAAGCGTAAATACGCCTCCGTCGGCGACATCATTGTCGTCTCGGTGAAGGAAGCCATCCCGCGCGGCCGCGTGAAGAAAGGTGACGTCCGCAAGGCCGTCGTCGTGCGCACCGCCAAGGAAGTCCGTCGCGAAGACGGCACCGCGATCCGTTTCGATCGCAACGCCGCCGTGATCCTGAACAACAACAACGAGCCTGTCGGCACCCGTATCTTCGGGCCGGTTGTTCGCGAACTGCGCGCGAAGAACTTCATGAAGATCATCTCGCTGGCTCCGGAGGTGCTGTAACCATGGCCGCAAAACTCCGCAAAGGCGACAAGGTCGTCGTGCTGGCCGGCAAGGACAAGGGCAAAGAGGGGACCATCACCTCTGTTGACCCGAAAGCCGGCAAAGCTGTTGTCGACGGCGTGAACATCGCCATCCGCCACACCCGCCAGACCCAGACCTCGCAAGGTGGCCGCCTGCCCAAGGCGCTGCCGATCGACTTGTCGAACCTGGCGCTGCTGGACAAGAACGGCAAGGCAACCCGCGTCGGCTTCCGCATGGAAGGCGACAAGAAAGTCCGCTTCGCCAAGACCACGGGGGACGTGATCGATGCTTGACGCTGCAACCTACACCCCGCGCCTCAAGGCCGACTACAAGGACCGCATCCGCGCCGCTCTGAAAGAAGAGTTCGGCTACAAGAACGACATGATGATCCCCAAGCTGGACAAGATCGTTCTGAACATCGGCTGCGGTGCCGAAGCCGTCCGCGACAGCAAGAAGGCCAAGTCGGCTCAGGAAGACCTGAGCAAGATCGCCGGCCAGAAAGCCGTCACCACCAAGGCCAAGAAGTCGATCGCCGGCTTCCGCGTGCGCGAAGAGATGCCGCTGGGCGCCAAGGTGACCCTGCGCGGTGACCGCATGTATGAATTCCTTGACCGTCTGACCACCATCGCGATGCCCCGCATCCGCGACTTCCGTGGTGTGAAGCCGTCCTTCGACGGCCGTGGCAACTTTGCCATGGGCATCAAGGAACACATCGTGTTCCCGGAAATCGATTTCGACAAGGTCGACGAGGTCTGGGGCATGGATATCATCATCGCCACCACCGCGAAAACCGACGCCGAAGCCAAGAGCCTGTTGAAGCACTTCAACGTGCCGTTCAACGCATAAGCGCGCGAGGATTAGACATGGCTAAGAAAAGCATGATCGAACGCGAGAAGAAGCGCGAGCGCCTGGTGGCACAATATGCCGCAAAGCGCGCCGAGCTGAAAGAAATCGCAAACGACGAAAGCCGCCCGATGGAAGAGCGCTTCAAAGCGCGCCTGAAACTGGCGAAACTGCCGCGCAACAGCTCGGCGACCCGTCTTCACAACCGCTGCCAGCTCACCGGCCGTCCGCACGCTTACTATCGTAAGCTCAAGGTCAGCCGGATCATGCTGCGCGACTTGGGTTCTGCTGGTCAGATCCCCGGTCTGGTGAAATCGAGCTGGTAAGGAGAGAGCGATATGAACGATCCTATCGGCGATATGCTCACCCGCATCCGTAACGCACAGCTGCGCCACAAAAGCACGGTCCTGACCCCCGGTTCGAAACTGCGCGCCTGGGTTCTGGATGTGCTGGCCGACGAAGGCTACATCCGCGGTTACGAGACCAAGACTGACGACAATGGCCACTCGCTCATTGAAATCAGCCTGAAGTACTACGAAGGCGAACCTGTTATTCGCGAGCTCAAGCGGGTCTCCAAGCCCGGCCGCCGCGTGTACATGAGCGTCAAGGACATCCCCTCGGTCCGTCAGGGCCTGGGCGTGTCGATTGTCAGCACTCCGAAAGGTGTGATGTCGGACGCGAACGCACGCACCAACAATGTTGGCGGCGAAGTGCTCTGCACCGTCTTCTAAGGAGGTCTGCAAATGTCTCGTATTGGTAAGAAACCGGTCGAGCTGCCCAGCGGCGTTTCCGCCTCTGTGTCCGGCCAGACCATCGAAGTGAAGGGCCCCAAGGGCACCCGCAGCTTCACCGCCACCGACGACGTCACCCTTGGCGTCGACGGCAATGTCGTGACCGTCACCCCCCGTGGTTCGTCCAAGCGGGCGCGCCAGCAGTGGGGCATGTCCCGCACCATGGTCGCCAACCTGGTGACCGGCGTGACCACCGGCTTCAAGAAAGAGCTGGAGATCACCGGTGTGGGTTACCGTGCCAACGCGCAGGGTAACGTGCTCAAGCTGAACCTCGGTTACAGCCACGATGTCGATTTCGCTGTTCCGGCCGGTGTCACCGTGACCACGCCGAAACAGACCGAAATCACCGTCGAGGGCATCGACCAGCAGGAAGTTGGTGAAGTGGCCGCGAAGATCCGCGAGTGGCGTTCGCCCGAGCCGTACAAAGGCAAGGGTATCCGCTACAAGGGCGAGTTCATCTTCCGCAAAGACGGCAAGAAGAAGTAAGGACGCAAATCATGGCAAACAGCAAACGTACCCTGTTTCTGAAGCGCCGCATGCGCGTTCGGAACAAGCTCCGCAAGGTCAACGCCGGGCGTCTTCGCCTCAGCGTGCACCGCTCGAACAAGAACATCAGCTGCCAGCTGATCGACGACGTTCGCGGCGTGACCCTTGCCGCCGCATCGACCATGGAGAAAGACCTGGGCGTGGTTGGCAAGAACAACGTCGAAGCGGCCAAGAAAGTGGGCGCGGCAATTGCCGAGCGCGCAGCCAAGGCCGGTGTGACCGAAGCTTACTTCGATCGTGGCGGCTTCCTGTTCCACGGCAAGGTGAAGGCCCTGGCCGACGCTGCGCGTGAAGGCGGGCTGAAGATCTAAGACTTGCGGGGGGCGCACGCCGCCCCCCCGATGATCCGGGGCCGCGCCCGCGCAGCCACCATGGATCGGAGACAACGGCGCCCAGGCGCCAACAGAGAAAGAGGAATGCCGCATGGCAGAACGTGAAAACCGCCGGGGCAACCGCCGCGACCGCGAGGAAGCAGCCCCCGAATTCGCCGACCGTCTGGTCGCGATCAACCGCGTGTCGAAAACCGTCAAGGGCGGTAAGCGCTTCGGCTTCGCCGCTCTGGTGGTCGTGGGCGATCAGAAAGGCCGCGTCGGCTTTGGCAAGGGCAAGGCAAAAGAAGTGCCCGAGGCCATCCGCAAGGCCACCGAGCAGGCCAAGCGCCAGATGATCCGCGTGCAACTGCGCGAAGGCCGCACCCTGCACCACGACATCGAAGGCCGTCACGGCGCCGGTAAGGTCGTCATGCGCGCCGCGCCCGAAGGTACCGGTATCATCGCCGGTGGCCCGATGCGCGCCGTGTTCGAAATGCTGGGCGTCAAGGACGTGGTGTCCAAGTCGCTGGGCAGCGCGAACCCGTACAACATGATCCGCGCCACCATCGACGGCCTGAAGAAAGAGCAGAGCCCGCGCTCTGTTGCACAGCGCCGCGGCAAAAAGGTCGCCGATATCCTGCCCAAGCGGGACGAAGCACCGGCTGCTGAAGCCGTCGAAGCGTAAGGAGTCGTCACCATGGCAAAAACCATCGTCGTCAAGCAGATCGGCTCGCCGATCCGCCGTCCCGCCGAACAGCGCGCTACCCTGATCGGCCTGGGCCTGAACAAGATGCACAAAACCCGCGAGCTCGAGGATACTCCCTCGGTCCGCGGCATGATCCGCAAGATCCCGCATCTGGTCGAGATCGTCGAAGAGCGCGGCTGATACCTGCACCGGGCGTCTTGCCCCTGCGGTGTATATCCGACACAGACAGCGCCCCCGGCAGATGCCGGGGGCGTTTGCTTTTGCGGCGGCGCTTTCGCGGGGCATTGCCAAAAACCGGACTTCTGTTAGCCTGATTAGGCCCGGACACCCGCGCCGCCCGTATCCGCGCGCGGCCTGTACCGGGCCCATGTCCGGCGGGCCGCCGGATGGCCCTTCCGAGGCCGAGCATGAACCATATTCCTTCTACCTCACCGGATGACAGCGGTTCCGCCCTCTATCGCGATTTTCTGCAAACACCGCTGGCGCGGTCCGAGCGGCGCGCCGCCGGCAAGGCATTGCGGGAACGCACCCCGCGCGCGGATCACGGCATCTACGTGCCCCGGCCTGACCGGCCTGACCCCATTGCCACGATCCTCGCCCAGAACCAAGGCCGGGTCGAAAGCCTGGTTCCGGTCCGGATGGGCCGGATGCTGGCCTCGCCCTTTGCCTTTCTGCGCGGCTCGGCTGCGGTCATGGCGGCCGATCTGGCCCCGTCTCCGCGTACCGGCATCCCGGTGATGGCTTGCGGCGACATGCATGTATCCAATTTCGGGTTGTTTGCGTCCGCCGAACGAAACCTCGTGTTTGCGATCAATGACTTCGACGAGACGCATCCCGGCCCCTGGGAATGGGACGTCAAGCGCCTGGCCGCCAGCGCGGCGGTCGCCGCCCGCTTTCTTGGCGGCGACCGTCATGCCGCGGAAGAGGCGGCGCATGCCGCTGTTTCGGGTTATGTCCGGTGGATCGACCGCTACAGCAAGCTCGGCCTGCTCGAAGTCTGGTATTGCCAGATCGACGAGCAGGATATTCTTGATGTCTGTCCAAAGGATCTGCGCAAGACGACCCGAAAGCTGTTGGACAAGGCCCGCGCCCGCGGCCACTTTACCGCGCTCGACCGGCTGACCCATACCGTCGATGGCGACCAGCGCCTGATCGAGGATCGCCCGATCATCGTCCGTGAAACTCACATGCCTGACGGGCGCAGCGTCGAACAGGCGCTGGACCGCATGCTCCAGTCCTATGTCGCATCGCTGTCCTACGACCGCCGCAGGCTGTTGATGCGCTACACGCTGATCGACGCGGTGCGCAAGGTCGTCGGCGTCGGCAGCGTCGGTTTGGAATGCTGGGTGCTGTTCCTGCGCGGCGAGGGCAAGGACGATCCGCTGTTCCTCCAGGTCAAGGAGGCCAGGCCCTCGGTGCTGGCACCCTATGCCGAATCCCAACTGCCGATGGAGAACCAGGGTCACCGGGTCGTCGCGGGCCAACGGCTGATCCAGGGGTCGCCCGACATCTTTCTGGGCTGGGGGCCGAATGACGGGCTGCCGGGCAAACAGTATTATGTCCGGCAACTCGCCGACATG
The DNA here is from genome assembly GCF_010500245.1 of Ruegeria sp. PrR005. GTDB lineage: Bacteria > Pseudomonadota > Alphaproteobacteria > Rhodobacterales > Rhodobacteraceae > Ruegeria_B > Ruegeria_B marisflavi. The sequence continues at coordinate 129,940 of NZ_JAAGOX010000032.1, forward strand.
AAGGGGGGCGTCAAATTCGCCGAGGGTAACAAGGCCGGAATCAGGGGACTTGTCAGTTACGCCAGGCTTTGCGGCCGGGCGCTGGCCTTGGCGCATGCCAAATCGGGCGATGCGGCAATGATCTCGGGCTATTGCGGGCGCGGCGACGCCTTGCCAGATGCGTTGGCGCGCTTTGCCCTCGCCTATGCCGAACAGACCGAAGCCGACCATGCGGCGCTGGACAAGGCCGCTCGCGCCGGGCGGTTCGCCTATGTGGTTGGTAAATGACCGTTACCGCTAAGCCACGGCATGAACCGCAAGATCCCGCATTTGGTCGAAATTGAAGAAGTGCACGGCTGACGCGGGCGGTGGGCAAAATGCCCACCCTACGAGACAGCCCGGAACAAGGTTCCCGATTGCAACCGGGGGCTTATCCGTTGGAGCCTCGACCGTGTGATCAACTTCGCGTGTGCTGGCATGACGTGGGATGCAGAGCGGCCGCATCCCGCCTAACCTGCCGCCATGGCCCGCATCGACTATTTCTATTCCGCCCATTCCGCCTATGCCTATCTCGGCGCGCAAGAGCTTTACCGCATCTGCGCCGCGCATCCCGGCACGGAAATGGTGCATCGCCCGATGCTGCTGAGCCCGGTGGTCGAGGCGGCGGGCGGTCTCTCGTTCGCCGCGCGCAGCCAGGCGCATGTGGACTACTTCTTCGGCCGCGAGATCGAACGCTGGGCGGAGTGGCGCGGCGCGCCGGTGATCGATCACCGCCCGACCTATCATGACAATCCGCTCGACCTGCCCAACGGGGTGATCATCGCGGCGCAACGGGCCGGGCTGGATGTGAACACGCTGTCTTTTGCAATTCTTCAGGCCCATTGGCGCGACGATGCCGATATCGCCGATCCTGGCCTGCTGCACCGCCTGATCGCGACCCTGGGTATGGACCCCAACGCGCTGTTGGCCGCCGCGCGATCGGAACCCGTCCTGGCCGAACAGGCCGCCAACACGCAAGAGGCGATAGACCGGGCATTGTTCGGATCGCCCAGCTATGTGGTCGATGGCGACCCATTCTACGGTCAGGACCGACTGGACCTGGTCGCCCGCGCGCTGACCCAACCGTTTCGGCCCGGTACCTGGCGCAATCCTGCGGTCGGCTGACCCCACGCCCTATGAGCAATCGCCGTATCGCCCCCAGACGCCGGAAGAGACCTCAGAAGAAGTCCCAGATGATCGGGGACAGGTCCGGGTTCAGCTCGCTGGGCAAGGCCAGTTCCACGGCATCGACGCCAGACAGAAGGGTAACGGTTGCGATCAAACGCAGATCCGGCTCGCCTTCTGCGCGATACAGGATATCTAGCGCCGACGAGGTGCGATTGCCGTCGGCGTCATAGATCTCACCAGCGCCGCCTGACCGGGCAAAGAAGGAATTCCGCGCATAGAGATCGCCATCGACGATCAACCGGTCGCCCTCGCCGGGGTTGTAGTCGACGATGGTCAATACGCCCATGGGATCCAGCAGGAAGGTATCGGCGCCCGCACCGCCCTCGGTGGTATTGAATCCGATATCGCCATACAGGAAATCGTCTCCGTCGCCGCCGTACAGGCTGTCGTTGCCGCCGCCGCCCGCCATCGTGTCGTTTCCGGCTCCGCCGTGCATCTCGTCCTGGTTGTGCCCGCCCCGCAACTCGTCATTGCCGTCACCGCCGTCGATCGTGTCGTTTCCATAGGCGCCCTGCACGGTGTCGTTGCCTTCGCCGCCTTCGATCCGGTCGTTGGCATTCCAACGTTCCGCCGTAACCCAGGACTCGGCCAGCAGGTCGTCGCCGACACCGCCATAGATCGTGTCGCTGCCGTCGCCACCGTCGATCGTGTCATTGCCGTCCTGGCCACTGATCTGGTCGTTGCCGCCCCCGCCGGTGATCGTGTCGGCACCTGCGCCGCCGGTGATGCTGTCTTGTGACAGGCCGCCGTCGATCTCGTCATTGCCGTTGCCGCCATCCAGCACGTCGGCGCCGTCATTGCCTTGGATCGTGTCATCGCCGCCCAATCCGTTCAGCACATCGCCCCGCGCGGTGCCGACCATCAGGTCGGCCTCGGGTGTCCCGTCCTCGATCAGGCCGGGTTCCAGCACGCCATCCACGATGCGATACTGCCAGACCCCGGCAATCCCTGTATTGCCCGGCGTGTCGTCCAGCTCAAAGGCGGGGATGCCGGAATCCCAGTGCTCGAAGACAATCGAGGATCCCCATTCCGCCGTCAGGCCGGCACTATACCATGAATCCCCCGTCTCACCCATGTCGGCATAGCGAAAGATCACCTCGGCATCACCGTCTCCAAGGTCGAGCAGTTCCATCTGGAACGTATAAGGATTCAAATAGTCTTGGAAATAGCGCCCGATCAGGTTCCAGGTCACCACGACCGAGTCGCGCTCGGTGTTCAGGTCCACGAACACGCCGCTGGCCGGATCGGGCGGATTACGGCTGTCCAGATCGGCACTCAAGGGCGCTATGTTATAGGGGTCGGAGGCCCAAGATCCCCAAGGGCCGACGAAGTTGACGCCACCGTTTGTCGACACCCAAAAACTGTCGAAGGTCTCGCCACCAAACAGGAACCCGTCCTCGAAGATCTCGGTTATGGAGATTTCATCGGACGTGTTTTCATCCCCGCGCGGGATCTGCGCATCACCAAAGGGCAGCAATGTATTGTCGGTTACAGGTGTATAGTCGGTCATTGGAACCTCGCTTTTTAATAATGATCGCACCACCTCGGGGGGCGCGTCGGTGAAAATATTCTTGAATTATGGAATATGAGCCCCGGGAAACCGAGTCGTATTTCCATCGGCAGCCGTTTGGGGCCAGGCTGAACCACAGCCATGCCGCCGCTGCATGCCGGCTAGACCAAAGCGCATCTTGCTGATGCTGCGACGCAGCACTATCTGCCTCTCATCAATGAAACGATCAAAAATCAGGCAGTTGGGAAAGGCCCTGCTGCATCCGTAAGAGGTAAGAAAATGGCATACGCAACCGTCACCACCGATCACGCACCGTCGATCGCCGCCCGCATCCTGTCCGCCGTGAAATCCACCCGCGAGGCATGGGCCAAGAACGCGTCCTACAAGCGCACGTTCAACGAGCTCGATCGTCTGTCGAACCGCGAACTGGCCGATATCGGCATCCGTCGCTGCGACATCAACGATATTGCCCGGTTCCACGTTTACGGCCGCTGATACGGCCCTACAGACCGGACGCTGCACCGCCCTCGGAAACCCGGGGGCGTTCTGCTTTTCGGGGTGCTTGCATGAGTGGCGCACAGCGTCTATACGCCCCCGGTGGCCCTCCGTGGCCGCAGAATCAACAATCAAGAAACGCCGTGGTTGGCCTGTCACGCTTCGTGGGTCACATCCGGCAAGGAGAAGCGACATGAAACTGCATGAACTGAGCGACAATCCAGGCGCCGCCAAGAAACGGATGCGCATCGGCCGCGGCCCGGGCTCGGGCAAGGGTAAAACCGGTGGCCGGGGTATCAAGGGTCAGAAATCCCGTTCGGGTGTGGCCATCAACGGCTACGAAGGCGGCCAGATGCCGCTGTACCAGCGCCTGCCCAAGCGCGGCTTCAACAAGCCCAACCAAAAGAAATTCGCCGTCGTCAACCTGGGCCTGATCCAGAAGTTCGTCGAAGCCGGCAAGATCGACGCATCGGCTGCCGTGACCGAGGACGCCCTGGTCGCCTCGGGCCTCGTCCGCCGCAAGCTGGACGGCATCCGGGTTCTGGCCAAAGGTGATTTCAGCGCCAAGCTGAACATCGAAGTCACCGGCGCATCGAAAGCGGCTGTCGAGGCCGTCGAGAAAGCGGGCGGCTCGCTGAAGGTCACAATCGCTGCTGCGGCAGAGTAACGGGTTGTGAGCGGGCAAAGACCCGCTTACATAGACACCCAAGTTTTCCCGAAACGCCGCCCGAGCCGGAAAACGGTTCCGGGCGGCGTTTTTATCCAGAGAGACCGAGAATGGTATCAGCAGCAGAACAAATGGCGGCCAACACAAGCTGGGCTGCCCTGGGCAAGGCCACCGATCTGCGCAACCGCATCCTGTTTACCCTGGGGCTTCTGATCGTCTATCGCCTTGGCACCTTCATTCCGGTGCCGGGAATCGACGGCGTGGCCCTGCGCGAGTTCATGCAGCAGGCGGGGCAGGGCATCGGCGGCATGGTGTCGATGTTCACCGGCGGTGCGCTGGGGAGGATGGGCATCTTTGCGCTCGGCATCATGCCTTACATCTCGGCCTCGATCATCGTTCAGCTGCTGACGGCCATGGTTCCCTCGCTTGAGCAACTCAAGAAAGAGGGCGAGCAGGGCCGCAAGAAGATCAACCAGTACACCCGTTTTGGCACCGTGGCGCTGGCCACCGTGCAGGCCTATGGCCTGGCCGTCTCGCTGGAATCGGGTGACCTGGCGACCGATCCGGGCATGTATTTCCGCTTTGCTACCATGATCACCCTGGTCGGCGGCACCATGTTCCTGATGTGGCTGGGCGAACAGATCACCGCCCGTGGCATCGGCAACGGCGTTTCTCTGATCATCTTCGTCGGCATCATCGCCGAGGTCCCCGCCGCCCTGGCCCAGTTCTTTGCCTCCGGCCGCTCGGGCGCCATCAGCCCCGCCGTCATCATCGCCATCATCCTGATGGTGATCGTGGTCATCACATTCGTCGTGTTCATGGAACGCGCCCTGCGCAAGATCCACATCCAGTATCCCCGCCGTCAGGTCGGGATGAAGGTCTATGACGGCGGCTCCAGCCACCTGCCGGTCAAGGTCAACCCGGCGGGCGTGATCCCGGCGATCTTCGCCAGTTCGCTCCTGCTGTTGCCGGTCACCATCTCGACCTTCAGCCAGGGTTCGGCGAGCGGCCCGGTCATGTCGTGGCTCCTGGCCAACTTCGGCCCGGGTCAGCCGCTCTACCTGCTGTTCTTCGTGTTGATGATCGTGTTCTTCGCCTATTTCTACACGTTCAACGTCTCGTTCAAACCCGATGACGTGGCGCAGAACTTGAAGAACCAGAACGGCTTTGTGCCCGGCATCCGCCCCGGCAAGAAGACCGCGGAATATCTGGAATACGTGGTCAATCGCGTGCTGGTTCTGGGATCCGCCTATCTGGTTGCGGTGATGCTGCTGCCTGAAATTCTGCGCGGCCAGTTCAACGTGCCGTTCTACTTCGGCGGCACCTCGGTGCTGATCATCGTCTCGGTGACCATGGACACGATCCAACAGGTCCAGAGCCACCTGCTGGCCCACCAGTACGAAGGTCTGATCGAAAAATCGCAGCTTCGCGGCAAGAATCGCAAGCGTACGAACAAGAAGGGACCGGCGCGTCGATGAACATCATTCTGTTGGGGCCCCCGGGTGCGGGCAAAGGCACTCAGGCACGGCATCTGGTCGAAACCCGTGGCATGATCCAGCTCTCGACCGGTGACATGCTGCGTGACGCACGCACCTCGGGCACCGAAATGGGCCAGAAGGTCGCCGCCATCATGGATGCGGGCAAGCTGGTCACCGACGAGATCGTCATCGGCCTGATCGAGGAACAACTGACCTCCAAGAAGGGCGCCGGCTTCATCTTCGACGGGTTCCCCCGCACCCTGGCCCAGGCCGACGCGCTGGCCGCGCTGCTGGCCAAACATGGCCAGTCCCTGCATACCGTGATCGAGATGCGCGTCGATGACGAGGCGCTGGTCAGCCGGATCACCGCCCGCTCCACCTGCGGCGGCTGTGGCGAGGTCTATAACGACATCACCAAGCCGATCCCGGCCGACGGCAAGTGCAGCAATTGCGGCAGCACCGAGTTCAAGCGCCGCGCCGACGACAACGAGGACAGCCTGCGCACCCGGCTGATGGAATACTATAAAAAGACCTCGCCGCTGATCGGTTATTATTATGCCAAGGGCGACCTGCGCCCGGTCAACGGACTGGCGGATATCAAGGAAGTCACCGCCTCGATCGAGGCGATCCTGGGCTGATATCGGTTAGGGGCTTGACGGCCCCTCCAAAAGCCCATATCGACCCCCATCCCCTATGGGAATCAACCGCGCGGACGGGATTCGTTTCGTTTGTGCAAGACCACCTCAAAATGCTGGGCCCACTGGCGACACTGCCACGGTCAAGCGTTGTGAAAAAAGGTTCTGGAGCTACGGAACCGCAACGAAAAGGAAAGTGACACGTGGCACGTATTGCCGGCGTAAACATCCCGACTGCCAAACGGGTACCTATCGCCCTCACCTATATCACCGGAATCGGCAACACCTCGGCGAAAGCCATCTGTGAAGCCGTTGGCATCGACGCAGCCCGTCGTGTGAACCAGCTCAGCGATGCTGAAGTGCTGGCGATCCGCGAATACATCGACGCAAACTTCACCGTCGAAGGCGACCTGCGTCGCGAAGTTCAGATGAACATCAAGCGTCTGATGGACCTCGGCTGCTATCGCGGTCTGCGTCACCGCCGCAACCTGCCGGTTCGCGGTCAGCGCACCCACACCAACGCCCGTACCCGCAAGGGCCCGGCCAAGCCGATCGCCGGCAAGAAGAAGTAAGGGGGGCTGATCAATGGCACGCGACAAGACCCGCACCACCAAGAAAAAAGAGCGTAAGAATATCGCATCGGGCGTGGCCCATGTGAACTCGACGTTCAACAACACCAAAGTCCTTATCTCGGACGTGCAAGGCAACGCCATCGCATGGTCGTCGGCTGGCACCATGGGCTTCAAGGGATCGCGGAAATCGACCCCCTACGCCGCTCAGCTGGCCGCCGAAGACGCCGGCCGCAAGGCGCAGGATCATGGCGTCAAGACGCTGGAAGTCGAAGTTCAGGGCCCCGGCTCGGGCCGTGAATCGGCTCTGCGCGCTCTGGCTGCCGTGGGCTTCAACATCACGTCAATCCGTGACGTGACCCCGATCGCCCACAACGGCTGCCGCCCGCCGAAGCGCCGCCGCGTCTAAGCGACCCAGAAATTACGCTGGGGCTGTGTCTGTGACACGGCCCCAGTCCGCCGTTTGAAACCTCGGGCGTTTGCACCTTCCTGGACATGGGGTGCGAACAGGAATGGAGGGATTACATGATCCACAAGAACTGGGCAGAACTGATCAAGCCGACCCAGCTTGAGGTCAAGCCGGGCAATGACCCGGCACGCCAGGCCACCGTGATCGCCGAACCGCTTGAGCGTGGTTTTGGTCTGACGCTGGGCAACGCGCTGCGCCGCATCCTGATGAGCTCGCTGCAAGGCGCGGCCATCACCAGCGTGCAGATCGACAACGTCCTGCACGAGTTTTCGAGCGTGGCCGGTGTGCGTGAAGATGTCACCGACATCATTCTGAACCTCAAGCAGGTTTCGCTGCGCATGGATGTCGAAGGGCCCAAGCGCCTGTCGATCAATGCCAAGGGACCGGCTGTCGTCACCGCCGGTGACATCAGCGAAAGCGCCGGTATCGAGGTTCTGAACCGCGACCACGTGATCTGTCACCTGGACGATGGCGCCGACCTGTTCATGGAACTGACCGTGAACAACGGCAAGGGTTATGTCTCGGCCGACAAGAACCGCCCCGAGGACGCGCCCATCGGCCTGATTCCGATCGACGCGATCTATTCGCCGGTGAAAAAGGTCGCTTATGACGTTCAGCCCACCCGCGAGGGCCAGGTGCTGGATTACGACAAGCTGACCATGAAGATCGAAACCGATGGCTCGATCACCCCGGACGATGCCGTGGCCTATGCCGCGCGGATCCTCCAGGACCAGCTGTCGATCTTCGTCAACTTCGACGAGCCGGAATCGGCCAGCCGCCAGGACGACGACGACGGGCTCGAGTTCAACCCGCTGCTGCTGAAGAAAGTGGACGAGCTGGAACTGTCGGTGCGTTCGGCCAACTGCCTCAAGAACGACAACATCGTCTATATCGGCGACCTGATCCAGAAGACCGAAGCCGAGATGCTCCGCACTCCGAACTTCGGCCGCAAGTCGCTCAACGAGATCAAGGAAGTGCTCTCGGGCATGGGCCTGCACCTCGGCATGGATGTCGAAGACTGGCCGCCCGACAACATCGAGGATCTCGCCAAGAAATTCGAAGACGCGTTCTAAGCGGTCTTCGGGCGTGGCGGCGGGCTGAATTCGCCGCCACGGGTTTTGTACAAAACGGTCAATCGGGGTTCCGGGGCCAGTACGAAACGGTCAATACGATGGGCAATTCCGCCCCAAGGAGAGTGGCCCACACGTAGGGTCGCCGGACAAAGCAAAACACGACACAAGGATTGAAATCATGCGTCACGCACGTGGCTACCGCCGCCTGAACCGCACCCACGAACACCGCAAGGCCCTGTTTTCCAACATGGCCGGCTCGCTGATCGAGCACGAACAGATCAAGACCACCCTGCCCAAGGCCAAGGAACTGCGTCCGATCGTTGAAAAGCTGATCACGCTGGGCAAGCGCGGTGACCTGCACGCCCGCCGTCAGGCTGCGGCCCAGCTGAAGGAAGACAAGGACGTCGCGAAACTTTTCGACGTACTTGCAGCACGTTACAAGGACCGTCAGGGCGGCTATGTCCGTATCCTGAAGGCCGGCTTCCGCTATGGTGACATGGCGCCGATGGCGATCATCGAACTGGTCGACCGCGACGTCGACGCCAAAGGCGCCTCTGACAAGGCCCGCGTTGCTGCCGAAGAAGCTGCCGCCGAAGAATAAGCATTCCGGGACCTGCCCCGATGTGACCCCGCCCGATATCTCGGGCGGGGTTTTTCTTTGTTTTACAAGACTTTGAACATTGCCTGGGATCAGGCTGCTGGTTAGGCTGCGATCATGTCCCATCAGATCGGAACTGGGTATTCGGGCAAACCGCTCTGGCAAAAACTGGGGTTCAAACCCGGCTGGATCGTGTGCCCCGTCAATCCGCCAGCCCATTACAAGGACCTGATGACCGGGGCCGATGGCGTACAGTTCGACACCGCGGCCACTGTCGCAAATGCGGTGCACCTGTTCCTCCACAGCCGCGAAGCGGTGGCAACCAAAGCGGCGCAACAAATATCCCGGCTGGCCCCCGGTGGCATGCTCTGGCTGTCCTGGGCCAAGAAAACCTCTCCGCTCCATGCGGGCGTGACCGAAGACCTGCTGCGGGCCGAAGTTCTACCGCTGGGCTGGGTCGACGTAAAGGTTTGCGCGGTGGACAGCGACTGGTCCGGGCTCAAGTTTCTGCGCCGGAGGAACTGACCGCGCGACTTGCATTTGCCGGATCGACCCCGCATATCCGTTTGGCAGCCGAAATCGGAGTTCCCATGATCCGCGCAACCCTGATCGCCCTGTCCATCCTGCTTCCCTTGCCCGCGAACGCGGAAACCCGCGTGCCCAATTCGCAGGCGGAAATCGGTCTCGGCTTTGCCCCGGTGGTGAAAAAGGCAGCACCCGCCGTGGTCAATATTTATGCCAAGATCATTACGGCCGGGCACAGCAGCCCGATGTTCAACGATCCGTTTTTTCAGGATTTTTTCCGGGGATTCGGATCGCCGCAGCCCCGGGTACAGAACTCGCTTGGCTCGGGCGTGATCCTGTCGGACGACGGCTATGTCGTGTCGAACTACCACGTGGTCGGCATGGCCTCGGAAATTCGGGTCGTCACCACGGATCGGCGTGAGTTTACCGCGCAGGTCGTTCTGGGCGACGAGGAAAGCGATATCGCCATCCTGCGGCTGGACAATGCGCGCGACCTGCCAAACCTGGCCTTGCGCGACAGCGACCGTATCGAGGTTGGAGAGTTGGTTCTGGCCATTGGCAACCCGTTCGGCGTGGGTCAGACGGTGAGCAGCGGCATCGTTTCGGGCCTTGCCCGGTCCGGGACCGCCACGGGAAATGCGCGGGGGTACTTCATCCAGACCGATGCGCCGATCAACCCCGGAAACTCTGGTGGTGCACTGATCGACGTCAACGGCGACCTGATCGGTATCAATACCTCGATCCTCAGCCGTTCCGGTGGGTCGAACGGAATCGGCTTTGCCATCCCCGCCAATCTGGTGGCCGAATTCCTGCGTCAGGCCCGGCAAGGCAACACCAGTTTCACCCGCCCCTGGGCCGGTATGGCGGGCCAGCCGATGACCGCCGATATCGCCGAGTCGCTGGGCTTAACGATACCCGAGGGCGTGGTCATTTCCGACCTGCACCCGCAAAGCCCGCTGGCCAAGGCCGGGTTCGCCGTTGGGGACGTGATCACCGAGGTGGACGGACAGCTTGTCAATTCGCCCTCGGAGATGAAATTCCGCATGTCCGTCGCGGGTATCGGCGGTACGGCCAGGATGACGCGACTGCGCCAGGGCGAGCGGAGCGAGCTACAGGTCGCCCTGACAGAGGCGCCCGACGATCCACCGGCACAGGAAACCACAATGGGTGAGCGCACCGTCCTGCCGGGCCTGACCGTGGCCCGGTTGAACCCGGCGGTGATTGCGCGGCTTGGTCTGCCCCTGTCGGCAAGCGGTGTCGTGGTTCTGGACCCAGGCCCCTATGGCGCGCGGGCGGGCGTACAGCCGGGTGATGTTTTGGGGGCGATCAACGGCGAAGAGATCGAGAGCTCCGCTGATGTCGAGCGAGCGTTGACCGAGACCGGGCGCTGGGTGCGGATGGACTTGCAGCGCCGGGGTCAGTGGGTGTCGCTGCGGTTTCGGCTCTGACCCATGGCGGACCTGTTCGACACCGGGGCCGCAAGGCCGGAACGAGAGCCGCCGCGCCCACTTGCGGACAGGTTGAGGCCGACGAGCCTGGCCGAGGTGATTGGGCAACAGCAGGTGCTGGGCCCTGAGGCGCCATTGGGCGTGATGCTGGCCTCGGGGTCGCTGTCCAGCCTGGTGTTCTGGGGACCGCCCGGGGTGGGCAAGACCACCATCGCCCGGCTGCTGGCGCAGGAGACCGACCTGTATTTCGTGCAGATCAGCGCCATCTTCACCGGGGTGCCGGACTTGAAGAAAGTCTTTGAGGCCGCGCGCATCCGGCGCGGCAACGGGCAGGGAACCTTGCTTTTCGTCGACGAGATTCACCGGTTCAACAAGGCGCAGCAGGACGGGTTCCTGCCGCATATGGAAGATGGCACCATCCTGCTGGTGGGGGCCACGACCGAGAACCCGTCGTTCGAGCTGAATGCCGCTCTGCTGAGCCGGGCGCAGGTGCTGGTGCTGGAGCGGCTGAGCGCCGAGGACCTGGAACATCTGACCGCGCGAGCGGAGCGCGAGCTCGACCGTGAATTGCCGTTGACGCCGGAGGCGCGGCTGGCGCTTCAGGAGATGGCCGATGGGGACGGACGCGCGTTACTCAATCTGATCGAACAGGTGGCGGCTTGGAAGGTCGCCGCGCCACTCGACCGCGAGGCGTTGGGGGCGCGGCTGATGCGCCGGGCCACCAAATACGACAAGAGCGGCGACGAGCACTACAATCTGATTTCGGCACTGCACAAATCGGTGCGGGGGTCCGACCCGGATGCGGCGCTGTACTGGCTGGCGCGGATGCTGACAGGAGGCGAAGACCCGCGCTATCTGGCACGCCGCATCACCCGGATGGCGGTCGAGGATATCGGGCTGGCCGATCCGCAGGCGCAGTCGGTCTGCCTCCATGCCTGGGAAATCTACGAACGTCTGGGCAGCCCCGAGGGCGAGTTGGCATTGGCACAGGCAATTGTCTATCTCGCGCTCGCCCCGAAGTCGAACGGGGCCTATGTGGGCTACAAGGCGGCGATGCGGCTGGCCAAGCAATCGGGATCAGCGCCGCCACCCAAACATATCCTGAACGCGCCCACCGGGCTGATGAAGGATCAGGGGTATGGCGCGGGCTATGCCTATGACCATGACGCCGAGGATGGGTTTTCCGGACAGAACTACTTTCCCGACGGGATGGAGCGGCCGCAGCTCTATCAGCCGGTCGAGCGGGGGTTCGAACGGGAACTGAAGAAGCGGCTCGACTATTTTGCCCGCCTGCGGGAGCAGCGGAACGGATAGCCGGGCAGCCTGCGGGCGCCCCACCCGCCCTCCCGCGCCCGCAGGCTGCCCTTGGTCCCTTGACTCTCGATGGTGTGCGGGCGACAGACAGCGATGTTTTCTTTCGATCAAAAAGTGAGCGTTGTCCGGGATACTGGCCGGGATGCGCGGAGGATGCCTGCATGAGCGGCGTACAGACTATCACCGTCGAACCCGGTGAGGGCGACCAGCGGTTGGACCGCTGGCTGCGCCGCCGCTTTCCGCATGTCGGGCAGGGCCGCATCGAGAAGATGTGCCGCAAGGGCGAACTGCGGGTCGATGGCGCGCGGGCAAAACCGGCGACCCGCCTGGAAGAGGGTCAGCAGGTGCGGGTGCCGCCGCTGCCGGCTGAAGGGGAAAAGCCGCCGGCGCACAAGCCACGGGTCTCGGACGCGGATGCGCGGATGATCCAGGCCTGCGTCATTCATCGCGACGACCATGTGATCGTGCTGAACAAGCCCGCCGGTCTGGCGGTGCAGGGCGGCAGCGGCCAGAGCCGCCATGTCGACGGGTTGAGCGAGGCGTTGCGCTTTGGCAATGACGAGAACCCGCGTCTGGTGCACAGGTTGGACAAGGACACCTCGGGTGTGCTGGTGCTGGCCCGCACGCGCGAGGCCGCGACCCGGCTGACCGCTGCGTTTCGCCACCGCAACACGCGCAAGATCTATTGGGCGCTGGTCGCCGGTGTGCCGACACCCTATCTGGGCGAGATCAAGACCGGCCTTGTCAAGGCGCCGGGCCACGGCGCGCGGGGCGAGGGCGAGAAGATGAATGTCGTTCATCTGAACGACGTTGACAGCACCCCCGGGGCGAAACGGGCGCATACTTATTATGCCACTCTGTACCGCGTCGCCGGGCGTGCGTCCTGGGTGGCGATGGAGCCCGTTACTGGCCGCACCCACCAGTTGCGGGCGCATATGGCCGGGATCGGTCATCCGATCACCGGCGACGGCAAGTACGGCGGATCGGGGCAGGAAAACATGGGCGATGGCTGGGGCGCGCAACTGGGCGGCATCATCAGCAAGAAACTGCATCTGCATGCCCGCAGCCTGTCGTTCGAGCATCCGGGCACGCGCAAGGTTGTCACCTATACCGCGCCGCTGCCGGAGCATATGCAACAAAGCTGGGAAACCTTTGGCTGGACCGAGGACCTGGCCGCGGACGATCCCTTTGCGGAGTTGATGTGAGCGACCGACTGCGTCTGATCCTGTTCGACGTGGATGGTACCCTGGTCGACAGCCAGGCTGCCATCGTCAGTTCGATGACGTCTGCCTTTGATGCGCTGGGCCTGCCGGTGCCTGCGCGCAGGGCGATCCTGTCGATCGTCGGGCTTTCGCTGCCTCAGGCGATGGCCTGTCTGGCGCCGAAACAGGACCTTGGCACGCAAGGAAAGCTGGTCGAAGCCTACAAGCAATCCTACCACCAGACTCGGCTGGCGCTGGGGGCCGCGCACTCGCCGCTGTTTCCCGGTGCGCGCGAGGCACTGGATGCCCTGCACGCGGTGCCGCATTTCCTGCTGGGTGTGGCGACCGGTAAATCCAAGCGCGGCCTTGACGGGCTGATCGAGGCGCATGGGTTGGAGAAGTACTTTGTCACCCGGCAGGTGGCGGACCACCACCCGTCAAAGCCGCACCCGTCGATGATCGACGCCGCGCGGGCGGAAACAGGCGTGCGCGCCCGCGACACGGTGATGATCGGCGATACGAGTTTCGACATGGATATGGCAGCGGCGGCCGGTGTTCCGGGCATCGGGGTAAGCTGGGGGTATCACCCGCCGCAATCGCTGACGCGCGCGCACCATGTCATCGCGGCCTTTGACGATCTGCCGAAATTGCTGAACGAAATCTGGACATGAACCGATGAGCGACTGGAAACCGAAACGCTTCTGGGAACTGGCGACCGTGGCAGAGCGCGACGGAAGCTTTGCTGTCGAACTCGATGGGCGGCCGGTAAGAACCCCGGCCAAGACCCTGCTGACCCTGCCAACGCGCCCGATGGCCGAGGCGGTTGCCGCCGAGTGGGATGCGCAGGAGAAAGAGGTCGACCCGCGCACGATGCCATTTACCCGGTCGGCCAATGCCGCGATCGACAAGGTTCGCGTTCAGCATGCCGAGGTAGCAGACCTGTTGGCGGCCTATGGCGATTCGGATTTGCTGTGCTATCGCGCGGTCCATCCTGCCGAATTGGCCACCCGGCAATCACAAATCTGGGATCCGGCGCTGGACTGGGCCCGTGATACATTCGGCGTCCGGCTGATTACGGTGAATGGTTTGATGCATCAGCCGCAGCCGGAATCCGTACAAGCTCAACTCTCCGCGCGGGTGCATGATCTGTCCGATTTTCAGCTGGCCGCGTTTCACGATCTCGTCAGTTTGAGCGGCTCGCTTGTGTTGGGTTTCGCGGCGGCACTGGATTGGCGCGATCCGGATGAAATCTGGCGCATTTCTCGTCTCGACGAGCTTTGGCAAGAGGAACAATGGGGTCCCGACGAAGAAGCGCAGGCACTTGCCGAACTAAAGCGACAAGCCTTTTTGCACGCAAAGCGGTTCTTTGATCTCTCATCATGAGACCAATTTCGTCAAACTGACGGCAACGGCATTGATCGGGCAGTCAAAACCTGAACCAAAGCCTTGACCTTTGTTCACGATTGCGCCCAAACTTGCGGCCATTGAAGGGGTGATCCCCTTTCATATCCGCGCCGCCGCCAAAGAGTGGCGGTCGAACCGTCCCGCAAAAGGGGTGGAAAATCAGGAAGAGGTAAAAATGAAGAAATCCGTACTTTTGGGCGCTCTCACTGTCGCCGGATTGGCCGCAGGTGCTGCGGCAGCGGGCACGATTGATGACGTCAAGGCTCGCGGCAAGCTGAACTGTGGTGTGACCACCGGTCTGGTCGGCTTTGCAGCGCCGGATTCGAATGGGGAGTGGAAAGGTTTTGACGTGGCCCTGTGCCGTGCCGTTGCAGCGGCGGTTCTGGGCGACGGTAACGCGGTCGAATTCGTTCCGACCACGGGCAAGACCCGGTTCACCGCTCTGGCATCCGGCGAAGTCGACATGCTGGCACGTAACACCACCTGGACCTTCAGCCGCGACGTGGACCTGAAGTTTGAATTCGTGGGTGTGAACTACTACGACGGCCAGGGCTTCATGGTTCCGAAAGCGCTGGGCGTCAGCTCGGCAAAGGAACTGGACGGTGCAACCGTCTGCATCCAGACCGGTACCACCACCGAGCTGAACCTTGCGGATTTCTTCCGCGCCAACAACATCAGCTACGAGCCGGTTCCGATCGAAACCAACGCCGAAGCACAGCAGCAGTATCTGGCCGGTGCATGTGACGTGTACACCACCGACGCATCGGGTCTGGCCGCAACCCGCGCCACGTTCGAAGCCCCCGGCGACCACGTCCTGCTGCCCGAAATCATCTCGAAAGAGCCGCTGGGCCCGTTGGTCCGCCACGGCGACAACGAGTGGGCGGACGTTGTCCGCTGGACCCTGAACGCGCTGATCTCGGCCGAAGAGTATGGCATCACGTCGGCAAACATCGACGAAATGACCGCTGGTACCAATAACCCGGAAATCAACCGTATCCTGGGTACCGAAGGTACTCTGGGCGAGATGCTGGGCCTGGACAACCAGTGGGCCATGCGCGCCATCAAGGTTGGCGGCAACTATGGTGAGGTCTTTGCCCAGAACATCGGTGAAAGCACCCCGATCGGTCTGGCACGTGGCCTGAACGCCCAGTGGACCGAAGGTGGTCTGCTGTACTCGCCTCCGTTCCGGTAAGAAAACCCGCAGGAGGGCGTGGGGAAACCCGCGCCCTTTTTGCATCCATAACTAAGTACCTGGCCGGTAAGAGTGGGGCAAACCCTGCCGGAGAGAGATTGGCCAGGATGTCACGGGGATAAAAATAGGTCATGACGACTCTCACTGACCCGCCAAAGGAGCAGTTCCGGCTGTCCATGCTCCTCTACGATACGCGGTATCGGTCGGCCACCATCCAAGTCATCGCGATGATAGGTTTCATGTTGCTGGCCGCCTGGCTGATCAGCAACACGGCCCAAAACCTTGCGGCGCTGGGCAAACCAATCGATTTCGGGTTCTTCTCGGAACCGGCGAGCTACGATATCAACCAGCGGCTGCTGGATTACAGCTCTCGGGATACACATTTGAGGGCCGCATTGATCGGCCTGCTCAATACGCTTGTCGTTGCGGTTCTTGGGTGTATCACGGCGACCGTTCTGGGCGTCATCATTGGGGTCCTGCGCCTGTCCAACAACTGGATCGTCGCCCGCCTGATGACCATCTACGTCGAAGGGTTCCGCAACGTTCCGGTGCTGCTGTGGATCGTGTTCATCATGGCGATCCTCATCGAAACGCTGCCGGCGCCCAAGGCGTTCCGGGGCGACAACGCAACCGCCAGCATGATGCTGGGCGACAGCGTGGCCGTGACCAACCGTGGTGTCTACATTCCCGAACCGCTGTTCTCGAACAGTCTTGGAAACATTCACGTGTTCGGCGAAAGCGGCCTGCGCTTTGACATCAGCCTCGATCTATTGGCCATCCTCGTGGTTCTTGGGGCCGGTCTGTGGGTGTCGAGCTACCTGCGCAAGCGCGCCGATCGTATTCAGGAACAGACCGGCGACCGGCCTGTAACCTGGTGGCAGCGTCTGGCGGTGGTCGTGCTTCCGACCGGGCTGGTGCTGGTTCTGCTGGGCTTCCATCTTGGCTATCCCGAGCTCAAGGGTTTCAACTTCCAGGGTGGTACCCATCTGCGGAACTCGCTGATCGCGCTCTGGCTGGCGCTATCGCTTTATACCGCCGCCTTCATCGCTGAAATCGTTCGCGCGGGTATCATGGCCATCTCCAAGGGCCAGACCGAGGCGGCATCCGCGCTGGGCCTGCGCTCGAACAAGATCATGTCGCTGGTGATCCTGCCGCAAGCGCTGCGGGTGATCATTCCGCCGCTGATCTCGAACTATCTCAACCTCACCAAGAACTCGTCTCTGGCGATCGCCGTGGGTTACATGGATATCACCGGCACGCTGGGCGGTATCACCATGAACCAGACCGGGCGCGAGCTGGAAACGATCCTGCTCTTGATGCTGGTGTACCTGACCATCTCGCTGTCCATTTCGGCGGTGATGAACTGGTACAATGAATCCGTCAAACTGAAGGAGCGTTGAGATGTCTGACATCGGATTTGTCCGTACCGAAATGCTCCCCGAACGCGAACCGCCGGCCTCGACCGTCGGCGCGCTGGGCTGGGCACGCGCCAACCTGTTCTCGAACTGGTTCAACAGCATTCTGACGCTGGCCTCTCTTTATGCGATCTACGCGATCCTTGCGGCCGTTTTACCTTGGGTGTTCTCGCCCACATGGAACGGGGCCTCGCTGAACAACTGCCGCGAGATTCTGACCGCCGCCGGCTCGGTGGGTGAACACGGCACATCGGGTGCCTGTTGGGGCGTTATTCGCGAGCGCTGGATCCAGCTCTTGTTCGGGTTCTACCCGTCCGAGCTGTACTGGCGGCCCATTCTGGCCTTTGTCCTGCTGGCCGTGGCCCTGGCCCCGGTTCTGTTTTCCGACAGCGTACCATCGAAGATGCTGATCTTTTCGGGTCTCTATCCGTTCATCTTCCCCTGGCTTCTGTGGGGCGGCACCATCTGGGGCCCGATCGCGGCGCTGGCGGGCTTTGTGCTGGGCTGGGTGGTTTACTCGGCCGTCAGCAAGACGATGAGCAGCCTGATCGGCATCGTTCTGGGCGCAGTGGCGGCGCTGGCCTGGTGGTTCGTTCTGTCCGGCTATTTTGTCGGCGCGCTGGATTCGATCCTGCCGATCGGCATCGAAGCGGTCGAAAGCCGCAAGTTCGGTGGCTTCATGCTGTCGATCACCATCGGGGTCGTCGCCATCGCCTGTTCGCTGCCGCTGGGCATCGTGCTGGCGCTGGGGCGTCAGTCGGACCTGATGATCGTCAAATACATCTGCGTGGGCTTTATCGAGTTCATCCGGGGCGTGCCGCTGATCACACTGCTGTTCGTGGCCTCAACCCTGCTGAACATCTTCATGCCGCCCGGCACGAATTTCGACATCATCCTGCGGGTGCTGATCATGGTGACGCTGTTTGCGTCGGCCTATATGGCCGAGGTGATCCGTGGCGGTCTGGCCGCACTGCCCAAGGGCCAGTACGAGGGGGCGGATTCGCTTGGCCTCAACTACTGGCAGGCGCAACGCCTGATCATCATGCCGCAAGCGCTCAAGATCTCGATCCCCGGCATTGTGTCGACCTTCATCGGGGTGTTCAAGGACACCACGCTGGTCTCGATCATCGGGCTTCTCGATCCGCTGGGCCTGTCGAACGCCATTCGGGCGGACGCCAACTGGAACGGCGTCGTCTGGGAACTCTACGGCTTCATCGCCTTGATGTTCTTTGTCTTCTGCTTCGGCATGTCCCGCTATTCCATGTATCTGGAGCGCAAGCTCCACACTGGCCATCGTTAAGGAGGGCCCAATGTCTGAACTCGCAATCGATCGTGAAATCGACCGCTCGAAGATGCAGGTGAGCGACCAGGTCGCCATCGAAATCGCCAACATGAACAAGTGGTACGGGGCTTTCCACGTGCTGCGCGACATCAACCTGACGGTTTATCAGGGTGAACGGATCGTCATCGCCGGACCTTCGGGGTCGGGCAAGTCCACCCTGATCCGCTGCCTGAACGCGCTGGAGGAACACCAGCAGGGCAAGATCGTGGTGGATGGGACCGAACTGTCGAACGACCTCAAGAACATCGACAAGATCCGGTCCGAGGTCGGGATGGTGTTCCAGCACTTCAACCTGTTCCCGCATCTGACCATTCTGGAGAACTGCACGCTGGCGCCGATCTGGGTGCGCAAGACGCCCCGGAAAGAGGCCGAGGAAACCGCGATGCATTTCCTGGAGAAGGTCAAGATCCCGGAACAGGCCCTGAAGTATCCGGGTCAGCTGTCGGGTGGTCAGCAGCAGCGTGTGGCGATTGCCCGCTCGCTGTGCATGCGGCCGCGGATCATGCTGTTTGATGAACCCACTTCGGCGCTTGACCCCGAGATGATCAAGGAAGTGCTCGACACCATGATCGAGCTGGCCGAGGAAGGCATGACCATGCTCTGCGTCACGCACGAGATGGGCTTTGCCCGCCAGGTTGCCAACCGCGTCATCTTTATGGACGCGGGGCAGATCGTGGAACAGAACGAGCCGGAAGAGTTCTTCAACAACCCGCAAAGCGAGCGGACCAAGCTGTTCCTCAGCCAGATCCTGGGTCACTGAGACATCCATGGAAACGGGCAAGGGCGGGGATTTCCCCGCCCTTTTCTATTCGGTCAGTTCGCGTGGAACCACGAAGGCCAGAACTTCGCCGCTGTGCCATCGGATATCCCGCCACGCGTCAACCGGGAACTCGATCACGGTCGTGGCACCAGTCGGATAGTCGAAGAATCGCGCATGCGCGGGCGCTTCTTCCACAATGTTACCTGCGAACTCGGCGATCCCGGGGTTATGCCCCAACAGCAGAACGGTGCGCCCGGTGGCGCTTTTCAAGGTATCCAGTATCTTGGCCGGGCCAGCATGGTAGAGCGCATCGGTGTATGTCGGTTCGGGCTCCTCGAACCCCATACAGGCCCAGGTTTCCCGCGTGCGCAGGGCCGACGAGGATAGCACCTGATCCGGACTCAGCGCTTTGGTGCGCAACCATTCACCAAGGGCAACGGCGGATCTTCGGCCACGTTTGTTGAGCGGGCGGTCATGATCGGACAGCGTATCGCTGTCCCACGAAGACTTGGCATGCCGGGTGAGGATCAGAGTAAGGGTCATCTGCGAAAAAACGCCTTCATATGCAATGCGGACTGTGCAGGATCCCGATGTGCACCGGCGCTGAGCGGGCAGACGAGTCGGGCGGCACAGCCCTGGTCCATACAATCAGACCCAGCGGCTGTGTCCAGATATCCATAGCAGGCAGATACGTCATATGGGCGTTCGACTGCCAATGCCCCGACAGGACAGGCGCGGGTACAAGGCGCGTCGCACTCCGGGCAGGGGTTGGGAAAGTCGACCGGTGGCAGAGTCAGGCGTTCGGGCAGGACAAGCGCGCCTCGCAATGAGATCAGCAAGCCGACGGTGTCATGCACCATCATGCCGACCGGGCTGGTGTGGAAACGGCCAGATGCCAGCGCCCAGGCGATGAACGGCGGGTAAGGCGGCCCATCCGACGGATACTGCGCCGTTGCGCCGACAGACGCGGCCATTGCCCCGATGACCCGTTTTGACCATCTGTCCAGCGGATCGGCTGCGCCATCGCGGTACTCTGGCGAAGTTGTGAAAATCGACCAGAACCCCGGTCCAGTGCCCAGCAAGATGATGGTGGCGTTTGCATCAGCCGGATGCAACGCGCCCATCACGAGGAGCGCGGAATCGGCGGCCTCGGTGGCGATGCGTTCGATCATCTGCGGCGGAACGGCAGAAGCAAGCTCCACCCCAGGCGAGAAGGCCGGTCGTCCTGCCAACCCAGCCCGATTGTCATGTCATCGTGCCCGGCCACGGGCTGTGCCACATATGTTCTCATCAAACGGTCCCAGATCGACAAGGCAAAACCATAGTTGCTGTCATGCTCCTCGCGTAGCACCGAATGATGCACCCGGTGCATGTCGGGCGTGACCAAAACCTTGCGCAGCAGAGCGTCCAGCGCAAGAGGCAGCTTTAGGTTCGAATGATTGAACAGGGCGGTTCCACTCAACAGGATCTCGAAAAGGACGATGGCAAAGGCCGAGGGCCCAAGCCCATAGACAAGCCCGATCTTGAGAAGCATGGACAAAGCGATCTCGACCGGGTGGAAGCGTATCGCGGTGCTGACGTCGATGTCGGTGTCGGCGTGATGGACCCGGTGCAGGCGCCACAGCACCGGCACCTTGTGCGTGATCAGATGCTGCGCCCAGATGGCGAAGTCGAAAACCAGCACCGCAAGCACCACTTCGACCCAGGCTGGCCAATCCAGGCGGTTGAACAGACCCCAGTCCTTTGCCGACGCATCAAGCGCGGCCCCGACCGCCAGCAACGGCATCCCAAAGGCGAGGGCCCGCAGTGTTATGGTGTTCAGCACCGATATGGAGAGGTTCGTCACCCATCGCCGGGAACGGCGCGGATGCGATCTGCGACGCGGAGCGAGCCGTTCGAAGATCGCGAACAGGACAAAGAGGCCGATAAATACGGCCAATCGGATCAGGCTTTCGTTTTCCATTAATTCACATTTGTGCATGTGAAGGGGGAAGACAAGCCTGCCCGTGTCACAACCCGGTTATTCCGCCCGGATCAACGAGCCAGCGCCGTGTTCGGTATAGAGCTCCAAAAGAACCGCATTGGCGACGCGACCGTCCAGAATGACAACCGCACGAACGCCCTTGTCCAGCGCATCAAGCGCTGTTTCCGTCTTAGGGATCATGCCGCCCGCGATCGTTCCATCGGCGACCATCTGGCGGATCTGGGCGGCCTTGAGTTCGGTCAGCACCTCGCCTGCTGCATTCTTCACGCCCGAAACGTCGGTCAGCAGCAATAGCCGGTCGGCCTTCAGAGCACCGGCAATGGCGCCTGCGGCTGTATCGCCGTTGATGTTGAAGGTTTCGCCATTGCGCCCGGCGCCAAGCGGCGCGATGACCGGAATGATGTCATGGGCAAAGAGGTTGCGCAGCAACTCGGGATTCATCTCTGCCGGCGTTCCGACATAGCCAAGGCTGGCGTCGGTTTGGTCGCAAACCATCAGGTCGGCATCCTTTCCGGACAGCCCGACAGCCTTGCCGCCCTGGCGGTTGATCGCCTGAACGATACGCTTGTTGACTACGCCCGACAAAACCATCTCGACAACCTCGACCGTGGCGGCGTCGGTCACCCGTTTGCCGTTGACGAATTCCGACTTGATATCAAGCTTGTCCAGCATTGCGTTGATCATCGGGCCGCCGCCATGCACCACGACCGGGTTGACGCCCACCTGGCGCAAGAGCACCACGTCGCGGGCAAAGCTTTCCATACCCTCGTCGCTGCCCATGGCGTGACCACCCAGTTTGATAACGACGATCGCGTTATCGTAGCGTTGCAGATAGGGCAGGGCGGCGTTCAGCGTGGCGGCTGTGGCAATCCAATCGCGATTCATGTCTCGTTTCTTCATGGCAAGGGTCCCTCTGGCGCTCCGTGTTAGGGCTTTTGATGGCATCTGCCAAGGGCATTGCCACCGATCTGCGCTATGCTACTCTCCGCCCGAACCAGCATCCGAGGGCCGAAAATGGCGCAAAAAACACTTGTCCTGACCGGGGCCAGCCGGGGAATCGGTCACGCGACCGTAAGACGTTTCGTGGCCGAAGGGTGGCGGGTGATCACCTGCTCGCGCGAGCCGGTTCCGCCGGGCTGCCCCTGGAGCAATGGCGAGCAAAACCATGTCGAGATCGACCTGAGCGACCCGCAAGCCACCATCGCCGCCGCAGAAACCATTCGGCAGAAGCTGAACGGACGGTTGGACGCGCTGGTGAACAACGCTGGCATTTCACCCAAAGGGCCAAATGGAGAGCGGCTGAGCACGCTCAGCACCGATCTGGCGGATTGGGGCCACGTGTTCCACGTCAACTTCTTTGCCCCCGTGGTGCTGGCCCGTTCGTTGAAGGATGAACTGGCTGCGGCCAAAGGCTCGGTGGTGAATGTGACCTCGATTGCCGGATCGCGGGTACACCCTTTTGCCGGGGCCGCCTATGCCACGTCCAAAGCGGCGCTTGCGGCGCTGACGCGAGAGATGGCGCATGATTTCGGGCCGCTTGGCGTGCGGGTGAACGCGATCGCTCCGGGTGAGGTCGAAACCTCGATCCTCAGCCCCGGCACGGACAAGATCGTCGAAAAACTGCCGATGCAACGGCTGGGCCAGCCCAGCGAGGTGGCCGCCGCGATCTATTTTCTATGTTCCCCGGAAAGTTCCTATATCTCGGGTACCGAGATAGAGGTGAACGGCGCCCAGCACGTATAGTTGGGTGCAAGCCGACTATTCGAGATGGGCGATGATCGAGCGCAATGCCGCTATGCCGTCGCCCTTCTCTGACGAGGTCAGAACGATTTCGGGATAGGCAGCAGGGTGTTTGGACAGGGCCGCTCGCACTTGCGACAGAACCTTGTTGCGTTCGGCTGCCTTGACCTTGTCGGCCTTGGTCAGCACGCATTGAAAGGTCACGGCGCTGGTGTCGAGCAGCTTCATGATCTCGTCATCAACGGCCTTGACCCCATGCCGCGCGTCGATCAGCACAAAGGCACGGCGCAGGGTCTGGCGGCCGCTGAGGTATTGCTTCAACAGTTTTTGCCATTTCTCGACGATCTTGAGCGGCGCATTGGCATAGCCATAACCAGGCAGGTCGACGAGATAGAGATCCGGGCCTTGGGTGAAATAGTTGATTTCCTGTGTCCGGCCGGGCGTGTTCGAGGCCCGAGCAAGCCCTTTGGTGCCAGTCAGCGCGTTGATCAGGCTGGATTTACCCACGTTGGAACGGCCGGCAAAGCAAACCTCGATCCGGTCGGCCGGCGGCAGGCCGGACATGGCGACCACGCCTTTGACAAATTCCGATTGCCCGGCAAACAGTTTGCGCCCGGTCTCGGCCGAAAATTCGTCTGGTTCAGGCACAACGGGGAAGGGGAGTGTCGTCATAGGGCGCGTACCTCGTCCCCGATGCGGATATCTCCACCCTGGATCACCTCGGCCCGGACGCTGAAGTCGCGATGACCCCAGGTGTCGAGCGTGCCCAGTGTTTCGGCATCGCGAATCCCGGTTTCCGGGTTGGTGTTGACAGACATGCAGCGTTCCGTTCGTTCGCGCACGGCAAAAACGACCTCGCCCACTTGCACCTCGCGTCCGATCCAGTCGAACTCCTCCCAGAGCGGCAGGCCGTCGAACCAGATATTGCTGCGCCAGCGCAGAGGTGACAGGTCGCGGCCCATCTTTTGTTCCACGGCCCGGTGCGAGGCCATGTTGCAGAGTGTGACCGACGGGAAATCGCTGTCGGTCATTCCGCGACCGGGGACACGGACGATGCGGGCCGACTGCGCACGGTTTTCCGGCATCAGCGGCTTTACCCAGTCCAGGAACAATGCCTCTTCCCGATCCGGGGCAAAGGTCAGATCGGGCCGGTCCGGGTGGCTCAATGTCACGTCCTCACCCCGCAGGCGCGCGCTCATCGCCATCAGCGCAGGAACCTTGGAGACAAGCGTAAAGTTTTGACAGGGGGCCCAGGCCGAGTTATCGGCGCGCGACTTTTCATGGGCGACCGCCCAAACGCGATCCCCGGGCATTGTCTGCCCGGGGCTGAGGGTGACGCTTTCCAGCGCTTCGCGTCCATGGCTCTTGATCGGATGCCGCCAGAGCCCGGTGACCTTTCCGGTCATTTCTTGCTCGCCTTCTTGCCGCGGGAGAAACCCGACCGGATGTTGCCGAACACGTCCGGTTTGTAGCCGTGGCTGCGCATGATGATGTACTGCTGGGTAAAGGTGATCGTGTTGTTCGCGATCCAGTACACCACAAGGCCGCTTGCGAAACTGCCCAGCATGAACATGAACACCCAGGGCATCCAGGCAAAGATCATGGCCTGTGTCGGGTCGGTGGGCGCCGGGTTCAGTTTCTGTTGCAGCCACATCGAGATACCGAGAAGCAGCGGCAGGATGCCGATCAAGATGGTCGCAGCCAGTGAACCTACCTCGGGGCCGGACCAGGGAAGCAAGCCAAAGAAGTTCATGATCGAGGTGGGATCGGGCATGCTGAGGTCCTGGAACGGTCCGAACCAGGGCGCCTGGCGCAATTCGATCGTGACAAAGATCACCTTGTAGAGCGAGAAGAAGATCGGGATCTGCAAGAGGATCGGCAGACAGCCCGCCGCGGGGTTCACCTTTTCCTTCTTGTAAAGCTCCATCATGCCCTGCTGGAGCTTTTGCCGGTCATCACCGGCCGCCTCTTTCAGGGCCTCCATCTGCGGTTGCAGCTCCTTCATCTTTGCCATCGAGACATAGGATTTCAGCGCCAGCGGGAAGACGATCGCCTTGATGATCAGGGTCAGGCCGATGATCGACCAGCCCATGTTGCCGATCAGCCCGTTGAGCTGGTGCAACAGCCAGAAGATCGGCTTGGTCAGGAAGAAGAACCAACCCCAGTCGATGCTGTCGAGGAACTTCTGGACGCCATCCTTTTGATAGGCGCGGATGGTTTCCCATTCCTTTGCCCCGGCAAACAGGCGTGTGGTGACCTGCGCGGTTTCACCCGGAGCGACTGTCATCGTGGGCAGGACGGTTTCGGCCTGATAGATCTTGCGCCGGTCGTCATATTTCGCCGCTGCCTTAAAGGCGCTGCCCGAGCCGGGGATCAGGGTGGCCATCCAATAGTGATCGGTGAACCCGATCCAGCCGTCGGATTTGTTCTGGAATACTTCGGCCTGCGCGCCCTCGTTCGGGTCGATGTCGAACTTGCGCACATCCTTGTAGTCGATTTCTGACAGCGTGCCGTCATTCATGGCGACAACGCCTTCGTGCAGGATGAAGAAGTTCTTCAACCCCGGCAGATCGGCGTCTTCGCCGATGCCATGACGGGCCAGAATGCCATAGGGCGCGGCACCGATCGGGGCGCTGGAGCTGTTCTCGATCGACTGGGTGACGGTGAACATGTAGTCTTCGTCCACCGCCAGGGTGCGGCGGAAGGTGACGCCGCTGCCATTGGACCAGCGCAGTGTGACCGGGCTGCCCACGCTCAACGTCTCCCCGGATTCCAACGACCATTCGGTCAGCGGCCCTGGTACGTCGGCCGCGTTCAAACCGGTGCCGGGAGCCCAGCCATAAAGCGCATAATAGGCCGAGGTCGATCCGGCAGGGGTCAGCATCTCGACGATCTCGGCATCCGCGTCGAGAGAGACGCGGTAGTCCTTGAGCGACAGCTCGTCGATGCGACCGCCCAGCAGGGACACGCTACCCTTCAGGCGCGGGGTTTCGATTGCGACCCGCGGTGCCTCTGCGGCTGTCGGGGCGTTGGTGTCGAGCACAGGCACCTCGCCCGAGCCGGCCTCTGGCGTGGCGGCGGTGGGGGTTTGCACGGCGGTGCCATCGGTGGCCGTGATCTCGGTCGCGGGCGCTTCTGTCTGTTCCGGGGGCGGAAACAGGATGAACCATACCAGGATCACCAGAAAGCTGAGCGCTGTTGCGAGGATGAGATTCTTGTTCTGATCGTCCATCGGGGACAGCCACCTTGTGCAGTGAAAGACCACGCAGGGTTCAACAGAGTGATGGCACAAAGGTCAAGCGGAATCGCCCGTTTCGACAGAGTCAAATCGATGGGTGCGGCAACATTCCAGCCCGTTCAGCCGGTTTGCCGCCCAATCTGCGGTGCGTCCTGCAATTTTGCCTCGTGCTGGGCAATCCAATCGAGCGTCTGGTCGAACGGCATCGGCTTGCCAATTCCAAACCCCTGCACATGGTCACAGCCCAGTTGCGCCAGGACCGCGTGCTCGCCCACGGTTTCCACACCTTCTGCCAGGGTTTCCAGCTCAAGACGCTCGGCCATTGTCAGAATTGCCGCGACCATCCTCTGCTGTTCGGGGTCCCGATCCGCCCTTCTGACAAAGGACCGGTCGATCTTGATACGTGTGATATCAAAACGTCGGATGGATGCGATCGAGGCGTGACCGGTTCCAAAATCGTCCAGGTCAATCCGGCATCCCAGCTTGCCCAGACCGGCGATGTTTCGGGTAATCACGTCGTCCGGGGTATTGGAAAAGACCGTTTCAAGGATTTCAACCGCCAACCTGTCCGGTGTCAGGTCGAACCGGTCGAGCTCCCAAC
This sequence comes from Ruegeria sp. PrR005, assembly GCF_010500245.1. Classification (GTDB taxonomy): domain Bacteria; phylum Pseudomonadota; class Alphaproteobacteria; order Rhodobacterales; family Rhodobacteraceae; genus Ruegeria_B; species Ruegeria_B marisflavi. Next base: position 156,805 of record NZ_JAAGOX010000032.1, read on the forward strand.
GAATACGTTCGACCAGACCGGGATTTCGCAACTCATCAGAGGCAAAGTTTACGCCCACACGCGGCACGTCGACCCCGGCGCTGTCCCAAGCCTTGAGTGCCGTCAGCGCATTGAAAAGCATCACCTGACCAAGACGCTCCATGTATCCGGCCTGTTCGATGACAGGCAGAAAAACATTCGGGGTCAGCACCCCCCTCACCGGATGAATCCAGCGCGCCAGCGCCTCGAAACCGGTGATCTTTCCCGTATCCGTTGAAATCTGCGGTTGGTACCAGGGCTGGATCTGACCTCTTTCCAGCGCCATTTCGACTTCGTCTCTCAGATCCGCCTGATCGCTGGCAGGTTGGACCATATCGGGGGAGTAGGCACGAATTCCCGACGGACTGGCCTGTTGAGCGGTGAAGAGTGCGGCTTGTGCGGCGCCCAGCCAGGCGTTTGCGTTTTGAGTGGGCACGCGGTTGTTCTGGCAAAACCCGATCGAACAGGAAACATAGACCGTCGACGCACCCAGCGATATCGGGTCTTCGACCGCGGTCTGCATGCGCCCGGCAAGCTGTATGCACAGCTCCAGATCCAGTTGAGGAACTGCCGCAAGACAGACAGCGAAGCGGTTCCTGTCAAGTTGCGACACGACGTCGTTGTCGCGGACCGAAGAGAGGATTCGCTCGCCAACCTGCCGTATGACCAGGTCGCTGTCGGCGTGGCCGTGTTGCAGGAGAAAATCTTGAAAATCGTCCAGTTCCAAAACGAAACAGGCTGATTTTCGCCCCGAACCGCTCGCCGATACAAAGATCTGATGCATCGCCGCCTCAAATTCACTGGGCGGTACGATGCCTGAAGCGATATTGCGGTCAGGTCGACCTGTACCGGGCCATTTCCCCAATGCGCCAGCAAAAGCGAAGAGAAGCGGTAAGCCCAAAGAGGTCAGCAAAAGCGCGATTTCACCACCCAACCAAAAGGCGCCGAGGGTTATGGCCGGTAGAAAGGCCAAGATCGGCGGCCCTGTCAGGATCGGAATGATCTCGCCTCGGATACGTGTCAGGAGCGACTTTGTCTGCATGGGATGACTTGGCCTTTCGCAAGACGCAACGCGCGCCTTGTGAAACCCTAGGCAACCAGTCTGAGTCAGACGTTAACGCAACCGCGGAACTTCGCCAAAATTTTCTTGATTCTGCCCGGGGTTCAATTGCAGGCCCTGAAAGTCGAAAAGTTTCGGGTCCAGCAGATGCGAAGGCCGCGCGTTCATCAGGGCCCGGAACATCACCTGTCTGCGGCCAGGCCGGTTTCTTTCCCATCCGTCGAGGATCTGTTTGACCTGCTGGCGCTGCAATCCGTCCTGGCTTCCGCACAGGTCACAGGGAATGATCGGATAGTTCATCGAGGTTGCGAATTTCTCGCAATCGGCTTCGGCCACATGCGCCAGGGGGCGATAGACGAACAGATCGCCTTCTTCGTTTACCAGCTTCGGCGGCATGGTCGCCAGACGACCGCCATGGAACAGGTTCATGAAAAAGGTTTCCAGAATGTCGTCGCGGTGATGTCCGAGAACGACGGCTGAGCATCCCTCTTCGCGGGCAATGCGATACAGGTTGCCACGCCTCAGGCGCGAGCAGAGCGCGCAGTAGGTCCGGCCTTGGGGCACCTTGTCGATCACGACGGAATATGTGTCTTGGTACTCGATCCGATGCGGGACACCCATGCGCTCCAGAAACTCTGGCAGGACCGTGGCGGGAAACCCCGGTTGACCCTGATCGAGATTGCACGCCAACAAGTCGACAGGCAGCAGACCACGCCATTTCAGCTCGTAAAGCACAGCCAGCAGGGTATAGCTGTCCTTTCCCCCAGACAGGCAGACCAGCCACCGGGCGCCCCGATCGACCATACCGTATTGCTCGATCGCTTCGCGCGCCTGACGCACGATGCGTTTGCGGAGCTTCTTGAACTCCGTTGTCGAAGGCGCGCCTGCGAACAGGGGGTGAATGTCGTCATTCTCGTCCAGCATGTGCGGGCCTTACAGGCTTTGGCAAAACCACTCAAGAGGAGTCACTGTTTCGATACCATGTCAGGTTGCGGACTGCTTCAGAACCTTCTCGGCCGCGATCACACCATTCACGTAGTCGCTCCATTTCGAGACGAACTCCTGCGTGATCAGGGATTGAGGGTGATACTTGGGCGTCACGATGGAATAGCCGAATGGCACGGAGGGTTCGAAGCGGGCAAAGCTGACCCGCATTTTACCCTGGTTCATGCGACGATAGGTTTCCGCGCTCAGGGGATCGAGGATCGTGCAAATCTGTCCTGCTTCGACGAAATGCAGAAGCGGGACAAAATATTGCGCTTCGACACTCAGATCGAACTGCACGCCTTCCTGTTCGAATGCTTTTTTTGTAGAGCGATGCGTGGAATGGCTGGCGGCCAATGCGCCCATCTTCTCGCCGTCAAGATCGCGGGCATGAACCACGGGACGTCCGGCCAGCGGATGATCCAGCGGCAGCGCGCACAGACAGTTGCACATTATGATTTCGGATTGGAAAAGGCCGACTTGGGGGTTGTCTTCGGTTGTATCGAGGAACCCGATGTCGCAGAAACCGACATCGAAGCTTTGGGCGGCGACCAGATTGATGATCTGCGGCGAACTGCGGGTGGACAGCGTTATGTTGAGATCCCCGGCATCTGCTTTGAAACGGCTGACGAAATCCGGAAGCAGGAAAACCGACGGGCCGGGCATGGCGACGATACGCAGCGAGCCTCTGGCACGATTCCGCATACCTGCCATATTGGCTTCGGCCGTATGCAGCCTGTCAATTATTTCAATGGCTTCTGACAAAAGGTAATGTGCTTCGGGGACGGGAAGCAAGCGCCGCCCTTCGCGGCGGAACAACTCCATTCCAACGTTCTCTTCCAGCGTTTTCAGGGATGCACTGATCGCCGGCTGCGTTCGGTTCAGGTTTCGGGCCGCGGCGCTGACCGAGCCTGTTTCCATGACTTCCCGAAAGACGATCAGTTGCTGAAGGTTCATAACTGCATATCAAAGTTTCTTATCTAAACCATAGAATTACAAATTTGCTTTTATCATGCAACTGCCACACAGAATTTAGGTGAGCGCAGAAGTGCCCCGACCCGGCATTTCCCGTCTGGAACAGCTCAAACAGGGAGTATGAACATGGGACTTTTTAAACATCTCACAGGCGCAGCACTGGCGACGCTGGTCACCGCGGGTGCGGTGGCGGCACAGAACCCGACCTTTTTCCGCATTGGTACGGGCACGCCGGGGGCACCTATTTTCCGATTGGCGGCACGATCGCCAACGGTATTTCGGCGCCTCCGGGCTCTCGCCCTTGTGAGGAGGGCGGTCAATGCGGCGTGCCGGGGCTGATCGCAATCGCCCAATCCACCACGGCATCGGTCTATAACAACACCGCAGTGCAGAATGGCGAACTCGAAGCCGGGCTGGCTGCCGCCGATGTGACCCGGGACATGTACCTGGGCGAGGGTAAGTTCGAGGGCAAGAAGCACGAGAAACTGCGCGTCATCGCCAACCTCTTCCCCGAAGATCTGCACCTTGTTCTTCCCAAGGGGCAAAAGATCGGAAACCTGGGCGACCTCGCGAACAAGCGTGTCGGTATCGCACAGGCGGGTTCAGGCACCCAGGTCGCGGTTTTGCAAATGCTGGACGTCTGGGGCGTGAACCGCGACAACATGGACGAAGCGGAGTTGAACAACAGCCAATCGGCGGAACGTCTGGCCGACGGGCAGCTTGACGCTTACTTCTATGCGGCTGGCTGGCCTGTGGCGGCAATGGTGCAGCTTGCTTCGACCAAGGGGATGGAATTGCACTCCTTCACCGACGAGGACATGGCCAAGATCAACGAGATCATCCCGGCCTACATCCCGTCCAAAATCCCGGCGGGCGTGTACGAGGGGATCGACTATGATGTGCACACTCCGGCTGTAAGCGCGTTGCTTGTCGTATCGTCGGACCTCGACGAGGAACTGGTCTATGGCATCACCAAGGCGTTGTGGAACGACAACACCCGGACGCTGCTGGACAACGGGCACGCCAAGGGCAAGCTGATCACACTGGACAGTGCCCTGGATGGCATGGATTCGCTTGGGGTTCCGCTGCACGCAGGTGCCGAGAAATTCTATCGGGAAATCGGCGCCCTGAAGTAACCTTCGGTTGCTGGTTTTCCGACCCTGGGGGCAACCCGAGCCGGTTGTCCCCGACACTACCTTCAAACAATTCGCACTGAACAGCCGGGAGACCCGATATGAACCTTGTCAAAGGCGGGATAAACATTTGTGGCGTTTCGATCGGCGTGTTGTCGCTTGAATCCTACTTTCCGAAACCGCCAGGTCATATCAAGAACCCCTCGAGTCTGCCGTTCACGCTGACCTATGAAATCATCCAGGGGCTGACGGTTTCGAAACTGTTGAATTCCCCGACACCCGACATGCTGGACCCCTTGCTTGACGCGGCGCGGCGTCTTGAGCGCAGCGGGGTCAAGGCGATCACCGGGTCCTGCGGGTTTCTGGCCCTGTTCCAGGCCGAGATTGCACAAGCCGTATCAGTTCCGGTATTCGTCTCGTCCTTGGTGCAGTTGCCGCTGATCCATACCATGACGCAGCGCCCGGTGGGTGTGCTGACCGCCTCTGCCCCGGCCTTGACCGAGAAGCATCTTGCCGGAGCCGGGGCGGCAGGGGTTCCGGTCTTGGTGCAGGGCATGGAAGACAGCGCAGAATTCGCCGACGTTATCCTGAGGGGCGTGCGCGATGACATGGATCTCGACAAGGTCGAGAGCGAACTTCTGGCGGCAGGTCGCCAATTGGTGGCCAGAGACCCCGAAATCGGGGCGGTCCTGCTGGAATGCACCGATTTGCCCCCCTATGCCCATGCGCTGCAACGTGAACTGCAACGCCCCGTTTTCGATATCATCACACTGGCCAGCATGGTCCACTCCGCGGTTCTGCGCGGTTCCTATGCCGGCTTCATTCGTTGACCGCGCAACCGGTTCGAGGTGACAGACAATGAGCGTGCAAAAGACAGACGATGCCCAAAACCGGACGTTGACCGCCGAGGAGCTGGCGGCCATCGAGGAGAAATACGACGAAAGCGCGCCGACACGGCCCGTGTCGCCGGGTTTCGCCCTGTTTCTCAAGGGGGTCGCCCTGACCTTTGCCGTCTATCACTATTTGACGGCGGGATTCGGATTGCCGACCGACTACTGGCACATGGGCTGGCACCTGTCGGGGTTGTTCATTCTGACCTATGCGCTGTTTCCGATAATTCGCACCCGCAACTCATATGATATGAAGACCGGCCTGATGCATTATGGCGGGGTACCGTATCTGGACCTGCTTCTGATGTTGCTGGGGGTCGCATCGGCGCTCTACCTCGGGTTTGCTTGGCATGGTGTGCCCTGGCTTGGGATCGAGGAGCAGACGTTCCGGATGGGCAACCCGAACGGGTATGACATGGTGTTCGGCTGCATCCTGATCGTGCTGGTTCTGGACATTGCGCGACGCACGCTTGGCTGGGTTCTGCCTGCCATCATCTGTGTCTTTATGGCCTATGCGCTGTTCGGACCGATCTTCCCCGGCATTCTGCAACATCCCGGCGTCAAGTTCCGGACCTTTGTTTCGTCGATGTACTTCCCGCAAGAGGGCATTTTTGGCGTCACGCTTTGGGTGGTCTCGACCATTGTCTTTCATTTTGTCCTGTTCGGGGTCATCGCGCAGCGTACGGGACTGGGGCAGCTCTTTATCGACAATGCGACAATCCTCGCCGGTCGATACACTGGCGGGCCGGCCAAGGTGTCGGTTGTGTCCTCGGCCTTTTTCGGCACCATCTCGGGGTCGTCGGTGGCCAATACCGTTTCGACCGGGTCGCTGACCATTCCAAACATGAAACGTCTTGGCTACCCGGGTCATTTCGCGGGCGGGGTCGAGGCCGCGGCCTCGGCCGGGGGGCAGATCACCCCGCCGATCATGGGGGCGGCGGCCTTTATCATGGCCGAGTTTCTGGAGGTTCCGTACACGACCATTGTCATTGCCGCCATCTTTCCGGCGCTGCTGCACTATGTCGGCGTGTTCAGTGTCGTTCACCTGATGGCGCGGCGCCTGAACTTGCAGGGCATGACAAAAGACGCGCTTCCGAAATTTGCGGCCGTCTGGCGCGACGGCTGGGCCAATCTGGTGCCGTTGGTGGGGCTTCTTGTTGTGCTGTTCTCTGGCTACACGCCTTACATGTCGGCTTTCTGCGGCATTTCGCTGGCACTGGTTACCGGCATGTCGCGGGTCAAGGCACCGATCACCCTGATCTATCCGGCGGCGTTCATCGCCTTTGTGATCTGGAAATACTCCGACCAGGGCTTCGACCTTACGATGTCGGCGGTTCTGATCGCTTGTGCGGTTCTGGGCGCGTTCAATCCGCAAGAGCGAATTCGCCTGCCGCAGATGGCCGAAACCTTTGAAACCGGGGTGAAATATGCGCTGGCGGTTGGCGCGGCGTCGGCGGCCGTGGGTCTGGTTGTCGGCGTGATCAACACCACCGGGGTGGGCTTCCGGATCGGTTTCATGGTTACGCAGGGCGCCGGGGCGCTGGGCGCCGATCTGGCGGGATTGTTCAGCTTTGGAGGGTATGAGCTGTTCTCGGTCGATCAGATCACGCTGTTCCTCAGCCTGATCTTCATCGCGCTCGCTTGTATCCTGATGGGCGCGGGTATTCCGACGACGGCGCTCTACATCATGCTGGTTTCGGTGGCACAGCCCGCGCTGGCGCAATTGGGGGTGCCGCCCATCGCCAGCCACATGTTCGTGCTGTACTATGGGGTTGTGGCTGAAATCACGCCCCCGGTCTGTACCTCGGCCTATGCGGCGGCGGCGATTGCGAATTCCAATCCTTTCCGGACTGGGATTTCCGCCTTCACCCTTGGCCTGGGCAAGGTCGTGGCCCCGATGGCCTTTGTCTATGCGCCGGTCCTGCTGTTTGTATCACAGACCGGGTTTGACCTCTGGACCTTCAGCTATGCCGCTACCAGCTGCATTCTGGGGGTGATCTGCCTGTCCTCCGCTGTTGTTGGCTACTTGTTGGTACCGATGGGAGCTTTGTTCCGGGTGTTGATGGCCATCGCCGGAATTGTTTTCATCGCCCCCTCTCTCCAAGCGGATCTGATCGCCGCTCTGATCGCCGCCCCTGCGGTGCTGAGCCAGATCGTGCAGCGCAAGGGGGTGACCCATGTCGCCTGATGTCGAGGAAGTCACCGTCCTCGGCGCCGGGATCGTCGGGATCTGCACTGCGCTGGCGCTGACCGAACGGGGGATCAAGGTCACCCTGATCGACCGGGACGAGCCGGGGCAAGCGACATCCTTTGGCAATGCGGGCATCATCTCGCCCTGGTCGGTGGTGCCGCAATCCATGCCGGGTATCTGGAAAAAGGTTCCGGGCTGGCTGCTGGACCCGCTTGGTCCCGTAACCGTGCGGCCCTCTTACCTGCCGCGCCTTGCACCCTGGGGTTTGCGCTTTCTTTGGCAAGGGCGCGAGCAGAAAGTAAGGCAGATCTCGCCCGCGATGGAGCTATTGAACCGGGATTGCATCACCTTGTTTCGCCGCCATCTGGCTGGGACAGGGCACGAGGATCTGATCCGCGACAGCTACTACGTGCATGCCTATCGTGACCCGGATGCCGCCCGGCTTGATACGCTGGATGCCGAGTTGCGCCAGGCAATCGGTGCGGATCTGGAACGGATCGGAGCCGAGGACTTGCGTGCGCTCGAACCGGCCCTGTCACCGGAGTTTCGCGCGGCGATCCTCATCAAGGGGCAGGCGCGGGCGCTGTCGCCGGGGCGCGTGGGCAAGGTCCTTGCCGAAAAACTTCAGCATATGGGGGGCGAGATTCGGCGGGCTACGGTGCACGCCATTCTGCCTTTGGAAGGTGGGGGTTGGTCGGTCGGCACGGATCAGGGTGAATTGATCGTTCCCAGATTGGTGCTGGCGATGGGGGTCTGGTCGACCGAATTGCTCCGTCCTTTGGGCATTCGCATCCCGCTGGAAGCCGAGCGTGGGTATCATGTCTGCTTTACCCGCCCGGGCATCACGCTGAATCACTCGGTGATGGATGCCGACATGAAATTCGTGGCCTCCACGATGGAGGATGGGCTGCGGGTGGCGGGGACCGCAGAGTTTGCCGGTCTGGATGCGCCGGTGAATGAAAAGAGGCTCAAAGGGCTGGTCGAACTTGCCAAGCGCTTGTCGCCCGATCTGAACAGCACGGATTACACTACCTGGTCAGGTCAACGGCCCAGCCTGCCCGACAGTCTGCCTTGTATTGGAGAGATTGAGGGCTTTCCCGGCCTGATCGCCGCATTCGGGCACAGCCATTATGGGCTGATGATGGCGCCCAAGACCGGCGAGCTGGTGGCCGATATCGCAACAGGACGCAAGGCGAACACGGACCTTTCGCCGTTTCGTGTCCTGCGCTTTGGCTAGGTCCCGCCCAGTCTGGCCAGAACGCCGCCCACGTCACCGGCGGCGATAGCGCCGGGGATGCGTCCGCTGTCACCAGCCAACCGGGTCGCGGTGTACATGTCGGCAACGGCGGCCGGGCCTTTACGGATCAGCAGCGACGCGGTCAGCATGTGTGCTGTCCGCTCGGCAAACCACCGTGCTTCTGCCTCGGGCGGGAGGGCGGGCCATCGTGCGGCATGCTCGGTCAGGGCGGCGTCATAGCGCGCATCCACGCCACTGGCGGCCACCAATTCTGCCTTCAGTGTTTCGGCTGCCAGCGGGTCACGCGCGAGGCTACGCAGGATATCGAGGCAGATCACATTCCCCGACCCTTCCCAGATTCCATTCAGCGGCGCCTCACGATAGAGGAGCGGCAGGCCGGTCTCTTCGACATAGCCCATGCCGCCCACAACCTCCATCGCTTCGACCACAACCACCGGGCAGCGTTTGTTGGCGAGGAACTTTGCCAGTGCCACGCCGATGCGGGCAAAGGCGCGGTCGGCCGGGTCGCTGCTGTCAAAGGCCTGCGCCACCCGCAGGCCCAGTGTCAGGGACCCTTCCCAGTCGAGCACCAGATCGGCCAGCACCGCCCGCATGAGCGGCTGGTCGATCAGGCGGCGCTGAAAGGTGCTGCGATGCTGGACCCAGTGATGCGCCTCGGCCAGCGCCGCGCGCATCAGCCCGGCGGGGGCCATCGCGGTATCCAGTCGCGTATGATGGACCATCTCGATGATGGTGCGCACCCCGTCGCCCTCGCCGCCCAACTGAAAGGCCAGCGCATCGTGGAACTCGACCTCGGAGGAGGCATTTGCCTTGTTGCCCAGCTTGTCCTTCAGGCGCATCAGGTGGATCGCGTTTCGCTCGCCCTCCAGCCAGCGGGGCAGCAGGAAACAGGTCAGCCCGCCCGGCGCCTGCGCCAGCGTCAGAAACCCGTCCGACATCGGCGCCGAGCAGAACCACTTGTGCCCCTTGAGCCGCCAATGGTCGCCGTCGCGCCGGGCAATGGTGGAATTTGCCCGCACGTCCGAGCCACCTTGTTTCTCGGTCATCGCCATGCCCAGCGTCGCGGCGCGCTTTTCGCCGATCGGGGTCACTGTCGGATCATAACAGCGTGCCATCAGCTTGGGTCGCCAATCGGCCGCGATGGCACTGTCGGCGGACAGAGCCGGGATCGCGGCATAAGTCATCGTCATCGGGCAGCAATGACCGGGCTCTACCTGGCTGGCGAGGTAGACCATTGCAGCATGCGTGGCGTGACCGCCCGGCTGGCCCTCCCATGCGATGGCGGCATAGCCGGCGGACTGGCTTGCCTCCATCAACCGGTGATAGGCGGGATGGAAGCGGACCTCGTCCAACCGGCGGCCGCCCCGGTCAAACAGCTCCAGCCGAGGTGGATTGGCGTTGGCCTCGCGCCCGGCCTCGCGCATCTCGGACCTGCCCATGGTGCAGCCATAGTCGGCAAGCTTCTGGGGTTGCGCCCCGGCAAGGGCGGCGGTTTCTCGCAATACCGGATCGCTGATCCACAGGTCGATGTCGCCGCGTACCTCAGGCTGGTTGGAGACTTCGTGGGTGGCAAGATGGGACAAGGGGGCAGAGCGCATGGCGACCTCAGGGAGATGAGTTGCCGCGATGCTCTGCCTGGGTATGCAGTCGGTCAAGCCTGACGGGCCGTCACTTGTCCTTTGGTTCGTCCGGAACCGGGTCGTACCCATCGCCGCCCAACGGGTGGCAGCGCCCGATTCTGCGCATGGCCAGCCACGTGCCGCGCAGCGCACCGTGTTTTTCCAGCGCTTCCAGCGCATAGGCCGAACAGGTCGGTTGATACCGGCAGTTGAAGCCGACCCAGGGGCTGAAAACCAGCCGATAGGCGCGGACCGGCAGCGCAAGGATATGGGCGAGAGGCGTCATGATCTGCAACTTATGGCGCGCGTGCCGGGGCGCCAACAGGCATTGCGACGCATGGTGTCAGCTTTTGGGAGAATGCAGTTTGACCAGCGCCTTGCGCAGATCGTTTTCCAGCATGTCAAAGGGTCGCGCAGCGGTGTCGCCGGGCTTGCCGATCAGGACATAGTCCCAGCCATCGTGTCCAATCTCGGGCAGCACTTTGCGCGCGACTTCCCGCAAACGCCGCTTGGCGCGATTGCGGGCGACGGCATTTCCGACTTTCTTCGAGCAGGTGAACCCGACGCGGATGCCGTCCGCTTCGCCGGGTACGCGGCGCCGGGCCTGCACCAGCATCGACGGTGCCGGTTGCCTTTTGGCGCGGGCGGCTTTTAGGAAATCGCTGCGCTTGCTCAGGACTGTCATTCGGGCAGGTGCACAAACGGACACCGCCGGAGGCAATTTCCCCGGTTTGGCAGAGCCATCCATGGGGGCCTCCGGCGGTGTCATGTCCGTCAGAACGGGCTGTATGCGCTTACGCGCTCAGCTCCTTGCGGCCACGGGCGCGGCGTGCGTTCAGGATCTTGCGGCCGCCCTTGGTTGCCATGCGGGCGCGGAAACCGTGGCGGCGTTTGCGAACCAGGTTCGAAGGCTGATAGGTGCGTTTCATCGCTCCGTACTCCAATCTTGCGGTCGGGTGCGGCGCGGATTCGCCTCCCGGGTCTATTTCGAAGCCCGTCCTCTAAAGCGAGTTCCCGGGCAAGTCAAACCCTCTACGTCGGGTTTTGCGGGCTTTTGCAACAATTTCCCGGACGACGCCAGCCCAAAGGTTTCAGAATCCGCCTGAACGGGCAAAAATCTCACGTTTTGAACGTTGTTGGATCAACCGGGCGTGATGGGGCTGTTTGCGGGCCCTCTGCAACTGCATGTTAGATGGACAATGCCACTGAAAAACGACTCGGATCCGGATCGCCCTGCAATGAGTGATACAGCAAACGCATCTGCCATCGGGCGCTTGCGGCACATGCCGTTGATTATCATTCTGTTTGTCGCGCTGGTCGGCGGGTTCCTTCTGCGTGACTATCTGACCTTTGACACTCTGGCCGCGAATCGCGAGGCATTGGTTGCCTATCGGGATGCCCATTTTGCCGCTATGGCGGCGATCTTCGTCTGCGTCTACGTGACGATTGTGGCTTTCTCTCTCCCTGGTGCTGCGTTGACCTCGATGACAGGCGGGTTCTTGTTCGGCCTGGTGGCTGGCACTGCCCTGAACGTTGTCTCGGCCACTATCGGAGCAGTGCTGATCTTTCTGGCCGCGCGCGCAGGCCTTGGAGCGGCGCTGTCCGCCCGTCTCGACGCTTCCGAAGGGACGGTCAAGCGGCTCAAAGACGGGCTGCGTGAGAACGAGATACCCGTTCTTTTCCTGTTGCGACTGGTGCCGGCGGTGCCCTTCTTTGCTGCCAACCTGATTCCCGCCCTGGTTGGGGTCAAGTTGCGGAACTACGTGCTGACCACGGCTTTGGGCATTATTCCCGGCGCTATCGTTTTCACCTGGATCGGGGTCGGGCTGGGTGAAGTGTTCGACCGGGGTGAAACACCCGATCTGTCGCTCCTGCGCGAACCCTTCGTGATTGGCCCGATCCTGGGTCTTTGTCTGCTCGCTGCATTGCCGATCGTCCTCAAGGCATTGCGCAGCCGCAAGGGAGCCTGAGCCGTGCAGCGGATCAAAACCGACCTCCTGGTAATCGGCGCCGGTTCCGGCGGATTGTCGGTTGCAGCGGGGGCCAGCCAGATGGGCGCCGACGTGGTTCTGCTGGAAGGCCACGAAATGGGCGGCGATTGCCTGAACTTTGGCTGCGTGCCCTCCAAGGCGCTGATCGCCAGTGCCAAGGCTGCGCATGGTCAGGCGCATGCGGCGGTGTTTGGTGTAGCAAACCAGTCACCTCAGGTGGACTATGGCGCGGCCATGAGGCATGTGCGCGAAGTTATCGACCGGATCGCACCGGTGGACAGTCAGGAGCGGTTCGAGGGTCTGGGCGTAAGGGTGATCCGCGAGTATGGCCGATTCATCTCGAAAACCGAGGTTCAGGCCGGGGACCATGTGATCACCGCGCGCCGCATCGTGCTTGCCACTGGATCCTCCCCGCTGGTGCCGCCGATCCCCGGGTTGGACAAGGTCCCGTACCTGACCAACGAAACCCTGTTCGACTTGCGTGAAAAGCCCGGTCACCTGTTAATCATCGGCGCAGGGCCGATCGGCTTGGAAATGGCCCAGGCGCATGTGCGGCTGGGGTGCCCGGTGACCGTGATCGAGGCCGACCGGGCGCTGGCCCGTGAAGACCCCGAAGCGGTAGCGCTGATTCTGGACCAACTGCGGGGCGAAGGCGTCGAGATTGTCGAACAAACCATGGCGGCGCAGGTTCGCGACAATGGCGGGGCCATCGAGGTCGTCAGTGCCGAGGGCCGGATTTTCGCCGGCACCCATCTGCTGGTTGCCGCCGGGCGCAAGGCCAACACTGATCGCCTGAACCTCGAGGCCGCGGGCATCGAAACCACCGGTTCCGGTATCCGGACCGATGCAGGGCTGCGCACCACCAACAGACGAGTCTATGCCATTGGCGATGTCGCTGGCGGGATGCAATTTACCCATGTGGCGGGTTATCACGCCGGTATCGTCATACGGTCAGCGCTGTTCGGTTTTCCGTCGAAATCCACCTCGGTTCACATTCCGCGATCCATCTATACCGATCCGGAACTGGCGCAGGTCGGCGTGACCGAGGCCGAGGCCCGTGACCGGCACGGTGACCGTGTCGAGATCGTGCGCTTTGATTACCACCACAACGATCGTGCCATTGCCGAGCGAAGGACCGAAGGTTTTATCAAGGTCATGGTAATCAGGGGGCGCCCCATCGGTGCCACTATCGTCGGACACCAGGCGGGCGAGCACGTCGGCTTGTGGTCGCTTGCCTTGGCCAATAACCTCAAGATGAGCCAGATTGCTGCGATGGTTTCACCATACCCCACATATGGGGAGGTTAACAAACGTGCCGCCGGAGCTTATTTCTCTCCACGGTTGTTCGAAAACCAGACGGTTAAACGAGTGGTTAGGTTGGTCCAGCGCTGGCTCCCCTGACCGGAAAAGGAGATCATGCTGAACTCGCTTTCAGGTCGGTTCCTGATCCTGACCGTGGTCTTTGTGATGCTGGCCGAAGTGCTGATCTTCGTGCCGTCCATTGCCCGTTTTCGCCAGGACTTTCTACAAAACAGGCTGGAACGCGCGCAGATCGCGTCCCTCGCTCTGCTGGCGGACGATATGCTGGCAACCGAACTCGAGGCCGAACTGCTGGCCAATGCCGGGGTTTATAACGTCGTGCTGCGTCGGGACGAGGTTCGGCAACTGATGCTCAGCTCTCCGATCCCCACGCAGATCGGGCATACCTACGACTTGCGGCAAGCAGCACCATTTCCGTTGATGCGGGATGCGCTCAAACGGTTCTTTTCTCCCGGAAACGAGGTGATCCGGGTCATTGGCGAACCGGTCAAGGGGGCCGGGTCACTGATCGAAGTGACCATGGACAGTGCCCCGTTGCGCATGGCGATGATCGACTATGGCATACGCATACTGATCCTGTCATTGGTGATCTCGGTCATCACCGCCTTCTTCCTGTTTCTGGCTGTGCGGGCAACGCTGGTCCGGCCGATCACAGGAGTTGTCGATTACATGCAGCGGTACGCGCGTGCCCCCGAAGACGTTCGCGGGATCATCACGCCGAGCGCGGGCGTGACAGAACTGCGCGAGGCCGAGGAAGCCCTGAAGATGTTGCAGTTGCAACTGACACAGGCCCTCAAACAACGCGAGCGCCTGGCACAACTCGGCGGCGCCGTCGCCAAGGTCAGCCATGACCTCCGCAATATCCTGACCTCTGCCCAGTTGTTCACCGACCGGATCGAAGCGAGCGAAGATCCCTTGGTGCGTCGAATGGCGCCCAAACTGGTGAACTCGATCACCCGCGCCGTATCGCTCTGCGAAAGCACTCTGGCCTTTGGACGGGCCGAAGAGCCGGCGCCGATGCTGACCATGGTCCGGGTTCGTGCGATTACCGAGGACGTTTCCGCCAGTGAGCGCCTGGCTCTGGTCGAGGGCAAGATCGAGATCGCAAACGATGTACCAGATGGCATGTCAGCGCGCGCGGACCCTGAACAGCTTTTCAGGGTGGTGATGAACCTTGTGCGGAATGCGCGCCAGGCCCTGGAGGTTCTGGACCGGCCCGGGCAGGTCACCATCAGCGGACATGAGACAGAGCAGCACTGGATTATCGAGGTTTCCGATACCGGCCCAGGACTACCTCTCAAGGCGCGTGAAAACCTGTTTACGCCATTCCAGGGCGGAGTGCGCAAGGGCGGCTCGGGTCTTGGCCTGGCAATTTCGGCCGAATTGGTGCGTGGCCACGGTGGAGAATTGGTATTGAAAGACAGCGGTCCAGAGGGAACCACCTTTGAAATAAGGCTGCCAAAAGGCGAAAAAACTTTTTGAAGGAATTGAGCAGAATCGGGTTGCGTGGCCTTGGTGTAACGTCTAGATAGCGCCTCACCACGCGGACCGATAGCTCAGTTGGATAGAGTACTTGACTACGAATCAAGGGGTCGGGGGTTCGAATCCTCCTCGGTCCGCCATTTGCCCTTGAAATAATTGGCAAATTTAGCGGAAATCTGATCATACCCGCCAAAAAACCCGCCAACTGTTTTGCGCTTGGGTGCTATCAGGTGCGACACCTAGTTGCATTGGCGGGGTAGCTTGTATTTTGCGCTAAGGTCATTTCCACGCGCCACGGCGTCGCGTTCAGCACCTGCATACCTTCCCTTGGAGAATCTCGGGCAGTCCCTCGCGTGACCTTCAAAAACCTGAGTTTCCCCGAGGTCGGTGCCGTCCAACATTCAGCGACGCGGCGCAGCCTTATTCGCTGTCGATGATCGTCCCATGGGGTGTTCCTCCTTCCCGAAAATAGCACGGAAAGAAGGTTAAGTGGACAGTTTAAGCTTGTCGGTTTGGACTGGGTGGTACCGGACTTCAGTACCCTGTGCCGCCGTCAACGAACGCTGAACGTTAGCATCCCATATCGTGGCGGTAAGGGACCACTGAACCTGCTCATCGACAGCACTGGCATCAAGGCCGAAGGCGAAGGTGAATGGAACGCCCGCAAGCATGGTGGCGAAAAAACACGTATCTGGCGCAAGATACACATCGGCATCGATGAAGAAACGCTGGAAGTCCGGGCCGTCGAGATCACCGGAAGCAACATCGCAGATGCACCTGTCCTACCGGAACTGCTGGAGCAGATCCCGCCGGATCAGAAGATCAGTAGCGGCACCGCCGACGGTGCCTAAGACACCCGAAAGTGCCACGAATCAATTGCCGCTCTAAACGCCGCCGCTGTCATACCGCCCCGATAAAACGCCAAGCCATGGAAACCGACGAGCCCGGGCGCCGTCGCACGCAACGAAGCTCTGCGAGCCTCAAAGTACCTGGGTCGCGCTATCTGGCGACGATGGAGCGGTTATCACCGCAGGAGCCGTGTCGAGTCCAAAATGAATTGCATCAAGCTGCTTGGTCAGTCATTGATGGCTCGAGACTTCGATCGCCAGGTCGCGGAATTGCAGGTCCGCATCGCGCTTCTGAACGGCTACACCGCGCTTGGCATACCCGTCACCGTGCCCGTAGAGTAAATCCGTCCGGGGAAAGGGGAAGTCCGCCCCTTGGCTGATTTATGCAACAACGCCTCTCGAAGGTGCCGTGGCCATCCGCCGTCGCGAGCACGATCTCGGCCCGCCAGACCAGCTTACGGAGGGTGTTGCGGTCGGCGACCAGAGCTTGAAGCTCGGCACGGCCATCGGGGCTCAGATACAGGCAAAGGTCATCACATCTCATCGCCCAACACTGGCACACAAGATCGTCGATGGGAATCCTCTGTCAGGTGGGGAACACTAAAGCATTTTGCGTTTAATCTGAGGCATATCCGGCAGCTTTGAGGAAGTTCCAGCATTCGTCTGGATTGAACATGTCACAGATGTCGCCAAGAGCTTCGAACAAGGCATCAAAGGTCCTGGCACCGATCCGCCTCAGGTGAGCTTTGAGTTTGGAGAAGGCCATTTCGATCGGATTGAGATCGGGGCTGTAGGCAGGCAAAAACAGGAACCAGCAGCCACTCTTGCGCTGTGCTTCGGCGGCGCGCTGGCTCTTGTGTGTGGACAGGTTGTCGAGGATCACGACGGTTCCGGGATCAAGCGCCGGGGCCAGTTGCGTCTCGATGTAGGTGTCGAAGGCGGGACCGTTCATAGCCCCTTTGATCACCCAAGGCTCGATCAGGGCGTCCTGCGTCAGTCCAGCGATGAAGGTCTGCGTGCCCCATTTGCCGAATGGGGCTGTGCCGTACAGCCGCTCCCCGACAGGGGCACGTCCGCGGAGACGCGTGAGGTTCGTCTTGACTGCCGTCTCGTCGATGAAGACCAGCCTGTGCGGTTGCTGGCGCATGCGAGGCTGACGGCGCATGATCCAATCGTGACGGGCATGGCGGAGCGCGGGCCGGTCACGCTCGGCTGCGATCAGTCCTTTTTTTATATGACAGTCCAGCCCGTTCGAGAGCACGGTGCAGCGAGGAGAGCTGAACATCTGCACCATGTGTCTCGGCGAGTGCGGCGGCCAGTTCCTTGAGCGTAATGTCCGGTTCGGCCTGCACGATCTCCAGCAGAAACTCCCGATGCGGTGCGAGTTTGCCAAACTGACCAGCGGGGCGGCCCTGCAGCTTGGGAAGCGCAGTGCCATGGTCTCGATGCTCTGCTGCAAACCGAACCGCCGTCGCCGCGCTCACCCCGAAAAGCCGCCCTGCAGACCGGGCCGAGTTTCCCTTGGCAACGTATGCGCAAATCCGTTCCCGAAGGTCTAAAGAGTAAGGCTTGCCCATGATCCACCTCCCAAAAGAAGTGAATCAAACAAACAGCCTCCTGTGAATCCCATTTCGATTCAGATCAAACGCAAACCGCTTTAGTCTTCCAACGCAACATTGAAGCCCGCATCTAACGCTTCTTCGTCGCAGACTACCTGCAGCGCGTGTTCAATTCTTTCAACACTGGTTCCGGTGGGTAGCGCTTCTTTGGTTGCTGCCAATTTTAACTGCTGTGTGACTTCAGCTTTCGAATCAGTACAAGTTCGCATGAACACGGACATAACATGAGCAACCCCTTCAGGGGTAACCGAGCGCAGATCGCTCCCAAAATACTGCCCTCTGTTGAAACTTCCGGTGATGATTTCGTATGATGGGAAGTAAAACACGTCGTTCAATTCCGATTGCAATTGGTCTGCTGCAACCCTCAAAATTGATTTGCTCAGCACCGTGGCGGGAAGTACGTGCTGGCTGGATGCCGACGCAATCAGTGGAACAGGGGATACCGTAAGGATTACTTTTGCATGGGGATTGATATAGCGAAGTTTCCCAATGAAGGTGGTCATATCTGCGACGACTTCGGAACATGACAAATTGTGAAACTCATACTTTTCAGGCGAAAACTCGCCGCCGGACACACCGGGACAAACCGGAAAAACAGCTCCATCTGATTTTGATCGCCAACACTCAGTAAGTCCAAGTGTAAATACAAAGTAATCCAAGCTCTCGAACGCTTCGCGGACTCTCGCAAAGTGTTGTTGTCGGTCTGCCAGAAGTTCATCTTCGCTTTCGAAGCCGTTTGGTTGGATCTGGGGTCGGAACGGGTCGACCCATTGATCCTTCGCATTCTTCCATGTTACGTCTTCTGGTTCAAAATTTCCGTAAGCTCGATCAAACAACTGCACGAGTTGCCGAGATGTATAGATATTGCCGTAACGAGCTGTAAAAACACCGTAATTGAAGTTTCTACTCTCAAATTCAAAGCGCGGGTTTGCATTCTCTGTTACGAGGTAATTATATCCACTCCTAGACAGGTGATTGGCAATGTGCTGAGCAAAACAGCTACCAGCGGTGGCTATTTTATCAGATTCCAATATGGTAAAAGGCGCTTCAACCACTGGAGTGACTTCGCTCGGATGAACTTCTGCCACGGATTTTCGCCAGAATGCATGGCTCGGAAGTGATCTGTACGGATTCATGGTCGCTTTTAAACTCTAGATACTTGCGCAATATGATATTACGTGTTTGCCATATTTGGTATTACCATGACTTGCATCTCGGGCGGCAAAGTCTTCTAGGAGAAATCCGTCACCATCTCGCACCCTGTCAGGAGGGGTGATGCATGTTACGCCCGAGCCAGACAAAAACTCCGTTTGGATCTCACATTGTAGTCTCCAAAGTTTCAGACGGATGTTTGCCGGAGTGACGCCGAGCTCATAAACTCCGAATCTCTGAAACACGTCTTCAGCATGTTCCAGAATGTACTCAGAAGAACGCACTGGCGGTGGCGAGAAAATATGGTGAACGGGTCCAAACTTTGCCAGGGCTGCAATCCATTGCAGGTAGCGACGGTCACGACGCAAAATTGCCGTCCGTACAATCGAAAGAGGGATAAGTTCACGTTGAGGCGAAGAGCTATTCGTTTCATAAATGAAATCGAATGGTTGTTCGCTTTCTACTAAACCAAGAATATTGTATGCATTGCCGCCAATACATGAAACAAGTTCGAATCCATCTTCGACGTGTCGAGCGATGTCTTCAGCCAGAGCTCCGGTGAATTCATCGTTATCGTCGCCAAAGCAGTCTTCGTAGCGCTTCTCGCGCAAATGTAGGCAAGCTATCTTCGCAAGTTCTTTGCCTTGCTTTTCAAGCGTCGATGCAGCTCTGCGTATGGCTCCAACGTGGCTAGTGCCGACAATCAAAAATTTTCTAAGTGTTGGTGCCATCGAGACATGATTCTGTTATTGTTCAAACCTTTAACAAGCTTATCGCCCCGAAGCTTGTTGTCAACCTAAGGAACGTCTGAAAAACCTCGCCCTCCGATCGGCCTGGGGTGGACTGTGCGGGAGCACGAAGGACGCTCCCCGATGATGCCGAAGTAGCCCGCCTTTCCCGGCCTCCGTAACGCGATGAAGAAGAAGCAGACGCGGCGGGAGAAGTCCCTCGCCGAGATGGACGCGGTGGTGCCGTGGACCCGGCTTCTCGCGCTGATCGAGCTGCACTATCAGAAGGCGGGGCCGAAGGGCGGGCGTCTGCCGATGCCGTTGGAGACGATGCTGCGGGTGTACTTACTTCAGAAATGGTACGCGCTCAGCGATCCGATGGCCGAGGAGATGCTCTATGACAGCGACGCCAGGCAGCACTTCGCGGGCATCAAACTTGGCGACGACCGCATCCCGGACGAGACCACCATCTGGCCTTGCATGAAATATCAATCCAGCTTGAGCAGGCGCTCAATTTCCCGAGTCTCTCGCAGCAGTTCGTTGATCTCTGCCCTGGCCTCGACCCATTCCTGTGATCGCATACCATGCTGCCAGGACGGGTGATCCTTGCCGGGTGGATGCCCACCCCGTGCCCCGTGCATTCGGCAGACCTTCCAGCCACGGACAGCGGGATTTTTGCAGGGGAGACCAGTGCGCTTCGATTTCGCGGCACAACGGGGCGCTGCATTCGCCGCGTGCATGGGGTTGGCGTCATGTTTCATTTTTACCCCTCCCCCCTGCCTGCACGTTTCCTACGATGGCCTGTCCTCCGTTCGACACGTTGACGTGCTGCACCGTGACCTTTTGCTCGCCCCCGGTTCGATGTTTTCTCAGGGCTTCGGCCTGCGCCGCGAAGGTTCGCGCCAGCTTGTTGTACCCGGTGTAATGAGCCTGGACCTGGGGAATGGTGTCGGCATTGGCCAGCCATCGGGCCGAACGGATCGTCGCAACATGCGTTGCCGCCATCTGTACCGCAAGCATCCGCTCCACGGCGTCGCGGGGGGCTAGATCGTTGACAATCGTCATCATGAACGCCCTTTCATCATTGGCCGGGTACTTGTCACTCGCTTCGCACGCCCTGAGCGGTTTCAGGCATTGGTTAAAGAGTGCTTCCGCCAGGAACTCGTCCGATGTACCGAATATCTTTTGAAGGGCGTCCTTAGTCTTGAGTTTGACTTCATGGCCTGTCTCAGCCGATCCGCTGAACTCTACCCCCACCTCGTTCGGTTTTGCTTTTTCAATTTTGCTCATTTCCATGCCTCCGGGTTATATGGCCCCATGCATCCATAGGCGTTGAACACCTCGGCAATGCGCTGTGCGTGCTTGTCCTGCCAGACTGGGCAGGGGGCGTGAGGTACGCTTTTCATGTTCGGGGGTGCTGCTAATCCCGCTATTTCTGCTAATCCACCAACCCGATTAGCGGGATTAGCAAGATTAGCAGGGGGGTCAGCTTCGATTTTCGCCAGCGCGGCCTTCACGTCAAACCACATCGCCGCGCCTCACGATATGCCAAGCCGCCTTGCGTGGCTTGCCTCGGACAATCGCTCCGGGGTCCAGCGGCACCAACCATCCGTGCTGTTCGAGCACTCGCAGTGCGGCCAGGGCCTTAGGGGATTCCCGTAGCTGGTTCGGGCCGAATTGCACCACTTCACTTTTCAGGATTTCAGGATGTGGCCAGCATTCCAGCAGCCATTTCCGCAGCATTTCCGCCCGGTCGATTTCCTCGCTTGTGTTTGCAGCGTCGGTCAGTCTCACGGCTTCGGACAGGTAGTATTGCGCCAGCGCGATGCCGTTAGCCATGTCCTGAGCCGTGACGGCGGAGGCGTCCAAGTCACGCCACAGCGTCAGAACGCCAGCGATACGCGCGGCCTGTTCCGCTGCCTTGGAGGCATACCCGGTGACATGAGCGAGGGTGCCGCCTGGGGCCTGCTCCAGCTCGATTGCATCGAAAAAACCGATCATCAAGGCACGGGCTTCCGGTGCCAAGGGCAATTCGCGGGGTTGCAGTTCGCGGGTTTCGGGGTCCATCGGCATTGGGCGGGCGAGAATGCCCTGAAGCCTGCCCGCAAACTCTGCTAGCGCTGTATCGTCACGCCGCGCCTTTGCGTGTTCTCGCCTGCCGATTGCGCTGGGTGGCTCGCAGATCAGGAACCGGGGCAGGAAGCCGGTTTCTGTCGCCATGCGGTCAGCCATAAAGGCTCGGGCAACACGGGGCTGTACCATCAGATGCACCGCCAGCCGACGACCGTAGAGCGTGGCATGTCCATCCCCGGCCCGTGTGCGCCGGATCGGGTTGCCTTGCCAGAGGTCGTTCAGCGCCGCCAACGTCTTTTGCCGGTTATCGCTGTTCATCGCATGGCCACCCAGAAACTGCCCGCCTTCGTCCGAGAAGATGCCCAGCGACGGTTGTCCGGTTGCAAAGAGACGGGTCAGACCCTCGAAGGTCGGTTCCGTCACCGTGCGGTCCGCGCTTGGCGGCGCGGCAGGTTCCTTGCCCATTGCCGCCAGATCGGCTTGCGCTGCCGTTCGCTTCTCTCCCTTGCCCTTCTTCGCCTCGGCAAGAATGCGGTCGCGTTCGCCCTTCCAGAGCGCCTGCGCATTGACCCAGCTTGCGTGATCGTCACGCTGGGCGATGGCCTGTTCCCGTTCATGGTCCCGCAATGCCGCCATCAAGGGCGCATCGCAGCTTGATTTGCGCTCGCCGGATTGCGCGATGGTCAGGGCGTAGACAGATACAGGGCGCAACCCACCCAGCGTTTCGACATTGGCAAACCCCTGAACGGCCAGAGAGGCGACGCACAGGGCCGATGCGGCAGGAATGGCCACAGGAGCCTGTGTCATGCCCTGAACGGCCTCAACGGCCTTCCTGAGTCCTCCCAGAGCCTCCACGGGATAAGGTGCCCCAGGAGCGATTTCCCGCACCAGCGGTTGCGGTTCCTCGGGAGGGGCGCTCCTTGGCGTTGGCAGGGCGAGAGCATCACGTTTGGACAGGGTTTCGCGCCAGGCCTCTTTCCAGTCCATTTCTCCGACAGCTTCCTTAAGCAAGGCCAGTGCCGGGGCAATGCCGGTGATCGTTCGCGGAGTGTCGGCAGATTGCCAGACGTGCGAAGCTTCGGCAGCATCGCAGGGCGTGCCGCCCGAATAGCGCAGAGAAAAGGCAATGAAGCCGGAACGCAGGGTCTCACCAAACCCGGCCTTCAGTGACAGCGCCAGCTTTACCCAATCTTCGCGCGACAGGCTGTTGGGTGCGGTTGCCAGCAGGCGGTCCAGGACCTCCAGAGTTTCGTCGTCCGTTGCCTGCGTATCTCCGAAACCGCCCGTATCTACCCCGAATACGGCTTTGGAAGGAGTTGGGTGCCTATCTCGCTTGCGCGCCTCAATCGCGGCCTGCGAGGCGGTTAGGGGATACTCAGGCAGATCGCCCTGCCGCAGGGCTTCAGCCAGCGGGCGGTCCGCGTAGGTGTAAGACGCTCCGTTTGCCATGATTGCGCCGGGAGCGATGATGTAACCGCCATCCCCGCGTGTATCGACATGGGATGCCACCTGCTTTGTCGTACAGCCTGCACCCTCAACGTGGCGAAAGATGTAATGCACGCCGCCGCTCGGGGTGTTCACCATAACGGCCAGCGGATCGGTGAGACCAAGGTCAATGATTTCCGTCTTGCCGACTGCCTCGCCCGTTTCCTTGCTCACGTCACCGTCTATCACCGCCAGCCCGCTCGCCGTGCCGGTGGGAATACCAGGCACTGCACCGGGATGCTGGCTCCACCAAAGATCCACTTGCTCAACATCGGTGGTTGCATCCTTGAAGCCGCTCGAAGTGTAGGGCGCTTTCGCTTTCTTGCCGTCGCAATCGGCTTCACGGCAGGGAAAGACGGGAATGCCGCCAATTGCCAGGCGACGGGCAAGGTCATGGTTTGAGGTCACGTTGTTTTGGGGCATCTGGTTCATCAGCTTGCCCCCCAGATCAACGCGGCGATGGCCTGCGCCTGTGCTTCGGTCAGCCCATGCAGGCGGCGCAGGTAGAGGATCTGAAGGCGGGTCATTTCAGCACCTCCAGATGTTCCATCGGGTCGTAGAACCCAGCACCTCTGACGCGGGCCAGAACATGCCCCTTGTCGTCTTTCAGCACCCGGTCGGGGGAGCAGTTGCAGGTGCGCTCATGCGTGTAGATCCCGCACCAGTCGTCGTGCTGGATTTCCTGAATGAAAACTTTGCCTTGCCTAATAACCTTGCGAACTTCTGCGGCCCAGGCGCGTCGTGCTTTTCGTATCGATGTTGTCATGCTCGAAAGCCTCTTGTCTTGTTAACAAGGGCGGTTCGCGCTATCTTTTGGCTATCCCCAAGCCGAAACAGATCGCGCCGCCGCCCCATGCTCGGGGTGGCGGTTTTTATTCGGCGACTTCGCGGGACTGTTCCCAGGCTTCAAGGTCAGCCAGTCTCCAGCGGGTGCATCCCGGGGACAGCACCACCGGTTTCGGAAAGCTCGGGTCAGTTTTCGCCCAACGCCAAGGGGTCGTGCGATGTACGTCGTAGCGTTCGGCTACTTTGGTGTCCGGGAGGTACGTGTGCGTTTTGCGAGGTGCAATTGTATCCCGAAAGTAGGTGTGCGTCATGCAATACACTCCAATCAGTTGCGATTGGTAGCAATCGTGACAGGCTCAATTCATGACACGAACCGAGAAGTATTCCGAATAGATTTTCGAATTATGAGCGCGGGCCTGGTCGCGAAAGCTCGGGCATAATTTCGCAAGCCTCACGCCACAGAGCAAGCCAGGCTTCGTGCTTCATGTCATGAGCAAACATCTTCTTTGCTTCAGCTTTTGTACGTACCTTTCCGGACTGGAAAGCCTCTACAATCAATTGCACAACTTCTTCGGCAGCATCGAAACGGTCTCGCCTCTCTCCAGGCTGGGCTTCAATCTTAGCGATCAACCAATCCGCCAATTGGTCAAGGTTGGCCACTCGCGTATTGCTTTCCTTGATGCACAGTGCTGCACCAGCTATCGGGTTAGATGACCCGAGTAGCATTTTGGCCTCTACCAGATGGTCAAACTTTCTTTCCGCAAGGTATTGCCGGTAGAAATATTTTCTCGGAAAGGTACTGTCACTAAAGAGATCCAGCTTATCAAAGCCCGGTTTGTTCTTATCCGTTGGGTTTTCGTAGTCAACCATCCAATCAGGGTCAGAGTAGCGAAGAAAACTACCATCAACTTTCACTATGGCGCCAGAGGGCAGACATGCACGGATGTCGCTGCCAAAAACTTCGAAGAACCCTGAGATCAACCAATTCCGCGCTGCTTTTCTCTCTATCGGGTCAAGCGATGTCGGGTGAAAACTTTCCTCCAATTCGTAGTGTGGGTGGTCGTCGGCTGGAAGAAACAAGTAGTCCAAGTCCAGGTTAAACAGATGAACGATCTCCGACAACGTCACATAGCTTTCGGGACACCACATCACCCAATCCTCACAACGCTCGCCCCGGCACCGTCTCTGCCGGTCAGGAAGTCCGCCCATGCGGCCATCATGTTGCGGCGCTTCTCCACCATGTCGCCGCGCCGGTAAGAGGCCTCCACCGCGTTTGCGACCTTGTGGGCCAAGGCCACTTCGGCCATGTCGCCGGGGAAGTGCGTGCGTTCGGCCACCCAATCGCGAAACGTGCTGCGCAGCCCATGCGGAACCGCAGGGCGCTTGCTGACACGGTCAACAAACCCCTGACCGCCTGCTTTCACATCGTCAGCGTGCAACCGTTTCATGGCGGCACTCAAGGTCATGTCGGACATTTGCCCGCCGCGTGTGCCGGGAAAGACCAGCGGATTGTCAGCATGGCGCGGCACGGCTTTCAGCAAAGCCAGTGCCTCGGCAGTCAAGGGAACGCGAAGTTCGCGGTCCATCTTCATTCGTGCTGCCGGAATGGTCCAAAGCCCGGTGTCCATGTCTATTTCATCCCATGTGGCCCCGCGTACCTCTTTCGAACGCGTGGCGGTCAGGGCGGCAAATTCCAGCGCGCGTGCGCCCATGCCTTCGCGTTCTCCAATAGCTTTGAACCAGCGCGGCGCATCGTCAATCTGCAATGCAGGCTGGTTGTCCTGTTTCGCCACTTTCGCGGCAGGGGGCAGGAGTTCCTTGAGATTGCCAGCCCAACGCGCCGGATTGTCGCCCGTCCGATGCCCCGCCACGGTCGCCCATGACAAAACGGCCTCGATCCGGCCCCGCAGGCGCGATGCCGTTTCCGTCTTGCTGTGCCAGATCGGTTCCAGAACGCGAAGCACGTCCTGCACTTCAATGTCCTGCACCAGCATCTTGCCAAGTTCCGGCATGGCATAGCTCTGCAGCGTATTTTCCCATTGTTGCCGGTGTTTCGCATTCCTGAAAGCGTCCAGTTTCGATGCAAGACACTTTTCGGTTGCCTCCGCAAAGGTCAGCCCCCGCCGCTGATCTGCTACCAACGCGGCCCGTGCAGCCTTGCGTTGCTCCACCGGGTCGATACCGTGCCGGATCAGGTCTTTTGCCTCACGCGCCCGTTCCCGTGCCATTGCCAGCGTCACATCGGGGAAGCCACCGAGACCGATTTCCCGGCGTTTGTTCCCGACGGTCACGCGCAAGAGCCAAGTGCGGCCCCCGTTCGGCGTGATCTGCAACAACAGCCCAGAGACACCGCCCACCGCGAATGTCGCATTTCCGCCCGTGCCGGGATGCTGCAAGCGCTTAACATCCAGCGCGGAAAGTTCCTTGGCAATTCTCGGCATCTGTTCACCCCGCATCATACCCGCCTAAAAATATGCGAATGATCGCGACAAACTGCAACAGGTGACAACGGGAAATGTTAAAATATATATTTAATACAGTAGCTTATGAGGGTGATCGCTACATGTTGCGACAGGAAAATGGGGGTTCCTCGGTCCGCCATGGTAATCCCCTAAAAATCAAACGCTTAGGCGAAGCAGTAGCTAGCCGATATCGATTTTAACATCCATACTATGGGCAATATCGGGTGTGGATCGCCTTGTTCTACAGAAGCCATCCAGGGTCGCTCATTTGGGTGATGTATCGGCCTTAGTCGGCCCATGCGCCTGGGTTCCGCACCTACGTTCAGCAAGGGTGCCGGACTTCATCATGACGGCCAAGAGTGCGGCGTGACACCGGGCGATGTTACTTCTTGCTCGCCATCGGCAGGTTCAGTCCATTCCGGTCGGCACAAGCCATTGCAATATCATAACCGGCGTCTGCATGACGCATCACACCGCTGGCAGGGTCGTTCCACAGGGTGCGCCCGATGATTTCATCGGCTTCGCGACTGCCATCGGCAAGAATGGCGATGCCGGCATGCTGCGAGAACCCCATGCCCATTCCGCCGCCATGGTGAAAGGACACCCAGGTCGCGCCGTTGGCCACGTTCAGAAGTGCATTCAGGATCGGCCAGTCCGATATTGCATCCGAGCCGTCGAGCATTCCTTCGGTCTCTCTGTTCGGGCTGGCGACCGAGCCCGAGTCCATATGGTCGCGGCCTATGACAACGGGCGCGCTCAGTTCGCCGTTGCGCACCATTTCGTTGAAGGCCAGACCCAGCCGATGCCGATCCCCAAGCCCGACCCAACAGATACGCGCGGGTAACCCCTGAAACCGGACGTGTTCGCGCGCCTTGTCCAGCCAGTTGTGCAGGAATTTGTCGTCCGGCATCAACTCCCGGACCTTCGCGTCGGTCTTGTAGATATCCTCAGGATCGCCCGATAGCGCAACCCAGCGGAACGGTCCCTTGCCCTCGCAGAAGAGGGGCCGCACATAGGCTTCAACGAAGCCCGGAAAGCCAAAGGCGTTCTCGGCGCCCGCCTCCATGGCCATCGCGCGCAGGTTGTTGCCGTATTCCAGAACCACACTGCCCTTTTCCCTGGCGGCGTTCATCAGGTCGACATGGCGTGCCATGGTCTGCTTCGCCGCCTTCGACACCGCCTCGGGATCCTTCTCGCGCATGTCGTTCCACTGGCCGACCGTCCAGCCTTGCGGCAGATAGCCGTTGACCGGGTCATGCGCCGAGGTCTGGTCGGTCAGCACATCGGGGCGGACACCCCGCCTTTCCAGTTCTTCCAGCACGTCGACGGCATTGCCCAGCAGCCCGACCGAAACCGGTCGCGTAGCATTCCTGATTATGTCCAGCGCCTGATCCAGCGTTTCGGCGGCCTGGTCCAGATAGCCGGTGCGGATGCGGAACTCGATCTTGTCGCGCTGGCATTCGACGACCAACGCATGAAAGCCAGCCATTGTGGCCGCCAGGGGCTGTGCCCCGCCCATGCCGCCAAGCCCGCTTGTCACCACCAGCTTGCCGCTGACCTTGCCGTCGAAATGGCGCTGGCCGATGGCCGAAAAAGTCTCGTAGGTGCCCTGCACGATGCCCTGGCTGCCGATGTATATCCAAGACCCGGCGGTCATCTGGCCATACATGGTCAGGCCCAGGCGATCCAGTTCGTTGAAATGCTCCCAGTTGGCCCAGTTCGGAACGAGATTCCCGTTTGCGATCAGCACCCGTGGTGCCATGCGGTGGGTTTTGAAGATACCGACCGGCTTGCCGGATTGAACAAGCAGGGTTTCGTCCGCCTCCAGAGCCCTGAGCGCCTCGACCATGGCATCGAAGCACTCCCAGTTGCGCGCGGCGCGGCCGATACCGCCATACACCACAAGCTCCTCGGGTCGTTCTGCCACGTCGGGATCGAGGTTGTTCATCAACAGCCGCAACGGTGCCTCGGTGGCCCAGCTTTTGGCGGTCAGATCAGTTCCGGTCGGGGATCGGACGATCCGGGAATTCTTGCGGGTGAAGGTCATGGGACAGGGACCTCTCAGATGGTTCCGGCCTGTCTGAGCGCGGCGATTTCCGCGTCGCTCAGCCCGGCCTGGGATTTCAGGATTTCGTCGGTGTGTTGGCCCAGTGTCGGGCTCGAATAGTCCTGCGTCTGGACCATGCCCGAGAACCGCACCGGTTGGGGGACCAGCGGGATCTCGCCCAGTTTGTCATGTGTGCCCTTGGCGATCAGTTCGCGCTCGGAGACATGGGTCGAGGTGGTCAGCTGTTTCAGATTCCAGACCGGCGCCACAGGAATGCCCTTGGACAGAAGTAGGTCGACCGCGTCGGATTGGGATTGCCTGCGCGCCCACTGCGCGATCAGTTCCCGCAGTTCACCCTCGTTGCGATTTCGATCGGCGTTGGTGCGGAAACGGGGGTCCTCGGCCAATTCCGGCTGCCCGATCAACTCTGCCAGTCCGGCGAACAGTTTGTTGCTATAGCAGACCAGAACGATGTCGCCGTCGCGGGCGGCAAAACTGTCGACCGGATAGGTGACGGGGTGACGGTTGCCCACTGGGGCAGGTGTGTCGTCCATGTAAAGCTGGCGGGCCAAACCTGTGAGTTGCATCGACATCACACTGTCCAACATTGCAACGTCGACATGATGGCCCTTGCCGTTGCGTTCCCGGTCGAACAGCGCGGCCAACGTCCCGAAGGCGGCGAACATGCCGGAACAGACGTCGGCCAGGGATTCGCCCACGGCTGTGGCCGGGCCGCCCTTCGGTCCGGTCAGGCTCATGAGGCCGCTCATGGCCTGAATGACCAGATCAAAGGCGGGGAGATCCTTGAACGGGCCGTCCTGCCCAAAGCCCGACAGGCTGGTATAGACGATCGAGGGGTTGAGCGCGCGTATCGAGGGTTCGTCTAGACCCAGCCGGGCCATGACGCCGGGGCGAAAGTTTTCGACGATCACGTCGCATTTCGGGATCAGATTGCGGATCAGTGCCTGTCCTTCGGGCGACTTCATGTTGACGGTGACGCTTTTCTTGTTCCGGTTCAGCAGGATGAAATAAGTGCTTTCGCCATCTTTGTAGGGGCCGAAATGCCGGGCATCGTCGCCCATGCCCGGCATCTCGATCTTGATCACCTCGGCGCCCAGATCAGCCAGCATCGAGGTGCAGAATGGCCCCGACATGACCCGTGACAGGTCCAGTACGCGAATGCCGCTGAGGATGCCCTGGTTGCTCATGCCCATGCGCCTTTGCTTGCGTCGGCGTTCAGAACCGCCTTGCCCTGAATGCGCCTGTTGGCCAGATCATCCAGCGCCTCGGGCAGATTGCCGATAGAGTGGCGTTCATCGACCAGCGGATTGATATGCCCTTCGGCAATCAGCCCTTCGAGTTTCGTCTGAAGTCCAGCAAGCAGGGCTGCGTCGGTGTCGTGATTCCAGTAGACCCCGATGGCGGAGGCGCGTTTCAACAAGAGACGGTGCGGCGCTAGTTTCTGCATCGCACCAGAAGAAAAGCCGACGATCAAGTAACGCCCGTCATGGGCGATGCAGCGCAGGCTGTTTTCTCCGATCTCTCCCCCGACCGGATCGAGGATCACATTGGCGCCCCTGCCGCCGGTGATGGACTTGACCTGATCCACCCAGTCGCTGTCGCGGTAGCACACAAGGTGGTGTGCCCCATGCGCCTTTGCGGTCTCAAGTTTCTCCTGCGACCCGGCGGTTGCGATAATGGTTGCGCCGTTGGCCGCCGCAATCTCGACCGCGGCAAGCCCGACACCTCCGGCTGCGGCGTGGATCATCACGGTGTCGGCCGGTGTCAGTCGGGCGCAGGTGTCCAACGCGACCAGCGCTGTTGTATAAGAGACAGGAAGAGCCGCAGCCTGGGACAGGCTAAACCCCTCCGGAACCCGGATGGCCATGTCCTGGCGCACCAGCGCGTATTCGGCAAACCCGCCCCACAGGACCTTGCTGGCGACCGCGTCACCGGGCTTGAACGCGCTGCCTTCGGGGGCGTCTTCGACGATCCCGGCAAGCTCCTGTCCGACAACAAAGGGGCGCGGAGGGCGGACCTGGTATGTGTCCGCGACCATCAGGAGGTCTGAGTAGTTGAGGGCCGCATGGGAGACGCGCACCAGAAGATGGTCTGCATCCCGCTTTGGGAGAGCAATCTCTTTGACGTCCAGATGCTCCAATCCCGGAGACGGGCCCGATACCCAGGCTTTCATTGCGATCCATCCTTTGGTTGGCTGGCGGCGCTATCCGCAGACAAAAGCGCGTTCACGCGCAGGCACGCTGCCTTGAGCAGCTCACCGGACCGTTTCACCACGTCAGGCGTGGCGCGCGGGGTCGGGATGGCGATTGCCAGGCTGCCTGCGGGGCAACCGTTGCTCCAGGAGAAGGCGGCACCAATCCCGGTCACCCCTTCGTAGGTTTCGCCATAGGACACCACGTATCCGGTCTTTTCCGCCAAAGCGATATTCTGGCGCAGCGCCACTGGATCGACCAGCGTGCGATCGGTGATCGGGGCGAGTTGCCGCGACAGGTAGCGGTCGCGCTCGGCCTCGTCCAAAAGGACCAGAACCGCCCGGGGTGCTGCACCGGCATGGAGCGGGAAGATACTGCCGATCTGTTCGAAAACGCGCAGCCCTTCGCGGGTGCTTTCAATCTGGTCGACGCAGCGCACAGCGCCACCAGCGCCGACCACGGATGTCAGGATCACGGTTTCGCGGGTTTCAAAGGACAGCTGCTCAAGAACTGGGCGGCAAAGCCCACGAATGTCGAAAAGCGCCGAGGCACGCCGCCCCAGATCAATCGCGGCCGGTCCGAGCGAATAGCGGTTCCGTTCGGCCAGCAGGGTGAGAAAGCCCCTGTCGGCCAAAAACTTTACAAGACGGCTGACCGTTGATTTTGGCATCCCTGTCGCCTCGGCGATTTCGCCTTGGGACCAAGTTGGCGCATCCATCTGGAAAAGGTCCAGAATCTGAAGGGTTTTTTGGACCAGGCCTACGCCGGGCGGGGCTGGTGTATCTTTTGTAACTGCGTTCATGTCCCAATATATATTGAATAGTCTCAAAATATGGAATACCCTAAATGCCAAGATCAGGGAAATCCACTGGGAGGATAGTGATGAACCCGATGAAGAGACTGTTCGTTGCGGGCATTGCCGCAACTCTTTCATTTGTGGGCGCGGTGACTGGTGCTTCGGCTGAGAACGTTCTCAAGCTGGCGACCTTTGTTCCACCGGTCTATGTCCTGCACGAGCCCATCTTCGAAAAGCTCGCTACCGATCTGGAGGCGGCGACCGGTGGGTCGACCCGTATCGAAATCTACCCTTCGGGCGAACTGGGGCAGGGCCCGGTGGAGCAATACAAGCGTGCCGTTTCCCGCATCGCCGAGATCGCCTATGGTCTGCCGGGGTATACGTCTTCGATCTTTCCCAAGACGCTTCTGATCGAACTGCCGGGCGTGACCGACGGACACGAGGACGCGACGCGCAAGTTGTGGAAGGTGATGGACAAGCACCTGCGCGACGAGTTCAAGAAGACCGTGCCGCTTGCACTGTTCGTGACGCCGCCTGCGGTGCTCATGATGCGCGACAAGCCGATCCATTCACTGTCGGACCTTGAAGGGTTGAAGATCCGGGTTTCGTCCTCATCGGCCGCCGCCGTGATCGAATCCTACGGCGCCACCCCGGTGCCGATGCCTGCCAACAAGGTCTATACCGCGATGAGCACGGGTGTCGTCGACGGCGCGCTGATGGGCACGGATTCACTTTTGATCTTCAAGCTGATCGAGACGACCAATTTCGTGACCACGAATATCCCGCAGATGCCGACGACCATTTTCCTGGTTGCCAATGAAGAGGCCCTGAATGAGCTGAGCGCAGAGGATCGCAAGGCGCTGGACGATCTGACCGGTCTCGACATTTCGCTGCGTTCGGCGGATGGGCTGGCAAAGTTCGGCGAGATCGCCATGGGCAAATTCGCCGCCAAAGAGGGTAGCGAGACCATCGTCCTTTCGCAGGAAGAGCGTGAGAAATTCGATGCCAAGGCCGCCGCGGCTGTCGAGAAACTGCTGGCCGAATTCGACGCCTTGGGCATCCCTGCGACCGAAGTAGTCGGCGATATGAAAATGTGAACTGGCACAGCGCCCCCGCCTTGCCGGGGGCGCGCAAGTTTGGCAGGTGGACATGAACAGGCTCATTGACCGGGTCGCGATGGTCATGGGAATTCTCGGCGGCGTGGTCCTGTTCGGCCTCGTCTTCCTGACATTCTCGGACGTGATCCTGCGATACTTCTTTTCGGCGCCTCTGCGGGGGCGGCAGGACATCGTCGAAATCGGAATGGTTGTGACCTTGATGCTTGCCGCGCCCTATGCATGGCGCACCGCAAGTCACATCAGTGTCGATCTCTATGACGGCATTCCCTTCAGACCCCTGGAAGTGCTGCGGCGGCTGCTGGTCAAGCTGTCGGTCGCTGCGGTCTCTGGGCTGATTGCCTGGCGGTCGCTCGAAGCGGCAGAAGATGCCGCGTTGTTCAACGAGGCGACGAACATGATCGGGATTCCCCACCTTCCCTTCATCCGGCTGATCACCGCGATTACCGTTTTGCATCTGGTGATCCTGATCGCGGAGACCTGGGACGACGTGAAGGAGGCCACGACAGGCGGACAGGCAGGCGGGTACGAATCATGACCCCGATCGCAACAGGATTTGCCGGCCTGGCATTGCTGCTGGTCCTGATGGCGCTGCGGGTGCCCGTGGCTTTCGCCATGATCGTGTCCGGGCTGGCGGGCATCACGATGCTGAATTCTTGGTCCGCCGCCACAGCCACCCTGTTCACGGAAACCTGGGGAACGCTCACCTATGTCGAGCTGACGGTCATTCCGCTCTTCGTTCTGATGGGGAACATCGCCAGCGCGTCGGGCATGAGCCGTGATCTCTATAACATGGCCTACGCATGGATCGGTCATTTCCGGGGGGGGCTGGCACATGCGACGATCCTGGGATGTACCGGGTTTGCTGCCCTGTCCGGTTCCTCGGTCGCTTCGGCTCTGACGCTGGGCCGCGTGGCCCTGCCCGAAATGAAGCGGTTCGGTTACGACGCCAAGTTCGGCGCGGGCGCAGTTGCGGCTGGCGGAACGCTTGGCATCCTGATCCCGCCGTCCACGGGGTTCATCATCTACGCGATCCTGACTGAGGAAAGCATCGGACGCTTGTTTCTTGCGGGTGTGATCCCGGGCCTGATCCTGTCGGGCGGTTTCATGCTGACGATCTGGGTGCTGACGCTGATTCGCCCGTCCATCGGGCCCGCAGGCGAGCGGTTCGGGCTGGCCGAACGGTTCAGGTACCTGTTGCGCGGCACCGCGATCCTGTTGATCATTGTTCTGTCCATTGGGGGCATCTATGGCGGGATATTCACCCCGGTCGAGGCGGCGGCGGTCGGCGCGACGCTGGCGCTGGTTTTTTCGCTTCCGCGCAAGCAGTTCACCCTCAAGGCCCTGGTCGATGCAATCCTGAGTACGGTCGCCACCAGCGCCATGATCTATTTCATCATCATCGGCGCCAGCGTCTTTTCGCCGTTCCTTGCCTTGACCCGGATCCCTGATGCACTGGCCGACGGGCTTGTGGAACTGGCCTTGCACCCGCTGGTTCTGCTGGCGCTGATACTTGCGGTTTTCATCATGCTTGGCACGTTTCTGGATGGGTTCGCAATGATGGTTCTTGTGCTGCCCATCGTTCTACCGATCATCCAGCAATCCGGCATCGCCGAGCTGCTGGGCATTGCCTCGCAATCCGACCTGATCATCTGGTTCGGCGTGATCATGGTGATCGTGCTTGAGATGGCGCTGATCAGCCCCCCGGTGGGCATGAACGTCTTTGTCGTTAAGAGCGTTTCGGACGCATCGATGAGCGAGATTTACCGCGGCATCATGCCATTCTGGGTCACCATGCTCGCCTGCCTGATCGTCGTCACGGCCTTTCCGTCTCTGGCTCTCTATTTGCCGGGCACCATGCGCTAGCCGGATGCCGTGCGACAGAGCCGGATACCGAGCGAGGTTTTGCGGTGGATTTCAAGGTTTGATCCAATGGTCGATCGAATGAACCGGTTGAGGGTGCTTTCCCGAAGGATCACGCTGGCTGCTAGGGGTCGAAGGCGGAGACGTAACCAGCGGGCAAGGGCATTTTGATGGGCGCTCGACCCCGTATTCGCTGCAACTTTGAAATTGGTTTCAGCGCGAACTGGCGCACGCGAAAGACTTGCGGGACAGGGAAAACCTTGTTCTGAATACGGATATCCTGCGCCGCAGGATCGGCGGATCGAGCCAGGATAATGGAAAGGGTATTAGGATGAAGGTGTTTATTGCGGGCCTTGCGACGGAGACCAACAGCTTCTCTCCGATCCCAACGGGAACCCTTGCCTTTCAGGACAGTTTCGTCAGCCGCAAGGCGACGGCGGAACCGGCCAATCTGTTTTCGGCGCCGTTGCATGAGTGGCGCCAGATGGCAGAGGCGCGGGGGTGGGAGGTGATCGAAAGCCTTGCCGCCTTTGCCCAGCCTGCCGGGCCGACCATACGCGGGACATATGAATATTTTCGGGACGAAATCCTTGATGACCTCCGCGAGGCGGCGCCAGACATCGCGCTGTTTTCGATGCATGGTGCGATGATCGCCGAAGGTTATGACGATTGCGAGGGCGATCTGTTGACCCATGCCCGCGCGATCCTGGGTGACAAGGCGGTGATCGGGCTGGAAATCGACCCGCACAACCATCTGACACAGGATATGCTGGACGCGGCCGACCTGATCATCTGCTACAAGGAATATCCGCATACGGACAGCCCCGACCGGGCGCGCGAGTTGTTCGCGCTGGCAGCCGATACGGTCGAAGGCAAGATCAAACCCGTGATGCGGGACTACGATTGCCGGATGATCACGATGTTTCACACCACGCGCGCACCGATGCGCGGCTTTGTCGACGAGATGCAGGCGAACGAAGGCAAGGATGGTGTCTTGTCTCTGTCGCTGTCGCACGGGTTCCCTTGGGGCGATTGTGAAAGAGTGGGCGCACGTATGCTGGCGATAACCGATGGCGACGCGGGCAAGGCCCAAGCAATTGCGCGTGCTTTCGGCGAAAAACTCTGGTCCTTGCGTGAAGGTGTACGGGTGAACTGGCCGTCGATTGGCGGCGCGCTGGACAAGGCGCAGGCGGCAGCGGAAACTCCGGTTGTGGTGGCGGACTTTGCCGACAATGCCGGCGGAGGCGCTCCTGCGGATTCCACCTTTGTCCTGCAAGAGGTCCTGGCGCGCGGGCTGACGGATGTGGTGATCGGCATTTTCTGGGATCCGGTCGTCGTTCGGATGTGCATGGATTCCGGTGTCGGCGCGACGATGCAGGTCAGGTTGGGCGGCAAGATTGGGCCGATGTCCGGTGATCCTGTCGACCTGACGGTGACCGTGCGGGGCATCAAGGAGAACATGCACCAGATGATGGGTCAGACCAGAATGCCGATGGGTAACGGTGTGTGGCTTGAATCGAATGGCGTTCACATGGTGCTGAGCGACAAGCGGACTCAGGCCTTTCATCCGATCGGTTTCACCGACCTCGGGCTTGACCTGTCAAAGATGAAGATTGTTGTGGTGAAATCGTCGCAGCATTTCCACGCTGGTTTTGCGCCGATCGCATCGGAAGTGATCTATATTTCCGGTCCCGGCGCGATTACTCCGGACTATGCAAACATCCCCTATACCAAACGTCACGGGGGATACTGGCCCAAGGTCGAAGACCCCTTTCGCTGATTCCTTTCCAACCGGCTCTGGCCCAATCGGATTATTGGGTTCTCAGGAGGTTTGCCTTTGAAAAGGTGGACTTTTCTTGCGTATCGGTTTGCTATTTGAACCGACGGTGGCCTTTTTTCCGAAATCCTTTGACTCGTACAAGCGGCGCCTCAATGATCGAGTCAGCGCATCAAAATTGCGTGTTAAAACTACAGGGAGCAAACAATGTTCAAAACCGCACGACGCGGCCTGATCAAGGGTGCCGTTGCCGCGATGGTGATGAGCCTGGGGTTGAGTGCCTCAGGAACATTCGCCCAGGCTGAGACTACCCTGAAGGTCGTTCCGCATTCGGACCTGAAGATTCTCGACCCGATCTGGACCACTGCCTATATCTCGCGCAACCACGGCTACATGATCTATGACACGCTGTTTGCGCTGGACGAATCCGGTAATATCCAACCGCAAATGGTGGATACGGTCACAACATCCGACGATGGGCTTACCATCACCATGACCCTGCGCGATGGTCTTTCGTGGCACGATGGCGCTCCGGTGACGGCGGCGGACTGCGTCGCCTCGATCAAGCGCTGGGGCTCCAAGGACGCCATGGGTCAGAAGATGATGAGTTTCGTCGACTCGCTTGAGGCGACGGATGACAAGACCATTACCTTCAAGCTCAACTCGCAGACCGGTCTTGTGACGCTGGCGTTGGCCAAGCCCAGTTCGAACGTCCCGTTCATGATGCCCGAGCGTGTCGCCAATACGCCGTCGTCCGAGCAGATCTCGGAGTTCATCGGGTCAGGCCCCTTTGTGTTCAATCAGGAAGCCTGGGAGCCCGGCACCAAGATCGTCTATGACAAGTTCGCGGCCTATGTTCCACGCTCGGAACCGGCCTCGGGTCTAGCGGGCGGCAAGATCGCCAAGGTTGACCGGGTCGAGTGGCTGCCGATCCGTGACCAGCAACAGGCGGTCAACGCGCTGAAGGCAGGCGAACTCGACTATATCGAAGGGCTGCCACACGATCTGCTGCCTCTGGTCGAGGGTGACGAGAACATCAAGCTTGTCGACTTCAACCCGGCTGGCAACCAGTTCACCTTCCGGTTCAATGTTTTGCACCCTCCGTTCGACAATCCGAAGATGCGGCAGGCTCTGCTCTATGCGCTGAACCAGGAGGATTTCCTGCAAGCCCAGATCGGCAATGCCGACTACTACAAGGCGTGCAAGGCAATGTTCGGGTGCGGCATGCCGTTCGAGACGATGGCCCATATGGATGGCCTATTGGAATCGAACTTTGACAAGGCGCGCGAACTGATCGCGGAATCGGGCTATAATGGCGAACCGATCCTGCTGATGCACTCGACCGACCTTGCGGTTCTCACCAACCTTGCGCCGGTGGCCAAGGATCTGATGGAAGCCGTCGGCCTGAATGTCGACATGCAGTCGATGGACTGGCAGACGCTGGTGGCGCGCCGCTCCAAGAAGGATCTGCCTGCCGATGGCGGCTGGAACGCCTTCATCACCTCGTGGACTGCGGGTGACCTGTTCAACCCGGTGGCTATGGCCTTCCTCAACTCGTCGTGTGACAAGGCCCTCTTTGGCTGGCCCTGCGACGAGAAGATCGAGGGGCTGCGCGATGCCTTTGCGCGTGCGACCACCAAGGAAGAGCAGCTGAAGATCGTCGAGGATGTCCAGGGTGCTTGGCTCGAGTATCCGACCCATATTCACCTGGGTCAGTGGAACCAGGCCACAGCGACACGGTCGAACGTCGATGGTGTTCTGCCCACTGGCGCGGCGGTGTTCTGGAACATCTCGAAGAACTGACAAAAGCGGAACTGCGCGGCAGCCCGGCTGCCGCGCAGACCATTTCGCCGCGTAAAAGAGTCGGAGTCCCATGCTCAGCTATCTTCTTCGCCGATTGATCGCGACCATTCCGGTCATGTTGCTTGTCGCAGTTTTCGTTTTCATGCTGTTGCGTCTGACGCCTGGCGATCCTGCTGCGATCATTGCAGGCGACTATGCAAATGATGCTCAAATCGCCGAGATTCGGACCAAGTTGGGACTGGACAAGCCGCTGCCCGTTCAATTCATGGTCTGGCTTGGGAATATGTTCCAAGGCGATTTTGGCGAAAGCTTCTTTTACAAGAAACAAGTTGGAGAACTGATCGCGGCGCGGCTGGAGCCAACCCTGTCCTTGTCCCTACTGACCATCATTCTGACCGTCTGTATCGCTGTCCCGTTGGGCACGTTGGCGGCCTATCGCCAAGGCAGCTGGCTTGACCGAGGCATCATGGGATTTTCGGTTTTGGGCTTTTCGCTGCCGGTCTTTGTTATCGGCTACATGCTGATCTACCTGTTTTCGATCAAGCTTGGCTGGCTGCCGGTACAGGGGTATCAACGCATCTCCGACGGGGTTGGCGGATGGTTGCTTCGACTGATCCTGCCTTCGATCGCGCTGTCGGTAATTTTCGTGGCGTTCATCGCCCGGATGACGCGGACCAGTGTGCTCGAAGTTCTCGGTGAGGATTATATTCGCACGGCGCGGGCCAAAGGGCAGACAGAAACCAGGGTGCTCATGCGCCACGCGGTGCGAAATGCAGCGGTGCCTATCGTCACCGTGATCGGTCTTTCCTTTGCGATCTTGATTGGCGGCGTGGTCGTCACCGAATCCGTCTTTAACCTGCCCGGTCTTGGTCTGTTGACGGTCGAAGCTGTGCTTGCCCGGGACTTTCCGACCATCCAGGCCGTTATCCTCCTGTTCTCCTTCATCTATGTGCTGATCAATCTTCTGATTGACGTCAGCTATACCGTTCTAGACCCGAGGATCCGTTACTGATGTCGACTGCCGCGATTTCCCCCGGTCGCCAGACCCTGCGCCGAATGCTGGCCAACCCTTCGGTGATCATCGGCGGCGTGCTGGTCCTTGCCGTTGTTTTGTTGGGGCTGCTGGCACCCGTACTGGGCACCCGCGACCCGGCCGATATTTCTCCCAAGGACCGAAACCAGCCGCCGGGGTACGAGACCACGGTGCGCGACCATT
This sequence comes from Ruegeria sp. PrR005, assembly GCF_010500245.1. Classification (GTDB taxonomy): domain Bacteria; phylum Pseudomonadota; class Alphaproteobacteria; order Rhodobacterales; family Rhodobacteraceae; genus Ruegeria_B; species Ruegeria_B marisflavi. The sequence goes on from NZ_JAAGOX010000032.1 coordinate 195,709, forward strand.
CGGGCAAGAAGGTGCCGGTTGTCTATCGGCTGGGTTCTGACACGCTGGGTCGCGACGTTTACAGCCGTATCATCTACGGGGCGCGGATTTCACTGGTCGTGGGTGTCTCGGTCGCCACGATCTCGATCGTGATCGGCATGGCGATCGGTGTGCTGGCCGGTTATGTCCGATGGCTTGACGGGATCATCATGCGGGTCATGGACGGGTTGATGGCCATCCCCGCGATCCTTCTTGCCATTGCGGTCGTTTCCCTGTTCAGTGCTGGTCTGACCAGCGTGATCATCGCCATCGTCGTGCCAGAGGTTCCGCGCGTGGTGCGCCTTGTCCGCTCCATTGTGCTGTCCATCCGCGAAGAACCCTATGTCGAGGCCGCGATCACCGCGGGCACCCGCACCCCGGTTCTGCTGGTGCGCCATATCTTGCCCAACACCATCGCGCCGCTGATCGTGCAGGGCACGTTTATCGTGGCATCTGCGATTATCGTCGAGGCGATCCTGTCTTTCCTCGGCATCGGCATCCCGCCCGAGATTCCGACCTGGGGCAACATCATGGCCGAGGGCCGAGCGGTGTTTCAGCTTTTCCCGCACAATATCTTCTATCCCGGTCTGGTGCTGGCTCTGACCGTTCTTGCGGTCAACATGCTGGGCGACGGTCTGCGCGACACGCTCGACCCGCGCTTTGCAAAACGGTTGTGAGAAGGGCGCAGGAAATGGAACAGCAAAACGTCCTTGAGGTTCGCAACCTGAGCGTCAGCCTGCCGAAAAACGCAGACCGACCCAATGCGGTTGAAAACATCAGCTTTACAGTCGCCCCGGGCGAGATCGTCTGTGTCGTGGGCGAAAGCGGATCGGGCAAATCGGTTACCGCCTCGGCTGTCATGGGGTTGCTGCCAGCGGCCCTGAAGCCGTCAACGGGCGAGACGCTCCTGCAAGGCGAGGATACACTTCAGGCCAACGCGAACCGGCTTCGCGACCTGCGCGGCACTCGCATGGCGATGATCTTTCAAGAGCCGATGACCGCGCTCAACCCCGTGACCCGGGTGGGCGAACAGATATCCGAAGTGCTTGAGATCCACACTGATCTTTCCGCCGCTGATCGGCGCAAGCGTGCCATCGAGATCATGGAGGCGGTACACCTGCCTGACCCTGAAAAGATGGTCGACAGCTTCCCGCATCAACTTTCGGGCGGGCAGCGTCAACGGATCATGATCGCGATGGCGCTGGTGCTTGACCCTGCGCTGTTGATTGCGGATGAACCCACGACGGCGCTGGATGTGACGACTCAGGCGCAGATCCTCAAACTGATCAAAGAGATGCAGGAGCGGCGCGGAACCGGCGTTCTGTTCATCACCCATGACTTTGGCGTGGTGGCGGAAATCGCCGACCGCATTGTCGTCATGCAAAACGGCCGGGTGGTCGAATATGGCGACCGCGATGATGTTCTGCGCCGACCCAAGGAACCCTACACTCAGATGCTGATGGCCTCGGTGCCGTCCATGACGCCGCCGGATCGGATGCCGCGGACCGGGAAAAACGCGATCGAGGTAAGCAACCTCAACAAGATCTATGGCCGTACCGGCTGGCTGTCCAAGGACCGGATTGTGCATGCGGCCTCAAATGTCGACCTGCATGTCCGCAGGGGCGAGACCCTGGGCATCGTGGGTGAATCCGGGTCGGGCAAATCCACCGTCGCGCGCTGCATCGCCCGATTGATCGACCCGACATCGGGCACCATCAGCTTGCATGGCACCGATATTGGCACCCTGCCTCAGGCCAAATTGCGCCCGCATCGCCGCAAGGTGCAGATCGTATTCCAGGATCCTTACCGGTCGCTCAATCCGCGCCGCACCATCGGGCAGTCGCTGGTCGAAGCGCCGGTGAATTTCGGCGTGCCGATTGATCAGGCGCTGAAAACGGCGCGCGACCTGATGGAGCTGGTCGGGCTGTCGGGGGACGCGCTGGAACGTTACCCGCACCAGTTCTCGGGTGGTCAGCGACAGCGTATCTGCATCGCCCGGGCGCTGGCCGTGGAACCCGACGTGCTGATCGCGGACGAGGCGGTTTCAGCTCTCGATGTCTCGGTTCAGGCACAGGTGCTTGAATTGCTCGATGACATCCGCGAGCGTTATGACCTTGCCATGCTCTTCATCACTCACGATTTGCGCGTCGCTGCTCAGATCTGCGACCGCCTGATCGTGATGAAAAAGGGCGTTGTTGTGGAACAGGGCCCGACGAAAGAGGTCTATTCCAACCCGCAACACGACTATACCCGGCTGTTGCTCGACGCAGCGCCAGGGCGCGACGTCACCTTTGGTTCTGATACCGCTGCCTGAGACCAGGCAGGGTTACGAAAAGGAAAACCACATGGGCATTCTTCCTGTCATCGAACAAAGCAAGGCCGAGTTGGAGGCGATCTTCAAGGATCTGCATGCCCACCCTGAGATTGGATTCACCGAAACCCGCACCGCTGGTGTGGTGGCCGAAAAGCTCCGTGCATATGGGGTGGACGAGGTGCACGAGGGCATCGGCAAGACGGGTGTTGTCGCACTCATCAAGGGCAAGGGCGGCGGTAACCGCCGCGTCGGCCTGCGGGCGGACATGGATGCGCTGCCGATCCACGAGGAATCCGGGCTCGATTATTCGTCGCAGAACCCCGGCGTCATGCATGCCTGCGGTCATGACGCTCATACCACGATGTTGTTGGGCGCGGCCAAGCACCTTGCCGAGACCCGCGATTTCGACGGCACCGCTGTCCTGATCTTTCAGCCTGCCGAAGAGGGGCTGGGCGGCGCGCGCGGCATGCTGGCCGATGGGTTGTTCGAGAAGTTTCCCTGCGACGAGGTTTACGGCCTGCATAACTGGCCCAGTGGCCAGCCACGCAAATTCGGTATCGTCAAGGGTGCCGCGATGGCCGGATCGAGCTTTTTCGACATCAAGATCAAGGGCAAGGGCAGTCACGGCGCCATGCCGCATGAATCGCGGGATCCGCTCATTATCGCGTCGTCGCTGGTGGGCGACATCCAGACCATCGTGTCGCGCAATGTGCGCGCGCTCGACGCCTGCGTCGTCTCGGTCACGCAGATCCATGCCGGATCGGCCTATAACGTGGTGCCTGACACGGCAACGCTGGCCGGTACCATCCGGTATTTCAAGGACGAGGTCTGCGAATTGGCGGAGCGCCGGATGAAAGAGCTCTGCGATGGTTTTGCGCTGGCCTATGGGGTCGAAATCGACCTGCACCTGCGCAACGTCTTCAACGTGCTGCAAAACGATTCTGACCTGTCCGATGCCTATATGGAAGCCGCAGGGGATATCGTTGGCGCCGAGAACGTCGTTGAGCGCGACGAGCCGGTGACAGGGTCCGAGGATTTCGCCGACATGCTGCGTGTGGTGCCCGGAGCCTATTGCACGCTGGGTCATGCAGGTACGGTTGCTGTTCATAACCCGAAATTCGTGATCGACACCGGCATCCTGCCGGTTGGGGCGTCTATCATGGCGCGCGTGCTGGAACGCCGCCTGCCGTTGGCTGGATAAACATATGTCCTTTCTGGATCTGCCTTTTGACACCGACACGATGGTGGCGGGCCTGCGCCCCTGGATCGAATGCGAAAGCCCCACGTTTGATGCCAGCGCAGTAAACCGCATGATGGATCTGGCCGCCTATGACCTGGCCGGTCTCGGCACGGTCGAGCGCATTCCAGGCCGGTTGGGGTTCGGCGGCAGTCTACGGGTACGCCTGCCGCATCCGGATGCGGGCAAGCCGGGCATCCTGATCTCGGGTCACATGGATACGGTCCACCCGGTCGGGACGTTGAACAAACTGCCGTTCCGGCGCGAGGGAAACCTGTGCTATGGCCCAGGTATTCAGGACATGAAGGGCGGCAATTTCTGCGCGGTCGAGGCACTGCGCCAACTGGCCGGTGCGGGCATGCAGACGCCGCTGCCCGTGACGGTTCTTTTTACCCCGGACGAAGAGGTCGGCACCCCGTCGACCCGCGAGTTGATCGAGGCGGAAGCCGCACGCAATCGGTATGTCCTGGTTCCTGAACCCGCTCGCGACGATGGCGGCGCAGTCGTCGGCCGTTACGCCATCGCGCGCTTCAATCTGGAAACAGTGGGCCGTCCCAGCCATGCCGGTGCAAGACTGGCCGAAGGCCGGTCTGCAATTGCCGCGATGGCGCGCAAGATCCTTGAGGTCGAGGCGATGACCGGCCCCGATTGCACGTTCAGCGTCGGCGTGATCCATGCCGGGCAATGGGTCAACTGCGTATCCTCGGCCTGTCAGGCCGAAGCGCTCAGCATGGCCAAACGGCAAGAGGATCTGGACAACGGCGTCGCACGGATGCTGGCCCTCTCTGGCGAGGAGAATGGGGTTGAGTTCCGCGTCACCCGTGGTGTCACCCGCCCTGTCTGGGAACCCGATCAGCCCGGCACGATGGCGATGTTCGAAATCGCGCGCGAGATTGCGCAAGAGCTGGGATTTGATCTGACAGCGGCCAGCGCAGGCGGCGGATCGGACGGGAATTTCACCGGTGCGATGGGTATTCCCACGCTCGATTCCATCGGCGTGCGCGGCAAGGGGCTGCATACGCTGAACGAACATATCGAGGTCGACAGCCTGCCCGAGCGTGCCCGGCTGATCGCCGGGCTTCTCATGCGTCTGTCCTGAACCAACCGCGACGAAAAAACCCGGGCCAAAGGGCCCGGGCAAGGTCTCACGCCAGGTGAGGAAGGAAGCTTAGGATTTCGAGAACTCGGGATAGGCTTCCATGCCCAGTTCGGCCATGTCGAGCCCGTTGATCTCGTCCTCGGAGGAGACACGAATTCCCATCACGGTCTTGAGCACGAACCAGAGCACGCCCGAGACAACGAAGGTGAAGGCGCCGACGACGACGATGGAGTAGAGCTGGGTGCCCAGGCTCGCATCGCCATTGGTAAGAACCACGGCGATTGTGCCCCAGATGCCCGCCATCAGGTGAACCGGGATCGCGCCGACAACGTCGTCGATCTTGACGCGGTCGAGGAAAGGCACAGCGAAGACCACGATCACCCCACCTACGGCGCCGATCAGGGTAGCAGCACCCAGGCCGGGGGTCAGCGGCTCGGCAGTGATCGACACCAGGCCAGCCAGCGCGCCGTTCAGCACCATGGTCAGGTCGACCTTTTTGTACATCAGCTGGGTCAGGATCAGGGCCGCGATGGCGCCACCCGCTGCTGCGGTGTTGGTGTTTGCGAAAATCCGGCTGATGTCAGCGACGTTGCCTGCTGTGTCCATATAGAGCTGCGAACCGCCGTTGAAACCGAACCAGCCCATCCACAGAATGAACGTACCCAGCGTGGCGAGCGGCAGGTTCGAACCCATGATCGGGATCACACGACCGTCCTTGTACTTGCCGATGCGGGGGCCAAGGATCAGCGCGCCAGCAAGTGCCGCCCAACCACCGACCGAGTGAACCACGGTCGAACCGGCGAAATCGAGGAACCCGGCTGCATCCAGGAAACCGCCGCCCCATTTCCACGACGCCTGGATCGGGTAGATCAGGCCGGTCAGCACGACGACAAAGATCAGGAAGGGCCAGAGCTTGATCCGTTCCGCCAAGGTGCCCGACACGATCGAGGCGGTCGTGGCGCAGAACATCAGCTGAAAGAAGAAGTCAGAACCAACGCTGGCATAGGTCAGGTCGGTTTCGGTATCGGCCAGCCCGACCGGCTCCATCGCCGCCATCGAGAAGGCGCCCAGCACACCGTCGATGCTCCAGCCGTCGCCGGGATACATCAGGTTGTAGCCGACGGCGTAATACATCAGCGCCGCGATCGAGAAGAGCGCGATGTTCTTGGTCAGCTGCATGGTCACGTTCTTTTGCCGTACCAGCCCGGCCTCGAGCATGGTGAAACCGGCTGCCATCCACATCACCAGGAACCCGGTGACCAGGAACATGAAAGTGGTAAAGATATAGCCGATTTCCTCGTTCGGCGGCGTAACATCGGCCTCTTGGGCCAGTCCCAGCGTCGGCAACGCGATCAACGCGGCGGCCGGAAGAAGTGTCTTGCTTAGCGTCATAGCCTTGGTTTCCTTGAACATGTCTGAGGCGCCGATCACAGCGCGTCCTCGTCGGTTTCACCGGTGCGCACGCGCAGGGCCTGTGCCACGTCGACGACGAAAATCTTGCCGTCACCAATCTTGCCGGTGCGGGCCGTGTTCGCGATCGTTTCGACGATCTGGTCGACAACCTGATCCGAGACGACCAGTTCCAGCTTGATCTTGGGTACGAAATTCACGGTGTATTCCGCGCCGCGATAGATTTCGGTGTGACCGGACTGGGCGCCAAACCCCTTGATCTCGGTCACCATCATGCCGCGCACCCCGGCATCGGTCAGGGCCTGCCTGACTTCCTCCAGCTTGAACGGCTTGATCGTTGCTATGATCAGTTTCACGTCTTTCCCCTTCGTTCAGCCGGTGGCTCCGGCACTTTGCACATGCAGAAAGACCGGTTCAGGCCCTGTAACGAAGGGTTTTGCGCAAGTTTTGGCTGGAAATTCAGGGATGAGCGCACAAATTTTGCACAAAAAAACAAAAACGATAAAAAATTAAGCAATGCCAAAAAGGGGAATATCGGGAAATTCGCACCTCTACATGGACCGCGCGAGGCGCTATTGTGCGATCCAAGAAAAATCGGGCAGATCTGGCATGACGGATTCCAAGCGGCGCAAATCGGGTTTAATCGCCGACAAACGGTATGGCGCAAAGAGCAAGTCCCCGGCCCCGGCAAAACCGCGCGGCGCTGGCGGGAAACCGGCGCCGAAACGAAAGTCGAAACCGCCCAGGCGTTCGGGTGGCAACGTCATCACCCGTTTCTTTGGCTGGATCTTCGGTCTGGTCTGGGGGCTGATCTGGCGTACCGGTATGATCGTGGTGCTGCTGGTCGGATTGGCCGTCGCCCTGATCTATTCCACCTTACCGGATGTCAGCGCTCTGCTCGATGGGCGTGCCCGCGGGTCGGTCACACTGATGGACCGGGACGGCAAGGTGTTTGCCTGGCGCGGTGATCAGTTCGGAGGGGTCATCACGACCGATACCGTTTCGCCGCACCTCAAGAACGCGGTTCTCGCGACCGAGGACAAGCGCTTCTACTATCATTTCGGCGTCAGCCCGCGCGGCGTGGCAAGCGCCGTGCGCATCAACCTGCGCGAGGGGCGGGGGCCGTTGTCGGGTCATGGCGGTTCGACCATCACCCAGCAGACGGCCAAGCTTTTGTGTCTGGGTGTGCCCTATGATCCAGCTGTCTGGAAATCCGAAGCAGAATACGAATCCGACTGTAGGCAGGGATCGTTGTGGCGCAAGATCAAGGAAGCCGTCTTTGCCATGGCGATGGAGGCCAAATACAGCAAGGACGAAATCCTCAACATCTATCTGAACCGGGCCTTTCTTGGAGCGGGCGCGCGCGGGTTCGAAGCGGCCAGCCAGCGCTATTTCGGCAAATCCGCTGCGCAGGTAAACCCGTCCGAGGCCGCAATGCTGGCTGGCCTACTGGTGGCGCCGACGCGCTATGCGCCGACCAATAGCCTTAAACGCTCGCAGGAGCGGGCTCAGGTCGTGCTGGGGTTGATGGAAGAGCAGGGCTATCTGACCGCTGACCAGGCGCAGGCGGCCCGGGCCAATCCTGCGCTTTTGTCCGAAGCGGCGGCGGCGCAGGCGGGCGGGTATTTTGCCGACTGGGTGATGAGCGAGCTGCCGGACTATTTTGGCGGCAATACCACCGAGGACGTGATCATCAAGACCACGCTCGACCAGCGAATCCAGACCTCGGCCGAAGAGGCGATGCGCTTCATCTTCCAGGAAAAGGTGCGCGACGGGTCCAAGGCGCAGGCCGCCATTGTCGTCATGTCTGCCGACGGAGCCGTGCGTGCGATGGTGGGCGGCCGCGATACCCGTGTGACAGGCGCGTTCAACCGGGCGACCCAGGCGGCCCGGCAGACCGGATCGTCCTTCAAGCCTTTTGTCTATGCCACCGCGCTGGAGATGGGGCATTCGCCGCTCGATACGGTGGTGGATGAACCCTATTGCATCAACATCCCCGGATCGGGGCAGTGGTGCCCAAAGAACTATACCAACAAGTATTACGGCCGGGTCACGCTGGCGCAGGCGCTGAAGGATTCTCTGAACGTCCCCGCCGTCAAGGTGGCCGAGGCGATGGGTCTCAACAATGTCCGCCGTGTGGCCAGCGACTTTGGCATCGAAAGCGATCTCGCCGCCGGACCGGCATTGGCGCTGGGCGCCTCGGAAAGCTCTCTGCTGGAAATGACAGGGGCCTATGCGGGTATTCTGAACGGCGGTTCCTCGGTAGAGCCTTACGGCTTGACCGAGTTGCGCCTTCAAGGCGAAAACGAGGTTTTGATGGGCACGGGAACCGGTATCGGCGAACGTGTGATCAACGCCGAGGCGGCGGGACAACTGATCTGGATGATGGAGAAAGTGATCTCAGAAGGGTCCGGTCGGCGTGCGGCGCTGCCCGGCTGGCAAGCGGCCGGCAAGACCGGCACGACCCAGGCGGCACGCGATGCCTGGTTTATCGGGTTTACCGCCGATTACGTCGCCGGGGTCTGGATGGGATACGACGACAACACGCCGCTCAGTGGCGTGACCGGTGGCGGCCTGCCAGCCGAGATCTGGCACGAAACCATGATCCGGGTACACGAAGGCATGACGCCAAAACCGTTGCCGATGCAGGCGCCGCGCCAGCCGGTGGTTGTCGCAAAGCCGAAACCCAAAAAACCGCAAGGCGGTCTGGGTCAGGCGGTCGACAAGCTGTTGAAGGATCTGTTTGGCAACTGACCGCCCTGAAAAGGGCGGTCTTGCGCAGTATTATCCGGCCGACGCCAGGTCGCTGATAACCGCGTCGATATTGCCCTTGCGTCGATCCAGCATCGAACCGATTTCAGTGCGTTCGGTCAAGAGCAGGTTCACCCCTTCGATGAACATGTTGAAAAACTTGCTCTTGCCAGATTTGTCCGACACCAGGAATGTTACGTCAAACGGCGCTTGTCCCTGCAACTTGACCTTTGTGCGGACTTCATAGCCCGCCTTGATCTTGCGTGCGGCCTGCACCGTGACAGAGCCGCCGATGAACTCCCGGAACCGTTTGCCGTACTTGCGTGCGATGTAGCCCTGGAACGCGTTGGTGAAGTTCTTCAACTGCGCCGGCGTAGCCGAACGCGCATCGGGGCCAAGCGCATAGCGTGCCATGATCGGAACGTCGCCATAGCGAATAAAGATCCGCTCGAAATCCTTGATCATCGCACTTTCGGATTTGCCCGATGCGATCACCTTGTTGATCTCGGTCACAACCTCATTCACCAGCGACGAGGCGCTCGCCTCGGTCAAGGCGAAGGCCGGGACAGGCAGGGACAGCGCGGTCAGGCCAGCCGCCAAGGTGGTCGCAAAACTACGGCGGGAGAAAAGCTTACTCGGCATAGGGGTCCTCATACGGGTCAGCCAGATCGGGCGCGACCGGTGTTCCGGTATCGGAATAAGGGTCACTGTACAGGCCCAGATAAGCATCTTCGTCGTCAGTTGCCAGTTCGAACCGGCGGTTTTGCAGGTAGATCAGGCGCAGCTGGGCGTAACTGTCCGAACTATCGTAGAGAATCGAATCGACCGTATCGGAATACAGGCCGCGATCCCCGAGCCGACGGACGATTTCCGCATAAACCCCGAGATTGTTGATCGGTCTGGTCGGTGCAAAGTCGATCGGATTGGTGAACAGGTTCACAAAGACGCCAACCGCGTCCCGGGTGGTGGACGGGCCGTACAAGGGCAATTCCAGATAGGGTCCCTCGGCAAAGCCCCAGACGTGCAAGGTTTCGCCGAAATCGGTATCGGCACGTGGAATCTCAAAATCGCTCGCCGGATCGGCGAGGCCAGCAAAGCCCACGGTCGAGTTCACGACAAATCGGAACAGCGTGGTTCCCGCCTCTTTCGGCTTGCCCTGCAACAAGTAGTCGACCATTTGCCCCGGCAGAGACAGGTTCTCGGCGAACATGTTGAAGGAGTTCACCATCGGTCGTGGAATGATGGTGACATACCCCTTGGCGGCCGGGCGAAAGAATGCTCTGTCGACACCACGATTGAAGTTGTGAATTGCGCGGTTGGTGTTTTCATACGGGTCGTGGATGCGACCTCCGGCATCCGGTGCGGGGTTCGAATCCGCACAGGCGGTCAGCGTCACCAACAATGGAACTGCAAGAAGCTTGAGCATTATTCGGGAGAACTTGGTCATGATGGTCTCGGAGATGCCAAAGCCGCCTGTCAGAGTCGAGGTCTGTAATCCAAAGGAGTGAACTTAAGGTTTGCGCAGATACATTGAAAACACATAGGCTATCTTTTCCGAATATGAAACAGCGACGCATTTAACTCGTAGGGCGGCTCGCGTAAAGAAAGCTATGCGCACAGCGACGCGAATTTGAGATCTTGTTCACATGACTTCTAAATCACATCTGCACGGCGCAGAGGAACTTCGAATGGCGCGTAGGCAAAGCCGGGCGCTGTACTGGTTTGTTGCCCTGTTCAGTTTTTTTGCGAATATGTTGATGCTGACCGGCCCGCTCTACATGCTTCAGGTCTATGACCGGGTGCTTGGAAGCCGGTCGGAGCAGACCCTGGTCGCCTTGTCGCTGCTTGTCGTGTTCCTTTATGGCGTCATGGGTATTCTCGACTTTACCCGAGGTCGGGTGATGGCCCGCGCCGGTGCGCGGTTCCAGACGCACCTGGATCACCGGGTTTTCAACGCGATGGTGAGACGGTCGGCTGTGGCCCAGGATCCGGTTGCGCAAACCGGTCTTGCCGATCTCGAATCGGTGCAACGCTTCATCTCCTCTCCAGTGACGATGTCGCTGTTCGACCTACCGTGGACGCCGGTGTTCCTTGCCGGTATCGCCATTTTCCATCCCTGGCTTGGCATAATGGCGCTGGCGGGTGGGTTTTTGCTGATTATCATTACCCTTCTGAACCAGCTCTTCTCTCGCAAGCCGACTTTTCATGCGGCCATTGCGGCAAACCGGGCCTCGCTGATCGGTGACGAAATCCGCAACGAGGCGGAAACGATCCAGTCGATGGGAATGCGCGGGGCGGCGTTCGCCCGTTGGAACGGCGCGCGCGAAACCTCGCTTGTCGATGGATTGGTTGCCAGCGACGTTGTCGGAAGTTTCTCGACCACCACCAAGACTCTGCGGCTATTCCTGCAATCGGCGATGCTGGGACTGGGAGCCTATCTGGTGTTGCTCGGCGAAGTCACACCCGGTGCGATGATTGCGGCCTCCATCCTGTTGGGTCGCGCCCTGGCGCCGGTCGAGATGATCGTGAACCAATGGCAGGTCGCGCAGCGCGCCATGAAAGGCTGGTCGAACCTGGCCGAGCTATTGGAGAAGGTGCCACCAGAGCAGCCGCGCATGCCGTTGCCCAAGCCAAAGGCCAAGCTCGACGTTCAGTCGCTGACCGTGGTACCGCCCGGGGATACCCGGGCGCAGCTCAAGACCGTCAACTTTTCGGTGCAGCCCGGGCAGGCCGTTGGTGTCATCGGTCCTTCGGGGTCCGGAAAATCGACGCTGGCCAAGGCACTGACCGGGTTATGGCGCCCGGCGGGTGGAACCGTTCGGCTGGACGGCGCTTCGCTGGACCAATACGATCCGGATGTCTTGGGTCAGCATATCGGTTACCTGCCGCAGCGGGTACAGCTGTTCGAGGGTACGATCGCCGAGAACATTGCACGCCTTTCCGGAAACCCTGACGCCAAAAAAGTGGTCGAAGCCGCAAAGAAGGCCGCAGTTCACGACATGATCGTGCAGTTGCCCAATGGTTACGACACCCGCATCTCCTCGGGCGGCGGTCGCCTGTCCGGTGGCCAGATGCAGCGGGTTGCACTGGCGCGCGCGCTCTACGACGATCCGGTGATCGTCATCCTCGACGAGCCGAACTCCAACCTCGACAATGAGGGGTCACAGGCGTTGAACCAGGCGATCAAGCTTCTCAAGGAGGCGGGAAAATCGGTGCTTATCATGGCGCACCGTCCGGCCGCGATTGCGGAATGTGATCTGCTTCTGGTGCTCGACCATGGTCAGGCCGTGGCCTTTGGTCCAAAGGATCAGGTCCTGAAAGAACGGGTCACAAATCACAAAACCATCCAGCAGGCCAAGGCGCTGGGAGGCGTGCGATGAGCGAGAACAGGTTTTCCGCACGTGGGCCCATTGTTTTTGGCATCATCGGCCTGATTATCCTTGTTGGTGGTTTCGGGACATGGGCGGTGATGAGCCAGATTGCCGGTGCGGTCGTCGCAGGCGGCCGGATCGAGGTCGACCGGAATCGGCAGATCGTGCAGCACCTCGATGGTGGGGTCGTGGCCGAAATCCAGGTCGACGAGGGCGATACCGTGACCGAAGGACAGGTTCTGATCCGGCTCGACAGCAACCTGCTGAATTCGCAATTGCTGATCACCGAAGGCCAGCTGTTCGAGTTGATGGCCCGCCGCGGTCGCCTCGAGGCTGAGCGCGACGGCAATGACACCATCACTTTCGAAGATGAACTGCTCGAAGTCGCGACTGGCCGACCCGAAGTGGCGGAACTCATCGACGGACAAGAACGGCTTTTCCGCGCCCGTCAGGAATCGGTCGACAAGGAAACCGAGCAACTGGAAAAGCGTCGCGGCCAGATCGGCAACCAGATCGAAGGTATCGTTGCGCAGCAAAAGTCGCGTCGGTCGCAGTTGAAGCTGATCGAAGAGGAATTGGTGAGCCAGCGTTCGTTGCTGGACAAAGGACTTGCCCAGGCCGCACGGGTTCTCAGCCTTGAACGGACCAAGGCGGATCTTGAAGGGTCGCTTGGTGAGTTGATCGCGGCTCAGGCGCAGCAAGAAGGCCGGATCACAGAGATCGACATCGAGATTCTGAAACTCGGTACCCGCCAACGGGAAGAAGCGATCACCAGGTTGCGCGACCTTCAGTACCGGGAGCTGGAACTCGCCGAACAGCGCCGTTCGTTGCAAGAGCAACTCTCGCGGCTGGATATCAAGGCGCCGGTGTCGGGTATTGTCTACGGATTGCAGGTTCATACTCCACGTTCGGTCATCCGGCCGGCGGAACCGGTCCTGTTCCTGGTGCCGCAAGACCGCCCGCTTGTCATCGCCGCCCGGGTCGAAACCATTCACATTGACCAGATCCATGTCGGTCAGCCGGTGATGCTGCGGTTCTCTGCACTCGACCAGCGGCAGACGCCGGAACTGGTCGGCACGGTGAAACAGATATCGGCCGACGCTTTTGTGGACGAGGCGAGTCAGGTTTCCTATTACCGCGCCGAAATCGAGTTGAACGAAGGCGAAATCGACAAACTGCCCGAAGGGGCGGTTCTCATTCCAGGGATGCCGGTCGAGGCGTTTATCCGCACCGCGGACCAGTCCCCGATCTATTATCTGGTCAAACCGCTGGCCGATTATTTCACCAAAGCGTTCCGCGAAACCTGATCTTTAGACCTTTTCCGCGCGAACGTTCCCGGTTAGCGTCCGCGCGACCGAAAGCCAACAGGAGGATTCCGACCATGGGTATCGAGGACAAACTGGCCAGTCTGGGTGTGACCCTGCCAAACGCCCCCGCTCCGGCGGCAAACTATGTGCCCTTCGTCAAAATGGGCAACATCGTCTATATCTCTGGTCAGATCTCGAACGACGAGAATGGCCTGATCGTTGGCAAACTGGGCGAGAATATGGATGTGGCCGCCGGTGCCGCAGCCGCGCGGCGTTGCGCGATCAATCTGTTGGCACAGGTCAAGGCCGCTTGCGGTGGCGATCTGGATCAACTCGTCCGTGTCATCAAGCTGACCGGCTTTGTGAACTCCACTGCTGATTTCACCAACCAGCCGCAGGTGATCAACGGCGCCTCTGATTTTCTGGTCGAGGCGCTGGGCGATGCCGGGAGGCACTCGCGTTCGGCGGTCAGCGCCGCAGCTCTTCCCCTGGGTGTCGCGGTCGAGATCGAAGGTATCTTCGAGGTAAAATGACGCCAGCTCTGCCTGCCGCCCTGCTTGGCGCGCCGATTGCACATCGCGGCTTTCATGACGCTCTTCAGGGCCGGCCCGAAAACAGCCGCGCGGCCATCCGCGCGGCCATCGATGCCGGTTACGCCATTGAGATCGACCTGCAACTGACCGCTGACGGTCAGGCGATGGTGTTTCACGATTACGACATGCGCAGGCTTACGGGGCGACCCGGTGCCATTCGCCAGATCTCGAGTGCTGATGCCAACAGCATCGCTTTGCTGCATGGGGATGGCGAGGGTATCCCAACCCTGACCGAAATTCTCGATCTTGTGGCTGGCCGCGCGCCGCTGCTGATCGAGTTGAAGGATCAGGATGGCGGGATGGGTCCCGAGATCGGTCTGTTGGAGGAAGCTGCCACCCAAGCCCTGGCCGGGTATCGGGGGCCGGTCGCTGTGATGTCCTTCAACCCATATAGCGTGGCCGCCATGGCGCGGCTTGCACCCGAACTGCCGCGCGGATTGGTGACCAGCGCCTATCTCCCGCACGAATGGCCGCTACCCGTCGCGACTTGCGAGCGTTTGCGCGACATCCCCGACTTCGAGAGTAGCGCCAGCGCATTCATCAGCCATGAGGTCGAAGATCTCACTCGTCCGCGTGTCGCCGAACTCAAGGCGCGAGGGGTACCGGTGCTGTGCTGGACCGTTCGCTCGGCGATACAGGCCTCCGAGGCGCGGAGCATCGCCGACAATATCACCTTCGAAGGGTACGCGGCTTGATCTTGCCCCCTCTGATCACAGATTGAGGTGGAAAGGGGCGGCGAATGGATCAGGCGCAGATCGAAGTTCGGGTAATGCAATCGCTGGAGGATATTCCGGCAACCGAGTGGGATTCCTGCGCCTGTCCCGAAACGCAGGATGGCGGTCGCCCGCTCGACCCTTTTACTACCTATCGGTTTCTCCGGGCGCTGGAGGAGAGCGGTTCGGTCGGGCGAGGCACCGGTTGGCAGCCGCAATATCTGACCGCTTATCTTGATGGCATGATGATCGGCGCGGCACCGATGTACATCAAATCCCACAGCCAGGGTGAATACATCTTCGACCACAGCTGGGCCCACGCCTATGAGCGGGCCGGCGGCCACTACTACCCCAAGCTTCAGGTCGCCGTGCCTTTTACCCCCGCCTCGGGGCGCAGGCTTCTGGTCCGGCCGGGCTATGAGGAGATCGGCCAGTCGGCTCTGGTTCAGGGTGCGGTTCAACTGGCGGCAAACAACAACGTCTCCAGCCTGCACATCACCTTCTGTACGGGGGCCGAGGCAGAGGCCGGCCGCCAGATGGGCCTGATGCACCGTGTGACCCAGCAGTTCCATTGGCTGAATGATGGCTATGTCGATTTCAACGGGTTTCTTGCCGCCCTGTCGTCGCGCAAGCGCAAGACGATCCGAAAGGAACGCGCGCAGGCCCAGGCGTTTGGTGGCCATATCCACGCCCTGACCGGCAACGACCTGCAACCCGAACACTGGGATGCATTCTGGCGCTTTTACCAGGACACTGGTTCGCGCAAATGGGGGTCTCCCTATCTGACGCGCTCCTTCTTCGACCTTGTGCACGACACGATGGCCGATGACGTTGTTCTGGTCCTGGCCGAGCGGGATGGGCATGCCATCGCGGGGGCGCTGAACTTCATCGGGCGCGAAACGCTTTTCGGCCGATACTGGGGGTGTACCGAACATCACCCCTGCCTGCATTTCGAACTGTGCTACTATCAGGCCATCGACTGGGCCATCACCCATGGCCTGATCCGAGTCGAGGCCGGGGCGCAAGGCGAACACAAGCTGGCGCGCGGGTACCTTCCGACCCGAACCCACAGCTTGCACTGGGTCAGCGACCCGGGTTTCGCGAATGCGGTCGCCCGTTATCTCGAGGCCGAGGGTGCTGCGGTCGATGAAGAAATTGAAATCCTGACGGACTATGGCCCGTTCAGAAAGACGCAAGTGGAGGAACAGCAATGAGCGAACGATTGTCCGAGGAAACCCGCGGGCCGCTGCTGGACCCGCTGCTGGCCAATGGCTGGACCATGGTCCAGGGCCGGGACGCGATCACCAAGACCTATTCCTTTGACACGTTTGTCGAGGCGATCGGCTGGATGATGCGGGTTGCGATCTGGGCCGAGAAATGGAACCACCATCCCGAGTGGTCGAATGTCTATGGCAAGGTCGTTGTCGTGCTGACCACCCATGACGTGGGCGGCCTCAGTTCGCTTGACGCGAAACTGGCCCGCAAGATGGACAGCCTCTGTTAGCGCGACGCGCGCTTCCCGCCCCGTGCGGATGTCCGCTCGGCCTGACGCATCAGCTTTTGAAAACTGGGGCAATCCAGATGTGATGGCGCCGGGCAATCGGCAACATGCCGCAAGGTATCCTGAAGCAATTGCAGGCGCCGGATCTGGCGGCCCAGATCGTCGGCACGCGCGTGCAGCTCGTCCCGGGGCAGATCGGGGCGTCCGTCGGCACCAAGCATCTGTGCGATCTCGGGCAGGCTGAACCCGGCCGTCTTGCCCATCGAGATAAGGGTCAGCCGCAACAGGGTCTGCGGCCCGTATTGCCGCCGCAACCCCTTGCGCCCGATAGGTGCGATCAGCCCCTGTTCCTCGTAATAGCGCAGCGTCGAGGGCGGCACGCCCGACTGCGCGGCAACCTTGCCGATATCGAGAACTTTCACACTTGACCTCAAGTTGGCTTGAATTCGCAGAGTGCCCGGAAGATGCGAATGGATCAAGAGGTCGATCATGAAGTCTCACGTCGAAATCCCCCCTGCCCATGCGGTCTGGCGCAACCGGCGCGCGCAGGCGCTGCTGTTGGCGGCAACGGCGACCATCATGGCGAACGCCACGATCAGCCCGGCCTTGCCCGGTCTGGCGCGAGAGTTTGCCGCTCATCCACAAGTCGATTTGTTGACCCGCCTTCTGGTGCCTGCGCCCTCGCTTGCCGTGGTGCTGGTCGCGCCGCTGGTCGGGGTCCTGTCCGACCGCATCGGGCGGCGTGGTCTGCTGGTCTGGGGCATCGCCCTCTTTGTTCTGGCGGGCAGTGCCGGGCTGTTGCTGCCGGGGTTGGAAAGCATCCTGATCAGCCGCCTGATTCTGGGCGTCGCGGTGGCCGCGATCATGACCACGCAAACCGCGCTGATCGGTGACTACTTCAGCGGTGCGGCACGGGCGGCGCTGACCGGATTGCAGACCTCGGCGCGCAACTTCGGCGGCTTTGTCTTCATTTCGACCGCAGGGCTGTTGGCGTCGCTCTCACCGCGTTTGCCCTTTGCCATCTATGCTATCCCGGTGCTGATCCTACCCTTTGTCTTGCGCGCCTTGCCGCGTCCGGTCCGCCGGGTTGCCGCGCAGGGCGGTGAGACCTCGGCGGCAAATGGGCACCGAAACTGGCGGTTGATCCTGACTGGCCTACTGCTGTTTCAGATGGTCACAAACATGACCTTCTTCATCATGCCGACGCAGATCCCCTTCTACCTGGACACACTGGGCCATGACAGCGCGGTAATGACCGGCACGGTGCTGGGCCTGCTGACACTGGCTGGAGGGCTTGCGGCGCTGGTCTATGGCCGCCTTGCCGTCCGTCTGCAAGTCACGGGGGTCTGGGCGCTGGGATATGGCGCCATGGCAATGGGCATGGCCGCTATCGGGACAAAGGCAGGGCTGCCTGTGATGCTGGCCGGTGCTGTTGCTATCGGCATCGGTTTCGCCTGGGTATTGCCTGTCTTTGTTACCGCAATGCTGGCGATTGCACCGGCACGGCGCCGGGGGGGCGCCGGGGGTCTGCTGACCACCGCCATCTTTCTGGGCCAGGTCCTGTCACCATTCCTGAGCCTGCCCATCATCGCCGCCATAGGCTTTGACGGGCTCTACCTGGGGGCCGGTGCCCTGCTGGCAACGATCAGCGCGCTGGCGCTGATCGCGGGAATCTTGCAGCGTATTCGCATTCGCGCCCACGCGGCCTGAGGTGTCAGATCTGCTCCAGCAGCTCTTCGCCTACGGTCAACTTGCAGGCGCCGGCTTCTTCTTCGAGGTTCAGAACTTTGACCACCCCGTCCTCTGCCATCAGGGCAAAGCGCTGGCAGCGGTCGTACAGGCCCACCACCGGTGCGCTGAACGCCAGCCCGATGGCCTTGGTGAACTCTGCCATAGGGTCGGCCAGCATGGTGATCCCGGCCTCGGCGGCGCCGCTCTGCTGACCCCAGGCTGTCATCACGAAGGGGTCATTCACGGAAACGCAGATCACCTCGTCCACGCCTTTGTCGGCCAAGGCCTGACGCGTACGGATGAAACTGGGCAGATGCGTCATCGAACAGCCACGCGTAAAGGCGCCCGGCAGGCCGAACATCACCACCTTGCGGCCCTTCAGCTTGGCTCCGAGATCGACCGTCTCGGGGCCCTTCTCGCTGAAGATCATGAACGTTGCGTCCGGCAGCCTGTCTCCGACTGAAATCATCCTTTTGAACCTCGTTGTTGGATTTGCGGAACTCGTCCCTCCGGCATATAGCTGTCAGATATGACAAGGCCATGGGAAAAAGCGGGGCAGGTAGAGAGATGAGCCATATCGTTGTGATCGGTGCCGGACAGGCCGGGGCGTCTCTGGTGGCGCGGTTGCGCAAGGACGGGTTCGCGGGCGAGATCACCCTGATCGGCGCCGAGCCGGTGCCGCCCTATCAGCGCCCACCGCTCAGCAAGGCCTATCTGCTGGGCGAGATGGAAAAAGAGCGCCTGTTCCTGCGGCCCGAGAGTTTCTATGCCGAGCAGACCATCACCCTGCGTCTGAACGCGCGGGTGAGCGCCATCGACCCGGCGGCCAAGACCGTTTCGCTGGGGGGTGAGGTCATCTCTTACGACCAGCTGGCACTGACCACCGGGTCCGAACCGCGCCGCCTGCCTGACGCCATCGGTGGCGATCTGGCTGGCGTGCATGTGGTGCGCGATCTGGCCGATATCGACGCGATGGCGCCTGCGGTGACCGAAGGCGCCCGCGCCCTGATCGTGGGCGGCGGCTATATCGGGCTCGAAGCCGCTGCCGTCTGCGCCAAGCGGGGGGTCCAGGTGACGCTGGTCGAAATGGCCGACCGCATCCTGCAACGGGTCGCGGCACCTGAGACCAGCGCCTACTTCCGCGCGTTGCACACTGGCCACGGGGTCGATATCCGCGAGGGTGTGGGCCTGACCCGCCTGACCGGAACGCAAGGCCGCGTGAGCGGCGCGGTGCTGACGGACGGAAGCGAATTGCCGGTCGATTTTGTCGTGGTTGGCGTCGGCATCGCGCCCGCCACCGCCCTGGCCGAGGCCGCGGGCCTGGCGCTGGAAAACGGCATCCGCACCGATGCGCAGGGCCGCACATCGGACCCGTCGATCTGGGCGGCGGGCGATTGCGCCTCGTTCCCCTACAAGGGCGGGCGCATCCGGCTGGAAAGCGTGCCCAACGCCATCGACCAGGCCGAAACCGTGGCGCAGAACATGCTGGGCGCGGGCAAGGATTATGTGGCGCAGCCGTGGTTCTGGTCTGACCAATATGACGTCAAGTTGCAGATCGCCGGGCTGAACACCGGTTATGACCGCGTGGTGACCCGCCCGGGCGAGGGGCAGACCGTGTCTTTCTGGTACTATACCGGTGATCAGCTGGTGGCGGTCGACGCCATGAACGACCCGCGCGCCTATATGGTGGGCAAGCGGCTGATCGACAACGGCAAGACTGCCGATCCGGCCATCGTTGCCGACCCGTCAGCGGATCTGAAACCGCTGCTCAAGGCGTGAGGATCATCGCGGGCGCATTCCGGGGCCGGGCGCTGGCCTCGGTCGGCAAGGGCGATGCGGGGGCGCATCTGCGCCCTACCACCGACCGCGTCCGCGAAAGCCTGTTCAGCGTGCTCATCCACCTCGATGTGATCGAGGGCGCGCAGGTGCTCGACCTTTTTGCCGGTACCGGCGCACTGGGGCTTGAGGCGCTGTCGCGCGGTGCATCCCATGTCACATTCGTCGATGACGGCCGGGTGGCGCAGGGGTTGATCACCAAGAATATCAACCTGACCGGCAGCCGCGACCGGACCACGCTGATCCGTCGCGATGCCACCCGCCTCGGCCCCAATCCCGGCGCGCCCTGCGGGCTGATCTTTCTCGACCCGCCTTACGGCAAGGGGATGGGTGCGCGCGCCCTGTCCGCCGCGCAGGCAGGCGGCTGGGTGGCTGATGACGCCCTGATCGTGTGGGAGGAAAGCGCCCCCATGCCCGCGCCCGAGGGGTTCACCCTTCATGATGCGCGCAAATATGGTGATACCCACATCTCCCTGATGTGGCGGGATGTTTCAGGGTGAAACAGGATCGGCATGGTGCCGCTTGCCGCTGGTTTGTCCCTACACACCGGCTGCGATAGGCCCCGGTAGGGCAATCTGGAGTACCCCCATGCGACATGAACTGGTGATATTCGATTGTGACGGGGTTCTGGTGGACAGCGAACCAGCGTCGAACCGGATAATGGCGGATAACCTGACGCGGCATGGGCTGCCTCTGACCGCGGAACAGTCGATGGAACTGTTCGTTGGCTGTTCCATGGCCGGTGTAAAGGAAAAGGCAATCAGCCTGGGTGCAGATCTGCCGGACAACTGGGTGGAGCAGGTCTATTCCGAGGAATATGCCTGTCTTCGAAAGGGTGTGCCGCTGGTGGCTGGTATCCGGGAACTGTTGGCTAGGTTGGACGCCGGAGGTATCAGGTGTTGCGTGGCCTCCAACGGTAGCGAAGACAAAATGCGCATCACCCTGGGCCAGAACGGACTATGGGAGAGATTTCATCCCAACGCCATGTTTTCAGCGTACAAACTGGGTGTTTCCAAGCCGGATCCGGGACTGTTTCTGGCTGCCGCCAGCCAGTTCCAAGTGCTGGCAAGGGATTGTGTAGTGATCGAGGACAGCACCAGCGGTGTGACCGCCGCCATTCGGGCCGGAATGCGCTGCCTTGGCTATGCCGCCCATGACGATGGTGCGCGGCTGCGCGCGTTGGGGGCCGAGGTATTTCGCCACATGGCCGAGGTTCCGGCGCTTTTGGAGATCTGATCGGATCGTGCTGGGCTGGATCCATGGACGCAACCATGTCACAGCGACCTTGGTCAGCTGTCACACCTGCCGAGGTCAAGATTAGTCCCGGGACGGTCGTAACAGCGTGCCTCTGTTCATCGGGGATGCGATACACTGTTGCTGGCACTGTTGCGGGCCGAGACGCAGGAAAAGCCGAACCCGGAAACCCCGGATCAATCCCGAGACGGGCAGTCCAGCCGGATCTGGCCACGGTCGCACAGATAGGGCAACCGGGCCTGCGCCGCCGTGATCCGTGCCTTGTCCAGATCCGCAAACAGAATCTCGGGTCCGTCACCGGCCCGCGCCGCTTCGGTCCCGTTTGGGGCCGCGATCACGCTGTGGCCAAGGTAACGCAGACCGTTTTCGACCCCGGCGCTGTTGGCATAGGCGAGGTAGACGCCGTTTTCATAGGCCCGGGTCGGGATCATGCGCTCGGCAACCCAGCCCCATTCAGCGCCCAGAGCGGTCGGAACCAGCACCAATTCGGCGCCCAGACCGGCGACATGCCGGACGGTTTCGGGAAACTCTGCGTCATAGCAGATCAACGTCGCGATCCGGAAACCCGCCCATTCGAACAGTTGGCAGCCCGCACCCGCTGAGAATTGCGCACGCTCAAACCCGGGCGGGATTGCCAGTTTGCGATGCTGGCCCAGGATCTGACCACCTGGCCCGACGCAGAGAGCCGCGTTGTAGACCTGCCCGTTCTCACGTTCGGCATAACCGCAATGGATCGCAAGCCCATGCGCGCTCGCCAGCCGTGACAATGTTGCAAGGGTCGGGCCGTCGCGCGGTTCGGCCTGGTCGCTGACATGCGCGCCGATGTTATAACCGCAGGCGAACAGCTCTGGCAGCAGCACCAGATCCGCGCCTTTGGCCACGATCCCGGGCAGGGCATCCGACAGCCATCCCATACGCGCCCGAACCCCGTCCAGCTCTGCGGGCGGCTGTGCCACGGCCAATCGCATCTTACCCCTCCGTCACCATGATCTCGCGTGGGTAATTGGTCAGGTATTCACAACCGGTTTCGGTCACCACGATACTGTCGCCGATCCGGCCCGCCGTGACCCCGTCGACCGAGATCCCGCCATCCACCGCAAAGGTCATGCCCGCCTGCAACACGGTCGTATCGCCTTCTTTCAGTTCCGGTGCCTCAAGGCAGGCAACACCGATTGAGCGACCGGTCCGGTAACCCGTGGCATAGCCGCGTTCCGCGTAGACCGCATTGGCCGCAGCGGCCACATCCTGAGCCAGAACGCCGGGGCGGATCGCGGCAATGGCCGCCTGCTGGGCGTCAATCGCCGCCTGTTGCACACGGGCCGCGACATCAGTGATTTCGGCCACGTGGAACATGCGGTCAAAGCCCAGTTTGTACTGCTTGAACTGGGCCATGTTGCAGAAACAGAAATAGACCGGGTCGGCGCGGTCATAGGTCTTTACCGATGCGCGCCGGTGTACCATCGACGTGTCAGAGCCGCTTTGTACAATCTGAAGATTGTGGATCATCGGCGATACGAAGCGCTCCCATCCCCGATCGGTCAGGAACCCGGCGGCCTTGCGGGTTCCGGTCTCAATGATCTCGAGCGCGCTTTCATATTCCTGCCGACCGATCCGCAAGGAGCAATGGGCCGCAGCCATCATTGCGCCGGCAATCTCGCCAGCCTGTCGCATCACCTCGATTTCCAGCGGCGATTTGATCATCCGAAAGGCGCCCAGCACCGGGCCGATGTCCTTTAGAGGGACATTTGGATAACGTTCGTCCAGGTAATTGCGCACCAGCGCCGGGACGTGCTGCCGCTCCACCCAAATCCCGGATGGTTTCTCGGGCAGCGCGCCTGACAAGGCGCGCGCCCAGGTTCTTTGGCCAGCGTCTTCCCAGGTCCGGACATCCGCGACCCATGTCATCTCGCTCACCATCTCGCTTTCCATCAGCGGGGTGATGATGACCGGGTCACTCTCTGCCGCCACCACCAGCATGGTGGGCCGCCCGAACTCGATGCCAAGATAGCCCCAGAACCCTGCCAGATAGGCGATCGAACTTTCCTCGGTGAAGACCGCGTGTGAGATGCCCAGCTCGCGCATACGGTCTTGTAGGCGTGCGGTCCTGAGCCTTGCTTCGTCCAACATCCCGACCGTCCCTCCTCCGGTTGGTTTCAGACCCTTCTTGGATCTGTCTAACCGGACAAAGGTGCAGCAACAGCGCCGGAACCGACCAATAATGTCGGGTTCGGCCCCTTCGCGGCCCTGTCAGGGGAAAGGTCAGCGAATGGTGCTCAAGTGTCGTAGGTCGGGTGAAACTTGCCGCCAGGCGACAGGGTAAAGATGTCGACCCCATCCGCCGTGACCCCGACTGAATGTTCGAACTGGGCCGACAGCGACTTGTCCCGGGTGACGGCTGTCCAGTCATCGGCCAGCGTCTTGGTTTCGGGGCGGCCGAGGTTCACCATCGGTTCGATGGTAAAGAACATACCTTCTTCCAGCACCGGACCCGTTCCGGGGCGGCCATAGTGCAGCACGTTGGGCGGTGCGTGGAACACCTGTCCCAGGCCATGCCCGCAGAAATCGCGCACCACGGACATGCGGTGCGCCTCGACATAGGCCTGAATCGCATGGCCGATATCGCCAAAGGTGTTGCCGGGCTTGACCATCTCGATGCCCTTGAACAGGGCGTCATGGGTGACCTGGATCAGCCGTTCGGCCTTGCGCGGCAGTTTGCCCGCCACGTACATCCGGCTGGTGTCGCCGAACCAGCCATCGACGATCACGGTCACGTCGATGTTCAGGATATCGCCATCGTTCAGCCGCTTGTCGCCGGGAATTCCGTGGCAAACCACATGGTTGACCGAGATACAACTGGCGTGCTGATAGCCCTTGTAGCCGATGGTCGCCGATTTTGCACCGGCCGCTTCGACCATCTCGGTGATGATGCGGTCGATCTCGCCCGTGGTCTGGCCCGGAAACACATGCGCGGCTATGTCGTCCAGAATGCGCGCCGCAACCGCCCCTGCGGCATGCATGCCGGCAAAGTCAGCGGGTTCATAGATGCGGATGCCATCCTTGGTCAGGCGGCCACGATGCTCTTTCATCGGTGCGAGGCTCCATCTGTTGCGCGCGGAATCTTGTTTACGCTGCTTGCGCAGAAAGTGCCAGAGGGCGCGGGGTCGCAATATGTCAAAGCATATCGGCGATTTCGACCCCTTGAGGAGAGATATGGGTGGTTATGATCAGCTTTTCCACTCCTTGCGCTTGGGCCATTTCGAAGGCGCGTGCGTAGGTCGGGTCGATATCGGCGGCCAGGGCGAAGCGGTGGCAGTCGGTGCGCTGTACAAGATAGAGCATGATTGCCCGGTGCCCTTGCTGTGCCATTTTTGCCAATTCTTCCAAATGTTTGGCCCCGCGTGCCGTGACGCTGTCGGGAAATTCCGCCATGCCGGGTTGGCGAGACAGGGTTACGCTTTTGACTTCGACATAGGCATCGGGCAGGTCCGGGCTGGACAGCAGAAAGTCGATGCGGCTGTTTGTACCGTATTTCACCTCGGAATTGACCGTTTTGTACATGGCCAAAGCGGGTAATGTTCCGTTTTGTAACACCTCGCGCAGGGCGCGATTGGGCACCGAAGTGTCGACACCGGTGAAATTCCCGTCCTCGTGATCGACCAGGCGCCAGCCGAATTTCAGCTTTTTCTTTGGGTCGTCATTCGGCTCCAGCCAGATCTTCATTCCCGGTTCGGCCAGCCCCATCATGGACCCTGGATTGGCGCAATGGGCGGTCACCTCGCGGCCGTCCTCCAGTCGGCAATCGGCGAGAAAGCGTTTGTAGCGGCGGATCAGGCGGGCGGGGACAAGCGGGGTCGCAAACTGCATGGTCTCTCGCATATCGCAGCCCCGCCCGCTTGCAAAGGGTCAGGCCACGCCCGCCATCACCCCGCCATCCACATCCCAGATCGCGCCGGTGACCCAGGCGGTATTGTCCGACAGCAGATGCTGAATGGTGGCTGCCACATCTGCCGGTCGGCCGACACGCCCGATCGGGTGAAAGCTGTCAAAGCCACCGGTCAGTGTCGCCTCGATCTGTTCGGGGTCGATGAAGGCGCCATAGATCGGCGTGACCACCACCGCCGGAGAGACCGCGTTTGCCCGGATGCCATACGGCGCCAGTTCCATCGCCAGATGCTGGGTCAGCGCGTGCAGACCGGCCTTTGCCATGGAATAGGCCGAGGACGGGGTGGCGCGCACGGCCTGCTTGGCCCACATAGAGCCGATAGTCACGATCGCGCCGCCGCCATGGGCCACCATGTTGCGGGCAACCGCCTGGGTCAGCAGAAAGGTGGCCCGGTTCAGGTTCATGTAGCGGTCATAGTCGGCGGCCTCATGTTCCAGAAACGGTTTCGGCGCAAAGATACCGGCGGCGTTGACCAGACCGTGGATATGGCGGGGTTCTGCACCGATGCGGGTGATCAATGCCTCGACAGCGGCGGTATCGTTCAGGTCGGTGCGGATGATGTCTGCCGCCGCGCCAAGCTCGGCCTTGGCCGCCGCGAGCTTGGCCGCAGACGATCCGGCCAGCGTGACATGGCCGCCCGCGGCCACGATGCGACGGGCGGTTTCAAGGCCCATGCCGCTGGTGCCGCCGATGATCAGGGTGGTTTTTTCGTTCATGAGATGATTCCCTATCTACTGATAGGTAGATAAATTGACATTGGCACGGGCAATTGCAATCCCTATCTATAGGTAGGTAGAAATATTCCGATCACGAGAGCGCGAGCAGATGAGCCAACCCGACACGGTGACCCGCATTCTGGACAGTGCCGAGCGACTGGCGCGGCAGGGCGGCTATAACGCCTTCAGCTTTCGCCAGATCGCCGCCGAAATCGGCGTGAAACCGGCCAGCATCCACTATCACTTTGCCACCAAGGAGGATCTGGGGGCCGCTCTGGCGGAACGCTATGCCGACAGGTTCCTCAAGGCGCTGGGCGACCCCGAGGAAGGAGACCCATCGCAATTGCTGCTGCGTTATATCGACGCCTATCGCGCGGCGCTGGTCACGGACGAACTGATGTGCCTGTGCGGCATGTTCGGGGCCGAGATCGGCTCGCTGCCGGACCCCGTGGCGCGGCAGACGCGCGGGTTCTTTGAGCGCAATCTGGCATGGCTGGAACGCGTTTTTGCCCGCGCGAACAGGGCTGCGCCGGACAGTTCCGCCGCGCGGACCATCGCCACGCTCGAAGGTGGGATGATCCTGGCGCGCGCCATGGGCGACATGGCGCTGTTTGACAAAAGTGTCCGCGCGCTGAGCGCGGAAATGCAGGTGGAGTGACGCTGCTCTCTTGCAGGCGGGCACAGGACCGATATTTTCGGTTCACAATTCAGGGAAAGGGCCCATCATGCCAAACCCAACTGCCGCCATGCTGGTCATCGGGGACGAGATCCTGTCGGGCCGCACCCGCGACGCCAATATGTACCATCTGGCCGGGGAACTGACCAAGCACGGGATCGACCTGAAAGAGGTGCGCGTCGTCAGCGACGACGCCCCCACCATCGAGGCGGCGGTCAGGGCCCTGTCCGACGGGTTCGATCATGTGTTCACCAGCGGTGGCATCGGACCCACCCATGACGACATCACCGCCGACTGCATCGCCCGTGCCTTTGGCGACCATATCGATATCCGGGCCGATGCGCGCGCCCTGCTTGAGGCGCATTACCAGCGCACCGGGCTGGAGCTGAACGCCGCGCGCCTGCGCATGGCCCGCATTCCGGATAGCGCCACGTTGATCGACAACCCGGTCAGCACCGCGCCGGGGTTCACCATCCGCAACGTACATGTGATGGCGGGTGTGCCCAGCGTGTTCCAGGCGATGGTGGCGAGCGTCCTGCCGACACTGACCGGAGGTCAGCCGCTGTTGTCGCAGACCCTGCGCATCGACCGGGGTGAAGGCGACATCGCCGAGACGCTGAGCCAATTGGCGGCGGATTTTCCGGACCTGTCCATCGGGTGCTATCCGTTCCAGATCAACGGGGCGTTTGGCGCCAACGTGGTGGTGCGCGGCACCGATGGCGCCCGGGTCGATGCCGCGGTGACCCGGCTGGCGCGGGAGACCGCGCAATGACGCCTGACTGGTTCGCGGTGGTGGATGCCACCTGGCCCGCTGCGGGTCGCGAGACGCGCGGGAACCTGTTGCTGCGCGAGGGGCGCGGTGGGGGCAAGCGGGTCTCGGCCGCCTCGGCGCTGGGCCCGGTCAGCGGGAATGAGATCGACGCGGCCGAGGCGGCGATGCGCGCGAGGGGCGAGCAGCCGCTGTTTCAGTTGCGGCCCGGGGATGAGGCGCTGGACGCGGAACTGGCCAGGCGTGGCTATGACGTCATCGACCCGGTCAATATCTATTCCATCGCAGCCGAGCGGCTGACCGATATCCCGATCCCGCGCGTGACCGTCTTTACCCTGTGGGAACCGCTGGCCATCATGCGCGAGCTGTGGGCGCAGGGCGGGATCGGACCCGGACGGCTGGCGGTGATGGACCGGGTCACCGGGCCCAAGACCGGCCTGCTGATGCGGCATCAGGACAAGCCGGGCGGGGTGGCGTTTGTCGCGATCCATGATGGTATCGCCATGCTGCATGCGCTGGAAATTCCGCCACACCAACGCCGCCAGGGCCTGGGCCAATGGGCGATGCGCGGCGCGGCCTTTTGGGCGATGGACAACGGCGCGAACACGCTTAGCGTGGTCTGCACCAAGGCGAACGAGGGCGCCAACGCGCTCTATCGCTCTCTGGGCATGGAGATTGTCGGAGAGTATCACTATCGCCTTTTGGAGGAGAAAGAGACCACATGACCGACCAGACCCGCCCCACCGCGCTGGACCTGCCGATGGTGGACCCGCTGCCACCTGAGACGCAGAAGTATTTCGACATCTGCGTCGAGAAGCTGGGCATGGTGCCCAATGTGCTGAGGGCCAACGCGTTCGATATCGCCAAGCTGAACGCCTTTACCGCCATGTATAACGACCTGATGCTGGCACCCAGCGGCCTGAGCAAGCTGGAGCGTGAGATGATCGCGGTGGTGGTCTCGGCGATCAACAAGTGTTTCTATTGTCTGGTGGCGCATGGTGCGGCGGTGCGGCAGTTGTCGGGCGATCCCAAGCTGGGAGAGATGCTGGTGATGAACTATCGCGTGGCGCCGCTGGATGCGCGTCAGCGGGCGATGCTGGATTTCGCCGCCAAGATGACCACCGCCAGCGCGGAAATCGAGGAAGAGCATCGTCAGGCCCTGCGCGATGTGGGTTTCAGCGACCGCGACATCTGGGACATCGCCAATGTGGCCGGGTTCTTCAACATGTCGAACCGGGTGGCCAGCGCCACGGCCATGGTGCCCAACGACGAGTATCATTCGCAATTCCGATGATCCGCTGGCTCGCCCTCTGCGCGGCGCTTGCCGCGTCTCCGGCATTGGCGCAGGAGTTTGACCTGAGCCTGCCGCAGGGCAGCCGCCAGTTGACCGAGCGCATTCGCGTGCTCGACAGCTATGACCTGCCGACGGGTGTTTGGGCGAACGGTGTTCTGCCGGTTCAGGCCCTGGAGGGCCGGGTCGAGAAACGAAGCTGGCGGATCAGCGTCGGGTCGAAGACCACGCTCCAGATTCTGGCGCCGTTGCGCGACCAGATCCTGGAGGCGGATTTTGACGTGCTGCTCGACTGTGCCGCGCAGACCTGCGGCGGGTTCGACTTCCGCTTTGCAACCGAGGTGATCCCAAGCCCCGACATGTATGTCGCCGTGCGCGATTTCCGGTTTCTTTCGGCCGTGCGGGGGGACGAGGCGCTGAGCCTGCTGGTCAGCCGCAATCCGCCCGATGCCTATGTGCAGCTGATCCGGGTGTTCCCGACCGCCGCGCCGGAGGCCGAGGATGAAACCATCGTCGCGCCGACACAGGCACAAGGTCCGGCGCCGATAGACATGCTGGGGCGACTCCAGTCCCGTGGCCGGGTCATCCTGTCGGGTCTCGATTTCGGCACCGGGGCCGGTGCATTGGGCGAAGGTCCGTTTGACGTGCTGGGCGAGCTGGCGCAGATACTTGCGGCTGATCCGGCCCTGCATCTGGCGCTGGTGGGGCACACGGACAATGTAGGTAGCCTCGATTCCAACATCGACCTCAGCCGTCGCCGGGCCGAGGCGGTGCGCGACCGTCTGGTCGAGCAGTATGGCATCGCGCCCGACCGGCTTGAGGCGCAGGGGGCGGGGTATCTCGCGCCGATTGCAAGCAACCTTACCGCTGAGGGTCGCGACGCCAACCGCCGGGTCGAGGCGGTACTGCTGGCACACTAGGTTACTGGGCGATCAGCCGGGGCCAGAGCGCGGCATTGCGGCGGGCAAAGGCACCCAGATGGCCGATGTCGCGCAGCCCGTGTTCCTTTGGCCGCAACAGGTGCCGCCGCGCGGTGTCGCCATAAAGGTCAGCCAGACGCCAGACACAGGCAGGCGGGATCGTATCGTCATCCGCGCAGGCAAAGAGGTCGACCCGCGCGCCCGCGCGGCCCCAATCGGGTTTTGGCAGGCGGTGGCCGGTTTCAGGCAGATAGGCGCCGGGCGTGGTGCACCAGCGCCGCCATTCCCAATAGACGCCGGGCGGCAGGTCGGTCCCAAAACCGATCGCGCGGCCCGGCAGATAGCCCAATGTCTTGACCAGCAGCGGTGCGTGGCCGAACCAGAACAGCCGCGCCAGCGCCTGATAGGGCCAGGGGTGATCCGAATGATGCACCAGCCCGGAACAGACGCAGATCATGCGCGCGATGGGCTCGATCCCCGGTTGCAGCGGCCCCAGCATGGCGCCGACGGAATGGCCGATCACCCAGAGCGGCAGATCGGGAAACCGGCGTTGCATCTCGGCATAGGCGGCGGGCATGTCAATGAGCGCCCAGTCGGACATGGTGGCAGTCGAGGCCCCAAGCGGCCCGGTCAGCGAATGGCCGAAATCGCGATAATCATAGGTCAGGCAGGCCATACCGCGTTCGGCCGCAAGCCAGGTGGCGAAATGCTGGTAATACTCGCGCGGCACCCCGGTGGCGCTGTTGATCACAACTGCAACACGGGGCGTACCCGCCGGGAGATAGAGCCGCGCCGAAAGTTGCGCCGATCCGGATGGAAAATGAAAATCTTCGACCCCGACAGATGTCTGCATATCCAGCATTTAGACCTCCAGATTTCCTAGACCGATTGGTCTATTCCTCATGTCTGGACCAATCGGTCTAGAGCTGTCAATATCCCCGTCAAATGACCCAACGTCCGCTTCCGACCAAAGATCGCCTGATCCGCACCGCCGCCCAGCTGTTCCAGCGCCGGGGGTATCACGGTGTTGGATTGTCCGAGCTGCTGACCGAGGCCGAGGCGCCCAAGGGCTCGCTCTATCACCACTTTCCGAACGGCAAGTCCGACCTGGCGCTGGCGTCGGCGACCTGGGCCTCGGACGAGATGCTGCGGCTGATCGCGGCCTCGTTCGAACCGGCCG
Organism: Ruegeria sp. PrR005; assembly: GCF_010500245.1. Classification (GTDB taxonomy): domain Bacteria; phylum Pseudomonadota; class Alphaproteobacteria; order Rhodobacterales; family Rhodobacteraceae; genus Ruegeria_B; species Ruegeria_B marisflavi. Next base: position 226,339 of record NZ_JAAGOX010000032.1, read on the forward strand.
AGAGCTTTCATGCCGGGATGCAGGTATTGTGTGGCAAGGTTGCAAAACTGTTCGACAAATCGGGTCAGTGGGATGGCTGCCCGATCTCGTCGACCCTGTTCGAAGGCCCGGACAATGCCGCGTTTCGCGCCCATGCCCGCCACCTGTTCGAAGGTTGGATCGCCGAGGGGGCGCATCACGCAAGGCGCTTTGGGCTGGGTGATCCACAAAAGACCGCCGAGACCATGTTCATCCTGCTGCAAGGTGGCTGGATGCTGGCCCGCGCCCGGCAATCCTCGGACGTGCTGCGCCGTTTGCCCGAGATGCTGCCGCGCGTGGATTAGAGCCTGTTGGTGCTGAACGTGTCGCAGCTTGCGACCCGGCCGCTATCAAAGCCGCGTTCGAACCAGGATGCCCGCTGCCCCGACGTGCCGTGGGTAAAGGTATGCGGTTGCGGCACCCGGCCCGCCTGCCGTTGCAGCCGGTCGTCGCCGATCATCCGGGCGGCGTTCAGCGCTTCTTCCAGATCGCCGCGTTCCATCAGGCCCCGGACCGAGCGGGCCCAGACCCCCGACAGGCAATCGGCCTGCAATTCCAGCCGCACGGTCAGTGCGTTGGCCTCGACCTGCGAGGATTGCCGCCGGGCCTGATCCACCTGGCCCAGAATACCCAGCTGGTTCTGCACGTGATGGGCCACCTCGTGCGCGATCACATAGGCGGCGGCAAAATCGCCGCCCGCCTGGAGCCGCCGGGAAAGTGTGACAAAGAAATCGGTGTCGAGATAGGCCTTTTGATCGGCGGGACAGTAGAACGGCCCGGTGGCGCCCGAGGCGCCGCCACAGGAGCTGGAGGTGACCTGAGAGAACAGCACCAGCGTCGGCGGGATGTAGTCGCGGCCCAACTGATCGCGGAACACGGTGCCCCAGACATCCTCGGTCGTGGCGAGAACACGCGAGACAAATTCGCCCGCTTGCCGCTCTTCGGCGGTCAGTTCCTTGGGCGCGCTCTGGCTCGGGCCAGGCTGTTCGGTCAGAAACGGGGTGACGTCGATGCCGGTAAAGGCGCCGATCACCAAAAGCAGCAGAACCCCGCCGATACCCAGCCCGCGCCCGCCGATGGCCATGCCGCCGCGGCCGCGTTGCGCGCGGCGATCCTCGACATTCCTGCTGCCGCGCACCCCTCTCAACCGCATGATGATCACCTTTTGAAATCTGACTATCCGATACCGATACCAGCAACTTGTCGCAGGGAGAAAAATTCTGGCATGGATACCCCAGCTTGACACCGGCCCAGAACAAACGCTACCGCTGGCGTGATGGTTCCCGAGCCGGAAATCGACTCGGGATGAAAAGGGAACACGGTGCGGTCAGCTGGCAACAGAGGGCCAATACCGGGACTGCCCCCGCAACTGTAGGCGGAGAGCGAAGCCGAAACACCACTGGCCGCAAGGCCGGGAAGGTCGGCAACGCAGCGACCCGCGAGTCAGGAGACCTGCCATCGGCATTGTTACTCGAACCCGGGCGGGGTGTCCGGGAGGGACAGAAGCGCCTTTCTCGGCCGTCTCTCCATCACCCTTGCTCTTGCGCGGAGGGCGCTGATGATCTGGACGACCGAGACCCACCAATTTTCTGTTACCCTGTGCCGGCGCACGGGCAAACCCTGTCCGGCCCTGTCGGCCCTGGCCCAGAATCTGGCCCGAGCGATGCAGAAGGCAGAGCCGGTCACCGGGCAGGATTTCGAAATCGAAGGCGAATGCGCGCTGGCCGCCTGTGGCGAAGGGTGCCAGTCGCTCTATTCCGCGTCGCACAGCCGTATCCGCATTTTCTGCGGCGTTGGTGAGACGGCCGATTTCGGCTGGTTCGACCGGTTGGCGGATGCGCTGATGGAGCCGGGCGAGCAAGTCTTCGTCAACGACAGCAGGCCGCTGCCTTGTGCCATGGCAGAGGCGCGGCGCATCGCGCAAATCCCGGTTGGAAACGGCACCGCCACGAGGGAAGAGCGCCGGGCCTTTAACTGACGGTTTGACCGGCCTTGGCCCAGGACAGCTGCTCGTCGGTTTCGACGGCGCAGGGGCGGACGGCGCGCAGATGCTTCAGCGCGGCGTCCGGTTTTTCGCCGGTTTCGATCATCAGCCGCAGGGCCGCCATGCCCGAGCGTCCGCAGCCTCCCAGGCAGTGGATCAAGACGCGCCCGCCGCCGCGCAGAGCGTGGCGGGCCGAGGCGCTGGCCGCGGCCCATTTCGCCTCGATCTCTCGGCTGGGGGTTCCAAAATCTTCGACCGGCAAGTGAACCCATCGGCTGGCGCGGCTCTGGATATCGGCGCCGAAGTTGTGCGCGCCGTGCTGCATCATCTCGACCTCGGTGGTCATCGAAATGACCAGCCCCGGTGCCCAGGACCCGATAAGATCCAGATCGCCGACATAGTCGCCAGAGCGGCCAGGCAGCTGGCAGATCGCCAACGTACCGCCGCCGACTTGCAGCGCATAAAGCACCAGCTGCGCCATCTGCGGTCTCCCCTCCCGAATACACCGCGCCACAGGGCGCACCCATTCCGCCCTGTCGGTAGAATGCCCCCTGACGCGGCCGTATCGCAAGCCAAGATACCCGCGCGCGGGAAAACAGCACTGGACCTGTGTCACCGGTTGTCGATGCGCACCTCGATCTGGCTTGGGCTCAGCCCCTGAACCCCCAGCAGATGCGCGACCGGAATGCCGTTGATCAGAACCAGGGTGCCGGATTCGTCGTCAAGCTCTTGCAGGCTGACCGGAGAGGTGCCGTTGGATCCGGGTCGCAGCAGTTCGGCGTCGCCTTGCACGCTCAGCGCATCCTGTCCGGCGATGAAATCCGTGATGGTGATCAGATCGTAACCATCCACGACGCCGCTATAGGTCTCGATCACCACCTGGTCGGCGCCAGCGCCGGTGGTGACAAGGTCGCCCTCGTCCACGATCAGCGTGTCCTGGCCAGAGCCGCCCTTGACGGTGTCCGCTGTCCCCAAATCGCGGGCATCGTCCACCGAGACGATAAAGTCGTCGCCCTGCTGGCCATTGATCAGGTTGGCGCCGAAATTGTCCGAGATCGCGTCGTCACCTGCGCCGCCCGCAACTGTGTCATTGCCCTGTTCCAGATCGTCGCCGCGCACCGGCGCGTCGCCGACGGAAATGGCATCCTCGGGATCGGGAAAGCTCTGTTCATCATCGTCCCGGTGGATCACGCGCGTGTCGGTGCCATAGACATCGTCGCCCGATCCCAGATTGACGTTATCCGCGCCGGTCCCGGACAGAACCATGTCGTCGCCATCGCCGGTCTCGATCTTGTTGTCGCCCTGAAGCAGCACCACCACATCGTCGCCCGCGCGGGTGTCCAGGTTCTGTGCGCCAGAGACGAAGTCGATATCTCCAAGGATCGCATCGGCCTCGGCCTGGGTTATCTCGCCTTCTGCTACCAGATCGGTGAGGCCTTCGGAGATGCCGGGGCGGAAACCCTGGTCAAAGACCAGGTCGTCGTCGTCGGAGGTGATGCGGGGACCGGCCGCGACGGCTGCATCATCGTCATCGCCATCGTTCAGCAACAGCGCGGTCAGGCCGACGCCGAGCCCAACCAGCGCAAGGATTCCCAGCATAATCAGATACCTCTACAAGATAACCCTGTTACCGCGAGGCGTAGAACTGCCCACAGAGTCGGTCAATGGGAACAAGAGGGGCATTGATGCCCCGATGGGCCCTATCAATGCACGCAAGGGAAACAATCACGCAAGCGGTGGACCTTCGCCGCGCTGCCCGGTACCGTCTGCGCACGTAGAATCCAGTCCCGATGAAAGCTGCCAATGTCCGACGCCTCTCCGACCGCCTATCAGGTGCTGGCCCGCAAGTACCGGCCCGAAACCTTTGCCGATCTGGTGGGGCAGGATGCGATGGTGCGGACGCTGAAAAACGCGTTTGCGGCCGACCGGATCGCGCAGGCGTTTATCATGACCGGCATCCGGGGCACCGGCAAGACGACCACCGCGCGGATCATCGCCAAGGGAATGAACTGTATCGGCCCAGATGGGAATGGCGGCCCCACCACCGAGCCTTGCGGCAAATGTGAGCATTGCGTCGCCATCATGGAAGGCCGCCATGTCGACGTGATGGAGATGGACGCCGCCAGCCGTACCGGTGTGAACGACATTCGCGAGATCATCGACAGTGTCCGCTATCGTGCCGCCAGCGCGCGCTACAAGATCTATATCATCGACGAGGTTCACATGCTGTCGACGAGCGCGTTCAACGCGCTCTTGAAGACGCTGGAGGAACCGCCGGCGCATGTGAAGTTCATCTTTGCCACCACCGAGATCCGCAAGGTGCCGGTGACGGTGCTGAGCCGTTGTCAGCGGTTTGACCTGCGCCGGATCGAACCCGAGGACATGATCGCGCTGATGCGCCGGATCGCCGATGCCGAAGGCGCGCAGATCGCCGAGGATGCGCTGGCGCTGATCGTGCGCGCGGCGGAAGGGTCGGCGCGGGATGCGACCTCGCTTCTGGACCAGGCGATCAGCCATGGCGCGGGCGAGACCAGCGCCGAACAGGTGCGCGCGATGCTGGGGCTGGCCGACCGTGGCCGGGTGCTGGACCTGATGGACATGATCCTGCGCGGCGATGCGGGCGCGGCCCTGACCGAGCTGGGCGCACAGTATGCCGAAGGTGCGGACCCGATGGCGGTGCTGCGCGACCTGGCCGAGATCACCCATTGGGTATCGGTGGTCAAGATCACGCCGGATGCTGCCGAGGACCCGACCGTATCGCCCGACGAACGCGCGCGCGGTCAGCAGATGGCGGATGCGCTGCCGATGCGGGTGCTGACCCGGATGTGGCAGATGCTGCTGAAGGCACTGGAAGAGGTGGCCGCCGCCCCCAACGCGATGATGGCCGCGGAAATGGCGGTGATCCGGCTGACCCATGTGGCCGACCTGCCCAGCCCCGAAGAACTGATCAAGCGGTTGCAGGACGCGCCGCCGACGCCGAACCCCGGCGGAGGGGCGCGCGGCGGTCAGGCCGCCCCGATCTCCAACGGGGTGAGCGCCAGCTATGCACCGGCCCCGCGCGGCGGCGGCGGTGGGCCTGTTGCGGCGCTGGCGCAGGATGCGCAAACCGCGCTGGCGCGGTTTCCCACGTTTGAACATGTGGTCGAGCTGATCCGGGCCAATCGCGACGGCAAGCTGTTGGCGGATATCGAGATGGATCTGCGGCTGGTCAGCTATCAGCCCGGTCGGATCGAGTTCGAGCCGACCGAGCGCGCGCCCGCCGATCTGGCGCAGCGGTTGGGCAGTGCGCTGCAACGCTGGACCGGCAATCGCTGGGCGGTGAGCGTGGTGGCGCAGGGTGGCGGCAAGACCATTGACGAGGTCCGCAACGCCGAGAAATACGCGCTGGAGGAAAAGGCGCGGGAACATCCGCTGGTGCAGGCCGTGCTGGCGCAGTTTCCCAAGGCGCGGATCACCCATATCGAGACCCCGGAACAGCGCGCCGCCAAGGTGGTTACCGAGGCGCTGCCCGAGGTCGAGGATGAATGGGATCCGTTCGAGGACGGCTAAGCGCCGGAGACGCGCCTCAGGCGAGGGCCTTTTGCATGGTGATCGAGGTGGGCCGGTCGTAACCGGGATGTGCGGACTCTCCGGTCTTTACGAATCCCAGCCGGGCAAAGGCGGCATGGTTTTCCACCAGTTCGACCCGGGTTTCCAGCTCGACAACCGGCAGGCCCAGCGCGCGGGCGCGGACCTCGGCCTGGGTCACCAGCCGGCGCGCCAGACCCTGGCCGCGCATAGACGCATCAACTGCCAGCTTGCCGAGATAGAGCCGCCCCGGTTTGGCCGTCAGGAAAACCACCGCGAGCGGCGGTGTGCCCAGCGCCCAGATTTCGTGCCGTGCCGCATGATCCGCGACCGTCTTTTCGGTCAGCCGGTGCATTGACGAGGGCGGGTCGATCCGACCATCCATGAAGGCGAAGCTGCCCCGGATCAGGGACAGGACCGCCCCGATCTGCGGGCTGTCCGGAGTGATTTGATAGGGGGCGAGGGTCACAGCGAAGCCTCCGGGCGGAAATCCTCGGGGATATGGTCGCGCCCCTCCAGCACCAGTTCGGCCATCACCTGGGCCACCTTGGGCGCCATGCCAAAGCCGATCTTGAACCCGCCATTGGCGATGAACTGGCCGGGATAGAGCGGATGCGCCCCCAGCATCGGCGCACGCGAGCGCGAGCGCGGGCGCACGTCAGCCCAGCGCTCGATCACCTCGGCCCCGTGCAACAGCGGCACCGCCTGCACCGCGCGGTCCAGAACCGCGTCCAGTGCCGCATCCGTGCTGGTCGGGTCGTCATAGTCGCGTTCAGAGGTGGAGCCGATTGCCAGCGTGCCATCCGCATGGGGCACGATATGCACCGTATCGGCAAAGAGCTGCGGCGCCTGCCGCCCGGCATCGAACCGCAAGAGCGCGGCCTGGCCCTTTACCCCGGTGCCCACGGTGCGCCCGTGCGCGCGGTTCAGCTCTTGCAGCCCGGCGATGCCGGTGGCGTGGATCACCTGTCCCCGGTCGGGCGCCTCGGCCAGCACCTTGACTCCGCGCACCGCCAGCGCGGCGACCAGCGCGGCGCAGGCGCGGCGCGGGTGCATCCGGGCGCTGAGCGTATCCTGCACCACCAGCCCGGTGGGCGAGGGCGGGCACCAGCCGCCCATCTCGCCAACCGGACAGACCCGCCATTCGGCTCGCCCCTGCCACAGGCTGCGGGCCTTCTCTGCCCGCTCATGCGCCAGAGCCACGGCGCGGTCATCGGCCAGCGGCTGGATGCGCCCGGTGCGGCCATAGCCGGGGGACACGCCGCCTGCGCCCTCGACCCCGGTCCAGAACCCTTCCGCCATGATCAGGCTGTCGAACTGGAACGCCTTCTTGGCGTTCCAGTTTTCCGGCACATGCGGGGCCAGCGCGCCAACCAAGCCGCCCGAGGACCCGGCCCCCGGTCCGAACGGATCGACCACATGCACCCGCGCCCCGCGCGACACGCAGGCCCATGCGATGGAGAGGCCGAATATCCCCGCCCCGCGTATCGTCACATCGGCCATTGCCATCGCCCGTCCCTTTCGCCAGTGTCGCGCCGATTTCGTAGGGGATATTCGCATGGTTGACCAGCAGGCGAAACTGAGCTGGACCGAGGACCGGGTGCCGGTGTCGGAGCAGTTCGACGACCCCTATTTCTCGCTTCAGAACGGGTTGGAGGAAACGCGGCATGTGTTTCTGGCGGGTAATGACCTGCCAGCACGGTTCGCGCCGGGCTTTCATATTGCAGAGCTGGGGTTCGGGACCGGCCTCAACATGCTGACCGTCTGGTCGGAATGGGAGCGTGCGGGGCGAGCCGACCCGTTGCGCTTTACCAGTTTCGAAGCCTTCCCGATGGCGGTCGCTGATCAGGCCCGGGCGCTGGCGGTGTTTCCCGAACTCGCGCCCTGGGCGACGCGGTTTCTGGAAGCGTGGAAAGGCGGCACTTGCGATCTGGGTACCCTGCACCTGACGGTTGTTGAAGGCGATGCGCGCCGGACGCTGCCCGGTTGGGACGGCGTTGCCGACGCCTGGTTTCTGGACGGGTTTTCCCCGGCCAAGAATCCGGAGCTCTGGGGAAAGGAATTGCTGACCCATGTCGCAAACCACACAGCGCCGGGGGGTACTGTTGCGACATATACGGCGGCAGGATTCGTTCGGCGCGGATTGGAGGCGGCGGGGTTCACCGTGACCCGCAGCCCAGGATACGGGCGGAAACGTCACATGACACAAGGTCTGAAGGCATGACAGCGGCAACGATGCGGGTACAACAGAACAACATTCCCGCAGGCATCGCGCTGATGCTGGCGGCGACGGTGGTGTTCGCGCTGCAAGACGGGATCTCGCGCCATCTGGCGTCGAGCTACAACACCTACATGGTGGTGATGATCCGCTACTGGTTCTTTGCCGCCTTTGTCATCGCCCTGGCGGCGCGGTCGCGCGGCGGTCTGCGCGCGGCGGTGCGGACCGGCCAACCTGGAATGCAGATTTTTCGCGGCCTGCTGCTGGCCGGTGAAATCTGTGTCGCGGTTTTCGGCTTTACCGTGCTGGGCCTGATCGAGAGCATGGCGGTCTTTATCTGCTATCCGCTGTTGGTGGCGGCCCTGTCCGGGCCGGTTCTGGGCGAAAAGGTCGGCTGGCGGCGGTGGAGCGCCATCGGTGTCGGGCTGGTCGGCGTGCTGATCATCCTTCAGCCGGGCATGGGGGTGTTCAACCCCTGGGCCATCGTGCCGCTGATCTCGGCCTTCATGTTCGCACTTTACGGCCTGCTGACCCGCTATGTCGCGCGGCAGGACAGTACCGCGACCAGTTTCTTTTGGACCGGCACCGTGGGCGCGGTCGCCATGACGGCTGTCGGCCTGTGGTTCTGGGAGCCGATGAGTGCCGCCGATTGGCGTTGGATGGCGGTTCTTTGCGTTACCGGTGCCCTGGGCCACTGGTTGCTGATCAAGTGCTACGAGATGGCCGAGGCCAGCGCGGTGCAGCCCTTTGCCTATTTCCACCTGATGTGGACCTCGATCCTGGGGATCACGATCTTTGGCGAGACCCTGCGCAGCGCCGTGATCATCGGCGCCACGCTGATCGTCGCCGCGGGCCTGTTCACCCTATGGCGCGAACGCGCGCAGCGTCGCGCCGGCAAGCTCGGCTGAGAAGGGGATCGGCAGCGGCTCCTGCCCCAGCCGGGCGCGGTAGACCGGCAGGCTTTCGGTGACCCGCATGATGTAATTGCGGGTTTCTTCGAAGGGGATGTGCTCGATCCAGTCGACAATGTCGGGGGTACCGCTGCGCGGGTCGCCGAACCGCTCCATCCAGCTGATGGGACGATTGGGACCGGCGTTGTAACCTGCGGCCATCATCACCACGTTGCCGTCGAAATCGCCCGCCAGCCCGGCCAGGTAGTTGGCCCCCAGCTTGGCATTGTATTGCCAGTCCCGGGTCAGGCTGTCGGTCGAGTGCCCGCCCAGAATGCCCAGGCCATCGGCCACCAGCCGCGCGGTCGCAGGCATCACCTGCATCAGCCCACGTGCGCCTGCGCCGCTGATCACCACCGGATCGAACTCGCTTTCCCGGCGGGCGATGGACAGGACCATTTCCGGCGCCATGGGCAGTTTCAGGTCAGCCACCGGATGCAGCGGGTAATAGGCCCCGGCCAGCACCACCCCTTCTTGCGCCTTGCGCTTGGCGATCATCAGCGCCAGATGCGGCTCGCCCATGTCCATCGCCATCTCGGCCAGTTGCGAGGCCTGTTGCTGGTCCAGGCTCTCGGCCAGGTGGGTCAGGAAGCGTTCGGCAAGGTCCAGTTCCCCCGCCCGAAGCAACAGCAAACCAGCCTCCAGCACGCTGGACGTCATGAACGGCGCATCGCGCCAGGGCGGGTTCTTTGGCGGTGTCCTGAGCGTCGGGTCAAAAGGCCGCCCGATCCGTTCGGCTGCCAACAGGCCATAGAACGAGGTCTGGTTTTCGGCCCCGATCGCATAAGCGGCATGCGCCTTGTCCGCCTCGCCCAGCGCCGCATAGGCACGGCCCAGCCAATAGCCCGACCGCCCCTTGGAAATCGGCGATGTCACCGCCGCATCGAAGCGCTGGAAATGCGCGACGGCCGTGGTGGGATCGTTCAGCTTGGCCAGCGCGATATAGCCCGCGATCCATTCCAGTTCGGCATAGGTGTATCCCATCTCGGGGGTCATGAAATGCAGCGCCGCCACCTTGTAAGCCTGCTCGTTGCGATCCTGACGCATCAGCAGCCGGGCAAGCCGGGCGCGGGCGTTGCCCCATTTGCCGGGTTCGCCCAGCGCGGCTGCACTGGTGGACCGTTCCAACATCAGCTCGATGGCGCTGTCGTCCAGTTCCTTTCGGTCGCGCCAGACAAACCGGTCATGGGCCAGCCCCGGCGCATCGGCCAGACTTGCCGGGACGGCCGCAATCAACGTATCCACCCCGGGCTCCATATCCTTGAGCGCGATGCGGGCCGCCGCCAGTTTGCGGTGATCCTCGTCCACCAGGGACCGCATCTGACGGGCGCTGATCGTGTAGCCCTCCCACAGCATGCGGTCCAGACGCGCCTCGTGATGCGGTCGCAAAAGCTTGCCGAAGTTCTCGACAAAATCCTTCTGCAATCCGGCCCCCATCGGCAGGGTGCGCCAGGCCTTGACAAGTTCGGCCTCGGCATCGCCGCGCTGTCCCTTGGCGATCAGGGCAACCGCGTAGTTCAGAACGCCTTCGGGACTTTGCGGCGGCAGACCTGCGTAGAATTTCAGCACGCGGTCGGGATCTGCGTTGGTGAACTGCGGCTCGGACTGCTTGCGCAGATAATCCATGCCGGGCCAGTCCGCGCGCCTTTCGGCAAAAACCAGCGCATCGCCATCGGTGCCATAGCTGCGGCGCAACCAATGCCAGACGATCAGATCCCGCGACACCGAGCCACGCGCGCCCGCGATCTCCAGCGCCTCGGTCCAGTTTTCGTCGCGCATCTCGCGCAGTGCTGCGCGCAGATTCGCCGCCGCATCCGCCCAAACCGGGGCCGTAAAGGCGAAACACCAGAAAATCATGGCCGCCAAGGCGGTCGGAAGACGGGTCATCCCTTGCATTTCCTGTCGAACCAAGGCTAGAGCCTTTCACGTTAAACCTTGCGCGGACGGGATCAAATCACATTCCCGCCCGCGCGGACAACCGGCGGGCAATTGCCCGTTTGCCATGCAATCTAGGGAGCATTTTCCATGTTCAAAGGCTCGATGCCTGCACTCGTCACCCCGTTCCGCAACGGCGAGCTGGACCTGGACACGCTCAAACGTCTGGTCGAGTGGCAGATCGGCGAAGGATCGACCGGTCTGGTTCCCGTTGGCACCACCGGAGAAAGCCCGACGCTGACACATGAGGAACACGAAACCGTCGTGGCCGAAGTGGTCAAGGCCGCCGCCGGTCGTGTGCCGGTGATCGCGGGTGCGGGGTCGAACAACACGGTCGAGGCGATCCGCTTTGTCCAGTTCGCGGAAAAGGTCGGCGCCGACGCGGCCCTGGTGGTGACACCCTATTACAACAAGCCGACCGCACGCGGGCTGATCGCGCATTTCACCGCGCTGCACGATTGCGCCAATATCCCGATCATCATCTACAATATCCCCGGCCGCTCGGTCATCGACATGAAACCTGCGACCATGGGCGCGCTGTCCAGGCTGCCGCGCATTGTGGGCGTCAAGGATGCCACCGGCGATCTGGCCCGGGTCAGCCAGCAGCGTGCCGCCTGCGGCCCGGACTTCATCCAGCTCTCGGGCGAGGATGCCACCGCGCTCGGCTTCAACGCGCATGGCGGGGTGGGCTGTATTTCGGTCACCGCCAACGTGGCGCCGCGGCTCTGTGCCGAGTTCCAGCAGGCCACCCTTGCCGGTGACTATGCCAAGGCGCTCGACTATCAGGATCGGCTGATGCCCCTGCACGAGGCGATCTTTATCGAGCCGGGTCTGGTCGGCGCCAAATATGCCCTGTCGAAACTGGGCCTGTGCAGCGAAGAGGTCCGCTCGCCCCTGACCGGTCTCGAAGACAACACCAAGGCCGCCATCGACGCGGCGATGAAGCACGCCGGGCTGCTTTAAAAGCCGGAAAAAAACCGGCGCCCTATCCCTGGGCGCCGGACTACTGCTTCTTTCTGGTCAAAAATACTCAAATCGAGGCGTTGCCGTGCAGGCTAACGTTTGCCGTAGTAGAGCCCGACCACATGTTCCGCCTGCGCAAAGAACAGCCAGCGCGACGTGGCGATGCCGATCAAATGCGCGATCACGGCGAGCAGGGCGAGCAGATGTTTGATCACCACGTCATGCATCGGCACCAGCAACAGCGCCAGCGGCAGGACAAAGCCAAAGCCCAAGGCCAGCATCCGCAGCTTTGCCGCGTGTTTGCGGCCGACGACATGCACGAATTCGCGCAGCAGATAGTTGGATCCGGTATGCGGCGGCTCAAAGGCGCGCACCTTGCCGCGCGATCCCAACCCGGTCGCGGTTCCGATATTCGTGCCGGAGTTGGCCAGCGCGGTGTCGCCCTGTTTCCAATAGGCCAGTTGCACCGCACCCGCGATCAGCAGCAGTACGATCGCGGTAGTGTTCTGGCCGGCCAGCAGCGCGCCGCCGGCAAGGCTGAAGGACAGGAACATCGCCGGTGTCAGGTTCATGTTCCAGCGCGGAATGGTCTTGAGCTGGGCATAGATCATCGACGTGGTGAACACCGTGAAAAGCGACAGCGCCGCGCCCAGCCAGCCAAGCAGACCCCAGCGCTGGTCCATAAAGATCACGCCGATGGCATAGATCCCCATGAGGATCAGCGCCGCGACCGCAGAGCAGCCTTCGCGGCTGAGCCAGCTTGTCCGCCACTGGCTGAACGCCTTCCAGGCGCGCTCGGGGTGGCCGAGGTGGAATGTCGAGGCCAGAAGCCCGCCGACGGCCAGACCGAAGGCAATGGCGAAGAAGACAAAGGCCACCCAACCGGATACGTCGGGCAGGCCAAGGCCGAGAAAGGCCAGCAGGCCAAAGCCCAGTCCGGACAGGGTGGTAAAGAGGATGACGGAAGGAGCGGGATGCATCAGAGTTTCTCCAGGGCCTTGTCGAGCCAGGCGATGAACCCTTTGGGTTCTTCGGCCACCGGCGCCAGCAGCGGCGCCAGGATGTCGGTCTGATCCTCGATCCTGTCCTTGGGCCGGGGCGGCAGGTACTTGTTGACGGGCTTGGTGCCCATTTCCGGCATCAGGTCCATGCCACCGCGTTCGGCCACCAGTTGCGACACCTCGCTGTCCGGGTCGCCCAGATCGCCGAAATGGCGCGCACCTGCCGGGCAGGTGCGCACACAGGACGGCACCCGGTCCACCTCGGGCAGGTTGTCGTTATAGATGCGGTCGACGCAGAGGGTGCATTTCTTCATCACCCCTTCGGCAAGATCCAGTTCGCGCGCGCCATAGGGGCAGGCCCAGGCGCAGAGGCCGCAACCGATACAGTCGCTTTCGTTGACCAGCACGATCCCGTCCTCGGAGCGTTTATAGCTGGCGCCGGTCGGGCAGACGGTGACACAGGGCGCGTCCTCGCAATGCAGGCAGGATTTTGGGAAATGGATCAGCTGGGCGTGCCCCTCGGGCGGCTGCACCTCGTAGGAATGCACCCGGTTCAGGAATGTGCCCGAGGGATCGGCCCCATAGGGGTTCTGATCGCTGAGCGGCGCGCCGTAGTTCTCGGTGTTCCAGCCTTTGCAGGAGATCACGCAGGCATGGCAGCCGACACAGGTATCGAGGTCGATGACCAGACCCATCTTGCGGTCGGTGGATTGGGGGAGTTGGGTCATTCACCTACCTTCCAAGCCAGGGTTTTTGGGCCGGTTCCGACCGGCGACTTGATCGGGTCGAAGGCCGGTTGGCTCTCGGTCATTTCCTCGGGGCCCGCCACCTTTTCGATTTTCACCTTGAGGTCGAACCAGGCCGCCTGACCGGTCACCGGGTCGGAGTTGGCCCAGCGCAGCCCGTCGCCCTTGGGCGGCAGCAACTCGTGGATCAGGTGGTTGAGCAGGAAGCCCTTGGTGGCCTCGGGCGCGTCCGGTTCCAGCGCCCAGGCGCCTTTGCGCTTGCCGATCGCGTTCCAGGTCCAGACGGTGTTGTCATTGAGCGCGGCCATCTCCATCACCGGCACCACGATCTGACCATGGGGTGAGGTGACCCGCGCCCAATCGCCATCCTCAAGCCCCTGCTCGCGCATGATTTTTGTCGGGACATAAAGCGGGTTACGCCCGTGCAGCTGCCGCAGCCAGGCGTTCTGGGTGCCCCAGGAATGGTACATGGCCATGGGACGCTGGGTCAGGGCGTTGACGGTGTAGCCCTCGTTACCGTGCTGATCGGTCTCGTACCAGATCGGCAGCGGGTCCAGCCGCTGGCTGATCCGGGCGCGCAGGTGATCCGGTGGCTGGCGCTCGCCATGGCCTTCGGCCGCCAGTTGGAACTGGCGCATGGGTTCGGAATAGAGCTGGAACAGGTAGGGTTGCGGGCTGTCGTAGAGACCCATGCCCACGGCCCAGTCCTGATAGGCCGCGTTCCAGGGTTTGTAGTATCGCGCCGCGTCCGGCACGTGTTCGACAAAGAAACCGCCGTTCTCGATATAGCGGTCGAGCTGATCGGGATTGACCTCGCCGCGCCCGGCCTTGTCGCCCGCCGCGCCCCGGAAACCGGCCAGCGGGCCGATGCCGGGTTTGCGTTGGTGATTGACGATGTAATCGGCGTAATCGGTGTATTTCGCCGCGCCGTCCTCGTTGGTGAATCCGGGCAGTTTCAGCTTGTTGGCCAGTTGCACCAGCACCGTCTGGAAGCCGCGCACATCGCGGTCGGGTTCGATCACCGGCCAGCGGATCGCGTCCGCCGCGCCGTCCGCCTCGCAGATCGGACGGTCGAGCAGCGAGATACAGTCGTGCCGTTCCAGATAGGTCGTGTCGGGCAGGATCAGGTCGGCATAGGCAACCATCTCGGAGGAATAGGCATCGGAATAGATGATCCGCGGGATGACGTAGTCGCCGCTCTCATCCTTGTCCGTCAGCATGTCGATCACGCCGCGCGTGTTCATGGTCGAGTTCCACGACATGTTCGCCATATACATGAACAGCGTGTCGATCTTGTAGGGATCGCCGGCATGTGCGTTTGAGATCACCATATGCATAAGCCCATGAGAAGACATGGGGTTTTCCCAGGTGAACGCCTTGTCGATGCGGGCCGGGCTGCCGTCGGGTTTGAGCGCCAGATCCTCGGGTCCGCGCACGAAGCCCAGGTGCGGGCCGTCGAGCGGGGCGCCCGGCGTGGCCTTGCAGTGGGGTTTGGGGTGCGCCTCGACCGGCTTGGGATAGGGCGGTTTGAAGCGGAAGCCGCCGGGCACTTCGACCGTGCCCAAAAGAATCTGCAACAGGTGCAACGCGCGGCAGGTCTGGAAGCCGTTGGCATGGGCCGAGATGCCGCGCATGGAGTGGAAGGAGACCGGGCGGCCCTTCATCAACTTGTGGGTCTCGCCCCGGAAATCTGTCCATTCCTGTTCGATCTCGAACGCTTCGTCAAAGGCGACGCGGGCGATCTCGGCGGCCAGCGCGCGGATGCGCGCGGCGGGGATGCCGCAGCGGTCGGCCACCGCCTCGGGTGTGTACTCCTCGGACAGGTAGCGATTGACCGTTTTGTACATCACCGTGTGGCAGGTTTGGCCGTTTTGTACATGGGTTCCGGTCAGGTCCGGGCGCACGCCGGGACGGTCGAAGGGGGCCAGTTCGCCGGTCGCGCGGTCGATCACCAGCACCTTGCCGTCCGCGTCGCGCAACAGCAGGCCGTGGTCGTCGGCGCCTGGGTTCTCGATCATCAGACAGGGCGCGTTAGTGTAGCGCGCGAGATAGTCGAGGTCGATCTTGCCCGCCTTCATCAGCACATGGATCAACGACAGGATCAGCAGCCCGTCGGTGCCGGGCGTGATCCCATACCAGTCGTCGGCCACCGCGTTATAGCCCGAGCGGATCGGGTTGACGCCGACCACCCGCGCGCCGCGCGCCTTGATCTTGCCGATGCCCATCTTGATCGGGTTGCTGTCATGGTCCTCGGCCACGCCGAAGAGAATGAACAGCTTGGTATGATCCCAGTCGGGCTGGCCGAATTCCCAGAACGCGCCGCCCATCGTGTAGATGCCCGCCGCCGCCATGTTGACCGAGCAGAAGCCGCCATGCGCGGCATAGTTTGGGGTACCGAAATTCTGTGCCCAGAAGCTGGTGAAGCTTTGCGACTGGTCGCGTCCGGTGAAGAAGGCCAGTTTCGAAGGGTCGGTTTCGCGGATCGGTTTCAGCCAGCCGGTGGCGATTTCCAGCGCCTCGTCCCAGCTGATCTCCTGGAACTCGCCCGAGCCGCGCGGACCGACCCGTTTGAGTGGCGCGCGCAGGCGCGAGGGGGCGTTGACCTGCATGATCCCGGCAGAGCCCTTGGCACAGAGCACGCCCTTGTTCACCGGGTGGTCGCGGTTGCCCTCGATATAGGCGACCTTGCCATTTTTCATGTGCACGTTGATGCCGCAGCGGCAGGCGCACATGTAGCACGTGGTTTTTCGCACCTCGTCGGAAACCTTGGGCGAGGTGTCGAGCTTTGGCTGCTGGTGGATCATTCGGGTTTCCCTGTTCTGTCGTTCCACACGCTAGGGCAGATCACCCCTTCCGGCGACAATTTTCTTGCAAATTCAAACTTCACGAAACCCTTTTCCGCAAAACTGCAATTCTGGGTGGTGTTGTTCTTTCATTGCGCCTGCGCCAGGGCTTGCAGAACCGTGACGGCGATCATCTGGGTGACATCACCGGCAACGCAGCCGCGCGACAGGTCGTTGGCCGGTTTTGCCAATCCTTGCAGAACCGGACCGATAGCCGTGTATCCGCCAAGGCGCTGGGTGATCTTGTAGCCGATATTGCCCGCGTCGAGATTGGGGAAGATCATCACGTTGGCCTGCCCGGCCACATGCGAGCCCGGCGCCTTGGACGCGCCGACCGAGGGCACAAAGGCGGCGTCGAATTGCAATTCGCCATCGGCCTCCAGTTCGGGATGATCCGTGCGCAACCGGGTCAGCGCATCGGTGACCTTGGTGACGTTGGGGTGTCGCGCGCTGCCCATGGTGGAGAAGGACAGCATGGCGATCTTCGGTTCCTGTCGCAGCAGCGCCCGGCACGAGGCGGAGGAGGCGGCGGCAATGGCCGCCAGTTCCGCGGACGACGGGTCGATCACTAGCCCGCTGTCTGAATAGAGCATCGCGCGGGCGTGGGCGGTGGCGCCTTCGGGCGGGTACATCAGGAAGAAGCTGGAGACCATCGCGGCACCGGGCGCCGCGCCGATCACCTGGATCGCGGTGCGCACCACGTCCGAGGTGGTGGCAACCGCGCCTCCGACCGTGCCCGCCGCGTGACCGGCGCGCACCAGCATGGAGGCATAGACAAGCGGGGTGCGGACGGCGGCAAGCGCGTCGGCCTCGCTGACGCCCTTGTGCCGCCTGAGGTCGTGATAGGCGGCGGCGAACCCGTCGGTCAGCGGCGAGGTGTCGGGATCGTGGATGGACAGGCCATCACCTTCGGCCGCGCCCTGCGCTTGAAGCTCGGTCTGGATCGCGGCGGTCTGCCCGACGAGGATCACATCCGCGATCCCCGCCGCACGGGCCGCCAGCGCCCCCGCGACAACGCGGGGATCGCTGCCTTCGCTCAGCGCGACGGTGGCGCGCCGGGCCGGGGGTTCAGACAGCAGAAGATCAATTGGCGTTCGTGTCATCACCCGGGGCCCTGTTGCGCTCAGACCTGCTGAGGCCGCATGTCGGCCTTGTCGATGCCTGCGACGCGAACCGGTTTCTTCATGGCGTCGCGGCGGAAGGGTTCGCCGAGCTCCTGGTTGATCATGGCCTCGATCAGGGTGGTCTTGCCTGCCTTCTGATCTTCGATGGCCTTGGCCAGGGCGGCGGTCAGCTCGTCCATGGTGTGGGCCACGATGCCTTGCAGGCCGCAGGCCTTGGCGATGCCTGCATAGCTGACCTGCTCGTCCAGTTCGGTGCCGACGAAGTTGTCGTCGAACCACAGGGTCGAGTTGCGCTTTTCCGCGCCCCACTGGTAGTTGCGGAACACGACCTGGGTGACGGCGGGCCATTCGCCGCGACCGATGGCGGTCAGTTCGTTGACCGCGATGCCAAAGGCACCATCGCCAGAGAAGCCGACAACAGGAACGTCGGGGCAGCCGATCTTGGCGCCGACAACCGCGGGCAGACCGTAACCGCAGGGGCCGAAGAGGCCGGGGGCCAGGTATTTGCGACCTTCGTCAAAGTCGGGATAGGCGTTGCCGATGGCGCAGTTGTTGCCGATGTCCGAGGAGATGATCGCCTCGCGCGGGAGCGCCGCCTGGATCGCGCGCCATGCCATGCGGGGGCTCATCCATTCTGGCTTGGCGGCGCGGGCGCGCTCGTTCCAGGTGGTGCCCGGATCGTCATCCTCGTGGGTCATCGACGAGAGCTGCTGGGCCCATGCCGATTTGGTCTGGGCGATACGGTCCTTGCGCGCGGCGCGGCCTTCGTCACCGGCGGTGTCGCTGAGCTGGGCCAGGATGCCCCGGGCCACCTTGGCCGCGTCCCCGATGATGCCGACCGAGACCTTTTTGGTCAGGCCGATGCGGTCGGGGTTGATGTCGACCTGGATGATCTTGGCATCTGCGGGCCAGTATTCCATGCCGTAGCCCGGCAGGGTCGAGAACGGGTTCAGACGGGTGCCGAGGCAGAGCACCACGTCGGCGGACTTGATCAGTTCCATCGCCGCCTTGGAGCCGTTGTAGCCCAGCGGCCCGGCAAAGAGCGGGTGCGAGCCGGGGAAGGCATCGTTGTGCTGGTAACCGACGCAGACCGGGGCATCGAGACGCTCTGCCAGGTCCTTGGAGGCGGCGATGCCGCCCTTGGACAGCACCACGCCGGCACCGTTCAGGATCACCGGGTTCTTGGCGTTCGACAGCAGCTCGGCCGCTTGCGCCACCGCCTGTTCGCCGCCCGAGGGGCGTTCGAATTCGATGATGGCGGGGAGCTGGATGTCGACGACCTGGGTCCACATGTCCCGCGGAATGTTGATCTGGGCCGGGGCGCTGGCGCGCTTGGCGTTCATGATCACGCGGTTCAGAACCTCGGCCACGCGGGTGGGGTCGCGGACCTCTTCCTGGTATGCGACCATGTCCTCGAACAGTTTCATCTGCTCGACTTCCTGGAAGCCACCCTGGCCGATGGTCTTGTTGGCCGCCTGCGGGGTGACCAGCAAGAGCGGCGTGTGGTTCCAGTAGGCGGTTTTGACAGCGGTGACGAAGTTGGTGATGCCCGGACCGTTCTGGGCGATCATCATCGACATCTTGCCGGTGGCGCGGGTATAGCCGTCGGCCATCATGCCGGCGCTGCCTTCGTGTGCGCAATCCCAGAAGGTGATGCCTGCGGCCGGGAAAATGTCCGAGATCGGCATCATGGCCGAACCGATGATCCCGAACGCATGCTCGATCCCATGCATCTGAAGGGTTTTGACGAAAGCTTCCTCGGTCGTCATTTTCATAAGAACGCACTCCATGCGATTGACAGGGGCCAGTGTCCTTCCGGGCATCGGCGGATTGGAGTCAGGTTTAGGCGCAAGGGTAAGGTGGGCGTTAGGGCCAGACGGCCCGGCAACTTAATGCCAGTTGGGTCCGGCGTGACGCTCTATGGCGCGGGCGATGCGCTCGATACCCGGCGCGATGCGGTCCGTCTGGATCGAAGAATAGCCGAGCCGGTAATAGTTCGTCGGTCTGTCCGAGCCGGAAAAGAAGGTGGTGCCCGGTTCGATATGAACGCTTTCGCCGCGCAGCGACATGGCCAGCGCGCCGCAATCCACCCCGACGGGCGCCTGCATCCACAGCGACGAGCCACCATAAACACCGCGCCCGGCAATGGTCAGACCGTTTTCCGCGATGGCGCGTTCGATCTCGCGCCGCCGTTGCAGCAGCACCGAGGACATGCGCCGGATCTGGGTGTCGTAATGGCCGAGCGACAGGAAATAGGCGGCCGTGCGCTGGATATGTCCGGGCGGGTGGCGCAGCACCAGCGCGCGCAGCGCGCGCGCCTCGCGGATGAACGGCTCAGATCCCACCATGTAGCCCAGCCGCAGCCCCGGAAAGAGCGATTTCGAGAAGCTGCCGACATAGATCACGCGCCCGTCGCTATCGAAGGATTTCAGCGCGGGAGAGGGCGACCCCAGAAAGGCCAGTTCAAACTCGTAATCATCCTCGACGATCATCGCGTCGATTTCGCGGGCGCGTTCCAGCAGCCGGTGCCGCCGCGAAACCGGCATGGTGGCGGTGGTCGGGCTCTGATGGCTGGGCGTGGTAAAGATCACGTCGGTATCGTCGGGGATCTCCTCGGGCGGGAGACCGTCGAGATCGACCCGGATTGGAACCAGATTGCAGCGCGACTGGATCAGCAATTCGCGCAGGGCATAATAACAGGGATCCTCGATCGCGGCCTTGCGGCGCCGGTTCAGCAGCACCCGCGCCGCCAGCCAGAGCGCATTCTGGGCGCCGAGTGTGATCAGGATCTCTTCGGGCCGGGCCGAGATGCCGCGCCGGGGCAGGGTGTGGCGGGCGATGAACTCGATCAGCAGCGGATCGTCCTGGTCCACGTAATCGGCGGTGAGCGAGGCGAAATCCTTTTGCCCCAGTGCGCGCACGGCGCAAAGCCGCCAGTTGGCGTGATCGAACAGGGTCGGATCGGCCTGACCATAGATGAACGGATAACGGTAGCTGCGCCAGTCCGCCGGTTTCTGAAGCGTGTCGCCGCCGGTGAACTTGCGCGCGATGGCGCGGTTCCAATCGACGGTTTCCTGGTCGCGCAGGGGGGGCGCGTAGCTGGGCGGGATCGGGGCGTTTTCGGACACGAAATAACCCGAGCGCCCGCGGGAGGTGAGATAATCGTTGGCCAGAAGCTCGGTATAGGCCAGCGTCACCGTGATCCGGCTGACGCCAAGATGGGTGGCCAGCCGCCGCGACGAGGGCAGTTTCTCTCCCATGTGGAAGCGGCCCGACAGGATGCCCTCGGCGATCATCTGCTGGATCTGTGCCTGCAAGGTGCCCTGGGCGCCCTGCTTGAGAAAGAAGGTTTCGACGGGAATGGCCATGGGGTCAGCCTAGCTTGGACTTATGTCAGGTACAATTTGGACTTATCGCGGCATAGCAAGCATTTTCCCCTGTTGGCGTCAGGAGTGATATCGAACTGGCCTTATGCCGGTCAGGCAGAAAGGACTTGCGCGACTCAATTATTCTATATAACTAGTTTTGTAGTTTAAATGAGGTGACGACGATGTGGAAAACGGCGGCCGAGGGATTTAACGCCATGGGGTCGGAGGCGCGGTTGAAGGTGCTGCGCGTGCTGATCCGGGCCGGGCAACCGGGGCTTTCGGTGGGGGAAATTCAGGAACGGACGGGGATTCCAGCCTCGACCCTGGCGCATCATCTGAAGGCGCTGACCTCAGGCGGCGTGATCGAACAGGAGCGTATCGGGCGGACGACCATAAACCGCGCCTCGTACGAGCGTCTGGATGCGCTGGCACGTTTCATCCTGGCCGAGTGCTGTGTCGACCAGCAGGCCGGGTCGGAAAAGGAGACCGAAAATGGCTGATATGGCCCATCCCACGACCCAGCCACTGCGCCGCGTCCGGGCGGCGTTGAAAACCCCTTGGGCGTTGAGCGCGGCGCTGCTTGTGGCGGTTGCGGTGCTGGATCCGCAGAACCTGAGTACCGTTTCGGTGTTTGCAGTGCGGGCTCTGGGACATACCGCGCAATACATCCTGTTTGCGGTGCTGCTCCTGGCCTATCTCAAGGCGACGGGGGCCGAGGTGCTGGTGGCGCGCGCCTTTGAGGGGCGCGAGACGCGGATGATCCTGCTGGCGGCCCTGTTCGGGGGGCTGGCACCGTTCTGTTCCTGCGAAGTGATCCCGTTTGTTGCCGGGTTGCTGGCGTTGGGGGCGCCCTTGTCGGCGGTGATGGCCTTTTGGCTGAGCTCGCCGCTGATTGACCCGCCGACGCTGTTGATCACGGCGGGCGCGCTGGGCTGGCCCTTTGCCATTGGCAAGGCGGTGGCGGCGGTGGGGCTGGGCCTGTTCGGCGGGTTCGTGGTGCGGGCGCTGTCGCGGGGCGGTGCGCTGGCCGATCCGCTGCGGGTTTACAAGCGGTCTGGTTGCTGCGGCTGCGGCACGCCCAAGCCGGTTGCGCCGGTGTGGCGGTTCTGGACCGAGGCGGAGCGGATCGCCGTGTTTCGCGAGGAGTTTCTGAGCAACGCGCTGTTCCTGCTGAAATGGCTGGCGCTGGCCTATGTGATCGAGGCGCTGCTGGTTCAGTACGTTCCGGCCGAGGTGATCGCCGGGCTGGTGGGCGGCGAGGGGCTGTTGCCGATCGTCATCGCGGCGCTGGTGGGCATGCCGGCCTATCTGAACTCGTATGTCGCGCCGCCGTTGCTGGCGGGGCTGACCGAACAGGGGATGACGGCGGGTGCGGCGATGGCATTCATTGTGGCAGGCGCGGTCAGTTCGGTCCCCGCGATGGCGGCTGTCTGGTCGCTGGTCAAGCCAAGGGTCTTTGCGCTGTATCTGGGGCTGGGGATCACCGGTGCGGTGATCGCCGGTGTCCTGTTCCAGATGATCTGAGCCCGGTTACTGCCCTGCGCAATGCTGGGGCAGTTTCAGCCGGTACCGCGCCTCGCGACTGGTGACGTAGACCCGTTTTTCGACACAGGCAGTGGTGGTGATCGCGTTGGCAATCGGCCCATCGGTGGTAGAGATCGAGATGGCATTCCCATCGGGCAGCCGGACCGAGACCACGGCGCCCTTGTTCAGGTCACCATTGACAGCCACCGCCGACAGCACGTCGAGGGTCAGGAACGCCTCGTGCTCGTGCTCTTCCTCGCCCTTGCCGAAGAAGAACAGCGTGAGCAGGATTGCCAGGATCAGAGCCGCCGCCGCCAATACGGCGCCGCGGGTCTGGAAGAAGGCATAGACCGATACCGCGCGGTGCGGGCCAAGCAGTTTGGACAGAATATCAAGCATGGGATCTTACAAGCGAGAACCCCGGCCAGTGGGCCGGGGCATATCGGGTCAGTAGCGCGGATCGTCGTCTTCTTCTTCGTCGTGATCGCCGCCCTTGGGCAGGTTGAAGAAGCTGTCGGCATCCACGATGGGGCCGTGATCGTCATCGTCGTCATCGCTGGTGTCGATCGGCTCGGAGAGCGAGAAGTTCTCCAGCCCTTCGATGGCGGTGGGGATGCGGGGCGAGGTTTCCATGCCCAGCGACTGTTCGGTCGAAACCAGCTTGCGGCGCTCGTCGTCGCTCATCACGCCGCCTTCGGCGGCCTTCTTGGCGGCGGCCTTTTGTACCACCGAGTCCAGTTCGGACTGGCGGCAAAGCCCCAGGGCAACCGGGTCGATGGGCTGCATGTTGGAGATGTTCCAGTGGGTCCGCTCGCGGATCGACTGGATCGTCGGCTTGGTGGTGCCGACCAGCTTTGCGATCTGGCCGTCGGAAAGCTCCGGGTGGAACTTGACCAGCCACAGGATCGCGTTCGGGCGGTCCTGACGCTTGGACAGCGGGGTGTAGCGCGGGCCGCGGCGCTTTTCTTCGCCCGAGGCGGCAGGGTTGAACTTGAGCTTGAGCTTGTGCAGCGGGTTGTTCTGCGCCTTGTCGATCTCTTCCTGGGTCAGCTGGTTGTTGGCGATCGGGTCAAAGCCCTTGACGCCGACAGCCACGTCGCCATCGGCGATGCCCTGGATCTCCAGCTCGTGCATGCCGACGAAATCGGCGATCTGCTTGAAGCTGATCGTCGTGTTGTCAACCAGCCAGACGGCGGTCGCCTTGGCCATCAAAGGTTTTGCCATGGCTTGTCTCCTTGCGAATACATCTCTCCCGTCGCCGGAATTCGGCTGCCCCGGGGTCTTGGGGCGGTTTCCGTTGTCGGGGAACTCCGGCTGTATATAGTCGGGCCGGGCAGATAAGGAAAGAGCGAATGCGCTGGTTGATTCTGTGGGTTCTGAGCGCTGTTTCGGTGTTGGCCGATGGCGAGAAAGCGGGCCAGTTCGACTATTACGTGCTGTCGCTCAGCTGGTCGCCGAACTGGTGCGAGACCACGGGCGACGCGCGGGGCGAGGACCAGTGTAACCCGCGCCACGATTATGGCTGGATCCTGCACGGGTTGTGGCCGCAATACCAGTATGGCTGGCCCTCATACTGCCGCACCTCCGAGACGCCGCCCTCGCGCCGGATGACGGCGGAAATGGCCGATATTCAGGGCAGTTCGGGCCTTGCCTGGCATCAGTGGAAGAAACACGGCACCTGTAGCGGGCTGAGCGCGCAGAACTACTTCGACCTGTCGCGCGAGGCCTATGACAGCGTGGTCCGGCCCGAGGTGTTCCGGCGGCTTGACCGGACGGTCCAACTGCCCGCGCGGGTGGTGGAAGAGGCGTTTCTGAAGGCCAATCCGAACCTGGAACGCGACATGCTGACGGTGACCTGCAACGGGCGCTATATCGCCGAGGTGCGCATCTGCCTGTCAAACAGCCTGAAACCGGTTCCCTGTGGCCGCGACGTGGTGCGCGACTGCCGGACCGAGGACGCGCTGTTGCACGCGATTCGCTGAAGCCGGATCAGCCCTGTTCCTTTTGGCATTCGCGGGCATATTCCAGCGCCTTGGCGGTTCCCTTGAGGTCGATCGCCATGACCTGCTGCCCGTCCACGCCATAGACGGTCATCACCTTGCGCTGGGCGATGGCGTGCACGAATTCGCGGTCGGTGAAGAACACGGTCGCGCCGCGCACCTTGCCCTGTTTCGCGCCAATGGCGGTGGCTTCGAACTTCTCTCCGTCCAGGTCGAAGGTGACGGGATAGCTCTTGCCGTCTTCGATCTCGCCCCAGGCCTTGTTGTAGACGGTGAAATAGCCGCGATTGCCCGAGGCGTCATAGCCGAGGCGGACAATCGAGAGATCCTGATAGACGGTCTGGATCAGGCAGCCGTTGCCAAGGGCAGGGTCCACCATCAGGTTCCAGCCATGCACGAACCCCTTGTCGATCAGCTCTTGCGACCAGGCGGCGGTGGCGGTTGCGGCGGCGAGGGCAAGGGCGAGAATGCGGATCATCGGGACATCTCCGGGCGGTGAACGGTGCTTTATCCTTACCTAGCCGCAAAGCGCGTGGGACAAAAGGAAAACCCCGCCGGGCGATACCGATTTCGTGGGGCAGGTTTGGGGCGTGCCCCATGATATGGCCATCGGTTCGGCGCCGGGGAGTAACCCGGCAGGCCAAGGGTCGTCTGGCGCGGTCAGGCAAAGCCGAAGCGCATGGCGCCCGCCGCTGCGAGTTCGTCATTCAGCGTGCCGGAGGTCAGAAGGTCGAGAACGGCGGTGGCACCGCGGCCGGGTGAGGCGCTGAGGAAGATCGACATGTCGATGTCGGTGCCGAAGTCGCGGGGAAAGACCGCAGCGGGGGCGATGCCGGGGGTCGACAGAATCGTCGACAGTGGTGCCACGGCCAGTTCGGTGTCCCCTGCCGTGACCGAAGCGACCGGTTCGCCGCCGCCCATCGGGCGGCTTTTCGGGCGCAGGGTGTCAGACAGCCCCAGCCGCGCAACCGCATCCAGGAAGATGCGGCCGCTGGTGCCCGCGCCGGTATAGGCGATGCTGTCCGCCCGCCGGAAAAGATCGGCGATTGCGAACGCGTCCCGGAGGGGCTCTGCCCTGGGACCCGCCCGGCAGCCGACCGCAAGCGGTACCCGGCCAAAGGGCCGGTGCGTGGCCGGGTCGACCTGGTCGCTGGCAATCAGGGCGGGGACATATTCGGGATTGGTCAGCCCGATGTCGAAGGCTTCGCCGGCTGCGATGCGTTCGGGTATCTTGGGGTTGAGATCGACAATCTGTGTGACCGGTCGGCCCGCTGCCGCGTCGAGGCGCGGGCCGAGGAGCGCCATTATGCCCCGGATCGCTGTGGGCACGAAGATGTGCAGAGTGGCTGTTGTCATGTCCCGGCCCTCTTGGCGACCTACCCTCTGGGTCAAAGTACTGGCCTTTTGGAAGCCGGGCTAGAGATCCTTGCGGGCGCGCATGGCGGCCGAGATGGTGCCGTCGTCGAGATAGTCGAGCTCGCCGCCAATGGGCACACCCTGTGCCAGCGAGGTCAGCCGCACGCGGCCGCCCAGCTGGTCGGCGATGTAATGAGCCGTGGTCTGGCCGTCGATGGTCGCGTTGAGGGCCAGGATCACCTCGGTGATCGCTTCGGTCGTGATCCGGTCGGCCAGCCGCGGAATGCGCAATTCCTCGGGACCGACCCCATCGAGCGCCGACAGGGTGCCGCCTAGCACGTGATAGCGGCCCTTGAACACACCCGAGCGTTCCATCGCCCAGAGATCGGCCACATCCTCGACCACGCAGAGCTCGCCGGTGGCGCGGCGCTCGTCGGTGCAGATGTCGCAGACATCCGAGGTGCCGATATTGCCGCAATTGAGGCATTCGCGGGCGGTGGCGGCGACCCGTGTCATCAGGTCGGCTAGCGGGGTCAGGAGCAGGGCGCGCTTGCGGATCAGGTGCAGCACCGCGCGCCGGGCCGAGCGTGGCCCCAGCCCCGGCAGACGCGCCATCAACTCGATCAGCGCGTCGATATCCTTGGTCGATCCGGCCATGGTCCTGGGTCCTGCTCGCTGCCTGCTTTGCCGCGATGATGCACCGGCTTCACGGCAAAGGAAACGGCTGCCGTCGTCAGAACGGCAGCTTGATGTCCTTGGGCAGGCCCATGCTTTCGGTCAGGCGGGCCATTTCCTCTTGCGCCTTTTCGGCCGCCTTGGCCTGGGCGTCCTTGATCGCGGCCAGGATCAGGTCTTCGACCACTTCCTTGTCGTCGCCGTTGAAGATCGAGGGGTCGATGTTCAGCCCCTTGAGCTCGCCCTTGGCGGTGGCGGTGGCCTTGACCAGCCCGGCGCCGGATTCGCCGGTGACCAGGACAGTGTTCAGATCTTCCTGCATCTGGGCCATCTTGGTCTGCAATTCCTGCGCCGATTTCATCATCTTGGCCATGTCGCCGAGGCCGCCGAGTCCTTTGAACATTGGGTGTCTCCCGCAATTGAGGTTTGCGTCTAGATACGGGCGGCGGTCCTGCGGCACAAGCCTATCCGGGTGCGGGCGCGCAATCGGCTGTCTTTGGCCGCGTTCGATGCTAGGCTGACCGGAAACCGGATCGCGGGGGAGGGCGACCATGTTCGCGGTTGCAGATACGGACAAGCTGGTTGACGACGGGGTGATCGCCCCCGAGGCCGCGCGCGAGATCGAGGCGCGGTCGCGGCAGGCGATGGTGACACTGGGCATCAACACGGTCCTGTGCCTGGGCATCCTGTCGGCGACGGGCGGGCTGATCCTGTGGTTGCAGGATCCGCTGGCGGTGGCGGTGGTGGGGTTGATGCTGCTGGCGGGCGGGTTTGCCATTCTGTCGCGTGGCAGCGGGGAATTGCGGATGTTCGGCAATGCCGCGGCGCTGATCGGGGCCGGTATGCTGTGCGGCGGCGGTACGGTCGAGCTGGTGTCGAACCATCCGCAGATCGCGGGCCAGATGCTGAGTGTTCTGGGCGGGCTGATCCTGGCCGGGGCGATGTTCGCCTTTGTCCGTGATCTGGCGCGAGCGCCGTTTGTCACCGGGGCGGTGGCCCTGATGGGGTTGGCGATGCATGTCGGCGGGCTGGGGTATCTGATTGCCGACAACGGGGTGTCGGGCCTGCTGGTGAGCCTGTTTTACTTCTACACGGCGGGTTTGCTGGTGGCGGGGGGCTGGCTGCTGGACGTGCGGCTGATCACGGCGCTGGCCATCGTGCCCTTTGCCCAGATGCTGGATACCGGCACCTTTTACTTCCATGCGGCCTATGTTTTCTATTCGCCGGAATCGACGCTTTCGATCCTGCAAATGGCGGTGCTGCTGGCGGCCTGTCTCTGGGTGGTGGGGCGATATGGCGAGCGCACGGCGCGGCACGCGCGCATCCTGGCGATGCTGGGCTTTGTCGTGGCTAACCTCTGTGCGCTGGTTGGCTCGCTCTGGGGAGATGTGGTGGGCGAGACGATCTGGGGTCCGGCAGAGCCGCAGGTCTGGACCGAAGGCGCCTGGGATGCCTATTCCAAGGCGCGCGAAGCCTTTCGCGACACCGCCTTGGTCATTTCCGAGGGGGTCTATTCGGTGCTGTGGGCGGCGGCGCTGGTGGCGTTGCTGTTCTGGTCGGCGCATCGCGGCAACCGGGGGCTGTTCAACGCCTCGCTCGTGTTCGGGGTGATCCACGCCTATACCCAGATGTTCGAAAGCTTTGGCGAGGAGCCGCTGGCCTATGTCATCGGCGGTCTGGCTCTGATTCCGATCGCCTGGGGCATGTGGCGGTTTGATCGGTGGATCAAGGCACAGGCCTCGGCCGCTTCAGGCGTGCAGCACCCGGACGGCTGACAGCCCATCGGCCTCGGTCACCGAACAGCAGATCGAACGCAGGGTGCGTTCGTGGTCGTAATCCCAGGGGCGGCCCCGGTGCAGGGTGGCGCGTTCGTCCCAGATCAGCACGTCGCCCACCTGCCAGCGGTGAGAGTAGACGTATTCGGGGCGGGTGCAGAAGGCGATCGCCTCTTCCAGGATCTCCTGGCTTTCGGCATGGCCCAGCCCCTCGATGGCAAAGGCATGTGAGGCGATGAACAGCGCCTCTTCGCCGGTGACCGGGTTGGGCCAGATCGCGCGCCAGGGCCGGTCGGGCCAGCGGGTCATTGTCGGCAGGCGGGCGAGCTCGGCCGAAAGCTTGGCACGGCTGTGCGACAGCCGATGCCAGATCACCGCATGTTTGAGCCGGTCGCGCAGATGCGCCGGCATCTCGGCCCAGGCTACGCGGGTCGAGGCGATCTCGGTCTCGCCGCCCGAGGGCGGCACCACCAGCGCGGTCAGGATGTTGATCAGCGCCGGGGTGGGCAGGAAGGTGCTGTCGGTATGCCAGAGCATGTTGGATTGCAGGTTCAGCATATGCAGGTCGTCCTGCGCCCGCAGCCCGTTCCTGGTCTGGTTGCTCAGCTCCGAGACCTGGAACGCGACATCGCGTCCGGCGGCCATGGCATCGCGGTTTTCCAGCGGGCCGAACAGCGTGCCCAGCCGGGTGTGATCGGTGTCGGTGATCGACTGCGCCGGAAACAGCAGCGCCGAATGGGTTTCGAACAGCGCCCGGATCTCGGGGTAGAGGTGACCGGCGGTCACCTCGCGCAGGTCGATGTCATGGACGATACGCCCGAAACTCGGGTGAAGCGCGCTGGTCTGCATTCCGGCCTCCTGTTGCCTGCTAGGGTCAGGCTGGCGCGGGTTTGACCGCCGCGCTTGCCGGTTTGCGACACATTTTCGGTTTAGCGTTGTGCTTCGATGCGCAGCTTGTCCATCAGCTGTTGCAGGGTGGCGGCATATTGATCGCTGATCAGGCGACCCTGGTCGTCGAACTGGTTGGAACTGTCGGCCAGATGCACCCCCGGGCCGGACAGCAGCCGGGGCTGGAATGGCACAAGGAAGCCGCGCAGCGTTGCCTGCGCGCGCTCGCCACCGGCCCGGCCACCCGCCGCCGACATCACCGCCACCGGCTTGTCAGCCCAGGGGCTGCCCTTGGTGCGGCTGACCCAGTCGAGCGCATTCTTGAGCACGCCGGATGGCCCCTTGTTGTATTCCGGCGTCGAGATCACCACGGCATCCGCGGCGGCGATCTGGTCGGCGAGCGCCTGGACCGATGCGGGGATGCCCTCTGCCTGTTCGTTGTCGCCGTCATAGAGCGGCAGATTGAGGTCAGCCACGATGAATCGGGCGGGCGCGAAAAGCCGCGCGGCCTCGTGCATCAGTTTGCGGTTGGTGGCCTCGCGACGCAGCGAGCCGCTGATACCCAGCAAGGTAAGATCGGTCATGTCGGTCTCCTGAACGTGTTGGGTTCAACCTAGCCCGCGATGCCCGGGCGCCAAACCCCTGCCGTCGCGCAATCCCTGTGTGAAAATGCGCGACAATGGGAGGGGGCGTGCCGATGCCACGCAGCGCGACTCAGACTTTTGAAAAAAGTCTGTGGACAAATCCTCTGCGAGGATTTGGTGTCGCGCAGCGACGGTGAAAGCACCGCTGGTGCCGCTGGTTCAGCGGTTCTTGGGGACGATGACGATCTCGACCCGGCGGTTCTGGGCCTTGCCTTCGGCCGTCAGGTTCGACGCGATCGGATTGTTTTCGCCCATGCCGATGGTCGAGATCCGGTCATAGGTCACCCCGCCCGATTGCAGGATGTCGGCCACCGCGTTGGCGCGGCGTTCGGACAGGCCCTGGTTGTAGGCGGCATCGCCGTCGCTGTCGGTATGGCCGATGACCTGCACGTTCGACTTGGGATAGCGCACGAGATGGGCCGCGACCTTGCGCAGGTCGGATTGCAGCGCCGGTCGCACGGTATAGCTGTCGGTGTCGAAGGTGATGTCGTTCGGGACGGTCACAATCAGCCGATCGCCGGTGTTGATGATTGAGATACCGTCATTGGCCAGTTCCTGGCGCAGTTCGGCCGCTTGTTGGTCGAGCTGCTTGCCGATCAGCCCGCCGCCGGCGGCGCCAATGGCCGCACCGGCCAGCGCGCCCAGCGCCGGGTTCGAATCGTTGGCGATCGCGCCGACACCGGCGCCCAGGATGGCGCCCGCGATGGCGCCGGTCTTGGTGTTCTTGTTCGGGTCGGCATTGGTGCTGAGCGAGGCCGGATCGGTACAGGCGCCCAGCGTCAGAACGGCCACCAGCCCGGCCGCAAGGAAATGTTTGTTCGAAGTCATGGATTCACCTTCTGCTCCTGCGCTCACTTAACGCGGCACTTGTTGCTTTGTTCCAGTATATCACAGCCCGAGCTGGTGCGAACAAGCGACAAAGCGGTGAAATAGGCGATTCCCTGCCCATCCGGCGATCAATTCGGGGTGGCGGCCTCGTCCCAGCGGCTTTGATCCTGCCAGAGCTGGCGCAGGGCCGCTGCCTGCGGGGCAAAGCTGTCGGACAGCAGGTCGCAGGCCCAGATCCGGTCGGTGCGGAAATGGCGAAAGCCCTGCCGCAATTCGCACCAGGCCGCCAGCATGGTGCAGTCGAGGTGATAGATCAGCCCGACCGGGCGCAACACGCGCATCGTCTGGACGTCATTCACGCTGCGATATTCGACGCTGAGCTTGCGCGCCTCGCGCACGGCCTGACGCAACAATGCGATGGGGGTGCAGCCCTGCCCGGGATCGTCGGCGGGCGCGCCCCAGGGCGCCACTCGCAGCCAGTCGGCCGGATCGTGCAGCGCGTCGATCTTGGCGCAGACCCGTTCTGCGGCCTGTTGCAGGGCGCTGTCGCCGGTGCGCACGAGCATCGAGAGGCCGACGCGCAGCGCCTCGACCTCTTCCTGATCGAAGTTGAGCGGCGGCAGGTCATAGCCGCCGCGCATGACGTAACCCAGGCCCGCCGCGCCCTCGATCGGGGTGCGCATGGCCTGAAGCGCGGCGATATCGCGATAGACGGTGCGGGCCGAGATCTCGAGCCGCGCGGCGAGATCCTCGGCGGTGATGGGCGCGGTGGCCGCGCGCAGGATCTGGATGATTTCGAACAGTCGGGTGGAGCGGCGCATGGGATCCTCGGGCGTACTGCTGACACCCTATCACATGCCCCTGACAACGGGGTGTCAGCAGGCTTGGGGTCTGATGGCCGTCGCATCGACAGCCGAAGGAGACCGAACATGCCAAGCCGCGACCACCATGTGTTAATGGCCCGCAAGCTGGAGCGCTGGAGCGTGCCCCAAACCCTGCGCAACTGGGAAATCGAGAGAGAGCTTGCCGCCCGCCGCGAGGCGCGGCCAAGGCGGCTGCATCTGCTGCGCTGGATGGCGGCGCGCTGGCGCTAGGCCTCGCTGCGGGCCGCTTCCCAGGCCAGCATGGCGCGTTTCACCGGCAGGCCCCAGTGATAGCCGCCCAGGCCGCCCGATTTGCGCAGGGCCCGGTGGCAGGGTATCAGCCAGCTGACCGGGTTGCGCCCCACCGCCGTGCCCACGGCGCGTACCGCGCGCGGCTGCCCGATGGACTGGGCCAACTCGCCATAGGTGGTGACCTGGCCCGAGGGGATGCGCAAGAGCGCCTCCCAGACCTTGATCTGCAAGGGTGCGCCGATCAGGTAGAGCGGCACCGGCTCCAGCCGGTCGCTGGCGGCGCCAAAGGCGCTGAGTGCCCAGGGGCGCAGGCGCATCGGATCCTCGACGAAGGTGGCCTGTGGCCAGCGCGACAGCAGATCCTGCATCGTGGCCTCGGCGCCCGCCTCGGCGGCAAAGCCGATGCCGCAGATGCCGCGCTCGGTTCCCATTACCAGTGCCGGGCCAAAGGGGCTTTCGAACCAGCCCCAGTAGATGGTCAGGTCCGCGCCCTTGCGGGCATAGTCGCCGGGGCTCATCGCCTCCCACCGGACGAAGAGGTCGTGAAGGCGCCCGGTGCCCGAGAGACCGACATTCTGGGCTGCTTCAAGCAGGGTGAACCGGTCCTCCAGCAGCGCCTTGGCATGGCCCAGTGTCAGGTATTGCTGGTACTTCTTGGGCGACACTCCGACCCAGCGCGAAAAGATGCGCTGGAAATGCGCGGGGCTCATATTCATCTGCGTCGCCAGATCATCCAGCGACATGCTCTCGCCGCCCGCGTCGATCAGCTCGATCGCGCGGCGGATGACGCCATAGTGATAGCCCTCTTCCGTGGTCTGAACGTTCATGTCGCACCTCTTTGTCTGATCTGAACGTAGCGCGCAGCGCCCGTCGCCGCGACCCGGAACCTGTGCAAATATTTGTCAACTGAGTTGACGAATCGTGCCGTTCGGTCCAGTACTGCGGGTATGACACATGAATCCGATCAGCTTTATCAGGCGGTACAGGCCACGCGGCCCCTGTTGCGCAATATCACGGCGGCGGTGGAGCGCGGGAGTTTGCGCGAGGGTGTAACCGTGGGGCAGCGCGCGATCCTTGAAGGGCTGTCGGTAGACCCGGGAGCAACGGCGCCGAAACTGGGCGCCGCGTTGCAGATGAAGCGGCAATATATCTCGCGCATCCTGCAAGAGGTGCAGCGCGCCGGGCTGATCGAGCGGAGGGCCAATCCCGAGCATGCGCGGTCCCACCGCTATTGGCTGACCCCGAAGGGCGAGGCCATCATCACCGCGATCCGGGCGGATGAAATGGAGAAGCTGGCGCTTTTCTCCGAGGGGTTCTCACCCGCCGAGCTTGCCGCCTATCACAAGGTGCAGCTTGCGCTGACCCGGTTCTTTGCAGACTTGGCCAAGGAGGCCTGACATGTCCGTTCTCTGGATTATTGCGGCTGGACTGATGGTTGCGGTTCTCTATGTCCTGCTGGAGATCCGCAGGATCGGCACTCCGACGAAGGGCCCGGTTATCGACCGCGCCGCCCGATCCGGAACGGCGCTGGTGGTGATCGACATGCAGAGCGATTTCACCTCACTGCCGGTCTGGGAGACCGCTCAACTGGAAACCGCGATGGAGAAAATCAGAACGTCGGCGGACGCGGCACGACGGGCGGGGATGCCGGTGATCGCGGTCCGGCAGGTGTATCGGGCCGGGCTGGCCCGGCTGCTTAACGGCTGGTTCAATCAGGGGCGTGGCAATGCTGGGTCGGCAGGTATCGGGCTGGACCCGCGCCTGGGACTGGTGCCCGATATCGAGGTCGAGAAATCCATGGGCGATGCGTTTTCCGAACCTGCGTTGGAGCGATACCTGGAGGAAAACCGGATCGGCACCCTGATCCTGACGGGCTTGGATGGTTGTCACTGCGTCAAGAACACCGCGTTTGGCGCGCTGAACCGGAGATATGCGGTGCGGATCGACCCCAAGGCGGTGCTGGCGGCCAATGACGCTGGATGGTCAAAGGTGAAGCGGAACCTGACGGCAGCCGGGGCGGAAATGGGCGCGACGGCGGCCTAGTCGCTGCCTTTTCAATTGCGGGGGCTTGTCTGTCAGGGCATTAAGGCCCGGATGGCAAAGCAACTCGATTACCACACGATCCGCGAGATCTTTACCCGGTTCCAGGCCGCCGATCCCGAACCCAAGGGCGAGCTGGAGCATGTCAACGCCTACACGCTGGTGGTGGCGGTGGCGCTGAGCGCGCAGGCCACCGATGCGGGCGTGAACAAGGCCACCCGCGAATTGTTCAAGATCGCCGACACGCCGGAAAAGATGCTGGCGCTGGGCGAAGAAGGCGTGACCGAGCATATCAAGACCATTGGCCTGTTCCGGCAGAAGGCCAAGAACGTGATCAAGCTGAGCCGCATCCTGGTGGAGGAATATGGCGGCGAGGTGCCGAATTCGCGCGCCGCGCTGCAATCGCTGCCCGGTGTCGGGCGCAAGACCGCCAATGTGGTGCTGAACATGTGGTGGCGCATCCCGGCGCAGGCGGTGGACACCCATATCTTTCGTGTCGGCAACCGTACCGGTATCTGTCCGGGCAAGGATGTGGACGCGGTCGAGCGTGCCATCGAGGACAATATCCCGGCCGATTTCCAGCAACATGCGCATCACTGGCTGATCCTGCACGGCCGTTACCATTGCAAAGCCAGAAAGCCGATGTGCGGCACCTGCCTCATCCGCGATCTGTGCCAATTCGAGGACAAGACCCTATGAAGACCTACGATGTCGTTGGCATCGGCAATGCCGTTGTCGATGTGATCTCGCAAGCCGATGACAGCTTTCTCGACCTGATGGGAATCGAGAAAGGCATCATGCAGCTGATCGAGCAGGAGCGCGGCGAGGTGCTGTATGCCTCGATGAAGGAGCGGGTGCAGACGCCGGGCGGTTCGGTTGCCAACACCATCGCGGGCGCGGGCGCGCTGGGTCTGGATACGGCGTTTATCGGGCGGGTGCGCGACGATGCGCTGGGCCATTTCTATGCTGATGCGATGAACGAGGGCGGTATCGACTTCGTCAATCCGCCGGTGGCGGGCGATCTGGCGACCTCGCGTTCGATGATCTTTGTCTCGCCCGATGGTGAGCGGTCGATGAACACCTATCTGGGCATCTCGACCACGCTGAGTTCGGCGGACGTGCCGCAAGCGGTGACAGGCAATGCGAAACTGATGTTTCTGGAAGGCTATCTGTTCGACCATGACGCCGGCAAATCCGCGTTCCGCGAGGCGGCGCGGGCGACCCGCGCGGCGGGCGGCAAGGCGGGGATCGCGATTTCCGATCCCTTCTGTGTCGACCGGCACCGCGCCGATTTCCTGTCACTGATCCAGCACGATCTGGATTTTGTGATCGGCAACGAGGCCGAGATCCAGTCGTTGTTCGAGACCGACCATCTGGACGATGCGCTGATGCTGACCTCGGGCATCTGCCCGCTGGTGGTCTGCACGCGCTCGGGCGACGGGGTGACGGTGATGGACGGCACGGTCCGCATCGACGTGCCGGTGGAAAAGGTGGTGCCGGTGGACGCCACCGGCGCGGGCGACCAGTTTGCCGCGGGCTTTCTGTTTGGCATGGCCACGGGCCGCGATTACGAGACCTGCGCCCGGATCGGCAATATCTGCGCCCGCGAGGTGATCAGCCATATCGGCCCGCGCCCCGAGACGAACATGGTCGAGCTGCTGAAGGAAAACGGGCTGCTCTGATCCCGGGGTGGGGAGGGGCGCTGCCCCTCTTGCCCTGCGGGCAATTCACCCCGGAGTATTTGCGACCAGAAAGAAGCAGGGGTTGGGTGCGGCCCCTTCCTTGTGATGTGCGTGTTCAGGTTGGGCCGTCCGGCGCCTGATTGTTGGGCTACGCTTGATCAGCGTGGCCGTTCGCGATCTCGGCGCTGTGCAGCGCCTTGGCCAGCAGGGTGGACAGCGCCGCTTGTTCCTCTGTCGTCAGTCCCTCGAGGAGCTGCGCCTGCGTCGCCACATGGGCGGCCATCATCTCGTTGATCAGGGTCAGCCCCTTGGGCGTGAGCGCGATGATCACGCTGCGGCTGTCCTCGGGGTTCTTGCGGCGTTCGACCAACCCGTCCTGTTCCAGCCGGTCGATCCGGTTGGTCATGGTGCCGGAGGCGACCATGGTCGTATCGAGCAGCGCGCCGGGTGACAGCGCATAGGGCGGGCCCGAGCGCAGGAGCGTGGCCAGCACGTCGAACTTGGCCGGGTTCAGCCCGTATCGGGCAAAGGTTCTCTGCATCCCCTGGGTACAGGCCACGGACAGCCGCGCCACCCGACCAATCACCGCCATGGCCCGCGTGTCGAGATCGGGGCGCTCGGCCGCCCATTGCCGGGTGATAAGGTCTACATGATCCATGATCCGGGTTATTTCGGCGATTTATCTTGACGTCAAGATAAACAATGTTATCTCGACGTCGAGATAATTAGATGAGGTCCCCTATGTCACGGACAACGGATATCGCCCTGACGGCAATCGCCCCGGCCATCTGGGGCAGTTCCTATATCGTCACGACCCAGTTCCTGCCCGCGCATTCGCCTTTTGTGGTGGCGCTGCTGCGGGCACTGCCGGCCGGGTTGCTTTTGATGCTGTTGGTGCGTCAGCTGCCGCCGCGCGGCTGGATCGGGCGGTTGCTGATCCTGGGGGCGCTTAACTTTTCCGTGTTCTGGTCGTTGCTCTTTGTTGCCGCCTATCGCCTGCCGGGCGGGGTGGCGGCGACGGTGGGTGCGGTACAGCCGCTGATCGTCGTGTTCCTGTCAGCGGTGGCGCTGGGCACACAGATCCGGCTGGGCGCGGTGCTGTCGGCGTTGGCGGGGATCGTCGGCGTGGCACTGTTGCTGCTGGGGCCCGAGGCGCGGCTGGATACGGTAGGTGTACTGGCCGGGCTGGGCGGCGCGCTGTCGATGGCGGTTGGCGTGGTGCTGACCCGCAAATGGCGACCCGATGTGCCGCTGGTCACCTTTACCGCCTGGCAGCTGACCGCCGGTGGTCTCTTGATGATCCCGGTGGCCTGGCTGGCCGCGCCTGACTGGCCCGGCCTGAGCCTGACCAATCTGGCGGCACTTGCCTGGCTCAGCCTGATCGGCGGCGCGCTGACCTATATCCTGTGGTTTCGCGGTCTGGCCCGGATCGAACCGGCGGCGGTGTCGCTTTTGGGTATCCTCAGCCCGCTGACGGCGGTGATCCTGGGCTGGCTAGCCCTGGGCGAGGCGCTGAACCCGGTTCAGGGGCTGGGTGCGGTCATCGTGCTGGGCGCGGTGTGGATTGGGCAGCGCCCGCCGGGCGCGCCCCGGCGGCTGCGGTTTGCTCAGCCCAGATGCGGGGCAAAGGCCGCAACGACGCGCTCGTAGACGTCACGCTTGAATGGTACGATCTCGGCCACCAGCCGGGCGGGATCCTGCCATTTCCAGCGGCTGAATTCGGGGTGGTCGGTTTCCAGGTCAATCTGATCGTCGCGGCCCAGAAAGCGGAACAGGTACCATTTCTGTTCCTGACCGCGATAGCGCCCCTTCCAGATGCGCGGGACAAGATCGTGCGGCAGGTCATAGGGCAGCCAGCCCTCGGTCTCGGCCACCATCTCGACCAGATCCGCTGTCACGCCGGTCTCTTCCCAGAGCTCGCGCAGGGCGGCCTCAAAGGGATCTTCGTCCTCGTCCACGCCACCCTGCGGCATCTGCCAGGCGTCGGTGTTCTGGTCCATGCGCTGGCCGACAAAGACGAACCCCTCGCCATTCATCAGGACCACACCCACGCAGGGGCGATAGGGGAGCGCGGCAATCTCTTCGGGTGTCATCGGCTGTCTTTCCTTTGGGTTGGCCCTGTCTAGCAAGCGACGTTACGGCGGCAAAGGGGGTGACGTCAGGTTTCGCGTGACAGGGGCGTGGGCTAGGGTGATCTTGCCCGTCAAATCCGAGGGAGAGTAATTCCGATGACTGCGTACCCACATATGCTTGCCCCGCTTGATCTGGGCTTTACCACGCTGAAGAACCGCGTGCTGATGGGCTCGATGCATACCGGGCTGGAAGAGACCCGCGACTGGAACCGGGTGGCCGAATTCTATGCCGACCGCGCGCGGGGTGGCGTTGCGCTGATGGTGACGGGTGGCATCGGGCCGAACATGGAAGGCTCGGTCCTGCCTGGCGCCGCGATGATGACCAGCGAGAAGGATGTCGCGAACCACTCCATCGTCACCGCGCGGGTGCACGAGGCGGGCGGCAAGATCGCGATGCAGATCCTGCATGCGGGGCGTTATGCCTATGGGCCGAAATGCGTGGCGCCCAGCCCGGTGAAATCGCCGATCTCTCCGTTCCCGCCGACCGAGCTGGACGAGGAGGGGATCGAGAAGCAGATCGGCGATATCGTCAATGCCGCGGTGCTGGCGCAGCAGGCGGGCTATGACGGGGTCGAGATCATGGGGTCGGAGGGGTATTTCCTGAACCAGTTCCTGGTCACCCATACCAACAAGCGCACCGACCGCTGGGGCGGATCCTATGAAAACCGGATGCGCCTGCCGATCGAGGTGGTGCGCCGGACCCGCGAGGCGGTGGGTACCGATTTCATCATCATCTACCGCCTGTCGATGATCGACCTTGTGCCCAATGGCTCGACCTTTGACGAGGTGGTGCAACTGGCGAAAGAGATCGAAAAGGCAGGGGCCACCATCATCAATACCGGCATCGGCTGGCACGAGGCGCGGATTCCGACGATTGCCACCAGCGTGCCGCGCGCGGCCTTTGCCTGGGTCACGAAGAAGCTGATGGGGCAGGTGTCGATCCCGGTCATCACCTCGAACCGGATCAACACGCCCGAAGTGGCCGAAGAGGTGCTGGCCACGGGTTGCGCCGACATGGTGTCGATGGCCCGCCCGATGCTGGCGGATGCGGATTTCGTCAACAAGGCGGCGGCGGGACAGGGCGACCGCATCGCGCCCTGCATCGCCTGCAACCAGGCCTGTCTGGACCATACGTTTGGCGGCAAGCTGACCTCGTGCCTGGTGAACCCGCGCGCCTGTCATGAGACGGAACTGGTGATGGAGAAGGCGGCGGCGCCCAAGAAGGTTGCCATCGTGGGCGCCGGTCCGGCGGGCCTGTCGACCGCGATCACCGCCGCGCAGCGCGGCCATGCGGTGACCGTGTTCGACAAGTCGGACGAGATCGGTGGCCAGCTCAACATGGCCAAGCAGGTGCCGGGCAAGGAAGAGTTCTGGGGCCTTGTGGATTGGTACCGGGTGATGCTGGCCGATCTGGGTGTCAAGGTCGAGCTGGGCCGTGCGGTGGGCGCCGACGATCTGGCGGATTTTGACGAGGTGGTGATCGCCACGGGCGTCAGCCCGCGCGACCCGGCAATCCCGGGACAGGACCGGGCCAATGTGCTGAGCTACATCGACGTGTTGCGCCACAAGAAGCCGGTAGGCAAGCGGGTTGCGGTGATCGGTGCCGGGGGCATCGGTTTCGATGTCTCCGAGTTCTTGCTGGAAGAGGGTCACAGCCCGGCGACCGACCTGCCGCTGTGGATGAAGGAATGGGGCGTGACCGATCCGGGCGAGCACCGCTCGGGCCTGGCGCCCGAGGGACCGCAGCCCGCCAAGCCCGAGCGTGAGGTGACGCTGTTGCAGCGCAAGGCCAAGGCGCACGGCAAGGATCTGGGCAAGACGACGGGCTGGATCCACCGCGCGACATTGAAGATGAAGGGCGTCAATTTCGTGGGCGGCGTGAACTACGAAAAGATCGACGACGACGGCCTGCATGTGAGCTTTGGCGAGGCGCGGGAGAACCCGACGCTCATCGCCTGTGACACCGTGGTTCTGTGCGCGGGTCAGGTCTCGGACCGGTCGCTGGCGGATGCGCTGGAGACCAAGGGTGTGCCTTGCCATGTGATCGGCGGGGCCGATGTGGCCGCCGAACTGGACGCCAAGCGCGCGATCAATCAGGGTACCCGGCTGGCGCTGTCGTTCTGATCCGGGCGGGGGGGGGGAGATTTTTCGCCGAAAAATCTCTGCCTCCGGCGGGAGTATTTGGGGCGAGATGAAGGGGCAAAGCGTTTGGGCCTTGGGTGGGTTTTGTGATAGTGTTCAGCCATTGGTTGCAAGGATTGAATGCTCATGTCGGAAAAAGCGCTTTATGAACCCCTCTCTGCCGGTGACCCGCTGTTTTCGGGCTATCGGTTTCGCACCGGCGATCCCGGCGGTCCGCAGACCGAAGGGCTGGGTCTTGGCCTGGGCGGCGAAAACGGGCTGCAACCGGGTGATCCAGTTGCGCTCGATCAGCATTATGTGCGCGCGGTGGCCTTTACCCGCGAGGCCAGCGGCAAGGTCAGCTGGTTTAACAGCCTGTTCAGCGCCCAAGCCAGCGGCAAGTCGGTGGGCGTGTTGCAAGAGGCGAAATCGTTCATGGTGGGGACGGTCGATGGCCAGCAGGTGGAAATCGGCGTTGCGGTTCTGTTGAAGATCGAGGCCACCAGTTTCAAATCGGAGGCTCAGGTTTCGGTGGCCAATATCGCCGCCGAGGCGCAGCTGGGCCTGTCGCGGGC
The DNA here is from genome assembly GCF_010500245.1 of Ruegeria sp. PrR005. GTDB lineage: Bacteria > Pseudomonadota > Alphaproteobacteria > Rhodobacterales > Rhodobacteraceae > Ruegeria_B > Ruegeria_B marisflavi. The sequence continues at coordinate 266,411 of NZ_JAAGOX010000032.1, forward strand.
CGAGATGGAGATCAGCGTGCGCGGCTATACCGGGGCGCTGGGCGACATGCTGCCCGCGCCCAGCGAAGTCGATCTGACCTCGTACACGACCTATCTGAACGCCTTCGAGCGCATTCAGAAACATGTGTTCGGGCCGGGCGGTGCGGCGCAGTATTCGCCCGTTGTTCTGGGCAAGCTGCGGGCCGGTGCCGGGGGCGATTGACCGCCACACGGATTGGGCCGTGCCCCTTGTAGGTTGAAACGCCTGTTGCGCTGGTTGGTCTAGCCGTGGCTTGCCCGGCTGTCCTCGGGGGCCTGATCGCGGTCGGTCATGCCGTAGTCGCGGATCACGCCCGCCACGCGCAGGCGGTAATCGGCGAAGAGCGCCTCTCGCCCGCGGGTCTGGGCGCCGCGATGGGCGGCAAGCTGGCGCCAGCGGGCGACGGCCTCTTCATCCTCCCAGAACGACAGCGACAAGAGCTTGCCGGGATTGGTGAGGCTCTGGAACCGTTCGACCGAGATGAAGCCCGGCATATCGTCAAGCAGGGCGCGCATCCGGCCTGCGAGATCGAGATAGGCGCCCTGTTGCCCGGGGGCGGGTTCGACTTCGAATATGATGGCGATCATGTCGGCTCTCCATGCGGGGTGGAGACCAGTTTGAGCCATGTGCGGTCCTCGCGCAAAATGAACTTTTCGGACTGGGCCAAGTCGTAGTTCTGTCGCCCCAGAGGATCGGCGGCAAGGCGGGTTCGATAGGCCTCGTATTCGGCCAGGCTGGGGATGTTGTAGATGCCGTAGGCGAGAGTCGATGAGCCTTCGTGCGGGGCGTAGTAGCCGATCAGGTCGGCGCCGCAGCGCGGGATCGCCTGTCCCCAGGTGCGGGCGTAGCGTTCGAACTGGGCCCGTTTGGTCGGGTCGATGTGATAGCGGATGATGCAGGTCAGCATGGGGGTCCTTTCGTCTGGACCCCCGTCTTAGGGCAAGGATCGCGGGCGAGGGTTCGCCCGCGGCCGAAGTCTCGGCCCTTACTTCACCTCGATGGTGATCACCTCGGACACGATCGGGGTGCTGTGGGGCACATGGGTATAGTCGCCCATCACCAGTTGCAGCGTGTGCTTGCCGGGCGCGAGGTCGAGCGTGACCTCGGTCTGGCCCTTGCCGAAATGGCGGTGGTTGTCATCGGCGGGAAGGGCGTATGTCAGCTCTTCGGCCCCGTCTTCGCCCTGACCCATCGGGGGGCGGTCGACCAGCAGGTGGTGGTGGCCGGTATTCTCGGTCTCGGTCCCGGCGGGAGCGACGCCCATGCCGCTGAGCCCGAAGATCACCGTGACCGGAGAGGCCACGTTATCGCCATCGGCGAGATTGGCGAAGTAGACGCGCGCCTCGGGGTTGGCGGGAGTATCGCCGCCCGCCAGGGCGGCGGTTGCCAGAAGGCCGATGCCAAGTGCTGCAAGATAACTTTTCAAAACCAGATCCTCGTTGTTGGAACACTGGCGGTATCCTATGCGATGCCGGGCCGGGAATCGAACAGCCATTTCGAACACACGGACTTGTGTAACGGCCAGCAGAGACGCAAGGTCGGGCGCAATGGCCGGGCAGCGGGGCAAGCATGATCACGACAATCCTGATGGGGCTGGTGCCAAGCTTTCTTATGGTCGGGCTGGGCGGCGCGGTTCGGGACCGGCTGACGCCTGCGGCCTGGCAGGGGCTGGACAAGCTGAACTTCGAGGTCCTGTTTCCGGCCTTGCTGTTTTTTGCCGCCAGCAACCGGCCGATTGCGGTGCAGGATGTGATCCGTATCGGGCCAGCCGTCTGGGCGGTGATGGGGCTGGCGCTGATGCTGGGATATCTGGCGCGCCGATTCGGGCCAGAGCGGTTTCTCGATTTTGCCGGGGCCTGGCAGACCACCTGGAGATTCAACACCGCCATGGCCTTTGTCGCGGTACCAACGCTTTATCTGGCCGATGTCGGCCAGATGGCGGTGGCCATCGGTATGGCGGTTCCGGTGGCCAATCTGCTGGCGGTCTCGGCGCTGTCGCGGGGTGGCAACCTGACCTTGCGGGCCACGGTGCGAAAGGTTGCGCTTAACCCCTTTCTGCTGGCCTCGGTCGCCGGGGTGGGTGTGGGTCTGTCGGGCTACAAGATCCCGGACCCGATCCTGGCCCCGGCGCAGATGCTGGCGCAAGCGGCCATTCCGATCGCCCTGCTGTCGATCGGCGCCACCATGGACTGGCGCGCCCTGACCCGGTTGGACCTGTTCAACGGCTATCTCTGTGCGGTGCGGCTGCTGCTGACCCCGGCGCTGGTCTGGCTGACTTGCCGGCTGCTGGGGGCCGAGCCCGGTCTGGCTGCGGTGGTGATCCTGTTCGCGGCCTTGCCCACGGCATCGGCGGCGCATGTGCTGGCGTCGGGCTTTGGCGCTGACCGCAAACTGGTCGCCACGCTGATTGCCCAATCCACCCTGCTGAGCGCCGCGACCCTGCCCCTGTGGATCTATGTGATTGGCCTTAGTTTCTGAAAGCGGAAGCGGATTTTCGGATTGTTTCCGTGTTTCCCTGTCGCAAACGATCCGCGACAAAACCCTGATATTATCCCAGCTCTGCCCCGTTCTCGCCCAGATTGCCGCCGATAACCGGTTCCTGAGGAACAGCAATCAGCCGAGGAACCAGGAATGGACCGACTGACAGAAATGGAAGCTTTTGCCAACGTCGTGGACCAGGGCGGCTTCACCGATGCGGCCAAGAAGATGGGAATCTCGAAGTCGGCCGTGTCCAAGCATGTGTCCAGCCTGGAGGCCCGGTTGGGTGCCCGGCTGCTGAATCGCACGACGCGCCGGGTGTCGCCGACAGAGATCGGGCTTGCCTATTATGATCGGGCCCGCCGGGTGCTGAACGATGCCGGAGAGGCTGACGCGCTGGTCACGTCGATGCAATCGGCACCTTCGGGGCTGCTGAGAATCTCGGTCGCAACCGATTTCGGGGTCAATCACCTGTCGCCGGTCTTGTCGGATTTCCTAGCGGAATTCCCGGACATTACCGTGAACATGGTTCTGAACAACCGGTATGTGGAACTGATTTCCGAAGGGTTCGACATGGCGGTGCGGATCGGTGAGCTGGAGGACAGCACGCTGCGCGCCCGCAAGTTGACCGAGACCACCAAGCGGATGATCGCCAGCCCGAAGTATTTCGAGAAATATGGCCGCCCGCAGAAGATCGACGACCTGAACGAGCACAAGCTCTTGCACTATTCCAGCCAGTCCTCGGGCAACGTGTGGAAACTGACCGCGCCCTCGGGCGAAAAGCGGCAGGTGCGCACCGCTGGATGGCTGAGCGTGAACGACGGTCAGTCGCTGCTGAATGCTGCGATTTCGGGCTTGGGGATCGCTTATCTGCCCTGTTACCTGTTCGCCGAGGCGATGGAAAAGGGGCTGGTCGAGGATGCGATGCCGTCGCTGCCCGACGAGGTGCAAGGCATCTATGCCGTCTATCCGCCGGGCCGGTTTACCCAGCCCAAGGTCCGCGCATTCATCGATTTCCTGGTTCACGCCTTTGACGACAAAGGTCCGATGAACTGGTAACGTCTCCCGCTTGCTTCCCTTGGCAAGACAAACTGCCCCGCGCGCGTCGCGGGGCTTTTCTGTTGCGCGGAAAGGCTTGTGAGCGCGTGTCGGATACAGGTCTGTTGGAAACCGCGAACGGCCGCAATCAGGTGCTATCCTCCGCAAGGAGGTTGCGCGCAATCCATCGGCTGAGGGAGGGTGAGAGGCTGGACATCGACCCAAGCGGGACTCGTTGTGGCTGCTTCCTTCCGGACCTGACCAGGTTGGCGAGGCGCTCGCCCGCGCCAACCTCTCGGGGGTCGATATAGGCGCGGGGCCTGAAAATGGCAAGACGCTACAGACCCAAAAGCAGGCAGAGGTATCCCGCGTCGTCCAGCCCCAGTTCGGTGATGTCGCGGCCTGCCAGCTGGGCCAGGTGCGCGCGGGCCTGCGGGCCAGTGCGCAGAATGGCCTTTCCGCCGGGCAAGGGCGCGAACCGCCAAGGCGCTGGTGTGTCTTCGATCGGGTCGCGGGGCAGCTTGTCGGACAGGTAATCGCGCAGGACGGTACGAATGGGGAGGGTCGGGAGGTTGATCCGGGGCGCGGCGTCCAGCATGTGAAACCCGCCGCCGCCGTTGGCCCTGTAGTTGTTCAGCGCCACGATGAACCGCTGATCGGCCACCACTGGCACGCCGTTGCAGGTGAGGTCACGGATTCTGTGGGCTTTGGCATTGATCACCTTGCCATGGGTGTCAAACCGGGGTGGTACCGACAGGTCGATGGCGTAGCTGAGCCCGTAGAGTACATCGAAATTGTGGCCGGGGATGGTGGGGTCCAGCAGGTGTCCGGCGGGGCCCGAAGCAGTGATCGTGCAGAAGAGGCCCACCGCCATTTCGAGCCAGTCGCGCAGGATTTCGCCGTTTGCCACGATCGCCCGGAGTTCGTTTGGAAACATGTGCAGATCGGCAATGTGCCGCATCAGCAGCGGACCCGGGGGAACGTCGGTATAGTGCTGTGGGCCTGCGCGCCCGCCTGCCTTCAGCGGCGATGCCGCCGAGAGCAGGGGAAGGGCGCTTTCGGGGCTGCCATGCAGGAACGGACGCAGGGCGGCCGCTTGGGCGGCGGCGACCTTTGCCAGCGCCAGATCGGGGGCGACGAAGGAAAAGTAACTGTGCAGGGCCTGGGCCGAGAACCCGGCCGGTGTGTTTGCCGCTGCACGGGTTTGTGCATGTACAGGCGAAAGCCGTTTTGCAAGACCGTCGGACACCGAGACATCGGCATCCGCCGCCCTGAGGGTGGCGCGTGACCCAAGCACGTGCCATTGGCCATGCGAATCCAAATGCAGATCGAGGTCCAGCACGCCCAGATGGGTGCCGTATTGTCCGGGCATCACCACGGGTTTGCCATGGACGAGGCCGCGCGCCGCATCCACCTGTGGCCTGGGGTCCGGTGTCGGGCTGGGCAGGTGCAGATGGGTATGACCGGCGACGATGGCGTCGATGGCCTCGATCTCGGCCAGCGGGATAACGGCATTCTCTTGTCCCGGCGCCGAATGGACCTCTCCCAGCCCGGAATGGGCCAGGACCAGGATCACGTGACACCCTCTTGCCTTGAGGTGCCGGGCGCGGGTGTGGGCGGTGTCTACGATATCCGCGATTTCGACCCGGCCGAGCAGGTGATGGGCGTCCCATTGCACCGATTGGGGCGGCAAGACCGAGATGATCCCGATGTCCAGCGGCACGTTTGTGCCGGAAGCCTTCAGATCACGCCGGAGCACCAGGTCGTTGACCCAGGACGCGGGGCCATCCAGCCGGTGCGCGTTGCTGCATACCACCGGGCAGGGCGATTGACAAAGCGTATGATCGAGAACCTCTAGCCCATAGTTGAAATCGTGGTTTCCAAGCCCGATGGCGTCATATCCGAGATAGTCGAAAGCCTGCATCAGGGGGTGCGGCCGACAGGGGTGTTCGACGCACAGATCGGCCATGGGCGTACCTTGGAGGCTGTCGCCGTTGTCGACCAGAAGGGTCAGATCCAGGCCGGGTTCTGCGCGAGCCGCGTCGATCAGGGTGGCGAGCCGGGTAAGTCCTCCGGCCGGTTCGGGCCGGTCGGCGTAATAATCGAACCCGGTTAGTTGCATATGCAGGTCCGACGTTGCGAGGATGCGGAGTTTTCGGAACGGCCTCTCCCGGCCTTGTGAGCCTGTCGTCGTGTCCTGGGCGCTGAGTGTCATTGGGTCTCCGGGGGTTGCGCCAGGCAAGATGCTCTCTCTTGGGTTGGGTTAACCAATTAGGGCACAGAAAAACTGACGAAATACAAGGGTTTGGTTGGGCCGGTTTTGTGTCAGACCTGTATCGCAATCGCGTCATGCGAAGAGTTCGCGATTGAAATGGTCCGCCGCCCATGGCAGCAGTCGGCGGTGAGGGCAAAGGGAGAGCGTGACGTGAAACGGGCGGAACAGGTGACTTTTGGCGGCAGCGGGCTGAACAGGGCCGCTCATCTTAGAGGCGACGCGGCAGCAATGGCGCAGGCGACGGCCCATCTTTCGGCCCGGTGTCTGTTGGTCTGGCGCGGCAAGCTGTTGTTGCATGTGGATGGTCTGGACCGTCTGGCCTGGGTGCCCATTGACCATCCGCTGGTCACGGACGGGCCGGGCGGAGAGTCTGACATACCGATCTTTCTGGGGCTGGATGATACGGGCGCGGCGCTGTTCGCGCATGACATTTCGGGCTGGACCGCCAAGGGGTTGGATACCAGCACCGTTGGCGCCTTTGTCGACAAGTCCGAGCAACAGCATCCAGACCTGCCGGAAGGTCAGGTGTTTGCCGAGTTGCGCCGGGTGATGACGCGGCTGAGCCCGCGCGACGCCGAGCTGGCCGCCACCGCCAAGGCGGTCATCGGGTGGCATTCGACGCACAAGTTCTGTGCCCGCTGCGGCGCGGCCAGCGACATGGTCCAGAGCGGCTGGCAACGCAGTTGCCCGGCCTGCGGCGGACAGCATTTCCCGCGCACCGATCCGGTGGTGATCATGCTGATCACCCATGGCAACGACGTTCTGATGGGCCGGTCGCCGGGCTGGCCCGAGGGGATGTACTCGCTTCTCGCCGGTTTCGTCGAACCCGGAGAGACGCTGGAGGCGGCAGTGCGCCGCGAGGTACTGGAAGAGGCGGGCATACCGGTGGGGCGGGTCGGCTATCTGGCAAGTCAGCCCTGGCCGTTTCCCGCCTCCCTGATGTTCGGCTGCGAGGGCGAGGCGCTGGCGCGCGACATCAAGGTCGATCCTGTCGAACTGGAGGATGCGATCTGGGTGGGGCGCAGCGAGATGATGCAGGTGTTTGCCGGCGATCATCCCACCATCCTGCCCGCCCGCAAGGGCGCCATCGCGCATTTCCTGTTGCAGAACTGGCTTGCGGATACGCTGGATTAAGGGGACATTCGGGCAAGAGCAGAACAAGTCAGGGTTGTCATGCAATTCGTCAGCAAAGAAGATATCGAAGCGCCGGTCGCGAACGTGTTCGCCATTCTGTCGGAGTTCGAGAGTTTCGAGCGTTCTGCCATTCGACGGGGAATCGAGGTTCAGCGCGTTGATCCGGGGGCGGCGATTGGTGCTGGCATGGCCTGGGACGCACGGTTCAACCTGCGGGGCAGGCCGCGCGAAATGCATGTTGTGCTGAAACAGTTCGAACCGCCGCAGCTGATGCGGTTCGAAGGGCATAGCAAGGGCATCACCTCGATCGTGAATATCGAATTGCTGGCGCTTTCGCCGCGTCGGACGCGGTTGAGCTTTGACATCGCACTGGGCGCCAAGACGCTGTCGGCGCGCCTGTTCCTGCAATCGCTGAAACTGGCCCGCAAGAATCTGGCGCGCCGGTTCAAGCTGCGGATTGCGGAATTCGCCAAGGATGTCGAAGACCGCTGCGCCCGCTGACGGGCGCGGGGCAGGTCACGACCGGGGGCGCGCCGCCGGATAGACGCCCAGGATTTCCACATTCGTCGTGAAGTGGTTGAGCTCGTCCATCGCCAACGCGACGTTGGGATCCTCGGGGTGGCCCACGATGTCGGCATAGAACTGGGTGGCCGAGAACGAACCGTCCAGCATGTAGCTTTCCAGTTTGGTCATGTTGACGCCATTTGTCGCGAATCCGCCGAGTGCCTTGTAGAGCGCGGCCGGGATGCTGCGCACTTCGAAGACGAAACTGGTGATCATGCCGAAATCGCCGCGCCGCGATTCGTCGGCCTCGCGCGACATAACCAGGAACCGGGTGGTGTTGTTGTCGGTATCCTCGACATGGCGGGCAAGCACGTTCAGGCCATAGATTTCTCCGGCCAGTTCGCTGGCCAGCGCGGCATGGCTCTTGTCGCCGCGTTCGGCCACTTCGCGGGCGGCGCGGGCATTGTCGGGGCTGACCCGGCCGGTGATTGCGTGCTTTTTTAGAAAGCCCGCGCATTGTGGCAGCAGCACCAGATGCGAATGCGCCTCGCGGATATCTTGGAGTTTCGCGCCCGGCACCCCCAAGAGGTTGATGTGAACCCGCACAAAAGCCTCGTCGATGATATGCAGGCCGCTGTGCGGCAGCAGGCGGTGGATATCTGCGACCCGGCCGTATGTCGTGTTCTCGACCGGCAGCATCGCAAGCTCGGCCTCGCCCGAACGGACCGCCTGGATCACGTCTTCGAAGGTGCGGCAGGGCAGGGCCTCCATCTCGGGGCGGGCGTTGCGGCAGGCCTCGTGACTGTAGGCGCCGGGCTCTCCCTGGAAGGCGATGCGATGGGTCATAGGGTCGTTTCCGTGCAACAAGTTACATTTTGGGCGTTTGGTCGCGGTGTCTATACCTTGCCTCTTGCGAGGGGAAGCCTTAGACAGCCGCCCAGACAGCTGAAATGGACTCGCGATCAATGTTCGACACGATGACAGTTACCAAGGCCGCTGCCGGCCTGTTCGGCGCTTTCCTGGCGCTTCTTCTCGCCAAGTGGGCGGCCGAAACGGTCTATCATGTTGGTGGCCACGGCGACGAGCCGGCCTATGCAATCGAAGCCGCCGAAGCCGAAGAGTCGGCCGGTGAGGCAGAAACCGTGAGCTTCGAAGAGCTGCTGGCCTCGGCTGATGCCGAAAAAGGCGAGAAGGTCTTCAAGAAATGTGCCGCCTGCCACAAGGTGAACGGCGAGGATGCCACTGGCCCGCACCTGAACGGTGTGGTTGGCCGCGCGGTCGCCTCGGTTGCCGGTTTCGGCTACTCGGGCGCCATGCAGAGCCATGGCGGCGACTGGACCCCGGAAGCGCTGGACGCATTCCTGACCAAGCCGTCGGCGGCCGTTCCCGGCACTTCGATGAGCTTCTCGGGCCTGGGCAAGATTGGCGACCGGGTCAACCTGATCGCCTATCTGCAAAGCACCGGCGGCTGAGCCGGACGCATAACCCTGACAGATCAAGGGCCGCTGCCGGAGCGCAGCGGCCTTTTTCGTTTGGCGGGGCTGACTTCACGAACGGTTCACCTAATCTAAACTTGCAAGTCCCCTTGCGGGGCCATTAGCTATCGGAAACAAGATTGGCAGCCGTGCCAACCCAACCCGGAGGAAGAGCCCGATGAAATCCCCCCGCGCCGCGACGCGTGCCCGAGCATTGGATATCCGGCCAGGCGTGATGATGCTGATTGCAGGGATCGTTCTGTTGGCGCTGGCCGGTCTGGTCCGCGCCGAAGAGACGATCATCAAGAGCTATGGGTTTTCAGAATTCGGCGATCTCAAGTATCCCGAGGGATTTGCGCATTTCGATTACGTCAATCCCGATGCGCCCAAGGGTGGCGAGCTGAGCTATGCCGCGATCGGGACATTCGATAACCTGAACCCTTTCACCCGTAAGGGGCGCGCGGCGGCGCGCTCGGCGGATCAGTACGAATCCCTGCTGACGCCGTCTTATGATGAACCGGCGTCGTATTATGGGCTGGTGGCCGAAAGCCTGGAATACCCCGAAAGTCAGGATTGGGTGATCTTCAACATCCGGCCCGAGGCGCGGTTCTCCGATGGCACACCGATCACCGCCGAGGATGTGGTGTTCAGCCACGAGATCCTGCTGGAACAGGGACTGAAATCTTATGCCGAGGCAGTCAGGAAACGCATTCCCAAGGCCGAGGCGTTGGACACGTATCGGGTGAAATTCTATTTCGCCCCCGACATCCCGCGCCGGGCGCTGATCACCCAGGTCGGCGGAACGCCGATCTTTTCCAAGGCCTGGTTCATGGCCGATCCCGAGAAACGCCGCCTGGACGAGCCGCGGCTTGAGCAGGGGATCGGCTCGGCGCCCTATGTGCTGGAGAGCTTCGACATCAACCGGCGCGTCATCTATCGCCGCAATCCCGATTACTGGGGCGCGCATCTGAACGTGAATGTCGGGCGCAACAATTACGACAGTATCCGGGTCGAGTATTACACCGACACAATCGCCGCGATGGAGGGGTTCAAGGCGGGCAACTATACCCTGCGGCAGGAAAACAACTCGAAAAGCTGGGCCACCGCCTATGACTTTCCGGCCATCGAAAAGGGCCATGTGGTCAAGGCAGAGCTGTTTGATGGCGACGTTCCCAGTGCCAGCGGCTTTGTGATCAACATGGACCGGCCTCAGTTCCAGGATATCCGTGTGCGCGCGGCGGTGCAGCTGGCGTTCAACTTCGAATGGACCAACGACAGCCTGCAATATGGTCTGTTCCAGCAGCGGCATTCCTTCTGGCAAGGCACGCCGCTGGAGGCGACCGGGCTGCCCGAGGGCCGCGAGCGCGAGGTGCTGGAGGCGCTGGGCGATGCGCTGGATCCCGCGGTGCTGACCGAAGAGCCGGTAAGCGCCCACAGCTCCAGCCCCGACCGCCAGAACGACCGCAAGAACCTGCGCCGTGCGATGAAGCTGCTGGACGAGGCGGGGTGGGCCGTCGGCGGTGATGGCATCCGGCGCAATGCGGCGGGTGAAACGCTGAAGATCGAGTTCCTGTCCGACGAGCCGACGTTGGACCGGATCATTCAGCCGTTTGTCGACAACCTCAAGGTCATGGGTATCGACGCCCGCTATAACCGGGTGGATGACGCGCAATTCACGCTGCGCCGGCGCGACAGGGACTTCGACATGATCATGGGTGGCTACCCGATGTCGCTGCAACCGTCGACCGGGCTTTACCAGCAGTTCGGCGCCGAGGCGGCGGCCTATTCCGTGTTCAACCCCTCGGGCGTGCACGGGCCGGATATCGAGCCGCTGATCGACGGGATTGTCGCGGCCAAGACCACCGAAGAGTTGCAGGCCAACGTGCGGGCGCTGGACCGGGTTCTGCGGGCCAAGCGGATCATGGTGCCGACCTGGTACCTGGGCAAATACTGGGTAGCCTATTGGGACATGTATTCCTACCCCGAGAACCTGCCGCCCTATGCGCTGGGCATCGAGGACCTGTGGTGGGTCGACGCCGACCGTGCGGCAGCGCTGAAATCCTCGGGCGCGTTGAGGTAAGCAGGCTTTATGGGCGCCTATATCCTCAGACGATTGCTGCTGGTGATCCCGACATTGCTTGGGATCATGCTGGTGAATTTCGTGCTGGTGCAGTTTGTGCCGGGTGGTCCGGTGGATCAGGCCATTGCGCAATTGCAGGGCGGCGGCGACGTGTTCGAAAGCTTTGCCGGGCAGGGCAACGATGCGCAGCTGAACACCCAGACCAACGCGGTCAACGACCGCTATATCGGCGCGCGGGGCCTGCCGCCCGAGTTCATCAAGGAATTGGAAGAGCTATACGGTCTCGACAAGCCGGCGCATGAACGGTTCCTGCTGATGCTTTGGAACTATCTGAACCTCGATTTCGGCGAGAGCTATTTCCGCAAGATCGACGTTGTCGATCTGGTGCTGGAGAAGATGCCGGTGTCGATCACGCTGGGCCTGTGGTCGACGCTCATTGCCTATGCCATCTCGATCCCGCTGGGCATCCGCAAGGCGGTGCGCGACGGGTCACGGTTTGATACTTGGACCAGCGGGCTGATCATCGCGGCCTATGCGATCCCGGGGTTCCTGTTCGCCATTCTGCTGTTGGTGCTGTTCGCCGGTGGCAGTTACTGGCAGATCTTCCCGCTGCGCGGCCTGACATCCGACGATTTCGCCGACCTGTCGCTGATCGGCAAGGTGCTGGACTACCTCTGGCACATCGCGTTGCCGCTGACCGCCTATACCATCGGCGCCTTTACCACGCTGACCCTGCTGACCAAGAACAGCTTTCTCGACGAGATCAAGAAGCAATACGTGATCACCGCCCGCGCCAAGGGGCTGAGCGAAAGCCGGGTGCTGTATGGCCACGTGTTCCGCAACGCGATGCTGATCGTGATCTCGGGCTTTCCGGCGGTGTTCCTGTCGGTGTTCCTGGGTGGTTCGCTGATCATCGAGACGATCTTTTCGCTCGACGGTCTGGGGCGGCTGGGGTTCGAGGCAACGGTGGCGCGCGATTATCCGGTGATGTTCGGCACGCTCTTTGTCTTTGGCCTGATCGGCCTGTTGATTGGCATCCTTTCGGACCTGACCTATGTGTTGGTCGATCCCCGGATCGACTTTGAGCGGCGGGAGGGCTGAGCCATGCGCCTGTCGCCCCTGAACCAGCGCCGCTGGAACAACTTTTGCCGGAACCGCCGCGCCTTCTGGTCGCTGATCCTGTTTTCGATCTTGTTCGGGGTCTCGCTGTTTGCCGAGTTCCTGGCCAATGACAAACCGATTCTCGTCAGCTATCGCGGCGAGTTGCGGATGCCGATCTTTTCCTTCTATCCCGAAACCGCCTTTGGCGGCGATTTCGAGACCGAGGCGATCTATCGCGATCCAGAGGTGCAGTGCCTGATTGTCAGCGGCGGTACAGATGCGTGTTTCGACGATCCCGAAGGTATCATCGAAGAGATCGAGGCGGGTACCTATCAGGCCGAGGATTTCCACCAGGGCTGGGCGATATGGCCGCCGATCCCCTATTCCTATCGCACCACGGTGGACCGGCCCGGCGCGGCACCGCTGCCGCCCAACGGGCAGAACTGGCTGGGCACCGATGACACCAAGCGGGACGTCGTGGCGCGGGTGATCTACGGATTCCGCCTGTCGATCCTGTTCGCACTGATCGTTACCGCCGCCTCCAGCATCATCGGGGTGATTGCGGGGGCGATGCAGGGGTTCTTTGGCGGCAAGCTGGATCTGGTGATGCAGCGGGTGATCGAGATCTGGGGGGCCACGCCGGGACTATACGTGATCATCATCATGTTCTCGATATTCCAGCGCAGTTTCTGGATGCTGGTGATCATCTCGATCATCTTTGGCTGGACCGCGCTGGTGGGGGTTGTGCGGGCCGAGTTTCTGCGCGCCCGGAACCTGGAATATGTGCGCGCGGCGCGGGCCCTGGGCGTCAGTGACTGGACCATCATGTTCCGCCACATGCTGCCCAACGCGATGGTGGCCACCGTCACCATCCTGCCGTTCCTGGTCACCGGGTCGATCGGCGGGCTGGCCTCGCTCGACTTTCTGGGCTTTGGCCTTCCGTCCTCGGCCCCGTCGCTCGGTGAGTTGACTTTGCAGGCGAAACAGAACCTGCAAGCGCCCTGGCTGGCCTTCACTGCGTTTTTCACCTTTGCCATCATGCTGTCGCTCTTGGTCTTCATCTTCGAAGGCGTGCGCGATGCCTTTGACCCCAGAAAGACCTTTTCATGAGCGCGCTTCTGGAGGTCAAAGGGCTGAAAGTGTCGTTCCGGCAGGATGGCCGGATCAGCCAGGCGGTGCGCGGGGTGTCGTTCTCGGTCAACCGCGGCGAGACAGTGGCGCTGGTGGGCGAAAGCGGCTCGGGCAAGTCGGTGTCGGCGCTCTCGACCGTGTCGCTGTTGGGCGACAGCGCGATTGTCGAAGGCTCGGTCAAGTATGACGGGAAGGAGATGATCGGCGCCAGCGAACAGCGGTTGATGGATGTGCGCGGCAACGATATCAGCTTTATCTTCCAGGAGCCGATGACCTCGCTCAACCCGCTGCACACGATCCAGAAGCAGATGGCGGAATCGCTGGCGCTGCATCAGGGGCTGGCGGGTGAGGCGGCGCGGGCGCGTATTCTAGAGCTGCTGGTCAAGGTCGGGATCCGCGATCCCGAAACCCGACTGGATGCCTATCCGCATCAATTGAGCGGCGGGCAGCGGCAGCGGGTTATGATCGCCATGGCGCTGGCCAACAAGCCTGACATCCTGATCGCGGACGAGCCGACCACGGCGCTGGATGTCACCATTCAGGCGCAGATCCTGGAACTGCTGGCGGATTTGCAGAAATCCGAGAACATGGGGATGCTGTTCATCACCCATGATCTGGGTATCGTGCGGCGGATTGCCGACCGGGTCTGTGTGATGAAAGCGGGCGAGATCGTGGAAACCGGTCCGACCGCCGAGATATTCGCGAACCCCCGGCACCCCTACACCCGCAAGCTCTTGGCGGCAGAGCCTTCGGGCAGGCCCGATCCGGTGTCCGATCGGGCCGAAGAGATCGTGCAGACCCGGAGCCTGCGTGTCTGGTTCCCGATCCAGCGCGGGTTCCTGAAACGGACCGTGGGACATGTAAAGGCGGTGAACGACGCCACTATTTCGGTCCGCGCCGGTGAGACGCTGGGGATCGTGGGCGAAAGCGGGTCGGGAAAGACCACGCTGGCGCTGGCCATCATGCGGTTGATCGGGTCCGAGGGGGGGATCACCTTTCGCGGTGAGGATGTGCGCGGCTGGTCCACGCGCGAACTGCGCCGTCTGCGCAAGGACATGCAGATCGTGTTCCAGGATCCGTTCGGCAGTCTGAGCCCGCGCATGACCTGTGCCCAGATCATTTCCGAGGGGCTGGCGATTCACAAGGTGGACCCGCAGCGCGCGCCGCGCGAACTGGTGACCGAGGTGATGCGCGAAGTGGGGCTGGACCCGGCGTCGATGGACCGCTATCCGCACGAGTTTTCCGGCGGCCAGCGCCAGCGGATCGCCATCGCGCGGGCAATGGTGCTGCGGCCCAAGCTCTTGGTGCTGGACGAACCGACCAGTGCGCTGGATATGACGGTGCAGGTGCAGATCGTGGAGTTGCTGCGCGCGTTGCAGCGCAAGTACGGGCTGGCCTATCTGTTCATTAGCCATGACCTGAAAGTCGTGCGGGCGATGTCGCACAAGGTTGTAGTCATGCGACAGGGCGATGTGATCGAAACCGGCGAGACCGAGGCTTTGTTCGAGAACGCCCAGACCGAGTACACCCGCACCTTGATCGCGGCGGCGGGCTGACGGCCGAAAGGCTCGGAAGGTTTCCGAGCCTTTGCAACTGTTTCACGTCATCCGGCGGCGGCGCGTTCCTTTGCCGATTTCGGCATCGGGCCCCGCAATTCCTCATAATGGTCAAAGCCCAGTTTCACCCAGGCGGTGCCACGGGTGGAACTGGCCAGCGAGCGATGCAGCTCGTCCTCGGCCACTGCTGGCAGCAGCGCGTTGAAGACCTCCCACCCGGCGGCGCTGGGATGCGCTTCGAACCCGAGAACCTGGCCCTGAAGCGAACTGATCGTTGGCACCAGATCACCGACAAAGGTGGACGGCAGGTGGATCTCGGCGCGCAGGACAGGTTGCAGCACCACCGGTTTCGCCATCGGCAGCGCCTCGCGCACGGCCGCCTTGCCCGCCGTGCGGAAGGCATAGTCGGAACTGTCCACCGCGTGGTGCTTGCCGTCTTTCAGCGTCACCTTCACATCGACAACCTTGAACCCTTCGGGACCCTGGGCCAGCGCGTCTTCGGCCCCTTGCGCCACGGAAGGGATATAGTTCTTGGGAACCGCGCCGCCCTTGACCACCTCGTCGAACTGGAACCCGCTGCCGCGCGGCAGCGGTTCGACCGAGATCTGGACATCGGCAAACTGGCCCGCCCCGCCCGATTGCTTGCGGTGCCGGTGATGGTGATCCACCGGTTTCTGGATCGTTTCGCGATAGGCGGTCTCGACCGGTTCGGCGATGATCTCGACCCCGAAATCCTCGGCCAGCTTGGCCGATACGCGGCGCAGATGCTGCGGCCCTTGGCAGCCCAGAATGGAATGTCCGGTCGCCTCGTCGATGCTGAGGTGCAGGCCGGGGTCGATCTCGTCCATTCGCGCCAGCGCCGAAGACAGGCGGGCATCGTCGCGCTCGTGCGCGGGGGTGATGAGCTGCCGGTGGCTTGGCGGGTGGCTGCGTGCCCAATGCGGCAACTCGGTCGCGGCGGCGCTGTCATAGATATTGCCCGGTGACAGGTGATCGGACTTCACGGCAAGACCGATCTGCCCGGCCTCCAGCGCGCCAATCTGGGTGCGCGCGTCCAGATCGGTGAGGCTGCCGATGGTTTCCCCTCCCAAAAGCTCGTGGGCCTTGACGCCGTCTCCGAGGCCGCGCAGCACCACGATCTTGCCGATATGTTTCTTGACATCGGCAAAGCCCGCGATGGCGCGGGCCTTTTCGCCGGCCTCGTCCCGCCCGGCGGCGATGTCGAACTGCGGTGCTTCATGGCGGAGCGCCTTCATCACTCGGGTCAGCCCGTTGCCGTGACTGGCCGCCCCAAGGTAGGCGGGGATCAGCTGGTGATTTTGCAGGACCTTGGCGGCCAGATCGTAGATTTCGGCGCTGGGCGGCTGCTTGTCCTCGATCAGTTGTTCAAGCAGGTGATCGTCGTAATCCGACAGCGCCTCGAGCAGTTCGGCGCGCGCCTCCTGTTCCCGTTCAACGGCCGAGCCGGGCATTTCGATCAGGGCAGAGGGCTGGCCCTCGCGGTATTGCCAGGCGCGTTCCGAGATCAGATCCACCGCGCCCACGATCTGGTCGCCCTCGCGGATGGGCACCTGGCGCAGGGTGATGTGATGGCTGCAATAGCCTTGCAATGCCGCCACGATATCGCGGATCCGTCCATTGGGGTTGTCCATCCGGTTGATGAACAGGATCGCGGGAATGCCGGCCTCTTCGACCAGTCGCAGGTAGGGCGCGCAGAGCACAGCGGCATCCGGATCGGGCGGCACCACGATCACCGCAGCATCGGAAATTGCCATGGCGGGGCCGACAAAGGCCAGCGCATCGCCGCCCCCGTCCACTTCAATCGCGCACCAGGGCTCATCCAGGTAAGAAAAACCGTGCAAGTGCACGGTCCCGGATACATCGAAAGTTGTGGGGCGGCTGTCGAGGCGACTGATGGCCTCGACCAGGGTGGACTTGCCCGATTGGGTGGGTCCGAGAACGGTGAAAACGCGCATTGGGGCTGTCCCTTTTCTTGCTGCAATACTGTCTGCTGCGGAAACAAGGCTATGGCGAACGATGCTACGTCCGCTTGCCTGTATCGGGTGTCGCCTGCCTCACGGCGAGATCCCTTCAGCGCATCTGCGTGACCGCATCGCCAGGGTTTCCCGCCTTGGTACGAGTGTGGGAAATCAGGGCTTTGTACGTCAAGTCCCTTGGTGAAAATGGAGGCGGGATCTTGCAAGACCCCGCCCGCTCTGACCCGGCTCCCCCTCCGGGGTCAGAGCAGTTTTCGAATAAACCGGATCGGATCGAAAACGCTTTAGATGGCCGAACTGTGTCCGGCTTTACTGAGGTCGTAGTCGTCGAAACAGCGGGCCACCATCCGGGTGAGTGGCCTGGCTTCCGGCGGAATGAACAGACCGTCCTCGGTGATGCGCAAAAGACCTTCGAAATTCTCGTTGGCCTGATGGTACATGCGCTGCAACTCGCTGGCCGAGATGTCGTGGTCGCGCAGAATCTCGGACGTGTTGATCCGGAAATCGCACATCAGCGCCTCGATCAGCCGCGCACGCAGAATGTCCTGACCCTTGAACTGGTGGCCCCGCGAGGTCGAGAAATTTCCGGCGCGGATGGCGCCCGTGTGGGCCGAGGTCGCCGGGGCGTTCTGGGCAAAACCTTGCGGGAACTTTGAAATCGCGCTGGCGCCGACCCCGATCAGAACGTCGGCTTGATCGTCGGTATAACCCTGGAAGTTTCGTTTCAGCTTGCCGGCATCCAGTGCCCGCGTCAGCCCGTCTTCGCGCGTGGCGAAATGGTCGATTCCGATTTCGGCATAGTTGTCCCACAGGAACAACCGGCGGGCGGTATCGAACAGGTCGAGCCGTTCCTCGGGTGTCGGCAGCGCATCCGAGGGGATCAGTTGCTGGCGCTTGGCCATCCATGGAACATGCGCATAACCGTAGAGCGCGACCCGGTCGGGGTTGAGCGACAACAGCTTTTGCACGCTTTCGGTCATGCGGGCGCGGGTCTGGTGCGGCAGGCCATAGAGGATATCGGCGTTCAGGCTGTAAATTCCGCGGGCGCGGATCATATCCACCGCTTTGCGGGTGATGTCATACCCCTGAATGCGCCCGATCGTCTTCTGAATCTCGCTGTCGAAATCCTGAATGCCGATGGAGGCGCGGTTCATGCCAGCCTCGGCAAGGGCATCCAGACGGGCGTCGTCGATCTCGTTGGGGTCGATTTCCACCGAGAACTCGGCGTTGGGGCCGAGCGGCACCACGTCGAAGATCGACTTTGCCAGGTCGCGCATCAGATCGGGGTTCAGCAGGGTCGGCGTGCCGCCGCCCCAATGCAGCCGGGAAAGGCGCACACCTTCGGGCAGACGGCTGGCCAGCAGAGCGAGTTCGGCCTTGAGCGTTTCCACATAGGCGATGACCGGATTGTCGGTCTGGGTGCCCTGGGTCCGGCAGGCGCAGAACCAGCACAGCCTGCGGCAGAATGGCACATGCACATACAGCGAAACCTCGCTGTGCGGCGGAATTGCCCCGATCCAGTTGCCAAAATCACTTGCGCCCACGTCATTGCTGAAGTGGGGCGCGGTTGGGTAGCTCGTATATCTCGGCACTTTCGCGTCAAAAAGTCCGAGTCGGGCCAATTGAGGTTTCGCTTTCATGCAAGTACGCTTATGTGAGCCTTTCGAAATGGACCTTGACCCAGATCAAGTAGGACCGGGAACAAATGAGCAGCCACCCCCAACTTTGCCATTCCGATTGCGACGATTGTCCGATCAGACACCGTGCAGTGTGCGCCCACTGCGACACGAGCGAGTTGGAAGAGCTGGAGCAGATCAAGTATTACCGCAGCTTCGAGGCCGGGCAGACCGTGATCTGGTCCGGCGACCAGATGAGTTTTGTGGGATCGGTCGTGTCCGGTATCGCCTCGCTGACCCAGACGATGGAGGACGGGCGGACCCAGATGGTGGGGCTGCTGCTTCCGTCGGATTTTGTTGGACGCCCGGGGCGCGACGGTGCGCCTTATGACGTGGTGGCGACCACCGATCTGGTCATGTGCTGTTTCCGCAAGAAACCGTTCGAGGAGCTAATGGCGCGCACCCCGCATATCGCGCACCGGCTGCTGGAAATGACACTGGACGAGCTGGATGCAGCGCGCGAATGGATGCTGGTGCTGGGTCGCAAGACCGCGCGTGAAAAGATCGCCAGCCTTCTGTCGATCATCGCCCGTCGCGATGCCTCGCTGACCAAGCGCGGCATGAGCGGGCCGATGGTGTTCGACCTGCCTCTGACCCGCGAGGCGATGGCCGATTACCTGGGCCTGACACTGGAAACGGTGAGCCGCCAGATCTCGGCCCTGAAAAAGGACGGGGTGATTCACCTGGAAGGCAAGCGCCACGTCACCATCCCGGATATGGGCCGGTTGATGGAGGAAGCGGGCGACGATACCGATGGCGGTTTCCTGGTCTGAGACCGGGGGAAGCGAGGCGCTGCCTCGCGCTCCTGCGTATTTGCAGCGAAATGAAGGGGTGCGGGCCGGGGTTCAACTCTGGCGCCGTAGCCAGTCGGCCACGCGCCGGGCGGCAGAGCCCGGTGGCAATGGGCGCGGCGCCCAGAGCCGCAAGGCGCGCGGCAGGGTGACCCGCGTGGAAAAAGGCGCCACCAGTTGGCCGCGCGCCAGATACGGGGCGATCAGCGCCTCGTGTCCCATCAGCACCCCGGCGCCGTTCACCGTTTCCTCGACCGCCAGCGCATAGAGCGAGAATTCGGGTCCGCGCGGCACAAAGGTCTGACCGGGCAGGGCAGCGGACATCCAGTGCGACCAGTCAGCGTGCCAGGTGGTGTCGATCAGACAGGGCAGGTGGCGCAGATCCTCGGGCCGGTGCAACCGATCCGCCAGTACGGGTGCGCAGACGGGTGTGATCGTATCTGCGGCCAGCGCCTCGCCTGGCCCGTCGCCGAAGAACAAGCACAGATCGAAGGGCGCGCGTTTGAGGTCGGGCGGCTGCTCCATCGCGGTGACCGAAATCTCGATCTCGGGCGCTGCGGCGCGCAGGCCGGGCAAACGGGGAGACAGCCAGAGCTGGGCAACCGAGGGGAGCGCGGCCACATGCACCACCTGCGGTTTGGCACCGGTGCGCAGGCCATGGCTGACCTTGGCCAGCCGGTCGAAGGCGACGGTCAGGTCCGGCAGGACATCGACCGCAAGCGCGGTCAGATTGACGCCTCGGGCACCGCGTTCGAACAGCGGTGCGCCCAGCATGTCCTCAAGCTGCTTGATCTGGGCCGAGACCGCGCCGGGGCTGACGCCCAATTCCTCGGCGGCGGCGGCAAATCCGCCCAGTCGTGCGGCAGCCTCGAACGCGCGCAGGGCGTTCAGCGGCAAGGGGCGGGGGCGGGGCGGGGCGACGGGCATGGGATAGCCTCAGATTTTCTGACCCTAGTTTTTCGGGAAACTGATTTGCGCGCAAGAGGCGGTTTGGTGATCCTGAGGACACAGATACGGAGGATGCCATGCCACAGCTTGCCGCCCGCCCCTGGGTGCCCGCCCTTTGCGAGACCCGCGTTCAGCAGATCGCCGAGGCCACGGCCCGCGCCGACAGCAATGCCATCGATGCCCGCCTGGAGGCGCTGATCGAGGAAAACCGGGTCATCCATGACACGGAGTGTTTCAACCTGAATCCCGCGACCAATGTGATGAACCCGCGTGCCGAGGCGGCGCTGGCGCGGGGATTGGGCAGCCGTCCCTCGCTGGGCTATCCCGGCGACAAATACGAGATGGGGCTGGAGGCGATCGAAGAGATCGAGGTCATCGCCGCCGAGCTGGCGGCACGGGTGTTCAACGCACGCTACGCCGAGATCCGGGTTGGCTCGGGCGCGCTGGCAAATCTGTATGGGTTCATGGCGTTGACCCGACCCGGTGACACGATCATCGCGCCACCGGCCAGCATCGGCGGCCATGTGACCCATCACAAGGCGGGCTGTGCGGGGCTTTACGGTCTGAGCACAATCGAGGCGCCGGTGGATGCGGATGGCTACAGCCTGGACCTGACGGCGCTGGCCGAACTGGCCGAGCGGCACCGGCCCAAGCTGATTACCGTGGGCGGCTCGCTGAACCTGTTTCCGCATCCGGTGGCGGCCGTGCGCGAGATTGCCGACCGGGTCGGTGCCAAGGTTCTGTTCGACGCGGCGCATCAATGCGGGATCATCGCGGGCGGCGTCTGGGCCAACCCGTTGGACGAGGGCGCGCATCTGATGACGATGAGCACCTACAAGAGCCTGGGCGGTCCTGCGGGCGGGCTGATCGTGACCAATGATGCCGAGATTGCCGAACAACTGGACGCCATCGCCTTTCCCGGCATGACCGCCAATTTCGACGCGGCGAAATCGGCGGCGCTGGCAATCTCGCTGTTGGACTGGGTCGATCACGGCGCGGCCTATGGTCAGGCGATGGTCGATCTGGCGCAGGCGCTGGCCGCCGAGTTGGAGGCGCTGGGCCTGCCGGTGTTTCATGGCGCGGGCGGAGCCACCGCCTCGCACCAGTTCGCGGTTGAGGCGGCGCGGTTCGGCGGCGGTCAGGCTGCGTCGAAGGTGCTGCGCCGGGCCGGGTTCCTGGCCTGCGGTATCGGCCTGCCCGTGGCCCCGGTTGCGGGGGATATGAACGGCCTCCGGATCGGCACGCCGGAGCTGGTGCGGCGCGGGGTAACGCCCGACCATGCGGCGGAACTGGCCTGGCTGATCACGCAAGGTCTCACCGGCAACGACCCCGAGGCGGTGGCGCTGCGCACCCGCGAAATGCGGGCGCGGTTTCAGGGGATGCAATACATCAGGTCGTGACCGGTCCGGCGATCCGTGATCTACTTCCCAAAGGAAATCAGATTTTGGGAGACGCGGATCATGCAGTTCGAAAGCCTGTTCGTGATGCTTATCGTTGGTATTCTGGCCGGGTGGCTTTCCGGCCGTATCATGGCCGGGCGCGGGTTCGGCCTGATCGGCAACATCATCGTCGGTATTGTTGGTGCATTCCTTGCCGGGTTGATCTTTCCCGCCCTTGGCTTTGCTGTCGGCGGCGGCTTTATCGCATCGGTAATCCATGCCACCATCGGTGCTGTGATCCTGCTGTTCCTGATTGGATTGGTCCGCAAGGCATGATGCGCCTGCCTTGAAGCGGGGAAACCGCCTTATGGAGAGACGGTTGGCGGCCGTGCTGGTCGCGGATTTTGCAGGCTATAGCTCCCATGTCGGCCGCAACGAGGAACTCGCGGTCCGTGCGGCGCGTGGGCATCTGGATGCCATCGAACTGGTCATCGGCCTGCACCGGGGGCGTGTGGTAAAAACCATGGGGGACGGGTTGCTGGCCGAGTTTGCCTCGTCCCGGGATGCGGTCGGCTGCGCGGCTGCCATCCAGCACAGGATGATGGAACGCAATGCGCCTCTGGAGGCCTCTGAGCAGATGCTCTTGCGGGTTGGCGTTCACTCGGGCGAGATCCTGTCGGAGAGTGGTGATATCTTTGGCGATGATGTGAACATCGCAGCCCGCATCGAGGCCCATGCGCCGACAGGCGGTGTTGCCGTCTCAGAGTGTGTCCGTGACGAAGTGGCGGGCCGGTTGGATATCGCTTTTCGGGATGCCGGTTCGCCTGCGTTGAAGAACATATCGCGCAGCATCCGTCTGTTCGATTGGATGCCGTTGCGACAGGCGGATGCGCCCGCAGCGCGCCCGAAAGCGGTTGCCGATAAACCCTCGCTGGCGGTTCTTCCCTTGACGAACTGGTCGGCAAGTCCCCAGACCGAGTACATCGCCGATGGATTGACCGAAGATATCATTTCCGCCCTTGCGCGGGTTCCGTGGCTTTTCGTGATCGCCCGGAACTCTTCCTTTGCCTACAAAGGCACCCCGATGGACGTACGGCAGATCGGCAGGGACCTGGGTGTCAGATATGTTCTGGAAGGCAGCATGCGCATCCAGGGCAACCGGATCCGGGTCAGTGGCCAACTTGCCGACACGGCATCCGGCGCGCAGGTCTGGTCAGAGCGGTTCGATGGCACCGACGAGGACATATTCGATTTGCAGGACAAGGTGACCGCAGCCGTGGTTGCCGCCGTGGCGCCCACCGTGCAGATGGCAGAGATGGAGCGCGCGGCGCAGAGCGCGCCGGGCAATGCCAGCGCCTATGATTACTATCTGCAAGGGCTGGCGGCGCTGAACCGGGCGCAGGTGGCCAAGGCTGCCGATTTGCTCGACGCCGCGATCGACGCGTCTCCGGGTTACGCCAAGGCCATGGCGCTCAGGGCCTGGTGCCACACGCTCAATGTTGCGTGGCGGGTCGGCTATGCGCAGGATACGGATCGCGCGCGGGGAGGCGAACTTGCGAAGGCGGCGCTTGATCTTGCCCCCGGCGATCTCGAAGTGGCGGCCTATGCCGGGTATACCCTGGCCTTCTTCGGTCTTGAAATAGAGCGGGGAATGGGGCTGGTCCGGCAGGCCTGCGACGGCTGTCCAAGCTTTGCCTGGGCCTGGACATCGCTGGCGATGCTGGAAGCGTTGCAGGGCGACAGCGACAAGGTTCTGGACCTTGCGGGTCGGGCGCGACAACTGAACCCCAAAGATCCCTTGTGGTTTCGTGCGCTGGTCGCCATTGCCGCCGTTCACCGCGACGCGGGGCGGTTCGACGAGGCGCTTCAGGCCGCACAAGAGGGGTTGCAGCTCAATCCCAATGTCGTGGTTCTGTATGTCCATTTGATCTGCGCGCTCTGCGAACTGGACAGGATGGACGAGGCGCGGACAATGGCGAGCAGGCTTCTGGACCTGTCTCCGGAATTCTCGGTGTCCCGGTTTCAGGACCACCACAAGTATTTCCGCGCGGCACTGCATACCGCGCAGAACACACGCTGGCTTACGGCTGTGGGGCTACCGGAGTAGCCCCTTGCCTGTTCAATGCGCCATGAAGATGGGAACGGTTGCCTTCTCCAGCATGTTGCGTGTCGCGCCGCCAAGGATCGCTTCGCGGAAACGGGAGTGACCGTAGGCCCCCATCACGATCATGTCGGCATCGGTATCCGAGGCATGACGGTTGAGGATGTCCGACACCCGGGTCATCGTCTTGCTCAGAACGTCGATTTCGACCTTTACACCATGGCGGGACAGCATCTGGCTAAGCAATCCGCCGGGATCCGACCGGTCCGGGCCGTGTTGCGGCGGGTCGATCACCACGATGCGAACCAGTTCCGCCGCCCTCAGGAACGGCATCGCAAGACGGATCGCCCGCATGGCTTCGACGCTTTCGTTCCAGCCGATCAGGACCGTGCGCGGTTGCTTGATCGGTGCCCGATCATCGGGAACCACCAGAACCGGGGCATGGCCTTCGAACATGGCGGCTTCAATGATCGGCTCTGCCTCTGCGCCCCGGTTTTCCCCATAGGGACGCGGTAGCACGACAAGATCCGAGAAACGGGCGCGGTGAGCGACATGCCGTCCCAGATCTGCAATCTGGGCAACACCGCTTTCCGCCGACCAGCGCACGCCAGCCTTGGACAGGTGATCCTTGGCCAAAGTCAGCACTTCCTCGGCTTCCGCATTCGCCCGGCTCAGGGTTTCTTGCAGGATCAAGGCATTCGCCCCGGCGTAATAATACCCGGTCTGGCTGCGGTCGACGCCAAGGCACAGAGCCTCGGCATGGGCATCCTGAGCATCCGCCAGAGCAACCAGCTGATCCAGCGTCGTTTTCGACTGTTTGGGATCCGTCAGGACCGTCAACAAGGATTTGTAGGTCATCTCAACCTCGTGTGAGCATCAAGCCCCGACCAGCGGGGGCGTTACTATTGGCTAATGCCTGTCACACATTTCACGTGTATGTCTTGATGCAGATCAAAGCAGATATATGCGCAATTCTCCAATTAAGCGCCCAGTCTAATCCGTCTGGCGTGACATTAGAATCGCGCGGGACAAGGCAAAGGGACGCAAAATGTCGAATTATATCAAGCTCATCGCGCTTGGTCTCATCGCGCTGTTCGCCGCGATGGGGATAAATTATGCGCGCGACGTGGCTTACATGGTGCATGCAGTCATCGTATTGCTTGTATCGGGTGGGCTTTTCATCTGGACTCTTCGCAACACCGGCGAGCCCGACATCCTGACCGACCGTTCGGGCGAGTACATGGATGACGTGGTCCGTTATGGTGTCATCGCAACCGCATTCTGGGGCGTCGTCGGCTTTCTGGCCGGGACGTTCATTGCCTTTCAGCTTGCCTTTCCGGAGCTGAACTTTGAATGGGCCCAGGGTTATGCAAATTTCGGTCGTCTGCGTCCGCTGCACACCTCGGCGGTGATTTTCGCCTTTGGTGGTAACGCCCTGATCGCAACCTCGTTCTATGTGGTTCAACGCACCAGCGCCGCGCGGCTCTGGGGCGGCAACCTGGCGTGGTTCGTGTTCTGGGGCTATCAACTGTTCATCGTGCTGGCGGCAACCGGCTATCTGCTGGGCGGCACCCAGTCCAAGGAATATGCCGAGCCGGAATGGTACGTTGACCTGTGGCTGACCGTCGTCTGGGTGGCCTATCTGGCCGTGTTCCTGGGCACGATCGTCAAGCGCAAGGAACCCCACATCTATGTGGCCAACTGGTTCTATCTGTCGTTCATCGTCACTGTCGCCATGCTGCATGTGGTCAACAACATGACCATCCCGGTCAGCATCTGGGGCTCGAAATCGGTTATCGTCTGGTCCGGTGTGCAGGATGCCATGGTACAGTGGTGGTACGGCCACAACGCCGTGGGCTTCTTCCTGACGGCGGGCTTCCTGGGCATGATGTACTATTTCATCCCGAAACAGGCCGAACGTCCGGTGTTCAGCTACAAGCTGTCGATCATCCACTTCTGGGCGCTGATCTTTATCTATATCTGGGCCGGTCCGCACCACCTGCACTATACCGCGCTTCCTGACTGGGCCTCGACGCTAGGCATGGTGTTCTCGGTTGTGCTGTGGATGCCGTCCTGGGGTGGCATGATCAACGGCCTGATGACGCTCTCGGGCGCGTGGGACAAGCTGCGTACCGACCCTGTGATCCGCATGATGGTGATCTCGGTCGGTTTCTACGGCATGTCGACCTTCGAAGGCCCGATGATGTCGATCCGCGCGGTCAACTCGCTGAGCCACTACACTGACTGGACCATCGGCCACGTGCACTCTGGCGCGCTGGGCTGGAATGGCATGATCACCTTCGGCGCGCTTTACTTCCTGGTGCCGGTTCTGTGGAAGCGGGATCGCCTCTACTCGCTGAAACTGGTGAACTACCATTTCTGGCTCGCCACCATCGGGATCGTGCTCTACGCCGCCTCGATGTGGGTGACCGGGATCATGGAAGGCCTGATGTGGCGTGAAGTGGATGCAAACGGCTTCCTCGTGAACTCGTTCGCCGAAACCGTTGCCGCCAAGTTCCCGATGTATGTGGTGCGTGCTCTGGGCGGGGTCATGTACCTCACCGGTGCCATCATCATGTGCTACAACCTGTGGATGACCGTTCGGAAAGCGCCGGCCAAAGAGGCCAGCCTGTCCGTCGCGGTCCCGGCTGAATAAGGAGGGCCGGAGCAATGGCTATTCTCGAAAAACACAAGATCCTCGAGACCAACGCGACCCTCCTGCTGATCTTCAGCTTTCTGGTCGTGACCATTGGTGGCATCGTGCAGATCGCACCACTGTTCTATCTGGAAAACACCATCGAGAAAGTGGAGGGCATGCGGCCCTACACCCCTCTCGAAATGGCGGGGCGTGAAATCTACATCCGCGAAGGCTGCTATGTCTGCCACAGCCAGATGATCCGCCCGATGCGGGACGAGGTCGAACGCTATGGCCACTACTCGCTGGCGGCGGAGTCGATGTACGACCACCCGTTCCAGTGGGGGTCCAAGCGGACCGGGCCGGACCTGGCCCGCGTGGGCGGTCGCTACTCGGACGACTGGCACGTGGATCACATGCGTGACCCGCAGTCGGTGGTGCCGGAATCGGTGATGCCAAAATATGGCTACCTGGAACGCACCATGATCGACGGCAAGTACATCGGTGACATCATGGCCACCAACGCGATCGTCGGCGTGCCCTACACGGACGAGATGATCGAGGCCGCACAAGCCGACTTCGCCGCTCAGGCCGATCCCGACAGCGACTATGACGGGCTGCTGGAGCGCTATGGCGATAAGGTGAACGTGCGCAACTTCGACGGTCAGCCGGGTGTCTCGGAAGCCGATGCGTTGATCGCATATCTGCAAATGCTGGGCACGTTGGTCGATTTCTCGACCTTCACGCCGGACGCGAGCCGCTGAGGAGGGAGATATGGAAGAGTATACCCTTTTACGGCAGTTCGCGGACAGCTGGATGCTGTTGGCCCTGTTCGCCTTCTTTATCGGAGTGGTCATCTGGGTGTTCCGCCCCGGGTCGGGCAAGACCTATGGCGACACGGCAAACATCCCCTTCCGGCACCAGGATAAACCCGCCACACACAAGGAGGCGCGGCAATGAGCAAGAAACCCGAATTGAAAAAGGGCGATCCGGAAACCACAGGCCACAGCTGGGACGGGATCGAAGAGTTCAACAACCCGCTGCCGCGCTGGTGGCTGTGGACCTTCTACCTCTGCATCGTCTGGGCCATCGGCTATACCATCGCCTATCCTGCCTGGCCGATGATCAACTCGGCCACGGCCGGGGTGATGGGCTGGTCGACCCGCGCCAACGTTGCAGCGGCGATCACCGACGTCGAAGAGGCGAACGCGCCGATCAATGCCAAACTGGAAGCAGCCGAGCTGACCGCAATCTCTTCGGATGCGGAGCTTAACTCCTACGCCGTTTCGGCGGGTAGCGCTGTGTTCAAGACCTGGTGCGCCCAATGTCACGGTTCGGGTGCCGCCGGTGCTGTGGGCTATCCCAACCTGCTGGACGACGACTGGCTCTGGGGCGGCTCGATCGAGGACATCCACCAGACCGTCACCGCCGGTATCCGCAACACGGAAAACGACGATGCGCGGTACTCCGAGATGCCCGCCTTTGGCCGCGACGAGTTGCTGGAAGCCGCCGAGATCGACCAGGTGGTCAACTATGTGATGTCGCTGTCGGGTGAGCCGCAGGATGCATCGCAGGTGGCCGCCGGCGCGGTGGTCTTTGCGGATAACTGCGCGTCCTGCCATGCCGAGGACGCCACTGGCGACCGCACGCAAGGTGCGCCCAACCTGTCGGATGCCATCTGGCTCTTTGGTGGCGACTATGCCGCGATTTCCGAGTCGGTGAACAACGCCCGGTTCGGCGTGATGCCCGCCTGGAACACCCGACTGACCGAAGCGCAGATCCGCGCGGTCTCGGCCTATGTCCACCAGCTGGGCGGCGGCGAATAACACGAGAATACCTCCGGGCGGCGTTTGCGGCCCGGAGGTTGGCGTCGGCTGTTCGATCTGTTCGCGCGTTTCCTGAACAGCCGGCGCCTTTAGTCATAGTGGCAAAGCATCCGCCGACCAATCCGGTCGGCGGATCTTTTTTTTAAATCGCTCCCTGGGATGGAATGCAACTCTTTGACGTAATTCACAAAATCGTGAGGAAGTCCCTCACTACTCAGGTTAAAGGCCCTTTTTTCCCGATCCGGGCGCCCTGCGACCAAACGACTTTTGCAATTGCAGCATTGAAAGCTGCGTCACAGATACGCTTTTTGACCCATGTCAAAGTGTGCGCAGCGTGTATCTGGAAGAAGTCGCGCTGTAGAATAGCCAGAACCGGAGTGAGTTCGTGAGCGAGTCGACCCCAGAACCTAGCCTTTACGCCGCGCGAGAGCCGATCTTTCCCCGACGGGTTTCCGGAAAGTTCCGTAATCTCAAGTGGATCATCATGGCGGTCACGCTGGGGATCTACTATCTGACGCCCTGGATTCGCTGGGATCGCGGCCCCAGCCTGCCGGATCAGGCGGTGCTGCTCGATATGGCCAACCGCCGGTTCTACTTCTTCTGGATCGAAATCTGGCCGCATGAGTTCTATTTTGTCGCCGGCCTGCTGATCATGGCCGGTTTGGGCCTGTTCCTGTTTACTTCGGCACTGGGCCGGGTCTGGTGCGGTTATGCCTGCCCGCAGACCGTCTGGACTGACCTGTTCATCCTGGTCGAACGCTGGATTGAGGGCGACCGGAACGCGCGCCTGCGGCTGCATCGGCAACAAAAGCTGGATTTCCGTAAGGCTCGGCTGCGGTTGACGAAATGGACCGTCTGGCTGCTGATCGGACTCGCCACCGGCGGGGCCTGGATTTTCTACTTCGCCGATGCTCCGACGTTGCTGCGCGATCTGGTAACCCTCAACGCGCATCCGATCGCCTATACGACAATGGCGGTGCTGACCTTTACCACCTTCTTTTTCGGTGGTTTCGCGCGGGAACAGATCTGTATCTATGCCTGCCCCTGGCCGCGCATTCAGGCCGCGATGATGGACGAGGATACGCTGGTTGTGGGCTACCGCGAATGGCGGGGTGAGCCGCGTGGCAAGGGCAAACGCACTGAGGATTCCGAACTGGGCGACTGCATCGACTGCATGGCCTGCGTCAACGTCTGCCCGGTGGGCATCGACATTCGGGACGGCCAGCAGTTGGAGTGCATCACCTGTGCGCTGTGTATCGACGCCTGCGACGACATGATGGAAAAGATCGGCAAGCCACGCGGGCTGATCGACTATATGGCGCTCAAGGACGAAGAGGCCGAGCGCGCCGGCCAACCGCCCAAGAGCGTCTGGAAGCACATCCTGCGGCCGCGCACGATCATGTATACCAGCCTGTGGTCGCTGGTCGGTTTCGCGTTGCTGTTCGCGCTGTTCATCCGGTCCGACATCGACCTGACAGTGGCCCCGGTTCGCAACCCGACTTATGTCACCTTGTCCGACGGGTCGATCCGCAACACCTATGACGTGCGCCTGCGCAACAAGCATGGCGAGGATCGCCGGTTCCGCCTGTCCGTGGTCGGAGATCCGACGATGCGGATCGAGCTGGAAGGCACACCGTATGAGTCCGTAATCGTTTCGGCTGACACGGCTCAGTTGCAACGTGTATAC
The DNA here is from genome assembly GCF_010500245.1 of Ruegeria sp. PrR005. GTDB lineage: Bacteria > Pseudomonadota > Alphaproteobacteria > Rhodobacterales > Rhodobacteraceae > Ruegeria_B > Ruegeria_B marisflavi. The sequence continues at coordinate 296,242 of NZ_JAAGOX010000032.1, forward strand.
ATCGTCGCACCAAAGGATGCCGCGCCGTCGAATGCCGCAAGCACGGATGTGCGCATCTGGGTCGAGGATCTTGGCAATGGCGAGCGTGCCTACAAGGACACGACGTTCAATGGACGGGGGAACTGAGCATGAGCGAACGCAAGTTCACCGGAAAACATGCGGCGGCTGTGTTCATCGGCGCCTTTGGCGTGATCATCGGGGTCAACATCCTGCTGGCCGTCAGCGCGATCAAGACCTTTCCGGGGCTGGAGGTAAAGAACTCCTACGTCGCCAGCCAGGAATTCAACACCCGGCTGCATGAGCAAGAGGCACTGGGATGGTCGGTGCGCGCGGACGCTGCGGGTGGCCTTGTCACCCTGTCGATCACCGATCAGGCGGGCCAGCCGGTCGAAGTGGCCGACCTGAAGGCGGTGGTTGGGCGGGCGACCCATGTGAAGGAAGATATCGAGCCCGTTTTCACCTTTGATGGCACCGCCTATGTGGCCAAGGCCGAATTGGGGGATGGCAACTGGAACATCCGCATGGTGGCGCGCGCCGAAGATGGCACCGAGTTCACCCAGCGCGTCGTTTTGCATGTGAAAGGGTGATGGCGTGACAGCGCAACTTCGCCCTTCGCTTGCGGCCTGCCCGGCCTGCGTGGCCGCCCCGCTGGAACCGGCCAGACCGGTGCCCGAGGATGTGCAGATTGCCCTGTCCCTGCCCGGCATCCATTGTTCTGCCTGCATCTCGACCGTTGAACGTACCTTGGCCGCATATCCGGGGGTCGAGGATGCACGAGTCAACCTGACCCTCAAACGGGCGCTGATCAAGGCAGCGCCCGACCTGCGCGCGGCCGACCTGATCCCGGTGCTGGAGCGCGCGGGATATGAGGCGCATGAGCTGGATCCGGGCGCATTGAGTGCGACCCAGACGGACCGGGCCGGTCGTGACCTGCTGATGCGTCTGGCGGTAGCAGGGTTCGCGTCGATGAACGTCATGCTGCTGTCAGTGTCGGTCTGGTCAGGGGCGTCGGATGCGACACGCGACATGTTCCACTGGATTTCGGCGGCCATCGCGATGCCAGCCATCGCCTTTTCGGCGCAGCCTTTCTTTGTCAGTGCCTGGAGCGCGTTGAAGGTCAAGCGCCTGAATATGGATGTGCCCATCGTGCTGGCTATCGTGCTGGCGCTGGTGACATCCTTGTGGGAAACCTCGCTGTCGGGGGAAGACGCCTATTTCGATGCAGCGCTGACACTCACATTCTTCCTGCTGGCGGGCCGTTACCTTGATTACCGGACAAGGGCGGTCGCGCGATCCGCGGCCGAGGAACTGGCCGCGCTGGAAGTGCCCCGCGCGATCCGGCTGGAGGATGGCCGGGAGACAGAGATTCCGGTCGCGCAACTGGCGGTCGGCGATCTCATCCTGGTACGGCCGGGCGGGCGGATGCCCGTCGATGGCGAGATTGTCGAGGGGCGCTCGGAGCTCGACCGGTCGCTGCTGACCGGCGAGACGCTGCCGGTCTTTGCCGAGCCCGGACGTGCCGTCAGCGCCGGAGAGGTCAACCTGACCGGGCCGCTGGTGATCCGGGCCAGCGCCGTGGGGCAGGAAACCTCGCTGCACCGCATGGCTGACCTTGTCGCCATCGCCGAAAGCGGTCGGTCGCGCTATACCTCGCTGGCCGACAGTGCAGCAAAGCTTTATGCGCCAGGCGTTCACATCCTGTCGGTCCTCAGTTTCCTGGGCTGGTTGGTTTATTCGGGCGATGTGCGCACCGCGCTGAACATCGCCGCGGCCGTTCTGATCATCACGTGTCCTTGTGCACTGGGCCTTGCGGTGCCGGCGGTGACCACGGCCGCCTCGGGGAGGCTTTTCAAGAAGGGCATGCTGATCAAGCACGCGACTGCGCTGGAACGCCTGGCCGAGGTCGATACCGTTGTGTTCGACAAGACCGGCACGTTGACCGCCGGCACGCCGGAACTGACCAATCTGGGTGAAATCCTGCGCGATGATCTGTCGGTGGCGCTGGCATTGGCGCAGGCATCCTCGCACCCGCTTTCGGTATCCTTGACCCGCGCGGCGCGTTCGGCTGGCGCCGAACCAGCGGCGGTCGAGGATGTGCGCGAGATTCCGGGCTATGGCACCGAAGGTGTCTGGCAGGGCATGCGTGTGCGGCTTGGCCGCGCGGCTTGGGTCGGTGCGGCGCATGGTGGACAGACATCGGCCTGGCTGGCCGTGGGCGACCGGGCACCTGTTGGCTTTCTGTTCACGGACGCGCTGCGTCCCGGGGCCGAAGAAACGGTTGCGGCGCTGAAGGCATCGGGCAAGCAGGTCATGCTGATGTCCGGCGATACCACCGGCGCGGTCGAGGCGCTGGCAAACCGCCTGGGGATCGCCAACTGGATGGCCGAGGCGCTGCCACAGGACAAGGTGGCGCGGGTGCAGGCACTGGCCGGGCAAGGCAAGCGAATTCTGATGGTGGGCGACGGGCTGAACGATACCGCCGCCCTGGTCGCCGCCCATGTCTCGATCTCTCCCGCATCGGCGCTGGATGCGGCGCGGGTGGCATCGGACATCGTGCTGCTGGGCACCGACCTAAGCCCGATTGCCAGGGCCTGCGACACGGCCAAGAAGGCGACCCGCCGGATCCGCGAGAATTTCCAGATCGCGACCGTCTACAACGTCATCGCGGTACCCCTGGCGGTTGCCGGCCTGTGTTCACCGCTGATTGCGGCCTTGGCCATGTCGACGTCGTCCATTACCGTATCACTGAACGCGCTGCGGCTGAGGTGAGCTTATGGAAGTCCTTTCCTATCTGATTCCAATCTCCCTGATCCTGGGCGCGATCGGGCTGCTGGCCTTTGTCTATACCGTGCGGTCCAACCAGTACGATGACCCCGAAGGCGACGCCCGCCGCATCCTGTCAAATGACTGGGACGACCGGCCAAAGCCTTGACGCTTTGCCCGTTTGCGCCAGACTGACGGGAACAGGGGAGAGTCCGAATGGAGATATTCGCAAGCGGAAGCCGGCCGACCCGGCGCGCGAACGAGGAATGGTTTACCGGTACGGTCTGGCAGGATCCGGTGATCGAAGCACCGGAACCGGCGCGCGTGCGCGCCTTGCGCGTGGGGTTCGAGCCGGGGGCGAGAACCGCTTGGCATACCCATCCACTGGGCCAGACGCTGCATGTGCTGTCCGGCGTGGGATTGGTCGGCACCCGGACTGCCGCGCCACGTCTGATCCGCGCGGGCGACACGGTCTGGATCCCGCCGGGCGAGGAACACTGGCACGGTGCGGCGCCCTACACAGGCATGGTTCACCTGGCCATTCAGGAGGCGCAGGACGGGCAGGTGGCCAACTGGCTGGAAAAGGTCGCTGATGCCGACTATCTGACCGTCCCGACCTGAACCGGCGTCCGGGAAATTGAACCGGCCTTGAATTCGGCACCCGGTCCGGCTATGTGCCCTTAATCCGCAAGCAGAGAGAAGTCAGGCAGATGGCCACCAGCAACCCGATCCAGTTCATCCAGCAGGTCCGTGCAGAAGTATCCAAAGTCGTCTGGCCGACCCGCCGCGAGGTTCTGCTGACCACGGTCATGGTCTTTATCATGGCAGCCCTGACAGCCGTTTTCTTTGCCTTGGTCGATCTGTCGATCCGGGGCGGTTTGCAGTTGCTTTTGGGGATGTTCAACTGACCAGCCACGGGCCGGGCGAACAATCCGGCCTTGCACATCGGCGGTTCAGGGGCTAGTTCACGCGGAACCTTTGGGATAGGCGTGCGGCGATTCGAGCTGCGCGCCGCTTTTTGTTCCGGAGAGCGCGGCTTTGCCGCCGCACAAATCGACACATATGCCGGGGTGCCTCGAGTGACCTGGCAAGAAAAGACAAGGACGACAGGTTCATGGCGAAACGGTGGTACTCGGTCAGCGTTCTTTCGAACTTCGAAAAGAAGGTTGCAGAGCAGATCCGTTCCTCGGTCGCCGAAAATGGCCTTGAGGACCAGATCGACGAAGTCCTGGTGCCGACCGAAGAGGTCATCGAGGTGCGCCGGGGCAAGAAGGTCACCACCGAGCGTCGCTTTATGCCCGGTTACGTTCTGGTGCACATGGAAATGTCCGATCGGGGTTATCACCTGATCAACTCGATCAACCGGGTCACCGGTTTCCTGGGCCCACAGGGCCGCCCGATGCCGATGCGCGATGCCGAGGTCAACCAGATCCTCAACCGCGTGCAGGAAGGCGAAGAGGCACCGCGCACCCTGATCTCGTTCGAGATCGGCGAGCGGGTCAAGGTCAATGACGGCCCGTTCGAAGGTTTCGACGGCATGGTCGAGGGCGTGGACGACGACAGCCAGAAGCTGCGCGTGTCGGTGTCGATCTTCGGCCGGGAAACCCCGGTCGAGCTGGATTTCACACAGGTTGCCAAGCAGGCCTGAGGTGAATGCACTGTGGGAGGTTCAGGGTGACGCGTCATCCGGTGCCGGACCACACAACATGAGAACCCGAGGGGCGCGCCCCGAAGGTGTTGAAAAAGGAGAAGGCCAATGGCCAAGAAACTGATCGGCACGCTGAAGCTTCAGGTGCCTGCAGGCAAGGCGAACCCGTCGCCGCCAGTTGGTCCGGCGCTGGGTCAGCGCGGCATCAACATCATGGAATTCTGCAAGGCGTTCAACGCCAAGACCGCAGACATGGAAGTGGGCGCACCTTGCCCGACCGTGATTTCCTATTACCAGGACAAATCCTTCACCATGGAAATCAAGACGCCGCCCGCGTCCTATTTCCTGAAGAAGGCCGCCAAGATCCAGTCGGGTTCAAAGACCCCCTCGCGCGCGACCGCCGGCACCGTCACCGTTGCCCAGGTCCGCGAAATCGCCGAGGCAAAGATGAAGGATCTGAACGCCAACGATATCGAAGGCGCAATGCAGATCATCCTGGGCTCGGCCCGGTCCATGGGCATCGAGGTGAAGTAAGATGGCAAAGCTTGGAAAACGCACCCGCGCAGCCCGCGAAGCCTTTGTCGGCAAGGAAAACCTGTCGGTCGAAGAAGCTGTTGCCCTGATCAAGTCGTCGGCCTCGGCAAAGTTCGACGAGACCGTCGAGATCGCGATGAACCTGGGCGTTGACCCGCGTCACGCCGACCAGATGGTCCGTGGTGTTGTCGGCCTGCCGAACGGCACCGGCAAGACTGTGCGCGTCGCGGTCTTTGCCCGTGGCCCCAAGGCTGAAGAGGCACAGGCCGCCGGCGCGGATATCGTCGGTGCCGAGGACTTGATGGAAACCATCCAGTCCGGCAAGATCGAATTCGATCGCTGCATCGCGACCCCGGACATGATGCCGGTTGTCGGTCGCCTGGGTAAAATCCTCGGCCCGCGCAACCTGATGCCGAACCCCAAGGTCGGCACCGTGACCATGGACGTCGCCCAGGCCGTGCAGAACGCCAAGGGCGGTGAAGTCCAGTTCAAGGTCGAAAAGGCCGGTGTCATCCATGCCGGCGTCGGCAAGGTGTCGTTCGACGAGGCCAAACTGGCCGAAAACGTCCGCGCCTTTGTGGATGCAGTCGCCAAGGCCAAACCGGCAGGCGCCAAGGGCACCTACCTGAAAAAGATCGCTCTCAGCTCGACCATGGGCCCGGGCGTGTCGGTTGACGTGGCCAGCGCCTCGGGCAACTAAGAAACAAGGGACGCGACCCTGGTCGCGGCCCAGAGTTGAAACCCGGTATCGCCACTGGCGGTGCCGGGTTTTTCTTTTTCGGGGTAGGAGGCCATCGTTTTGGCCTGGCCCGTCAACTCAACGCTGTTTTGACTTGGCTGCGGCCTTCGGTGTACGGTCGCCCCGAAAAACGTCCAGCGATGACAGAGGCGGGCAGCAATGACGAAGAAGGGTGAGGCATGACCTCGCAATGGCGTGTCGGTGCCATCCTGAACGAGCCGCTGGCCGACACGCTGCGGTTTGCCGCCTGGTATCTTGACGCCGGCGCGTCGGGTCTGACCTTGTTGTTCGATAATCCCGAAGATCCGGCGCTAGAGGTGCTTGCCAGTCATCCGTCGGTAACCTGTATTCCCTGCACCGCCGAATTCTGGGCCGATCTGGGTCTGACGCCCGACACGCGGTTCACCAAGCGGCAGAACATGGCGCTCAGCTGGGTCTATCGGTCGATGCCGGACGGATGGCTGTTGAATGTCGATGCAGACGAGTTCCTGCATGTCATAAACGGGGCCGTGTCCAGTTTTCTGGCCGCCATGCCCGCTGAAACAGAAGCGGTGCGGGTGGAAACTGCCGAAATCGTTGTAGGTCCGGCAGGAGCGACAGAAAACATCTATCGCCTGCCGATGGAGCGGGACGTTGCCCGCCGGGTCTATGGTGACAGCGCGGCGCTGTTCGGTCCTCGCAGAAAAGGGCTGATCGGCCACCCGCAGGGGAAATCCTTTGTCCGTTGCGGTCTGCCGGGCGTCAGCCTGCGTCAGCATTGGGCGCAGCGCGCCGACGGCAGCGAGATCGCTGAACGATACGTGCCGGTTCGCGAGGGCGCGGCGCTGCTTCATCACATCGGGCTGGACTATGCCGTTTGGCGGGCCAAGCTCGACTGGCGGCTCGTCTCCAGTGGGTTTACCGTTCCCCTGACCGAGCGGATTCGCGCCATGCTCGACTTGCCCGACGCCGAGGAGAGGTTGCGGACCCTGCATGCCGACTTGCACGGTGTGGATGCTGAACGGCTGGACCGGCTGCGCGCCGAAGGTGTGAGCCTAGAGCTTCCCATTGACCTGGATGGAATAACCGCCCGGAGGTTCGGGAAAGGTCATGGAGCGGCCTGATCGCGCCGATCGGTCGTTTTACCCCTTGGAAACCCCGCCACTCTGTCCTAAGTAAGTCTGCGAGTAAAGCGTGCGATTCGTCGTGCGCTTTATTTCGTTTCGTCCAAGACGGTGGGTGGCCACATTCGTAGCCTTAATTTCCTGCCTGAGACGGGAAGGACCAAAGAGATCGAGGGCTCGACCCTCGGGCGATTATTTGGCTCAGCCCCGTAATGCGGACATGAACGCCGGGTGCGAGCCCGGCAAATATGAGCCGGGACGCCTCAACGTCCCAAACTTGGAGAGAACTGTGGATAGAGCCCAGAAAGAGAAAGTGGTCGAGGAACTCGGCCAGATCTTCGAAAGCTCTGGCGTCGTGGTGGTTGCTCACTACGCCGGTCTGACAGTTGCCGAGATGCAAGACCTGCGCGCCCGTGCACGCGAAGCGGGTGGGTCTGTGCGTGTTGCCAAGAACAGGCTCGCCAAAATCGCCCTTGAGGGAAAGCCGTGTGCAAGCATGGCCGACCTGCTGACGGGTATGACCGTTCTGACCTATTCCGAGGACCCCGTGGCAGCAGCCAAGGTGGCCGAGGGCTTCGCCAAGGATAACAAGAAATTTGAGATCCTCGGCGGTGCAATGGGCGGAGCGGCTCTGGACCGTGCCGGCGTCGAAGCCGTGTCGAAAATGCCGTCGCGCGAAGAGCTTATCGCTCAGATCGTGTCCTGCATTGGCGCACCTGCTTCGAACATCGCTGGCGCGATTGGCGCACCTGCAAGCAACATCGCTGGCATCCTTTCCACCATCATCGAGAAGGCGGAAGCTGCGTAAGCGGTTGGCACTGAATGATCTGCGTGGGGCATGTGCCCCGACGTTGGAACACACACACTGTAAACGGAAAGAGCTGATAAAATGGCTGATCTGAAAGCACTCGCAGAAAGCATCGTGGGTCTGACCCTGCTGGAAGCACAGGAACTGAAAAACATCCTGAAGGACGAATACGGCATCGAGCCCGCAGCTGGCGGCGCCGTGATGGTTGCAGCAGCTGGCGACGCCGGCGGCGCAGCTGCCGAAGAAGAAAAGACCGAATTCGACGTCGTTCTGAAGAACGCCGGCGCTTCGAAAATCAACGTGATCAAAGAAGTTCGCGGCATCACCGGTCTGGGCCTGAAAGAAGCCAAGGACCTGGTCGAAGCCGGCGGCAAGATCAAAGAAGGCATTGCAAAGGCAGAAGCAGAAGAGATCAAGGCAAAGCTGGAAGCAGCTGGCGCCGAGGTCGAACTGGCCTAAGCACTGTTACAGGTGCGTCGCAGACGCATCGTAGTGTTGGCTGGGCCCGGAAAACTCCGGGTCCAGCCGAACCTGTCTTAGAAAGGGCCTCAGGCAGAGGGGCGTTTTCTAAGACGCGGTTCGCGAATCGGGAGGCCGCCACTCGGGACGGTGGCCATGAATTGATCCGAACGTGTCGTCTCGAATGGTCAAGACGCTGGGGCCCGGCGGCGTCCTTGACCGGTGAGAAAATAAAAAGGTGACATCTGACATGGCTCAATCGTTCCTTGGCCAGAAACGTCTTCGCAAGTACTACGGCAAGATCCGCGAAGTGCTGGAAATGCCGAACCTCATCGAGGTCCAGAAATCCTCCTACGACCTGTTCCTGAACTCTGGCGACGGCGCCAAGCCCACCGATGGCGAAGGCATCATGGGCGTGTTCCAGTCGGTCTTTCCGATCAAGGACTTCAACGAGACCAGCGTTCTGGAATTTGTGAAGTACGAGCTGGAAAAGCCGAAGTACGACGTCGAGGAATGCATGCAGCGCGACATGACCTATAGCGCGCCGCTGAAGGTCACCCTGCGCCTGATCGTGTTCGATGTTGACGAGGACACCGGCGGCAAGAGCGTTAAGGACATCAAGGAGCAGGACGTGTTCATGGGCGACATGCCGCTCATGACGCCCAACGGCACGTTCATCGTGAACGGAACCGAGCGGGTGATCGTGTCCCAGATGCACCGTTCGCCGGGCGTGTTCTTTGATCACGACAAGGGCAAGACCCACTCCTCGGGCAAACTGCTGTTCGCCTGCCGCATCATCCCGTATCGCGGCTCGTGGCTGGACTTCGAGTTCGACGCCAAGGACATCGTGTTCGCCCGCATCGACCGTCGCCGCAAACTGCCGGTGACGACGCTGCTTTATGCCCTGGGCCTGGACCAGGAAAGCATCATGGATGCTTATTACAAGACCATTTCCTTCAAGCTGGAGAAGAAGAAAGGCTGGGTCACGCCCTTCTTCCCCGATCGTGTCCGCGGCACCCGCCCGACCTATGATCTGGTCGATGCCGGAACGGGCGAAGTGATTGCCGAGGCCGGCAAGAAAATCACCCCGCGCGCGGTGAAGAAGCTGATCGAGGAAGGTACCGTCAAGAGCCTGCTGGTTCCGTTCGGGCACATCGTTGGCAAGTTTGTTGCCAAGGATATCATCAACGAGGAAACCGGCGCGATCTATGTCGAGGCTGGCGACGAGCTGACCCTGGAATACGACAAGGACGGCGACCTCGTTGGTGGTACCGTCAAGGAACTGCTGGATGCCGGTATCACCGATATCCCGGTTCTGGACATCGACAACATCAACGTCGGCCCCTACATCCGCAACACCATGGCGCAGGACAAGAACATGAACCGGGAAACCGCGCTCATGGACATCTATCGCGTCATGCGTCCGGGTGAGCCGCCCACCGTCGAGGCTGCCTCGGCGTTGTTTGATACCCTGTTCTTTGACAGCGAGCGCTACGACCTGTCGGCCGTTGGCCGGGTCAAGATGAATATGCGTCTCGATCTGGATGCCGCCGACACCCAGCGCACCCTGCGCCGCGAAGACATCATCGCCTGCATCAAGGCGCTGGTTGAACTGCGCGACGGCAAGGGCGACATCGACGATATCGACCACCTCGGCAACCGCCGGGTGCGTTCGGTCGGCGAACTGATGGAAAACCAGTACCGCGTCGGCCTCTTGCGCATGGAGCGCGCGATCAAGGAGCGTATGTCCTCGGTCGAGATCGATACGGTGATGCCGCAGGACCTGATCAACGCAAAACCGGCCGCGGCCGCTGTGCGTGAATTCTTCGGCTCATCGCAGCTCAGCCAGTTCATGGACCAGACCAACCCGCTGTCCGAAGTCACGCACAAGCGTCGTCTCTCGGCGCTTGGACCGGGCGGTCTGACCCGAGAGCGTGCGGGCTTTGAGGTGCGCGACGTACACCCGACCCACTATGGCCGGATGTGCCCGATTGAAACGCCCGAAGGTCCGAACATCGGTCTGATCAACTCGCTGGCCACCTTTGCCCGCGTGAACAAATACGGCTTCATCGAAACCCCGTATCGCGTCGTCAATGACGGGCAGGTCACCGACGAGGTGCACTATATGTCCGCGACCGAGGAAATGCGTCACACTGTGGCGCAGGCCAACGCGACGCTGGACGAGAACGGCAGGTTCGTGAACGAACTGGTCAACACTCGTCAGGCCGGTGACTATACCCTGGCCCCGGTCGAAAACGTGGACCTGATCGACGTGTCGCCGAAACAGCTGGTTTCGGTTGCTGCCTCGCTGATCCCGTTCCTTGAAAACGACGACGCCAACCGCGCTCTTATGGGCTCGAACATGCAGCGTCAGGCTGTTCCGCTCCTGCGGGCCGAGGCGCCGCTGGTCGGTACCGGGATTGAGGCCAAGGTCGCCATCGACTCGGGCGCGGCGATCCAGGCCAAGCGCGCGGGCATCATCGACCAGGTCGATGCGCAGCGGATCGTGATCCGGGCCACCGAGGATCTGGAACTGGGCGATGCGGGCGTCGATATCTACCGTATGCGCAAGTTCCAGCGTTCGAACCAGAACACCTGCATCAACCAGCGTCCGCTGGTCAAGGTGGGTGATATGGTGTCCAAGGGCGAGGTGATCGCAGACGGCCCATCGACCGACATGGGCGAACTGGCGCTCGGCAAGAACGTCGTCGTGGCCTTCATGCCGTGGAACGGTTACAATTACGAGGACTCGATCCTGATCTCCGAGCGCATCGCGCGTGACGACGTCTTTACCTCGATCCATATCGAGGAATTCGAGGTCGCCGCCCGTGACACCAAGCTGGGGCCGGAAGAGATCACCCGCGACATCCCGAACGTCGGCGAGGAAGCCCTGCGCAACCTCGACGAGGCCGGTATCGTCTATATCGGTGCCGAAGTGCAGCCGGGCGACATTCTGGTGGGTAAGATCACCCCCAAGGGCGAAAGCCCGATGACGCCGGAAGAAAAACTGCTGCGCGCCATCTTTGGCGAGAAGGCCTCCGACGTGCGTGACACCTCGCTGCGGGTAAAGCCGGGCGATTACGGCACCGTGGTCGAGGTCCGTGTGTTCAACCGCCACGGCGTCGACAAGGATGAGCGTGCGCTGCAGATCGAGCGCGAGGAAGTTGAACGTCTGGCCCGTGACCGGGACGACGAGTTGGCGATCCTCGACCGCAACATCTATGCGCGTCTGAAGTCGCTGATCATGGGCAAGGTCGCGGTTAAGGGTCCCAAGGGCATCAAGCCGGGTTCCGAGATCACCGAGGACCTGCTGGAAACCCTGACCCGTGGTCAGTGGTGGCAGCTGGCCCTGGAGAACGAGGAAGACGCCAAGATCGTCGAAGCCCTGAACGAGCAGTACGAGCTGCAAAAGCGTGCCCTGGATGCCCGGTTCGAGGACAAGGTCGAAAAGGTCCGCCGTGGCGACGACCTGCCGCCGGGTGTGATGAAGATGGTCAAGGTCTTCATCGCGGTGAAGCGCAAGCTGCAACCGGGCGACAAGATGGCCGGCCGTCACGGCAACAAGGGTGTGATTTCGAAAGTGGTGCCGATGGAGGACATGCCGTTCCTCGCGGATGGTACTCCGGTCGACTTCTGCCTCAACCCGTTGGGTGTGCCGTCGCGGATGAACGTTGGTCAGATTCTGGAAACCCATATGGGCTGGGCCGCACGCGGCCTGGGTCTGCGGATCGACGATGCGCTGCAAGAGTATCGCCGGTCGGGTGACCTGACCCCGGTGCGCGAAGCGATGCGCCACGCCTATGGCGAGGACGTGTACGAAGAGGGAATCTCGGGTCTGGACGCCGACGCGCTGGTCGAAGCCGCGGGCAACGTCACACGCGGTGTGCCGATCGCAACGCCGGTCTTTGACGGGGCGAAAGAGGCTGATGTCAACGACGCTCTGACACGCGCCGGATTCGACACCAGCGGCCAGAGCATCCTGTTCGACGGCCGCACCGGCGAGCAGTTCGCGCGTCCGGTCACCGTGGGCATCAAGTACCTGCTCAAGCTGCACCACCTGGTCGACGACAAGATCCACGCGCGTTCGACCGGACCGTACAGCCTGGTTACCCAGCAGCCGCTGGGCGGCAAGGCGCAGTTCGGTGGTCAGCGCTTCGGGGAGATGGAAGTCTGGGCTCTGGAAGCCTATGGCGCTGCCTATACTCTGCAAGAGATGCTGACGGTGAAGTCGGACGACGTGGCGGGCCGTACCAAGGTCTATGAATCGATCGTCAAGGGCGAGGACAATTTCGAAGCGGGCATTCCCGAGAGCTTTAACGTTCTGGTGAAAGAAGTCCGTGGCCTCGGCCTGAACATGGAACTCCTGGATGCGGAGGTGGACGAGTAAGGGCCGCGCGCCCTTACCCCATCATCCCTTCCGCACGAATTTGAGGAAAACAAATGAACCAGGAACTGACGAACAACCCGTTCAACCCGCTGACGCCGCCGAAGGTCTTTGACGAGATCAAGGTTTCGCTGGCCAGCCCCGAGCGGATCCTCTCGTGGTCCTATGGCGAGATCAAGAAGCCCGAGACCATCAACTATCGCACGTTCAAGCCCGAGCGTGACGGTCTGTTCTGCGCCCGCATCTTTGGCCCGATCAAGGATTATGAATGCCTTTGCGGCAAATACAAGCGCATGAAGTATCGCGGCGTTGTCTGCGAAAAATGCGGTGTGGAAGTCACCCTGCAAAAGGTCCGGCGCGAGCGCATGGGCCATATCGAACTGGCCGCGCCCGTTGCGCATATCTGGTTCCTGAAGTCGCTGCCCAGCCGGATCGGCCTGATGCTGGACATGACCCTGCGGGATCTGGAACGCATCCTCTACTTTGAAAACTACGTGGTCACCGAGCCGGGTCTGACCGATCTCTCCTATGGTCAGCTGATGACCGAAGAAGAGTACATGGATGCCCAGGACCAGTTCGGCATGGACGCCTTCACCGCCAATATCGGCGCCGAGGCGATCCGCGAGATGCTGAGCCAGATCGACCTTGAAGCCGAGGCCGAACAGCTGCGCGCCGACCTGGCCGAAGCCACCGGCGAGCTGAAGCCCAAGAAGATCATCAAGCGCCTGAAGGTTGTGGAAAGCTTCCTCGAGTCGGGCAACCGGCCCGAATGGATGGTGATGACCGTGATCCCGGTCATTCCGCCGGAACTGCGCCCGCTGGTGCCGCTGGACGGTGGCCGCTTTGCGACCTCTGACCTGAACGACCTGTACCGCCGGGTGATCAACCGGAACAACCGTCTGAAGCGCCTGATCGAGCTGCGCGCGCCCGACATCATCGTCCGCAACGAAAAGCGGATGCTGCAAGAGTCGGTCGATGCCCTGTTCGACAACGGCCGTCGCGGCCGCGTGATCACCGGCGCCAACAAGCGTCCGCTGAAATCGCTGTCTGACATGCTCAAGGGCAAGCAGGGCCGGTTCCGTCAGAACCTTCTGGGTAAGCGGGTCGACTTCTCGGGCCGTTCGGTTATCGTGACCGGCCCGGAACTCAAGCTGCACCAGTGCGGCCTGCCCAAGAAGATGGCGCTGGAACTGTTCAAGCCGTTCATCTATTCGCGACTCGAGGCCAAGGGCCTCAGCAGCACCGTCAAACAGGCCAAGAAACTGGTCGAAAAAGAACGTCCCGAGGTTTGGGATATTCTGGACGAGGTGATCCGCGAGCATCCGGTTCTGCTCAACCGTGCGCCGACGCTGCACCGTCTGGGCATCCAGGCGTTCGAGCCGATCCTGATCGAAGGTAAGGCGATCCAGCTGCATCCGCTGGTCTGCTCGGCCTTCAACGCCGACTTTGATGGCGACCAGATGGCCGTGCACGTTCCGCTGAGCCTGGAGGCCCAGCTGGAAGCCCGAGTCCTGATGATGTCGACCAACAACGTTCTGTCGCCCGCCAACGGCGCGCCGATCATCGTGCCGTCGCAGGACATGATCCTGGGTCTCTACTATCTGACCCTGGAACGCGAAGGCATGGTTGGCGAAGGCAAGGTTTTTGGCTCGATTGACGAGGTGCAACACGCACTGGACGCAAAAGAGGTGCATCTGCACACCAAGATCACCGCTCGGATCAAGCAGATCGACGACGAGGGTAACGAGGTCTACAAGCGGGTCGCGACCACGCCGGGTCGCGTGCGCCTGGGCGCGCTCTTGCCGATGAACAACAAGGCTCCGTTCGAACTGGTCAACCGTCTGCTGCGCAAGAAAGAAGTGCAGCAGGTGATCGACACCGTCTACCGCTACTGCGGTCAGAAGGAGTCGGTGATCTTCTGCGACCAGATCATGACGATGGGCTTCCGCGAGGCGTTCAAGGCGGGTATTTCGTTCGGCAAGGACGACATGGTGATACCCGATGACAAATGGGGCATCGTCGAAGACACCCGCGAGCAGGTGAAGGACTTTGAACAGCAGTACATGGACGGCCTGATCACTCAGGGCGAAAAGTACAACAAGGTCGTCGATGCCTGGTCGAAGTGTAACGACCGCGTCACCGAGGCGATGATGAACACCATCTCGTCGGTCAAGAAGGACGAGAATGGCGCCGACAAGGAACCGAACTCGGTCTACATGATGGCCCACTCGGGCGCGCGGGGCTCGGTGACCCAGATGAAGCAGCTGGGCGGCATGCGCGGCCTGATGGCCAAGCCGAACGGCGACATCATCGAGACGCCGATCATCTCGAACTTCAAGGAAGGTCTGACCGTTCTTGAATACTTCAACTCGACCCACGGCGCACGGAAAGGTCTGTCGGACACCGCTCTGAAGACGGCGAACTCGGGTTACCTGACCCGTCGTCTGGTGGACGTGGCGCAGGACTGCATCGTGCGCGAGCCCGATTGCGGCACCGACCGCGGCATCACTGCCGAAGCGGCCGTCAACGACGGTGAAATCGTCGCCTCGCTGGCCGAGCGTATCCTGGGCCGTGTCGCGGCCGACGATATCCTGCGTCCGGGCACGGATGAGGTGATCGTGGCTGCGGGCCAGCTCATCGACGAACGGATGGCGGATGCCATCCACGAAGCCGGTGTGCAGACCTCCCGCGTGCGGTCGCCGCTGACCTGTGAAAGCGAAGAGGGTGTTTGTGCCCAATGCTACGGCCGCGACCTGGCCCGTGGTACCCGGGTGAACATCGGCGAGGCTGTCGGCATCATCGCCGCGCAGTCGATCGGCGAACCGGGGACCCAGCTGACGATGCGGACCTTCCACATCGGCGGTGTTGCCCAGGGTGGCCAGCAGTCCTTCCAGGAAGCCAACCAGGACGGCACCATCACGTTCGAGAACCCGCAGCTTCTGCTGAATGCCGCAGGCGAGAGCCTGGTCATGGGCCGGAACATGAAGATGTTGATCAAGGACGCGCAGGGCGAGGAACGTGCCAGCTTCAAGCTGGGCTATGGTTCCAAGCTGTTCGTCAAGGACGGTGCGACGGTCAAGCGCGGCGACAAGCTGTTCGAGTGGGACCCCTACACCCTGCCGATCATCGCCGAGAAAGCTGGTACCGCGAAATATGTCGACCTCGTTTCGGGCCTTGCGGTGCGCGACGAGACCGACGAAGCGACCGGCATGACCCAGAAGATCGTGATCGACTGGCGCGCGGCCCCGCGTGGCAGCGAGCTGAAGCCCGAGATCATCTTGGTCGGTGAGGACGGAGAGCCGGTGCGCAACGATGCCGGCAACCCCGTACACTACCCGATGTCGGTGGACGCGATCCTGTCGGTCGAAGACAGCCAGACTGTCGAGGCCGGAGACGTCATCGCCCGTATCCCGCGCGAAGGTGCCAAGACCAAGGACATCACCGGGGGTCTGCCTCGCGTGGCGGAACTGTTCGAAGCCCGTCGTCCCAAGGATCACGCGATCATTGCCGAAGCCGATGGCTATGTGCGGTTCGGACGCGACTACAAGAACAAGCGTCGCATCACCATCGAACCGTCGGACGACCGTCTGGAGCCCGTCGAATACATGGTGCCCAAGGGCAAGCACATCCCGGTGCAGGAAGGCGACTTCGTGCAGAAGGGTGACTACATCATGGACGGCAACCCGGCCCCACACGACATCCTGTCGATCCTGGGTGTCGAGGCTCTGGCCAACTACATGGTGAAAGAGGTGCAGGAGGTCTATCGTCTGCAAGGCGTGAAGATCAACGACAAGCACATCGAGGTCATCGTGCGTCAGATGCTGCAAAAGTGGGAGATCACCGACAGCGGCGACACTACCCTGCTGAAAGGCGAACATGTCGACAAGCAGGAGTTCGACGCGGCCAACGAGAAGACCATCGCTCGCGGCGGTCGTGCCGCTTCGGGCGAGCCGATCCTGTTGGGTATCACCAAAGCCTCGTTGCAGACCCGCTCGTTCATCTCGGCGGCCTCCTTCCAGGAGACCACCCGCGTCCTGACCGAGGCTTCGGTTCAGGGCAAGATGGACAAGCTCGTTGGCCTCAAGGAAAACGTCATCGTCGGCCGCCTGATCCCGGCGGGTACCGGTGGCGCGACCCAGCGGGTCCGCCATATCGCGACGCAGCGTGACAACGTGGTGATCACGGCCCGCCGTGAAGAGGCTGAGGCCGCCGCGGCCCTGGCCGCTCCGATCATGGATGCTGACATCATCGACGACGATTTCGACTCGCTGGTCGATACTCCGGAAAGCCGCAACTAACCAAGGCGAACCGGAAACGGAAAACAGAGACCCCCGCGCTTGCGCGGGGGTTCTTCTTTTGCCTGGATCACATTGCGGCGAAGCGTTCAGGCAAGAGAATGATATCGGTATCCTCGGGCATGGCACCGGCCGCCGTCAGCATTGCGTGGATCTGACCCCGGTGATGGGTCTGGTGGTTGAAGAAACCGAGTACCAGTGTCCTGCGTAGCGTGACCTGCTCGCCATTCAGAATGACAGAAGTCCATTTAAGACTGCCTTCAAACCAATCGGGTGTGACCTTGTGCGCCCAATCGAGGATGCTCTGATCCAAGGCAGCGCGCTCGTCCGGGAACTGACTCCAATCCTTGACGGAATTGACCGAGTCCTTGCCACCGACCGTCGGCGGTGGAGTCTGGGCGAACCGGCTCAGCCACAACTGATCGGCCCAATAGAGATGTGACAGGGTTCTGCGGATCGACCCGAAAAACGCCCCCCTGTCCTGTTCAAGCGCGGTTTCGTCCAGGTCGCCGGCCGCCGCCAGCAGGCTTTGGTTTTGCCACATGTTGTATCTGGCCATGGTCAATACATAATGCTTGTCGGGCATGACGGCTCCTTTGTTGCGATTGTCCGGGGGGAGAGCGGCCTGGTGATGCGCTGTTCAGCGCTTGGGCCTGATTGAGCGATTACATAATGGCATCGCACCGGCGCAGCCTAGCATGCTCTGCCTCGGCAGCACAGCCATTGAGGCGGCCAGCGAAATCTGACAACCTCGCCCTATGGCCCACGCGAACAAGGTTCTCCGATCCGTCAACCTGGATGGCGAAACCATCTGCGTCGACGTTTTTGTTCGACCGGACGGATCCTTTGGGTTCGACGAATTCCGCCGCGACCCCGAGGATGGGCACGGCTGGTACAGCATCGGCCACCACGGGACGCGCAGCTATTCCAGCGAGGCGGCGGCTTTGCGTGCCGCTATCGATACAGTCGGTTGGCTGGGCGACGCGCTCGACACCTGAAACCGCCCGAATCCTGTGGCTCTGTCAGAGGGAAGCGGGTAACGCTAGGACATGGTTCGCAGTCCATTCAGTTCCATCGGTTTGATCCTGCTTCTTTGGTGCGCTGGTCTGGGCGCGGCAGGACAGTTTGCCAAGATTGCCGTTCCCTTTGACCTGATCGCGGCGCGTTATCCAGACAGCGGCGCGGGGCTTGGTCTGTTGCTTTCGATGATCAGCTTTGCTGGGATCGTGCTGGGGATGACCGCGGGTATTTTTGTCGCCCGGTACGGGTTCCGGCGGCTGCTGGTGATCGGGTTGATGGTGGGTGCTGGGTGTTCGATCTGGCAATCGACGTTGCCCGAGTTTCCCGTGATGCTGGCCAGCCGAGTTGTCGAGGGTCTGTCGCACCTGTTGATCGTTGTTGCTGCGCCGACCCTGATTGCCCAGGTTGCCAGCGACCGCTTGCGTGGGCCGGCGATGACGCTCTGGAGCACATTCTTTGCCGTGGCGTTCTCAATCGTGGCCTGGCTTGGTCTGCCGCTGGCACAGGTCTTTGGTGTCCAGCTGCTGTTTCTGATTCATGGTGGCGTCATGGCGGCCCTTGCCGCACTGGTCTGGTGGTTCCTGGATGAGGACAATTCACCGGCCGTTCCCGGCGATCACCTGGGTCTTGTCGAGATACTCCAACAGCATCGGGCAGCCTACAGGTCGGCCTTCATCGCCGCTCCGGCCATGGGCTGGCTGTTCTACACACTGACATTTGTGTCGCTGGTGGCGATCCTGCCGGGTTTGCTTCCGCATGGACAGCGTGCGGCGGTGGTCGGGCTTATGCCGGTGGCCAGCATTGGTGTGTCCCTTCTGATCGTGACGCCATTGCTGCGATACTGGCCCGCGGTGCGTATCGTGATGGCCGGGTTTGCGCTGTCTGCTCTGGTGCTTTGCGGCCACTGGCTGGGTTTTCCGCCCGCCGCGACCTGCATCGCGCTGTTCGCCGCGCTGGGGCTGGTGCAGGGGGCGAGTTTCGCCTCGATCCCGCAGTTGAACGCAACGGCCCGCGACAGGGCGCTGGCAAATGGGGCGATGGCCCAGATGGGCAACCTGGGAAACACTCTGGGCACTCCGGTTCTGATGCTTGTTCTGCAACGCGGGGGAACGGGCGGAATGCTGGCGGTGGTGATCCTGTTCTATGTCGTCGGCATTCTCTTGCATATGTGGATGCAGCGGCGGCGCGACCTGAGGTGAACTCTGTCGCGCTATCTTGCCATTTTCCCCATGGCAGGCCAGAACGGGTCTGTTAGCTTGTGAACGAACGCTCGGGCGGCGCCGACGATGGTTCCCTGCGAAGAGGTCGGAACATGTCACCCAATACTCGCGGGGCGTTGTTGATGATGGGCAGCATGGCCGCCTTTACCGTCAACGACGCAATTGTCAAACTGCTGGGCGGCAGCCTTCCATTGTTCCAGATCATCACCCTGCGCGGGGCCTTGACCTCTGTCTGGGTTTTCCTTCTGGCTCGGCATCTGGGGGCGCTGCACCTGAGGTTCGACCACCGCGACCGAGTGCTTGTGGCGATGCGGTGCGTGTCCGAAATCGGGGCCACCTTCTTCTTTTTGACCGCGCTGATGAACATGCCGCTGGCGAATGTCACTGCAGTCTTGCAGGCTTTGCCGCTCACCGTCACCCTGGGGGCGGCCCTGATCTTTGGCGAGCCCGTGGGCTGGCGGCGCATGCTGGCCATCGGTATCGGGTTTTGCGGGATGCTGCTGATCGTTCGGCCGGGACCGGACGGGTTCACGACACACGCCATCTTTGCGCTGCTGGCCGTCACCTGCGTGACCGCGCGCGACCTGATCACGCGTCGGATGTCATCTCATGTTCCGTCCATGGTTGTCACACTGGCGACGGCTCTCACGGTTACCGGTCTTGGTCTTGTGGGATCCCTGACCGTTTCCTGGGTGCCGCTCGACCTGCAATCAGGTCTTCTGGTATTTGGCGCGTCGGTCTTTGTCCTGATCGGATACCTGTGCAGCGTCATGGTGATGCGCGTGGGCGAGGTGGGGTTCATCGCGCCGTTCCGCTACACCAGCCTGGTCTGGGCCTTGGGGCTGGGTTGGCTCATCTTTGGCAATTGGCCCGATCCCGTCACCATGTTGGGCGCGGGACTGGTTGTCGCTACCGGTCTGTTCACCCTGTTCCGCGAACGCTCACGCCGCAGGCGAGGCTGAGAAGATCTCCTTCACCCGCGCATTGTCGACGTTGAACCGGGCCTTGAAATAGGCCTCGGACTCCGGATCTAGCGGCGCATACTCGAATTGTTTTGCCCCCGGTTTGGCGCGCGAGTCGTTGAAGTCGTTATGTCCGCGCAACATCATGTCCTCGCCCGGCACAGTGATGGTCGGCATCGAGGTCCACAGCTTGTGGTGCCCGTGATGCATGATCCCTTCGGTATGGCCCGGGGCGACGATCACGCCCAGTGCAATGGCGCTGTAGGCGAATTGAAACGGGGAAACCTCGATCCCGCGCGTGCCGCAGCGGAACACGTAGCCGGTGTTGAAATCTACCGCCACCGCCGGGTGTCTTTGCCAGAACGCGCGGGTATCCTCGGCCACCTGCCGGTAGCGTTCGATAAAATCACGCGCCATGCCGTCGTCATCGTCGAGCCGGAACTGCAGGCAAGGTGTTTCGATATCCTGCCGGGCCTCGTCCAGCGCGCGCGCCATGGCCGTGCGGTGGCGCAGCGGGGGAAAGGCGCGAATGCGGATCTGGGGAACGTCGCGGGTCAGATCCTGCAAACGGACCAGATAGCGATCCGGGAAACACTCGCCGATGGCGATGACAAAATCGAAGTCGGGGTCGGTCTGCCCGGCGATGGTCGGCAGGGTGATCGCCTCGAACTGGCGGAACCTGTCGTCCATGCGTTCCGGGGCATAGAGATAGGCGCGGCGTTCATCCAAGGTTTCATGCATGATCTTGAAACCACCGTGACCAAGATAGCTAAATCGGCAAAGACCCAGAACCTGCATTGTCATCTCTCCGAAAACACCTGTTTGACGCGCTCTTCCCGCACCGCGAAGCGGGCGGCAAACTCGGCTTTCTGCGCTTCGGTCAATGGCTCCACCGGGACCGGTTTCACCTTTTTCTGGCGCGAGTCGTTATAGCCGTTGTGGGTTCGGACCCACATCGGCGCATCGCTCAGGCTGACCACCGGCATGAACCGGCCAATCCTTTCATGAGCAAAGTTCATTATCGTCAGATGGCATCTGCCCGCCACATACATGCCCAGCGACGCGACATAGAGCGAGCGGACGGTCTCGGTGGCCAAAATACCTTGGGCGCCCAGCTCGGCCACGTAGCCGCGGTTGAAATCCACCGCCACCGTGCGGTTGTCGCGGATCAGTCCGGGACAGTCACGCACAGTCTGGCGCAACCGTTCGATGAAATCGACCGAGATCGCATCGTCGTCGTCGTGGCGAAATTGCAGGCAGGGTTCGGAGGGATCCTTGCGGGCCGCGTTCAGAAGCTCCTTCATCACCTCGCGCTGGGGGCGGGGCGGTTCCGAAACGATGCGAACCTGCGGCATGTCGGCGGTCAGGTCATGCAACCTGTCGTGGTGCAGCTTGGGCAGGCTGTCGCCAATCACGATGATCAGTTCGAAGTTCTGGTCGGTTTGCTCGCGCAGACAGGGCAGGGCGACGGTTTCCATCAACTGGAACCGCTCTTCCATCCGGTGCTCGGCATAAAGATAGGCAATGCGCTCGTCTATGGTTGCATGCTCGACCTGAAACCCACCTAAAGCCGGGTACGAGAACCGGCACAAGCCGATGGCTTGCATGTCCTTGCTGTCCATGAATAAACCTGTAAATACGCGTTGCTCTGACATTGGCAGCCCTCTGCCCGCTTGGCAACATGGGCCGGAGCTGTTGACACTGCTGCCGACTCCCCCTATTACGCGCAACATCTCGGAAACCGGGGACACCCCATATCCGATTTCAAATAGACGTGGTCAAGGTCCGGACAATTTCGTCGTCCCGATCCTCTGAGAACCAACCGCGACGTTCACCTCGGAATGGGAACGCTCGCGGGTTTTGTGTTTGCGTTAGCGCAAGCGCGCAAAGAATGAAGCCGCACGCAGCGCGCGTGCATGACATGTGTGTTGCAAAACGGGGAAGAAACCGGAATGCCAACGATTCAACAGCTGATCCGCAAACCGCGGCAGCCGAAAGTAAAACGCTCGAAGTCCCAGCACCTGGAGCAGTGCCCGCAAAAACGCGGCGTCTGCACCCGCGTGTACACCACCACTCCGAAGAAGCCGAACTCCGCTATGCGGAAAGTTGCCAAGGTTCGCCTGACCAACGGTTTCGAAGTGATCTCCTACATCCCCGGTGAAAGCCACAACCTGCAAGAGCACTCGGTTGTTCTGATCCGTGGCGGCCGTGTAAAAGACCTTCCCGGTGTGCGTTACCACATCCTGCGCGGTGTTCTGGATACCCAGGGCGTCAAAAACCGTAAGCAACGCCGTTCGAAGTACGGCGCGAAGCGTCCGAAGTAAGAAGGAGAGACGAGCATGTCGCGCCGTCACGCTGCAGAGAAACGCGAAGTTCTGCCCGACGCCAAATATGGCGACCGCGTTCTGACCAAGTTCATGAACAACCTGATGATCGACGGCAAGAAGTCGGTCGCAGAAACCATCGTCTACAACGCGCTGACGCGCGTCGAGACCAAGATCAAGCGCGCCCCGGTGGAAGTGTTCCACGAAGCGCTCGACAACGTGAAGCCCTCGGTCGAGGTTCGTTCGCGTCGTGTCGGCGGTGCCACCTATCAGGTGCCGTGCGAAGTGCGCCCCGAGCGTCGTGAGGCCTTGGCGATCCGCTGGCTGATCACCGCCGCCCGCAAGCGCAACGAAAACACCATGGAAGAACGCCTCGCCGGCGAGCTGCTGGACGCTGTCCAGTCGCGCGGGACTGCCGTGAAGAAGCGCGAAGACACCCACAAGATGGCCGAAGCCAACAAGGCCTTCGCCCATTATCGCTGGTAATAGGAGCGAGCAGACATGGCACGCGAATATCCCCTTACGCGATACCGCAACTTCGGTATCATGGCCCACATCGACGCGGGCAAGACCACCACGACCGAGCGTATCCTTTACTACACCGGCAAGTCGCACAAGATCGGCGAAGTCCATGATGGCGCCGCCACCATGGACTGGATGGAGCAGGAACAGGAACGCGGGATCACCATCACCTCGGCCGCCACGACCACGTTCTGGCAGCGCCAGGAAGATCCGACCGCCGAAGGTACCTCGGACACCAAGTACCGCTTCAACATCATCGACACTCCCGGCCACGTTGACTTCACCATCGAAGTCGAGCGTTCGCTGGCGGTTCTCGACGGTGCCGTCTGTCTGCTGGACGCCAACGCCGGCGTCGAGCCGCAGACCGAAACCGTGTGGCGTCAGGCTGACCGCTACAAGGTTCCGCGCATCGTGTTCGTCAACAAGATGGACAAGATCGGCGCTGACTTCTTCAACTGTGTGAAGATGATCAAGGACCGCACCGGCGCGATCCCCGCACCGATCGCCCTGCCGATCGGCGCCGAGGACAAGCTGGAAGGCATCGTCGACCTGATCAAGATGGAAGAGTGGGTCTGGAAGGGTGAAGACCTCGGCGCAAGCTGGGTTCGTCAGCCGATCCGCGAAGACCTTCAGGATGTTGCCGAAGAATGGCGCAACAACTTGATCGAGCTTGCCGTCGAACAGGACGACGAGGCGATGGAAGCCTATCTCGAAGGCAACGAGCCCGACGAAGCAACCCTGCGCAAGCTGATCCGCAAGGGCACCCTGTCGCTCAGCTTCGTTCCGGTTGCTGCCGGTTCGGCGTTCAAGAACAAGGGCGTGCAGCCGCTGCTGAACGCGGTCATCGACTTCCTGCCGTCGCCGCTCGACGTGCCGGCCTATATGGGCTTTGCACCGGGCGACGAAAACGAAGAGCGCAACATCGCCCGTTCGGCCGATGACGCGCAGCCCTTCGCGGCACTGGCGTTCAAAATCATGAACGACCCGTTTGTCGGCTCGCTGACCTTTACCCGCATCTACTCGGGCGTCCTCAAGAAGGGCGACCAGATGATCAACTCGACCAAAGGCAAGCGCGAGCGCGTTGGCCGGATGATGATGATGCACGCGATCAACCGCGAGGAGATCGAAGAAGCCTTTGCAGGCGACATCATCGCGCTGGCGGGTCTGAAAGAGACCACCACCGGCGACACCCTGTGTGATCCGTCCAAGCCCGTGGTTCTCGAAACCATGACCTTCCCGGATCCGGTGATCGAGATCGCGGTCGAGCCCAAGACCAAGAACGACCAAGAGAAAATGTCTCAGGGTCTGGCCCGTCTGGCCGCCGAAGACCCGTCCTTCCGCGTCGAAACCGATCTGGAATCGGGTCAAACCATCATGAAGGGCATGGGTGAACTTCACCTCGACATCCTGGTCGACCGTCTGAAGCGCGAATTCAAGGTCGAGGCCAACATCGGTGCGCCCCAGGTGGCCTATCGCGAGACCGTGTCCAAACAGGTGGAACACACCTACACCCACAAGAAACAGTCGGGTGGTTCGGGCCAGTTCGCCGAGGTCAAGCTGGTCATTTCGCCGACCGAGCCGGGCGAAGGCTATTCCTTCGAGTCCAAGATCGTTGGTGGTGCAGTTCCGAAGGAATACATCCCCGGCGTCGAAAAAGGCATCAAGTCGGTGATGGATTCGGGCCCGCTGGCCGGTTTCCCGGTTATCGACTTCAAGGTCGCCCTGATCGACGGCAAGTTCCACGATGTGGACTCCAGCGTTCTGGCCTTCGAAATCGCTGCCCGCATGGGTATGCGCGAAGGCATGAAGAAGGCCGGTGCGAAACTGCTGGAACCGATCATGAAGGTCGAAGTGGTGACTCCGGAAGAATACACCGGTGGCATCATCGGCGACCTGACCTCGCGTCGGGGCCAGGTGTCGGGCCAGGAGAACCGCGGCAACGCGATCGCAATCTCTGCGTTCGTGCCGCTGGCCAATATGTTCGGCTACATCAACACCCTGCGTTCGATGTCGTCGGGCCGCGCCCAGTTCACCATGCAGTTCGATCACTACGATCCGGTGCCGCAGAACATCTCGGAAGAGATTCAGGCGAAATTTGCATAACCCGAGGTGCGTGGGAAACCACGCACCCCGTCCTTCCTGTTGGTGCGCATGATCGCGCGCCGTCTGTAAGAAAAAAGGAGCTTTGCAATGGCAAAGGAAAAGTTCGCGCGTACGAAACCGCACGTCAACATCGGCACGATTGGGCACGTTGACCACGGCAAGA
>NZ_JAAGOX010000033.1 GCF_010500245.1 Ruegeria sp. PrR005
GTGAAGAGCCGAGCAGGAAGACTTCAGCCGCTATTTCCGCCGCGCTTACACATCGACTTTTTCAACAGCATCCGGACAAATCTGCCGTTCGCCAGTGACGTCAGACAACGCGTTTTGACTATCAAACATGGCAGGGTGACAAGAATCCAAGGGTCTGTGATGCTGGGTCGAAAATGCGGGGAGGACGAAGTGGCGCTTAAATTGACAGTTCTCTTGCCAATCCATCAGAAGTTTCCGGCGATCAACCCGGAACGGAATGGAGGCGTCTGCAAGACGGAAAACGACGCTCACGGCAAAAGTCTACCGATCGCATGGCGCCTCCGCGCGAAAGTAAAGTCTTTGAACTTCGAAACGATCGGGGAGGGCTGAAGATGTCACGAAACAGGATCATCCGAACGGTCATGGACAACGGTTTGTCGCTGAAGTTGGGCAAGCAGAGGTCGCTATTGGCCATTGGTACGCTGATGGTCTTAAGTCTGAATCCTGCGGGGCAACTGGCCTCTGAAGAAGCCTATGCGATCCCAGAAGGTTTGACACCGGTTTCCACCTGGAAAAGTGGGTTCACCGCACAGGACGCGGAGCGGTTCAGAACAGGGTACAGGGCAATCGACTTTTGGTCCGGCACGGACAGCACGGTCTTCACCTATTTGAACTTATCAGAGGTTTTGAACACAATGCATGTTGCGCGAAGCGGCGATGTGGTCGGCTTGGAAAATGCTCCTCTGCCGACAGTGGCAAACACTGTTGCCACCACTCAGCTCGGATCCATGCCCCTCTGGGAGGCGATCTCCGATCCGCGCTCTCGGGTGCAGGCCATGGTTGTCGTTCACAAGGGGCGTATTGTCTTCGAAGATTATCCTGGCATGCAGCCGTTTCACCGTCATTCTTGGAATTCCGCGTCGAAACCGATCACTGGGCTGCTTATCAATCAGCTCGTTTACGAAGGCGTCGTGGATTTGAGTGAGCCGGTTTCCCGCTACCTGCCGTTCACGTCTGGTATACCTCTTGGGGCGATCTCTGTCGCGGACGTTTTGCATCAGCGCACCGGTCTGGACTATGAGGAAACCAATACCTCGATATCGGATCCGAACCACGCGATCGGCTTTGGTTTTTCCCGAGCGTTGGCCGGACGGAACGAACCTGTGCAGGTGTCGATCAGGGACGCGCTTTCGAAGGTCGGTCAGGTGCGCGCGCCGGGGACAGCTTTCCAATACTCCTCTTACAACACGCAGATTCTGGGCCTGATTGTAGAGGCGGTGACGCAGCGACCCCTCAATGAGGTGATCAGTGCGCGCATCTGGCGCGCGGCGGGCATGGAGGGCGATGCCTTGCTCGGTTTGTCTTCGGCCGGGGAGGCGTTGGCGGCAGGCGCATTTTCCTCAAGGCTGAGGGATTTCGCCCGTTTCGGCATGCTATTCACGCCCAGCGGGCGCAAAGCATCGGGCGCGCCTGTCGTGCCGGAGAGCTATCTGGCAGATGTATACGCCGCCGCCGACCCCGATATTTATCTTGAAGGCGTGCAGGGTAACCGAATGGTCGCCGGTTTCGGACGGGAAGGCGCGCCCTCAGGGGCTGCATATCAATGGGACGCGGTGTTCGAGGATGGGGACCTTTTCAAGGCCGGCATCAATGGTCAGGGCCTCTATGTATCTCCGGGTACAGATACGGTAATTGCATATTTTTCAACGACTTTTGCCAATTCGCTCTATCTGATCGCCTACCCGCGCGCGATTGTGAATGACCTGTTTCGCTGACGGGGCGAGGGTTTGGGGTATAGAAAAGTTCTGAACTGCGACAGCTCTCTGAAGCAACTCGGCGACCACCGCGTCACGCGTGGAGTTGTTCGCGCGATGCGAATACCGCAATAAGCAGCATTGTTAAAACTGCGCCAAAGGCATTGAAAACAAGGTCGAGCGCCGTGTTGAGATAGCCGCCGACATTTGTCTCTGGAACAGACAGCACCGCAATAAATTCGATGATCTCATTGACCGCGCCAAGACCCATGGATGCCAACGCTGGAAAGATCAGGATAGTTTTTGTGCCGATCATCTGCGGAAAATTCCTGCGCAGCAGATGCCAGAGAACCCACGCTGTGACGCCAAATCCGAACGCATGAACGACCTGATCGTATTTCAACAACCTCATTTCGCCGTCTGCGGGTGTAATCGGGACGATTTGCAGCGAATAGAGCACCGAACCGTCAACCGGAACGCCACCTCCTGCCATATGCAGAAACCCCCATGCCGACAGCGCCCATAACATCGCGACCGGATATTCAGCGGTTCTCAGGCTTTTCCCGACAAGGCCGATGAGAACCAGCATCGAAACGACATAGACGACGAATTCGTAATTACCGCTGGATACAAACCAGATCGTGAAGACGACAACGTAGCCTACGGTGAAGACCGCGACCGGGCGTTCGTTTTGGTGTAGGTCCATCTGGGCACTGTCCCCGTTGTTTTCGTTGCTCTATCTCGCGAAACGCGCCGACGTACCATCGTCTGTGCGTCGGCTCCGAGGTGCGGCTATCGCTGACCGTTGACCCACAAGTCGCTTTCGAAGTTGCGGCGTTCTTCAAGCTCCGCCTGGAGTTCCAATGACACTCCGTCCCGCCAGACCGTCAGGCTGATGACATCGCCGACCTCAAGGGCTCCAACCGTTTTGAGCGCGTCCTCGCGCGACCGTATCGGTTGTCCATTCACATGGGTGATGACATCGCCTCCGATAAGAATTTCGGAAAAACCCCACATCACGGGAAGGAAACCACCTTTGATCCCAATTTTTTCGGCTGCGGACCCCGGTTCGACGGTTTCGACCATGAACCCTTCGGGCACGCTGGCCGGGTCCGTCAGGAGCAGCGTGGCAATCAGGGGCGTCATCATTTGCCCGTAAAGACCGTGCCAAGGGCGCGAGACATAACCCTTTTCTTCAATTTCCCCGACCAGAGGCATTATGCTGTCGATCGGCAAGGCATAGCCCATGTTTTCGGCCTGCGGGTGACTACTAATCATTGACACCAAGCCGATGATCCGTCCGCAATCGTCAAGCAAGGCACCTCCGGAGCTTCCGGGGCTGACGGCCGC
The DNA here is from genome assembly GCF_010500245.1 of Ruegeria sp. PrR005. Classification (GTDB taxonomy): domain Bacteria; phylum Pseudomonadota; class Alphaproteobacteria; order Rhodobacterales; family Rhodobacteraceae; genus Ruegeria_B; species Ruegeria_B marisflavi. Next base: position 3,084 of record NZ_JAAGOX010000033.1, read on the forward strand.
GTCTGTCTGAATGTACCGCGTGGTCCAAGACAGCGTATTGAGCGGGATCTGCCGGTCGAGTCCCGAGACCAGCCCCTCGCTCAGCGTGAGCCCGACACCGAGCGGATAGCCCAGAACATAGGCGCGTTGCCCGACATCGAGATCGTTATATGCGCCAAACTCAGGTGCGACGAAATTGCGCTCGTAGAACGGCACGCGTAGCAACGCCAGATCAAGGACCGGATCGCCCCCCAGAAACTGTGCCTCGAAAGCCCAGTCGTTTGTGCTCGCACCGATGAGTTTTGCTCCCTGCACCACGTGATAATTCGTTAGAATGAGACCCGGTTCGATTTCGATGCCAGACCCTATTCCAGGCCGCACACGTTCTAACACTCTATGCTGATCAATACTGAAGCTGATTATCTTTACAATATTGTCAGCTATCCTCTCGTAGACTTCTGTCGCCGAAAACGTACACTCCGGTTCTTTAGCGGCGACACTGAAGGCCAGCGCTGACGCAATCATTGATGCACAGAAAATTTTGAGAAATTTCAGCATCACCACCTTTTCCCTTTTCCCTTCCACTTGCGTTCAGGTTAAAAGATACAACAAGTGTCATAGGCGGGAATTGATCCGTGTCAGATGGCCCGGCGGAACAATTGAGCTACGTGGCTGGAGTACTTCCGGTAAGGGCTCGGTGCCGCCAATCAGCCCAAGAAATTCAAGCGGCCGCTCCTGTTCACCGAAAGTCGGTAAACTTGGTCAAGCCACCGAAAAGACGATGTCTCCCTTTTGGGGCCAATGACAGCTTTCGGATCGCAGAATTAACCGGCGACGCCGCAGTGCCGCAAGGCGGCTCCGAGCCCTAATTGCTCATTGCCAAAGATTCAGCGAAGTTCGGGTTTCCGGGTCTTGCAAGATACAAGCAGTGAAAACGATGCTCATGAACGAACGTCTGTGATACTGATGACTACAGTTTCACTGATGAATACTTGGGATCCTGAATGACTAAATTACTCTGGTTGTGTCATGCGGGCGGCGGAAACCTACCGCCCAGTTTGGGGGTCGCCCGGGCACTTGAGCGGCGTGGGCACGAAGTTGTCTTCGCGGTAAAGTCTGACATGACGGACCGCATCGACCGCGCCGGGTTTCGTAGCATCGGTGTGTCCTCTAGTGACAGCGATTTGCCCCGCTATTCGGGCGGCCCTCCTGCACCTCCGCTGGCCTGCTATCTCACCTCTCCCAATGGCGGTGTCAGAAGGAATCCGGTTGAGACGGGCAGGGCGGTTTCGTAGCCTGACGGCATGCCGAAACGTGATCCGTTCAAATACTTCCACAGCAGCCCAGAAATCATCCGTCTGGCGGTGATGCTGTACGTCAGATTTCCCCTGTCACTGCGCAATGTTGAAGATCTGCTTCACGAGCGCGGCGTCGATGTCAGCCACGAAACGGTCCGGTTCTGGTGGCAAAGGTTCGGTCCGATGTTTGCGTCTGAAATCCGCAAGAAACGTGCTGATCGGCTTCGGTCCTGGCCGCAGTGGCGTTGGCACCTGGATGAGATGTTCGTGAAGATCAATGGAGAACGGCACTACCTGTGGCGGGCTGTGGATCACGAGGGCGAAGTCCTTGAGAGCTACGTCACGAAGAAGCGGGACAAGAAGGCCGCATTGAAATTCCTCAGAAAATCAATGAAACGCCACGGTCGACCTCATGTCCTGGTGACCGACCAGTTGAGGTCCTATGGTGCGGCGATGAAAGACATCGGCAATGCCCACAGGCAGGTAACGGGTCGCTGGCTGAACAACAGGGTGGAGAATTCGCACCTGCCATTCCGACGACGAGAGCGGGCAATGCAACGCTTTCGGCGCATGCGAAGTCTGCAGAAATTTGCTTCTGTCCACGCCTCGGTCTTCAACCATTTCAACTCGGAGCGCAGCCTCACCAGCCGACAAAATTTCAAGCTCAGCCGCGCTGCCGCCCTGGCCGAATGGCGCAGTCTCTGCGCGGCCTAAAAGGCAGTCATCCTGCCCTTTCTGAGACCAGTTAGAATCTGTCTGACAGGCCCGACCAGAGGCCACTAATGCACTAACAATCAAACCGGACCAGTCAGATCAGGCCACCCAGGAGGCCGCCATGCGTCATGATCCTGCCAGCGGCGCCATTGTCATCATGCTGCGCAGCCTGAAGATGCACGGCATG
>NZ_JAAGOX010000034.1 GCF_010500245.1 Ruegeria sp. PrR005
GGAACCATCGTCCAGATGGACCAGAGGCCACTAATGCACTAACAATCAAACCGGACCAGTCAGATCAGGCCACCCACCTCGGCGTCGTCTGAGCGATCGTCGAACTGCGCCCCTGTTGGCGTCGAGGGCAAGGCTTTGGCGACCGGCCCGCCAAAACTCCTCTCTTTGGGAGGCAGGTGTTCAATCCCGGCATCAGTTGCGATTCCGTTTTCGAACAGCAGGTCGGCGACCATCGGAGCATATCATCGCTCGCATGAATCGTCGTCGATAGCTGTCAGAGTATTCATACGCCCAATCTGCTCTCAGGTCACAGGTTCACCGGGTTCAATCTCCAAGCTGCCATGAGTTGCAGATAGATCTTCGCTGCCACGCTGACGATCTGTTTAAAGGCGAGAGCCTCAGGCTTGGTCCGCTTCGCTGCCCATCGGCGTTGAGTGGCTGCATATTCGGCTGCAAGACGCTCCTTCGCTTCCACAGGTTCTCGAGTTCGCAGCGATCTGGATATTTCGACGCGACAGACTGTAGCCAGCAAATCGGCTGGAACGCGCACACGGATGTTGTAGATTCCGCTCTTGCAGCCTTTGACAGGTCGAGGCATGACCAGGGTCACTGCGCAGGACATCTGTGCGGGAGTCCGCAAGCGGAATGCGCTGATATTGCGCAAGTATTTGCGTATGCTTGGGAAATCATGGTGCTGCCGGAGAGATTTGAACTCTGATCTTGTCTACCTTATATACTGATTTTATTGCATATTTTTTGACAAAAGGAAACAGCTGTGTAGGAGCTTTGTGGGAACTTCTATTTTGGCACGGACGATAAGTGGAACTAACATCGGACTGTTTCAGAAAGTCATCTTCTAGGTTTTTGATCCATTCGTGTGGTTCCAAACATAACTTCGGCACCTCCTGTCTCCGAGACAGAATTCACCCCAACAGATCGAACACGTCATCGCCGATCTTAAGGTTGATGCCGTCCTGCCCCGCTCCGTCGACCAGTGCCCACATGATCTGGCCAGTCGGACGGAAGATCACGAATGCCTCCATCACCGCGTCATCGCCTGAGCGTTCTCCTTCGGCGTTTTCCGTGTGGGCGAAATTGACCTGGAACTGTTCGCGAGTGGCAGAACTGTTTCCGAACAGCAAAACGTCGCCCTCGGTCACACTATAATCCTGCACCCAGTCCGAGCCATGACCCTCAATCCCAACATGAAAGAACTTGTCGGCCCCTGTGCCGCCATTGATGCGGTCGGAGCCGTAACCCCCGTTGACGAAATCATCCCCGGCGCCGCCAAAGACGAGATCTGAGAAGGCAGAGCCGGTGATCACATCATCGCCGTCCTGACCTTGCAACTCATCAACACCCGCACCTCCGGCGATGGTGTCGTTGCCGTCTTGACCGAAGATCAGATCGTTGCCCGCGCCAGCGTCAACACTGTCGTTGCCGTCACCCGCGTAGATGACATCGCGCAGATCATCTTCACCCGGGCCGCCGATGATCGTGTCGTCGCCCGCGCCACCGTTCAGCGTATCCGACCCTAGACCACCATCAAGGCTGTCATCCCCCGCGCCACCTAGAAGCCGGTCATGTCCGAAGCCGCCATCGAGCGTATCGGCGCCATCTTCGCCAAAAGCTTCATCATCGCCGAGGCCACCAACAATGCTATCGTCGCCAGTGCCCCCGGTCAGGGTGTCATTGTCCGGTTCGCCATAGAGGGTATCGTTGCCTTCGCCGCCGTATAGCCGGTCGGCACCTATTCCACCAAACGAGAGATCGTCGCCGATGCCGCCTGCGATCAGGTCATATCCGTCGCCGCCGTTGGCGGTGTCATTTCCATCGCCACCTTGGAGCGTATCGTCGCCGCCATTGCCCGCAAGGCTGTCGTTACCCGTCCCTCCATCCAGCATTTCAGAAGCCGGACCGGAGCTGATCGTGTCATCGCCATCCTCGCCGAAAAGCGACGATGCCCCATAGTCGGACGTGATGATCAGGTCGTCCCCACCGCCAGCATAGACAAGGTTGGCGCGAGTATTGACAAAACTATTGGCAAAAATGTTGCCCCTGACTTGTCCAAGCCCTCCTTCAAGAAAACTCTGAACACCGATACCTATGTCGCCACCCCTTTGAAAGGCTTCGATCCCCAGACCTGTCAGATCACCTTCCAACAGGAGTGAAAACGAGTCTTCCGGGCCGGGGCCGGTCGCCAGCACAATACGCGTATTGCCCTCGACCAAGTCAAAGGTCGCTTCACCAGTCAGTGTGGCGTTCTCGATCAAAACCGCGTGTGACGCGTGGAAGCCAGACAGGAAATCGCTGGTCAGATCGGCCGCAGACCCCCGAACAAGATCTGCGTCGAAATCGCCCGCTGTTAGAAAAATCGTGTCTTGCCCATCACCTGGATTGATCACGTTCCCGCCGCCCTGCGCGACAATCTCGTCTTGGCCCAGTCCTCCTAATATGGTGGTCCCGGCGGTGCCGAACAGAACGTCGTTTCCATCCCCACCGGAGATGACAGAGCCGTCGGCACCGCGGAGCGTATCGTTTCCGGCGTCGCCGAGAATCTGGTTTCCCGTGCCCTGGATATCGAGATTGTCGTTCCCGTCATCGCCATGGATTTCGCCGTAATTGGTGCTGCCTGAAACCGTGTCGTCGCCGTTGCCAGCCGTCACGCTTTTCAACCCGCCCCCCGTAATCGCATCGTTTCCGTCGCCACCTAAGACGGTGTCAAACCCTAGATCGCCGCCATCGAGCGTGTCATTTCCACCCAACCCTTCGATCAGGTCCGAACCAATCGTACCGGCGATGGAATCGGCGCCCTCGGTCCCTGTGAAATGCCCTCCGAGAGCCAAGGGATGTGTTGCTGCCCCTGTCGCTTCATTCCCTTTCTCGTCGACCACTGTCATACGAACGCCGATTTGCACACCGATGTCATCCTCGGTCAGCGTATATGACGCGCCGGTTTCTCCCTCTATGTCCACGCCGTTTCGTGTCCATTGAAGCGACTGCGACACGATGCCGTCGGGGTCGGCGAGGCCTTCCACAACCGCACTCAAAATGCCCCCGAGGCGCACGTCACCCTCGACACTCAACGAGCCCGTGGTTGCGCCATTGCCGCTGAAGAACTGGATTTCGATGTCCGCGCTGCTGTATTTTTTCCAACCGACCAGAATTCTGCCATCCGAAAGCTGAGCAACCGAGGGGCCGTTTGCATCTGCGATATCAAGTTCTACCCAGTCGGCATTGTTCAGCGTGCCGCCCACAACACGGTCGGGAGCATAGTGATATTCGGAAGAGATGAAGCTGTAGTCCGTTCGGAAGTAGGAGACGTGGCCATACTCTTCGTCATAGAAAAAGTCCGGCAGGTCGGATGTTAAAAGGTAAGTTCTCGGTCCTTCCGAGACCCCATCACTGGAAAAGGTCATGCCGTAGAGCGGGTCAGCTGAGGTGGTGGGTCCGGCCCCAGGCCCACGATAGGAATAGTGATGTTGCTCCCAGATCGACATGAACCGCCCACCTGACAACGCCACGATGTCTACGCCTTCCGTCGTCCCAAATCCCGACCTTAATGTCCCGACCTGTTCACCATAAAAGACCGAAGCCAATTCCCCGGTCAGGCTGTCGAACACCCGAAAGGCCGGAACGTTTTCCGACGCCCAGCCAACAACGATTTCGCCGCTGTCCAAAACCTCCAACACTGCATGCCGGGCAGTGTCGTCGGGATTTCCCCGTAAATCACTGTCGCTGACCAGACGGCGCAGACCGGACTTCTCGCCATTGGTATCAAAGGCCTGTGCATAGATCGCCCGGTCGTTTGCGGCGTCTTCGGCCTGCCAGGCGATCATGTAGGACCCATCCGGCAAGGTGACGACATCCGGGGCGCTTTGATCCAGAACAGTGGCGCTGCTCACCCGTGTTTCGCCACCCACCTTTTCACCACTCGCATCAAACCGCTGGGAGTAGATACCACCCTCGCTTCCGTCCTGACCTTCGGAAGTCCAGGTGACAACCAAGCCACCCGACTCAAAGCTGGCAACGGCGGGTTGCCATTGGTCGCCGGACGTATGGGAATTGACCTGAAATTCCTCTCCGACGCGGGTTCCGCTTGCATCGAACAGTTGGGCAAAGATGCCCTTTTCACTCGAATCCTGCCCGTCGCTGACCCAGACTACGACAAAACCGCCATCTGCAAGGGCCGTAACTGATGTCTCGCTTTTGTCGTATAGGGTATCGGTGCTGGCAGTGGTGCGTTCGGAACCAGGAGCAAAAGCAGGAGACAAAAACGAAGACAAGTGAGTTCCCTCAAGATGCGATTACTTAGAGTTGAAACTAGTCGCACCGACAAGGAGTAAAGTCCATGGGCGGTAACGTGAAAACCTTCGATTGCAAAGAAAAATTTGATTCTCTAGCGGTTGAACAAATGATTGTCCGCTTGAGCAACGCCAATCCACTCCAACCCAAAACAAATCGATCCACGCCCCTCGGCACATGCTCGTTCGAAATCCCCAGCGACCGCCCACTCGGTGGACGCCCCGGCAGTCATTCCACCGGGGGCCTTTTCGTTGGTGATCTATCGGGTCGAGAGTTTCTTCTCAGCACGACGTGCGGCGGCATATGCCAACCGGTCGGCTCGTTCATTGTGTTCGGAGCCGTTGTGTCCACGTACCCATTCCCACGTGATGTTACGCCCTGCTGCAGCGTTTTCCAGACGCTCCCAGAGATCGCGGTTCTCAACGGCCTTGCCCCCGCTTCTCTTCCAGCCGTTGGCCTTCCATTTCGCTAGCCAGGAATTCATCGAGTTGGGGATAAGGTTCGCGTCGCAGAAAACCGTGATCGGCTCGTCCGTGACCCTGCCCAGTTTCTCCAGCGTCGCGCACACAGCGGTCAGTTCCATCCGGTTGTTCGTCGTCGATAGGTCGTAGCCGAATGCATCGCGAGACTTGATGATCTCACCAGCCACTGTTTTCCGAAGAGTTACTGAACCCCAGCCGCCGTGGCCGGGGTTGCCGATGCAGGAACCGTCCGTGAAGATCTCGATGCGGGTCTGGCCCTCGTCGAGCTGGGCACCGCGTTCGCTGGTTACGTTCTGGTTATCATGTGACGTCATGATAGTCGTGTTCATGGTTAACTTGTTGATTTCCACCCAGAAGTGAGCCGGGTTTTTCATCGAGAAGTGAGCCACCTCTGTTTATGGATTTCGGGTTATG
>NZ_JAAGOX010000035.1 GCF_010500245.1 Ruegeria sp. PrR005
TCGATGACTGTGAACGGTCGTGCTGTTGTAGGTACGGTTGAGGGTCGTGAGTTGTTGAGTGGATTTTTGCGGGATCATCTGTCGTTGACGGGGACGCATGTTGGGTGTGACACGGGTCAGTGCGGGGCCTGTGTCGTGCATGTTGACGGTGTTGCGGTGAAGTCGTGCAACATGCTGGCGGCGGAGGCGGATGGCTGTTCGGTCGCGACGATCGAGGGGCAGGCGGCGCCGGACGGGACGCTGAACGCGTTGCAGCAGGCGTTCCAGGATCATCACGGGCTTCAGTGCGGGTTCTGCACGCCGGGCATGGTGATGTCTGCGGCGGCGCTGCTCAAGGAGAACCCCCGGCCCAGCGAGACCGAGGTGCGGGCGCATCTGGAGGGGAACCTGTGCCGCTGCACCGGTTACCACAACATCGTCAAGGCGATCATGGCGGCGTCCGGTCAGGACGTGAGCGGGATCGCGGCTGAATGAGGCGGCGCGGGGATTTCCGCGGACCATTCTGATATCTGGAGGAGACGAGACATGCCCAAAGACAGTGGCATCGGAGCCAGCAGCAAGCGGCGCGAGGACGTGCGCTTTCTGACCGGCGCCGGCAATTACACCGACGACATCAACATTCACGGCCAGGCTTACGTGCATTTTCTGCGTTCGGACATGGCGCATGGGCGGATCGTGTCGCTGGACACATCTGCCGCGGCAGCAATGCCCGGCGTGGTGCGCATCTTTACCGGCGCCGATTTCGAGGGCGTGGGCGGTCTGCCCTGCGGCTGGCAGGTGACCGACAGGCATGGCCAACCCATGGCCGAGCCGGGGCATCCGGTGCTGGCCCAGGGCAAGGTGCGCCATGTGGGCGATCCGATCGCGGCGGTTGTGGCCGAGACGGCGGCCCAGGCGCGCGACGCGGCCGAGGCGATCGGGGTCGAGATCGAGGACCTGCCGGCGGTGATCGACATGAAGGCGGCGCTGGCCGAGGGCGCGGCGAAGGTGCATGACGATCTGCCGTCGAACCTCTGCTACGACTGGGGGTTTGTCGAGGAGAACAAGGGCGCGGTGGACGCGGCCTTTGACAAGGCGGCGCATGTGACGACGCTGGAGCTGGTCAACAACCGGCTGGTGGCCAACCCGATGGAACCGCGGGTGGCGATTGGCGATTATGCCCGGGCGACGGGGGAGTCGACGCTCTACACCACCAGCCAGAACCCGCATGTGATCCGCCTGCTGATGGGCGCCTTCGTGCTGGGCATCCCCGAGCACAAGCTCAGGGTGGTGGCGCCCGATGTGGGGGGCGGCTTCGGCTCGAAGATCTTCCACTATGCCGAGGAGGCGTTCTGCACCTTTGCGGCCAAGGCGATCAACCGGCCGGTCAAATGGACCTCGTCGCGGTCCGAGGCCTTCATGTCGGACGCGCATGGGCGCGACCATGTGACGAAGATCGAGCTGGCGCTGGACGAGAACAACAACTTCACCGCGATCCGGACCGAGACGCTGGCCAATATGGGGGCGTACCTGTCGACCTTCGCGCCAAGCGTGCCGACCTGGCTGCATGGCACGCTGATGGCGGGGAACTACAAGACGCCGCTGATCTATGTGAACGTCAAGGCAGTGTTCACCAACACGGTGCCGGTCGATGCCTATCGCGGCGCCGGGCGGCCCGAGGCGACCTATCAGCTGGAGCGCGTCATCGACAAGGCGGCGCGCGAGCTGGGGGTCGACCCGATCGCGCTGAGGCGGCAGAACTTCGTGACCGAGTTCCCCTATCAGACGCCGGTTGCGGTGGTCTATGACACCGGCGATTACAACGCCACGATGGACAAGCTGGAAGAGATCGCCGACATCGCGGGCTTTGCCGCGCGGCGGGCGGCCTCCGAGGCGCGCGGCAAGCTGCGCGGTCTGGGCGTGAACTGCTATATCGAGGCCTGCGGCATCGCGCCGTCGAACCTGGTGGGCCAGCTGGGCGCGCGGGCGGGTCTTTACGACGCGGCGACGGTGCGGGTGAACGCGACCGGCTCGATCTCGGTGATGGTGGGGGCGCATAGCCACGGCCAGGGCCACGAGACGGCGTTTCCGCAGGTGGTGGCCGAGATGCTGGGGATCGACGAGAGCATGATCGAGATCGTGCATGGCGATTCCAGCAAGATCCCGTTCGGCATGGGCACCTATGGTTCGCGCAGCCTGGCGGTCTGCGGCTCGGCCATGGTGCGGGCGACCGAGAAGATCATCAACAAGGCCAAAAAGATCGCGGCGCATCTGATGGAGGCCAGCGAGGCCGATATCGAACTGAAGGGCGGCCAGTTCACGGTTGCGGGCACGGATAAATCCGTGGCCTGGGGCGACGTGACGCTGGCGGCTTATGTGCCGCACAACTACCCGCTGGAGGATATCGAACCGGGGCTGGAGGAGACGGCGTTCTACGACCCGTCGAACTTCACCTATCCGGCCGGGGCCTATGCCTGCGAGGTCGAGGTGGACCCCGAGACCGGCAAGGTGACGGTGGAGCGGTTCAGCGCGGCGGACGATTTTGGCAATATCGTCAACCCGATGATCGTGTCGGGGCAGGTGCATGGGGGCCTGGGCCAGGGGATCGGCCAGGCGCTGCTGGAAAACTGCGCCTATGATCCGGAGACCGGGCAGCTCTTGAGCGCATCCTACATGGATTACGCGATGCCGCGCGCCGACGATGTGCCGTTTTACGCGGTGGATCATTCCTGCGCCACGCCCTGCACCCACAACCCGCTGGGGGTGAAGGGCTGCGGCGAGGCCGGCGCCATCGGCAGCCCGCCTTCGGTGGTGAACGCGGTGATCGACGCGCTGCGGTCGGGCGGCAAGGATGTCGCGCATATCGACATGCCGATGAGCCCGTCGCGGGTCTGGGCGGCGATGAACGGCTGAGACGGCCGGGGGGCGCTGCCCCCCGGACCCCCCGGGATATTTTCAGCAAGAGGAAAGGGCAGGGACCCGGAGCCTCTTGGAGGAGGAGCGAGATGTATAATTTCGAGTTTGAGCGGCCCGGCAGCGTGGCCGAGGCGGTTGCGGCGCTGGCATCGGAAGGGGCGCAGGCGCTGGGAGGCGGGCAAACCCTGATCCCGACGCTGAAGCAGCGGCTGGCGGCGCCGGAGAAGCTGGTGTCGCTGGGCGGCATCGCCGAGATGAAGGGTGTCTGCGTCAATGACGACGGTTCGGTCTCGGTGGGCGGCGGCACGTCGCATGCCGAGGTGGCGCGGGCGGCGGCGGCGTCCTATCCGGCGCTGGCGGCGCTGGCGGGGGGCATCGGCGATCCGGCGGTGCGCAACCGCGGCACCATCGGCGGCAGCCTGGCCAATAACGACCCCTCGGCCTGTTACCCGGCGGCGGCGCTGGGATCGGGGGCGGTGATCGTGACCGACCGGCGCGAGATCGCGGCGGACGACTATTTCCAGGGCCTGTTCACCACCGCGCTGGAGGAGGGCGAGATCATCACCGGCGTGCGTTTCCCGGTGCCCGAAGCGGCGAATTACCAGAAGTTCGTGCAACCCGCCTCGCGCTTTGCGCTGGTGGGCGTGTTTGTGGCGAAATACGCAGGCGGCGTGCGCGTGGCGGTCACCGGCGCCTCCGAGGACGGGGTGTTCCGCTGGACCGAGGCCGAGGCGGCGCTGAACCATAGCTTCAAGCCCGAGGCGCTGATGGACCTCAGCATCGACCCCGACGGCATGATCGCAGACCTGCACGGCTCAAAACCATACCGCGCACACCTCGTCAACGTCATGACAAAACGCGCCGTAATAGCGGCGGCGTAAAGCG
>NZ_JAAGOX010000036.1 GCF_010500245.1 Ruegeria sp. PrR005
CGCGGGATGGAGCAGCCAGGTAGCTCGTCAGGCTCATAACCTGAAGGTCGTAGGTTCAAATCCTACTCCCGCAACCAGTGTCACAGAACGGCCCGAAGCAACCGCTTCCGAGGCCGTTTTTTCTTGCCCCAACGCAAGCAAACCGGCCAGCTCGCCGACCAATTCGATCATCAAGCCGCTGCCGTTCGGGATCAGTCGAACCTCTGACAGAAGACTCCGAATGTGCGTGCTGGCCGCTGTCTTCGTTGAGGGTTCGTTCAATGCGGCTGTCAGGTCTGCTACCTTTTCCCGGTAGAGATCGGACAGACCGGGATGTAGCAGGACCGGGGGATTTGATCGGACGTGCGCAAGTTCCAGTTCCAATGTGGTCTTGCTGCGTTCCAGCTCATCCATCTTCGCTTTCATGCTGGGGTGGAACATACCTTCCGTGATTGCTTCGACGATGCTGTCGATCTTACGAACGATCTTCGCCAGTTCCTCTTCGGATTTGGCCTTGTCCCTGGTCGCCTCCGACGCCAATCGGTTGTATTCCGCCTGGTAGGCAGAGACAAACTCAGCGATCAGATCAGGATGCAGCAGTTGGTCCTTTAGCCCCGATAACACTCGGGTCTCCAGCGCGTCACGCCGGATGGTCAATCGATTATTACAAGTCCCCTTGTTCCGGGCATTTGCACAGCCGTAGTGAGCTTTGCCGACAATCGTGTATCCCCCACCGCAACACCCGCAAACAAGCAGGCCCGAGAAAAGATGTTTGGGTCGATGGGCACGTTCCGGACGCGCGAGGCCATCACGGATGACATCGCTGCGCGCGGCCTCCTGCCGGACTTTGACCTTGGTCCAAAGATCATCTGAGACGATACGCAACTCGGGTACGTCTTCGATGACCCAGGCTTCGGGATCGTTCATCCGTGCTTGTCGCTTGCCTGTTGCCGGGGCCTTGATGAACCGCTGCCGGTTCCAGACCAGACGGCCGATGTAGAGTTCGTTGTTCAGGATGCCTGTGCCGCGCCGCCAGTTGCCGTAGATGGTCGAGGCGCCCCAGCTTGCGCCGCGTGGCCCAACAATGCCGTCATCATTCAGGCGTCCCGCAATCGCACGGGGGCTGTGTCCTTCAGAGAATTCCTGGAAGATGCGCCGGACAATCGCTGCCTGGCCCTCGTTGATGACCCGTTCTCCGGTGGTCATCTCTCCACCTGGAAGGAACTCGCGCACCACGTCATAGCCAAAGGTCACGCCGCCCGCGGATTTGCCCTTGCGCACACGTCCTTCGAGGCCGCGATGTGTCTTCTGGGCCAGGTCCTTGAGGAACAGGCTGCTCATCGTGCCCTTGAGGCCGATGTGCAGTTCTGAGATCTCGCCCTCGGCTATGGTGACAATCGGGATGTCCTGGAACCGCATCTGTTTGAAGAAGGAAGCAATATGTTCCTGGTCGCGGCTGATCCGATCGAGACCTTCTGCCACAACAACGTCGAAACGGTTGCGGCCCGCATCTTCCAGCAGCCTTTGATAGGCGGGACGAAGATGGGAGGACCCACTGAGACCACGATCCGCGTAAGTTTGGGCCTCGGTCCAGCCGTTGCCTCGAATGAGCCGAAGGCACAAACGGCGTTGGTCCTCGATCGAGGCATCGCTTTGCAGGTCGGTGGAATAGCGTGCATAGATCGCTGCGCGCATGCGGCGGGCCTTTCGTCAGCTTTGGCCCGCCCTATTATAGGCACGAAAAGCGCCTTGTCTTCCATTTCCGATTGCACCCGGGTGCACTGAAAATGCGTTGTCGGCGTAGAGAAGGCTCACGCCTTTTTCCGGTTTGTCTTGGTTGCCGAACGCTGGTTTTGCAGCGCGTTCAGCTTTGATCGCAGCAGAGCCTGGTAGTCAGAACATGCGGACAACCCGGTCGCTCGATTGTAGTGCTTATGAGACATCTCCAATGTGGCATGCCCGAGAAGATCCTTGATGATGTTGACATGCTCAGGATCTTGCTCGGCGATACTGGTGGCCGCGATGTGACGAAACTTGTGGGGCCGAAGTTCAATGCCCAACAGTTGTTTCGTTACTCTTGGCAACTCACGAGACAGACCATCTGCTGTGAGCCCTTTCCCATACTGATTGACCCAAAGCGCATCCGTTGAACCGGCACCAAGAAGAACCGGTCGATGGGCTTCCAGGTAGGATTGCATCGGTTGGACCAGCAGATCGGGAAGTGGGAACCATCGGCCTCTGCCGTCCTTCATGTCTTCCGGTGAAAACCGGATGTTGAAACCACTGGTTGTCCGCTGAAGATGTTTACTTGTCGTCATCGCCAAGAGCGCCCGACGTCGCACTGGGCGAGAGATCAGGAAGGCGATCATCAAGGCAGAGCGGAAGTGAATTGCCCGCTTCAGGTCGCTGGCTGATGAATTGGCCCCTGCATTCTCTAGCCAAGCCAGGCTTTTGGCCAAGACCTCGCCTGCGCTTAACGGAACCGGCGCTGGTAAGCTCTTACGATCTGACTGATGTTGCAGTCGTTTGAACAGCCTGTTCAGCCAGTCCCAATCTCCTGTCGGAGCCATCGCTCTCGCGATGACATACAGGTCACTGATCATGCACTTGAGGGTGACGGAATTCACCCGTGCCGAGGCCTCGTCAAGAAACCCGCGCACGGCCTCTTTCGAAATGCGCGTTGTCGGGGGTTGGCCCAGTAGCACGGGTTGGTGGCGCAAACACCAGGACAACCAGTACCCGTAACTTTGACGTCGTTTTTTCTGGCTGCCCGCTGACCAATCTGCGCAGGGCCCAACACCATCGAAAATGTCACCTGTGGTGAAAAGGCTCTCCCAGGCGGCAATGTCCGCCTGGGGCCAATCCTTGTAGAGAAGGACAAGGGGAATGGTTTTAGCCATCTTTCTTTCCCTTCCACTTGGCAAGAACGACCTGGTCATAGTGACTGTGCGCCCACTGGTTGTTGAGTTCAGCATAGAAATCCATCGTGGTCTGGAGCCGCTTGTGTTTGAGCAAACGCCGCACTGTCTCGAAATCGCCTGGCCGTGCTTCAAGGTAGAGTTTTGCCGCGATGTGTCGGAACAGATGGGGGTGAACTTCCAAACCGGTCTCGCGGTAGACGCACTTGGTCAGCTCACGACCAAAGTTGTCTGGCGTGCGGGGTTTTCCGTCAGTGTTGCGCGGAAACAGAGCGCGTCCGCTGGCTTGCGAGATCTGCGGACGGAACTGCATGATGTAGCGATGCAGCAATTTGGAGCTGCCGCTGGTCAATTTGACCTCAATGGGCTCCCCATTCTTGACCTCGGTACCCTCAATGCGAATGGAATAGAGAGTATGGGTTCCGGTGCGGAAAGGGATCACGTGCTTGTCGAGATCCAACCGCGACAGGTTCTTGATGCGCATCGGGCAGCTCAAGAGGATGGTCAAAGCCGCTGCGTGCATGGCCAACTGAGCGCTCTTGCGCAGGACGGGCTTGTTGTCCGCCCGAGCCATCAGTGTTTCCGGCAGGCTCAGCAAACGGACCACAGCCTCCCAGTCGTTGAACTGGGCGAGACGTTCGCTGTTCTTGGCGCTCATCCCACGGGGAGAAGTTGCGACAGTCTTGTGTAAATGCTTGAGGGCTTCGACTGCCTGTTCGGGAGCCTGCAAATGATGTCGGTGTTGATTTCCACCCAGAAGTGAGCCGGGTTTTTCATCGAGAAGTGAGCCACCTCTGTTTATGGATTTCGGGTTATG
>NZ_JAAGOX010000037.1 GCF_010500245.1 Ruegeria sp. PrR005
GCTTCGAGCCCGAAGCAGCCGATCGCTCTTAATGTTCAGGCGGATTAACGGCCGAAAACCTCTCTGTTCGTAGAGTTATACCGGAACTCTAGTTGACGGTATGGCACTTGATATTTTCCAGGAGATGCGAAATCCCTTTAGACTACTTGTAGTTTCCCTATGCAGGAGCGCGAGAGGGTGGTTGAAAGGGACCACGACCGCCAGAGAGACGGACAGCCCATGGCGGCGTCCTCGGAAGGTGCGGATTCGCCCTCTGCTGATCGTCCCGAAAGCAAATTGGGGTCGCTCTTTTTTCGTTCAGGGCTCTTCCGAAAGTACGCGTTGCTGATCGGAGGGTTGGTATCCGGGGCTTTGGTTTTTGCCGGTTCGCTCGAAATTTATTTTTCCTATCCAGAACAAAAGCTTGCACTGCTTCAATTGCAACGTGAGAAGGCTGCCGGCGCCGCCGTTGTCATTGAGCGCTTTTCCAGGGAAATTCTCGCCCAAATGGGCTGGTTAACGCATGCGGCCTTCCTAGACAGCGGCGCAGCGGTACAGCAGCGGCGGCAAGATTTCCAAAGAATCCTGCGGCAGGTGCCCGAAATAACCGAAATTGCATTCATTGACGCCTCGGGACGAGAACGGCTGTCAGTATCCCGCGTCGCCATCGACGAGTTGGACCGCGGCACGGACTTCTCCGGCCGGGAGAATTTTACGACCACAAAGAGCGAGGGTTTCTATTTCGGAGCGGTCTATTTCCGAGATGAATCCGAACCATACATGACCGTGGGACTGCGCGACCAAGGCAAGAACCCTGGCGTAATCATCGCCGAGGTTAACCTTAAAATGGTATGGAACGTGATATCGCAAATCGATGTGGGTCAGGGCGGCAGCGCCTTTTTGGTCGACTCGAACGGGATGTTGATCGCCCACCGTGACATCTCGCTGGTGCTCCGCAAGACCGACTTGTCTTCTTACTCGCAGAATTTGCTGGTAAGAACGGATGCTAGCAGAAGTGATATCCCGCAACTGGGCGTGATTACCACCGGCCTCGACGGCATACGCGTCCTGTCCGCATTTGCCATGATCGAACGTCTAGACTGGCTGGTTATCGTCGAGTCACCGCTTTCCGAGGCATTCGCACCTCTTTACGCTTCGTTGCGGCGAAGTGCGGTTTTAGTCATCCTCGGCATCGTCATTTCAGCGCTGGCGGGGCTATTGCTCGCACGGCGGATCGTCGGACCAGTGAAGACACTGCAGCAAGGTGCTGCGCGGATCGGGGCTGGTGAACTCGATCAACGCATCGAATTGCACACGGGCGACGAGTTGGAGCAACTGGCCGAAGATTTCAACGACATGAGTGTCCGGTTGCACGAATCCTACGAGAAAGTGCGTCGTGTGAGCGTGCTGAAACGCTATTTTTCGCCCCACTTGGCCGACCTTATCGTGGCCTCGGATAACAGCGAAATCACTTCAAGCCATAGGCGCGAAGTGACGGTTTTGTTCTGTGATCTGCGTAATTTCACCGCTTACTCATCGCTCGCCGAACCGCACGAGACCCTGCAGGTGCTCGAGCAATTTTATGTTGCCGTCGGCGACCGCCTGCTCGAGTACGAAGCGACCATCGGTTATTTTTCCGGCGACGGCCTGATGGCGTTCCTCAATGACCCGTTGCCCTGCCCCGACCACAGCGAAAAGGCCGTGAGAATGGCTCAGTCCATGCAGGCGGACTTGGCCAATCTCTTGGAGTCTTGGAATGATCGCGGAGTGAACTTGGGCTTCGGCATTGGCATCGCTACCGGGCTCGCCACACTTGGCCACATCGGTACTCGAGACCAGTATCACTACACCGCAATCGGGTCGGTTGTGAATCTCGCCTCTCGCCTGTGCGACATTGCCCGGAACGGTGAGACCCTAGTGAGCGGGCCAGTGCGGAACGGCGCCGGAAACGTAGCAGTGTTCGAAGAACTGGGTGAGCGGACTCTGAAAGGATTTGGCGAGCCCGTCACCATCCTGCGGGTTAGCGGTCTCAAGAGCTAACGGGAATAGTACCGCTTCGTCGCGCCCGGCAATGCACAAATCCGCTACGGCACAGCCGCAGGGGGCTTAGTCCTTGTTGTCACTTTGGCACAAACAGAATCTGCCGGGCCTCAGATTGTCACGGCATCAGTCGATCACTCGGTTGGCGCGCAGCAAGAGCGAAACTGGGATGGTCACACCGATCGCTTCGGCGGCACGCAGGTTGACTACCAGGTCGAACTTATTCGGACGCTCAACCGGTAGCTCTCCCGGATCAGCACCCTTGAGAATACGGTCGACATGAGCGGCAGCGCGCCGATACACATCCGGGATATCCGGCCCGTAGGACATCAAGCCACCATCGTCCGGAAAACTTTCTGAAAAATAGATTGCTGGCAGTCTGTTGCGATCGCTGAACGCCACAAGAAGTTTACGTTCTGACACGGCAAACGGGCTGGGCGCCACAATGAAACCGCCTACACCGCTGCTTTCGACAGACGAGAGCGCGGCATCCAGTTCTGTGCGATCCTTGGCATGGTAGACTTCGAGTTGTATTTGCAGCTTTGCCGCAACCCTGCTTACCTCCTCGACAAATCGCCGCGCCGCCGGATTGCTCGAACTCCAAATCAAGGCCACATGACGAAGTTCGGGGACTGTCTCCTTCAGCAGCTGCAGCCATTTCCCTGCAAATCCATCGCCGTAGGCAAGCGAGAATCCAGTAATGTTTCCGCCCGGGTGCCGGAGATTCTTCACCAGTCCAGCGGCAACCGGATCGCTCGAGCCGGCAAATACTATCGGCACCGAAGCTTCGGCTTCAATCGCTGCCCGTGCTCCGATGGTTGAACCTGCTACCAGCACATCCGGCTTCAGGGCGAGTAACTCATCCACGAGTCCGGGCAGGCGCGCCGGCTGTCCCTCTGCAAATCGTAGGTCGATATCAATGGTATCGCCGGGTATCCAGCCCAGGGCCTCCATGCCAGAAACGAAGGCTTTATCGCGCTTTCCAGGAGACACTGGGGAAAGGAAACCCACGCGAGGCCGCACTTTGCCAAGCCGATCGTCGGCGAGTAGAGGTCCCGCAAACAGCATGCCGGCGGCAATCAGGAAAGTCCTGCGTGCTAAGTTGTTCATGCACTCTCCGCGCTAGACATAGCGACTCCAAGGCGGAAACCTCACTATGAAACAAATTACGTAATTAGGATTAGTGCGTCACGCCAAGAATCCGGGCGGGACATTGTTAGAACAAACTTGGTTAAGCCGGGCAGATCGCTTTCGTAGCCTTGTTCGATGACCAGAGGCTTCCATTTTCACCACTTCAAGACCAGCCCACGGACCATCCGCCTGCCCGAGTAGAATGTTCGCAACTGCGAAGTCTGCTACGTCCTGCAACCCGGTCATTGCCGTCGAAAAAATGCTGCGCGATGCATGAACGGCCGGAACGCGAGAGCTGCATCGCGGCGTCGCGGCCTGTGATGAAAGTCAGGAAAGGGCCGTTCGCACCAGTTGAAACCGACCAGTCGGAGGTCTGGAAAGTCCGCAACT
>NZ_JAAGOX010000038.1 GCF_010500245.1 Ruegeria sp. PrR005
GGGGCAAAAAAGGCTTGTCCAGCGGGCAGTCTCTGGCAATCTTGACATCAGACGGCAGGCCACTTGGAGAATGTCGGTTTGTAAGTTTGCGTGCCCCATAAGACGATACACACCACTGATTTTTCCAAATGAAATGTAGACAGATTCGCTTCCGTTCGAGCATTCGAATCCAACGAGGGAGTTTTCAAACTCGGCAAACATGCCTTCCATTGTGTTGTCGGCGTTTGCAAGGCGCCCCGCGAAGACAAGAGCCAATGCTAGTATCGACTTTTTCATTTCGACCAACTCCACAGTGCGGTTAGTAGCATTGGCCATTCTGGAGGCCGTGCACAAACGAACGTCTCACGAACGCTGGTCTATGGCTATAAGCATCCGACATTCTCACCGATAGAACCGGCTCTGTTGCACAAATCCCGTGAGGGATTCATCTCGTGAATCCAGCATGGTAGCTGTGAGGCATGAGCAGACCGACACCCCCTACCTACAAGACCTGGAACTGGCCGGCCTATAACGAAGCTCTTAAGCGCCGCGGCTCGCTGACGATCTGGTTAGATCCCGAGATGAGCTGGGATGCCGCGCCGACCGGCAAGCCGTTCCCCGGTAACAGTTTTCCGATTTTAACTCCCCTTCGCAGAATCTGGCCCAGGTTAGCAGCCATAGGTGCGCCAGTGCATTCCCTTGGGTTTCCTGCTCAACGTCGTATACCTCGGCAAAGCGCATTTCGGCCCGCGCCCGAATCCCTCACATTTAGCGACGTCCAGTGCGTGGTTGATCAAGCCCGGATTGCCTGCTGACGATCTCGAAAGGCTCAAATTGGCGAACCCCGGAGCGGCCTACCCTGATCTGCTCGATCATCGGCAAGACGTTCTCTGCAAGCGTTCTAGATTTGGCGCGTTTAATCGGTTCTGTACCCTGTGGCCTGGAAGAAGTTGTAGCATTCCTCATCGGTGAACAGGTCGCACACATGACCGACTACCTGCCAAAGTTCATGGTAGGTTCGGGCGGCAGCCTTTCGGATCAGCGCCTTAAGTTTGGAGAAGGCCATTTCGATTGGGTTGAGGTCGGGGCTGTAGGGCGGCAGGAACAGGAACCATGCTCCGATGCCACGCATGGTCTTTGCAGCACCTGGGCTTTTGTGGCTCGACAAGTTGTCGAGGATAACCACGTCGCCGGGGCGCAGGGTCGGCACCAGCTGGGTCTCGACATAGAGGTCGAACATTTCACCGTTCATTGCCCCGTCGATCACCCAAGGGGCATCGAGGCGGTCATGGCGCAGGGCACCGATGAAGGTCTGCGTGCGCCAGTGCCCGAACGGCGCGTGATCGACCAGGCGCTGCCCACGCGGGGCCCAGCCCGTGGTCTTTGCCATGTTGGTCTTGAGTGATGTCTCGTCGATGAAAGCCAGTCTTTCCAGATGCCTGACCATGAAGGGCTGGCGTTTGCCGATCCAGATGCGGCGCAGATCGGCCACGTCCTGGCGCTTCTGCTCAAGCGCTTTCAGGTCTTTTTTTGTGTGACAGCCCGAGCCTGAGCAGCAGCCGACCGACCGACGAGCGATGCACCTTCACCCCGTGCTCCGCGGCCAGTTCCGCGGTCAACTCGTCAATCGTCAAATCGGGCTGCGCCGCGATCCGGCGCTCCACCCAGCCCTTTACACCGCTCAACTTGCCGCGCCCGGGATTGTCCTGAGGTTTCGGCACGAGCGCATCAGTCTCGCGCTTGAGCCGTACCATGTCGTTGACGAACTTGATCGAAACGCACAGCCGCCGCGCCGCCGCGCTATGCGTGCTGCCCTGCTCGACAAGCCGCACAGCACGTTCACGCAACTCTACAGGATGCGGCTTGCCCATCTCTGACCCCCATATCTACCTGCAACGCATGGAATCACAGGACAATCGCTATGGGAATCTGGAGGGTTCTGTGAGGTCGCGCGGCGGATCGGGTGGGCTCTGGCGCGTTACGCGACCTCATTGAAGCCGGATTGAACGAACCCACGAGGTGAGTGGCGCTATGGGGATTGTGATTCTGGCACGGGCCCTGGGTGGAGGGCGCGAGGGCTGATGGCCGTCCCAAATCATCTCGGGATCGAACCAGATCGTCAGCGAGCCGCGGCGCTTGAGCGCTTCGTTGTATGCCGGCCAGTTCCTGGTCTTGTAAGCGGGGGGTATGGGTCTGCTCATGCCGCCCAGCTACCATGCTGGATTCACGAGATGAATCCCTCACAGGATTTGTGCAACAGAGCCGGTAAAAAGGCACACCCGCCCATGCCATGTCTAACATTTTCCAACATCGAGACAGCGTGCACACAACGCTTGAGTGGTGCGACGTGTCGCGGCAACGCTAAAAGAGCACGCTGGACCTTGAAGTTAACTCTGATAACCTCAAGCGACCAACCTAGATACAACAATCCAGAGAGTAGCTATGGCAACCTCACCAGAAGAAGTTAAAAAAAATTATGCCGAAGCGACGGCACGAGAAAATGCTAGGCGCGAAGCAGAACAAGCAAAACGAGATGCAGAACGTAAGGCAGCCGAAGCCGCAAAAAAGAAGTAACCTTCAACGCTTCTTGCAAGCCTTCGCAGCCGGCATATGAACGTGGCAGAAAATAGGGGTGATTACTTCACACCGCGCCATCCTTTGACCGCAGGGCCTTTGCTCCGATTGCCAGTCCGCTTGGACGTTGCCGTGCATCTGGGGTCTGCAATAAGGCCAGCCTAGAAACCCGCGGCGGGATATACCGAGGACAGTTCAAGAATGTCAGAATTATTAGATTTGTTGATACCTTATGTTCAAATTTCAAAAGCTATTCTTGTAGAAGAATATAGCCACAGCGATGACGCAAAGACCCGCATCGCAAACCTTGAGAAGAAGTTTCAAGAAGATGCTGACGATTTGGTGTACGAGTTGCTCAAGCACGTCAAAACATCTGATGCTAATGTCGACCTCGCAGAGGTGTTTCGAAGTATTCTAGATGGCGTAAAGGACGCTTTGCAGGGTGGTGACGCAGATGAATTTGAGACTGATCTGAACATCAGGGCAATCGACCGAACCGCCGAAAAGTTAGCGTGTTGATTTCCACCCAGAAGTGAGCCGGGCCGGCGGATAATTTCCACTGAGAACTGAGCCATGTGAACCTTTCCCCG
>NZ_JAAGOX010000039.1 GCF_010500245.1 Ruegeria sp. PrR005
GCCGCCAACACCATGATTTATATGGGAAATAGCAAGGTCAGGACAGCGAAATCAGCAACCCACTTGGGGAATGCGGGACAAAGCGTTGCATTGAAGACATCAACAGGGTTCAAATTCTCAGTTGGTAACACTCAAGTATTTATGAGCGAAGTTGACGGGAAATGGCTCATGTACAGCGCTGATGAGTCTGGGCCAGACACCTACGCTTGCGATGAGGTTTCTGATTTCACAAAAGAAATTGCATCTGCAATGTTTGCAGCTTTTGACCAACTAGAATCTGCTGAAATCGCAAAACAAGCCATTCAAGTCGCCAAAGAAAAGAAGCGGAATGAGGTCTTGAGCCAAGACCTAAACGCAGCATTGACCCGGGCTGGAGCTAACGAGAGAAACTACCGGTCTTTAACCGAAGAGTGCAAAAAACTGGCGGAGCAAAATTCGGAATGCAAGTCTACGCTTCAATCGACATTGAGCGCCGATCCCGACATGCTGCAACAGAGTTTAAAAGCTGCTCTAGACACAAAGGCAGAGGCTGAAGCCATTGCATCAGAGCAGACCAATTTAGCCGAGCTACGCGCCAATTTGCTGGCGCTATCGAAAGATGCATTACAAGAAGAAAAGACGAAGTCAGCCCTGTTGAACCAACAAGTTGCAGCGCTGCGGTCCCAACTTGGTACCTTGCAGGCCCTGCTTGACGTTTATAAAAGCCGGATTGAGGCTGCACAAGTGCAGGTGCAGACATTGGGTCAGGATCTCAACGCAGCCTTGGCTCGGGCGGCATCCGAGGAACGCAAGCGCCGTATCTTGGAAGAAGCCGAACGTGCGCGGCTTGATGCTGCCCCCGTAACACCTGCGAAGGATGCAAAAGCATCGGGAACCCAAGTCAAAGACTTGGTGAATTACCGTTCTGAGTTCTTCGGCAAGTTGCGTGAACTCCTGACAGACCAGGAGGGTGTTCGCATCGAAGGCGATAGGTTGGTGTTCTCGTCCGAGGTTCTGTTCGACCCCGGTAGCGCCGATCTGTCGCCCGAGGGGCAATTTGAAATCGCCAAGGTAGCGCGCATTCTGCGTGGGGTGGCGGCCGAAATTCCGTCCGAGATCGATTGGGTGATCCGGGTAGACGGGCACACCGACAACGTTCCTCTGTCGGGGACCGGGCGGTTCGCCGACAACTGGGAACTCAGCCAGGGCCGGGCCCTCTCGGTCGTGCGGTACATGGTCGACTTCCTGGGCATCGCGCCAGATCGGCTGTCGGCCAACGGCTTTGGCGAATACCAGCCGATCAACCCGGTGGACACACCGGAGGCTCGGGCACAGAACCGACGGATCGAATTGAAGCTGACACAAAAATAGCCAATGGATTGGAATGGCTCTGTTGCACAAATCGTATGATGGCTTTTTCCGAAACTGCGAGACTCCATGTCATTCCTGAAAGCCTCAAGCCTGCTTCGCCTTGCAGACTTCGCTGCAGCCCGCCACCGTGGAATCACTCTGAGGGACATCGCAGAGTAGTTTCAGTCCAGATGACCCGCGTCGAGGAGCGGCGGATCCTGCAGACGGGCGGGGTCGAGGGGGTGAAAGGCGGCGAGGTTGCGGGGGAGAGAAGGAAGGGGTGGTTTTGGTGAGGAGCGTCGGTGGGTTGGAAACCCACCCTATGCCTGTGTAAGGTGGGGTTTCACCCCAACTTGCCGGAGTCTAACTACCGTAGAAAGGGAAGTGCTCAGGGCTTCGCGTCAACCACCAACGCCGCCGCTATGTTGCCGAGCGACGTATTCAAACCCCAATCACGATGCAGCAATTCTCCATTCACGATGTAAAGATTTGCGACATTGTAGAAATCATAGTTTCCCTCTTCATTTAAGACTCGCACTCGGCTGACTGTACCACTTTCGGCAGCTTCCTTTTTGTCGACGTCGAAGAGTTTGAAATATTTCTCGTTGGCCGTTTGCGAAACTTGTCTCAAGACCGCAAGTACCTCCCCCTCGTCCGTGATACGCTCATCAACAAAATAGCAGCCGGCTTCAAGTCCGCCGACAGAGACAGCTGTCACAGCACCAACGGCAAGCGTGACCGGCGCCGTCAATAAAGCGAGCACGCTTGCCGCAAATCCACTTCCGCCAATAATGCCGATGGTGCCTGCACCCGACGCTCCTGCGAGTGTGGAGCCCAACATGACAGTACCGCTTGTTGCGTGAGGGAAGAAATACAACCCTCCTAAAGCCATAGTGGCGGGGCCCACGGTCGACCCTGCTCCCCCCACTACAACCGCACCAGTTGCTGCCGCGCTGTTGCCCAACTCGCTGAGTCGATAATCGCACACCCCACCGTATGAAGTAGAAGCCCCGCCCACTGAAAACATTAGAGCCAAACTCAAGGACTTCAGAGTTGTCTGCATAACTTTAGCCTTCCATAATGTTGCTCCGAAATTTCAGCCGACATTCTCCAAGTGGCCTGCCGTCTGATGTCAAGATTGCCAGAGACTGCCCGCTGGACAAGCCTTTTTTGCCCC
>NZ_JAAGOX010000040.1 GCF_010500245.1 Ruegeria sp. PrR005
GCCTGTGATGAAAGTCAGGAAAGGGCCGTTCGCACCAGTTGAAACCGACCAGTCGGAGGTCTGGAAAGTCCGCAACTCGGACATAGGACCTGACCTGGCAAAGGTCTGCTTTCGCCAGAAGCGGTCGTTACCGCCGGAAGCAGCGTTTCGCCCGTCATGAATGACCGGTAAGCCTGGGAAAGCAGTCACCTGACCAAAACCATCAGTTGACCGCTTTGAGCCCAATCCGGAAGTGCTACGCATCCGACACTCGCATATGCAGCAATTGAATGGGCCGGAGTTGTGAGCCGCGACGCGCCAAGAAAAGCGGCCGTTCACACACAGCGCAGCAAGTTTTCGGAGACCTATGACTGAGCTGCAAAACAACGCGGTTATTGGTCAGAACGTCGAGCAAAAAATAGGTAAAGTTCGCTCCAGCTTGAAAGGTGCCAGTTTTCGAGCCTCCTTCAAGTGCCCAGAATGTCATCAACTCGTCTTCTCCCGAAATCAATTAGTGGTGAACTTTGTCGGTTCTCGACCCACCATTCCCTCGCGCCTGGGTGATCCAGTATAGCCTTCAAGTGCCTCTCGGAAGATTGCATGGAGGCCTGGGCATCGGTGATGTCCCTTCCTGAGTGGTAGTAGACCGCCATAGAGGCGTGAATGCCCTGTTCAAGATACAGCCCGAAAGCAATTTTTTCGCTTGCGTTCAGATCGGTATAGCTTGCTCTACCACGTTGCACGAGATCGGCCATATATTGGTCATTTGTTACGGCTTTGAACGTACTGAGCATTGTCAGTTGGTCTCTGGTGTTCGAGAGGCTGGCTTCAATGTTGGATCGCCGAAGTTCGAGGCCCACAAACAGCATCGTCAATATGACACCAAACGCGGCTGCTGTTTCCATCGCAAGTGTCCAAGTCGACAAATTCATTTAAGTCCCCCCGGTTCGCTAAAAAGATTCACTTGCTACTATACTCATTGACTCCCAGAGGGCGTCGAACAAATGACCGAACCTTCACTTCGCACTTTAAGCCATCATTTGAATCGAATTGTATCGCCCAAGGAGGTTCTAAGCGGCAGTCTGGCCACCAACGGCACTGACTTTGGAAAGGCTGGATCCAATAGCTTCGGTGGCATAAGATACCACGCAAGAAGAGGCACAACTTGTCCAACGACATCAGCTTTTCCAGAGCGATCGCCCACCGCGCTGTTCGCGCCGCGCCTTACTGGCTGATCTTCCTGGCAACAACAGGGGCCTATTTGTGGCTGGGCCCGAACTCTGGGCTGCTTTGGCTGCCACCGCTTCTATTCGCCTGTATGCTTGCGATACTAGCGCCTGTCATCCGCGATTGGCGTCTGCGCCGCATGGTCGCCCGATCGGATGGCCAAGGGCGCGAGGGCACCTGGTGCGCCATTGGCGGGCAATCGATATCTGAGCATAAAATTAGTCATGACATTCTGGCCTGTCATTTTCGCGTACTCAGCACCGAGGCGAGCGTCGACAGAACACGTAGCGAGGCAAGAAAGCGCAGATATGAAGACGACAAACCGCTGCGCTATGAAGGCGTGTTTCAGGTGCCGTCGGACATAAGAACGAAGGACGGTGTAGTCCGATTGGGCGGGTTTCCAAACCTGTCCGGCGAACTCTCGGAGAAGTTGAATGTGGACATACTGGCCAACGCCCTGTCGCAATCTCGTCCCGCCCCGTCAGGTGTCCCGGCATTTTTGGTCCGGGAGATGCTGATTAACCGGGCCTCGCGGGAGGTCGAGTTGGCTTTGAAATATGGCAAGATGCCCGAGGATCGATTTCGTCGGGTCGACGCATGGCTGTTGAGAGTCGGCGACAGTGTTTGGGCGGTTGGCAAGCTAAAGGGTAACTGCCTATTCCCGGCCCCGTACAGGACTCTTGGGATACCCGTTTTCTTTGGAAGTAAAGAAGAAGTAATGTCCAAATTGCATGCTGGGCGGAGCTTCTTTCTGGGCACTGCCGCTCTATTTTTGCTCGCTGCTATTGGGGTTGGTGTATTCACGCTGATGTAGGCAGCGGCGCAGTTCGGCGCGTATCGTAAGTACCCACCACTCGATCAACTCATTACTGGCTTTCTGCACAACGCGATCGATGCTGCGGTTTGCATGTTTGACCGCTTCGGGCTCTTCTGAGACATCTGACCGCTTTTGTCAGATGTCTGCAAAGCCGCGTTCAGAAGCCATTCGACGCGACGGGACCGCGCGGCCACGTCCGCTTTGGTGCCTGAACGACCGCTCCTGCAGGCAGCTGCCGTTCGGCACTGATGCCTCCGACGTCCCAGATGCGGAGATACTGTTGAAAAACTCTGCTTGAGCGATGCTTTGGCTGCTGATTCAATTCTCTTGAGTTGCAGGAGAGT
>NZ_JAAGOX010000041.1 GCF_010500245.1 Ruegeria sp. PrR005
GCCGCCAACACCATGATTTATATGGGAAATAGCAAGGTCAGGACAGCGAAATCAGCAACCCACTTGGGGAATGCGGGTTCAGGTCAGCCATACTTGGTCGACCAGACGAGGTGATAGCCCAGAGCACTATGTGGTCGTTTGGTGTTGTAGTGCTTCCTCCATTGTTCGATCAGGATTTGTGCTTCGCGCAGGCTGTAGAAGATCTCTCTGTTGAGCAGTTCGTCCCGGAACCGGGCGTTGAAGCTTTCGCAATACCCGTTCTCCCATGGTGATCCCAGCTCGATATAGGCGGTCCTGGCGCCGACGGCGGCGATCCAGTCGCGGACAGCCTGCGCCACGAACTCCGGGCCGTTGCTGAAAACCATGCTATATCGCGAATGACCATCACCAGAACTGGTCAACATAAGTAATCTATAAACCCTTCTTCTGCTTTATTCGCCACAGAGCGGCCTGACGTTTCCAGTGAACTCTCGAACATGCGCCAAGCGGTAGAGCCGCGGACTGTGACCTGAAGAGTGGTACTTCGCGATCTGAAGGACGCCCGCTTGCATAAGCGCCCCACAAGCGCCTTGGAAACGTCTGCGAGACAAATCGGTGTGACCGGTAACGCACATCCGTTTCCATTGCAGAGGAAATGTTCTGCCTGGCTGGTGCCCGTGGAGGTCCTTCAGCCGGATGTAAAGTGCGATTGCGTCGGAACTCGAGGGCAACCGACGTAAGATGTCGAGAACAACACGGCTTACAGGAAAATCGCTGTTTCGTTCGACATAAACCCGATTTTCGAGGCGGCATTTCCACGCCCAATCTGCAATCTTTTCGACCTCTCTGTCCTGGATGGTTTCCGGATGTGCACATTCCTCATCTCTGATGAACAGCAGATTATCCAAAAGCTCTTGAAAACTTGCGACTGCCTCGACCATCTGGACCGCGCGCTGAACGAGAAACGAGTTGCGGCTGCCTTTCGGTACATCCTGCCGGAGTGGTGCGGGGTCACGGCTGGGGAAGGTTGTCAGCGGCGTCTCACCTAGCATGCCCTTGGTCGGAAGATACCGACCCCCATCGGGCCGAACAGAGCCCGGACCGACAACGTAGCTATTTGGGCCGCACTTGATGTCCACCTTTAATCCTTCCTGCCTTAACTTCGGACGGAGGGGTTCATCGCTTGCGTAGTAGAGGTGAAAACCGCGCGGCGTTCTGACATGGACGGCCGACGGGCCGAATCGAGCTTCCAAAGCAGACACCAGTTCAACGTTGCATGTATCGCAGTCCACTACGACGATACCAGCCAGTCGCACGCCGAAACAACTGGACGAGACCCGCTTCATGGGGCCGATGACGCGCTTGACTGGCAGACGGCCCACATTCCCGAAGCGGATCATTGGACCTTTTCCATCCTTGCCACTGCCAAGAGGAATCAGGCTGAATCCTGCTCGGCTAAGTCTCACAATTTCATCGAAGACGCTGGCCGGTTTACCGTGTTCTGCGGGCTGCGCATCACCCACTTGTTTGTTGGCCTTCATGGCGGGTATCCTTTGGTGGGAAGTCGTTCAAAGCTCCAGAGATGCGCTGGCATGCATTTCTGGAGCACTTTCGTTTATCGTGGACGGTAGAGCCGTATGGTCTCGGGTAAGGCGTGGATAACGGCCATCGCTGCAGGCTCGACTTCGCCACATAGCCTACCGCACAACCGCACTAGGGCCTTTTGGGTGGTGCAGTAGTGCTTGCCTCTCCAAGGCCGCTGTGCGGTGCCTTTGTCACGACGCTGAATGATCATCTGCAACTGGTCGCGACAGACGATCACGCGCCAACGTTCGTTCAACTGAACAACAACGTCGCCGTAGTCGTCAGACGCTTCGCTTCGAAAGGTCATCTTCAATTAAAGCCTCCTCTAGTCTGAAGGCGTGAAGTTGCGAAACTTAGCTTTTATGCTTTGCCCTAGTCTTCGCTCCGCTCGCGCCCGTTTGTCCGATAGGTTGCTAGCGGCCTCTAGGCTTCCTGCCTTGCGTTCAGCCATTCGCGGATTTTGCTTTCGGGCCAGGCTACTGCCTTGGCAGTCAAGCGAACTGGCCGAGGGAATTTGCCATCGGCCATGAGCGCGTAAATGGTGCTCCGGCTTAGGCCCGTCAGCTTTTCAACCTCGGCGTGTTGATTTCCACCCAGAAGTGAGCCGGGCCGGCGGATAATTTCCACTGAGAACTGAGCCATGTGAACCTTTCCCCG
>NZ_JAAGOX010000042.1 GCF_010500245.1 Ruegeria sp. PrR005
ACCGTTTCCGACGGCGAAGGCGGCACCGACGAGGGCACCCTCACCCTCACCGTCGCATCCGTCAACGATGCGCCGGTGGCGAACAGCAACTATGCAATCACCGACCAGAATGCACAGGTAACTTTCGATGTGGTTGCAAATGACACCGATGTCGATGGAGACGAACTGACGCTAGCTTCAGTAGGCAATGCTGCCAACGGATCCGTCAGCTTCAGCGGCACTTCGGTAACCTATACGCCGAATGCAGATTTTTACGGGGTCGACACATTCACCTATACCATCTCCGACGGCCAGGGCGGCTCCGATACCGCAACCGCGGTTGTCGTTGTCGGACAAGACGTGACCACGCTGCCGGATGATGTGCCCGTTTCAATCATCTTCAATCCTGAAACCCCCGGAGACCCGCCCGGATCATTCCTGTTGGAAGTGATACCGACTTCATCAACGGCGATAAACTTGCTCATCGCCATGGATAGTTCCGGAAGTATCACGCAGAACGGCTGGAACGATCTTTTGAACTCAGTGTCATCAGCGCTCGACGGGCTGGCTGATCAGTTCGACGGCTCTGCAACCGAGGTCAACGTATTCCTCACATCCTACGCCGGCTCGGCCAGTACCATTGGGCCATTCAATCTTGTGGACGATCACGCCGACCTGATCACTCAACTGAACAGCCTGCCGTTCCTGGCGGGGTCAACCAGCTGGGAGTCAGCCTTCAAAGAAGCCAACAGTATTTTCAGCGGGCAGGGCCCAGATGACGCCAATATCATGTATTTCATTACTGACGGAAACCCGCTGCCGCACAAACAAAACTGGCGAGGAGCACTCGGGAATCTCAACGACAGCGTCCAAGTTGATATCGAGGCTTTTGCCATAGGGCCCAACGTCAACCTTTCGAACCTTGACTTCGTCGATTCAGACGGATCCGCGACTTCGGTCACGACACCCGCCGCTATCGCAGATGCGCTAGGTCAAACCCCTCTCTTCAATGCTCAATTGATCGACTTTTCTCTTTCACTCAATGTGGACGGTGTTGATCAGGGAGTAATTGCCGACGAGAATAGTAGCGCGCTGACGACCAGCGGCCTCAATTACTCGGTGGCGCTGCAAGACATTCCGAACATAGAAAATCTTCTGGGCTCTATAAACGTATTCTCTGCTACGGCAACTTTCGACTTGGACGGCGATACTGCCACGACCAGTGACCAGATCGATCTGTTTGCCGGCGGTGTCATCGAAATTGCATCATCAGTGGCAACCAACACACTCTCTGCAGCTT
Source organism: Ruegeria sp. PrR005 (assembly GCF_010500245.1). GTDB lineage: Bacteria > Pseudomonadota > Alphaproteobacteria > Rhodobacterales > Rhodobacteraceae > Ruegeria_B > Ruegeria_B marisflavi. The sequence goes on from NZ_JAAGOX010000042.1 coordinate 1,280, forward strand.
CGAACCTGAATGGTGAGGAACCGATCGAAGTGCCGTTTACGCTATCTGCCGCTTCGTTACCGGTTTACGATGAGGCAAACCTTTCCACCTCTGCTGCCGGAAAATCATCGCCGAATATTCAGCCGTTAGACATCTCAGACCTTCTGAATATGGCGTCACACCCTACGGATATGCTGACATCAAACAGCATGCTGGAAGGAACGAATGTTAGCCAGCCCAACCCGATCTCCGCTGTCAGTTCCCATCAATCAGGATTTGAATTGATTGGCCATGTTGGCTTGAATGGCTCTCTCGGTTTGGAGGAGGTTGCAACAACCGCGATGCCTACAACTTAGGTGTTTTGAGCGGTATATTCTTCGGCTCGTCGGAAACCTCATCCGTAGCAAACGCTATGAGCGGCCGATATAGGATTTTTTCCAACTTCATGACGAGTTGATCCGTGACTTAGCGTTAGAGCGTGTCGCGTTTAATCGGTTCTGTACCCTGTGGCCTGGAAGAAGTTGTAGCATTCCTCATCGGTGAACAGGTCGCACACATGACCGACTACCTGCCAAAGTTCATGGTAGGTTCGGGCGGCAGTCTTTCGGATCAGCGCCTTAAAGCGTTTCGGTTTTAACCTGAGATGTTGATTTCCACCCAGAAGTGAGCCGGGTTTTTCATCGAGAAGTGAGCCACCTCTGTTTATGGATTTCGGGTTATG
>NZ_JAAGOX010000043.1 GCF_010500245.1 Ruegeria sp. PrR005
TGATCCCGCAAAAATCCACTCAACAACTCACGACCCTCAACCGTACCTACAACAGCACGACCGTTCACAGTCATCGAAATTGAAGCCATTCCTTCCTCCCTTCGAGATGCCTTTGCCCGGCTCAACCGCCAATCACGCGTTTGAGCCAGCCTTTCTTCTTTTCACCATCCGGCGCATCAGCATCGGGCGCGCCCGGCCCCTCAACCACCTCCTGAAAGCGGGTGAAGAACTGATCCGCCATCTTGCGGGCGAACCCGTCGATGATGCGGCTGCCCAGTTGCGCCAGCTTGCCGCCGACCTTGGCCTCGACGACATAGTGCAGGGTCGTGGAGCCGTCCGCGTTCTCTTCGAGCCGCACATTTGCGACACCCTTGGCAAATCCGGCGGCGCCGCCCTTGCCCTCGCCCGAGAGCGTCAGACTTTCGGGTTCCACCATATCCGACAGGACAACCGTGCCCTTGAAGGTCGCCTTTACCGGGCCGACCTTTTGCACCACGGTGGCCTCGAACCCGTCCGCGGCATTGCCGGACATCTCCTGGCAGCCCGGCACGCAGTCCTTCAGCACTTCGGGGGACAGCAGTGCGGCCCAAACCGTAGCCCGATCGGCCGCGATCACCTTCGAGTCGCTCAGTTCCATGTCGTTCCGTCTCCGTCTGTTATGGCCTACGCTATGCGGCGCGGCCTGATTGTTCCATTCGACCTTGGGTGTAGATGCGCCTGATCTAGCGCAGCTGGGGGGCCGAGAATGTCAGCCCGTGGGCCTGAAAGATCCGGGCGATCCGCCCGTCCTGAAGACCGGACAGGATCGCGTCGTCCACCGCATAGGCCAGCGGGCGATAGGCGAAATGCACGGCCACTCCGACGGTCCAGTTGCCGATGCCAAATCCCGGCAGCGGCGGCGTGTGCACCCCGACCCCTTCGGTGGCGCCAAATTCAAGCTGGGCCAGCGGCCCCATGGCGGCCTTGGTCTCGCCCGCTGCCAGCCCCGCCATTGCCGCCGCCATGTCGGGATAGCGGTGGATGTTGCCGCCCAGCTGCCCGCCCGGAAAGGAGGTCAGGTAGAAATCCGAGATCGAGTCGTTCTCGACCGCTACCGTGTCGAAGCGGAAATAGGCCGGAACCGGCTTTTCCTCGGGATAGGCATCGGTCCGATAGGCGATTGCCACTTTCTCGACATGGTACTGGCCGGTGAACACGACCTGTTCCACCCGGCAGGCATAGGTGCTGTCATAGGGGACATGCAGCATGACATTCGCCACCCGGCCACCGACGACCGGCCCTTTCCAGACCCAGTTGCGCAGGTCGGCATCGAGGTTCTCTCCGGCGGCGACCAGGTTGAAGCGGGCCTCGACCCCAAGGCTCTCGGCGATCAGGCGGCCGATCTCGATATCGACGCCCCGGGGCTTGCCGTTTTGCTCCCAGCTCCAGGGCGGGAAATCCTCGTAGACAGCGAACTCGATCCAGCCGCGTTCCTGAATCTGGTCGAGGTCGGCGCCGACGATATCCCGGGAGGTGTTTTGCGGCCGGGCCTGCGGTACCACATCCGAACAGCGCGTTTCGGCCAAGGCCGGGCCGGAGAGCCCGATCAGCAGCAAGCCCAGAAAGACGCGCCGTCCGATCATCCGCGACCGCCCGTCAGTGCGCGGCCGACAGGCCGATGGTCAGCGCCTCGGCCGCGCCGGTGAAATCCGGGCTGGCGCCCGAGATCAGTTCCGCCGCGCGCGAGGCCGCGCTGTCGGCGACTGGCGCACCCGACGCGGTCTCGACCTTGCCGGCGATCTGCCACAGCTCTTCGGAGAGGGTCGCCGTATCGCCGCCACCGGCCGCAAGCACATCGCGGATTTCCTTGAGCCGCGGGGTGTATTCGTCAAGCGCCCCATCATCGGGCCGGGTCTCGATATAGGTACGGATGGCCCAGGCCGCCTTTTGCCCCAAAAGCTCTCCAAACGCGGGCATCTTGGTAGTGCCATTCTGGGTATAGCCGTCACGGAACCGTTCCACGAACCATTCATCGCCATATTCGGCGGCCTCCAGGTAACGCAGATCCGGTGCCAAACCGCCGGACACGACGCCCAGACCATGACAGCGGGCGCAGTTCTGGTTGTAGCCCGAGTCCCCGATCTTGATCGCGGTCCGCCAGACCTCTTCGCCGGCGGCCTCGGCCCGATAGGGGTTCTCGATCAACCACTCCTCGCCCACATCCGGCAGGGCGTCGGTGTTGACGGGCTGTGGTGCGACATCGCCATGCGCCCAGGCCATGCCCGCCCCCAGGACCATCGCGATCGTGCTGACCTTGATTGCGTCAAGCATCTTGGTTCCTCCAGTATCCTCACTCGGGGCTGGTGATAGCGCCTGAATTCCAATGCCGGTATTCGACCTTGGTTTGATCCACCGGGGAATTGGGACTTTGGTCGAATAGGCGCGGGGCGCGCCGGGGGAATAGCTTTCCTTTGGGAGAGGACTGGACCGATGAAACAGCTTGCGAGATGCGCCGCCGGTTTGGTGTTTGGCCTGATGTCCGGTGCGGCTCAGGCCGAGGTGACCTTGTCTGTCGGTTATCTGAAACAGGAGGTCGAGGCGCCTGCGGTCCTGTCGAACCTCGACCCGGCACCGGAGACGCAAGGCGTGGATGGCGCGCAACTGGGCCTGGCCGACAACCAGAGCAGCGGCCGGTTTCTGGGGCATGCCTATGCGTTGGAGGTTGCCGAGATCACCCCGGGCGGCGACCTGCTGGCGGCAGCGCGGGACATGCTGGCCGCGTCCCCGTTCCTGCTGCTTGATGCCCCCGCCGAGGATCTCCTGCGGGTGGTCGACCTTCCCGAGGCGGCGGGCGCGATGATCTTCAACGTCTCGGCGCCGGACACGCGCTTGCGGGATGCCGATTGTCGGGCGAACCTGTTCCATACCCTCCCATCCGACGCGATGCGGGCGGATGCGCTGATGCAGGTGCTGCTTCGCAAGCGTTTTGCCAGGCTTGCGCTGGTCGCGGGCGAACATGCGGTGGACCGCGCCTTTGCCGATGCCCTGCGGCGCTCGGCACAGAAGTTCGGGCTGAAGCTGGTGGGGGAACGCGAGTGGCGCTTTGATGCCGACATGCGGCGCAACGCCAGCCAGGAGGTGCCGCTGTTCACTCAGGACCTGCCCGAGCATGACGTGCTGCTGGTGGCCGATGAGACCGGGGATTTCGGCCGCTATATCGCCTATAACACCTGGCTGCCGCGTCCCGTCGCCGGGTCCGAGGGGCTGGTGCCGGTGGCCTGGTCGCGGGTGGTCGAACAATGGGGCGCGGCGCAATTGCAATCGCGGTTCCAAAAACTCACCCGGCGCGACATGCGGGACCGCGACTATGCCGCCTGGGCCGCCATGCGGGTGCTGGGCGAGGCGGTCACCCGCACCAACAGCGCCGATCCCGCAACCTTGCGCGCCTATATCCTGTCCGATGCCTTTGAACTGGCCGGGTTCAAGGGCCGCCCGATGAGCTTTCGCACCTGGAATGGCCAGTTGCGCCAGCCCATTCCGCTGGTCACCGACCGCGCGGTGGTGATGCAGGCCCCGGTCGAGGGCTTCCTGCACCAGCGCAACGAACTCGACACATTGGGCCTCGATGCGCCCGAATCCCGCTGCACCGCCTTTCAGGAGTGAACCATGAGGCTTGCCCCCCTCTTCTTGTCGCTGTCCCTTGCCGCCCCCCTGGCCGCCGAAGAGATCTGGGTGACCAATGAAAAGGATGACACCATCAGCGTGATCGATGTCGCCACCCTGGAGGTGACGCGCACCATCTCGACCGGAGAGCGGCCGCGCGGGATCACTTTTTCCCGCGATTTCAGCCGGGTCTATATCTGTGCGTCCGACAGTGACACGGTGCAGGTGATGGACCCCGAAACCGGGCAGATCCTGTTTGACCTGCCCTCGGGCGAGGACCCGGAACAATTCGTGCTGCACCCCGACGACCGCCATCTGTGGATCGCCAACGAGGATGACGCGGTGACAACGGTGGTCGATACCCAGAGCCGCACGGTGGTGGCCCAGATCGACGTCGGCATCGAGCCCGAGGGCATGGCGGTCAGCCCGGACGGGCGGATCGTGATCACCACATCCGAGACCACCAATATGGCGCATTGGATCGACACCGAGACCCATGAGCTGTTCGCCAACACGCTGGTCGATGCACGCCCGCGCCATGCCGAGTTCCTGCATGACGGGGCCGAATTGTGGGTCAGCTCGGAAATCGGTGGCACCGTGACCGTGTTCGACGTCGCCACCCAGACCGAGAAGGCCAAGATTGGCTTTGACATCCGTGGTGTGCACCCGGACCGGGTGCAGCCGGTAGGTTTCGAGGTGACGGCGGACGAAAAGACCGCCTTTGTCGCGCTGGGGCCGTCGAACCATGTCGCGGTGGTGGATACCGCCACCTATGAGGTCAAAGAGTACATCCTGGTGGGCCGCCGCGTCTGGCATATGGCGTTCAACAGCGACAAATCGCTCCTCTTCACCACCAATGGCGTGTCGGGGGATGTGACCGTGATCGACGTCGCCCGGCGCGCACCTGTCAAGACCATCAAGGTCGGGCGGTTCCCCTGGGGCGCCGCTTTGCGCCCGTAACGAAAGGACAGCCGATGATCAGACGCCTACTTTGCGCTCTTGCCCTTACCTGTGCCGTGGTTGCCCCGGCCCTCGCGGATGGTGACGACCGTGGCTATGGCCTGGCCGGTATCCTGTCGGCCTCGAACAAGGAGGACCTGCCGCCGATCATCCTCTCGGCTGGGGAGCCGCTGTCCGAGGTGCCGTGGGAGTTGCGTTCGGGCAAATACTACGAGTTCGAGATTCAGGGCGACGGCAGCCAGGAGCTCGGCCTGGTCGGGCCCGATTTCTTTCGCGCCATCTGGATCGACGAGATCGTGGTCGAGGGGCTGGAAATTCGCCCGCTGGGGCTCGATTCGATCGAGTTTGACGAGGCGGGCGTGATGGAGATTGGGTTTGTCGCGATCAAGCCGGGGCAGTATTACCTGAAAGTGCCGGGCAGCACCGGCGACACCCAAAGGCTGGAGATCACCATCAAGTGACAGGATTGACGGTCCGCAACCTGAGCTACAGCTACGGGTCCCGGCGGGCGCTGGACGACGTGAGCTTTGACGTCGGGCCGGGCCGGTTCGCGGCACTCCTGGGGCCGAACGGAGCCGGTAAATCGACCTTGTTTTCCCTGCTGACGCGGCTTTTCACAGCGCGGGAGGGCGGAATCGAGATTGCCGGCCACGATCTGGCGCGCAATCCGCGCGCGGCGCTGGCCCGGATCGGTGTCGTGTTTCAGCAGCCCACGCTGGATCTCGACCTGACGGTGCGGCGCAATCTCAGCTATTTCGCGGCGCTGCACGGGCTGTCCGGGCGCGAAGCGGGCAGCCGCATCGACGCGGCGCTGGAACGGTTGGGCATGGCCGAGCGCGCGCAGGAGCGCGCGCGCGACCTGAATGGCGGCCACCGGCGGCGGACCGAGATCGCGCGCTGCCTGATCCACGCGCCCTCGGTTCTGCTGTTGGACGAGCCGACCGTGGGACTGGATGCGGCCAGCCGCAAGGCGATCACCGATCATGTACACGACCTGTCGCGCGATAGCGGTCTGACCGTGCTTTGGGCCACGCATCTGACCGACGAGATCGAGGACAGCGACCACCTGCTGATCCTGCATCACGGACGGCTGTTGCAGGAGGGTCTGGCCGGTGAGCTGCGCGGCTCGCAGGGGTTGCGGGATCATTTCCTGAAACAGACCGCAGGCCCGCCATGAGGCATGCTTTTATCACCCTCAACGCCATCGTCCTGCGCGAGGCGCAGCGGTTCGTCCGGCAACGGGGCCGGTTCGTGGCGGCGCTGGTGCGGCCGCTGATCTGGCTTCTGGTTTTTGCGGCGGGGTTCCGGGCGGCCTTGGGCCTGTCGATCGCGCCGCCCTATCAGACCTACATCACCTACGAGGTTTACATCGTGCCGGGGTTGTGCGGCATGATCCTGCTGTTCAATGGCATGCAATCCAGCCTGAGCCTGGTCTATGACCGCGAGATGGGCTCGATGCGGCTGTTGCTGACGGCACCGCTGCCGCGTTGGTGGCTGCTGTTCTGCCGGTTGGTGGCGTCGACGGCAATCTCGATCCTGCAAGCCTATACGTTTCTGGCCGTCGCGGCGGCATTTGGCATCCGCATGCCGGTAGTGGGCTATCTGGCGGTGCTGCCCGCGCTGGCGGTGGCGGGCATCATGCTGGGCGCGCTGGGGCTGGCGCTGTCCTCGCTGATTAAGCAGCTGGAGAATTTCGCCGGGGTGATGAACTTTGTGATTTTTCCGATGTTCTTTCTGTCCACCGCGCTTTACCCGCTGTGGAAGATGGCCGAAAGCTCGACAATGTTGCGGGACATCTGCGCCGTCAACCCGTTTACCCACGCGGTCGAGTTCATTCGCTTTGCGCTCTATGGCCAGTTCAACGGCCCGGCGCTTGGCTGGACCGTTGTGGCCGGGGCGATCTTCTTTCTCCTGGCGGTCTGGGGCTATGACCCGGCGCGCGGCTTGCTGCGGCGCAAGAGCTGAGCGCCGGGCTACGACCAAAGAACAAAGGAAAGTTTCAGCCCCTGTTGCTATGGATCGGGACGGAAACGCGCGACACGGACCGCCTTGGCGGAGACTTCATTCAGGAGAGTCAGATGAAATCCGTTCCTTTCGCGCTTGCCGCCCTGCTGCTGGCGACCCCCGGCTTTGCCGATACCAAATTCGAACAGATCAAGATTGGCGCCGGTGCCGCCCTGTTCGATACCGAGTGCCGCCGCTGCCACGCCTCGGACGCCACCCATGACAGCTATGGCCCGCCGCTGGAAAACGTAATCGGGCGCGGTGCTGGCACCTATCCCGACTACGACTATTCCATTGCGCTCGAAGCTTCGGGCATCGTCTGGACTCCGGCCGCCCTGCGCGCCTGGATGGAAGACAACACCGGCTTTATGCCCGGCACCAAGATGCGCCACGTCGGGATCGAAGACCGCACCGTGCAGGATTTTATCCTGGCCTATCTGGGCAGTATCTCGCAACGCGATCCAAAGAAGATCTCGGACTGATATGCACGAAACGGCCGGCGCCAAAAGGCGCCGCCGCAATTTATTTATCTTATTTATATCTAATCACTACAGGTCATACTTTACTCGCCACTTAAACTTTCGAGAGCACATCCGACGACCGAAGCACGCGCATCGGCCGTGCCTTTTCGCCCGCCGAGTAACCGCCCCAAGTTGACCCTACGACCTTTGTTCAATTTCGCGCGAGCCCGTTCGTTCCAATAATGCCGGACAGCCAAACGCCCGGTCTCTCGGGGTGATCCGGCTAGGAGAGGATGCAAGGGAGGATAATGATGAATCGTTTTGTCATGGCCGCAGCCGCAGGGCTGATCGTGGCCGCTGGCTGGCAGTCCGGCGCACTGGCCGGTGTCACCGAAGAGGACCTGGCCAACGACCAGGCCAACACCGCCAGCGTGCTGACCAACGGGATGGGGCGCAACCTGCAACGCTACAGCCCGCTCGACACGCTCAACAAGAGCAACGTCAAGAACCTGATGCCCGCCTGGGCCTTCAGCCTGGGTGGAGAGAAACAGCGCGGGCAGGAAACCCAGCCGCTGATCCATGACGGGGTGATGTACATCACCGGCTCGTACAGCCGCATGTATGCCATCGACGTCAACACCGGCGACGAGCTCTGGCAATACGATGCCCGCCTGCCCGAGGGCATCCTGCCCTGTTGCGACGTGATCAACCGGGGCGGCGCCATCTATGGCGACAAGATCTATTTCGGCACGCTCGACGCCCGCATCGTGGCGCTGGATCTGAAAACCGGCGATGTCGTCTGGAACAAGAAGATCGCCGATTACAAGGCGGGCTATTCCTATACCGCCGCGCCGCTGATCGTGAAGGGGCTGGTGATCACCGGCAACTCGGGCGGTGAGTTCGGCATCGTGGGCGAAGTGCAGGCGCGCGACGCCGAGACCGGCGAGATGGTCTGGACCCGTCCAGTGATCGAAGGCCATATGGGCACCTTCAAGGGCCAGGAAAGCACCATGACCGGCACGCTGAACGCCAGTTGGCCGGGCGATATGTGGAAAACCGGCGGCGGCGCCACCTGGCTGGGCGGTTCTTATGACGCCGAGACCGACACGCTGGTCTTTGGCGCGGGCAACCCGGCGCCCTGGAACAGCTGGCTGCGCGATGCGGGTCAGGACAATTCCGGCAAGGGTGATAACCTCTATGCCGCCAGCCGCATCGGCATCAACCCCGACAACGGCGAGATCAAGTGGCATTTCCAGACCACCCCGCGCGAGGGTTGGGACTATGACGGTGTGAACGAGGTCGTGGCCTATACCGACCGCGACGGCAACAAGCGCTGGGCCACCGCCGACCGCAACGGGTTCTTCTACGTGCTGAACCGCGAGGATGGCAAGTTCGTGCGCGGCGCACCGTTCGTCAAGGATATCACCTGGGCCTCGGGCCTGGATGAGAACGGCCGCCCGATCTTCAACGAAGACAACCGCCCGGGCAACCCGGCAGCGGCGGCCGATGGTGCCAAGGGCGAAGTGATCTTTGCCTCTCCCTCGTTCCTGGGCGGCAAGAACTGGATGCCGATGGCCTTCAGCCAGAAGACCGGCAATTTCTATGTGCCCTCGAACGAATGGGGGATGGACATCTGGAACGAGCCGATCACCTACAAGAAGGGCGCTGCCTATCTGGGCGCGGGCTTTACCATCAAGCCCAACTACGAGGACCATATCGGCAGCCTCAAGGCGATAGACCCGGATACCGGCGAGGTGAAGTGGGAGTTCAAGAACGACGCCCCGCTCTGGGCCGGCGTGATGACCACTGCCGGCGGGCTGGTGTTCACCGGTACGCCCGAGGGCAAGTTCATCGCCTTTGACGACGAGACAGGCGAGATCCTGTGGTCGTTCCAGACCGGCTCGGGCATCGTGGGCCAGCCGGTGACCTGGGAGATGGGCGGCGAGCAATATGTCTCGGTCATCTCCGGCTGGGGTGGCGCGGTGCCGCTCTGGGGTGGCGAGGTCGCCAAGAAGGTGAACTATCTCAACCAGGGCGGCATGCTCTGGACATTCAAGCTGCCCAAGCAGCTTGCCGCGGCCAACTGAGCCACACGCGATAAAAGAACAGGACCGCGCGCCGACCGAGGCGCGCGTTTACTTTTGCCCGCCGACAATCCGAACATTCGACCTTTGGCCAATGGTCATTCCGCCTCGCCTTGGTACACTCGGGATATGAACAGACCTATGGCCAGTCCCATGCAGATCCCAGCTTATTCCACTGCGGCGCGTACTTTCTCCTCGGCATTGATCGTCGACGATCATCCGCTGTTCTGCGATGCGCTGTCGATGACGCTGCAAGCGGTATCGGGCATCCGCAAGGTGGATACGGAATCGCGGCTTGAAGACGCGCTGGAGTATCTGGCCAGCAGGGGCAAGCCGGATCTCATCATCCTCGACCTCAACCTGCCGGACGTGGACGGGCTGGAGGGCGTGGTGCGAATGCGCAACGCGGCCAAGGCGCCGGTGATCGTGGTTTCCTCATTGACCGACAGCCGGGTGATATCCGGTGTTGTCAGTGCGGGCGCCTCTGGTTTTGTTCCCAAACATTCCCAGCGCGATGTGTTCCGCATCGCCGTCGAAACGGTGGCACAAGGCGAGGTCTTTGTCCCCGATGGGTATCAGAAGGTTGCCAGAGAGGATGCAGAAGGCCCCGCCGTCGACGACGCGATCGAGCGGCTTTCGGCGCTGACCAACCAGCAGGCCCGGATCTTGCAGCTTGTGTGTGAGGGCAAGCTGAACAAGCAGATTGCCTATGACCTGTCGATTGCCGAGACAACGGTCAAGGCGCATGTCACCGCGATCATGCGCAAACTGGGCGTTCAAAGCCGCACGCAGGCGGTGCTTATCGCCAAGAAAACCAGTTTTTCGAGTTTCTTGTCAGAGTGATGGAAACACGCGTAACCTGCCTAGCAGGTTACCAGGGAGGAGCCATTGGACCTAACGCAAGGTCCTGAACCGGAGGCACGGGCCGGGCGGGCGGTTTTGCGCACCGCTTCGGTTCGGCATGACGTTCCCGAACCGCTTCGCGTGCTGGCGGACAGGATCGACGATGGCGATCTGGAGCTGGTCATTCTGTTTGTCAGCCCCGAGGCCGACGCGCGCCAGGTTCTCAAGGATGCGGCCGAAGCCCTGCCCGGGATACGGGTCGTCGGCTGCACCACTGCGGGCGAGATTTCGGCCGAGGGATATACCGAAGGCGAAATCGTCGCTATCGGATTTCCCAAAGAGAATTTTCGGATCGAAACCGGGATTGTCGCGAAACTGTCCGACTATGACGTCCAGTCGATGGTCGACCGGATGATCCAGACGCGCAACGATCTGGCGGCCTCGCGCCCGGATTGGCGGTACGAGTTCAACTTCCTTCTGGTCGATGGCCTGTCCACGCTGGAGGACAAGCTGGCCTCCGATCTTGCCATGGGTTTGGGCCCGGTCCAGATGTTCGGGGGGTCCGCAGGGGATGGCGAGACCTTTCAAAGGACCCTGGTATTCCACGAAGGTCAGGCGCACAGCGATGCGGCGGTGCTGATGCAGGTGCGCACCCGCTGCCCGATCCAGGTGTTCAAGACCGATCACCTGATCCCGTCCGAGCAGCGCATGGTCGTGACGGGCGCAGACCCGGTGCGCCGCACGGTGCATGAAATCAACGCCGAACCCGCCGCGCGTGAATACGCGCGCATTCTGGGCAAGGACCCCGAGCAGTTGACCACGTTTACCTTCGCGGCGCATCCGGTCGTAGTACGCATCGGCGGCCAGCATCACGTCCGGTCGATCCAGCGAGTGGCCGAGAACGGCGATCTGGTGTTCTTTTCGGCCATAGACGAAGGGCTGGTCCTGACGCTGGCCCATGCCCGCGACATGCCCGAGCACCTGGGCGAGGAAATGGCGCGATTGTCGAGGGATGGCGCGCCCGCTGTCATTCTGGGCTGCGACTGCCTGCTGCGCCGGCTGGAAGCCCAGGAAAATCAGGTGATCAACAAGCTTTCGGAAATCCTGCGCGCAAACAAGGTTGTCGGCTTTTCGACCTATGGCGAACAGTTCAATTCCATGCATGTCAACCAGACACTGACCGGAGTTGCGATCTATCCGCCCGAAGAGGTTTGAACCGGCATGACCGCGTCCCTGATCAATCCCAACGACACGCCGGAACGGCAGATCGAGAAATTGGCCAAGATCAACGCCGCCCTGATGCGCCGGGTCGAACAGGCGGTGGACGCGTCCGGGGCCGCCTATGCGCAGTTCGAACGCGCCGCCCTGCTGGAGGAGGAGGTCCGCAACCGGACCCGGGATCTGGAGCGGGCGCTGGACCTGCTCAACGACTCGAACGCCCGGCTGGCCGAGGCCAACCGCGCCACGGAAGAGGCCCGTTCGAACCTGGCCAACGCGATCGAGACGGTGCAGGAAGGGTTTGCGTTGTTCGATCCCGACGAGCGGCTGGTGATGTGCAACTCGCGCTTTGGCCTGCACATGCCCGATATCCGCGACGGGTTCCGCCCCGGCATCTCGTTCCGCCAGTATGTCGATCTTGTCAGTGGCTCTCGCTACCTGTCGCTGCCCGAGAACATGACCTCGGCACAATGGGCCGAGGGCCGGATGCGCCGCCACCAGGACGATCACGTCATCTTCAACGTGCGGATGGTGGGCAGCCGCTGGGTCCAGGTCAGCGAGCACCGGACCCCGGACGGCGGCACCGTGATCCTGCAAACCGACATCAGCGACATCATGCGGCTGGAGCGGCTGGAACGCGAACGGATGCTGGACGATCAGGCACGGTTGATCCGCGCCACGCTGGAGCATCTCGACCAGGGCGTCTGCATCTTCAACAACCAGGCGCGTCTGGCGGGCTGGAATCAGCGCGTGGGCGAGATGCTGTCGATCCCGGCGCGCAAGTTCTCGATGGGGATGGGGTTCTTTTCGCTGTTCGAGGGATTCGCACAGGTGTCGTCCTATTCCAGCGGCATCACGCAAGAAGATATCCGGGCGTGGGTGACATCGACCGAAACCCGCCCCGCGATCAGTTTTGAGATCTGGCAGGGGCAGAACAAGACCCTGTCAGTTCACGCACAGGAGATGCCGGACAAGGGGTTCGTGATTTCATTCAGCGATGTTTCGGCGGAACGGGCAGCCGTGCGGGCAATCCAGCAGGCGAATGAAATGCTCGAGGCGCGGGTAGCCGAGCGCACCCTTGAACTGGCCGATGCCCTGTCCGAGGCAGAGCGGGCGAATGCGTCGAAATCGCGGTTCGTCGCGGCGGCCAGCCATGACCTGTTACAACCGCTGTCGGCGGCCAAGCTCTATATCGCGTCGATCGAGCCGGGCCAGAACCCGGACCAGACCCATGTGATCGCCGAAAAGGCGCGCCGCTCGCTGGACAGCGTCGAGACGATACTCGAGGCGCTGCTGGACATCTCGACGCTGGATTCAGGCAAGGCCGAAGTCCATCGCGCGCCGGTCTCGCTGGGCCATATCCTGGCCCAACTGGCCGAGGAGCTGGGACCGACGGCGCGGGCCAAGGGGCTGGATCTGCGGGTGGTTCCGACCGACGCCGTTGTTCTGTCGGATTACACCTATCTGCGCCGCATCGCTCAGAACCTGATCGGCAACGCGATCCGCTACACCTCGCGCGGCAAGATCCTGGTCGGCGTGCGGCACAGGGCGCATTCGGTGCGGCTTGAGATCTGGGATACCGGCCCCGGCATTGCCCCGGAACAGCGCGACATCATTTTTCGAGAGTTTCAACGCCTGGAATCCGCCGCCTCGGCCGCCGAGGGCATGGGGCTGGGGCTGGCCATCGTCGAACGGGCCTGTGCCCTGCTGGGGCACCCGCTGGATCTTGTCTCGACCGTCGATCGCGGGTCGGGATTTCTGGTCGAGCTTGCGATCTCGCACGCGCCGGATTTCAGCGGTCTGGTTTCGAACCGCAACGGCAGCAGGAATGAAACCGGCCTTGGCGGGCTGATCGTGCTGCTGATCGAAAACGACAGCGATTTGCGCAATGCCATGACGGTTGCCATGGAAGCCTGGGATGTCTGTGTCCTGCCGGTCGCAAGCGGCGACGAGGCGACGGACCTTATCGGCACCGAAGGTATCCTGCCGGATGCGATCATCGCGGACTGGCAACTGGACAGCGGTGCGTTGGGGACCGATGTCCTGGCCCGGATCGAGACGCAAATCGGTGCTGTGCCGTCCTGCGTTATCACGGCGTCGCGAACCCCCACGATCATCGAGACCTGCGCCAGGCAGGGTTGGCAGCTGTTTCACAAACCGGTGGCGGCCGAAGCCCTGCGGTCCTTTCTGTCCTCGGTGTCCCAGTCCATCCGCTAGCCTCTGCCCTAAGACCAAAGGAGAATATGCCCGAGGGGGATGCTGGGCTAGTCTGAGGTGAGACAACCAGCCAGTGGAGGTGAAAAATGGCCTGGACAGCGCCCAAGATTCGCGAAGTGAACTGCGGCATGGAAATCAACATGTACGCCCCGGCAGAGGACGAAGGCGGCCGCGGCGCCGACCCCCTGTTCTAAACATTCCGACTGCGGAGGCCCGGGCAGATGCACATCATCGTACTGGGTGCCGCGGCCGGAGGTGGCCTGCCGCAATGGAATTGCGGTTGTGCCAATTGCAACGATGCGCGCGCCGGACGGCTCAGGCCGTCCGGCCAATCGTCTTTGGCGGTATCCGCCGATGGCGAACACTGGTCGATCCTGAACGCCTCGCCCGACATCCGGCAGCAGATGCTGGACACCCCTGCCCTGCATCCATGGGGTCTCAGGGGGTCTCCGGTGGCTTCGGTACTTGTCACTAACGGCGACATCGACCATATCGCGGGCCTTCTGTCTTTGCGCGAACAGACGCCGTTTAGCCTGTTCGCCACCGGCGAGATTCACGCGATCCTGGACGGGAACCGCATCTTCGACGCGGTCTCGCATGACAATGTTCCCCGCCATTCCGTATCCCTCGACATGCCGTTTGCCCTTCACAAGGGGCTTGAGGCGACACTGTTCGCGGTCCCGGGCAAGGTTCCGCTGTTCCTGGAGGGTGAAAGCGTCGACACTGGCCTAATCGGCGAACAGACGGTCGGGCTGCGCCTGTCCGACGGGCGATCTGTCGCCTATTACATCCCCGGCTGCGCCTATGTGCCCGACGACCTGCTGACCCGGCTGTCGGATGCCGATCACCTTCTGTTCGATGGCACGCTCTGGGACGATGACGAGATGATCCGCAGCGGTACCGGGGTCAAGACCGGACGCCGGATGGGCCATATCTCGATCTCCGGCCCCGAAGGGTCGATCACCCGGCTCGCGACTATCCCCGCGCGCAAGACCTTTGTGCATATCAACAACACCAACCCGGTCTGGCGCCCCGGCAGCGACGAACGGGCCCATGTGGAACGTCACGGCTGGCAAGTCGCGCAGGATGGAATGGAGATTCTGACATGAGCCGCGAAAGCCTTGAAGCCCGCCTGCGCGCCATCGGCGCCGAACGGTATCACGACAGGCATCCGTTTCATCACCGGTTGCATGGCGGTCAATGCACACCGGATCAGGTGCGCGCCTGGGTGATCAACCGCTGGGCCTATCAGGCGGCAATCCCGATGAAGGACGCGGCCTTCATGTCGCGTTGCACCGACCCCGATATCCGCCGCGAATGGCGCTCGCGGATCGAGGATCACGATGGCGGTGTCACCGAGGGCGGCGGCCTCAGGCGCTGGTTGAAACTGGCCGAGGCTGTGGGGCTCGACCCTGATTACGTGGCCTCTGGCGCGGGCATCCTGCCCGCCACCCGTTTCGCGGTCGAAGCCTATGTTCACTATGTCCGCGAACAGCCCTTGCTTCAGGCGGTCGCCTCCTCGCTGACCGAGCTTTTTGCTCCGAAGATCCACGAGAACCGGATCGAGGGTCTGTTGAAACACTATGACTTCGCCAATGACAGCAGCCTCAGCTACTTTCGCAAACGCCTGACCGAAGCACCGAAAGACGTGGCCTATGGGCTAAAATGGGTGCTGGACCATGCCGACACGCCCGAGAAGGAGGACATGGCCTGCGCGGCGCTGATCTTCAAGACCGATGTGCTCTGGGCGCAGCTCGACGCACTCTGGGGCGCTTATGTCGACGGTCATGTGCCACCTGGGGCCTGGCGCCCCGGCGAGGGCATGGCATGACACTGGCGCTTGCTCCAGGTGACCGACCGTACCTGCCGCGCGGCGTCCGGATGCGGCCCGATCACGTGCGCGGCGGTCAGGTGCTGCTGGCCCCGGAAAAGGCGGTGGCGCTCGACCCCATCGGCGAGGCGATCCTGAGCCGGGTAAACGGCCAGGCAAGTTTTGCCGAGATCGTCGATGACCTGGCCGCGACATACAGCGCGCCCCGCGCGCAGATCGAGGGCGACGTGCAGACCTTTCTGCAAGGGCTGCGCGCCCGCGTGTTCCTGATGGTGCGGCCATGACAGCACCGCCCCCCATCGCGATGCTGGCCGAGTTGACGCACCGCTGCCCGCTCTCCTGCCCCTATTGCTCGAACCCGGTCGAGATGGTTAGCCGCCAGGCGGAACTGGCCACCGAGGTCTGGGCCGACGCGTTCCGCCAGGCGGCGGAACTGGGCGTGCTGCAACTGCACCTGTCAGGTGGCGAGCCGGCCTCGCGCCCCGATCTGCCCGAGCTGACCCGCGCGGCGCATGAGGCGGGGCTTTACACCAACCTGATCACCAGCGGGATCGGGCTGACACCCAACCGGCTCGACGCGCTGGAGGCGGCGGGGCTGGATCATATCCAGCTGTCGCTGCAAGGGACGCGGGCCGATCTGGCCGACCGGATCGGCGGCTACAAGGGCGGATTTGCGCGCAAGATGGCCGTTGCGCAGGAGATCAAGGCGCGGGGCATCCCCTTGACGCTCAACGCGGTGATGCACCGGCACAATCTGGACGATCTCGACCGCACCATCGAGATGGCGGTCGAACTGGGGGCGCGGCGGCTTGAAGTGGCCTGTGTCCAGTTTCACGGCTGGGCTACCCGGAACCGTGCCGCCTTGCTGCCCACTCGCAAACAAACAGAGGCGACCAAGCGCAAGGTGACCGAGGCCGAGGCGCGCTTGCGCGGCACGCTGGCGTTTGATTTCGTGCCGCCGGATTACTATTCGGACTTCCCCAAGTCCTGCATGGGAGGCTGGGGATCGGCGGGGCTGAACATCGCGCCGGACGGCAAGGTCCTGCCCTGCCACGCCGCCGAGACCATTCCGCACCTCCGGTTCGACCGCATCACCGAGCGGAGCCTGCGCGACATCTGGTATGACAGCGCGGCGTTCAACGCCTATCGCGGCACGGACTTCCTGCCCGAGACCTGCCGCAGTTGCGAACGCGTGACCGTCGATTTCGGCGGATGCCGGTGCCAGGCGCTGGCCATCGCCGGGGATGCGGCGGCCACCGATCCGGTCTGCCGCAAATCGCCGGATCACCACCGGGTCACCACGATGCTGGAGGACGCCATGCGCGACGCCGAAGGAGCGGGGTTTACCTATCGCGTCGCCCCGCGCTGACGTCTGCTAGCCGCTCTTGCAGCTCCGGTAGAGGTCGAGCACGGGATCGTCGGCAAGGTCAACATCCGCCAGCCTCAGGACCTCACCCGCCGCAACATCGCGGCGCAACCGCAGCCCATGGGCCAGCCCGATCGGCAAGGCATCCGCCGCCCGTGCGATCGGCTGCGCCTTGCCCCAGACGGTATAGCCGCCTTCGCCATCCAGCATCTCGCCCGCTTTCAGCCCCCGCTTGGCGACGCTGGCAACCGTTCCCCGCATTTCGCGCGCCATGCCGGTAGGTTCGCCCCGCAGCGCCGCCGAGAGGACCGAGACCGACAGTTCCAGCCCGATCAGGTGAAAGGGCTTGTACATCGCCGCAAAACGCCCCGTGCTGTCCGTGGGCAACCCGTACTGTCGGAAACAGGCGGCTGCATAGTCGTTTGGCGCCTCAAGCACCACATAGACGCCCCAGCGCAGATCGCGATAGACCGGCCGCCCGTCCCGTTCGAGCGAGGAGATCGTCTCGACCATGCCGACGCGATCCAGTTGCCCGCCCAACTCGCGTGGGCGCAGCACATGCGCCAGGTCGTCGACCCCGCAGGGTGGAAAGGACAGTCCCTGATCCGGCACATCCAACCCGCAGGCATTGGCGATGGCGACCATCTCGATGGCGCTTTTGGTGCCATCCAGGAAAGAGTTGAACATCTTGGGATTCATGCCCGCCCGCGCCGCCTCCTCGGCGGTCAGGCCATAGTGGTCCCAGACCTCATCCGGAGTAACATTATGGTAGGCAGGCAGGTATTTTGTACCCTTGCCCGCCGCCGCAACCCGAAACCCCGCAGCATGCGCCCAATCGACCATTTCCGCAACCAGCGCCGGTTGGTCACCATAAGCCATGGAATAGATCGTACCGGCCTGTCGCGCGGCGCGCGCCAGTGCGGGACCCGCCAGAACATCCGCCTCGACATTGCCCATCACGACATGCTTGCCCCCGGCAATGGCGGCCTGTGCATGAGCGATGCCCGCGCGCGGATCACCGGTGGCCTCGATGATCACCTCGACATCGTCCCGTACCGCAAGGGCGCGACCATCCTCGACAAAAGCGGTATCGGCGATGCGCTCCTCGCTCCAGCCCACGGCGCGGCAGGCCGCGCGAGCGCGGTCCGGGTCGAGATCTGCGATGGCGCTCACCCGGAGGCCCGCGATTGTCGGCACCTGGCTGAGAAACATTGAGCCGAACTTGCCTGCGCCGATCAGGGCGGCGGTCACGGGTTTTCCGGTTTCGGCGCGCTCTATGGCCAGTCGTGCAAGGTTCATCCGTGTTGCTCCTTGTTGCCGGTCCCGGTCAGCCCCATTGCACGGGCGTCCAGCACAGCCTGCGCCCATTCAACTGGCCTTTCCTGCGGCAGGTTGTGGCCCGCGTCGCGAAAAACGCGGTAGTCGAACGGGCCGGTGAACCGGCTGCGATGCCCGGCGGTTCCCGCACTCACCCCATCACTGTCCCCGTCGATTGCCACGGTCGGCACACCAATCGGCGGCTGGGCCACCAGTTGCGTTTCGATATGGGCATAGGCGGGATCTCCGGGCACCAGCCCGAACCGGTGGCGGTAGGAATGGATCACCACCTCGACAAAATCGGGATTGTCGAAGGCGGGCGCGCTGCGGTCGAAGACCGCGTCGCTGAACGCCCATTTCGGCGACCACATCCGCCAGAGCGTGCGCGCGATGGCGCGCCGGTCCTGCTGCAACCCCCGGCGGCCCCGCTCGGAATGGAAATAGTACTGGTACCAATAGGTTGCCTCGATCTCGGGCGCTTCCGGCTCGCCCGACCGGGGGATGTTCTGGATGTTGTAGGAGTTGCCGGTGACCAGAGCCACCACCCGCTCCGGCCAGAGGGCGGACAGGATGCAGGATGCCCGGCCGCCCCAGTCATACCCGCCCAGAACCGCGCGCCCGATCCGCAGCGCCTCCATCAGCGCCAACAGATCGGCGGCCAGCGCCGCCTGTTCGCCCGAACGGGGCGTGTCCGGCGACAGGAACCGCGTCGGACCATAGCCGCGCAGGTAGGGCAGGATCACCCGTGCTCCGGCATCCGCCAGCAGCGTGGCGGTCTCGGCATAGGTTTCCACGTCATAGGGAAAGCCATGGCTCAGGATACAGGGCCAGCCGTCTGCCGGGCCGGTCTCCAGATAGGTAATCTCCAGAACCCCTGCCCTGACCGATTTGCTTTGCAACTCTCCAACCTCCAGATGTCGTCCTGTCCAGGCAGACTGCGAAACATCCGTGCCTCTGGCAAGCCCGGCCTAGGGCGCGAAGCCGCACCGCGTGAAACGGTATGGCAGTGCATACCGGAATCGCGCTAAACCCCGCGGGAACCCCCTGTTCCGCACCATTCCGCATCCGCGCGACAGGAGAAACAGGCAATCCGGGCAGCGCCGAGGCTGGCACACCCCGGCAGACCCAGGAGGATCGTCATGGGCGTTATCCGCGAAAGCGACCTGATCGAAAGCATCGCCGAGGCGCTGCAATACATCTCGTACTATCATCCGACCGATTTCATCAGCGCCATGACCAGTGCCTGGGAGCGTGAGGAAAACCCCGGTGCCAAGGCCGCGATGGCACAGATCCTCGTGAATTCGCGCATGTGCGCCATGGGCCGTCGCCCGATCTGTCAGGACACCGGCGCGGCCAATATCCATGTCAAGATCGGCGTGCAGGCCAAGACCGATTTCACCCGCTCGCTGCAAGAGATCTGCGACGAGGGCACCCGGCAGGGGTACCAGCGCGACACCAATCCGCTGCGCGCCTCGGTGGTGGTCGATCCTTTCGGCAGCCGCAAGAATTCGGGCGACAACACGCCCTGCATGCTGACTGTCGAGATGGTGGCGGGCGACCAGATCGACGTTGAGGTCGCAGCCAAGGGCGGCGGGTCCGAGAATAAGTCGAAATTCACCACTCTGAACCCTTCGGGCAATGTGGCCGATTGGGTGGTACAGACGGTCGAGACGCTGGGCGCAGGATGGTGCCCGCCGGGCGTGCTGGGTATCGGTGTGGGCGGCAATGCGGACAAGGCGATGGCGCTGGCCAAACAGGCACTGAACGAGCCGCTGGATATGGCCGATCTGCTGCGCCGTGGCCCCTCGGACAAAACCGAGGAGTTGCGGCTGGAAATCTATGACCGCGTGAACGCGCTGGGGATCGGCGCACAGGGCTTGGGCGGCGTGACCACGGTGCTCGACGTCAAGATCAAGAGCTTTCCGACCCACGCGGCCTCGCTGCCTGTGGGCCTGATCCCCAATTGCGCAGCCACCCGGCATGTACATTTCACGCTCGACGGGTCGGGCCCCGCCGAATTCACTCCGCCGCCGATGGATCTCTATCCTGAGATCCTCTTGGAGAAGGCAGGCGCGCAGGCGACCAAACTGAACCTCGACGATCTGACGGACGAGGTTCTGGCCACGCTGGAACCCGGCCAGACGCTGCTGCTGTCAGGCACGCTTTATACCGGGCGCGACGCGGCGCATAAGCGGATGATCGAGATGCTGGACCGGGGCGAGCCGCTGCCGGTCGATCTGAAGGGCAAGGCGATCTATTATGTGGGTCCGGTGGATGCCGTGGGCGACGAGGCCATTGGCCCGGCAGGCCCCACCACCTCGACCCGGATGGACAAGTTCACCGACCGTATCCTGGCGGACACCGGTCTGAAGGTGATGATCGGCAAGGCGGAACGCGGTCCGGTGGCGCTGGAGGCGATTGCCAGGCACAAGGCGGCCTATCTGATCGCCGTTGGCGGCGCGGCCTATCTGGTGTCCAAGGCGATCAAGGCGGCCACGCCGGTCGCCTTCCAGGATCTCGGGATGGAAGCCATCTATGAGCTGAAGGTCGAGGACATGCCGGTGACCGTTGCCGTCGACACCGAAGGAAACTCGATCCATATCACCGGCCCCGCCAAATGGCGGCGTAGCCCTGTCGCCGCAGGCTAAGAAACACGAATGCCGCCCGGTCAGGATCCGGGCGGCTTTTTCAGTCGAACTGGCGTTGCGCCACCCGGTCGTTGTCCTTGAGTTCCGCTGAAGGGAACAGGATCAAGCGATCGCCTTCGCCAATGCCCGACAGGATCTCGGCCTCGCGCCCGTTGTTCTGCCCCACCTCCACCTTGGTCAGAACTGCCCGGCCATCGCGCACGGCAAAGACGGCCCATTCCCCGCCATGCCGGAACAGCGCAGCCGAAGGCGCCACCAGCGCATCTTCGCTGTTCCAGACAACGATGCGCACTTCGACCCGGTAGCCATGCCCCAGCGAAAGCCGCTCGGTCGCCGGAGTTCCGATGTCGACCGTCACCTCCACGCGCTGTTCCTCGACACCGAGGGCCGAGAATTTCGTGTACCCATAGGGATCGATCCGGCGGACGGTGCCATTCAGATCGGTGTCACCGCCCCAGCTGGTGATGATCACCGGATCGCCCACCGTGACCCGTACCGCGTCCGAGGACAGCAGTTCGGCCATCACTTCCAGATCGCCCTGAATGTCGCCGATTTCGAGGATCGGCTCGCCCGCAGGCAGGGTGGTTTCGCTCTTCTTGAAGACCTTCAGGATGGTGCCGTCGATCGGCGCCCGCAGCGGAATGCCAATATCCGCCGGAACGCTGTCGGCCAGCGCGGTGGCCAGCCCAGAATCGTCAAAGCCGATCAGCTGCGCGCGGGCGTTGGCCAGTTCCGCCTCGCGCATGGCAATGGCGGCCTGCACCGTGTCCAGGTTGGCGCGGGCGACACGGGCGGCCTGTTCGGCGCGTTCCATCGTCACCGCGCTGGAAACCCCCCGTTCGACCAGTGTTTTTGCCCGTTCCAGATCGCTTTCTGCAAAATCGAACTTTGCCTGCGCCGCGTTCAGGTCGGCATGTGCCAGCCGCAGCGCGGCCTCGGCTGCGGTCACGGCCGCATAGGCTTGCTCGCGCGTGCGCACATCCAGAACCGATGGTTTCGCCGGGCGCATCTGGGCGACGATGGTTTCACCGGCCACGACCCGTTCGCCGGGCAGCACGGTCACCCGTTGCAACTCTCCGGCGACGGGCGAGGAGACCACATAGGGTTCCTTGACCCTGGTCCGTCCTTCCTCGTCGATGGTGACCATCATCGGCCCGCGCCCCACCTCGGCCATGTCGACCAGAACCGACCGGGGCCAGAACGCCAGAGCCAGGAAACCGCCCACCAAAACAATGGCACCTGCGGTAAGGACGGAACGGGATCTTCTGCTGTTTTGCCGGGGCACGTTCATCACTCTCTGTTCTTCAACGCCAGAACCAGATCGGTCCGGTCAATATCTCGTTTCACCACCCAGCCCGATATCAAGGCTGCCGCGACAACAACCGCCGCCGCCTGACCAAAGCTTGCAAGGCCGAAACTGGCCGGTATCTGGTATAGATCGGTACTGAAACCTGCGGAAATCGCAAAACTGAGGCCATAGCCGCCCAGCGCCCCGATCGGAATGGCCAGTAGGGTCACAACGGCCAGTTCCCCGAGCAGGACAAAGGCGACCTCGGCCCGGGTGAAGCCCAGAACCCTCAGCCCTGCCAGATCCCGTTCGCGTTCAGCCTGCGCCACACGGGCGGCGTTGTAGATGACACCAAAGGTGATCACGCCCGCGATCACTGCCATCACATAGCGCGTCGCGCCCGCGCCCTGGTCCATCATCTTGCGCATGGCCGACCGGCTTTCGTCCTTGATCGAGACACCGGCGACCTGTGGCATGTCCTTGAGGCGGCGATAGATCTCTCCGGCGCTGTTTGCGTCGACGCGCAGATAAGCTGCCGATATCCGCCCCGGTTCGGACAACACCTGATTGAGGGCCTCGAACTGCATGAAAGCCGGCGACCCGATCAGGGATTCGGCGACGGCGGCCACCTGCACCTCGACCTTTGGGCGGCGGCCTTCGCGCACATCGAGCGTCACGCGCTGTCCGGGGACAACCCCGAGTTTGCGGGCAAGTCCGGTCGACAGGATCAGCCCGTGGTCCGGGATGGCAATCGAATTGGTCTCGGCATCGACGGCGCGGTAGAGGCGCGGCGCAGAGACCAGCCCGCTGACCGCGCCGCGATGGCTGTAGCGTCCATTGCGGAACACTGTATCGACCACGCGGACCGGTTCCACCTCGATCACACCGGGCAGCGCCTCCAGGTCGAAGCGCACCTGACCGGCGACCGGATGGGTGAACGACACCATCAGATCGCTGCGGTCTATGTCGCTGAACGACACTGCGACCATGTCGTCGAAACTGGCCAGCAGCGATGCCATCGCAGCGGCCAGCGCGGTCGCGGCGCCCACCCCCGCGACCGCGCCTGCCATACGAAGCGGCTCGCGCGCCAGGCGGCGCAAGACCATGCGCGTGGGTTGGTCCAGCCAGCGCGCCAGCACCCCGTGGAACGGGCGTGCACGGTGGAAGTCGGCGGGTGCCGCCGCGCGCATCGCAACCGCCGGTGTCAGCGCGAACACCCGGCGCAGGACCAGCAGGCCACCGGCGGATGCGGCCGTCACGCTGGCGCCGAACCCAATGGCGAAACTGGACGGGTCCAGACGAAAGACGAGAAAGGGAAACTTGTAGTAGATCAGGTAGGCATCTATCAGAGCCCGCCCGGCCAGAATGCCTAGCACACTGCCCAGAGCCGCCCCGCCGAGGCTGATCACCAGAACCAGCTTGAGGTAATGCGCCCCGACTTCCCAATCGGTATAGCCGAACGCCTTCATCAACCCGATCTCGCGCCGCTCGGATTCGACCAGGCGCGAGATGACGATGTAGAGCAAGAACGCCGCCACCGCCATGAACACCGGCGGAACCACCGCCGAAACCTGACGCAACCCCTGGATTTCCTGGGTTATGAACGTGTTCGACGGAAGATCCGCCAGCGCATATGCGCCAGCGCCCCCATAGCTGTCGAGCAACCGATCCGCTTCGGCGATCACCCCGGCCACATCCACGCCGCGCTCCAGCGACATCAACGCCTCGTTGAAGGCGCCATCCATGTCGAACATCGAGGCAATCGCGCTCGGCGCCATCCAGAGGACGGCAAAACGCGCATCGTCCGGCACCATCTCGCCCGGGGCGGTGCTGTACAGAAACTCGGGCGACATCGCGAGACCGGCGATCGAGAATTCGTGCCGGGCCCCGTTCATCGTAGCGCTGATCCGGTCGCCCGGACCCAGCCCGTGCGCCTTTGCGAAACTGTCCAACAGCAGAACCTGATCCGTTCTGCCTCCAGCCGGTCTTTGGCCTTCGGTCAGCAGAACCGCGTTCAGCCGAGGCTCATGTCGCAAGGACAGGGCCAGCGCCCGCACCGGAACCTCCAACCCCGGAAGGTCGATCAGCGCCGCGCCCGCGACCCGCGTTTCGGCGGCGGCCACGCCCGGTATTTTCTGGAGATCCCGAAACAGGCGCTCGGGCGCGCGGGTCACCGGCGCATAGACCTCGGCCAGGCGGTACCTGTCATAATAGGCGCGCCGCGTCTCCTCGAGGCTGACCACCAGACCGCTTTGCATCACCTGAAGCAGCACGCCAACCGCGATCACCAGGGCGATTGCGATCGCCTGTCCGCGGATCCGCCGCAGATCCCGGCCCAGTTTGCGCGTCAGCGGTGACATATGCCCCCTACCATTCGATCTCCTCGGGGTTCAGCTTGGTCTCGTTCTCCCTGACCTCGATCACCTGTCCGTCGCTGAAACGGATCACCCTGTCGGCCATCGCAGCCTGCGATGCGGCATGGGTCACGACAAGAACCGTCGCACCGAGTGTTTCGTTGACATCGCGCAGTACCTTGAGAACCGCCCGTCCGGTCGTGCTGTCAAGCGCGCCGGTCGGCTCGTCGCAGAACAGGACATCGGGCTGCTTCGCAACCGCCCGGGCAATCGCCACCCGCTGCTGCTCGCCGCCCGAAAGCTGGGCGGGGAAATGATCGGCCCGCTCGGACAGGCCCACCAGCGCCAGCGCCTTGTCCGGGTCCATAGGGTTTTGCGAGATCTCGGTCACCAGCTCGACATTCTCACGCGCGGTCAGGCTGGGCATCAGGTTATAGAACTGAAAGACAAAGCCCACGTGGTCGCGCCTGTATCGCGTCAGCTCGCTGTCCGACATGGTGGTCAATTCACGGTCGCGGAACAGCGCGGTGCCTTCGCTGGCCCGGTCCAGTCCCCCGATGATGTTGAGCAGTGTCGACTTTCCGCTGCCCGACGCGCCCAGCAGGACCACGAATTCCCCCGCCGGAATGTCGAGATCGACACCCCGCAGGGCATGTACGGCGGCTTCCCCGTGACCGTAGATCTTCTTGAGGTTTCGAATGGTATACGTGTTCCCGGTCAAGACCGCACCTTTCGACTATTCCCGGGCCATTCCCTTGTCCTGCGACAAGTCCGGGCCCGGGCTCAATCTAGGACCGCATAGCGTGTTTCAGCAAGGTTCGCGGGCCGGCGTCCACGCGGATGGCGTCGATACACCGCACATCCGGGCCGGTCCCCCGAAACCGGGCTCGTGACCGAAGGAGGACCCAGGCGGCGCTCCTGAATGTGGCGAGCGGGTCAACACATCGATCATGGTCGGGAGCAACGGGATCTCCGTCCGCAGGACGGGCCCGCTGTCTCGGGTGATTATTCGCTGGCACTGGCCTATGTCTCAGGATGCCCTGTCAAACGGAAACCGGCCGGGTTCCGAGACAAGGCGTGCGCGGTAGGCCGCGATGTCGGCGGCGTGCTGACGCGTGAGATCGATATCATCCCAGCCATTCAGCAGCTTGGTCCGCCAGACCTCATCCAATTGGAATGGCACTGACACGCCCGCGATACTCAACAGTCGGGATGCCAGATCAGCGCTGCCTTGCGCCGGGCCCGAAGAGAGCGCCTTGGTCAACAGCTCTGCATCCGTCTCGGTCACCTGGGCCGGAAGCAGGCCGTTATTCACCGCGTTTCCGGCAAAGATATCGCCGAAACTGGGCGCCACGACGACGCGTATCCCGGCATCGACAAGGGCGTAGACCGCTGCCTCGCGCGACGAGCCGCTGCCGAAGTTGCGTCCCACAACCAGAATGCAGGCATCCGGATGGGCATTGAGCGGAAACGCCGGGTCCAGCGTGCCCTCGGATGTGCGCCGCACATCGTGCAGCAGGAACCGGCCATAGCCCTGCGCGCGCGGTGTTGACATGAACCGCGCCGGGATCAGCTGATCGGTGTCGATATTGGCCATCGCCAGCAGCACCGCCTTGCCCCGCTGTTCGCTCCACCCCGCCATCAGACCGGCCTCCCCTTCAACAAGGGCCGGACATCGCACAGCGTGCCGGTGACGGCCGCCGCCGCCACCATGGCCGGTGACATGAGATGCGTGCGCGCGCCCTTACCTTGGCGGCCGCGGAAGTTGCGGTTGGTGGAGGAGGCACATCGCTTGCCCGCCGCGACCAGATCGCCATTCATGCCGACGCACATGGAACAGCCCGAGGCGACCCAATCCAGCCCCGCCTCGGTGAACACGCGGTCCAACCCTTCTTGCTCGGCCTGCGCCTTGACCCGTGCCGAGCCGGGTGAGACCAGCCCCGGCACGCGCGCTTTCCGCCCGGCCAGAACCGCGGCAGCGGCGCGCAGATCCTCGATCCGGCCATTGGTACAGGAGCCGATGAACACCTGATCGACCGGTGTGCCCGCCAAAGGGCGGCCCGGCACCAGCCCCATATAGTCGAGCGCGGCGCGGGCGGCCTGTGCCTTGGCGGGTGGCAGTGTTTCGGGGATGGGAACGGACGCGTCGATGGGCAGGGCCTGTTCGGGGCTGGTGCCCCAGGTCACGATGGGCGCGATTTCCTCGGCTGACAGGACGACGTCGCGGTCGAACCGGGCATCAGCATCGCTGGCCAGGGCCTGCCAGTTGTCGAGTGCGCGGGTCCAATCATTGCCACGGGGCGCCTGCGGCCTGTCGCGCAGATAGGCAAAGCTCACCTCGTCCGGGGCCACCATGCCCATGCGCCCACCCCCTTCGATAGTCAGGTTGCACAGGGTCATCCGCCCCTCCATCGACAGGTTACGAATGGCGCTGCCGGCATATTCCACCGCATGGCCCTGTGCCCCGTCGGCGCCAAACCGCGCGATCCAGTTCAGCGCGATATCCTTGGCCGACACGCCCAGTGGCAATGTACCGTCAACGGTGATCCGCATTGCACGCGGCTTGCGCTGCCAGATGGTCTGGGTCGCCAGCACATGCGCCACCTCGGTCGCTCCGATGCCAAAGGCCAGCGCACCAAATGCCCCATGGGTCGAGGTATGGCTGTCGCCGCAAGTGATCAGCAGGCCGGGCAGTGTCAGCCCCTGTTCCGGACCGACCACATGCACGATCCCCTGATCGGGGTCATCCAGATCAAAAAGGCGCACCCCATGCCGGGCGGCGTTGCCGCGCAGGGTCTCGATCATGCGGGCTATTGCCGGATCGGCGATCGGGCCCGCCCGGCGCGTGGGCGCATAGTGGTCCACCACCGCAAATGTCAGGCCGGGTTCTGCCACCGGCAGGCCCCGCTCGGCCAGCCGCGCAAAGGCGTGGTGCGACCCCTCGTGCACAAGATGCCGGTCGACCCAAAGGAGCGCGCTGCCATCCTCTCGACGCAGCACTTCGTGCATCGACCAGAGCCTGTCCAGCAAAGTCAGCGGCGCGCTCATCGGGGCGTATCCTTCAGCGGGGTGATGGCCGGTTCCCAATGGCGGCCCTGGCCATGATCGACCCGCGCCAGGCTCATGTCGAGACGGAACATGTCGGGCCGGTAAAGCCCGGTCAGAAACTCGACCCCCCGCCCCTCGGTGTCGCGCACGACCCGGTCCAGCGATAGCAAGGCCGCGCCTTCGGGCAGGCCCAAAGCCGAGGCCACCTCGGGGCCCGCAAGGGTGGCCGAAACCGACTGCCGCGCATCGGCGATCTGCACGCCATTGCGTTCCAGCAGTACATGCAGCGGTTCTCGCGAAAGGTCCTCGTCCGAGATGCCCACCGCGATGCGCGACGGCACATAGGTGGTCAGATGCGAATAGGCCGTTCCACCGATGCTGCGGGTCCGCTGTGCGATCTGCACCGTCTCGCCCGGTGCCAGGTCCAGCGCCCGCGCCACATGCTCGGGGGCCGCGTCCATACGGCTCGACAACAGCCGTACCTCGGTGCTGCGCCCGATTTCCACCAGTTGCGGCAGCAGGGTCGAGAAATCCATCGTCACCGGCTGTGGCGCGGATGGCCGAGGCCGCACCCGGGTGCCGCTGCCCGCGCGCCGCGACAGGAACCCGTTTTCCGCCAATGCATCCAGCGCCCGGCGCACGGTGACGCGGGACACACCGTAATCCTCGGCCAGCTGTTCTTCGCCCGGCAGTTTCTGGCGCGGCTCCAGCCGTCCGGCGGAAATCTGTTCCAGCAAGGACAGGTAGACGCGGCGCGATTTCGCGCCCGCGGGCATCCGCGCCCCGCCCCCCATCTGCATCCCCGGCTCTGTCATTTTCGACCCGTTCGAAAGGAAAGAATTGCCTCTGACTATATCCCGGTTAAATGTATTATCAATGATACAGCTTTCATACGGGGGAGGGATGCGATGCCGGTGGTCGAACTGCACCTGATCGAAGGGTACGGCGAAGAGGACAAGCGCCGCCTGGGCCATGCGCTGACGGATGCGGTGCGGTTCGTCGTGCCTGCTGCACCCGAAGGTGTCGTGGTCATGATCCACGAAATGGCACCCGATGCCTATTACCGAGGGCGCAACACAAAGACCCCTGCCCCCGCCCTGCCCAACCCGGCCGAAGTCGTGCATGCCTATCTGGCCGCGATGGAAGCGCGCGATCTGGACGCCGCCCGCGCCATGCAAGGTGACGGGTTCACCATGTATTTCCCCGGCACCGGCCCGATGACCGAACTGTCCGAACTGATCGACTGGGCGCGTCCCCGCTATAGTTTCGTGACCAAGACCTATGACGGGTTCGACGCCATGCCCGGTGCGGGCGACATCTCGGTCGTTTACTGCCGTGGCACGCTGTCAGGCGAATGGCTTGATGGCACGGCCTTTTCCGGCATCCGCTTCATTGACCGGTTCGAACTGGTGGCGGGCCGGATCACCCGGCAGGACGTGTGGAACGACATGGGCGAAGTGCGGGGGCGGACATGAGCGATATCGACCCGATCACGCTTTCGGTTCTGGCCGGGCGCATGGAACAGATCGCCGACGAGATGGACGCCACCCTGTTCCGCGCCGCCTTCAACCCGATCATCGCCGAGGCACATGATGCCAGCCATGGTCTCTATCACGCCGAAACGGGTGACACGCTGGTGCAAGGCAAATCGGGCCTGCCGATCTTTGTCGGTGTCATGTCCTTTGCCGTGAAGGCGGTGATTGAGAAAGTCGCCGCGGACGGTGACCTTGCCGATGGCGATATCTTCATCTTCAACGACGCTCATATCGGCGGCACGCATCTGAGCGACATGCGCCTTGTGCGGCCCTATTTCCGGGAGGGGAAACTGTTCTGCTGGCTGGCCTCGGTCGGGCATTGGCACGATGTGGGCGGCGCGGTGCCGGGCAACTACAACCCCGCCGCCACCGAGGTGTTCCAGGAGGCGTTTGTGCTGCCGCCCGTGCGGATGGCCCGCGCGGGTGTGGTCAACCAGGACATCATCGACATCCTGCTGCGCAACACCCGCCTGCCGCAATCGGCGCAGGGCGATCTGAACGGCCAGTTGGGCGCGCTGGATCTGGGCGTGCGGCGGATGGACGAGTTGCTGGACGAATATGGCGCGGACACGGTCGATGCGGCGCTCGACGCGTTGGGCATCCGGGCCGAGCGGCTGATGCGCTCGGAGCTTGCGGCCATCCCCGATGGGCGCTGGGAAGCCGAGGATTTCCTCGACAACGATGGCATTGCCGACACCCCGCTGCCGATCCGCGTGGCGCTGAGCATCTCGGGCGACCGGATGCATCTCGATTTCACCGGTTCGGCCCCGAAATGCGCAGGCCCCGTCAATATCGCGCTGCCCACCACGATCGCCACCGTCTATGTCGCGATCAAGCACATCTTTCCGCTGCTGCCCGCAAATGCGGGTGTGATGCGGCCTATCGAGGTCACGGTTCCCGAGGGCTCGATCCTGTCGGCGGAGTTTCCCGCGCCCACCGGCGGCTATACCGAAACTATCTTGCGGATGATCGACGTGGTGTTCTGTGCCTTTGCACAAGCAGTGCCGGACCGGGTGGTGGCCAATGCCTATGGCACCATAAACGCGCTTTCCATCGCCGGGCGGCGCAGCAATGGCAAGCCCTGGGTGATGTTCAGCTTTTACGGCGGCGGCCATGGCGGATCGCCCGAAAGCGACGGGCTGAACCATGGCAATGCGCCGATTTCCACGGCAACCATCCCGCCGCTGGAAATCCTCGAAGCCGCCTATCCGGTGATGTTCCGGCAGTGGGCGCTGAGGCGCGACAGCGCAGGCGCTGGGCGGCATCGCGGCGGCTTGGGCGCGGTCTATGAGATCGAGGTGCTGGAGGAGAACGGCGCCGAGGGCTTCCTGTTCGGCGAGCGCGGGCGTTTTGCGCCCAAGGGCGTGGCAGGTGGGCAGGAGGGCGCGCTGAACGTGTTCTCCTATCGGCAGGGCGCGGAGTGGCCGCACCCGCCGCTGGTGTCGAAGATGCGTGGCATCCGGCTGAAACAGGGCGAGGCGGTGCGGCTGGAAACCCCGGGCGGCGGCGGCTATGGGCCGCCGTCTGAACGCGACGCCGGTGCCGTGGCGCTGGATGTGGCGCGCGATTATCTGAGCGCGGCCGAGGCCGACCGCCTCTATGGCCCAACCTGGCGCGAGGGCATGCGATGAGCGGCAAGATGATCGGTGTCGATGTCGGCGGCACCTTCACGGATATCTTTGTTCTGGACGAAAGTGACGGCACCGCACGCGTCGGCAAGGTGCCGACCTCGCGTCCCGACCAGTCCACGGGCTTCCTGCAAGGGATCACCGAGGCGGTTGCCGATATCGGCAGTGTCGGCGTGGTGGTGCACGGCACCACGGCGGGCACCAATGCGCTCTTGGAGCGCAAGGGCGCGCGGACAGGTGTGATCTGCACCCAAGGCCTGCGCGACGTGCTGGAGATGCGCCGCCGCGACCGGCCCCGCACCTGGGGCCTGCGCGGCGATTTCGAACCGGTTGTCGACCGCCGCGACCGGCTGGAGGTGCCAGAGCGCACCCTTGCCGATGGCACCATCCGCACGCCCGTCGACCTGGAGGCGGTTCGCGCCGCTGCCCGGCAATTGCAGGATCAGGGCTGTGTCGCCGTCGCGATCCTGTTTGCCAATGCCTATGCCAACCCCGCCAACGAAGCCGCCGCCGTGGCCGCCCTGCGCGAGATCTGGCCCAACGAACATGTCTCGGCCTCATCCGAGATCCTGCCGGAAATCCGTGAATACGAGCGGTTCTCGACCACCGCGCTCAACGCCTATCTGCAACCCGAGGTCTCGGGGTACCTGGGCCGGCTGAGGGCGGCGCTGGACAAGGGCGGGTTCGGCGGCGAATTCATGATCGTGCAGTCCAATGGCGGCGTGATGGATGTGGACACCGCCTGCCGCTTTCCGATCCGAACCGCCCTCTCGGGCCCTGCTGCGGGGGTGATCGCGGCGGGCTATATCGCCCGTTCGGCCGGGTTCGACAACGTGATCACAGGCGATATGGGCGGCACCAGTTTCGATGTCTCGCTGATCGCCGAAGGGCGCTCGATGCTGGCGCCGCAGACCTCGATCGAGTTTGGCATGGTGGTGCGGACCCCGATGATCGAGATCACCACCATCGGCGCGGGCGGCGGCTCCATCGCCTGGGTGGACAAGGGGGGTCTTTTGAACATCGGCCCGGAAAGCGCGGGGTCGGACCCGGGGCCGGTGGCCTATGGGCTGGGTAACGACCGCCCCACCGTGACCGACGCCAACGTGGTACTGGGCCGCATCGACCCCGAGAATCCCATTGGCGGCAAGCTTGCGCGGTTGGATGTCGAGGCAGCGGCACGGGCCATCGACACCCATGTCGGCCAGCCGCTGGGACTCGATACTCTAGCCGCCGCCGAGGCGATCCTGCGGGTGGCCAATTCACGCATGGCAGGCGCCCTGCGGCTGGTCAGCATCGAGCGCGGTTTCGACCCCAAGAAATTCGCCTTCATGCCCTTTGGCGGCGGCGGCGCGCTACATGCAGGCGCCATGCTGGCCGAGGTGGGGATCGCCCGCGCCATCGTGCCGCGCTATCCGGGCGTGACCTCGGCACTGGGTTGCGTGATCGCGGACATGCGGCAGGATTTCGTGCAGACCCTCAACGCGATGCTCGACGGGCTGGATACCGATATGCTGGGCACGGTGATGCAGGATCACCATGACCGCGGCATGGCGATGCTAGAGGCCGCCGGCACCCGGTTCGAGGCGCGCGAGGCGACATTCGCGCTCGACATGGCCTATATCGGCCAGACCCATACCGTTTCGGTGCCGATCCCGGTGAGCGTGACCGAGGGCAAGGTACAGCCGCCTATGCAAGCCCAGATCGCCGCCGCCTTTGACACCGTTTATCGCGACACGTTCGGGCGGCTTTTGCCTGGCGGGGTGCGGCGCATCCTGAACCTGCGCAGCGCCGTGACCGGCAAGCGGCCCAAGTTCGACCTGGCCACGCTTGCGCCCACGGTGACCGACCCGGCCCGGCCGAAATCCACCCGCAAGGTCCATTTCGGCACCGATTGGCATGAAACCGCGATCTATGACCGGCTGTCGCTGCCGGTCGGATCCGTGATCACCGGGCCCGCGATCCTGGAACAGCCCGATACCACGGTGCTGATCGAACCCGGGCTGTTGGGCCGGGTCGACCCGCTGGGCAATGTCATCATCGAAACCGGACCGGAGGCAGGCGCATGAGCGATCCACAAGGCTGGACCCTGGCGCAGACCGCGCTGCTGACCATCGACCTGCAAAACGACTTTCTTCACCCCGAAGGGGCCTATGGCCGGGCCGGACAGGGGGCGGCGGCCATCGCCGCGCTTCCCGCCCGCATCGCGCCGTTGGTTGCGGCGCTGCGGACCAAGGGCGGGTTATACATCTCGGCCCAGTTCACGCTGGTGCCAGGCCCCGGCGGCGCGCCGCTGATCTCGCCGCATCTCAAGGCGCTGCGGCCCTTTCTGACTAGGGGCGATTTCGCGCCCGGCAGTTTCGGGCATCAGCTGGTCGATACGCTGCAACCTGCCGATTTCACGGTCGAGAAAGTGGCCTATTCCGCCTTCTACCAGACCCGGCTGGAATACATCCTGCGCGCGATGGGCATCCGCCAGCTGATCGTCGGCGGCATCGTCACTAATGGCGGCGTCGCTTCGACCCTGCGCGATGCGCATCTGCGCGACATCGCCACCGTGATGCTGACCGACGGCTGCGCCGCCTTCAAGGGCGAGGTGCACGAGGCTACCCTGCTGTCGCTCGGCACCGTCACGCATCAGATGACCTGCGCCGAGGCACTTAGCTGGATGGAGGGCGCGTCATGACACTCAAGGCAAGACTGGCCAGAGATGGCATCGTTCTGGCGCCCGGCATCTATGATGGGCTTACCGCGCTGATCGCCGAACAGGCGGGGTTCGAGGCGCTTTACCTGAGCGGCGCGGCAGTGGCCTATACGCGCCTTGGCAGGCCTGATATCGGCCTCACCTCGGTCACGGAAATGGCCGAGACCATGGCGCTTATCGCCGACCGCACCACCCTGCCGGTGATCATCGACGCCGATACCGGCTTCGGCAACGCGCTGAACGCCCAGCGCACCATGCGGCTCTATGAACGGGCAGGCGCGGCAGCGTTGCAGGTCGAGGACCAGACCTATCCCAAGCGCTGCGGCCACCTGAAGGACAAGGCGCTGATCCCGGCCGCCGAGATGGCGGGCAAGATCGCCGCCATGGCGGACGCCCGCCGCTCGGCCGACACGCTGATCATCGCCCGCACCGATGCGATCGCGGTCGAAGGGTTCGATGCCGCGCTGGAGCGGGCCGAGACCTATCTCGCCGCCGGAGCCGATGTTCTGTTCGTCGAGGCGCCGCAGACCGAGGCAGAGCTCGCCGGTATCGCGGACAGGTTCGCGGCACGTGTGCCGCTCTTGGCCAATATGGTCGAGGGGGGCGCGACGCCGATCCGGCCAGCCGAGGCGTTGCAGGCGCTGGGTTTCCGCCTTGTGATCTTTCCCGGCGGCATCGTGCGGGCGCTCGCCCATACCGCGCGCGACTATTACACCAGCCTGCGCGCGCATGGCACAACCGCGCCGTTCCGGGACCGGATGTACGACTTTGCCGGTCTGAACGAGGTGATCGGGACCAATGAGATGCTGGAGCGGGGCAAGCGCTATGACCCCGGACAGTGAACCGCATATCGCGCCGCCGCCCGCGCGCTTCGACATAGCCTGCCAGACATTGATCATCGGCGCGGGCGCTTGCGGGTTGGTGGCCGCGCTTTCAGCGCGGGAGGCGGGGCAAGAGGTGCTGGTGGTCGAGGCCGACGCGTTGCCGCGCGGCTCGACCGCGCTCTCGGCTGGGCTGATCCCTGCGCCCTGCACCACCATGCAGCGCGCGGCGGGGATCGAGGACAGCGCCGCGCTCTTCGCGCAGGACATTCAATCCAAGGCCAAAGGGCAGAACGACCCGGATCTGGTAGAGACCCTGACCGCCGGGGCCGGACCGGTCATCGACTGGCTGGCTGAGCGCCATGGTCTGCCCTTTTCGGTTGTCACCGATTTCGACTATCCCGGCCATAGCCGCCGCCGGATGCATGGCCTGCCCGGCCGCTCGGGCGAAGAGCTGATCGACGCGCTGCGCCACGCATGCGAGGCGCAGGGGATCGACATCGTCTGTTCCCGGCGGGCGCACATCCTGCATATGGAAAACGGCCGGGTGCGCGGTGTCACGGTCTTTGGCCCCGATGGCACCGGCGAAAGCATCACCTGCGACCGGCTGATCCTGGCCTGCAACGGGTTCGGCGGCAACCGGCACCTGGTCACCGACCACATGCCCGAGATCGGCGAGGCGCTCTGGTTCGGACATGACGGCAATCGGGGCGAGGCGGTGCTGTGGGGTGAAGCACTGGGGGCCGATCTGCGCCACCTCGGGGCCTATCAGGGGCATGGCAATGTGGCCCACCCGCACGGCATCCTGATCACCTGGGCGGTGATCACCTCGGGCGGGGTGCAGGTCAACCGCGAAGGCCTGCGGTTCTGGGATGAAAGCCAAGGTTATTCCGAGGCCGCCCGCGCGGTGATGGCACAGCCAGGGGGCGCGGCATTTGCGGTCTTCGACGCGCGCATCGCGGATATCGCCCGGCAGTTCGAGGATTTTCGCCGCGCGGAAGCCGCGGGCGCGATCCGGCAAGCCGATACGCCCGAGGCACTGGCCCGATTGCTCGGCCTGCCGCCCGACGCTCTGGCGCAAACCTTGCGCGACCTGCCCCGTAAAGGGATAGATGCCTACGGGCGGGTGTTTCAGCCTCCACCGCTTGCCCCGCCCTATTGCGGCGTGCGAGTGACGGGCGCATTGTTTCACACCCAGGGCGGGCTGCGCACCGATACGCAGGCGCGCGTGCTGCGCCGCGATGGCACGCCGGTGCCGGGCCTTTACGCGGGCGGCGGCGCGGCCTGTGGCGTCTCGGGCAACGGCGACAGCGGATATCTCTCCGGCAACGGCTTGCTGAGCGCGGTCGTTCTGGGCCGGATCGCGGGATCGTGTAGTGAGCCTCCGTCTTGAACCTGCCCGTAAATCACCCTCTCATGTCACGGACCAACGCCGAGGATACCATGCGCCCGACGCCCTATCTCGCCCCTATGCCCCTGCGCGGCCGCATCAGCAGGCCGCAGCCCAAGGGGCTGCCGATCATCAACATGGGCTTCAACGAGCTGCCCTATCCCCCCCTGCCCGCGATCCGCGTCGCGATGGAGGAGACCGCCGCGCGGGCCCAGTCCTATGGCAGCCCACATTGTGACGCGCTACGCGATGCCTTGGGCGCAGCGCATGGGCTGGACCCCGAGCATATTGTCTGCGGCAACGGGTCAGAGGAATTGCTCGACGTCATCGCCCGCTGCTTTGCGCGGCCCGGGGACGAGATCCTGATCTCGGAGTTCGGCTATATCCAGTTCGCCCTGACCGCCAACCGCGTCGGCGCCACGCTGGTGAAGGCCCGCGAGCGTGACTATACCAGCGATGTCGACGCCCTGCTGGCGGCGGTCACCGACCACACCCGGCTCTTGTTCCTGGCCAATCCAAACAATCCGACCGGCACAATGCTGGAAATGGACGAACTCTCCCGGCTGGCTCACGACCTGCCTGCGCAGGTCGTGCTGGTGCTTGACCTCGCCTATGGCGAGTTTGCCGCGCCCGGCTATTGCGCGGCGGTGCACAGGCTGACCGCCGGTCGCGAGAACATCGTTGTCACCCGGACCTTCTCCAAAGCCTATGGCCTGGCCGGGGCGCGGGTCGGCTGGTGCCACGCGCCCGCATGGATGGTGCCAGTTCTCTATGCCGCGCGCGGCATGGGGACCGTCAACGCGATGGCGCAGGCCGGGGCGGTGGCGGGTCTTGCAGACCCTGCCGCCATTCAGGCGCGGGTAGATGAGATCGTTTCCGAACGCGCGCGTCTGGCCGGTGCGCTGGGGCAACTGGGTCTGGTCGTCGTACCCAGCCGCACCAACTTCCTGATGGTCTGTTTCCGGGACGGCGATACGGCCCGGACCGAGGCGCTGGTCGAGCATCTGTTCGCGGATGCGGGAATCGTCGTCAACCGCACCCGCGAGGCGGGGCTGGAAGCGTTCTTCCGCTTCTCGCTGTCGCTGCCCGCACAGAACGATCTGCTGCTGGACAGTGTGCGCAGGTTCATCGGGCAGGGATAAACCGGGAATGGTGGCGCGGGCGGCACCGGTGCTCTTTGAGTATTTTTCACCAGAAAGAAGCAGAAGCTGGGGTGCAAACTCCGATCTAGTCGCCCTTGACCGGCATCTTGTCGAGATGGCGCAGCATGGCGGCGAAGGCGCCGATACGCTCCTTTTGATAGGCGCCAACGTCAAGGCCGTCATAGTCGAGAAATCCGCGCCCGTCGCGCAGACCGCGCCGGCCCTCGGTCATGTTCGCCTCGATGATATCGGGCGCGGCGAACCGGTCCTGTCCGGTGGCGCGGGTCATGTAGCGGCTGGCGTGGTAGAGGATATCACCTCCGCCCCAGTCGATGAATTCCAACAGGCCCAGCACCGCGAAACGGAAGCCGAACCCGTATTTCGTGGCCTTGTCGATATCGGCGCTGCTGGCCACGCCTTCCTCGACCAGACGGGCAGCCTCGTTCATCGCCAGCGCCTGGATGCGCGGCACGATATAGCCGGGGCTGGCGGCACAGGTGACGGGCACCTTGCCGATACCTTCCAGCAGGGCAGTGAGCCGCACCGTCACCGCCGGATCGGTTGCATCGCCTGGCGAGACTTCTACCAGTGGCACCAGATAGGCGGGGTTGAGCCAGTGGGCGTTCAGGAAGCGTTCGGGCGGGGTGACAAACCCCTGAAGGTCGTTTGACAGGATGGTCGAGGTGGTCGAGGCGATCACCGCATCCGCGTCGGCATGGCGCGACAGCAAATCGAAAACCTCGCGCTTGGCCTCCAGCGTCTCGGGTACGCCTTCGAAGATGAAGGGTACGCCCGCCAGCGCCGCCGCCAGATCGTCCTGCCCGGTGACCTGGACCCGGTCCAGCATCGCGTCGATCTCATCCGCCTGCATCAGCCCCACATCGGCCATCAGCGCGAAGGTTCTTCGCAGCTCGGCCAGGGTTTCGGCCTTGAGCCGGTCGAACTCTGCCATGGATCGCGGCTTGGCGTCGATCAGGCGGACCGGATGGCCGGAATAGGCAAAGGCCACCGCCATGCCACGCCCCATTCGCCCGGCGCCCACGGCGGCGATGGTTTCCCGTGCCGCCATCTCAGGCCCCGTCCCGCAGCATGGCCTGCAAACCGGCGCGGTCCATGTCGGCCAGCCCGAGGCTTTCCAGCGTCCGGCCACTCTGGCGAAAATCGTCGTCGCAGATGGCAGACCCCAGCGCTAGGAGCCCCGTCGCCGTGGGCGCGGGCACCCCGGCCCAATCGGCGACCGAGACCAGCAAGGCCAGCCCCACCGCGACATCCTCGCGCATGTAGCGGTGTTGGGTCAGCACCAGATGCTCGCGCCAGTCGCCACTGTCGACCAGCTTGTCATGGGCGAGGTTGCCGTACATCCAGTCCGAGGTCTCGTAGTGATCGGCCAGCGGAAAATGCGGCGCGCCGTAACCCAGCGCCTCGCGCAGCGCCATCCGCTCGGCATCAAGCCGCGTGGTGACCCGGCGAATGGCGGGCTGGGTGCCTTCGTTGTGGATGTCCCAATGGTCGAAATGCTCGATCGGGCCCGCGTTCATCGTGATCAGCGGTGGGTGGATGATTGGTCCTGCGTTCATCAGCGCCCCCGACAACGCATCACCCGCCGGTTCGACCGATGGATAGGCGCGCGCCAGGACTGCCAGCGCATGCACTGCGTTGCGGAACGGATAAACCCCGGTCGGCAGGCGGGTGGCGCGGGTGGTGATCGCGACGGTATCGGCCCCGTGCAACCGCGTGAGGTATGGCAGAGTGCCGGTTTCGGCCCAACTGACATCGGCGTGGTTTCCCGCCTTGCGGACGATATCGGCCATCATCCAGCTGCCAAAGCTGCCCGGCGGCAGAAAGACCACCTGCCCGTCTGTCAGGTAAGGAGCCATGGCTGCCGCGATGTCGGATTGGGCTGTGGCCGGCGTCGGGCAGACGATCAGTTCGGCGCCCCGGATCGCTTCGCCGATGTCATCCGTGACCATTGAAATGCGAATCGGACGCGCGCCCTCGAAATCCTTGAGCGTGATGACGTTGCCGCGCGCCCTGAGCTCCTCTTGCGCGCGCGCATTCCGTCGCCAGAACCGTACGTTGTGCCCCTGCATCGACAGATCAACCGCTGCGGCGGTCGAACCGTTTCCGCCGCCTAGAACCGCAATTTCCATCGCCCTCTCCCGCACCAAATGCCTTGGGAACAGATTACATACATGAAAAATCATATATCAAGGATATTTCTATTGCATTGCCCCTACCGGGCGGTCTTACATGAAAATGCATAGAAGTCGGGACAGACCGACCTAACTTCACCTGAGGGAATGACCGCCCGACAGAAGGCGGCTCATCCTCCGTCGGATCAACAGGGAGTTGTGACATGAAGATCTTCAGCGGGCTTTCCAGAAAAGCCACTTATCTGATGGCGGCGACAGCACTCGCCGTCATGGCTGCCCCGATGTCGGCCAAGGCCGAGGACCGGGTCAGCGCGGTACATGCGTTCCCCGAGTTCCTGGTTTACACAAAGACCTTTCTCGCGATGGTCGCGGACATCAACGAACGCGGCAAGGGCATCGTGCAGATTGACGTTCGCGGCGGCCCCGAGGCGATCGGCATGTTCGAGCAACCCGCCGCAGTCCGTGACGGCGTGGTCGACATGGTACACACGCCGGGCAGTTTCTATGGTGCCAACGTGCCCGAGATCGACGCGATGGTCGCCTCGCGCGTGACCCCGATGGAGGCCCGGGCCAATGGCGGCGCGGCACTGATGGACAAGGCGCATCAAGAGCGCTTCAACGTCCGTCACCTGGGCTGGATCGACGGCGGGATCAAGTTCCACATCTATATGAACAGCGAGCCCAAGTTCCGTGACGATGGCATCCTGGATCTCACCGGTGTCAAGCTGCGCGACAACCCGATCTATCATGCGTTCTTCGAGCAACTGAACGCGACCACCGCCTCCATGCCGGCGACCGAAGTCTATTCGGCGCTGGAAAAAGGCGTCGTCGACGCGGCGGCCTGGACCGAGATCGGCATTCCGCAGCTGAAGTGGAACGAGTTCCTCAAATATCGGGTGGACCCGACCTTCTACAACACCGATATCGGCGTGATCTTCAACCTCGACGCATGGAACGCGCTTTCCCCGGAAAGCCAGAAGCTGATCGAAGAGGTCGTGATCGAGTGGGAAGGCAAATCCTATGCCGACCGTCAGGCTGAAGTTGCGGCCGACGCCAAGACCCTGGCCGATGGCGGTATGACCTTCGTGGCCCATTCCGCCGAAGCGGGCGAGGTCTATCGCAAGATGGCCGACGATGCCGCCTGGGCGCGGATGTACGAGCGCATTGAAGGGGGCGGCGCCGGTGCCGAGACCTACAAGGCCCTGCGCAAGACCTATGCTCTGGACGAGTAACACAGCCTGAAGGCAGGCCGCGGCTGTGACGCCGTGGCCTGCCCCAGCAAACAGAGCCAAGAAATGATGCGCCTGATCGACCGTATTTGCGACCTGCTGGCCATACTGGCCGGTATCTATCTGGTAGGGATCATGTTCGGGATCGTGATCAGCGCGCTGGCCCGCACGCTGAACCTGTCCGGTTCGTGGTCCAGCCATATCTTCACCTTCACCGAATTTGGCCTGCTCTATATCGTGATGGCTGCCTCGCCCTGGCTGGTGCGCCATCGGGGCCATGTGTTCATTGAGCTTCTGAGCGCGGCCCTGCCGCTCCGGATGCAGCGTTCCTATAGCCGGGTGATCTCGGCGCTCTGTGTCGTGATCTGCCTTGTGCTGGTCTGGTACACCTGGGGGGCCACGGCCCGGGCCTGGAAGTTCGGCGATGCCGAAATGCGCAGCCTCGACATGCCGAAATACCTGCTTCTGGGCGCCATGCCGATCGGGTTCGGCCTGATGGCGGCACAGTTTCTCCGCTTCGTCTTTGGCCCCGAGACCATGCACACCGGCGAAGCGGGCGTGCACGAATGA
Organism: Ruegeria sp. PrR005; assembly: GCF_010500245.1. Taxonomy (GTDB): domain Bacteria; phylum Pseudomonadota; class Alphaproteobacteria; order Rhodobacterales; family Rhodobacteraceae; genus Ruegeria_B; species Ruegeria_B marisflavi. Next base: position 40,451 of record NZ_JAAGOX010000043.1, read on the forward strand.
AAATCAAGAATACAAGAGGCGCAGGCAATGGAATGGTATGAGGCGCTCGTCTTCCTGCTGGGGATGATCCTGTTCTTCATGGCGCTCGGGATACCGGTGGCGCTGGCCTTTCTCGCCGCCAACATGATCGGTGCGGCCTATTTCATGGGCGGGCGCGGCGATATCGCCAGCCAGATGGCACGCGGTATAGGGCAATTGGCCAACAACGCGATTCCCACCGTCACCTCGTTCAATCTGATGCCGGTGCCGATGTTCCTGCTGATGGGCGAGATCTTCTTCTTTACCGGGCTCGCCAACCGCATGTTCGGCGCGGTCGACCGGCTGATGGGCAAGCTGCCCGCGCGCCTGTCCTTTGTCACCGTCGCAGGCGGCACCGCCTTTGCCACGCTGTCGGGATCCTCGATGGGCTCCACCGCGCTTCTGGGCTCGCTGATGGTGCCCGAGATGCAGAAACGCGGCTACAAGAAGCACATGGCCATCGGCCCGATCCTGGGCACCGGGGGCCTCGCGATGCTGATCCCGCCCTCGGCGCTGGCGGTGCTGCTGGCGACGCTGGCGGAACTCGACATCGGCGACCTGCTGATCGCAGGCATCATGCCCGGGCTGATGCTGGCTATCTTCTACGCAATCCTGATCCTCGGCATGGCGCTCTACGATCCCAGCGCCGCCCCCGCCTATGAGGTGGAAAGCTCCAACTGGACAGAGAAACTGCGGCTGCTTTTCGTCGATATCCTGCCGATGGTCTCCATCGTGATCGGCGTGATCCTGGTGATCATGTTCGGCATCGCCACGCCCTCGGAAAGCGCCGCCTTTGGCTGTCTCGGCGTGGTGGTCTTGGCCGCACTCTACCGCTCGCTGACCTGGGAGGGGATCGTGAAATCGGTGGCCGGCGCGCTCAAGGTGACCACCATGGCGCTCCTGATCATCTTTGGCTCGGCCACTTTCTCAGCCCTGCTCGCCTTCTCCGGCGCCTCCTCGGGGCTGATCCGCTGGGCCACGGGATTCGACCTGGAACCCACCACGATGCTCCTGATCATGTTCGCCATCCTGCTGGTTCTGGGCATGTTCATGGACCAGCTCAGCATGATGCTGCTGACTGTGCCAATCTTCTTTCCGCTAGCGCAGACGCTGGGGTTCGATCTGATCTGGTTCGGGGTGATCGTGCTGCTGGCGCTCGAGATCAGCTTCACCACCCCGCCCTTCGGCCTGCTGCTCTTTGTGATGAAAGGGGTCTCGGCGCCGGGCACCAGCATGCGCGATATCTATGTGTCGGCGATCCCGTTCATCGGTTGTTCGATGCTCTTGGTGGCGCTGCTGATCGTGTTCCCCGGCATCGCGCTGTGGCTTCCCGGGCTGGGGCAATAGCCGCCAGGCCCGGCATCCCAGAAGTCAGGAGTAACCGGTGGACTCAGCCCCATGTCCGGCGCTGGATTCTGGCAGAAGCCTTGTCGCACCGAGTGAGAACCCGACATTCGTAGGTCGGGAAACAGAGGGCCGCATTTGTTAGCCGACAATCGGTTCCATATCTGTTGCCAGAGGTTGTATTTCGCATTCTTTCACCCTATGTCCCGACTATCTGAAATGGAGATTTCATGTCCCGGTAAGGAAGGGAGGCAGCGCGCCTCCCGGTGCACATTGAACATTTAATTCCGCTCCGTCACTTCGATTCTGACGGACGTTTTTGATGTGCACGCTTGCTCCCTACCTTCAGCGCCCAAGTCTTACCTGGGCCAGAGACATGAAAGCAGACACCCATGACACGGGACTATTCGAGTTTCCTTCCGACGCGCGCGCGTGCCGCCGAACCTCGCGCCACTATCAACCCTCTTCAGGCACTGGGATGGCAACCCTTTTTCGCCCAACAGATCAGCGCGGACGAACTGACCGCGACGCCGCCCGTTCGGGTCGTCGAAGTGCATCGCAATGGGCTACACGTCCTCGGCGAAAGCGTCGATACGACACTTCCCCCCAGGTCGGATGTGACCGTCGGGGACTGGCTGATGCTGGATCCCGCGCGCCCGCGTTCCAGTCGGGCACTTCAGCGCACCAGCCTCATCAAGCGGCGCGCTCCTGGAACAGACCGGCAAGAGCAGCTGATCGCCGCCAACATTGATACGGTTTTTGTCGTCACGTCGTGCAATCAGGACTTCAACCTGGCCCGGCTGGAACGCTATGCGGCCGTGGCGTTCGAGGCGCTGATCACGCCTGTCATCGTGGTCACAAAGACCGACCTTGTCGAGGACGCGCAAAGCTACATCGACGCGGCCCGCTCGATGTCCGCCCTGATCGACGTGGTGGCACTTGACGCCCGCGGAAATTCGGCTCTGTCAGAGCTTGCCCCGTGGTGCAAGCCTGGCAAGACAGTTGCCTTCCTCGGCTCATCTGGCGTTGGAAAATCGACGCTGACCAATGCGCTGCTCGAAAACAATTCCATCGAGACCCAGGCCATACGCGAAGACGATGCGAAAGGTCGGCACACCACGACGCGGCGTGAGCTTCATACGATGCCCAATGGCTGTCTGATCCTCGACACCCCCGGTATGCGGGAACTGCAGTTGACCGATGCGGCCGAGGGGATCAATGACCTTTTCGCCGATATTCGGGACCTGACTACAGGTTGCCGCTTCAACGATTGTCAGCACGAGACCGAGCCGGGATGCGCTGTTCTGGCCGCTGTCGAGGCAGGTGCCCTCGCCCCTGCTCGGCTAGGGCGATGGCGGAAACTTCTGGCCGAAGATGCCTTCAATTCGGCCAGCCTTGCCGAACGCAGGTCGCGTGACAAGGCATTCGGCAAGATGGTTCGCGACGTCAAGAAACTCAAAGATGTCAGGAGGTAATACGATGACTCAGTCAAAAGCCGGTCAAGTCGTATGGCACGACCTTTTCACGCCGAACAGAGAACGCTCGATGGCTTTCTACGCCCGCGTCGCCAATTGGTCGTACCAGGTCGAGCGGGCAAAGGATTTTGCCTGGGGCGGCGGTGAAAAGGACTTCGTCCTTGCCCAATCCGGCGACGAAGCGGGCGCCGGGTTGGCCGAGACACCGCCGGGCCAGAGCAATGGCTGGATCGCCTACATCGAGGTCGCCGACGTGGATGCCGCAGTCCAGCGTGTTGACACGCTTGGAGGCAAACTCATTCGTGATCCATTCGAGGTCCCGGGCGTCGGTCGCAACGCGCTTGTCCGTGATCCGCTCGGCGCGCTGTTCGGGCTTTCCCTGTCACGGCACCGCTTTCCCGTACCCCGCCGGCAATTCGGCCCAGAGGTGTATCTCGGCAACGGTAATGATTTCCCGGATGTGTTTTATGCCGAGTTGCTTGGATGGCGGGTCTCTCCGAAGCAAGACAGGGAAGGCGCTACGCTTCTCGGGCCTTCGGGCGGTCCTGTTGCCGTCCAACATCCCGCAGTATGGCCAATCAGTGCAAACGCAGCTTGGGTGCCGAGCATCAGGGTCGCGTCTGTGTCAGATGCCAGTCGCGTGGCCGAAACATGCGGCGCGCACCCGGCTTCTGTAGGGGGCGATCGCGTGGCCCGAAGCCAGAGCCTCGTTCTTCGCGACCCAGATGGCACACCGTTTGCTCTCGGTGTCGAGTCGGCAAGCACTGTCTAGCCGCTCGCGTGTACTTCGACCGAACCGCAGAATGGACGAAAATCCACTCTGCGGTATCCTGTACTTTGGGCTCGAACCCGCGCTTCACTGCACGAGGGGTCGAGATCTGCCAAGGGGCAGAGAACCTGTGGCACGATACCGGGATAGTAAACTGTCGCCCTCGGCAAGCCCCCCCGGCGGCCTCAAAGCCCCTTGGGATGGGTCAGGAACTCTTCGATGATGTGCTCGGGCGCCTTGGTATAGTCGCCCACCCGGCTCACCCCCTGCCCGGTCAGCCGTTTCAGGTCCACCGCCATCTCGGCCATCTTGACCGCGATCGGAATGCCGTTGACCACCGGCGCGCCGTCGATCTGATGGTCGTGGAACTGCGAGAACAGCAGCATCGGGATGCCGCCGCCGGGGATCAGCACATCTGTGCCCGCCGCCACCAGCGGACGGCCCTGCTCCTCGAACAGGCGCTTGACCGCGGCCGCCTTGGCGGCGTCGCCATAAGCGCCCAGGATCTGCCCCGGCTCGAAAGTCATCGCATGTACTCCGGTCACCCGTTCACGCAGCCCGTATTTGCCGATCTGGTGATGGAACCACGGGATGAAGCGCGGGTTGATGGTGACGATCCCCAGCCGCTGGCCCATCTGGCAGCACCACAGCATGGTCGCTTCACCGAGACCGATGACCGGGATATCCACGACCGAGCGCGCCTCGTAGAGGCCCGCATCCTGGAAATGGCCGACGATAAACGCATCATAGCCCTCGCGCTCGGCCCGGATCGCATTGCAGATCATCTCGCGTGCGCATCGGAATTCCACCAGCGGATGCGCGTAGCTGTCAAAGGGCGTTATGCCCCGGATGTCGACCTGTGTCCCGGGTCCTGACACCGCATCGAGATGCGGCTGGAGCATGTCCCAGTACTCCGCGCCGTTCTCGTAATCCACATAGCTCTGATACCAGAGTTTCATCGCCGTCCTCCCTGTCCTGCCGCGCCGAACCGCGCCCTTGCCCTTCCAGTTCACTATGCAAGGATCGCGAGGCGCAGCCTCGCCCCACCCTGGCCATCACTCCGCGAAGGACCGCACCGTCCGCAGCGCCCCTTCCAGCGCCTTGCCTTCCTCGTCCTGCAACGCCGCCTCGCGCAGCCGCCGCACCCAGTCGGCGGCATCGGCTCGCCCGGCGACCATTCCGGCCCCCGCCATCACACGATCGAACTTGGAGAGTCCCCGCGCATGGGTGTCGGAATAGCCCTTGATCAAACGGCGGCAGCGCAAGAGTTCCACCGCCAGATCGTAATCGGCCTGTCGCGCCTGGGTCACACGGACCAGCCAGGCCGCCAGATGCGCTTGTTCCTGCGCGTGCCGCAGGGTGCGTCGGCGATAGCCGCGCAGACCGGCCAGCAAGTAGAGCTGCAAGAACCCGCTCACCCGGTCGCTGCGGATGCGGCGGCCCCGGTTGAACCAACGATCCAGCCGCGCCATCCATGCCTCGGACGCCTGCACCTTTGCCCCCAGGCCTGCGGGCAGCATCGAGGCGATCTCGTCGGCGCGCGGGTGCAGGAACTCGGTCACCTGCATCCCCTGTCCTGAGGATCGCCCCATCTCCGCGTCGATACGCCCCCGCCGGGCGGCGCGGGTCTTGCGCTCGGCCACCCGGATCACATCGTCATAGGCCATCGCATTGGCAATATGTTTGGCCGCCTCGCGGGTCAGCACATGGTCGCGCGCCGGGTCGTCCATGGCCGCGATCCGCTCCAGATGATCCAGATAGGCGGTGCCATAGGCGCAATCCTGAAACGCCACCACCTTTTGCAACCCGGCGCAGGCGATGTCGCCAGCAGGTTTCGGCAGCGCCTTCACCCGGTCCATGAGCAGGGCCCAGTCGATCAAAGCCGAAGCCGGACCGGTTACCTCGGGCGCGCGTTTTGGCGCTTTCGCCTGCGGGACATAAACCGCCCCCTGGACCGCATCGAACCCGGCGGCAAAGGCGGCAAGGCTTGCCTCCACCCCCTTGCCCGAGGCGCGGATCGCTGCCTCGAACGCCTCGCGCGGAAATGGCAGCGCGCCCGATCCCGCCAATGCGCCAAACAGGCTGGCCGAGATGACCGACCCCTTGTCGACCGCCAGCTGCTCCATATCGGCACTCAGAAACCGCTGTGCGGCGATACCGGCTGCGGCCATCACCTCTTCGGCCCGTGCGATACCGTTGCCCGGCACCATTTTTTCCGACACCGCCAGAGCCCGGTGTTCCGAGGCGATCAGCACGGTGCGGTCCGGGGTGACAAAGCCGCGCTGGATGGCGCGGCCCGCCTCCATCAGCTCTGCCGCAATCAGGATGTCCACATCCCCTGCGGCTGGGGCCAGCGAAAACACCGGCGCCGCCACACCCTCGGGCGCGATTTCGATGTAATAGATGGTGGCGCCGGTGCGCTGCGCCACCCCCGCGACCGAGGTCGCCTGTACCGCGCGGCCCGCGGCGCGGGCCACCGCCTCGATCCAGCCGGTCAGCACGCCACCGCCCTGCCCGCCCACGGCCATGACCACCAGCTTGGTGATCGCGCGGGCGCTGTCGGCGCCCTGCGGGGTCATCACGCTGTCCATCCGGGTCATGACGCCTCTCCGAAATCGAGCGCCCGCCGGGCGCGGCGCGCTTGCAGCCAGGTGATGATGCGGCTGCGCCAGCCTGCCAACAGCCGCTCCCACCGCCCCGGATTGTGCACCAGATCGGCGCGATAGAACGAGGGGCACAGAACGGCGGCATCCGCCACCTCGCCGCAATTGCCGCAACCGACGCAGGTCTGGTCGATGCTGGCGACCGGATCGTCGCGCAGCGGGTCGTCCAGCACCTTGAGCGACAGCGAGGGACAGCCCGAGAGACGAATACAGGCGTGATCGCCGGTGCAGATATCGGCGTCGACGCCAAAGCGCGGCGCCTCGACGCGGCGCCCGTCGCGGATCGCCTGCGTACGCAACGGTTTCTCGCGCCGCTGCCGGTTCAGCATGCATTCCGACGAGGCCACGATCAGTTTCGGCCCGTCATAATCGGAGGTCAGCGCCTCGCGGATGGTGTCGCGCATATGGCCCACGTCATAGGTGCGGTCGATCTGGCGCACCCATTTCACCCCCACCCCTTCCAGCGCCTTGGAAATCGGGTTGCCGGTCGCCTTTGAGGGGTTCTTGGCGCGGGAAGACAGCACATCCTGCCCGCCGGTGGCCGCCGAATAAAAGTTGTCCACCACGATGGCCACGCTGTCAGACCGGTTGAACACCATGTTGCCGATCGAGGAACTGAGCCCGTTATGCCAGAACCCGCCATCGCCGATGAACGAGACCGCCCGCCGCGCGCCGCCGCCATCAAACGCCGCGTTCGAGGCCGGGCCAAGCCCGTAACCCATGGTAGAGCCGCCGATCTCGAACGGCGGCAGGGCGGCAAAGAGGTGACAGCCGATATCGCCGGTGATCTGGTGCTTGCCCAGCTCCTGCTCGACGAGCTTCATCGCGGCAAAGATGGGCCGTTCCGGGCAGCCGGTGCAGAAGCCCGGCGGCCGGATCGGCACGGTCTGCGACAGGTCGGGCATCTCGGGCGGCGGCGCGTTGGGGGCGATCACCTGCCCCGGCAACAGTTGCGGCGCGGCCTCCTTGAGAAAACCCGCGATCCCGTCGCGCATGATCTGACCGGTGTATTCGCCCGCCATGGGGAAGAGGCCCTTGCCAAACAGACGCACCGGCGACCCAGCCCGGTGCAGCATCGCCGCCAGCCCCTGTTCGATGAACTCGGGCTGCCCCTCTTCGACGACCAGCAGCGCCTCCTTGCCCTTGGCAAACGCCAGAAACTCGTCCTTCACCAGCGGATAGGTGACATTCAACACATAGAGCGGGATGGCGGAACGCCCCTCGATATCGGCAAGACCCAGACGCTGGAGTGCACGGATCACGCCGTTATACATGCCGCCCTGCACCACCAGCCCCACGGGCGCGGTGTCGGGGCCAAACACCTCGTTCAGCCCCCGCTCTGTGATGAACCGCTCGGCGGCGGGCCAGCGGTTTTCCACCTTGTCGCGCTCGTGCTGATAGGACATCGGCGGCAGCACCACACGGGCGAAATCGCGGCGTGGCTCTGACAGCGCTTCACGCACGCTGAGCGGCGGGCGTTGGTTTTCGGAGCACGCGAACTGGCCGGTCACATGACAGGACCGGATCCGCACCATCAACATCACCGGCGTGTTCGACGCCTCGGACAGTTCGAACCCCTGTTTCACCGCCTGCACGATCGAGGGCAGGTTCGGGCGCGGGTCAAGCAGCCAGAATTGCGATTTCATCGCAAAGGCATGGCTTCGTTCCTGCATGATCGAGGAGCCTTCACCATAATCCTCTCCCACGATCACCAGCGCGCCACCGGTCACGCCCGACGAGGCCAGATTGGCCAGCGCGTCCGAGGCGACGTTGACCCCCACCGCACCCTTGAAGGTGACCGCGCCGCGGATCGGGTAATGAACCGAGGCCGCCAGCATCGCGGCGGCGGCGGCCTCGGAGGCGTTCGCCTCGTACCGCACACCCAGCTCGCCCAGCAAGTCCTGCGCATCGGCCAGCACATCCATCAGGTGGCTGATCGGCGCCCCCTGATAGCCGCCGACATAGCCCACGCCCGATTCCAGCAAGGCCTTGGTGATCGCCAGAATACCCTCGCCGGTGAAGGTCTCACCCGCCCCCAGCTTGAGGTCCTGCACCTCGCGTTTGAAGGATCGCTCTGCCATCTTACGTCAGATCTCGTGGATGCGGATATTGGCGAGCATCTTGTGCAGCGTCGCCAGCAAGGCATGCCGCTCTGCCGAGGAGATGCCCTTGAACATCCGGTCATGGCTGGCCCGCATATGCGGCCAGAGCCGGTCATAGACCGCCCGCCCCTCTTGTGTCAGGAACACGCGGCTCGATCTCTGGTCGTCGCTGTCGACCTCGCGGCGCACCAGCCCGTCGGCCTGCAACCCGTCCAGCGCCCGCGACAGGGTGGACTGTTCGACCACCGCATAGATGCCGAGCATCCCGATGGGCAGGCCATCCTTGGCCGACAGGATTGCCAGCGCCCGCATCTTGGCGGTACTCAGCCCCAGCGCGGTCATCTCCTTGCGCAGGTTGGCGTTGTACCGCCCCATGATCCGGTTCATCAGGTAGGGCGCATAGCCATCAAGGCCGATTTCGGCCAACTCCCTGAGATGTTCGCTGTGATCGGTCGATTCGGCCATCTGGGTCTTTCGGTCGTTTCTATGTTCCAGAGTTCCCGAAATTATATGCAAATGCAAGTAAGTTGATCCCGGTGGGGGAGCATCTTGCCGGTTTTCCAGCTTCGGGCTTGTCAAACCTGTCCAGCCCGGCAATCACGGAACGGACACAAAGGGACCAGAGAAAGGGCGAACCCGCATCATGGACAAGATCTTCACCACCGAACGCGAGCTTCGTTTTGGCGACTGCGACATTTCCGGGACCGCCTATTTCCCCTCTTACCTCGATATCCTCAACAGCGTGAACGAGGAGTTTTGGGCCGTCATGGGCTTTCCCTGGCACCACATCATCTGGAACGAGCGCTGGGGCACGCCCACCGTGCACCTCAGCTGCGACTTCTCGAAACCCTCGTTCTTTGGCGAAACGCTGCGGTTTGAGCTCGGCGTGGTCAAGGTCGGCCGTTCCTCGGTCACCGTGCGGCACCGGATCAGCTGTGGCGAGGAAATCCGCTGGTCCTCGACCCAGGTTCTGGCCGCCAGCGATCTGGACAAGCACATCTCGATTGCCTGGCCCGATGCGATGCGCGAGGCGCTGGAGACGCGCCTCGCCACCCCAGAAGAGCTTGGGTTCTAGATCCTACATCTGCGCCGGCAGATAGAGCGCCAGCGCCGGCACGGCAAGCAACAGCGCCAGCCGGACAATATCCACCACCCAGAACGGCGTGACCCCGCGAAAGATGGTGCCGGTGGTCACGTCGCCCACCACGCCCTTGAGAACAAAGACATTCAATCCCACGGGAGGGGTGATCAGGCTGATCTCGGTCACCACGACAACAATGATACCGAACCAGATCGGATCATAGCCGAGCGAGGTGACCAGCGGAAAGAAGATCGGCACCGTCAGTAGCAGCATCGACAGCGACTCGAACACGCAGCCCAGAGCGATGTAGATCACCAGGATCACCGCCATCACCTGCCAGGGCTTCAGATCATAGGCGGTGATCAGGTCGCTCAATGCCGCAGGCAGCCCCGCCACATTGACGAAGTTCGAGAATATCCAAGCCCCGATCAGCACCGCAAACAGGCTGGCCGCCGTGATCGAGGTTTCCAGCAGAACCTCCAGCGTGTCCTTCAGGCTGAGCCGCCGCCGCGCCAGCGCGATCAGGAAGGCGCCCATCGCGCCCATCCCCGCCGCCTCGGTCGGTGAAAAGTTCAGGTTCAGCGGAGGAATATCGAAGAGACCATAAAGCCCGCCGATCACCAGAAAGAACAGCAGCACCACGGCCCAGACCTCGTGCAGGGCCGCAAGCCGTCCGCGCAGCGGCACGCGAGGACCGGCGGGACCGGCCTCGGGTGTGCGCCAGACCGTCCAGCGCACAGCGCAGAGATAAAGCAGGATGCCCAGCATTCCCGGCACGATGCCCGCGACAAAGAGCTTGCCGATCGAGGTCTCAGTCAAGAGGCCATAGATCACCAGGATCACCGAGGGCGGGATCAGGATGCCCAATGTGCCCCCCGCCGCGATGGACGCGGTGGAAAGCTCGTCGGAATATCCGAACCGGCGCATTTCGGGCATGGCGACCTTGGCCATGGTGGCCGCCGTTGCCAGCGACGAGCCCGAGATCGCGGCAAACCCGCCGCAGGCCACGATAGTGGCCATCGCCAGACCGCCGCGCAGGTGACCGAGAAAGGCGTTCGAGGCGGCGTAAAGCTCGCGGCTGATGCCGCCCTTGTTCACGAACAGCCCCATCAGGATGAAGAGCGGCACCACCGACAGGCCATAGTCCTGGCTGGTGTCGATGATCAGCCGCGCCACCATCGAGATCGAGGCGCGGAAATTGCTTTCGGCCATGAAACCCACCATGCCGACAAATCCCATGGCAAAGGCGATGGGCACGCGCACGAGGATCAGGAAAAGAACTGCGGCAAAACCGATAAGCGATGCGGTCATGGCGCACTCCCCGCCAGGCGCGGCGCCACGATCAGCAGCACGCCGCGCACCACCAGCACCACCGCAGTGACCAGCGTCATCGCCGCGATGAACCAGCCGACCACGTGCAGCGGCAGGCGCAGGTATTCCATGACATCTCCATAAGACCGCGACCGCTCAGCCAGGTCGAACACCCGCTGCGCGGGCAGGAACAGGATCGCGCCGCAGAACAGACAGACCGCCGCATCGCGCCAGCGCGACAGGCGGAACCGGGCAAATGGGGCATCCAGGAGATCCACGCTTACATGGGCATTCCGGCCCGACAGGACCGGCATGACCGAAAAAACCATCACCGCCATCAACAGGCGCGTCAGGTCGGCGGCCACCTCGATTGGCGCATTGAAGACCGAGCGCAGGACCACGTCGGCAAAGGTCATCACCATAAGGACGAACAGCGCGGCCGAGGCCAGAAGACCGGGCAGCCAGACGGAAAGGGAGAAAAAGCGCATCATATGGTCAATCGCAAACGTGCCGCCCCAAGGATCGGGGCGGCACATGCTTGCATGTCAGTTCGCGGCCATCTCGGCCTTGACCATCTCATAGGCGGCCTGCGCATCCACGCCCGCCCCTTCGAGTTCGGCCAGGACCTTGGCGGTCACTTCTGCCGCAATCGCGGCAAACTTGGCCTGATCCTCGGCCGAAGCGTCGACGATCTTGGTCCCCTCGGCCGACTTGGTGGCCTCGTACCCGATCATGTCCGACTTGTCCCAGGCCGCGCCTGCCATCCGGCTGGCTGGCTCACCAAACACCTTTTCATCCAGCGCCGCCTGAACATCGGCGGGCAGGCTGTCAAAGGTCTCCTGGCTCATGATGATGGCGAAAGACCCGCGATAGAAACCGCCGGGCATGTCGTAGAGGTTCTTGGCCACTTCGTTCAGCTTGAAGCCCACACGCTCGCCCACGTTCATCGCCACCGCGTCGGCGGCACCGGATTCCAGCGTCTCATAGACCTTGGGCGCGGGCACGTTGATCCCCACCAGCCCCAGCGCCGCGCCGACATCGCCCGCAACGCCGCCGCCGATCCGGGTCTTGAGCCCGTTCAGGTCGGCCAGCGAGGCCACATCCTTGCTGGTGTGGATCTGGCCAGGACCATGGGTGTTCAGCGAGATCAGCTTGACGCCCCGGTGTTCATCCAGCTTGGCCAGATGCGCCTCGTGCACACGCCAATAGGCGACCGAGGCGGCCTCGGCATTGCCCTCAAAGCCCGGCAGTTCGATCAGCTTTGTGCCGATGAACCGGCCCGGCTGGTAGCCGTGGAAGATGATCGCGATATCGGCCGCACCGTCCTGAATGAGATCCATCTGCGCGGGCGGCGGCGCCAGGCCAAAGACCAGCTCGCCGCTGACCTGCCCGCCGCTGGCCTCTTCGATCATGCCGATCAGGCCAGCAAAAATCTCGGTGTTGATGCCGTGGGTCGGCGGCAGCCAGGTAGAGACGCGCAAGGTGGTGTCAGCGGCCCAGGCGGCCATGCTGGTGCTGGCGCAGACGACCGCTGCGGCGGCAAGGCGTGCAAAATGCTTCATGTAGTCCTCCCTCGTGATGCTGTGCCCGGCGTGACCGGAACTAGTGATCCCGGCGCAAGCATCACACCGCGCCTCGGCAGTTGTCAAGAAATATGAAATTGCATGTATTCCGGCGATCAGGTCGCATCGGGCCGGTCCAGAACGTCCAGCAACGTGCGCAAAACCCCCTTGATACGGGCGGCATCCGTATCGGCCAGCGCTGACAGCAACCGGGTTTCGTGCCGCCGCGCATCCTTGACCAGCGCTTCGGCCAGGTCCCTGCCCTCGGCGGTCAGACGCACCCGCACGCGCCGCTTGTCATTGGAATCGGCAACCCGGCTCACCAGCCCGCGCGCATCCATCTGATCAACGATTCGCGTCATCCGCGACTGCTCCATCAGCGACAGACGGGCCAGACGGGTGATCATCATACCATCATTGTCCACCAGACAGGCCAGCACCCGCCATTCGGGCACCCGCAGGCCGCGCGCGCGGACATGGTCATGAAACTGCGCGCTGGCCTGCTCGCTGGACGCCGCGAGAAGGTACAGCAGATATCCGGTCACAAAGGTGTCGTTCTGGGTTTCACTCATGAGGTCTGAATTTGTCTTGACTCGATTTATATGATTTTTCATATTTTCAGCAGGGAGGCGCCGAGATGCTCAAGCTGACAATTGCGCAGAAACTGGCCGTGACCAAGCGGATTTCGGCATTCACCCTGGTTGCGGCCGGTGGTGAAGCCCTGCCCGGCTACACCGCCGGGGCCCATATCGCCGTCGAAACCGTCGCCGGACCACGCAGCTATTCGCTGATCGACTGGCCCGGTGACACGCCCGGCGCCTATACCATCGCGGTCCAGCGCGAGGACGCGGGCGATGGCGGCAGCAAGGCCATGCATGCCTTGTCCGAAGGTGACGCGATCACCACGGCCGAACCGAAGAATGACTTTGAGCTGCGGACCGAGGACAAGCCCGTAGCCCTGCTGGCGGGCGGCATCGGCGTGACACCGCTGATCTCGATGGCCACCACACTCCGGGCGCAATCACGGCCCTTTGTCTTTCACTATTCCGGCCGCAGCGCCGATGTCATGGCCTGGCTGAACCGGTTGCGCGACGAATTCGGGGGCAATTTCCACGCCCATTTCGACGATACCGCGCCGCTGGACCTGAACACGCTGATGGCCGATCTCACCGGCCACGCCCTCTATATCTGTGGGCCAAAAGGCATGATCGAAGCCGCCCGAACCGCCGCCGAAGCAGCGGGTATCGCCGCCGCAGACATTCATGTGGAACTCTTCACCAATGCCGCGCCCAGCGCGGCCGACAGCGCGTTCGAGATCGAGATCGCCTCGTCAGGCCAGGTCATCACCATCGCGCCCGACCAGACCATCATCGAGGCGCTGGAGGCCGCTGGCCTCGACCCGCTCTATGATTGCCAACGCGGCGATTGCGGCATCTGCCAGACCGAGGTGATCGCGGGCACCCCCGATCACCGCGACGTGGTGCTCAGCCAGGCCGAACGCGACAGCGGCAAGGTCATGCAAATCTGTGTCAGCCGGGCGCTCAGCGCGCGCCTCGTGCTCGATCTGTAAGGGAGGAAGGCATGAACGCGAACGATATCAGGGCGATGATCCAGCCCGCTCAGGTCCATCGCGACGTCTATATCAGCGATGCGGTCTATCAGCTGGAAATGCGCCACCTTTTCACCAATGCCTGGATCTTTGTCGGCCATGACAGCCAGACCCCGAACAAGGGCGATTACATCACCACGCAGGTGGGCGACCAGCCAGTGATCATGGTGCGCCACACCGATGGCGAGGTGAAGGTTCTTTACAACCGCTGCCCCCACAAGGGCACCAAGATCGCCATCGACCGGGCTGGCAATACCGGCAAGTTCTTTCGCTGCCCCTATCACGCCTGGAGCTTCAAGACCGACGGCTGCCTGCTCGCCATTCCGCTGAAGAAGGGATACGAGGGCACCGGCTTGTCCGAGTCGCAGAACGGCAAGGGCATGCAGGCGGTGGGTGCGGTGCACAACTATCGTGGTTTTGTCTTTGCCCGGTTGGCCGAAGACGGGATCGGATTCGACGAGTTCTTTGGCGGCTCTCTCAGTTCCATCGACAACATGGTCGACCGCGCGCCTGAAGGCCGCGTGGAAATCTCCGGCCCGCCGCTGCGCTACATGCACAAGTGCAACTGGAAGATGCTGGTCGAGAACCAGACCGACACCTGTCATCCGATGGTGGCGCATGAAAGCTCGGCCGGGACGGCGGTCAAGATCTATGAGCAGATGGGCAACCCCGAACCGCGCCCGCCCGCGATGCAGATCATCGCGCCGTTCATGAGCCCTTATGAATTCTTTGAGGATATGGGCATCCGCACCTGGCCCAATGGCCACGGCCATACCGGCGTCAACATGTCGATCCATTCGAAATACGATGCCATCCCCGGCTATTTCGAAGCGATGGTCGAAGCCTATGGCGAAAAGCGCGCCAAGGCGATCCTGGACGAGAACCGGCACAACACCGTCTATTTCCCCAACATCATGATCAAGGCGCCGCTGACGCAGTTGCGCAACTTCATCCCGCTGGGGGCGGACCGGACGCTGGTGGAAAGCTATGTCTACCGGCTGGTCGGCGCGCCCGAGCAGCTGACCGCCATGTCGGCTATGTACAACCGGATGATCAACGCCCCCACTTCGATCGTGGGTCATGACGATCTGGAGATGTACGAACGCGCGCAAGAGGGGCTGCACGCCGAGGGCATGCAATGGGTCGATATCCGGCGGTTGCATACAGGGCCAGAGGATTTCGAGACCGAAGCGGTCGAAAACGGAACCACCGAACGGCAGATGCGCAACCAGTTCCACGCCTGGGCCAAGTTCATGACCATGTCGATGGAGGGCGCCGCCGGCGTCGCCGCCGAATGAGCGAGGGGAATGCAGCAATGATCACCCGCGACGACGTGATCGACTTCATCTACGCCGAAACAAGGATGCTGGACGAGGGCCGCTATACCGAATGGCTCGACCTCTGGATGCCCGATGCCGTCTACTGGATGCCGCTCGATTACAAGCAGGCCGATCCGGTCAACGCCACCTCGTTCCTCTACGAGGACAATTTCATGCTGCGCCTCAGGGTCGAGCGGCTGAATGGCGAGCGGACATTCTCGCAGAAACCCAAATCGCGCTGCAACCACGTGATCCAGCGGCCCTTTGTCGATGTCTTCGACCCCGAGGCGGGCAAGTTCCAGACCGTGACCAACATGCATTATGTCGAGACGCGGCTGGACGAACAGCAGCTTTTGGCCCTCACCGTGACCCATGATCTGGCACTGGTGGACGGTGCCTTCCGCATCGCGGGCAAGAAGGTGGAGCTGCTTAATTGCGACGCCGCCTTTGGCAATATCCAGCTGCTGCCGTGAGCGCCGAGACGGTTTACGCCGCCATCGCGGCCACAGCGGCACGCTGGCCGGATCGCCCGCTGCTTGACGTTTTGCCCGGCACTGCGGCGGCCTATGACATCGCGGCCGGGCCGGTCAGCTATGGCACCTTCCTTGCGCGCGTGGATGCGCGGGCCGAGGCGCTGAAACAGGCGGGCTATGGCGCTGGGATGCGGGTGGCAGCGCTTTTGGAAAACCGGCCCGTGTTCTTCGAGCTCTTTGCCGCGCTCAACTGCATCGGCGCCTCGATCGTACCGATCAATCCCGACCTGCGGGCAGCCGAACTGGAATACCTGATCGGCCATGCGCAACCGTCGCTGATCGTCGCCCTGCCTGCCCGCGCGAACGAGTTGCGCGCGGCGGCCATGGCGGCAGACGTCACAGCTCCGGTCATCGGGACCGGGGACGCGCCACCTCCACCCCGCGCCCAGGCCACCGTGACCCTGCCGCGCATAGGCGAGGCCCGCGAGGCGGCGCTGCTCTATACCTCGGGCACCACCGGCAACCCCAAAGGCTGCGTGCTGCCAAATGCCTATTTCCTGCTGGCCGGGCGCTGGTATGCCGACCTGGGCGGGGTCGCCTCGCTGACCGAAACGGGCGAGCGGATGATCACCCCCCTGCCGATCTTTCACATGAACGCCATGGCCTATTCCTTCATGGCGATGGTCACCGTTGGCGGCTGCCTGATCGCGCTCGACCGGTTCCATCCGTCGAGCTGGTGGGCCGATGTGGCCGGGGCGCGCGCCACCTGCCTGCATTATCTAGGCGTCATGCCTTCGATCCTGATGTCCCTGCCCGAGGGATCACAGGACCGCGCGCATCAGGTGCGCTTTGGATTTGGCGCGGGCATCGACCCGAAATTGCAGGCGGGGTTCGAGGCGCGTTTCGGCTTTCCCCTGATCGAGGCCTGGGCGATGACCGAAACCGGCGCGGGCGCGGTGATCGCCGCCCATACGCATGATCGGCTGATCGGCCAATCCTGTCTGGGCCGGGCCGAGGGCTGGGTCGCGGCCCGCGTGGTCACCGATACCGGACAGGATGCCGCTCCCGACGAGCCGGGCGAACTTTTGGTCCGCAATTCCGGTCCCGACCCGCGCTACGGCTTCTTCTCGAATTACGACAAGAACCCCGAGGCAACGGCAGAGGCCTGGGAAGGCGGCTGGTTCCACACCGGCGACATCGTGCGCCGCGATGGTGAGGGGCGGTTCTTCTTCGTGGACCGCAAGAAGAACGTGATCCGCCGCTCGGGCGAGAATATCGCCGCGGTCGAGGTGGAAAGCGTGCTGATGCGCCACCCGTCTATCCGGGCGGCGGGCGTCGCCGCCGTGCCCGACCCGGTGCGCGGGGACGAGGTGTTTGCCTGTCTTCGCGTCGATACGCCCTCGCCCGATCTCGCCCACCAGATTGCAGAGTGGGGGCTGACCCAGATGGCCTATTACAAGGTGCCGGGCTATATTGCCTTTGTGGACAACCTGCCGATGACCCCGACCCAGAAGATCCAGCGCAAGGCGCTGAAGGAGATGGCCGAGGCGCTGTTGTCGGACCCGGCCACGGTGACGCTGACCCATCTCAAGAAACGGCAGGTGGCGTGATGGCGCGACCTGCCAGCTATGAGGGCGTGGCGCTGGTTGCGCCCTTCTCGACGCCCTATCAGCGTTACTCCATCGACACCGCGCATCACTGGATTGCCACCGCTTTGCGCGGCTCGTTGCGGGCGGCGGGGCTGAAGCCCGGCGATCTGGACGGGTTCCAGGTCGCGTCCTTCACGCTGTTCCCCGATACCGCTGTGGGGCTGACCCAGCATCTGGGCCTCTGCCCGCGCTGGCTTGATCATATCCCGATGGGCGGCGCCTCGGCCGGGGTGGCCCTGCGCCGCGCGGCGCGCGCTGTGCAGGCGGGTGACGCCGAAATCATTGCCTGCGTGGCTGGCGACACCAACCATATCGACAGTTTCCGACAACTCCTGTCGAGCTTCTCGCGCTTTGCCATGGATGCCAGCTATCCCTATGGCTATGGCGGCCCGAATGCGAGTTTTGCGCTGCTCACCGACCGCTACATGACCGAATACGGCGCCACGCGCGAGGATTTCGGGCGCCTCTGCGTGGCCCAGCGCGCCAATGCGCTGAAGAACCCAAACGCGGTGATGAAGAAACCGCTGACGATGGAGCAATACCTGGATGCCCGCCCCATCGCCGACCCGATTGCGCTGTTTGACTGCGTGATGCCCTGCGCTGGGGCCGAGGCGTTTCTGGTCATGTCCGAGGATCGGGCGCGGGCGCTGAACCTGCCCTACGCCCGGCTGGCCGCCGCGATCGAGCGGCACAATGCCCATGCCGACGACCCGATCCAGCTGCGCGGCGGCTGGACGATGGATGTGGATGTGCTCTGGGATCAGGCCGGGATGGCACCGCAGGACATGGATCTGGTGCAGACCTATGACGACTATCCGGTGATCTCGATGTTACAGATCGAGGATCTGGGGTTCTGCGCCAAGGGCGAAGGCCCAGCCTTCTTGCGCGACAAGGATCTGACCGTGTCGGGCGATTTCCCCCACAACACCTCGGGCGGACAGCTTTCTGGTGGTCAGGCCGGGGCGGCGGGCGGCTTTATCGGCATGGTCGAGGCAATCCGCCAGGTCACCGGACAGGCGGGCGGCACTCAGGTGGCGGGCGCTGAACGGGCGCTGGTTTCGGGTTTTGGCATGATCAACTTCGACCGTGGCCTCTGTTCCAGCGCCGCCGTCCTCACGACCGGAGCGCGCGCATGACCCATCCGCTGTCCCCGCCGCCCAAGAAAGACCCGCAGAAACGGTCGGTTTCACCGACGCGCCCGCCCGAAGTGCGCTCACGCGCCGCCCTCCACCTCACCGCCGCCGCCGCCGAAGGCCGCTTCGCCCTGCAACGCTGCGCCGACTGCGGCAAGGTGCAATACCCGCCGCGCGATGCCTGTTCCGCCTGCCTGAGCACCGACCTGCCGTGGCAGGACATGGCGCCGGGCGGCACCCTGATCGCCGAGACCACGGTACAGACCTCGCCCCGCCTTTACTTCCGCGAGCGGATGCCATGGCGCGCGGGCACCGTGCAGCTCGATGCGGGCCCGACCGTATTGGCCCATATCCATGGCGACGTGGCGCGGCACGCCCGCGTGCGCGTCACCGCCCGGCTCGATCAGGCAGGCCAGGGCGTGCTGGTTGCCCTGCCCGAAACCGATACCCCGAACATGAAGGACGATCCGCTGATGCGTGCCCTCTCTGCCGATCCCAAACACCGCCGCGTGCTGATCACCGACGCCCGCAGCGCCCAGGCCCTCGCGCTGGCGCGCGCCCTGCAAAAGGCGGGTGCCGCGATCATTTTCGCGGGCGAGCCGGAAAGCTGGCGGCCCTATCCGCAGCGCGCCGAACTGGAGGCGCTGGGGGTTCAGATCCTGCCGATGGACGTGACTGATACCGCATCGGTGAAGAAACTGGCAGGCGAGATCGGTGGCAAGACCGATATCCTGATCAACACCGCCCGGTTCCTGCGCCCCGGCGGCGTGCTGGACCGGGGCGATACCGGCTTTGCCCGCGACGAGCTGGAGGTGAATTACCTCGGCCTGATGCGGCTGGCGCAGGCATTCGGCCCCGGCATGTGCGCGCGCGCCTCGGACGGGGTGAACGCCGCCGCCGCATGGGTCAACCTGCTGAGTGTCGGCGCGCTGAGCAACGCGCGCCCCTTCGGTGCCTATTCCGCCAGCCAGGCGGGGGCCTATTCCCTCAGCCAGTCGCTGCGCGCCGAGTTTCGCCCCTCGGGCCTCAGGGTGATGAACGTGTTCTTCGGTCCCACCGAAGAAGACGACTGGTACCAGCCGCTGCCGCCACCGCGCGTGACAGCCTCCGCCTTGGCCCGCTCGGTCGTGGATGGGCTGCAACGGGGATTGGAAGACGTCTGGTGCGGCGACATCGCCCAGGACCTGCGCGACCGTTTCCGCCGCGACCCAAAGGTGCTGGAACGCGAAATGACGCTGGGAGGAGAAGGCGCATGAGCACTCTGGCCAATCTCGCCACCCGCATCGCCACCGGAGAGATACGTGTGGTCGACCTGACCCACACGCTCGACCCCGATTTCCCGGTGATCATCCTGCCGCCCGAATTCGGCCAATGCGCCCGCTTCCGGATGGAGGAAATCAGCGCCTATGACCATCGCGGCCCGGCGTGGAAATGGCACAATATCTCGATGTCCGAACATACCGGCACCCATTTCGACGCGCCCGCGCACTGGATCTCGGGCCGTGACCTGCCGCGCGCGGCGGTGGACGAGATCGACCCGGCCAATTTCATCGGCCCGGTCTGTGTCATCGACTGTTCCGACGGCGCGGCAGAGGACGAGGATTTCGAACTGACCGTTCCCCTGATCGAAGGCTGGGAAGCCGCCCATGGCCGCATCCCCGCCGGGGCCTGGGTGCTGATGCGCACCGACTGGTCGAAACGACGCGGCGCGGAATACCTCAACATGCGCGAGGACGGGCCGCATTCGCCGGGGCCGACGCCAGAAGCTATCCGCTTCCTGATCGAGCAGCGCGATATTCGCGGCTTTGGCGTCGAAACCGTGGGCACCGATGCCGGTCAGGGCAACCATTATATCCCGCCCTACCCGGCGCATTACTACCTGCACGGCGCGGGGCGGTTCGGGCTGCAATGCCTGTCGGATCTTGATCAGTTACCGCCGACCGGCGCGGTGCTTATCGCAGCCCCCCTCAAGATCAAGAACGGCACCGGCAGCCCGCTGAGGGTTCTGGCGCTGGTGGAGGAGACATGACCCATACCGCCGTCATAACCGGGGGCAACAAGGGCATCGGCGCCGATCTGGCGCAAGCGCTCTTGGCGCGCGACTACACGGTCGTGTCGATCTCGCGCCACGCGCCCGAGGTCACCCACCCGCGCCTCCACTCGGTCGAGGCCGATCTCCTGGACCCACAAGCTGTGGCCGAAGCCGCTGCGCAAGTGGCATCCACACATGAAGTCACCCACCTGATCCACAATGCGGGCCTGATCTGGCCCAACCTGATCGAAGAGGCCGAGCCTTCGGACATCACCGGGCTGGCGCAATTGCATCTGGGGTCCGCGCTGACCCTGCTCAAAGCGTTTCTGCCCGCGATGAAGGCGCGGGCCTTCGGGCGGGTGATGTTCAACGGCTCGCGCGCCGCCCTTGGCGCACCCACACGCACCGCCTATGGCGCCACCAAGGCGGGCATGATCGGCATGGCCCGCACCTGGGCACTGGAGCTGGCGCCGCATGGCATAACCGTCAACGTGGTGGCGCCCGGCCCTATTCTGACCGACAATTTCTGGGGCATCGTGGACAAGGACAGCCCACAGCAAGAGGCGCTGGCCAAGCGCATTCCCATGGGCCGCCTTGGCCGGGTCGACGACGTCACCCGCGCCTTTCTGTTCTTTTGCGACCCCGAAAACAGCTTTGTCACCGGCCAGACGCTCTATGTCTGCGGCGGCGCCAGCGTGGGCTCGCTGCAAATCTGAGAAAGGGCAATTATCCCCGCTCCCAGCGCCCCTCGCGCAAGGTTAGCCGTGGCCTCCGGAACTGCCGGAGGCTAACATCCGCGGGCAAGTCATCCTTACCCATCGGTTCAAAATGAAATTCGGTACAGTTCTTCGGTCTCCCTTGGTGCATTTCTTCCTGCTCGGGGGCGCGATTTTCGCGCTTTACGATGGTCTCAACCCCGCAGATACGTCGCGGAATGCCGACACCGTATTGCACCTGACGCCGCAGCAGGCGCGTGGCCTGGCCGGCCAGTTCTCGGCCACCTGGAACCGTCCGCCCACAGCCACCGAAATGGAAACGGTGATGCAGAACTGGGCACTGGAAGAGGCAATGGTGCGCGAAGCCAGACTGCTGGGTCTTGATCAGGACGACAGCGTCATCCGCAACCGGTTACGGCAGAAAATGCTGTTCCTGGCAGAGGCACCGGCCGCAACGGCCACCCCGGAAGACCAGGTCCTGCTGGCGTTTTACGAGGAAAACGCCGCGCGCTTCACCAGGCCCGCCCGGCTTTCGTTCCAGCAGGTGCTGTTGCCGCCGGATGCCGGAAAGGGTGACACTCAGGCAATGCTGGCAGCGCTTGAGGCAGGCGCGCCACCGTCCCAGATCGGCCAGACAAGCTTGCTGCCCCAGACCATCGAGGCGCTTGATGTTTTGGGCGTGGACAGGGTTTTCGGGGCCGGCACGGGCGATGCGATTTCCAGACTGCCCGTCGGCGCATGGAGTGGCCCTGTTCAAAGCGGCTACGGGTACCACCTGGTCCGGCTCGCCGCTTTGACACCGCCAGCCCTGCCGCCCCTCGACGATGTGCGCGACCGGGTGCTGAGCGAATGGCGCACTGTACAAATGCGCGAGGTGCAGGAGCGATTCTCCGAAGCGGTACTGGATCGCTATACGATCGAGCTGCCGCAGGTGCAGGAGGTTCTTGGCCAATGAGGGTGCTTATCGGCCTTGTCCTTGCCCTTTTTTCGACCCTGACCCCGGCGCCTGTCGCTGCCCATGCGCTCGACCCCGGATATCTGGAACTGTCCTATCTGGATCAGGATCGCTGGCGCATCTTCTGGCGCGCGCCGGATGTGGGCGGGCGACCGATGAAACTTGCGGTGGTGCTCCCTGAGGCTTGTGAAACCAACGGGTTCGCGCCGCCCGCCTTTGATGGGCGCGCCTGGGTCACCAGCGGTCTTGCAAGCTGCCCCGGAGGCCTGGCGGGCGGCACCCTGCGCATAGATGGCTTGGAGGAAACCCGGACCGATGTCCTGGTCCGCTACGAGTTGTCACCAAACCGCCCGCAGACCCAACGGCTGACCCCAGGCACGCCCGAATTCATCGTTCCGGCCGACCCGGGAAACCTCGAGGTTCTGACCAGCTATGTCTCACTGGGTGTGTCGCATATCCTCGAAGGGGTCGATCACCTGCTTTTCGTTCTGGCGCTGCTTCTGCTGGTGCGCGACACCCGGCGCCTGTTTTGGACCGTCACCGCCTTCACGCTGGCGCACAGTATCACGCTGGCGGCAGCATCGCTGGGGTGGGTCGCGGTGCCCTCTGTCCCGGTCGAAGTCGTAATCGCACTTTCGATCGTGTTTCTCGCCTATGAACTGGCGCTGCCCCCGGACCGGCGGGATCCCCTGACGGAACGCTACCCGGCGATTGTCTCCTTCGGCTTTGGCCTTATCCATGGCCTGGGCTTTG
Source organism: Ruegeria sp. PrR005 (assembly GCF_010500245.1). Classification (GTDB taxonomy): domain Bacteria; phylum Pseudomonadota; class Alphaproteobacteria; order Rhodobacterales; family Rhodobacteraceae; genus Ruegeria_B; species Ruegeria_B marisflavi. The sequence continues at coordinate 63,415 of NZ_JAAGOX010000043.1, forward strand.
CCGGTGCCCTGCGCGAAATCGGCCTGCCGCAGAATGATATCCCGCTGGCGCTGTTTTCCTTCAATATCGGTGTCGAGATGGGCCAGCTTCTGTTTATCGGCGCGGTACTGGCGCTCGGCTGGGCCCTGAAACGGCTGCTTCCTGCGCTGGTGGCGGGCGCACCCGCCTTGCACCGGCTGACCAGCTACGGGATCGGCAGCATCGCGGCCTTCTGGGTGATCGAGCGGCTGAGCGGGTTCTAGGCAGGCACCTGCTCAGCCCTTCGCTCAGGCGGCCTCTGGCTTGGCGGCGAGGATTCCGGCCCGCAAGGTCTCGCGCTTCTGCGCAACCGCCTTTGCGTGGCGTTCGCGAACATGTCCGTAACCCCGGATATGTTCCGGCAGGTCCAGCAACTCGGCGATCAGCCCCGGTTTTCCGGCCGAGACATGGGCGATGGCAAAGTCGATATCGGCCTCGTACTCGGCGAGCAACCGGCGGGCCAGACGCGCCTCGTCGGAATTGCGGAACGGGTCGAGGAGCGTTCCACGCAGGAACCGCAGCCGGTTCATCAGGCCAAAGGCCCGCATCGCCATCTTGCCCCTGATCGCGCCCTTGACCGGCTTACCGGTCTTGGGATCGGTCCCGCCAAAGGGCCAGGCGCCGAAATAGAATGTCAGCTCCATGTCACCCTCGAAACTCTCGCCCAGCGCCTTGCGGAAGGACGGCTTGCTGTAAAGCCGGGCGACCTCCCACTCGTCCTTGACCGCCAGCAGCTTGTAGTACCCCCGCGCCACCGCACCCACCGCACCGGCCTCCAGCCCGGCGGCGCGAACCCGAGCCACCATGTCGGCATAGCGTTTGGCCAGCGCGGCATCGCGATAGGCGGTCAGTTCCGCCACGCGCAAATCAACCGTCTCCTCCGGCGTCGGTTGGCGGCGTTCGGCCAAATCGACAGGGGCATCGTCGCCCGCCAACCGCCGGGCGGCACCCGGATCGGCCAGCGCCAGCCGTCCCAGATCAAAGGCTTGCTTGTTGCGCGAAACCGCCACGCCGTTCAGCTCGATCGCGCGGTGAATTGCCTCGATCGACAGCGGGATACCGCCCTGCTGCCAGGCCGCGCCCATCAGGACCATATTGGCAAAGACCCGGTCGCCCATGACCCGTTCGGCCAGATGCTGAGCCTCCAATACCAGCGCATCGGTCCCCAACAGCCCGGTCAGGCGGGCGGCCTGTTCCGCACCGTTCAATTGCCAGTCGGGGTTCCTTGAGAACTCCGAGGTCGGCACCACGGTCGTATCGCTGACCGCCACCGACTTGCCCGGCGTCAGTTTCGACAGCGCCTCGTCGCCCGCCGCCACCACCAGATCGCAGCCAATGAGCGCATCCGCCTCGCCTGCCGCGATACGCGTCGCGCGCATCTGCTCGGGGCTGAGCGCGATCTTGATGTGGCTGTGGACCGCGCCGTATTTCTGCGCCAGCCCGGTGATGTCGAGGTTCGAGGAATAGAAACCGTCGGCATGGGCCGCAACCGCCAGCGTCTGGCCCACGGTCACAACCCCGGCGCCCCCGATACCCGAAACAAGAATCGACCACGACCCGTCGATGGCACGTGGACGCGGCGCCGGCAGGTGGCTCACGTCGATCTCGACCTCGGCCGCCTGCACCTTGCGCGGGGTCGCGCCGGTGACGGTCACGAAAGAGGGGCAGAACCCCTCGACGCAGGAGAAATCCTTGTTGCAGGACGACTGGTTGATCATCCGCTTTCGCCCAAACTCGGTTTCCAGCGGCTCGATCGCCATGCAGGCCGAGACGGTGGAACAGTCGCCGCAGCCTTCGCAGACCTCAGGATTGATGAACACCCGCTTGTCCGGGTCGACCCATTTGCCGCGCTTGCGCAGGCGCCGCCGCTCGGTGGCGCAGGGCTGGTCATAGATGATGACGGTGACGCCGGGCAGCTTGCGCATCTCACCCTGCACCACCGCCAGTTCGGTGCGCGGATGCAGGGTGACCCCCTCGCCCAGCGCCTTGCCCTCGTATTTCTCGGGCTCGTCCGACACCAGCGCGACCCGCCCCACGCCCTCGGCCTTAAGCTGGCGCACCATCTGTTCCGGGCTGACCTCGCCATCATGTGGCTGCCCGCCGGTCATCGACACAAACCCGTTATGCAGCAGCTTGTAGGTCATCGTGGCCTTGGCCGCGACCGCCGCGCGAATGGCCATCAGACCAGAATGAAAATAGGTCCCGTCGCCCATGTTGGCGAACACATGCGTCTCGTCGGTGAACGGGTATTGCCCCAGCCACATCGCACCCTCGCCGCCCATATGGCTGACCGAGTTGGTTTTGGCCGGGTCCCGCATCATCGCCATCGTATGGCACCCGATCCCGGCCAGCGCCCGGCTGCCGTCGATCACCTGGGTCGAGCGACCGTGCGGGCAGCCCGCACAGAATGACGGCGCCCGGATCACCCCGCCCGCCAGCGCCGGTGGCCGGTTGGGATGGTTCGGCATCGACAGGCCGCAGTCGGGGTCGGTTTCCTGCGCCACCCGCACCAGAATGCGGGTGACCATGTTCGGATCGATCTCGCCAAACCCCGGGAAGGCCGTATCGCCCGCCTGCGGGTCATAGGCCCGGCCCGAGAATGTCTTGCCCACGATCCGGGGCGCGCGCGCCGTTCCATAAAGGCTGGCGCGGATCTGATCCTCCAGCATTCCGCGTTTTTCCTCGACCACGACGATTGCGTCGAGCCCTTCGGCGAATTCCCTGATCACCGTATCGTCGAGCGGCCAGATCATGCCGACCTTCAACAGCCGCACCGGCATCCCGCCCAGTTTCCCGTCGCGATAGCCAAGCCCCGACAGCGCCTGGTTCAGGTCCTGCCAGGCCTTGCCAGCCGCGACCACGCCGATCCGCGCATCGGACGCGCCGCTGATCCGGTTCAGCCCGTTCACCCGGGCGTAATCCAGCGCCTTGCGCAGCTTGACGTCCCACAGCACCCGCTCCTGCTCCAGTATCGGCACAAAGGGTTTGATGGAGGTGTCCGGGCCGCCGTCCTCGGGCAGCACGATGGCCGGGCTGTCCGGCGCCACATAGACCGAGCCGCCGCCCTCGACCACATCGGTCACCAGCTTCATGCCGACGATGGTCGACGAAAACCGGCTCATCGCGATCCCGTGCAACCCCATGTCGAGCACGTCCTGCGCATTCGCAGGCGCCAGAAGCGGCACGCCCAGCGAGGCGAAGTTCATGTCGGAATAGCACGCAACGGTCGAGGATTTGGCCCCGTGGTCATCGCCCACCAGCATCAGCGAGCCGCCCTTGGGATTGGTCCCCGACAGGTTCGCATGCCGCAGCGGATCCATCGACCGGTCCATGCCCGGCGCCTTGCCGTACCAGATCGAGAACACCCCATCCACACGCGCGCCGGGGAACAGGCCCACCATCTGCGACCCCCAGGTCGCGGTGGCGGCCAGATCCTCGTTCACCCCCGGCTGGAAATGGATGTTATGCGCCTTCAGCTCTTTCTCGGCCTGCCACAGCGCAATGTCATAGGTGCCCATGGGCGAGCCGCGATAGCCCGAGATATAGCCGCCGGTATTCAGCCCCGCCGCCGCATCGCGCCGGTGCTGCTGGATCGGCAGCCGCACCAGCGCCTGCATCCCGGTCATATAGACCCAGCCCTCGTCCTGGTGCAGCCGGTCGCGCAGGGTCATGCCAAGGCGTTTGGGGGGCGTCTGGTCGGTCATGCGGCATCTCCCTTTGTGCCCCGGTGGACCTCTGCCATGACCGCACGGCGGTACGGGGTTGCGATCATCGTCATGTCCTCCCTCTCCGAAATCGACTGTAAGGATTTTCGGCGCCTGGCCAATCCTTTCAACAGCGCCGGAGCAGGCAGGAAGCCCTTTGCCGCCACGTAACCTGCGGCGCGCCCGTCACCAGTCGACGTCAAAGGCGCGCACCACCGCGCGAACCTGTTCTTCGCTCAAGGCGCGCGGGTTCATCCCCCGGGTCAGCAGGGCCAGCCTGGCGGTCTCCTCCAGCTCCTCGATGGCATAGGCCGCCGCCCACAGATCCTTGCCCGCCACCACCGGCCCATGGTTGGCCAGCAGCACCGCCGAGCGTTTGCCCGCCAGCCCACGCACCGCCGCGCCCATGCCTGCGTCACCGGGCAGAAAGAACGGCAACAGCTGCACCTTGCCCAGTCGCATCAGCGCATAGGGTGTCAGCGTCGGCAGCACATTGTCGGGATCAACCTCGGGCAGCATCGACAGCGCGACAGAATGGGTCGAGTGCAGATGCACCACCCCGCCCGTCCCGGCCCGCGTGTCATAAAACGCCGAATGCAGCGGGATTTCCTTGGTCGGCGCATCGCCGCCCAGATGGCGGAAATCCCCGGACAACAGGCTGATACGGGCCGGATCGAGAAAGCCCATCGAACTGCCCGTGGGTGTCACCAGCAGGCGCCCGTCGGACAATCGAACCGAGATATTGCCCGAGGCACCGCAGGTCAGCCCGCGGTCGAACATCGACTTGGCGATGCGGCAGATATCCTCGCGGGCGCGCGCCTCTTCGCTCATCCCCGGCCCTCCATCAGCGCCAGCGCGGTTTCAAAGAAATCTTCGTCCCCGAAATTCCCCGATTTCAGCGCCAAGGCGACATTTCGCCCCTCGATCCGCACCACCGGCACGCCCGGCGCGATCCGGGGGCCGATGTTCAGAACCCCGGCCTTCAGCCCCGAAACGACCGCGCCCGAGGTCTCGCCGCCCGCCACCACAATCCGGCTGTACCCGCGTTCCACCAGCGCGGCGGCCAGTTGCGAAAACAGCCCCTCGATGGCATGTGCTGCAACCTCGCGCCCATATGTCTCCTGCGCGGCCTGCACAACCTGCGGGTCGGCCGAGGAATAGACCAGTGGGCCCCCCTCTTGCGCCACAACCCAATCGGCCAGCAGCGCCGCCGTGACCGCCCCGGAAACCACCGCCTCGGCGGTCACCTCAAATGCCGGATGTGCGGCGGCGTATCTTGCCACCTGCGCCCGCGTCGCTCGCGAACAGGAACCCGACAAGACAACCCCCGGCCCCGTCACCACCTGCCAGCCCGGCTGCGCCGGTGTCGCGCCATGATTGGCGGGCAGGCCCAGCGCAATCCCCGAACCGCCGCAGATCAACACCTGCCCCCGCGCCGCCTGACCGATGGCAAAGAGATCCGCATCGCGGATCGCATCGACGATCACCATCGCGCGCGCCTCGGGCAGGGCCGCGACAATCGCCTCACTACCCTGCGCCACCACCTGCGCCGGAACGTGCGCGACAGGCCAGGTGGTCTGCACCGCCAGAACCCGGCGCAGATCGGCGTCTGTCATCGGGGTCAGCGGATGATCCTGCATCCCGCTTTCGTTCAACAGCCGGTCGCCGACAAACAGATGCCCCTGATAGACCGAGCGCCCATTTTCAGGAAAGGCGGGGCAAACCAGCACATGCCGCGCCCCCAGTCGCTCGGCCAGCGCCTCCAGCACCGGGCCGATATTGCCCTCGGGCGTGCTGTCGAAGGTCGAACACACCTTGGAAACGATCTGCTGACATCCTTGCGCCAACAGCCAGTCGCAGGCGGCAAGACTGTCGCGGACAGCCTCCTCCACCGGGGCCGTGCGCGATTTCAAAGCCACCACGCCCGCATCCAGCGACCCCTCCGCCGGACCATCGGGCACACCGATGAACTGCGCCACGCGAAACCCGGCCTCGGCCAGTGTCAGGGCAATGTCGGACGCGCCGGTAAAGTCATCCGCGATGACGCCGATCTTCATATGCTGATCTCCCGATCCGGTCCCTTGTCCAGTCTGGTGATATGCGCTGCCACCCCGGATGGAAACACCTTGCGCACCAGTGGGTCATGCCCCGGCACGATCAACTCCCGGCGCGAGGCCAGTTTTTCCAGCCGGGTGAATCCCTCCAGCATGTCCTCCATGTCGACCACGATGGGAAAGGGTTTTCTCAGCCAGAGGTTCTCGTAGAAATGCGCCGCGTCCGAGGCCAGCACCAGCCATCCGGCGGTGGTGCGCACCCGCACCGCCTGCAACCCGCGCGAATGGCCGCCGATGCAATGCACCGTTACACCATCGGCGATCTCGGCATCGCCCTCGTGAAAACTCAGCTTGCCGCGATAGAGCCGCGTCACCGCCTCGCACACGTGACCGGCGGTAAAGGGCATGCGCAGCGTGTCGTGGCACATGCAGGGTCCGGTGGCATAGGCCATCTCGGCCGCTTGCAGATGCAGATGCGCATTGGGAAACAGCGCCAACCCGCCCGCATGGTCGTAATGCAGATGGGTCACGATGACCTCGTCCACCTCGTCGGGGCGGACCCCCAGCGGCGCCAGCGCCGCGCGGGGGTCGATCCTGATCGGTCGGCCCCGGTCGCGCGCCTCGCCATCGTCATAGCCGGTATCGACCAGGATCACCCGGTCGCCGCGCCGCAGCAGCCACATGTAATAGTCCATCGCATGCGGCGCATCGTGATTGTCGTCAAAGATGAAGCTGTCCGCGCGGGTCCGGTTGTCGCGATCGGCGTATTTCACCGCATGCACTTCCCAATCGCTCATCGGATCACCTCCTCGTAGAACCGCACCGTCTTTTCGGCCACCATGCCCGCGACGGCGGCATCGAAGGCCATGTAATGCGCGCTGACCAGATGCGCGTCAAAGGCGCGCCGGTCGTCATAGATTTCATAGAGGAATATCTCGCCGCCGTCGCGGCAGATGTCGAATTGGCGACACCCCGGCTCCAGTGTCCGCGACGCGCGCGCATTCTCGATCATCAGGGGCAGAAAGGCAGCCATCCTCTCGAGATGAATCCTGAAGGTTACAGTGACAGCGAACATCCCGCCTCCCCGCTCCGGCCTGGCAAAGCTTTTGTCTTGTCGATTGACGGTAGACATACCGCGTTTCTTTTCGTATGCGTTAACGTATACATTGTCAACATTTCAGAAAACCACCCGCGCCCCTGTCGCGGACGCCGTCAGAAAGGGACCGAACCCAGATGCGAAACTCCTATCAGATCGCGGTCTTTCCGGGCGACGGTATCGGCCCTGAGATCACCGCCCCAACCGTGGAGATCCTGCAATCGCTTGCCGATACCGCCCCCGACTACGCGCTCAACTTTGCCGAGGCGCCCGCCGGGGCAGGCCATTATCGCGACACCGGCACCGCCCTGCCCGCTTCATCGCTGGCGCTGGCCCGCGCCTCGGATGCGATCTTGCTGTCGGCGATGGGCCTGCCCGACGTGCGCTATCCCGACGGCACCGAGATCACTCCGCAGATCGACCTCAGGATGGAGCTGTCGCTCTTTGCCGGGGTGCGGCCGGTGACGCTGCGCCCGGGCCAGCCCGGGCCGCTGACCCTGCCGCCGGGCAAGACCATCGACTTTGTCCTGATCCGGGAAAGCACCGAGGGGCTGTTCTTTACCAAGGGCCGGGGCGAGGTCACCGACACCGAGGCCCGCGAAACCCTGCGCATCACCCGCGACACCTCCGAAAAACTGTTCCGCTTTGCTTTTGACCTGGCCGCCCGGCGCAAGGCATCGGGGCGCGGCAAGGGGCGGGTCACCTGCGTCGACAAGGCCAACGTGTTCCGCGCCTTCGCCTTCTTCCGCAAGATCTTTGACGAGGAGGCCGCACGCCACCCGGACATGACGGCAGATCACGCCTATGTCGACGCGATGGCGCTGTGGATGGTGCAGAGGCCCTGGGATTTCGACGTTCTGGTCACAGAGAACATGTTCGGCGACATCCTGTCCGACCTTGGCGCCGGGTTGATGGGGGGCCTGGGCATGGCACCCTCGGCCGATATCGGGCTGGAGCATGCGGTGTTCCAGCCCTGCCATGGCACCGCGCCCGACATTGCGGGCCAGGGTCTTGCCAACCCGTTTGCCATGCTGCTGTCGGCGGCGATGATGCTCGACTGGCTGGGCGACAAACACGACAATGACGGACTGCGCCGCGATGGCAATCGCCTGCGTCAGGCGGTCGAACAGGTGATCGCCGAGGGGGCTGCCCTGACCCGCGACTTGCGCGGCACCGCCGGAACGCGGGCTGCGGCGGATGCGGTCGCCCGAGCTTTGTCTCTGCCATGACCCGGCTGCGCGTCGCCTGTGCCGGTGCCGGATATTTCAGCCAGTACCATCTTGGCAGCTGGTCGCGGATGGACAATGTCGACCTCGTCGGCACCTGCGACCGCGATATCGCGCGCGCCCGGGCCACCGGCCTGCCCGCCTTTGATGACCTCGCCCGGATGCTGACCGAAACGCAACCGGATCTGCTCGACATCATCCTGCCGCCCGAGGCTCAGGCCGAAGCGATCCGCACCGCGCTGGCGCACGGGGTCAAGACGATGATCTGCCAGAAACCCTTTTGCCGCGATCTGGCCGAGGCGCGACAAATCACGGCCGAGGCCGAAGCCGCCGACGCCCTGCTCGTGGTGCATGAAAACTTCCGGTTCCAGCCCTGGTACCGCGCCGCTAAACGGGCGCTCGACGATGGGCTGATCGGCCCGGTGCAGCAGGTCACGTTTCGCCTGCGTCCCGGCGACGGACAGGGGCCCGATGCCTATCTGGACCGGCAACCCTATTTCCAGACGATGAAGCGCTTCCTGATCCATGAAACCGCCGTGCATTGGATCGACACGTTCCGCTACCTGCTTGGCGAGCCAACAGCCGTCTACGCCGACCTGCGCCGCGTCAACCCGGTGATCGCGGGCGAGGATGCAGGCCTGATCTTCTTCGACCATCCCGACGGCGTGCGGGCGCTCTTTGACGGAAACCGCTGCCTGGATCATGCCGCCGACAACCTGCGTCGCACCATGGGAGAGGCGCTGACCGAAGGCGCGGGCGGCAGCCTGTCCCTGCGCGGCGACGGTTCCCTCTGGCATCGCCGCTTCGGCGCGCGGGACCTCACCTGTATCCTGCCCCCCGACAACTGGACCGGGTTCGGCGGCGACTGTGTGCACGCCTTGCAAACCCATGTCGTATCCAGCCTTCTGGCCCAAACCCCGCCGGAAAACCGCGCCCGCGACTATCTGCGCGTGCTCGAAATCGAAGCCGCGATTTACACCTCGGCCGAAACCGGCCGCAAGATCACGTTGGAGACCCCGTGAAACAGCCCGACGCCAAACCTCTGTCCAACACCCAGCGCGCCGTGCAGGACTTGCGCCGGATGATCTTCGACGGCACCCTTGCCGCAGGGTCCGACCATCTGGAAACCGAACTGGCCGACCGGCTGGGCATGTCGCGCACCCCGGTGCGCGAAGCCGCCCTGTTGCTCGAAGGCCAGGGCCTGCTGGAACTGCGCCCGCGCAAGGGGGTGCGCATCCTGCCCGTCTCCCCCGCCGACATGCGCGAGATCTATGACATCCTCACCGAGCTTGAAAGCCTCGCCGCACGGCGCGCCGCCGAGCGGCGGCCCGACGACGCGGAACTGGCCGGGTTGGCAAAGGCGATCTCGGATATGGACGCGGCGCTCGACAGGAACGAACTCGACGCCTGGGCCGAGGCGGACGACCGGTTTCACCTGGAACTGGTCCGTCTCGGGGGCAACACCCGCCTCAGCGCGATGGTCATGCTGATGACCGACCAGGTGCGCCGGGCGCGTGCGGTCACCCTGTTCATGCGGCCCAAACCGGTGCAATCGAACGCCGATCACCGCCGCGTCTACGAGGCCATCCGCGCCGGCCACCCCTATCTGGCGGGTGACATCCACCACCAGCACCGCCGGGCCGCCGGCGACATGATGGTCGCGCTGCTCGAACGCCATCGTCTGAACCACATCTGACCGGCACCGGCGCCCCGGTGCCACCGGGCCTCTCGCGTCAGAGCCGCAGCAACGGGCGGCTTTCCGACCACGCGCCCTCTAGCCGCGCCTTGCCCACACGGATCGCTGCGGCATCCGATGCCTTCGCCGCATCCTCCATCTCGGCCAGCAGCGTCTGCATCTCGACCAGCCCGAACGCCCCCGCGCTGCCCGCTGCCTTGTGTATGCTGTCCGCCAGCGCGGGCCATCCGCCACCAGCCCGCAAATCGTCCTCGATACCTGCGAGAAGATCGTCGAACTCGCAGGTGAGACGCTGCAACAGCTGTCCGGTCCCGTCGTCCCCCAGTACCTCGCGCATTTCTGAGATCCGGGTCCGAACCAGCTCGGATCCGTGCGTCTCCGCCACATCCGCCGCACCGTTTGCCCGCCTTGCACGCGCCTTTGGCACATGTTCCAGCAAAAGGCGGCGCAAGTCCTTCAGAACCAGCGGCTTGCCGAGAAATCCGTTCATGCCCTCGGCAAGAAAGCTCTGCCTGTCACCGGGCAGAACATTGGCCGAAAACGCAACGATCACGGAATCGCGCGAGGCGCCGGTACCCCTGCGGATCAACCGGGTTGCCTCCAACCCGTCCATGACCGGCATGCTGATATCCATCAGGATGAGATCGAAACGCCGGTCGGCCGCCTGTTCGACAGCCGCCTGCCCGTTCACCGCGGCCGCCACCCGGTGCCCCTGCTTTCTAAGCATGGTACTCACGACCTGCAAATTGATCTCGTTGTCCTCGACAACCAGGATATCGAGCGTCGCCGAGTCCGAGACCCTGTTGTCCTCGCCCCCGTGCGCATCCGGCGCCGCGGCAATTTTCACCGGGATGTGAAAATGAAAGACGCTGCCCTCACCCAGCATGCTTTCGACAGCGATCTCGCCACCGAGGTTGCGCGCCAACCGTCTGGCAATCCCCAGCCCCAGGCCGGTCCCCCCCGCCGACCGCCTGAACGAGGCATCCGTTGTCCGGAAATCATCAAAGATCAGGTCAAATTGCTCTTCGGGAATACCCATGCCCGTGTCGACCACCCGGAACTCCAGCCCCGGTTGTGCCTGCGTCCCGTTCGATGGCAGCGGGCTCTGCTCCACCTCGATTGCGATATGGCCGTTTTCGGTGAACTTGATCGCGTTGCCCAGCAGGTTCAACAGGATCTGTTGCAGATGTCGCCGGTCAGTGATCACCCAGGGCCTGCGCTCGCCGACCCAATGCCATTCCAGGCTGTTGCCGCGGGCGGCGGCGCTCCCGAACTGGCTTTCGACGCATTCCTGCAAGACCTCGTTGATATTAACCGTGCTCAGCACAACCGCCATCTTGCCCGCCTCGAGACTGGCGATGTCCAGCACGGCATTGACATGCCCCATCAGCAGCTTTCCCGATATCTCCATACTGCGGACAAACGCGGACTGCTCTTCGGACAGTTCCGTCTCTTCCAGAAGCGAGAGATTTCCAAGGATCCCGTTCAGCGGCGTGCGGATTTCGTGGCTCATCACCGTCAGGAACTCGGCTTTCACCTTTTCACCGGTCAGGGCCCGGTCGCGCGCCTCGACAAGTTCCTGTTCGTCCGCGACCTGGCGCGAGATGTCCCGGATAAACCCGACGATGATCTCTTCGGTCCCGTCAAAGGCCGATTGCAGGGTCAATTCCGCCGGAAACACAGTGCCGTCCTTGCGCGTGGCGGAATACTGCTCCAGCCTGGGCCCGGCGGTCACAATCTGTTTCTTGCCGGCACTGCGTCGGTCTCTCTGGTGCAGCAGATCCCGCATGTTCAGCGGAATGACGTTCTCTGACACCGGCCGTCCGATCACATCGCCGGCGCGGAACCCGAACATCCGCTCTGCCACCGCGTTGAACTCGGTCACTTTCCACGAAATGTCGAGCACCACGACAGCATCCTGCGACGTGGCCAGAACGGTCTTGATCCGTTCGCTGACCTGCTGGATCTGAATCCCCCGCTTGTGCGTCTTTCGATTGACGATCAGCAGATATGTACTGACCGTGACCAGCGCCACCGACAGCCCCGCAACCAATGCCATCAAACGCGTAATCGTGGTGACCAGCGCTTCTCTGCGCATGTCCGACTGCCGGGCAAGCAACGCAAGACCCTGAACCGAAATCTCGCGCACCTGAGGGCGCAGCTCGTCGATTTCCGCCATCAGGCCCGGAAGCGCCTCTATCAGACGATCATCCGGGCCGTCGATCACCGGCAGATTCGCGGTCAGCACAGACTGGATCCGGCGCAGAGGGACGGCGAATTCGGGTTGGGAATTGAGCGTCGCGAACAGCCTGCCGTCTTTCAGCATGTCGCTGCGGCTGAAGAAGATGTCAAAACCCTTGCGGATCTCCTCCACCTCGGCGGCGGTCAGGTCGCGCCCCTGAACTGCCAGGGCGTTCTTCAGCGCAATCACCAGATGTACGTGATCGACCTCGGTCTGCGACAGCGTCCATTGAACATTGTCGGACATGGCGGATTTCAGGCTTTCGACATCCCGCAAAGCTTGCCTGGTCAGCAACGCCACCAGCAGGACCAGTACCGCCAGTCCACCGCCGACAATCACACCCAGAACGGTGCTGCCACGCTCTCGTTTGCGCTGGAACATCATTCTTTCGGTTTACGAGGTCCTGTACAAACGCGCAATCTGTCTCCCCGTATCGGGTCTCTGAGCGGCCCCGGAAACAGGCCTATTCGGTGATTTCCATCCGGTCCAGCTGCCAGATGCTGCGGGTATAGATCGTTTCCGTCCTGAAACGATCGGAGGAATCGTATGGATAGACGATCCACAACGGCCCCTTGTCCCGGCGCGACATGGGTTGCCCGTCCATCTCATAAGCCACCACCGGCGCGTCCGGTTCGACCGAAGCGACGGGGATGTGAACGATGTAATCGTTCAGCGCCTGGGCCCGGACCGTCCCCGAAGTCACGCCAACACGTTCGAGGATATCCGCCAAAGGCACCCCGGTGAACCGCATGACGCCATCTGTCCACAGGGTCGTTGTCTCAAAGGAAACCTGCCGCATGTCTCGCAGCATCGCCATGTCGAACTGGGCGTCTTCCCCCGAATTCGTCTGCCCGATATTGCCCGATATCACCAGCACCACGTCCTGAGATGGAACCGGAAGCTCTCCACCCGAGACCGAACCAGCCCCAAACAGGGCAAGCGCAAGCCACAGGATCCCCTTCGCGCGTTTCAAGCTTTTCTCCCCCTCGTCACCCAAACATGTCTGGAAAATTATGGATATATCCTGATTTTCCGAAAGCAGCCCTTTCAGGTATTTGTCCTATCCCAAAGAATAGGTCCAAGTGTCCGCCGCAGCCGCGCCCGGACCGGTGGAATGTCCGGTTTACCGGCAAGGATCACGCGCCCGTCCCGGCCCGTCAGAACAACCCTGCATCTTTTGCGATCAGGGCCGCCTGTGTCCGGTTCTTGGCGTTCAGCTTGCGGCACAGAGTTTTCACATGCAGCTTGATCGTGACCTCCTGAAGATCAAGCTCCCGGGCGATTTCCTTGTTGGCCAGCCCCAGACACAGCCGTTCCAGAACCTCCAGTTCGCGACTGCTGAGACCTGCCGCGAGCGGATGATTCCGCTCGACATCGGCCGAATTCAGGAAATCGACCGGAACGTAAGTCTCTCCCGCTACGATGAAACGGACGGCATTGACCAGCGATTTCGCCCCCATCGTCTTGGGTAGAAAGCCCGCCGCACCAGCGGCCAGCGCATCCTGCGCGACCGATTTGCTGGCGGTGCCGGACATGATCGCAACCGGGCGCCCGTCCCCGGCCTCCATCGCCTTTTTCATTCCTTCCAGGCCATTCATCCCGGGCATGGCATAGTCCAGCAGAACCACGTCGAACAATGTTTTGCGGGCCGCTTCACAGGCCGAGGACAAGTCCGGCACAGTCGTGACGGCAATGTCCTTCTCGCTTTCCAGGTATGCCTTCAAAGCGTCCCGAACCAGATCGTGATCGTCTGCCAGCAGAACCTTCATTTCTGTGCCCCGAACCTGCCGTGGTTGCCAAACTGTCCCGGTATCATCGGGCAACAAGGCTTCCTTCGCAATCACTTAGTGCCAGATCCGGAAACTTGGAGGGGGTGCCATCAATGGACGCCCCCCGGCCAAACGGTTCGACACCAGGGATTGCCGACGCGGCTCGGGGCCGATGACCTAGACCCGTCCCATCCCGATGAACAACTGGCGGTCCTGATCCTTGATCGCGCGCCTGCCGTGCATCACGCGGGTATTGTCGAGGATCGCGACGTCCCCGTCCTGCCAGTTGATCTCGGTGGTGCAGGTCTCGGCCAGCGCCCGCATTTCCTCGATCTCTTCCGCCGTCACGACCGACCCATCGGCAAAGCGATAGACCGGCGCCTCGTAATTGTGCGACGGCCCCAGAACGGCGTTGGCAAACCCGGCCCCGCCGGAAAAGGCCGAGGGCCGCACCGGGTTCAGCGTGATGTGATAGGTCAGCGACCCGTCTTCATGCAGTTCGAAATCCTGGTTCGGGATTGCCGCCTTGAATTGCAGGATATGCTCCTCAGTCACCTCTTCGGGGCCGGAAATCGCCGGGTGCTCATTGGCCAGGTAGCGTTTCCACAATTCCTCGGGCAGACGGCGCGACACGGTCATCGGCTGGCTCCAGCGCGCCCGCTGGGCCTCGTTCATGGCATCCAGAACCTTGCGGCCATCACAGACCGTGGTCTGCGATCCTTCGAACGCCGCGCGGGCAGAGTAAAAGGCGACCAGATCGGGGCAGACAGGCGTGTTGCCGTTCTCGATATGCAACCCGATCGGCCCGGTTCCGGCATCGACCTTCTGCGTGTTCTTCTCCGAGAAGGCGCGCGCCGGGTCAAAAGTGATCGTGCGGCAGAACTGCGCGGTCAGCGCGCTGAAAACGCTCATGTCCACCTCGAACCCGCGCAACAGCGCCCAGCCGTCGCGTTCCAGATGGCTGCGCACCGCATCCATTTCCGCCGCGCCAATGGCGGCCCGCGGCATCTCTGCCCGAACGATATTATACGTCATGCTCTTATCCTTGTTGATCCGATTGCCCGGGCTCACGCTCGGCGCAGTGTTTCGATGGCTTGAAGGGTGTTTTCGGCGCGTGCCTGCGCCCCCACGGACCGGTCGACCAGCGACGGGAACAGGCGCTGCACCTTGACAAAGAACCGCTCCTTGCCCCGTGGAAAGCTTTCGCGCCGCCCGGCCTGGATCGCTTCCCAGGCCTCGGTCGCGACACGCTCGGCGCTGTCGAGCACCATGTCGAGCGGCTCGATCAACGCCCCGAATTCCGCCTCGGCGGCCGTCCGGGTGGCGCGCGGCGCCACATAGGTCACGCCCACGCCAGTTCCCGACAATTCCCGCCGGATCGCGTCGGAAAACCCGCGCAGACCGAATTTCGTCGCCGAATAGGCAGCGAAATAGGGATAGGCGATATCCCCGAACACCGAACCGATATTGACGATCCGCCCCCGCGCCACCCGCAACGCTGGCAGCATCTCGCGGGTCAGCGCCATCGGCGCCAGCAGATTGGTCCGCACCATCCGCTCCAGCGCATCGTCATCCAGATCGCCCACCGGGCCGACCGTCAGGCAACCCGCATTGTTGATCAGCACGTCCAGACGGCCGCCCACGGCCTCGGCGATGCGCCGCCTGTCCTCGGGCCGCGTCACATCCGCGGTCAGAATGGCAACCTTGTCCGAACCGGCCATCTGTGCCGTTTCCTCCAGAGACGACCAGGTGCGCCCGACAATCAACGGCGCATAGCCCAGGCGCACGGCCTCGATGGTCAGGTCCCGCCCGATGCCGGACCCGGCGCCAGTGATAAGGACAGATTTGGGGTCGGTCATGAGGCAAGGCTTTCGATTGTAGGGAACAGGGGAACCGCCGCGCGCTCATTGACCAGCGCTGCCACGGTCTTGCGGTTCGGGGTTCCGGCCGGGAACAGCAGCCCCGGCTCGGACGGCGAAGTCACGATCATCCCGACAGGCCGCGCATAGGCGGGCAGATCGGACACAAGGCGCGCAATCTCGTCCGGAGTGACCAGCGCAACCGCTGCCACGACCAGCACCAACGCCCCGTCTGCCCGCAGGCCCAGACCAGAACTCAGCACCCGCGGATCGGCGTTCACCCGCTGCTCGATCCATTCGGGCGAGATATTGCGCCCGTTCGGCGTGACCAAAAGCGCATCCTTTCGACCCTCCACGATCAGGCGGCCCTGTTCGATCCGGCCCAGATCGCCCGTGCGCCAGCGCGCAGGCGCGGGATCGCCGTTCAGATAGCCCGTCATCACCGTTGGCCCGGCGACCGTGATCTCGCCCGCCTCGATCCGTACATCGAGACCGGACAGGATCTCGCCCGCGCTGCCGATCACATTGGCGCCGGGCCGGTTCATCGCCACCACCGCGCAACATTCCGACAGCCCGTATCCTTCGTGCACCGGGATGCCCAGGCGCCAGGCCGCTTCCAGCAGGGCCGACGCGCTGGCCGCCCCCCCGACAGCGACAAAGCGCAGGTTGGCGGGGGCGTGCAAACCGCGTTGGCCCAGATCGGCAACCCACCGCCCCAGAATACCGGGGGCCAACAGGCTTGTTGTCGGCCGCACCCGCGCGAAGGCCTCGGTCAGGGGCGCGATATCCGCCTGAAACAGGGTCCGGGTGGCAGCAAAGTCGAACCGGGTTTCGGCCCCGGCGAGGACCGGCAGGTAGATACCGCAGATCTGTTCCAGAAGCTGCGCCAGCGGCAGCACCGACAGGTGCAGGTCCGCCTCGGTCGCCCCTACCAGCGGCATCAGCGCCGCCAGCGAGGCCGCCATCTGCGACGCGCCGATCACCACGCCCTTGGGCCGCCCCGACGACCCCGAGGTATAGATCACCCGGTCCCCGCCGGGCTGGTAACGCGGCAACTCCAGCCTCTCGCCCCCTTCGGCTGCCGATGAAATCACCCGCAGCCCTGGCGCATCGGCAAATGCCTCTGGCCGATCCGTGATCACCGCCTCCACCCGCGCATCGGCCAGCACATGGCCCAACTGCTCGGCCACAAAGAAGAACGGCAGCGGCACCTGTCGACGCCCGGTCAGCGCCAGCGCAAGATCGGCCACCACATAGTCGCACCCGCCCGCAAGACCGATGGCGATACGGCGCGGCGCCCCCTCCAAACGCCGCGCCATATCCGCGACCCGGCCCGCAAGCTGTGCCCATGTCAGGGCCGCGCCGTCGCCGGAAAACGCCAGCGCATCGGGCCGCGTCCGGGCATGGTGCCGCAAAGTGTCAAAGACGCCCTTCATGCCATCGCCTCCCGCAATCCGGCAGGCTTGCGGCCCGGCACCAGGTCGGCGCGCCGACCCTCCCCCTCGACAAAGGCGCAGACCCAGGGATCGGCCTCGTAATACCGGCCCCAGGCATCCGGCGCCGCCACCTTGTCCACCGTTGCGGCGCAGAGCGCGCTATACCCCAGCCCGGCCCGAGTCAGCAGCCGGCGCAGGGGATGGGTTGCGGTAAAGACACCGCAGACGATGCCGCGCGCCCGGCCCCAGCCGATCATCCAGTCCAAGAGCGGCAGTACCGGAAAGGGCGAGATCGAGGCCAGCGAGGTGACCTCCATGATCTGCCCGGCCCCGATGTCGAGACCGGTTGCCTCGGCCAGCGCCGCCGGAAAGCCGCTCTCCAGATAGCAGTCGGAAAAGAACCCGTCCTGCGCTGTGCGTATCCCGGCCGCGCACAGGACCTGGCCATCGGCGCCAAAGGCCGCCGCCAGCAGCGGGGCGAACTGCGTCACCTCGGCGCCGTAACAGCGGCGATAAACCTCGGCGATATGCCTCTCGGCTTGGGACCGCTGCGGATCGTCCGCCGGAAGAAACTCGAATCGCATGGGCTGCCTCGCGTTGTTTGCTTGCCCATGGAGATGCCCGCCCCGGCTTACAGTTCGCTTACAGCCGGGCGAAATCTCGACACCCGGCGCGATCCCGGCCCGTCACCTGAACGCGATCGAGAACACGCTGCCGCCACCGGGCCGGTCCTCGACCTGTACATCGGCCCCATGCGCCGCCGCCACCGCACGCACGATGGCCAGCCCGATACCCGACCCATCGCCCGACGGGCGCCGCCCACGGTGAAACGGTTCAAAGATCGCATCGCGATCCTCGGCCGCAACCCCTGGCCCCCGGTCCTGCACCCGCAGGACGGGCGGGTTGTCCCGCACGTCGATCTCCACCTCGCTGCCCGCTGGCGCATGCGCCAGCGCGTTGCGCACCAGATTGTCCAGCGCAATTGCCAGCAAGCCCTCGTGCCCGGCGACCGTCGCGGTGTCGGCGCCCGTCACTGCCAGCATCTTGCCCGCCTTCAGCGCCGCCATCGCACGTGCCCCGGACACTTGGCGCGCAAGCTTGCACAATTCGACCTTGGAAAACGCCTCCGGCATCAGCGCATCCGCCCGCGCCAGATCGACAAGCTGTTCAAAGATCGCTTCCAGCCGGGTGACATCCGGTTTCAGGCTCTCCCGCAGCGCCGCATCGTGAATCGTGTCGACACTGGAATGCAGCACCGCCAGCGGCGTCCGCACCTCGTGGGCCACGTTCGCCGCAAAGGCACGTTGCGCCTTGTAGCCCTGTTGCAGCCGCGCAAAGGCGGTGTTCACCGCCTGTGCCAGCGGCACCAGCTCGGCGGGAAGATCATCCGCGCTCAACCTTCCGTCCGGCGCATCCGGCCCGATCTCCAGCGCCTCGCGGCGCACCTTGTCGAGCGAGGAGAGCGACAGGCGCACCGCACCGACCGCCGCCGCGAACACGATGAGCGAGCCCAGCAGGATCCACTGGGTCTGTTCCTGCACCTCGTGCCACATGGTATCCAGCACCGGCCGGTCCGTCGACGGCAGATAGGCCGAGGCCAGTACGCAATATCGCTCCGCCTTGATCAACCCGCAAAGCGCCACGCCCCGGCGCGCATTGGGAACCGCGATCTCGGCCGCCTGCCCAAGGGCGAGCTGCGCGATCTGCGCGCGCAGCGTCGCCATGTCCTCGCCGCCGACTACCGCATGTCCTGCGGGCCCGAAGATCGTATAGCGATAGGCCCCCTCGACCCCGCGAAACCGCAGCGCCTGCGGATCAAAACCGAGGCCCGGCAGGTCCGGGTCGATCTGGACCAGGATTTCCTTTGCTTCGCCGTACAGTGCCTCTTCCTGGTTTTCCTCCAGATGCTCGAAGAATTCAAAGATCAGCACTGTCACCGACATCAGGATGGTCAACAGCAGCGCTGCCAGGATATTGACCGTCAGCTTGCGTTGCAGCGATCCCGCCGCCCCGACCGGCGCCTTCAGGATCGCCAGCACGTGCCTCATTGGCCGTCATCTTCCATCAGATAGCCGATACCGCGCAGGGTGTGGATGGTGCTCGAAGCCCCGATATCCGCCAGTTTCTTGCGCAGACGGTGGATCGCTACCTCGATCGCATTGGGGGTCGGCGGCTCGTCGAAGCCGTAAAGCGCGTTATCGATCACATCCCTGGACAGGATGCGCCCCTTGCGCCGCATGAACAGCTCCAGCAAGGCCAGTTCGCGGCGCGAGAATTTCGCTGGCTGCCCCGCCACCAGAACCGACCGGTCTGCACTGTCGAACCGGATATTGCCGACCACAAGCTGCACGCCCAGCGCCCCACCCGGCCGCCGCAACACGGCACGGATGCGCGCCATCAGCTCGCTCACATCGAAGGGCTTGACGATATAGTCGTCCGATCCCGCGTCCAGCCCGGTGATCCTTTCATCCAGCGTGTCCCGCGCGGTGCAGATGATCACTGGCGTATCGGCATTTACCCGCTTGAGACTGTCCAGCACCTCCAGCCCATCCATGTCCGGCAGTCCCAGATCCAGGATGATCGCGTCATAGAGATAGCTTTGCGCCGAATGCACCGCGTCGGCCCCGGTCGACACCGCATCGACCACAAAGTCATGCGCCTGAAGACTGGCACAGGTGTTCCGCGCCAGCCTGTCATTGTCTTCCACATAAAGAAGCCGCATGGCCCCGCCTTATTTGCGAACGTAAGTCACAGTCGAGCCATCATCTGCCTTGAACGAAACATGCGCAAGATTGCCCGCGTCGTCATACCAGACATCGCGCTCCAGATCGCCCGAGATGCGGAAATGATGCGCGTTGACCTCGCCCTTGCCCGAGGGCACCGCCTGCATGCCCAGATCCGTCACCCGCACCGACATCACCTTGCCGTCGATGGTGTTGAGCAGCTTGCGGCTGTGGACGATGTCATCGTTCCACAGGCTGGCGGGCAACAGGCCCTGTCCCGGCTGGCTCAACTGGTGCGGCGTGCCGTTGTCATTGGTGTCCGAGGCGATCGCGGTCATCTTGCCGCCCGCCCAGGTCTCGGTGCTCTGCTGTTCAAAGACATAGGCGTTGAGCTGGATCAGCGGCACCTTGACCGCGATCCTGGTCGCCACCTGCACGGAATAATGCGCGGGCGAACCGGAGAAGACATAGCTATGATCGCCGATGTCCTTGCCTTTGCGAATGACATCGAACCGCAGCTTGCCCTGATCGGGCAGCGAAGACGCCAACGCAGGCGCGGCGGCGGCGAAAAGAGCCAGAAGGGCGAGAGGTATGAGAGCGCGCACGAGAGTTTCCTTTGCGGTTGAGGAGTTCCGGATGCCCCCAGATGCACAAATCCGCTTACGCCAACCTTACAAGACCGGACCCCGGCGCATTGGCAGGCACCTTTGTCAGGAATGTTCCTCTGCCGCAGTCGCCGCCAGCGCCCGGTTATAGGCCTTGAGCGCGTCCACGTGATAGAGCGCCCCGACCGGGGTTTCACCGCCATCCTCGTCCCGGATCACCACGGGAATGCATCGCATCTCGTCCCGGTCGAACCAGGGCATCGCCGCCTCCAGCGTCGCGCCTGCCAGGATCGACACACCATCGGCCATCAGCGCCTCGCATTCCTCGCGCGAGATACAGCGCGCATCGCCCAGCGGCCGCATCACCGCACCTGCCCGCAGCAACGCCAGCAGATAGGCCTGCGGACCGGCGGCCAGATGCACATCGCGCCGCTCCAGTTGCGTCAGAAAGAACGACCGGTCCACAAGGCGCGAGGCCAGCGCCGTCGACATGCTGACCGCAACCATCACCGCCAGCCCGATCTGCCAGTCCCCGGTCAGTTCGAACACGATGAGCGTGGTCGAGATCGGCGCCCCCAGCACCGCGGCCGCCACCGCCCCCATGCCCGCAAAGGCATAGAGAACGTGCGTGCCAGACACATCCGGCAGCAGGCTGGTGGCGATCAGGCCAAAGGCCAGCCCGGTCAGCGCCCCGATCATCAGCGAGGGCGAGAACACGCCGCCGCCCATCCGCCCGCCCATGGTGATCGCCAGCGCCGCCGTCTTCATCACTGCAAACAGGATTGCCGTGCCCAGCGCCAGCTCGCCGCTCAGCGCCAGGATCGTGGTCTCGTAGCCCACACCGATGATATGCGGGAACCAGATCGCCATCAGCCCCAGCAGCGCGCCCGACACGGCCGGGCGCAGCCAGCGGGGAAACCGCAGCCGGTTCTGCACCAGGGTGCCGAAACTGTCGGCAAAAAAGATCGCCCGCATCAGCGCCAGCGAAACCAGGCCACAAATCAGCCCCAACAACAGAAAGGCGGGCAGTTCCACATAGAATTGCAGCGAGCCCGGCGTCTCCAGCACGAACTCGGTCACATCGCCCCGTTCCAGCCGGTTGACCACCGTCCCCGCCACTGCCGCGATGGTGATCGGGGCAAGGGCGTGCACCGCGAAATGGCGCAACACCACTTCCAGCGCAAACAGCGCCCCCGCGATCGGCGCGTTGAAACTGGCCGACACCGCCGCCGCCACCGCGCAGCCCAACAGGTCGCGCCCGGTGATCCCGTCGGCGTCGATCCTGCGGCAGACCCAGGTCGAGATCACCCCCGCCATATGCACCACCGGCCCCTCGCGACCGGACGACCCGCCGGAACTAAGCGTGATCAGCGAGGCGATCATCGACCCGATCCCGGCGCGCACCTCGACCCGGCCATCGCTCAGCGCGGCGCCCTCGATCACATCCGCGACCGAGCGAACCCGCCCATCGGGCGTTGTCCAGTGCAACACCACACCCACCACAAGCCCGCCAACGGTCGGGATCAGCAGGATCCAGGACCAGTGCAGATGCTCGGCAAAACTGTGCAGGAAATGCACATCCTCGGTGCCGTAAAGCGCCGCCTGCAACCCGTTGATCCCCTTGCGAAAGGCAACCGCCGCCGCCCCGGCGGCAACACCGATGGCCAGGGCGATGAACCAGAACTGCACCTGGCTCGGGCCACGATGGCGCAGCACTTTCCAGGCATCGGCGAGTTCCGCCTTTGCCTGCATCATCTGCTGCACCAGAACGGTACGGATGGACTGGATCATTCTGCGCCCGGGATGCCTTTTCCCCTTAGTAGGACAGCCAGCCCCGTCAGGAAAGACGCTTTGCCCCTCGGCTCACCTGCAAGTGCCCAGGTGTTGCGCCCGGGTCAGGAGGTCAGCAGCGCCCGGGCCGCGGCCCGGGCCGCCTCGGTGATCGTGTCTCCGGCCACCATGCGGGCGATCTCGTCAACGCGGTCCTCGGCGTCCAGCGGCACCACCGTCGACAGGGTGGCGCCTTCGGCGACGTCCTTTTGCACCCGCCAATGATGCCCGCCACGTGCGGCCACCTGGGGCGAATGGGTCACCACCAGAACCTGCCCGCCCTCGGCCAGCGCCGCCAGCCGCCGCCCGACCGCATCTGCCGTCGCGCCGCCGACACCCCTGTCGATCTCGTCGAATATCATGGTCACGCCCCGGTCATCGCCATGCAGGCAGACCTTAAGCGCCAGCAGGAACCGGCTCAGCTCGCCGCCCGAGGCAATGCGGTTGAGCGGCCCCGCAGGCGCACCGGGGTTGGTCGCCACCTCGAAGGTCACCGTGTCCCGCCCCTCCGGGCCCGGCTCTGTCGGTTCCATCCGGGTCTGGAACACCGCGCGCTCCATCTTCAGCGGCGCCAGTTCCGCCATCACCGCCGCATCCAGCTCCCGGCCCGCGACCAGCCGCGCCTGCGACAGCACCCCGGCAGAGGTGTCATACTCCGCCTCGGCCTGCGCCAGCGCCTTCTGCAAATCCGCCAGGTCGGCATCACCCGCATCCAGCGCCGCCAGCTTGCCACGGAGCGTATCGGCATAACCCGCCAATTCGTCTGGCAACACCTCGTGCTTGCGCGCCAGCGCCCGGATGGCAAACAGCCGCTCCTCGGCCTGTTCCAGCTCGACAGGGTTGAAATCGAGCGCCTCAAGGCAATCCTCGACCCCCGATTGCGCCTCTCCCAGTTCGATCATCGCGCGCGCCAGCGCCGCGACCGGCGCTTCCAACCTGCCGCCCGCCTTGTCGCTCACCCCTTCGAGCCAGCGCAGGGCATCGCCCATCGCCCCCTCGGCCCCCTCGGCCCCCAGCAGTTGGAAAGCGCGGGCCACGTCGTCGCGAATGCGCTCGGCTCCCTGCATCATCCGGCGCTGCGCATCCAGTGCCGCCTCTTCGCCCGGCTGCGGCTCCAGCTTGTCCAGCTCTGCCACCGCGTGGCGCAGGAAGTCTTCCTCGGCCCGCACCGCCGCCAGCTCGGCCTCTACCGTCTCGACCCGGCGCCGCGCCTGCGACCGCGCGGTCCAGGCCCGGCGCACCGCCTCCGTCAGCTCGGAATGACCGGCATAGGCATCCAGCATCGCGCGATGACCGCGCGGGTTCAGAAGCCCGCGATCGTCGTGCTGGCCATGCAGTTCCACCAGCGTCTCGGACAGCGCCCGCAGCACCTCGCCCGAACAGCGCCGATCGTTGACCCAGGCAGTCTTGCGGCCATCCGCCGTGTTCACCCGCCGCAGGATCAGCTCGTCGCCACCCGGCAACCCGGCCTCGGCCAGGATCTCATGCGCCGGATGGCCGTCCGACAGATGGAACTCCGCCGTCACCTCGCCCTGCGCCGCGCCCTGCCGCACCAGTTCCGCGCGACCGCGCCAGCCCAGCACGAACCCCAGACTGTCCAGCAGGATCGACTTGCCCGCCCCGGTTTCGCCGGTCAGCACGTTCAGACCCGGCTGGAACTCAAGCTCCAGCCGGTCGATGATAAGCATGTCCCTGATTTCAAGCGCCCGAAGCATCGGCAGCCTCGCAAGGCGGGCCGGACGGCCCGCCATTCCCTTACAACCACTGCCCTTTGATCGACTGGCGATAGATCTGGCTCAGCCAGTTATTGCCAGGATCGCGCATCTTCAGGCCCCGCGCCGTCAACAGCTTGTAGCTGGCCTCGTACCATTCCGAGGACTGATAGTTGTAGCCCAGGATGGCGCCCGCGGTCTGCGCCTCGTTCACCAGCCCCAGCGACAGATAGGCCTCGACCAGACGGTGCAGCGCCTCGGCGGTATGGGTGGTGGTCTGGAAATCCTCGACCACGACGCGGAACCGGTTGATCGCGGCGGTATAATGCTGACGGCGCAGGTAATACCGGCCGATCTCCATCTCTTTCGCCGCAAGGTGATCAAAGGCCAGGTCGAATTTCAGAATCGCCGAAGTCGCGTATTCGCTGTCCGGATAGACCTCGATCACCGTCCGCAACGCTTGCAGCGCCTGGAAGGTCAGGCCCTGATCGCGGCCCACTTCGTCGATCTGGTCATAATAACTCAGCGCCAGCAGGTACTGCGCATAGGCCGCATCCTCGTCCGCCGGGTAAAAGTCGATATAGCGCTGCGCGGCGGCCCGGCTTTCGGGATAATCCTTGCCCGCATGGAACGAGAACGCCTGCATGATCAGCGCCCGCTTGGCCCAGTTGGAATAGGGATAAAGCCGCTCGACCTCAGAGAAGTAAAAGGCGGCGTCGTCGGTGCGCTTCTGCGACAGCTCGTATTCACCACGCTCGAAAATCTGTTCCGGCGTATAGGTTTCAAGGTTCTGGGTCCGATCCGCCGCAGGGCGGAATCCGCCTCCGCTACATGCCGCCAGAACCGTCGCCAGAAGTAACGCGCCGAATATCCTGGCCCCTGCCCTGATGCCCATCATGCCGCTTGTCCTTGTCGTCTTGCGAGCGGAGTGTGTCCCCCGGTTGCGCCTCGGTCTAGCACATTAATTTCCGCTGCAAAACGCCCTAAACGCATCGCCCGGCCTGTTGGCCGGGCGTTCGCGAATTTCGTTCGTACCATGCCCCGCATGGACAAGAACTCAGGCAACCTGGGGAATTTCAGCCCAAACCAGCCCCTGGCCCGGCAACAGCGCCGCCTGTTCCGGGGTGCACAGGATCGGGCGCACCGCGCCCGGCTCCTCGAACAGCGTCCGCAGCAAGGTGTTGGTCAGCGAATGCCCCGCCTTTTCACCCACATAACGGCCCAGAATCGGACCACCGGCCATATAGAGGTCTCCCAGCGCGTCCAGCATCTTGTGGCGCACCGCCTCGTCGGCATGGCGCAACCCGCCCGGCGTCAGTACCTCGGCGCCATCGACCACCACCGCGTTGTCCAGCGTGCCGCCCAGGGCCAGCCCGTTGGCCCGCATCGCCTCGACATCGGCCCGGCGGCAGAAGGTGCGGCTGTCGCTCAGCTCGCGGGCGAAACTGCCGTTGCGCATGTCCATCCGGCGGGTCTGGCGACCGATCGCCGCATCGGCAAAGTCGATGGTGAATTCGATCTCCAACCGGTCCGACGGCATCAGGGTCGCCCGGGCGCCATCCTTCTCGACCGTCACCGTCTTGAGCACCTGATAGGCCAGCACCGGCGCCGCTTGCCGCCGCACACCGCGCGCCATGATGCCGCGCACGAACTCCACGGCCGATCCGTCCATGATCGGCACTTCGGGCCCGTCGATCTCGATCAGCGCGTTGTGGACGCCACATCCCGCCAGCGCCGCCATGATATGCTCGACCGTCGAAACCGAAACACCGGCCTCGTTGACCAGACGGGTGCAGAGCGGCGTGCGCTCCACCAGATCATAGATCGCAGGGATCATGGAGTCGCCGATCTCGATGTCCGTCCGCTTGAACCAGATTCCATGGCCGGCGGCGGCAGGGCGAAGGGTCAGTCTCGCGGGGGCTCCGCTGTGCAGACCATTCCCCTGAAAGGTCACCGAGGTTTTCAGCGTATGTTGCAAGATAGGCCTCTGCCAGCTGTTTACAGCCTCTGTGAGCTGTGTTGCATCTCAGGTAAGCGACCACCCCCAAAGGCTCAACTCAATCTTTGTAACCGATTGAAACAAGTCTGTAACAGATCGGCAAAACTCCGCCCGTTACCTTGCAATCCACTGTTTTACAACAGAAAAGGGCCGCCCAGAGGCGACCCTATCCTGAAGTATTGTGACCGCTATCAGTTGGCTTGACGGCGCAGGAAGGCGGGAATTTCGATGCGCTCCTGGTCCGGGTCGCTCTCTGCCCGCGCGGGTGCCGTAGCGTCAGTCTGGCGCATCATCGGCTGCTGCCGCGCCGGTGCGGCGGCGCGTTCGGGCGGTACGTCGGCGGCATGTCCGGTCATCCGGTCAATCAGCCGGTTGAAGCCGAACCGCGGCTTTTCGGCTGTCCCATGCGGTGCCGGGCGCTGGCCTTGTTGCGGCGCCTGCGGCGCCTTTTGGGCGGCGGCCTGAAGACGGCGCAGCGCCTCGGGCGAGGGCGTGCCGGGCGCCGGGGCGCGCGGTGCGACAAAGGTTTCGGCCGGCAGTTCCTCTTCCTCGTAGGCGCGCGGCGCAAACTCGGGCACCTGCGGCTGATAGGCCGGCGGCGGCAGACCGTCGTCATCCAGCAGCTCCGGCTCATCGGCCTCAAAGATATCCTCGCCCAGATCATGGGCGGCGACCTGCTCGACTTCCATTCCGGCAAACAGCGTCGGTTCCTCCGCCGCTTCGGCAACCGGGGCCAGCGCCGGCTGTTCCAGGGTCAGCGGCGCCGGTCTCTCTTCGGCGGCGACCTTCTGCTTGAGCGGCGCGTTCATCGACCGGCGCGGTACCGGCATGTCGGCATTCACGTCGACCGCGTCGATCCCGGTGGCAACCACCGAAACCCGCATCGCCCCTTCCATCGAGGTGTCGAGCGTCGAGCCGACGATGATGTTTGCGTCCGGGTCGACTTTCTCGCGGATGATATTGGCCGCCTCGTCCAGTTCGAACAGGGTCAGGTCATGACCGCCGGTGATGTTGATCAGCACGCCCTTGGCGCCGTTCAGGCTGATTTCGTCCAGCAGCGGGTTGGCGATGGCCTTTTCGGCCGCCTGCACCGCGCGGTCTTCGCCCTCGGCCTCGCCGGTGCCCATCATCGCCTTGCCCATCTCGTCCATCACCGCGCGTACGTCGGCAAAGTCGAGGTTGATCAGGCCGGGCCGCACCATCAGGTCGGTCACGCCCTTGACGCCCTGGTACAGCACGTCGTCGGCCATCGAGAACGCCTCGGTAAAGGTGGTCTTTTCGTTGGCCAGGCGGAACAGGTTCTGGTTCGGAATGATGATCAGCGTATCGACCACCTTTTGCAGCGCGTCGACACCGTCCTCGGCCTGGCGCATCCGCTTGGCGCCTTCGAACTGGAACGGCTTGGTCACCACGCCGACGGTCAGCACACCCAGCTCCCGCGCGGCTTGCGCGATGATCGGGGCCGCCCCCGTGCCGGTGCCACCGCCCATGCCGGCGGTGATGAAACACATATGCGCGCCCGCCAGATGATCGACGATCTGTTCGATGCTCTCCTCGGCGGCAGCAGCCCCGACCGAGGCCCGTGCGCCCGCGCCCAGCCCTTCGGTGACCTTGACACCCAACTGGATCCGCAACGGCGCCTGGCTTTGCTGCAACGCCTGCGCGTCGGTGTTGGCGACGACAAAATCGACGCCCTCCAGCTGTTTCTCGATCATGTTGTTGACAGCGTTGCCACCAGCGCCCCCGACCCCGAAAACGGTGATCCGCGGCTTCAAGTCGTCCTGTCCGGGCATCGAAAGGTTCAATGTCATGCTCTGTCCGCCTGTTCTACACCCCGCCTTTGCGGGATTTTTTTTACCTATCCACAGGCAATCCTACCGTTCTCGACCGGCTTCGTCACCTGCAAAACGTAAAATCAATACAAAATATGGAAAGATTCTTCGCTCGGACGCGGTATTTCGCCGATCGTCACAGATATTGCGGAAAACTGTCGGACAGACACAACAAAGCCGATCCCCGCACGCCGTCCGACGGCGGGAATCACAAGTTTGATAGTTCCGAGGGACCTGCTCGCCCCATATGGCGCCACGTGCCGGGCGCTTGTATTCAATCTATCACGGCCCGGATCGTTTGTCACCGGCAAGTGGGGCCGTTTTCCCGCACAAATCGCAGCAAAAGCCCCCGAAGACACCTTACCAGTTGTCGCGGAACCACTTCACCGCCCGCCGCAGCGAGCGGGCCGGATAGCGATCCACCGGCACTTCAAAATCCCACCACTCATCCTGCGGATGGGCGGCAAACAGGCTCAGCCCCACCACCGAGGAGAACCCCGGCCCGGTCGCCGATTGCGGCAGCCCGTGAACCCGCAGCGGCCGGCCAAGGCGCACCCGCTGCCCCAGGATCCGGCTCGCCAGCCCGTCCAGCCCCATGATCTGGCTGCCGCCCCCGGTCAGGACGATCTGCTGGCTGGGCAGATGGTCGAACCCGGCCGCATCCAGCCGCACCCGCACCTCTTCCAGGATCTCCTCGACCCGGGGCCGCATGATGCCGATCAGTTCCGCCCGGCTGACCGAACGGCGGTCATGCTCCCAATCGCCGGTATCGCCACCGATGTCGATCATCTCGCGGTCGTCCGCACCAGTGGCATGCACCCCGCCGGAAAAGGTCTTGATCCGCTCGGCAGCCGCCATCGGCACGCCCAGCCCCATGGAAATGTCGCCGGTCACATGATCGCCACCCATGCGCACACAATCGGCATAGATCATGTGTTTCTTGAGGAAGATCGACACGCTGGTGGTGCCGCCGCCCATGTCGATACAGGCCGAGCCCAGCTCCTGCTCGTCCTCGACCAGCGCCGAAACCCCCGACACATAGGCCGAGTTGGCAACCCCTGCCAGTTCCAGGTCACAACGCTTGATGCAATGGGCCAGATTGCGGATCGCGGTGGAATCCACCGTCAGCATATGCATGTCCACCGACAGGGTCTGACCCAGCTGTCCCCGCGGATCGATCAGGCCCGACCTGTTGTCGAGCGAGAAATTCACCGGCTGCGCATGCAGCACCTCGCGCCCGGCGCCATATTCCGGCACCTCGCACGCGTTCAGCACCCGGCCGATCTCGGCCTCGGTCACCACCTGGGTTTCCAGCTCGACCTTGGCATCCAGCCCGTACGAGCGCGGGTTCGCCCCCGAGAAACAGGCGATCACGTGATCGACCCGGATATCGGCCATCTTCTGCGCCGCCTGAAGCGCGGTACGGATGGCACGCTCGGTCTCCTGCATGGCGGTGATCTCGCCAAACTGCACCCCGCGCGACCGGGTGGTCGCGGCGCCGATCACCCGGAACCCGGTCTGCCCCGCCATCGAGCCCACCGAGGCGTCGTCACTGAGCCGTCCGGTTCCATCAAACCGCAGGACAAGACAGGAAATCTTTGAACTTCCGACATCCAGAATGGCCACCACGCCCCGCTGAATGGCCTGCTGGCGCATCTGACGCATCGCACGCTGCGACTGATAAAGATCCGTCATCATCTGTCTTACTGCCCGTTTCCGCTCGTACTTCTCACCCGCCACCACTCGGTGGCGGCCGCCTCTGTCATCTTGATCGTGGGCCGCGCGCCCAGCCGCATGTCGATATCCGCCACGCCGCGTTCCAGCAGGTCCTGCACTTCGTTCACCGCCAGCACCCGCTCCAGCGCCTGAACCGGCCGTTCCACAGGCAGCAGGATCCGTTGTCCGCGATCCAGCACAACATCCCAGCGGCGCTCGCCGATCCGCACCAGGCCCCGCATCCGCTCGCCCAGCGGCCGCGCCGCCCGGATCAGCCGCAGCGCCTCGTCCACATGCTTGTCCGCGCCTTCGCCAGCAATCAGCGGCAGGTCTGGCCGCTCGGCCCGGCTGGCCAGGTCGTCCACATGGGCGCCGGTCTCGTCCAGCATTTCCAGCCCTCCGCGTGTCCGCCAGGTCACGGCGGGCTGGCGCTCGACCACATCCACCTGCAACACGCCGCCGGGCCGGATCCGGACCGTAGCGCTCTTGACCGGGTCCAGCCCGGTGATCACCTGCCGGATCTGCTCCACATCCAGATCGAACGAGCTGACAGGAAAGTCGAGCGGCACCACCTCGCGGATATCCTCGGCCAGGTTGGTCCCCGCCCCGTCGATCGCCATCAGCTTGACCATGAACTCAGGCCGCTCCTGAATCGAGGCGCGCACGTCAGCGACAAAGGCGTTCAGCGCATCGCGGCGTTTTTCGCTGGCCAGAAAGCCGCTGCCCAGGGCGAACACCAGGCAGAACGGCACCCCGATCCGCATGCCCAGCCGGATCCCTGGCGTCAGCATCCAGCGTTGCATCCGGTAGCTCAGCCGCGACGGCGCCGGGTCGGATTTCTTCGGGCTCTGCTTCAGCCGCGACAACCCCTCCAGCCGAATCCCGGTTCCCGTGGGCGGCACCCCGCCCGCCGCCTCGAACGCGGCATCCTGCCCCGCGGGCAGCTGCGGCCGGAACCGCACCGGCAAAAGGACACGCTTCAGCGATTGCACGAGGCGTCCTCCACCAGCCAGGCGCAAAGCTGGCCGAATGTCATGCCCAGCGCCGCCGCCTGTTCCGGCGCCAGCGAGGTGGGCGTCATGCCCGGCTGCGTGTTGGTCTCAAGCAGGTAGAGCCCCTCGGCGCCGCGCGCCTCGTCCCAGCGGAAATCGGTCCGGCTGACCCCCCGGCACCCCAGCGCCCGATGCGCCCTCAGCGCATAGTCAAGGCAGAGGTCGAAAATCTCCTGCGGAATTTCCGCGGGCACCACATGGCGCGAACCGCCGGGCGCGTATTTGGCGTGATAGTCATACCAGCCATCGGTGATGATATCGGTCACTGTCAGCGCCCGGTCGCCCATCACCGTGGTCGTCATCTCGCGCCCCGGCACATATTGCTCGACCATCACCTGCGCCGGCATCTCCTGCGACAGTTGCGGCGGCCGGTTGGCGCTTTCCTGCACGATATAGATCCCGACCGAGGATCCCTCGTTATTCGGCTTCACCACATAGGGCGGCGCCATCACATGCGCGGCCTCGACGGCCTCCCGTTCCGCGATGATGCTCTCGACCACCGGCAGGCCAGCGGCGCGGTACACGTCCTTGGTCCGCTGCTTGTCCATCGCCAGCGACGACGCCAGCACACCGGAATGCGTATAGGGAATGCGCAGCCATTCCAGCAGCCCCTGAACGCAGCCATCCTCGCCCCAGCGGCCATGCAATGCGTTGAACACGACGTCGGGCGCGACCGCGCGCAACCGGTCGCACAGGTCCGGTCCCGCATCCAGTTCGACCACCTCGAACCCTTCTCCCCGCAGCGCAGTGGCGCATTCACGCCCGCTGACAAGCGAAACCTCGCGCTCGGCCGAAGGTCCGCCCATCAATACCGCCACCTTGGGGTGTGTCCCGCTCGACTTACCCAACTCAGTGCCTCAGTGTTTTCCGGGTCTTATTGTGTGACCCGTTGCTGTCCTGATCCCCGGAATCCGCCCCTGTACTTGCCTGAAAGGGTTAACGGTTTCGGGGTTTTAGTCTTGTAACGGATCACCGACCCGCATGATTTCCCACTCTAGCGTTATGCCGCTGTTGTCGTAAACCTTTTTTCGCACCTCTTCGCCCAGACCTTCCAGATCTGCGGCGGTGGCGCCACCGGCGTTGATCATGAAGTTCGAGTGTTTCTCGCTCATCTGCGCCCCGCCCCTGCGCGCGCCGCGCATCCCGGCGTCATCGATCACCTTCCACGCCTTCAGCTCATGCGTGTCATCCGACCGCCCGGTCGAGGAAAACCCGGCCGGATTGCGAAAGGTCGATCCGGCGCTGCGCTCCTTGGTCGGTTGGGTTTCGTCGCGCTTTTGCAACTGCGCCTCCATCCGCGCATGCAGCTCCTCGGGGTCGCCCTCGGGCCCGTGCAGCACCGCCGAGACCAGCACCACGCCCTCGGGCAGGTCCGACTGGCGATAGCGGAAATTCAGATCCCCGGCGCCCAGTTCCGCAAGCTCGCCATCGCGCATCACCACGGTCGCGCTGCGGAACACATCCGCCACATAGCTGCCATAGCAGCCCGCGTTCATCCGCACCGCCCCGCCGATCGATCCGGGAATGGTCCGCAGAAACGTCAGGTCAATGCCCGCATCCGCCGCCTTCTTCGCCACATGCGCATCCAGCGCCGCCGCCCCGGCGGTGACCGTGTCGCCCGCCACCTCAATCATGTTAAACCCGCGCCCCAGCCGGATCACCACGGCCCGAATGCCCCCATCCCGCACGATCAGGTTGGACCCGACCCCGATCGGGAACACCGCCACATCCGGCGGAAGCAGCCGCAGAAAGGTTTGCAGGTCCGCCACATCGGCCGGCTGAAACAGCCAGTCCGCCGGTCCGCCCACGCGTAGCCAGGTCAGCTCCGACAGCGCCCGGTTCGGGGTCAGCCTGCCCCTGATGTTGCTGGTGTCGATCATCTCTGCCCGCCCGTCTTGTTCGCACCGGGCATGTAACCCGGATCGCCCTCCGCGAACAACGGCAAAGCTCAGCGCCGCGCCCTGAGCCAGCCCAGCGCCCCGCCGACCAGAACACCGACCACCACAGGCCCCAGCCCCAGAACCGTCAGCGCCGCGGTTGCGATCCCGGCCCAGGGATCGTCCATCGCCTCGGCGTAAAGCAGCAACAGCGCCAGCGCGGCGCTCGACATCAGGCCCAGCGTCAACACCCGCCGCATCCGCCCGGTCCGGCCCAGCCAATGGCCCAACCAGGCCGCGCCGCCAAAGATCGTCAGCGGCACGATATAGAGCAGCAGATTGTCACCCACGCCTGCGCCTCCAGCAGCCGAAACCCGCGCCGCCCAGCAGCCCCAGCGCCAACGGCAGGCAGAACAGGACGCCCACGATACCGGGGCCCATGCCCTCCCAGCCGAAAAGCTGCGAATGGAACAGCAGCAACCAGGCCATCACCACCGCCGCCAGCGCGGCCAGCACCGCCCAGATCGCTGCCCCGATCCGCGCCAGCAGAACGCCCGCCGCAAGGCCCAGCGCCAGCAAACCGACCGGTATCAGAAACTCCGGCTCCACCGCTCAGGGCCTTGGGCGCCGCAGCCAGCGGCCCAGATAGATCACCGGCCAGCGCAGCACCGACATGCCGCCCGCCAGCACAATCAGCCCGATCCACGGCCCGTTCTCATAGGTGACATAGCCCAGGATCGGAATGCCCAGCGCGATCAGCATATAGGCATTGCGCCAATGATGGTCGCGGCTGGGCAGCATCGCGATGACATTCGCGGCCACCGCCCAGACACAGGCCAGGATCAGCGACAGGCTCATTCCGCCGCTTCCTGGCTTCTGCCCGTGGCCTTGCGCCAGAGGTACCGCAACGGGTTGCGGAACATCGACACAAAAGCCCCCAGCGCCAGCAGCCCCGGCAGCACCCCGTGCTCATACCCGATCAGAACGATCAGCA
This sequence comes from Ruegeria sp. PrR005, assembly GCF_010500245.1. GTDB lineage: Bacteria > Pseudomonadota > Alphaproteobacteria > Rhodobacterales > Rhodobacteraceae > Ruegeria_B > Ruegeria_B marisflavi. The sequence goes on from NZ_JAAGOX010000043.1 coordinate 96,855, forward strand.
CCGGTGCCAGGATCAAGAGCGCAACTCCCGGCACATATTGCCGCCGCAGCGGCAGCATCGCGACCACGGTCGAAGCGAGCACCCAGAACGCGCCCAGAATGATTGACCAGCTCATGTCATCCCTTTCAAAGCAACCGCCAGCGCCGCCAGCGACAGCACCAACCCCACCACCGGAACCGCCATCGGCACCCGGAACCGGGCCTCGGGCTCGCGTCTTTTCTGGACGATCAACGCCGCGTTGACCAGCGCAAACACCGCCAAGAGGATCGACGAGGTGGTCCCCGCCAGGGTCTCAAGCTGCACGTAGAGCGCGCAAAGGATCACCGCCGCCCCGACCAGCACCGTCGCCAGCACCGGTGTGCCAAAGCGCGGATGCGCATGGTGGAACCGGCCCAGCGCCGGGTACCGCCCACCAAGCCCGTAAAGAACCCGCGCCGCCATGACGATCTGCGCCAGGATCCCGTTCAGCGCGGCAAAGACCGCGATGGCCGACAGAAACGCCGCATCGCCGCCCCGCGCGGTCTGCCAGACCAGCGCCAGCGGGCTGCGCGACCCGCCCAGCTGATCCAGCGGCACCGCCCGCACCGCCGCCAGCGCCACCAGACCGTAAAGCAGCGAGGTGATCACCAACGAGATCAGGATCGCCCGAGGCAGGGTGCGCTCGGGGTCCTCGACCTCTTCGGCCATGTTGACGATATCCTCGAAGCCGATAAAGGCGAAGAACGCCAGGATGCCGCCCAGCCCGATGCCGCTCCAGACCGGCGCCACCGGCATCACCCAGTCGGGCGAGGCCTCGGCTCCCAGCCCGGCCCAGATCACCAGCATCAGCCCGCCAAGTTCTATCGCGGTGAACACGGCGGCCAGCGCCAGGCTCTCCAGCACGCCTGCCACTGCCACCAGCATCAGCGCCACGCCCAGGCCCACCATCGCCCAGACCGGATCGATCGCGACGATCCCGGTCAGGTACCCGACCCCGCCGCGCAACACCGCCCCCGCCGATATCGTCCCCGCCGAGACCACCGCCAGCCCCACCAGCAGGGCCAGCGCCCGGCTGTTCAGCCCGGTCCCGACATAGGCCGCCTCGCCCGCCGCCTCGGGCAGCCGGGTCGAGAATTCGGCATAGCTCAGCGCCGTCGGCGCCGCGATCAGCCCGGCCACGACAAAGGCCAGCGGCGCCCAGATCCCGGCATCCGCCGCCACCGCGCCCACCAGCACATAGATCCCGGCCCCCACCATCACGCCGACGCCATAGGCGGTCAGCAATCCCAGACCGATGCGGCGTTTCAGCGGGGGTTCCGTCATCTCGCTATCCTTTCAAGCGCTCCGGCAGGTTATTGGCCCATGCGCTGATTGTACCAGCCCCCAGGCAAACCACCATGTCGCCCGAGCGCGCATGTTCGCGTACCAGCCGCTCCAGGTCATCCTCGCTCAGGAGCGCGCTGGCATGCTTGTGGCCCCGACGGATCAGCCCGGCGACCAGCGCGTCGCGGTCGGCGCCCTCGATCGGGTCCTCGCCCGCGGCATAGACCTCGGCAATCGCCACCACGTCGGCGGCGTCGAAACAGGCGCAGAACTCCTGAAACAGGTTATGCAGCCGCGTATAGCGATGCGGCTGATGCACCGCGATCACCCGGCCCGAACTGGCCTGCCGCGCCGCCTTCAGCACGGCTGCGATCTCGACCGGGTGATGGCCGTAATCGTCGATGATGGTCACGCCGCCGACCTCGCCCACCTTGGTGAACCGGCGCCCGACGCCGCCAAAGGCCGCCAGCGCCGTGCGGATATCCTCGGCGCTCATCCCCAGATGACGGGCCACCGCCACTGCGCTCAGCGCGTTCGACACGTTGTGATCGCCCGGCATCGGCAGGGTACAGCCCTCGATCACCGCGCCCTCGTAGCGCAGCGCCACATCGAAATGCGCCACCCCGCCCTGGTAGCGCAGGTTCACCGCGCGCACGTCGGCCTCTTCGTTGAACCCATAGGTGCGCACCCGCCGGTCGGTCACCCGGCCCACCAGCGCCCGCACCTCGGCATGATCGGTGCAGCACACCGCCAGCCCATAGAACGGGATATGTGACACGAAATCGAAAAACCCCTGCCGCAACGCCTCGATAGAGCCCCAGTGCTCCATATGTTCGGGGTCGATATTGGTCACGATGGCAATGGTCACCGGCAGCCGGTTGAACGAGCCGTCGCTTTCGTCGGCCTCGACCACCATCCATTCGCCCTGCCCCAGCCGCGCGTTCGAACCATAGGCATGGATGATGCCACCATTGACCACGGTCGGATCGAACCCGCCCGCCACCATCAGTTCGGCCATCATCGTCGTCGTCGTGGTCTTGCCATGTGTTCCGGCAATGGCGACGTTGGATTTCAGCCGCATCAGCTCGGCCAGCATCTCGGCCCGCCTGACCACCGGCAGACCGCATTTGCGCGCCTCGTCCAGCTCGGGGTTGCCCGGCTTGATCGCCGATGACACCACCACAACCTCCGCCTGCCCCAGGTTTTCGGCGCGCTGGCCGACAAAGATCTGCGCCCCCAGCTCGGCCAGACGATCGGTGATCTTCGACGCCTTCAGATCCGAACCCTGCACCTGGTACCCCAGCCGCAGCAGCACTTCGGCAATGCCCGACATGCCGATACCGCCGATGCCCACGAAATGGATCGGGCCGGTCTCGGGCGGCAGTTTGGTCGCTGCGCTCATCATGTCTCCTTCCCGGTCAGCTCTTCGACCAGCCGCACCAATCGTTCGGTCGCGTCCGGCGCGCCCACCGACAGGGCCGCATTCGCCATCTGCAAGGCGGCATCCGGGTTCGACAGCACCGCCGTGATCTGTTCGGCCAGCGCCGCAGGCGTCAGCGCGCTTTCGGGGATCAGGATCGCGGCATTGGCGCCCGCCAGCCCGCGCGCATTGGCGGTCTGGTGATCGCCCGCCGCCGCCGCATAGGGGATCAGGATCGACGGCCGCCCGATCACGCTGATATCGGCCACGCTCGACGCGCCCGCTCGGCTGATCACCAGCTGCGCCTCGGACATGCGCCGGGGAATATCCTTGAAGAAAGGCTGCACATCGGCGTCGATCCCATGGGCGGCATAGAACTCGGTCACCCGCTGACCGTCCTCGTCCCGCGCCTGATGCGATACCCGGATATGCTGACGCAGCTCGTCGGGCAGCGCCGCGATGGCCTCGGGCACCACATCGCTCAGAATGCGCGCGCCCTGACTGCCGCCCATCACCAGAACCGACATCGGATAGGGACCGGGCGCGATATAGGCCGCACCGGCGCGCTCCAGCACCGCGCCCCGCACCGGGTTGCCCACATGGATCCCCTTGGCGCCCTCGGGCAGATCCGTCGGCCAGACACCGCAGGCCACCTGCGCCACCCGTTTGGCAAAGATCTGGTTCACCCGACCCAGCACGCCGTTCTGTTCATGGATCATCCGGGGCACGCCCAGCAGCGTCGCCGCCGCCAGCGCCGGGATCGACGGATAACCGCCAAAGCCCACCACCACGTCGGGCCGGTCGCGCCGCATCTGCATCGCCATCGACAGCACGCCCCCGGCAATCCGGGGCGCGACCATCGCCTTGGCCAGCAGACCGCCCCGCGCAAATGTCGCGCTCGACACCTGCACGATCTCGGTCGAATGCGGAAACCCGCCGGTATAGCGCGCGCCGCGCTCGTCGGTCGACAGGCGCACCCGCCAGCCCTTGCGCAGCATCGTCTCGGCCAGCGCCTGCGCGGGGAACATATGCCCCCCGGTTCCGCCCGCCGCGATCATCAGGTATTTCCGCGTCATCTCAACCGCCTGTCTATCCGCGCCCGCGCAACAGATCGCCAAGCTCTCCTTGCGGGCGGGAGCGGGTGAAACACAGAAGCATGCCCACCGCAATACCGCCCGCGATCAGGGACGAGCCGCCATAGCTGACAAATGGCAACGTCATGCCCTTGGCCGGCAGCAAACGCACCGCCACCCCCATGTTGATCATCGCCTGCACGCCAAAGGTGCAGGCCAGCCCGGTTCCGGCCAGACGGATGAACATGTCCCGCTCGCGCATCAGCCGCAACAGCGAACGCACCACGATCGAGGCATAGAGCGCGATGATGATCAGCACCAGCACCAGCCCGTATTCCTCGGCCGCCACCGCGATGATGAAATCGGTATGCGCGTCCGGCAGCGACCACTTGACCTGCCCCTCGCCGACGCCGACGCCGAACAGCCCGCCCTCGCGGATCGCGTTGGTGGCATAGCCCAACTGGGTCGTCGGATCGACATCGGGGTTCAGAAACCCGTCGATGCGGCGGGCGAAATGCTCGGAATTGGAATAGGCCACCATGCCGCCCAGAACCACCACACCGGCCATCACCACCAGCAGCAGCATCGGCGCCCCGGCGACAAAATACATCACGCCCCAGCCGAACAGCACCAGACAGGCCTGGCCGAAATCGGGCTGCATCACCAGCATCAGCACAATCGCCATGCACAGAGAAAAGGACCACAGCCGCCCCGGCGGACCGTTGATCTCCTGCGCGGCGGCAAACAGCCAGGCCGCCACCACCATGAACCCGGGCTTGAGGAACTCCGACGGCTGCACCGAGGCAAAACCCAGGCTGTACCACCGCACCGCGCCCTTGCCGAAATCGGTGCCAAAGACCGGCAGCAGCGCCAGTGAAACGAAAGCGCCCAGGAACCCCAGCACCGCCAGCCGCCGCACCAGCGTGGGCGACATCATCGAGGTGAGCAGCATCGCCACAATGGCCAGCCCGCCAAAGAACGCCTGCCGCTGCACGTAATGGAACGGGTCGAACCCGTTGCGCGCGGCCAGCGGCGGCGAGGCCGCGAGCCCCAGCAGCAGCCCGATCCCGAACAGGATCAGCACACAGGACATCGACCATTTGTCGAGCGTCCGCCACCACTTGGGAAGAATCGGTTCGCCGCCCCGTTCCGGGACGGCCCCATACACCATGTCGGTCATGACACCACTGCCGTTTGCTGCCTCGTTCGCGCCCCTGTTCGGGGTCTTCGTGCCCGGTTCGCGCCGGATCTGGGGGCAGAGTACTGCAAAGGCGCCAATCGTGCCAGCCTCTTTGTCGGCAGGCGGCATATCTCCGCCCCGGGGCAACCGGGGCGGAAACCGGGGGTCAGACCGCCTTGCGGCGGCGGTACTCCTCGACCGGCAGCCCGGCGATCCCCCAATGCTCCATCTCCACCTCGTCGACGACGACAACCGTGGTCTCGGGGTTCTTGTCCAGCACCTGCTTGAGCAGGTCGGTGACACCGGCGATCAGCTCGGCCTTTTGCGCGGGCGTGGCCCCTTCGCGGGTGATCTTGATATTGACGTAAGGCATGAAAACCCTCCTCTAGGTTCTAAGGAACGGCGCGCCGGGACGCGCCGCCCGCCTGTTCAGAGCACTATGTCAGCGGCTCGGCATGAAACACCTTGGCCAGGATCTGCCAGCGCCCGCCTTGCCGCACAAAGGTCAGGAAATCGGTGAAATAGCTGTCGCCGATGGCACAGTTCACCACCGCCCGCGCCGTATCCGGCCCGGCAAAGTCGATCGACTGGATACGATCCCGCCGCGCCTCGCCCTTGCTGGCAGGCGACACCCGCTGATCGACCACCCCGAAATAGGTCTCCATGTCGCGATAGAGCCAGTCTCCGCCGCTGGCACAGGCATAGATCGCCTGCGGGTGGAACACCTGCCGCAGCCGGGCGCTGTCGGCATGGTGCAGCCCGTCGAAATAGGTCCCAATCACCGCCTGAACGGCGGCAAAGGGCGCCTCTCCGGTCGTCATGCTCATCCCAACAGCCCCTCGGCCTGCATCGCGGCACGGGCCGCGGGGCGCTCGGCCACCCGGGCCACCAGCGCCTTGAGGTTGGGCACGCCGTCCAGCGACAGGCCCAGGAAATTGGCCCAGTTGGTGACCACGAACAGATAGGAATCGGCCACGCTGAACTGCGCCCCGTTCAGATAGGCGCGGCCATCGCCCAGCATCGCCTCGACCAGCTGCATCCGGCCATTGACCCGCTCGACCGCCGCGTCGCGCGCCTCGCCCTCCAGCGGCTTGCCCGAGAAGAACGGCCCAAACGCCTTGTGCAGCTCGGACGCGATGAAGTTCAGCTGCTCCTGCACCCGCGTGCGCCCCAGCCCACCGGCCGCCGGAACCAGCCCGGCGTCCGGGTTGCGCTCGGCGATCAGTTGCAGGATGGCCGCGCCCTCGGTCACCGTCTCGCCCCCGTCCAGCGTCAGCACGGGCACATATCCCTTGGGGTTGATCGCCCGGAAATCGCCGCCCGATGCGGTCTTGCCCTCAGCCGTATCCACCTGTTCCAGCTCGAATTTCTCGCCCGCCTCGATCAGGGCGATATGGCTGGCCAGCGAACATGCGCCCGGTTTGTAGTAGAGTTTCATCTGTCATTCTCCTGTTTCGGAAAGCTCCGTGGGCAACAGGTAAGAATGCAGTTACCAAAGTAAACTTGATTTCTACTTGTAACTGAATTATCGGGTTACCCCATGGTTACCAGGTAAACTCCCATGGCGCTCAAGATCACCCGCAACAAGGCCGCCCCGCTGCCCGAAACCTGCCCGCTCAGCGAATGCATGGCCATTCTCGGCGGCGCCTGGACGCCCAATGTCATCTGGTATCTCAGCGGCGGCGCGCGCCGCTTCAACGAGCTCAAGACCGACATTCCCGGCATCTCGGCCAAGATGCTGACCACCCGCCTGCGCGAGCTCGAAGACAAGGGCGTGATCCTGCGCGAGGTGCGGCCCACCTCGCCGCCCTCGGTCGAATACTCCCTCACCGACCTCGGCCAGGACCTGGTTCCCGCGATCGAGGCGATCGTCGCCGTGGGCCACCGGCTCAAGAAGCGGGACGGCGCAACCGCCTGAGACACCAGCCTTTTGCGGCGCATCGCGTCGCGAACGGAACAGACGCGCCCTTGCCCCGCCGCCACCATCGCCCGGAAAATCGGGCAGAGGGCGCGGCGCATGAGCTATTCGACAGGTGTCATTCTGGTGGCGACCGCCGCCGTGCTCTGGTCGCTCATGGGCCTCGCCATCCGCGAGATCCACGAGGCCGGCACCTGGGCGATCCTGTTCTGGCGCTCGGCGGCGATGGTGCCCGCGCTTCTGGCCTTTTTCGCTTGGCGCAGGCGCAAGCCCATCCTGCCCGCCCTGCGCGCCACCGGCCGGGCCGGGCTGATGGCGGGCCTCGGCCTTGTGGTCGCCTTTGCGGGCGCGATCTTTGCCATCCAGTCCACCACCGTGGCAAATGCCGTGTTCCTCTTCGCGGCCTCCCCTTTTCTCGCCGCCGCGCTCAGCTGGGTGGTGCTGCGCGAAAGCGTGCGGCGCGCCACCTGGGCCGCCATCGCCATCGCCCTGGTCGGTCTGGTGGTGATGGTGCGCGAAGGGCTGGCGCTGGGGGCGCTGGCGGGCAATCTGGCGGCGCTTGCCTCGGCCATGGGGTTTGCGCTTTTCACCCTGTCGCTGCGCTGGGGGCGGCTGGGCGACATGATGCCCGCCGTCGCCATCGGCGGCATGCTGTCGATGGTCGTGGCGCTGGGAATGCTCGGGTTCACCGGCCAGCCGCTCCTGGTGCCCTCGCGCGACATCGCCATTGCCATGGCGATGGGCGCGGGCCTGCTGGCCGTGGGCATGGCGCTCTACACGCTCGGCAGCCAGGTTGTGCCCGCCGCCGAACTGACGCTGATCACCATGATCGAATCCATGCTGGCGCCGGTCTGGGTCTGGCTGGTCCTTGGCGAAGAGGCCAGCGCAGGCACCCTCTGGGGCGGCGCGATCATCCTCGCCGCCGTGGCGCTCAACGCAGTCAGCGGCATGCGGCGCAAACCGGTGATGCCGCCGATGGCCTGACCCCCCATTCAGCTGCCCCCTTGCCAAATCGCGCGCGGTACGGCACCCCCGACGGATGCAATTGAACACGATCATCCTGGGCGCCGGTGCCGCCGGCATGATGTGCGCGGCCCATGCGGGACCGGGCACGCTGGTGCTCGACCACGCCCGCGCGCCGGGAGAAAAGATCCGCATCTCGGGCGGTGGCCGCTGCAACTTCACCAATATGTACGCAGGCCCCGAGAACTTCCTGTCGCAAAACCCGCATTTCTGCAAATCGGCGCTGGCCCGCTACACCCAATGGGATTTCATCGACCTGGTGAACCGCCACGGCATCGCCTGGCATGAAAAGACGCTGGGCCAGCTCTTCTGCGACGGTTCGGCGAAACAGATCGTCGCCATGCTGCTCTCGGAGATGGAGCACGCGGGCGCGACCCTCTGGCTGAACACCAGTCTCAGGGAGTTGTCCCATGCCGACGGGCGGTTCGCGCTGACGGTCGAACGCGAGGGCCGGACGGAACGCCTCACCGCCCGTAATCTCGTGCTGGCCACCGGCGGCAAGTCGATCCCCAAAATGGGCGCCACCGGGTTGGCCTATGACATTGCCCGGCAGTTCGACCTGACAGTGATTGAGACCCGCGCGGGCCTTGTCCCCTTCACCTTCCCCGAGGGGCGGTTTGCCCCGCTCGCAGGTCTCTCGTTGCCCGCCCGCCTGTCGAACGCACGCGCCGCGTTTGACGAGGCGCTGCTCTTCACCCATCGCGGCCTCAGTGGCCCGGCGGTGCTGCAACTCTCCTCTTACTGGCGCGAGGGCGAGGAGATCCGGGTTGATCTCGCCCCCGACCGCGACCTTTACACCGCGCTGCGAGACCAGCGGCAGACCTCGGGCCGCCGCGACCTGAGCACCGAATTGGCCCGCCTCCTGCCCGCAAGGTTGGTCGAGGCGCTGGCGCCGCACCTGGGCCTGTCAGGCCGACTCGCCGACCAGTCCGACAGCGCGCTCCGCGCGCTCTCCGAGGCGCTGCACGACTGGCGCCTGACCCCCTCGGGCACCGAGGGCTATCGCACGGCCGAGGTCACGCTCGGCGGCATCGACACGGACACGCTCGACGCCCGCACCATGGCGGCAAAATCCCTCCCCGGCCTCTACACCATCGGCGAGGCGGTGGATGTCACCGGATGGCTCGGCGGCTACAATTTCCAATGGGCCTGGTCCTCGGGCCACGCCGCCGGCACCGCGATCGCCAAAGAGCAACGCTGACCGCAAGCGCAGATGCGAGGCGCTGCCTCGCGCTCCGGAGTATTTGCGGCGAAATGAAGGAGCAGGCCTGCGCTCATTCCTCTTGCCCCAAATATCCCGGGGGAGTCACCGCAGGTGACGGGGGCAGCGCCCCCTACCCCCCCAGCCGCCCCCGCACCTCGGCCATGAAATCCTCGCCGCGCCGCTCGAAATTGTCGTATTGGTCGAAACTCGCCGCCGCAGGCGCCAGCAGCACCGTATCACCCGGCTCCGCCTCTTCCATCGCCCGCTCGACCGCCTGCGCCATGGTGGTGCAGACCTCGGCCTCGACCTCCAGCTGCAAAGCAAACTGCGCCGCCTCACGCCCGATCACATAGGCCTTCAGCACCTCGCCCAGCCCATCGTTCAGCGCCGCGATGCCGCCCTCTTTCTGCAAGCCGCCACAGATCCAGCGGATCCGCTTGAACGCGCCCAGCGCCTTGAGCGCCGCGTCCACATTGGTGGCCTTGCTGTCGTTGACATAGGTGACCCCGCCCGCCTCGGCCACGATCTGGCTGCGATGCGGCAGGCCCGGATAGCTGCGCATCCCCGCCTCGATCGCCTTGGGACTCAGCCCCAGCGCCCGGCAGGCGGCATAAGCCGCACAGGCGTTCTGGTGGTTGTGCGCCCCCGGCAGCCCGCGAATGTCGCGCAGGTCGATCGCCCCCGCCTGCCGCCCCTTGCGGTACTCGCTCAGATACCCCTTGCGCGCAAACACCTGCCAGCCCGGCCCGGTCAGCTTGCGGCTCACCGACACCCGGATCACCCGGTCATCGCCCGGCCCCTCGGACATCTGCCCGGCCAGGTACAGCCCTTCGGTCTCGTCCACCCCGATCACCGCCCGATCCGGCCCGCCTTCGGCAAAGAGCCGCCGTTTGGCCGCGAAATAGCCGCCCATGCCGGCATGCCGGTCCAGGTGGTCGGGCGAGAGATTGGTGAACACCGCCACATCCGGGGTCAGCGCCCGGGCCAGATCGGTCTGATAGCTCGACAGTTCCAGCACCACGACCGAGCTCTCCTCGCCCGGCTCGATATCCAGCACCCCGCGCCCGATATTGCCCGCCAGTTGCGAGGGCCGCCCCGCCTCGCTCAGGATGTGGTGGATCAGCGCCGAGGTGGTCGACTTGCCGTTCGACCCGGTCACCGCCACCACCCGCGGCAGCGTGTCGAACCCGTCCCACTCGGGGCCCGCGAAGGACCGGAAGAAGAGGCCGATATCGTTATCCACCGGCACCCCGGCCTCCAGCGCGGCGGCAATCACCGGGTTCGGCGTGGGGTAAAGATGCGGAATGCCCGGCGACACGATCAGGCAGGCGACGTCGTCCCAGACGCCTGCCTTGCGCAGATCGCGCAGGCCAAACCCCTCGCCCTCGGCCGTCTCGCGCGCAGCGGGACTGTCATCCCAGCACAGCGCCTCGGCGCCCCCCGCGCGCAAGGCCCGCGCCGTGGCCAGCCCCGACCGGCCCAAGCCCAATACCGCCACCTTCGCGCCCGCAAATCCTCTGACCGGGATCATGCCTGCTCTCCCTCAAATCCATCCGCCGCCACCCTGTACCCAGGCCTTGCCGATTTGCAAGCGGGGCCTGTCGGGGATCCGGAAAAGGAACCTGTTCCGGTCCGTGCGGTCGAGCCATGATCTCGACGCACACGGTCGTTTTCCAGTGCGGGACAGACCGGGCCGTGATATTGAACCCAGAATGATGGACCTGATCGCATTTTCATTCGGCACAGGCACGCCCCCCGTCTCACCCGCTCCAGCAAAGGTCGTTCGTCATGACTCGAGATCAGATGATCGCCCATATTCTCGCCGCCAATGCCGTTGCCAAAGGCGCCGCTGAACATGGCCATCACCCCTTCGGCGCGGTGCTCGTCGGTCCCGACGATACGATCCTCATGCGCCAGGGCAATATCGACACCGTCCACCATGCCGAAACCGAACTCGCCCGGCGTGCCGCGTCGGCCTATACGCCAGAGTTTCTCTGGACCTGCTCGCTGGTCACCACAGCCGAGCCCTGCGCCATGTGTGCCGGTACGCTCTATTGGGCCAATATCGGACGGCTGATCTACGGTTTTGAAGAGACCACGCTTCTTGCCCTTACCGGAGACCACGCCGAGAATCCGACCCTGAACATGCCCTCGCGGACCGTGCTCGCATCCGGGCAAAAGAAGATCGAGGTGCACGGGCCCTTCCCGGAAATCGAAGACGAGCTTGTCGCGCCGCATCGCAATTTCTGGCGGCAATAGACTGCCGGTATCTGCCCTCCGGCTGCTCCCCGTCTTTTCACGCCCGGTTGGCGGCGGTGTCGATACCCGGCCGGTTCTGCCGCCTTTCCCGTTCGACCAGAGCGCCGCTCGGCGCAGGTGCGATCTCGTCAGACACCGCGCCCTTCGGCCCAATCCAGACGCGAGATACGAAAGACATCAAGGTCGCAGTCCCTGATGCCGCGCCCGAAAGCCTCAGAGACAATCCGGTCGATCTCGGTGTCATCGACATCGCCGCCATCTGGATGCTTATGGGCCGCGGCCAGCAAGTCGGTCAGAGTCCCGGTTTCGCCCGCCACACCTGCGCTCACCAACAGACCGGCCTTGAACGGCGCCTGAAACAACAGGGACCGGAAATCCAGACAAGCGCCCTTGCCCAGCCTCCATATCTCGTAATCAAGAACATCCCGGCCCAGTTGCTGCTCTGGCAGGAAGTCAGCGAACCGCATCTTTCCGGTCCGAGTCATGCCAAGCTTTCCGGCAACGGCAGAGGACCCCGGATTCAACACGCCGAAGATCACCGCATCAATATTGTCACAGATGTCGCCTTCAAAGGCCCAGTTGATCGTTGCCCGCGCAGCCTCGGTCGCCAACCCGCCTCCCCAATGGCTTCGCGCAAAGCCATAGAGGATCTCCGGCGTCGGCCCATGGGATGTCGAAGTCAGGCCGCACCAGCCGATTATCGTGTCCGACGGCGAACCATCCGGCAGCTGTTCACGAAGCGCCCAAACGCCATAACCCTCTGTGTCCCAGTTCGAGTTGTGCCAGGCGATCCTTTGCTGCGCACATTCCAGGCATTGCTCCGGCGTCGTCGCCTTGGCCATGATGCTCCGCGTCACCTCGGGGTCAGACAGCACACACGCAAACGCGGGCGCGTCGGTTTGTGTGAAACGCGAGAACACAAGACGATCGGCCTGCGGCGCCAGATCAGATGGTTTTGACGACATTCGGGGATGCTACTCTACACCATGCTATCTGACGAGATGTTATGTTTGGTCGTCCCTGATCATAAAGCTGCCGCACGTCTCGCATCGCTTTTCACATGCGAACCCAGGCGTGTGTATCGCAACGAAGTGGAAATCAGGACAGGACCGGACTAGTGTCGGACCATGCACATGTTTCGAAATGCCCGCCCGTGTGATGCAGATCGCTGCTTTGAGATCGAGACTTCAGCCTACGAAGGGGACGAAGCGGCGACCCGCGAGAAAATCGCCAAAAGGATCGAAAGCTATCCGCAGGGGTTCCTCGTCATAGAGGCAGACGGAGAGCTGGTCGGGTTCATCAATTCCGGCTGTGCGCATGAGGTCGAAATGTCCGACGAAGAGTTCAAGGAGCTTGTTGGACACGACCCCGAAGCGTCGAACGTCGTGATCATGTCCGTCGTCGTTGCCCCCGCGCACCAGGGCAAGGGTCTGTCAAAGGCGTTGATGGTCGAGTTTGTCGAGCGGATGAAACGGATGGGCAAGACCACGATCCATCTCATGTGCAAGGAACATCATGTGCCGCTCTATGAGAAGTTCGGATACGGATACATCAGGCCGTCAGCCTCCGACCACGGCGGCATGGCCTGGCACGAGATGTCCATGGACCTGTGATACCGGCTCGATCCGGGCGATGCGACGCCTGAAAAGCGCCCGCAGACAACAGGAAAAGGCCGGCCGGCCTTTCTTGGGCGATGCTCTGACTGATACCGGCTTTGCCCGCCCGCCGGACCGTCCCCCGACCGCCCAGGCGGACGACCGGACAATCACCCCTCCACCGGCGCCACCGCCCGCAGATAGAGATGCCATGTCGTGTGGCCAAGGATCGGCAGGGTAAACACCAGCCCCAGAAACGCCGGAACCAGCGACACCGCCATCGTCACCGTGATGATCGCCGCCCACCCCAGCATCACCGCCGGGTTCTCCCGCACCACGCGTACAGAGGTGAGCATCGCGGTAATGAAATCCACCTCCCGGTCCAGCAGCATGGGCATGGCAACAACCGTCACCGTGAACAGCACCGCCGACAGAAAGCCACCGACACAGGTCCCGATCGCAAGGAATATCCAGCCCTCGGGCGTGAAGAACACGGTGTTCAGAAACCCGTCCAGACTGGAAAACGACGCATCCTGAAGGACGATCACCAGAACCGTTCGGAACTGATAGAACCACACCCAGAAGATGAACAGGGTGACAAAGGCCATCCATCCCATTTCGCGATTGCGCTGCGCGGTCATCACGCCAAGGATGTCCCTCCAGCCAAAAGCTTCCCCCCGCGCCAGCCGGCGCGACATCTCGTAAAGCCCTGCGGCGGCAAAAGGCGCCACCAGCGGAAAGCCGATGGCGGCGGGAATGACCATCCAGACCGCCCCAAGCCAGACCAGGCACCAGACGAACAGGATTCCGAACACCGCATAGAACAGGCCAAAGAACCCGCTCATCACAGGCCGCGCCAGAAAGTCGGCAAACCCCGCCTTCAGCGAGGCGGCGATATCATCGGCCGTCAGCCTGTTGACCTCGGGCGGCGCCGGCTGCCGCGGCGCCGGTTCGTCCGGTGGTGCAAGGTCCGGCGTACCGGTTGTCATATCTCCCTCCTCCCAAACCAAGGCATCGCCCCGGCCCGCCCCTCACGCGACCCCGGGCTCGAAACACGCGTCCCTTTCCGCGCGAAAGTCTGCAACAGCTTGGGTCACCGAGCAAGGAAGGAGTATGGTGGCAAGCTCCACTGACCCAACCGCAAGCCTCTGACCGGGATCATGCCTGCTCCCCCTCAAACCCATATGCCGCCACCCTGTACCGAGGCTCTGGCGGATTGCAAGCGGGGCTAGCTACAGTACGGGGAGAGAGCCAAACCCGCGTTCCCGTACTTATTCACGAAACATGCGCTGCCTTACTTTGCCAAGAACCATGCACGGAACACAGCGAGGATGATTTCACTTGCGGCGGGCATCAGCCGATCGTTTCCGCAAGCGGAGAATGTCTGCATCGAGCCTGAGTGACCAAATACTGCGAAGTCACGAATGACGCCTTTGGAGTAACCCGCCGAGGCTTCCGATAGAAAGGTCTTGTGTGCGTTTTGTCGAAGTTCACAAACATTTATTCGCAAGGTTGAAATGTCATCGTTTTCGGTACAATAAAGCTGACGATGAGCAGTCTTACGGACATCGAAAAACGATACTTGGAACGCTTGCTTGAGATGGGCAGCGGGTACGTGTTGGACTACTCGGACGTGAACTATGGCGCGTTTTTCAATAAACACGGCATTGATATTCATGGTCCGAAATACCAATTCTATGGCACCTCTAAGGCCAAGAAGATGCGTGCCTTCTGGGATCAGGAACCCGATCCGATCGTTGGCAAGGTCCTTTCTGAGATGCTGGATTCCTATGTCGCGAGTTGCGAGCTTGGTGGCACTGAAGTCGACAAACCGGTATTTGAAAAAGGGCGTGCTGCTGTTGATCGTCTTTTGAGCAAGTCAACAAAGCCAAAGAGTTCGCCTACCGAAAGCAGTTTCCTTGACACCGAGTTTTCGATCCCAAACATCCACAAGCTGCCTGTCGATGCGCCTGTTGTGCCGATCATCGAAAAACGGCTTACAGAAGCACGGGCAGCCTTGAAAGCTGGAGCATACCTGTCTGTAATATTCCTTTGCGGCAGCGTCTTAGAAGCTGTTTTACTAGGCGCTGCGCAAAAACACCCGGCTAAGTTCAATAATGCGAAGGCCAGTCCAACAGATAACACAGGTAGCGTGAAGAAGTTCTATGAATGGAACCTTGCGCAATTCATCGACGTAGCTTGTGAAATCGGGCTGCTCAAGCCCGATGTGAAAAAGTTTGGGCACGGTCTTCGTGATTTCCGCAACTACATTCACCCATATCAGCAACTCACCTCTGGTTTCACTCCAGACCAGCACACGGCCAAGGTATGCTTCCAAGTGTTAAAGGCAGCATTGGCAGACGTTGCGGGAGAACGCTGATGGGAGTAGTTCCTTCTCGGTATTTTTCCCTCTTTTCGGGCACCGCAGCCCTTGGGTATCAAGCGAGCAGTTTGTGGACAATGCAACTAGCTGCACATGGTGCATGAAGGCGGTGCAGGTTTCACTCTATTCGCTGCCGGCTTAAAAAAGCGGAGTTTGACCTGACAGATTCGAACAGCAGCAAAGTCCGCTTAACTGCCATCAAAACCACGTCCCTAACCAGTGGCCATGATCAACCTTCACACCATCGCCCATCAGCGTGGCGCCGAGGGTCGGCCGCCTCGGCAGTACGACCTGAGAGAAGACCAAGGAAACCGAAAAACACCCCCTACCACCCCGTACAAAACGGTCAATCCCCCTCTCGGAGCGGGTACAAAACGGTCAATTCGGAGTACGAAAGGCCCGCCTCAGCGGACCTTGAGTGTGGCCAGCCCGATCATCGCCAGGATCAGCGAGATGATCCAGAAGCGGATCACGATGGTGGGTTCGGCCCAGCCCTTTTTCTCGTAATGGTGATGGATCGGGGCCATCAGGAAGACCCGCTTGCCGGTCCGTTTGAAATAGAGCACCTGGATGATAACACTTAGAGCTTCCACAACAAAAAGCCCGCCGACAATGGCCAGCACCAGCTCGTGCTTGGTGGCCACCGCAATCGCGCCCAGCGCGCCGCCCAGCGCCAGCGAGCCGGTATCGCCCATGAACACGGCCGCAGGCGGCGCGTTATACCACAAAAAGCCCAGCCCGGCGCCAAAGAGCGCGGCGGTGAAGATCAGGATCTCTCCGGTCCCCGGTACATAATGTACATCGAGATATTCGGTGAAATCGACCCGCCCCACCGCATAGGCAATGACGCCCAGGGTCGAGGCCGCGATCATCGCCGGCATGATCGCCAGACCGTCCAGACCGTCGGTCAGATTGACCGCGTTGGCGGCGCCGACGATCACGCAGATCGAGAAGGGGACGTAGAAATAGCCGAGGTTTATCAAGGTGTTCTTGAAGACCGGCAGGGCCAGTTGGTTTTGCAGCGCCTCGGGGTGGTTGTAGCTCGCCCAGAGGGCGGCGATCACCGCGATGATGATGCCCAGCGCCAGCCGCATGCGGCCCGAGACACCCTTGGTGTTCTGTTTCGAGACCTTGGCGTAATCGTCGGCAAAGCCGATCAGCGCATAGGCCAGCGTGACGAAAAGTACCATCCAGACAAACGGATTGTCCCAACGCGCCCAAAGGAGCGTCGAAGTCATCAAAGCCCCGACAATCAGCAACCCCCCCATAGTAGGCGTCCCCGCCTTCGAAAAATGCCCCTCGGGACCGTCATCGCGGATCGGCTGGCCCTTGCCCTGTTTGCGGCGCAGCACGTTGATCAGCGGACGTCCGAACAGAAAGCCGAAGATCAGCGCTGTCATAAAGGCGCCGCCCGCCCGGAAGGTGATATAGCGGAAGAGGTTCCAGACATCCCCCCCGTCCGACAAGGCCGTCAACCAATACAACATGCGCCGCTGTCCCTAATCGTTTGCCGATTTTTTCGATCTGGCCCCATGGCCGATTTCACGCAGCGCGTCAACAAGCCGCGCCAATCCCATGCTGAGCGACCCTTTGATCAGCACGATATCGCCGACCGCAACCAGGTCCGGTACCTTGACCGCCATCTCGGCGCTGGTTTCGGACCACAGCCCGCGTTTGCCTTCGGGCAGCGCTGCGTGCAGGGCCTGCATCAGCGGGCCGATGCAATGCACGCGGTCGATCTGCGCCATCGCGGGATGCATCGACAATTCTGCATGCAATGCTTCAGCTTCGGGGCCCAACTCCTTCATATCGCCCAGAAAGGCGATGCGGCGCGAGCCGGAACCCAAGGCCAGGACGTCCAAAGCCGCCCCTGTCGATGTCGGGTTGGCGTTGTAGCTGTCGTCAAGCAGGGTGATCGCGCCACCCTCCAGCGCGATGCTCTCGCGTGCGCCGCGTCCCTTGTAGGGCGTCCAGCTTTCGAGACCTGTCAGCGCCTGCGCCCGATCCGCGCCCATTGCATCGCAACAGGCCAGCGCGCCCAGGGCGTTCATCGCAAAATGGGCGCCCGCCGATTGCAGGGTGAAGCGGATGCCACCCTCGGGCGTTTTTGCCTCTGCTCGCGTCTCGGTTCCCGCAACTTCGGCTGCGTTCAGGCAATAGTCCCGGGCGGTACGGCCAAAGGTGACCTGACGCGCGCCGACGCTGGTGGCGACCTGTCGCAGGATATCTGCCTCGGCAATATCGGCATTCAGCACCGCAGCGCCGCCGGGTTCCAACCCTTCCATAATGGCCGCCTTTTCGCGGGCTATACCGGCCACATCGTCAAAGGCCTCGAGATGTACCGCCGCGACGGTGGTGACCATCGCCACATGCGGGCGGGCTTGGCGGGCCAGCGGCGCGATCTCGCCGGGATGGTTCATGCCGATCTCGATCACCGCGTAATCGGTGTCGCGCGGCATCCGCGCCAGGGTCAGCGGCACGCCCCAATGGTTGTTGTAACTGGCGACGCTGGCATGGGTGCGGCCCTGCGCGCCCAGCATGGCGGCCAGCATCTCCTTGGTCGAGGTTTTGCCGACACTGCCGGTCACTGCCACCACCCGCGCCTGCGTACGGGCGCGCCCGGCGCGGCCCAGAGCCTCAAGCGCGGTCTGAACATCTTCGACCAGCAATAGTGGCGCATCCGGGGATACCCCCTCGGGAATGCGCGAGACCAGCGCGGCGCCCGCGCCCTTTTCCAGCGCCTGTGCCACGAAGTCGTGCCCGTCGCGGGTGGCGGTCAGTGCAACGAAGAGATCGCCGGGCGCAATGGTGCGCGTATCGATCGAGATGCCGGTGACCTGCCAGTCGCAGGTGACGCGGCCCCCTGTGGCCTCGGCGGCCTCGGCTGCGGTCCAGAGCGTCATGCCAGCCGTCCTTCCAGCGCGGCCACGGCGATGCTGGCCTGTTCCACATCGTCAAAGGGCAGCACCTGGTCGCCCACCACCTGCCCGGTCTCGTGCCCCTTGCCGCAGATCAGCAGAGCATCGCCCGGTTCCAGCGTATCGACACCGCGAAGAATTGCCTCGGCCCGATCGCCGACCTCGGTCGCACCGGGCGCGCCCTGCATCACGGCGGCGCGGATCAGGGCGGGGTCCTCGCTGCGCGGATTGTCATCGGTGATGATGACGATATCGGCATTTTCCACCGCCGCCTTGCCCATCAGCGGACGCTTGTAGGGGTCACGGTCGCCACCGGCCCCGACAATGGCCACCAGCCGACCCATCACATGCGGGCGCAGCGCCTTGAGCGCAGTGGCCACAGCATCGGGGGTATGGGAGTAATCGACAAAGACCGCCGCACCATTGGCACGGGTCGCGGCCAGCTGCATCCGACCCCGGACCGTACCCAGATGCGGCAGGGTTTCAAAGACGCGCTCGGGTGCATCGCCGCTGGCGATGACCAGCCCGCAGGCCAAAAGGATGTTTTCCGCCTGGAAACCACCGATCAGGTCAAGCCGCGCCTGATAGGGCTTGCCCCGCCAGGAAAACAGCAGGTCCTGACCGGTGGCGTCGAACCGCTGGTTGGTCAGGCTCAGGTCGCAGGGGCCACGCCCCACGGTCAGCACATCCTGACCGCGCGCGGCGGCAATGGCACGCATCTCGGCGCCCTTTGGGTCGTTCATGTTGATCACCGCCACACCGTCAGGTGGCAGCACCCGGCGGAACAGCCCCGCCTTGGCGGCGAAATAGGCCTCGAAGGTGGCGTGATAATCCAGATGGTCCTGGGTAAAATTGGTGAACCCGGCAGCCTTGAGCACCACGCCATCGAGCCGCCGCTGTTCCAACCCGTGGCTGGAGGCCTCCATCGCCGCATGGGTGACGCCGTTTGCCGCCGCCTCGGCCAAACAACGGTGGAGGGTAATCGGCTCGGGCGTAGTATGGGCCAGCGGCGCGGTCCAGGCGCCCTCTACCCCGGTGGTGCCAAGGTTGACGGCGTCATGGCCCAGCTCGGTCCAGATCTGGCGCACGAAGGTCGAGACCGACGTCTTTCCATTGGTGCCGGTGACCGCGACCATGGTGGCGGGCTGCGCCCCGAACCACAACGCCGCCGTCAGCGCCAGCGCCTGGCGCGGATCCTCGACCACCACCAGCGCGGCCTGCGAGGCGGCGAGTTCATCGGCGGCGATGCGGGCGCCCTCGGCATCGGTCAGCACGGCGCTCGCGCCCATGCGCAGCGCGTATTGTATGAATTCCCCGCCATGGATGCGGGTCCCGGGCAGAGCGGCGAAAAGATAGCCATCCTTGACCTGGCGGCTGTCCACCGCCAGCCCGGTAATCGCCGGATCCCGGCCGCCCCGCGCGGTCAGGGCCAGTTGACCGAGTGTCTTTGCCGTATCGCCCATGGCGCACCTACCCCTGTTCAGTTCGAGGTGAGCGTATAGCCAGCCCCTTGGCCGGGCTCAAGCTGTGGCCTGAGACCCAGCAACGGTGCGACCCGGCCGATGAGTTCCGCGGCGACGGGCACCGCGGTCCAACCGGCGGTGCGGCGCTTTTCGCCATAGGCCACGATCCAGGGTTCATCCAGCGTGACCACCAGAACGTATTTCGGATCGTTGGCCGGGAAGATGCTGGAAAAGGTCGCGATCACCTTGTCCTCGTAGTATCCGCCGCGCGGCTTGGGTTTGTCGGCGGTGCCGGTCTTGCCGCCGACAGCGTATCCAGGCACCTCGCCAAAGCTGGCCGTGCCGCTGGTGACGACCTTGCGCAGCATCATGCGCGCCTGCTGCGCCGCGTTTTCCGACATCACGCGCGGGCCGTATTGCGGCCCTTTCTGCTTCAGGATCGTAGGGCTGACATATTGCCCGCCATTGGCAATCGCCGCATAGCCCCCAGCCAGGTGCATCGGGCTGGTCGACAGGCCATGGCCATAAGAGATGGTCACGGTACTGAGCTCGCCCCAATTCTTTGGTTTCAAAGGCTGCCCACCGGCAGCCTCTACGATTTCGAACGGGGTGGGATCGAACATGCCCAGGCTGCCAAGGAACTGCTGCTGGCGTTCAGACCCGATCTGAAGCGCCAGCCGCCCGGTGCCCCGGTTCGAACTGTGTACGATCACGTCCGCGACGCTGATCTTGCCATAGTTCTTGTTGTTGAACTCGCCGATGGGGAACTTGCCGATCCGCATCGGTCCCGAGGTGTCGATTACGGTTTCGGAATTGACCAGCCCAAGGTCGACCGCCTGCGCCGCGGCAAATATCTTGAACACCGAACCCAACTCATAGACCCCCTGCACATAGCGGTTGAACAGAGGGCTGTCCGAGGGATCGAACCCGGTGGCGGGCGGACGCGGCCGGTCGTTGGGGTCGAACGAAGGCAGCGATGCCGCCGCAACCACTTCGCCCGTGTGAACGTTCATCAGGACCGCCGAGGCACCCTTGGCGTTCATGATCTTCATGCCACCGTAGAGGACCTGCTCCATCGCGGCCTGAACGGTCAGGTCCAGCGACAGTTGCAGCGGCTTGTCACCATTTGCCGGATCGCGCAGATAGCCGTCGAACTGCTTCTCCACGCCGGCAACACCGATCACTTCGGCGGCCTCGACCCCCTCGCGACCGAACCCGGCCCCGCCCAGGATATGCGCGGCAAGCTGGCCATTGGGATAAAGCCGCATCTCGCGCGGGCCGAACAACAGGCCCGGATCGCCGATGTCATGCACCGCCTGCTTCTGCTCGGGGCTGATGCGTTTCTTGATCCAGATGAATTTCCGCTTGCCTGTGAAATCGCGGATCAACCGCTCCTTGTCGAGATCGGGAAACACCCTTGCCAGGCCTTCGGCTGCGGCCACAGGATCGACCATCAGGGGCGGCTGGGCATAGAGCGAATGGGTCTCGAAATTCGTGGCCAGAAGCCGCCCTTCGCGGTCGATGATATCGGCGCGCTGGGTCGCGATTGCCGCCCCGGTCGCGCTGGCCATCGGTTCCTGCGCCTCGGACGAGGCCAGAATTCCCATGCGGGCGCCCACCACGGAAAACGCGCAGAAGAAGAAGACCCCCAGAACCAGAAGCCGGCCTTCGGCGCGGGCGCGGGCGCGGTCCTGCATCTCGTCATGCCTGCGGCGGATGTTCTCGCGCTCGATCAGGTCGGGGTTCTCCCCCTTGGCGCGGGCATCCAGAATACGGGCAAGCGGGCGGAGGGGCGTGCGGATCATGGTTGTTGCTCCGGCGGCAGGGTTCCGAGATCGGAGAAGTTCGACACATCGACACCGTCGACAATCGGCAATTCGGGATCGACGGCAAACATGATATCGGCCACCCGGCCGAACTGGTCCGGGCGCATCGGCAACAGGCCTAGGCTTTCGAAATTCAGATCCGCCAGTTCCCGCAGCCGGTCCGGGCGGTTGAGATAGGCCCACTCTGCCCGCAGAACGCTCAGGCGCACCTGCGCCGCGCCAATCTCGCGCTGAAGCCGCTGGGTCTCGTTAAGCACTTCCTGCGTCCGGTAATTCTCTTGATAAGCCCAGAGCGCCAATCCCAGAACCGCCAATGCGGTCAGCACATAGATCACGCTTTTCACCGCGTCGCCCCCTTGAGTTGCGGCATTCCAATGGCCCTTGCGTCGATTTCCCCGGCCGGGGTTTCGGTGCGCACCGCGACCCGCAACTTGGCCGAGCGCGACCTTGGGTTTTCCGACAGCTCTTGATCGTCGGGACCAACCGCCTTGCGGGTCAGCAGCACGAACCGCGGGAGATCCTCGATTGTCTCGGGTGCATACCGGTTTGCGCGACCGGTGCGCCCGGCACGGTCCTGGAGGAACCTCTTGACCATCCGGTCCTCGACCGAATGAAAGCTCACCACAGCCAGTTTACCGCCGGGCTTCAAGGCGCGTTCAGCAGCCATCAGGCCCTGGAACAGCTCTTCGTACTCGGCGTTCACGGCAATCCTGAGCGCCTGAAAGCTGCGGGTCGCCGGATGCGACTGGCCCGGTTTGGCGCGCGGCAGGCAGGATTCGACGATCCCCGCCAGTTGCAATGTGGTTTCGATCGGAGCTTCGCTCCGGGCCCTGACGATTGCGCGTGCGATGCGGCGGCTGGCGCGTTCCTCGCCATAGTGAAACAGGATGTCGGCCAGGTCGCTTTCTGCGGCGGAATTGACCAGATCGGCGGCACTTGGCCCGTCCTGGCTCATCCGCATGTCGAGCGGACCCTCTTTCATGAACGAAAACCCGCGTTCCGCCTGATCGAGCTGCATCGAGGAGACGCCGAGATCCAGCACGATCCCATCCAGCTCCGAGGCGTATTCGTCCAGACGCGAAAACACGCCGGGCTGCATCACCAGGCGGTCACCATACTGGGCGGCCCAATCGGCGGCCATTGTGAAGGCCAGCGGGTCGCGGTCGACCGCGATGACCTTGTCGGCCCCGGCCGCGAGCAGGCCCCGCGTGTAACCGCCAGCACCAAAGGTACCGTCCAGCCAGACGCCGGACACCGGTGCCACCGCCGCCAGAAGGGGGCGCAGCAGAACCGGAATGTGGGGATCGTTGGAAGGGGGGGCAGCGGCAGCGGACATGACCTCAGGTGCCCCCGGCCCCGTCGAGAAACTGCATCGGATCGAAGTCGTCTGGCAACTCATCGAGCCATTCCTCGGCCGCCGCCAGCTCTTCGGCTTCGTAGGTCGCGGGATTCCAGATCTGGAACGTGTCACCCGCGGCGATAAAGAACGCCTCGTCGTTCAGCTCGATCTTCTGGCGCAGCTTGGCGGGCAGAACCAGGCGACCGGTTTCATCGACCGAGGTCGGAAAGGACTGACCGTGGAACATGCGCTGGAGCATCTTGCGCTCCATCGAGCCGCGCGGCAGCGCGTCGATCTTAGCATCGACCTCGTCGATCGCCTCCATGGTATAGCACTCAAGGTATTTGCGGCGATGGTCGCCATAGACAATGACCAGTTCGGGGTTGCCGCCGGATTGCCAGTTGGGGTCACCTGCCTCCAGGACACGACGAAACGAGGCGGGTATCGACACCCTCCCCTTAGCATCCACCTTGTGGTGGCTTTCGCCTCTGAACCTGCGCGCCAAGCTGACTGTCCCTTTCGCTTGCGCCCCCATTGTCTTTCCGTCCCCCAGAATGAAAACGGCGGGTTGATCTGCTGCCACTGATCAACCCGCCGACTTTGCCCGCCTTGCGGGGTGTCCGACTGCGCGCGCCACCTGGGGGGATGTCTGCTCGCTCGCGCGCCGGATCTCTTGGTTCGATGAAAGCGAGATGCCTGTATGAAACCTTGTTTTTATTGGTTGGGGTCGTTTGGTGCCCCTGTCGCCTCGTCCTCATCGGATGAACAAGGGATGCCATGGGAATTCATGGAAATCAACAGCATTCTGCGGCCCTTTTCTGGAATCAACAACGGAGAGACACACACAATATCATGTGAAAGGCAGGTTCTTCACCATAAGTTGGAAGTTATTTTCTCTCACTAACCATATGTAGTGTCAAAAATTCGTCCCCCCGATTTCCCAGAAATTCCCAGAAAATTTTCAATGGCTGTTCCACTTCAGCACATGTTCACTAAATGTTCCAGATTTTCTACTCCGAATCACCATTTTATACCTGAGGCTATGGACCGAATTTGACGCGCCCCTCGCAGCGACCCACGATTTCCCATGGAATGACCCTACCCGCGTGACGCGCATGAAAGAGGCGCGACGTCCGCGACCGAATCTTTGGAGTTCACCAGGGCGTTCCAACGGAGTGATCCCATACTCGCCATGGATCTCGTCATTGCCCGTCATTTTTTTGCGCCGCAAAATAAGTCACGTGGCGTAACTTTCGGGCGCCAAAGCTTTAACGTTCATTCCAGCATGGCCGACGCTCCATACCGGCACCGCAGAAACGTCAATGAAAAAAGGAAAATTACGCGATTCCATAGGGTTTCGTGGCAAGTATGCGTTTGCTGCATAGCAGCATTGATCCGAAAAACTATTGTGCAGATGCAGCATTCGCCTATCTTCGTTCTCAACAGGGCGCCACCACGAGGCGCTCAAGGAACAGATACGGAATACGACGATGGCGATGGCAAGCGAACATACCGCAGTGAAGGTCGAACAAGGGTTCGGCATTTCGGCGATGATCGAAGCAGCGATGGCGCGCTTCGCCCGGTACCGCGTGTACCGCGAGACGGTCAATGAGTTGTCGAAACTCTCCGGCCGTGAATTGGCGGATCTTGGCCTTCACCGGTCGATGATCAAACGCGTCGCTCTTCAGGCGGCGCAAGAATACACCGCGCGCTAAGCGCAAGAGTTTTACGGATCAGGCCTCTCTCCTCCTCCCTGGGGCCTGAAACAAGGCGGCGGCATCCTCCTCCTCCCTGATGCCGCCGCATCAATACCGGCAAAGAAAGCCGGATGCCGATACACCGGGCTCTCCTCCTCCCTGCCTGGTGTAGAAAGCGCGCGGCGGTGCTCTCCTCCTCCCTGCACCGCCGCGACCCTCATACCGGGCGTCGATCCCGGGTTCGGATACATCGGGGCCTCCTCCTCCCTGCTCCGGTGTTGCAAAGAACGGCGGTTCCCCTTCTCCTCCCTGGGAACCGCCGTTTTTGTTTTTTGTCACAGGACATGGAAAACTGGGGGCGCTGCCCCCCGACGGCGGTGGCTGCTCCGCCGAAGTGCTTTCAACCAGAAAGAAGCAGAAGGCGCGGTCGCGCTCAGAACGGCACGTCATCCTTTGCAGAGAGGAAGCGAGCCACGACCTTTTTCAGGCCGGCCTTGTCGAAATCGACTTCGACCTTGTCGCCTTCGATGCCGATTACCTTGCCATAGCCGAATTTCTGGTGAAACACGCGTTCCCCCAGAACAAAACTGGCAACCGCGTCGAGATCGATGACCGTATGTCTGGTCTCACGCGGCTGCGACAGGCCATATTGCCCTTGCCGTGCCTGTAACCGCTTCCATCCCGGAGAGTTATAGCCATCGGCCGCTGCGGCGCGGCTCTCGATGCCCTGAGATGAGGCTATGTTGCCTCCATAGAGGCCCGGTGGCGTCAGCACTTCGACATGATCCTCGGGCAGTTCGTCGATGAACCGCGAAGGCAACGCGTTCTGCCATTGGCCGAACACCCGCCGGTTGGCGGCAAAGGAGATGGTACAGACCTCTTCGGCGCGGGTGATGCCCACATAGGCCAGCCGCCGCTCCTCTTCGAGCCCCTTGAGGCCGCTTTCATCCATCGAACGCTGCGAAGGGAACAGCCCGTCCTCCCATCCCGGCAGGAAGACGGCGGGAAACTCCAGCCCCTTGGCCGCGTGCAGCGTCATGATCGAGACCTTGGCGCCATCGCTGTCCTTCTCATTGTCCATGACAAGGCTGACATGTTCCAGAAACCCTTGCAGGTTCTCGAAATTGTCGAGCTGGTTTACCAGTTCCTTGAGGTTTTCCAGCCGCCCCGGCGCCTCGGGCGTCTTGTCGTTCTGCCACATGGCGGTATAGCCGGATTCGTCCAGGATGATCTGCGCCAGCTCGATATGCGACACTTCGGGCGCAGCGAATTGCATCGGTGCGGCGCCGTCCTCAATCACCGAGTCGTCGTCGATCTCGATCCGGGGTCCGCGCGTCAGTGCGGCCCAGCGGGCCAGCCCGTCTGTCAACTCGCCCAGCGCCTTGCCACCCTTGCCCTTGATCAGGCCGTTCTCCACCGCGATCCGGGCGCCTTCGACCAGCGACACCCCGTTTTCGCGCGCGACGGCACGAATGGCCTGTTGTGCCTTGTCGCCAAGGCCGCGTTTGGGGGTATTCACGATCCGCTCAAAGGCCAGATCGTCCTCGGGGCTGGTGACCAGCCGGAAATAGGCCATGGCATCGCGGATCTCCATCCGCTCATAAAAGCGCGGGCCGCCGATCACCTTGTAAGGCAGGCCGATGGTCAGGAACCGGTCCTCGAACGCGCGCATCTGATGCGCCGCGCGCACCAGAATCGCCATTTCATCTAGCGAGATCGGCCGCACGCCCCGCGTGCCGCCCTGCATTGCCTCGATCTCTTCACCGATCCAGCGGGCCTCTTCCTCGCCATCCCAATGGCCGATCAGGCGGACCTTTTCGCCCTCTTGCGCATCGGTCCACAGCTCCTTGCCCAACCGCCCCTCGTTGCCACGAATGACGTTGGACGCCGCTGCTAGGATATGCGGGGTCGAGCGGTAATTCTGTTCCAGCCGCACCACATGAGCGCCGGGAAAATCCTTTTCGAACCGCAGGATATTGCCCACCTCGGCGCCGCGCCAGCCATAGATCGACTGATCGTCATCGCCGACACAGCAGATGTTGCGATGCCCGCCCGCCAGCAGCCGCAGCCACAGATACTGGGCGATATTGGTATCCTGATACTCGTCCACCAGCACATAGCGGAACCAGCGCTGATATTGTGCCAGCACATCCGGATGGGTCTGGAAAATGGTCACCATATGCAGCAGCAGGTCGCCGAAATCGACCGCGTTCAACTCGCGCAGGCGGGTCTGGTACTGGGCATACAGCTCGGGCCCGCGATGGTTATAGGCGCCGGCCTCGGCGGCGGGCAGCTTGTCGGGCGTCAGCGCCTTGTTCTTCCAGCCGTCGATGATGTTCGCCAACAGCCGCGCGGGCCAGCGTTTGTCGTCGATATTGGCGGCCTGCACCAGTTGCTTGAGCAGGCGCAGCTGGTCGTCGGTGTCGAGAATGGTGAAGTTCGATTTCAGATCGACCAGTTCCGCATGACGGCGCAGCAGCTTGACGCAGATCGAATGAAAGGTGCCCAGCCAGGGCATGCCCTCGGCGGGCTGGCCCAGCAGGCGGCCGACACGGTTCTTCATCTCGCGCGCGGCCTTGTTGGTGAAGGTCACGGCAAGGATCTCGTTGGGCCGGGCGCGGCCGGTCATCAGCAGATGCACGATGCGCGCGGTCAGCGCCTTGGTCTTGCCGGTGCCCGCGCCCGCCAGCATCAGGACAGGACCGTCCAGCCGCTCCACCGCCTCGCGCTGGGCCGGATTCAGGTCGTCAAGATAAGG
Source organism: Ruegeria sp. PrR005 (assembly GCF_010500245.1). Classification (GTDB taxonomy): domain Bacteria; phylum Pseudomonadota; class Alphaproteobacteria; order Rhodobacterales; family Rhodobacteraceae; genus Ruegeria_B; species Ruegeria_B marisflavi. The sequence continues at coordinate 124,213 of NZ_JAAGOX010000043.1, forward strand.
GGTCGGCCGCGCCGCCATGGCCCGTGCCGACAATGATGCGCCTTCAAAGGCGTCCATTTCGTCGTAACTGCTCATGGCACCAAACTACTTCGGGCCCGCGCGAAATAAAAGAGGACGTTCACGACTTGTTCGCAAGTTCCCGAAAATTCCCGCAAACACAGTGCATTCGCTGCGTTGCAGAATTTTTTGTCAAGGATGCCCGGCAGGACTGGACAATTACGCAACGTCACAGGTTAATGCGCCGCATGGATCTGCACAGCACTTATCCCGGCATCATGGATCTGAAGTGGCGCGCAAAGCGGCGCCTGCCCAAATTCGTTTGGGAGTATCTGGATAGCGGTACAGGAGTCGAGGCCACGAAGGCCCGCAATCGCGCGGCGCTGGATCAGGTCGGGTTCCTGCCATCAATCCTGCACGGTCCGCTTGAATACGATCTGGCAACCGAATTCTTGGGAACGCGATACAACCTTCCATTCGGGGTTGCTCCCGTTGGCATGTCCGGGCTGATCTGGCCGGACGCCGAGGGGCACCTGGCCCGCACGGCTGCGGCAGCCAATATTCCCTATTGCCTGTCCACGGTCGCCAGCCAAAGCCCCGAGGATCTTGCCCCGCATATCGGCCCGAAAGCCTGGTTCCAGCTATACCCGCCAAAAGACGAAGGTATTCGCAAGGACCTGCTGGATCGCGCGCGGGACGCGGGCTTTCAAACCTTGGTCCTGACCGTTGACGTTCCGGTCGCCTCGCGGCGCGAGCGGCAGATCCGGTCCGGTCTGACACAGCCCCCGAAACTGACACCTCGCCTGCTGGCGCAGGTGGCACTGCGTCCCGCCTGGGCACTGGGCATGGCGTGGGCAGGAATGCCGCACATGCGAACTCTCGACAAGTACACCCAAGGAATCGCCAACCTGCCGCCCACCGCCCATATCGGCTATATCCTGCGGACATCGCCGACAGCAGACTACGTGAAATGGCTGCGCGATCATTGGCAGGGTCCGTTCATCGTCAAGGGTGTGTCGCGGGCAGAAGACGCCGACAGGCTGGAGCGGCTGGGCGCCGATGCCATCTGGGTGTCGAATCACGCCGGGCGCCAGTTTGACGGCGCACCGGCGACGGTCGAAACCCTGCCCGAGATCCGCGACGCGACGCGCCTGCCGCTGGTCTTTGACAGTGGCGTCGAAGGCGGTCTCGATATCTTGCGGGCATTGGCGCTTGGTGCCGATTTCGTCATGCTGGGGCGCGCGTTCCACTTTGGACTGGCCGCGCTTGGAGCGGCCGGACCTGAACATGTGATAGACGTCCTGCGCAAGGATATGGAAGCGAACATGGGGCAACTGGGCGCGCGTACGCTGCACGACCTGCCTCCGATCCGGGGGCTGCCGCCGCCCAGTATCCAGATGTGAAAACAGAAAGCTCGAAAAGAGGCGGTTGCGAGCGGTAACATGCCGGTTCTACCCAGAACTACCAATTTTCATGCCGCTATTGTCCGCCTAAAACCCACGGCCAATTGACCAGACACCGGGACCCGCCATGACCGAATTCAAGAAGATCCTCATCGCAAACCGGGGCGAAATCGCCATCCGGGTGATGCGCGCCGCCAACGAGATGGGCAAGAAGACGGTTGCCGTCTATGCCGAAGAGGACAAGCTGGGCCTGCACCGGTTCAAGGCCGACGAGGCCTATCGCATTGGCGAAGGCATGGGGCCGGTCGCGGCCTATCTCTCGATCCCCGAGATCATCCGGGTGGCCAAGGAATGTGGCGCCGACGCGATCCACCCGGGTTATGGCCTGCTCAGCGAGAACCCTGATTTTGTGGATGCCTGTGTTCAGAACGGTATTACATTCATCGGGCCGCGCGCCGAGACCATGCGGTCGCTGGGGGACAAGGCCAGCGCCCGCAGGGTGGCCATTGCCGCAGGCGTGCCGGTGATCCCCGCGACCGAGGTTCTGGGCGATGACATGGACGCGATCCGCAAGGAGGCCGCCGAAATCGGCTATCCGCTGATGCTCAAGGCGTCCTGGGGCGGCGGCGGGCGCGGCATGCGCCCGATCAACAGCGAAAAGGAACTTGCCGAAAAGGTCATGGAAGGCCGCCGCGAGGCCGAGGCCGCATTCGGCAATGGCGAGGGTTATCTGGAAAAGATGATTATCCGCGCCCGTCATGTCGAGGTTCAGATCCTCGGCGACAAGCATGGCGAGATCTATCACCTTTGGGAGCGCGACTGCTCGGTCCAGCGCCGCAACCAGAAGGTGGTCGAACGCGCCCCCGCCCCCTATCTGAGCCAGGCCCAGCGCGAAGAGCTCTGCGAGCTTGGCCGCCGCATCTGCGCCCATGTGAACTATGAATGCGCCGGTACCGTCGAATTCCTGATGGATATGGACAGCGGCAATTTCTACTTCATCGAGGTCAACCCGCGCGTGCAGGTCGAACATACGGTGACCGAAGAGGTCACCGGCATCGACATCGTGCAGGCCCAGATCCTGATCGCCGAGGGCAAGTCCCTGGCCGAGGCCACCGGCAAGGCCAGCCAGGACGAGATTGCGCTGAACGGCCACGCGTTGCAGACCCGGATCACCACCGAGGATCCGCTCAACAACTTCATCCCCGATTATGGCCGCATAACCGCCTATCGCTCGGCCACCGGCATGGGCATCCGGCTGGATGGCGGCACGGCCTATGCGGGGGGCGTGATCACGCGCTATTATGACTCACTGCTGACCAAGGTCACGGCTTGGGCACCGACGCCGGAAAAGGCCATCGCCCGGATGGACCGCGCCCTGCGCGAATTCCGCATCCGCGGGGTCAGCACCAATATCGCCTTTGTCGAGAACCTGTTGAAACACCCGACTTTCCTGTCGAACGAATACACCACCAAGTTCATCGACACGACGCCGGACCTGTTCCAGTTCAAGAAGCGGCGCGACCGGGGCACCAAGGTGTTGACCTATATCGCCGACATCACGGTGAACGGGCATCCCGAGACCCGTGACCGCCCTATGCCCGCCGCCGAGGCGCGCGCGCCGAAAGCGCCCGCCAAGCGCGGCGAGCCGCGCATGGGCACCCGTAACCTGCTGGAGCAGAAGGGCCCGCAGGCCGTGGCCGACTGGATGAAGGCGCAGCGCCAGCTGCTGATCACCGACACCACCATGCGCGACGGGCACCAGTCGCTGCTGGCGACCCGGATGCGCTCGATCGACATGATCCGGGTGGCGCCCACCTATGCCGCCAACCTGCCGCAGCTCTTCAGTGTCGAATGCTGGGGCGGCGCGACCTTTGACGTGGCCTACCGCTTCCTCCAGGAATGCCCGTGGCAGCGCCTGCGCGATCTGCGCGAGGCGATGCCCAACCTGATGACCCAGATGCTGCTGCGCGGTGCCAACGGGGTGGGTTACACCAACTATCCCGACAACGTGGTGCGTGAATTCGTGCGCCAGGCAGCCACGGGGATCGACGTGTTCCGTGTGTTCGACAGCCTGAACTGGGTCGAGAACATGCGCGTCGCCATGGATGCGGTGGTCGAGCAGAACAAGATTTGCGAAGGCACAATCTGTTACACCGGTGATATCCTGAACCCCGATCGGGCCAAGTATAACCTCAAATACTATGTGGCGATGGGCAAGCAGTTGCGCGACGCGGGCGCCCATGTGCTGGGCCTCAAGGATATGGCGGGCCTGTTGAAACCCGCCGCCGCACGGGTGCTGATCCGCGCGCTTAAGGAAGAGGTGGGCCTGCCCATCCATTTCCACACCCATGACACCGCCGGCATCGCTTGCGCCACCATTCTCGCCGCCTCCGAGGCCGGGGTGGATGCGGTCGACTGCGCGATGGACAGTTTCTCGGGCAATACCAGCCAGGCGACGCTGGGCACCGTGGTCGAGGCGCTGCGCCATACCGACCGCGACACCGGGCTGGACGTCAAGGCCATCCGCGAGATCAGCGATTATTTCGAGGCGGTGCGTGCGCAATACGCGGCCTTTGAAAGCGGGCTTCAAGCCCCGGCCTCCGAGGTCTATCTGCACGAGATGCCGGGCGGCCAGTTCACCAACCTCAAGGCGCAGGCGCGCTCGATGGGGCTGGAGGAGCGCTGGCACGAGGTGGCGCAGATGTATGCCGACGTGAACCAGATGTTCGGCGATATCGTCAAGGTCACCCCCAGCTCCAAGGTGGTGGGCGACATGGCGCTGATGATGGTCAGCCAGGGCCTGACCCGCACCCAGGTCGAAGACCCCAAGACCGACGTCGCCTTCCCGGATTCGGTCATCGACATGATGCGGGGCAATCTGGGCCAGCCGCCGGGCGGCTTCCCCGCCGCGATCCTGTCCAAGGTTCTGAAGGGCGAGGCGCCCAATACCGAACGCCCCGGCGCACATCTGCCGCCTGTCGACCTGGAAGCCGTCCGCGCCCAGGTGTCCAAGGAGCTGGAGGGCAAGGAGGTCGATGACGAGGACCTGAACGGATACCTCATGTATCCCAAGGTGTTCATGGATTACATGGGTCGCCACCGCCAATACGGCCCCGTCCGCACCCTGCCCACGCGCACCTTCTTTTACGGGATGGAACCGGGCGAGGAGATCGCCGCCGAGATCGACCCTGGCAAGACGCTGGAAATCCGCTGCCAGGCCATCGGCGAGACCGACGAGAATGGCGAGGTCAAGGTGTTCTTTGAACTCAACGGCCAGCCCCGGGTGATCCGGGTGCCGAACCGGCTGGTGAAATCGACCACCATGCAGCGACCCAAGGCCGAACCGGGCAATGCCAACCACCTGGGCGCACCGATGCCCGGCGTGGTGGCCACGGTCGCGGTGCAGGCCGGGCAAAAGGTCAAGGCGGGGGATCTGCTGCTGACCATCGAAGCGATGAAGATGGAAACCGGCATCCATGCCGAGCGCGACGCCACCGTCAAGGCGGTGCATGTCCAGCCCGGCGGCCAGATCGACGCCAAGGACCTTCTGGTCGAGCTGGAATAAGCAAACTTCCACCATCGGAAACAGGCCGCGCCCTCACCCGGGGCGCGGCTTTTTCGTGCCCGCCCCTGCCGGCGCCACGGCCCGGAAAACCGGACAAAGAATTTTCCGCCCCGCCCGCATTTTCCACTTGCAGGCCCCGACAGTAGTTTATATCTCCCTCCTCACTCAAACGGGGCGGGCGTAGCTCAGGGGTAGAGCATTACCTTGCCAAGGTAAGGGTCGTGAGTTCGAATCTCATCGCCCGCTCCAGATTGAGACCTCAGGCCGGATGGCCAAACGGATGCGGGCGTAGCTCAGGGGTAGAGCATTACCTTGCCAAGGTAAGGGTCGTGAGTTCGAATCTCATCGCCCGCTCCAGATTTCTTCGGAACGGTTCATTCTTCTGTGGAATGGGAACGATCCGTCCCGGAAGGGGACTACCCCATTTCTTCCTGACACGCGATCGCCGCCTCAAGCGCGGCCATGCTGCCGGTCAGGTCGATCGACATCACCTCACCGTTTTCGTTGTACAGCGTCATCGTGTACTTGGCCGCGATGTCATACAGGAAATCGGGATTGTCGAATAGAATATCCGCACCTGGCACGCCTTCGAGATACATCCCACGGGCCTCGGCCTCATATTCCTCACCGTCGAGCGCAAACAGGACCGGATACCACTCGCCTTCGACGATATCTCCCCAGGCTTCGTTGAAAGCGGTCACGTATCCCGCCCCCTGCACCCGGTCGAACCCGATACGCACGGTCGAGCCGTCGGTGAATGTGGACTGGATCAGACACCCGTTTCCCAATGTCGGATCGATCAGCACGTCCCAATAATCCGACGAGCCCCAGTGTTCCAGCGACTGAGCCAGAACAGGACCATAGGCCACCGACCCGAGCGCCAGCGCAATTGCGGCAAGTTTCATGATTTGGACCTCCCCCTTTGTCCCCTCCAGCATGGTCCGCGTTGTGGCACTGCATCAATGTTTTTCAACAACATGGCCGGAAAGAGGGCCAGTGGCGCTCCGGTTCAAAGCATGTTTTCCCTTGCAGGGCGAAGAAGGCCCGACTATTGACCGCAAAACGGATGCGGGCGTAGCTCAGGGGTAGAGCATTACCTTGCCAAGGTAAGGGTCGTGAGTTCGAATCTCATCGCCCGCTCCAGATACACCGACAAGGCCGCCCGATGGGCGGCCTTTCGCGTTCCGGCCCGTCTTTCCGTCGCGCATTTTTTTTGATCAAAAATTTTGACGCGGCCCGCGATCTGCGGCAATGCTTGGCGCAACTGAATCGCCGCGCCACGCGGCTAACCGGAGGTATCTGGCCATGGCCCCTGTGATCTATCCCACCACCAACCTTTCCGCCACCGAACAGCTTGTGCTGGACCACGGCAAGGGCATCTATGTCTACGACGCTGACGGCAACGAATACATCGAAGGGCTGGCCAGTCTCTGGTGCACCTCGCTCGGCTATGACAATGCCGAAGTGATCGGCGCGATCACCGATCAGCTGAACAAGCTGCCCTTCTCGCACACCTTTGGCGGCAAGACCCATGAACCGATCATGAAGCTTGCCGAAAAGCTCAAGGCGATGGTGCCGGTCGAGGATGCTTATTTCTTCTTCGGCAACTCAGGCTCTGATGCCAACGACACCCATTACAAGATGCTGCGTTATTACTTCAACGCCATCGGCAAGCCGGAAAAGCGCAAGATCATCACCCGCGAGCGCGGCTATCACGGCGTGACCGTGGCCGCCGGCTCGCTGACCTCGCTGCCGGCGAACCTGGCGCATTTCGATGCGCCGGTCGAGGCGCTGCACATCCTGCGCTCGGACGCGCCGCATTACTATACCGGGCGTCAGGGCAACGAGACCGAGGCGCAGTTCGTCGACCGCATCATCGACAATCTAGAACAGCAGATCCTGGCCGAGGGCGCCGATACCATTGCCGCGATGATCGTCGAGCCTATCACCGGCGCCTCGGGCGTGATCGTGCCACCCGAGGGCTATTACGAAAAGCTCCAGGCGCTACTGCGCAAGCATGACATTCTGGTCTGGGCGGACGAGGTGATCTGTGGCTTTGGCCGCACCGGCGCCGATTTCGGCTGTACCACCATGGGGATCAAGCCCGACCTGATGACCTTTGCCAAGCAGCTCAGCTCGGCCTATTTCCCGATCTCGGCCTCGGTCATCCCCGGCTGGATGTATGAAAAGATGATCGCACCTTCGGCGGCGGTTGGCGTGTTCGGCCATGGCTATACCTATTCCGGGCATCCGGTGGCCTGTGCCGCGGCGCTGAAAACGCTGGAGATCTACGAACGCGACAAGACCTTCGAACATGCCGCCGAGGTGGGCGCCTATATGCAGGAACAGCTGCGCGCCATTTTCACCGACCACCCGCTGGTAGGCGAGGTGCGCGGCAAGGGGTTGATCGCGGCGCTGGAACTGGTGTCGAACAAGACCACTGGCGCCACCATCGAAAAGGGCGCGGGCGGCGCCACAGTGCAGCGGCTGGCACAGGAGAACGGTCTGCTGATCCGCGCGGTCGCGGGGAACTCTGCCGCGCTCTGCCCGCCGCTGATCATCACCAAGGAAGAGGTGGACGAGATGCTGCGCCGCCTCAAGAAAGCCGTGGACAGCGCCTATGCCGAGTTGAAGGACAAGGGGCTGCTCGCCGCCTGACCCTTCGACCATTGGCGCATGGACAGATCGCGCGCGCCCGGCCAAGCTGAGGCATGGCGCGCGGATCTGACATCCCGGCAACCAGGACTCCTGGACGCGCCGCCCTTGTGGCGGCGCTTCTTTTTGCTGGCCTGCTTCCCGCGTCAGCAACTGGCGAGGTCGATTGCACCAGCGATGCGATGATCGTGTTCGACGCCTCAGGTTCGATGGCCGAGATGGGGTACAATGGCCTCGACCGGCCCCGAATCCTGGATGCGCGCGAGGCGATGCATGACACCCTGCCCCGGATTGCCGCGCTGCGCCGGCTGGGTCTGGTCACATATGGTGCCGCCATCAACGGCGAAGCGGACGGAGATCTCTGCAAGCGGGTCACGATGCCATTCACGCCCAGCCCCAACGCGGCGGGACCCATCTTGAATCTCATCGACGGGATCGAACCCGACGGCAACACGGCGCTGACCGATGCCGTCGACCTGGCCGCCCGCGTGTTTGAGCAGCCCCCCCGCCCCGGCGTCATCGTGCTGGTCACCGATGGCGAAGAGACCTGCGGCGGCACGCCCTGCGCGCTGGCGGCCGATCTGGCCCGTACCGCGCCCGGCCTGACCGTGCATGTGATCGGTTTCCGCGTACGCTCGAAATTCTTTGGCTGGGAAGGGGGCGACGGCAACCCCACCGTGCCCGAGACGATCAGCCCGGCCGAATGCTTGGCTCAGGCCACTGGTGGCGAGTATGTCTCGACCGAGACCGTCGAAGAGCTGATCCGCGCCCTGAACCAGACGCTGGGTTGCCCGCTTTACGGGGCACTGGCGCCGATCAGAACGCCTTGAAGGTCATCGTGGTCAGCGAGCGTTCGATATTGGGGATCACCAGCAGATGGTCGTTGATGTATTTGCCCACATCCGCACCCGCCGGAATGTAGAGCTTCATCAACAAGTCGTATTCGCCGCTGGTTGAATAAAGCTCGGAATGAATTTCGCGCAGCGCGATATCTTCGGCCACCTTGTAAGTGCTGCCGGGCTTGCAGCGGATCTGGATGAATACACAGGTGGTCATGCCGCCTCACTTAAGCTGGTTCGCCCAAAGGCTGACACGCGCTGCGACCGGGTGCAATCCCCTGTTTTCGCGCAACAGATCGCCGTGCCCGTGTCGCGGCACTCTGGCATTTGCGCGCGCCCCGTGCCAAAAGCCAGCCGAGACCAGAAGGAACCCGCCCATGCGCCGTGCCAGCATCAGCCGCCAGACCGCCGAGACCGAGATCTCGGTCGAAATCAATCTCGACGGGACCGGAGCCTATGACAACCAGACCGGTGTCGGCTTCTTCGACCATATGCTGGACCAACTGGCGCGCCATTCGCTGATCGACATGACGATCCGCGCCAAGGGCGACTATCACATTGATGACCACCACACGGTCGAGGATACCGGTATCGCGCTGGGTCAGGCGCTGAGCGCCGCCCTGGGCGACAAGCGGGGCATCCGCCGTTATGGCGAATGCCACCTGCCGATGGACGATGCGCAGGTGCGCTGCGCGCTCGACCTGTCGGGGCGGCCCTTCCTCGTATGGAACGTGGACCTGCCGACAGCCAAGATCGGCACGTTTGATACAGAGCTGGTGCGCGAATTCTTTCAGGCGCTCAGCACCCATGGCGGCATCACCCTGCACGTCGACCAGTTGCACGGGCTGAACAGCCACCACATCGCCGAGGCCGCGTTCAAGGCGGTGGCCCGTGCCCTGCGTCAAGCGGCCGAGGCAGACCCGCGCAAGGGCGATGCCATCCCCTCGACCAAAGGCACGCTCTGATGCTGACCGCCATCATCGACTACGAGTCGGGCAACCTGCACTCGGCCGAAAAGGCGTTTCAACGCATGGCGCGCGAGACCGGCGCGGGCGAGGTGGTGGTGACTTCGGACGCCGATGTGGTGGCCCGCGCCGACCGGCTGGTGCTGCCGGGCGATGGTGCCTTCCCCGCCTGCGCGGCGGAACTGCGCGGCCACAAGGGGCTCTATGACGCGATGGTCGAGGCGGTGGAGCAGAAGGGTCGCCCCTTTCTGGGCATCTGCGTCGGCATGCAACTGATGGCCACCACCGGTCATGAATACGAAGAGACCCCGGGTCTGGACTGGGTCGCGGGCGATGTGGTGCGGATTACGCCTGCGGATGCGGCGCTGAAAGTGCCGCATATGGGCTGGAACGATCTGGTGATCGAGGCAAAGCACCCGATCTTTGATGGGATCACCGGAGGCGATCACGTCTATTTCGTGCATTCCTATCACTTCCGTGTCACCAACCCCGCCGAGCGGCTGGCCCATGTGGATTATGGCGGGCCTGTCACTGCGGTGGTCGGGCGCGACACCATGGTTGGCCTGCAGTTCCACCCCGAGAAAAGCCAGGCCATCGGCCTGCGAATGATCGGTAATTTCCTGACCTGGCGCCCCTGAAAGAGATGCCTTTTACTGGCTTCGCCTCACCCGGCGCGCAGCGACATCGGCGCCACCCCATGGGCGCGGCGAAAGGCGCGGGCAAAGGCCTCTGGCGAGCCATAGGCATAGCGCCGTGCCACCCGGTCGACCCGGTCGCCGCGACCGAGATCCTGCGCTGCAAGGATCAGCCGCCAGCGCCTGAGATAGCCCATCGGAGTCTCGCCCACTTGTGCTGCAAATAGCTCGGCGAAACGTGACAATGACAGACCGGCCTCAGCCGCCAGATCACCATTGCTCCAGACCCGGCCCGGGTGATCATGCATCGCCACGATGGCCCGGCTGAGGCGCGGATCGGCGAGCCCGGCCAACAGGCCCGGGCGGGTCGCCCCCTGCGCGATCTGGTCCCGCAACAGACGGACCATCAGCACCTCGCCCAACCGGTTGATCACCGATTGCGCGCCACAACGCCGTGCCGCCACCTCAACCCGGATCAACTCGACCACCGCGCGCGCCTCGGGATCGGCACTCAGATCGAAGCGCACCACTTCGGGCAGCGCGGCCAGAAACGGGTTGCTCTCTCCCGACCAGCTCACGCGCGCCGCAAACAGCGGATCGCCCTCGGTGCAGTTGCCAGATGGAAAGAAGAGCAGCTCGGTCGGTTCTCCGTCCGACCCGGCAAGAGCCAGCAGATTGGCCTCAGCCAGAGCTGCGGCCTCGACCCGCAGCTGGAACCGCTCCATCAATGTTGTCAGCCTGTCCATGCGAGTATCGGAGTCTCTATCAGAAAATTCGGATTTCCCGAACACTAAACCCTGCGACAAGGTGGAGCAACTCACATCCCAAGGAGATCTTCGATGCTGATGCCCCGCCAGACCACCCCGCCCCTGTCGCTGCCGCTGGTGGGCGGTGGCAGCTTCGATCTGTCCGCCGAAACCTCGACGCGCGGGACGCTGATCTGTTTCTATCGCGGCCTGCATTGCCCGATCTGCGCCACCTATCTGAAAGAGCTGGAGAAGCGGGTGGCAGATTTCGCCGAACGCGGGGTTGCCTGCGTGGCCGTCAGCTCGGACAGCGAAGAGCGGGCGCAGGCGATGGCCGAGAAGGTCGGCGGCGAGCGCGCCTTGCGCTTTGCCTATGACCTGCCCCTGGCCGAAGCACGCGACTGGGGGCTTTATATCTCGACTTCGCGCGGCAAGACCTCGATCGGGATCGAGGAGCCGGCGCTGTTCTCGGAACCGGGCCTGTTCCTGGTCACGCCCGAACGGACGCTCTATTACGGCGCGGTGCAGACCATGCCCTTTGTGCGTCCGCATTTCGCGGAACTGGTAGCGGCGCTGGATTTCGCAATCCCCAACAATTACCCGGCGCGGGGCGAATACACCGGCGCCGTCTGAATGCGCCCGTTGAAGGCAGGGGCAACAGCCCCTGCTGTTACTAGGATCAGTTGACGCGTTTCCAGGTCTGGCCGCGACAGATCAGTCCACCGGCAACACAGCCTTTGACGGTCAGCGCGTTTCCATCGAGCGACATCTTGGAGCTGTAGGTCTTGTTGGAATCGGGCGCCCAGATCTGCCCCCCCGAATAGGACCCGCCGCCACCCGGCTGCATGTCCCAGATCATACGCTTGCCCTTGTGTTCGTAATCTGTCTGCTCGGCCCCATCCTTGTCAAAAGCAGTCTTGATGGTCCCGCAAACATTCGAACCGCAAGGCGCGACAGCAACGTGAAGATAGCCGCCCGTATCGCCCGGTTCGGTTTTCCAGGTACCTGCCGCCGGATCGGCAAGGGCGGCACTCGCGGCACCAAGACCAAGCGCAGCGGCGAGAATCAGTCTGTTCATTCGTATTCCCTCCTGTTTGCAGCCAGTGTGGCGCGCCCGGCGCCAGTCGAGCAAGGCTGACTTTGGGTCGCGTTGCATCGCCTTGCTGTCTTGTGCCATATCGCGGCCGTCACTCAGCAGAAAGCCGCTTGCCCATGATCCTCTACCCCGCAATCGACCTCAAGGACGGCCAGGCCGTGCGTCTCGTACATGGCGAGATGGACCAGGCGACCGTGTTCAATGAAAATCCCGCCGCGCAGGCGCTGGAATTCGTGGCGGCTGGTTGCGAATGGCTGCATCTGGTCGACCTGAACGGCGCCTTTGCCGGTGAGCCGGTCAATGCCGCCCCGGTCGAGGCGATCCTGAAACAATGCAAGGTACCTGCGCAGCTGGGCGGCGGCATCCGCGACATGGCCACCATCGAACGGTGGTTGGACAAGGGGTTGGCCCGGGTGATCCTGGGCACCGTGGCGGTCGAGAACCCTGATCTGGTGCGCGAGGCCGCGCGCGCCTTTCCCGGCAAGGTGGCAGTGGGCATCGACGCCCGCAATGGCCGCGTCGCCACCAAGGGCTGGGCCGAAGAGACCGATGTGATGGTCACAGACCTTGCCAAGTCGTTCGAGGACGCGGGCGTGGCCGCGATCATCTATACCGACATTCTGCGCGATGGCGCCATGAAGGGGCCCAATATCGAGGCAACTGCCGATCTGGCCCGCGCGGTGTCGATCCCGGTCATCGCCTCGGGCGGGGTGTCCTCGCTGGAGGATCTGATCGCGCTGCGCGACTGTGGCGCTGCGCTGAACGGCGCGATCTCGGGCCGGGCGCTGTATGACGGGGCGCTAGACCTGAAACAGGCGCTGAGCGCGCTCAAGGGCTGAGGAATGCGACACCGCGCCCGGTTCCTATGCCGGGCGCTTTGCTGTGTGATCCGGGCAGACCGCAAGGGGACCGCCCATGACCCGCACCTACCCTATTGTCGAAAAGACCCCGCTGCCCGCAACCGCGCAGCTTTGGCGGGCCGTAGAACCCGGCGATTTCATCGACGGCTATGCGGTAGAGAGCCGGATATCGCCGCGCGAGGCGGCAGAGATCGGGCTGTCCCTGCCCGGCTGGGCCAATGCTCTGCTGCGCCTGCGCAACTGGATCGTGCGGCCCCTGGGCCTCAAGACCGAGGTATCCGACAGCGGCGACAACGCGATCTTTCCGGTCACCTACGAGGATGCGGACGAGCTGATCCTGGGCGCCGATGACAGCCACCTGAACTTTCGCATCTCGCTGATGCAACAGGCCGGGCGGCTGCACATGGCGACCTGGGTGCATCGCAACAACCTGCTGGGGCGGGTCTATCTGACCGTGGTGATGCCGTTCCATATCCTGATCGTGCGCGGGGCCATGCGCCGCATCGCCAGGCAGGGCGGCACGATTGCATCCACGCCGGGGGCACAGTAAAGACGGGCGACCCCGGCAACCCGCGAGCCCGCCATGCTGAAGACCCGCATCATCCCCTGTCTCGACGTGGCCGATGGCCGCGTGGTCAAGGGCGTGAATTTCGTTGGCCTGCGCGATGCGGGCGACCCGGTGGATGCCGCGCGCGCCTATGACGCGGCGGGCGCGGACGAGATCTGTTTCCTCGACATCCACGCCACCCATGAAAACCGCGGCACCATGTTCGATGTGGTCAGCCGTACGGCAGAACAGTGTTTCGTGCCGCTCACCGTGGGCGGCGGCGTGCGCACCCATGCGGATGTGCGCGCCCTGCTGCTGGCAGGCGCCGACAAGGTCAGCTTCAACTCGGCCGCCGTGGCCAACCCGGATGTCATCGCCGAGGCCGCCGACCGGTTCGGCAGCCAGTGCATCGTCTGCGCTATCGACGCCAAGACGTTAGAGCCGGGACGGTGGGAGATCTTTACCCATGGCGGGCGCAAGCCCACCGGGATCGACGCGGTAGAGTTTGCCCGTCTGGTCACTGCAAAGGGGGCCGGTGAGATCCTGCTGACCTCGATGGATCGGGACGGCACCAAATCGGGCTTCAACCTGCCGCTGACCCGCGCCATCGCCGATGCGGTCGACGTGCCGGTGATCGCATCGGGCGGGGTTGGCACGCTGGATCACCTTGTCGAGGGCGTGACCGAGGGACACGCCAGCGCGGTGCTCGCCGCCTCGATCTTTCACTTTGGCGAGTACACCATCCGCGAAGCCAAGGAACACATGGCCGCCGCCGGCATCCCGATGAGGCTGACATGATGGTGAATTTGGAAGATATCGTCGTCAAACAAGGAGGTGTCGAAACGACACCCTGCGACTGCTGCGGAACCAAGACCCGGCTGGTCAAAGGCGACTTGGTCCTGGCAGACGAATGGATAGGGTTTTATTGGGTTCGCTGGACCGAAGGTCACCCGGATGTCCTCCCGATTTTTCACCTCGGTACCGGCAACTGGTCCGACACCGCCGATGTTTCGGACAGGTGGGTTGTTGCTGTCGAATACCATAAAGATCTGGAAGGCTTCCATGCCGTTGATTTCGAACAGAAAGGCACTAGCGCGACCTACCTTGACCGCCAAAATTGGGTGGGATCGAGTTTCGCTGCCGAAGCCTTTGCCATGTTCGATGCGGTATTCATGAAAGATGACCGGCTAACGGAGTTACATCCATGATCCTGCACGACCTTGCCACAACTATCGAGGCCCGAAAGGGCGCTGACCCGGACAGCAGTTGGACCGCCAAGCTGCTGGCAAAAGGCCCCGAAAAATGTGCCGAGAAATTTGGTGAAGAGGCGATTGAGGCGATCATAGAAGCGGTGAAGGGCGACCGGGCCAAACTCACCTCAGAGGCGGCGGATGTGCTGTATCACTTCCTCGTCATGCTGGCCGCCCGCGATGTGGCGCTCGACGATGTGCTGGCCGAACTGGCCCGCCGACAGGGTCTGAGCGGTATCGCCGAGAAGGCCGCGCGGCCCAAAGGTTGACCCACCGGCGCTGAGCGGTACGATCCAACCACTTGAACCGACCACCCAACCGAGGCATCCCATGACCAAATTCCGGGCCTTGCTCGCCATCCTGGCGGTGTTGTTCATCGCGGCCTGCACGGATACGCAGGCCGTCAGCCAAAAGGACGTGAACGCTCTGGCGCAACAATTGCGCGCACTCGGGCCGGAAGTGGACCCTGCCGAGGCGCAGCGCGCCGCCGAGATCTCCTATAGCTATGGCCGACAATTGGCGCGCGAATATAACGTCACCAGCAGCCCTATTATCCATAACGCCAAGGTTCTGAACGGCTTTCGTGAACGGGGGCTGTGCGTGCACTACGCCCAGGACATGCAAAAGCGCCTGAACCAGGAGAACTTCCGCACTCTGGTCATTCACCGCGCCATTGCCACCCCTGACAACATCTGGCGCATCGACCACAGCACGGTCGTCATCAGTCGCCGGGGCGACAACATGTACGAGGGCGTCGTGCTCGACCCGTGGCGTAATGCGGGAGAGTTGTTCTGGTCCCCGACACGCGCCGACACCGTGTACAACTGGCGTCCGCAACGCGAAGTTCTGGAAGAGAAGGCTGCCGAGAAACTGGCCCGCCAGCCATCCTGAGCCTCAAAGCTTGGACGAGATGATACCGGTGGCAAAGCCGCCCATGCGCAACTCGCCGAACAGCCGCTGATACTCGATCTTGGGGCAGCGGTTCTGAACCACGTCCACCCCGCGTGCCTCAGCCATAGCGGCGGCTTCGGCATTCTCGACCCCGATCTGCATCCAGACGGTTTTGAGATGCGGAAAGACGTTCAGGGCCTCTTCCACAATCGGTGGAACCGCCTCGGACCGGCGGAAGATGTCCAGCATGTCGACCGGTTCTTCGATCTCGCCCAGACTGCCGCGCACCGTTTCGCCAAACAAGGTCGCCCCTGCATGCCCTGGATTGACCGGGATCACCCGGTACCCCTTGAGCCCCAGGTATCGCGCCACATAATAACTCGGGCGGACCGGGTTCAACGAGACACCCACGACCGCGATGACTTTGGTCCTGGTCAAAACCTGTTTCAGAAATTCATCGGAATACTCTTGCATGGCCGCAGATTAGTTTCAGACGCGCGCACTGCAAGCCACATTCGCGACCCTTCGAGCCCCATCCCGGACAGGCGTGAAAAAAAGCCCAGGCTTTCGCCTGGGCATTAGGTGTGGAACGAGGGACAGTGAAATGACCCGCGGCAGTTCCGTTCCGCGGTCACTGTGACATTTAGGCATGCGTGAATGAAAAAAAAGAGGCGCCGCTCAAATTTGTGATGACATGCTGATCCACGGCAAGAATCCGCCGTTCCGCCCCTAATGAAACAGGACGCCAGGCCAATTCTCTTCAGCCAGCGCGATGTTACCCGGGATATCTTGCAACCACAGGCGGGCCACGTCAGGCGAGTGGACCAGATACAGCTTGTCCTCAACGATACGCCAGGTCGAAGGGTCCGTTTCCGTAAGATAGCCTCGCCCCACAGCATAGGCGCAATACCCGCCGAACTGGGGTGCGAACGCGCGCGGATTGGCTTCAAAAGCTTCGCGGTTCTCGTGGCTGGAAAAATGCCAGGAGGCAGCCTTCCACATGACCGAGATATCGGGCGACCCCCGTTTCGGTGCACCGTTCCGGAAGTACGCCACCGTATCGAACCCGCGAATCGCAACCCCGCCCTGAGTGAAAAACATCGGCGCATCTGCCCGGGCGGCGGAGCCGATCGCGACACTCGCAAGGCCAGTGATGAAAAGTCGGCGGTTCAGCAACAGACCTGCTCCATTCCTTTGGAACCCATTCAAGATCGGATCAGAATGCCTTTTCCAACCATTTTGGAAAAGACCGCTGACGTATATGTGAACGAAACGTGCACTGATCGGGTTGCGGCGATCAGTCGAAAAGGTCTTCGATAGCATCTGACACGCCGTCGAACAGCCGATGGGCCAGGCTCTTTTTCTTCTTCTTTTTCTTCTGCTTCTTTAAAGCCTTGTTATCCGGCTTGGGGGCATCGTTGCGCATGGAGGGAAAAGCGGCGCTGGCCACGGGCGCCACTGAAACTGCAACAGGACGCTTTACGGGCGCTCCGCAGCTATCGCACCGCAGCCGTCCGGGTTCGTTGCGCGATACCCCAATCCGGCTGCCGCAGTAGCAACAGGTTACAATTTCAGCGTTCAAGCAACTCTCCACGTGCGGCTAGTGTTCTCTTGACGCATATAGGGCTATCGCCGCGGCGTTCGAGACGTTGAGAGAGCCAAATCCGCCCGCTGCGTCGATCTTGACCAGTTTGTCGACGGTGTCCTTGGTCTTTTGCCGCAGCCCCGGCCCTTCGGCCCCCAGGACCAGCGCAACGGCCCGATCGCGCCGCCCTGCCAGCGCCGTCTCGATCGTTTCCTCGGCTTCGCCATCGAGCCCCAGTACGATGTAACCTATGCCCTGCAATTCGGTGATTGCCTCGGACAGGTTGCGCACACGCAGATAGGGCTGGCGTTCCAGCGCGCCGCTGGCCGTCTTTGCCAGCGCGCCGGTTTCAGGCGCCGAATGGTGCCGGGTCCCGATCACGGCACTGGCGCCCAGAACCTCGGCCGACCGCAAAATGGCGCCCACGTTGTGTGGATCGGTCACCCGGTCGAGCAGAATCACCCGGGGGCATTCCTGCCCGACGCAGACATCCTCCAGCCGCCCCCAGTCCAATGGTTTGACTTCCAGCGCCGCGCCCTGGTGAACCGAGCCCGGATCAATCGGCGCGTTGAATTTCCGCGGGTCGACGATCTCCGGCTCGATCCCTGCGGCGGCGATCGCTTCGGCTAGTTTGTCCTTTGCGTTCAGCGTCACGATCAGGCGCAGTTTCACCCGGTCAGGGTTCTCCAGAGCATCGCGAACAGCGTGCAGTCCGAACAGCCAGACGGTTTCCGCCGCCGCTGCCTTGCGGGCCTGTTCCTTCTCGACAACCCATTTCGGTTTCTTCATTTGTGCGCCCTCCGGGGCCTGCGAAAGTTTCCTGCGCCAAAGCGGTTTTTTCCTGTTGACGCTCCTTTGGCGCGCTTGTAATCACGCCTCCACGTCAGGTGCAACGCCTGACAGTGGGCGACAGGCCGCAAGGTGTGGCAGGGGACTGTAACTCCCTCGCGGAGACGCACGCCTGGTTCGATTCCAGGGTCGCCCACCATCTCTTTCCAGACAAATGAACGGAACGGATGGTGGATGGCAACCATCGTTTGAAACACGCGCGCGTCCTGCATGTGCAGGGATCGAAGCTGACACAACCAAGCCAGACGCGCCAGGACAGGAATTCCCGCCCCGGTATCGCTCAGGCCGCCTGACTTCTTTCTGCCAAAACCCGACGCATCCATTGGACGAGCCTGTCGATTTCGGGTTCAAGCTTTTCCGCAGCCCCTTCGGTGAAGTCGAGAAACTTTTCCTCGTTCAGACCGTTAACCCCCAGCAGAACCGGAATGTCTTGCGCCAGTGCTTCGGCGATCAGGGGACGAAAACCCCGGCCATCGGCCTCGTGCTTGCCGAACTTGTTCACGATCAGCAGATCGGGTCCATTGCCCAAGGCGCCCATGACCAGCCCCACCGCGCGTTCCAGCTCGCCCGGATCCAGACGGCACCCTCGCGCACCGGCCCCCAGCGATTGCGAGATCCGGATCACTTCACCCGTCGGCATGACCCGCAGATCCATGTCGCAATGGGCATTGTCGGCGCATTCGGTATTGGTCTGCACCACACCGGCCAAGCGTACACCCTCAGCCTCCAGCCGCTCGGCGACGGCACTCAGCAGCCGGTCTGTGGCGCCGCGCGCCTGTGTCGTTACATAGGCCAGGTTCATTCCCAACCATCCTTTCTTCCAACATCACGCATCATCTAGCACGCCCTCCCCCTTTCGGCCACCTCAGGGCATCGGTGACACGCCGATGACCGCCGCGTGGCCGAACAGAAGGATGCCAAACAGCACCCCGGCCAACATCATATCGACCGGGCGCAACAATTCGGCACCATGCCGCAGAGACAGAAGCCGTGTGTTCGCGGCAAGGCGGTGCCAGTCGCGACCCATGTCCCGCTGCTTGCGACGGTCGATCAGCCGCATGCCCAACATTGCGAAGCCCGCAAAAAGGCCGAACAGCAGCACATGTGCCAAATCGCCATTTGCCAGCATGTGGGCCAACGACCAGAGTGCCAGCGCCAAGGGCAGCGGGTGGCGCGAAAACGCCAGAACGCCCGGCGCGGCCGGGTCGAACGGCCCCGGCCCCATTCCGCCAAAGGACAGCGGATTGCAGACGCGCATGCCCGCAACGGCAATCAGGCAAACAACCGGCATCAGGATCATCGGAACCCAGCGCAGGATGGGCAAGGGCGGGATCACCTCGACATAGGGCGCCGCGCCCGCGGCCACGATCAGCCAAT
The DNA here is from genome assembly GCF_010500245.1 of Ruegeria sp. PrR005. Classification (GTDB taxonomy): domain Bacteria; phylum Pseudomonadota; class Alphaproteobacteria; order Rhodobacterales; family Rhodobacteraceae; genus Ruegeria_B; species Ruegeria_B marisflavi. The sequence continues at coordinate 143,473 of NZ_JAAGOX010000043.1, forward strand.
ACAGCACCGCAAGCGACAACAGGGAATAGGCCACCAGATAGCCACGCAGCCCCAGTCGCGCAACCAACCAGGGCCGGACAGGCGGCCGGACCGGGATGGCGTGGCTGAGCAGGAACACGGCCAAAGCCGCCGCAAACGCACCCCATCCGCCCATCTCTTGCCTCCGTCACATTCCGACCGATCCTAGATCGGCGCTTGCGGTCCGGCCTTGCGCAAAGTCAAGCCGGACCACAAGACGGGATCACAGGCCAAGCGCCTTGCGCCGCTCCTCGGCAAAGCCCTGCACCAACCGGTCCGCAATCAGCGCCAGAATGGCCATGGCCGCCCCCGCTGAAATGCCCAGCCCCACATCCGCCTGCCCCAGTGCCAGATAGATCGACTGGCCCAGACCGGTCGTCCCGATCAGCGCCGCGATCACCAGCATCGAGAAGGCATAGAGAATGGTCTGGTTAAGCCCCAGCAGGATGGTCGGCGCGGCATAGGGGGCGCGCACATCGCGCAGGATCTGCCACTCAGTCGCACCGCTGGAGATGGCGGCCTCCATCATCTCATCCGGCGTATCCACCAAACCGTGGCGGGTATAGCGGATCATCGGCACGATGGCATAGGCGCAGATCGCCAGAAAGGCCGAGAACTCTCCAATCTGGAACAGCATCAGCACCGGGATCAGAAAGACGAAAAGTGGAATGGTTTGCAGCATGTCACAGATCGGCCGCACAACACGCCAGACCGGTGCCCATATGGCACTGGCCACGCCAATAGCCCCGCCCACAACAGCACAGGCAAACACCGAGGCGCCACAGAGGTAGAGCGACAGAAGCGCCCGGTCCCACAGGCCCGAGACCAGGATCGTGCAAAGCAGAACCACCACCAAGATGGCCAGCCGCCGACCGCCTGCCACATATCCCAGCGCCGCCGCCCCCGTCAGCACAAAGGGCCAGGGCAGGTTGGTCACCCCGGTCTCGATCATGCCAAAGGCGATCAGGACAACGATGCCGCCTGTCACGTTACCGCGCCACGCCAGCAAGAGACCCAGCGCGCCCCCCAGGCCGAAGACCAGGGCGCTCATCGCCGGGGACCACATGAACCCCCAGGTAAAGGGTAGAACAGCCTGATCCAGCCCGATCCTGAGCGGCAGCAGGATGTAAAAGAGGGTGTTGTTCTTCAACGCCTCCAGCGCCATGCCATTGGCTTGGGTAAAGCGGGTCAGCCCGCGATCCATGCTGTCGGCCACCCCGTCGAGCATTGCCACCTCGGACGCACCCGGCAGGCTGGACCAGAACAGCACGGTGAATGCCACGGCAAAGGCCAGAACCGCCCAGACAACCCGCAGGTCATATCGTTTGCGTTCTGTCGCCAGCACCGCGCTCATCCGGTCGATCACCACGGCAAAGATCACGATCACCATGCCGGCCAGCAGCGATGGGCCGAATTGTGCCTTGCGCATGGTCAACAGCACTTCCCAGCCGATGTCGTTGAACCCCCCGATGACGGCGGCGATGATCACCATGCTGAGCGCGGCCATCAGGCACTGGTTGAAGCCCACCATGATCTGGCGCGAGGCCGAGGGGATTTCGACCTGAAACAGTTGCTGCATGCGGGAGCCGCCGGACATGATCGCGGCTTCCTTGATCTCGGCCTCGACCCGCTCCAGCCCCAGCATCACGTTGCGCGCCATCGGCGGCGCGGCATAGATCGCCGAGGCGATCAAACCAACGACCGGGCCAAACCCGAAGAGCAGCAACAAGGGCGTGAGATAGGCGAATGTCGGCACCGTCTGCATGATGTCCAGCACCGCCTGAACCGCACCCTTAACCCTCGGCACTTCGTTGGCAAGGATGCCGATACCGCCACCGACAACCAGCGCCACAGGCACCGACACGGCGACCAGCGCCAGCGTGTTCATGCCCTCGTGCCAATACCCCGAGGCCAGTACCAGCCCCAGTCCAAAGAAACCGAGGGCAGCCATCGACAGCCCGCCAAGGTACCAGCCCAGCGCGGTCACAATACCGATCACCATCGGCCAGGGCGTGGCGTTCAGGGCGGTGTTCGCCCAGTCCATGGGATAGACCATGACGTCCGAGAACAGCCGGGCCACCGGTTTGATCCAGCCCAACAGCCAGGTCAGCGCGGTACCGACCCAATCGGTCATCGGCAAGACCCAGGTCTTGGGCCAGGCGCCAAGCCAGGGCACGACCGGTTCCAACGCCAGGCAGAGTGCGCCCACCAGCGCGGTGATCAGGGCGGCCTTTGCCCCCACCGTCAGTCGCGTTGCGTGCGGTGCCGCAACATCCGCAACCGCACTCATGCCTCGTCCACCTGCAAGGCGGCGGCAAGATCCGAAGGATTGACCGTCCCGACGATCGCGCCGCCCGCATCCCGTACCGGTACCGGCTGGTAAAGCTCCATGCAGCGCGCCAACGCCGCGTCGAGCGTCATGTTGGTGGTCAGGCCCGGATCGTCAGGACCACGCTCACCATCCCCCGCCTGCATGACCGAGGCTACCCTTGCATGGCGGCCCTTGGCCACATCCTTGGAAAACTCGCGCACATAGTCGTCAACCGGCTGCAACACGATTTCGGTCGGCGTGCCGATCTGTACGATCTTGCCATCTCGCATGATGGCGATCCGGTCGGCCAGTTTCAGCGCTTCGGCGATATCGTGGGTGATAAAGACGATGGATTTCCTGAGCGTCGCCTGAATGCGCAGGAATTCATCCTGCAACTGCCGCCGGATGAGCGGGTCAAGCGCTGAGAACGGCTCGTCCAGGAACCAGATGTCAGGATTCACCGCCAGGCTGCGGGCAATACCCACGCGCTGGCGTTGTCCGCCCGACAGTTGGCGCGGGAAACTGTCCTCGCGCCCGTCCAGCCCGACCAGCGAGATCACCTCCTGCGCGCGGGCGCGGCGTTCCTTGCGCCCTACTCCCTGCACCTTGAGCGGATAGGCCACGTTTTCGGCCACAGTCATATGCGGGAAAAGGCCGAAATGCTGAAACACCATGCCCAGCTTTCGCCGCCGCAATTCGGTGAGCTTCTGCTTGCTCGCGCCAATGACGTTCTCGCCGTCGATGCGGATCTCGCCACCAGTGCCCGGCAACAGTTGCGAGATACAGCGGATCAGCGTGGACTTGCCCGAACCGGACAGGCCCATGATCACAAACAGCTCGCCCTCGCGCACCTCGAAACTGGCGTCCTGCACCGCAGGGATATACCCCCGTGCGCGCAGATCCTCGGCCGCTGCATCAGCATTGCCCCCTGACCGGGCCAGCGCTTCGGTCAGGGCCTTGTCCGCGCTCGGGCCAAAAACCTGCCAGAGACTCTGGCAGGCGATGGCCGGCGTATCCGACGTACTCACGTCAGCGGCTCACTTGGTTGCCGCATCGACGACGGGGCGCCAGCTGCCCTCGTTCTCGGCCATCCATGCGGCGACCACATCCTCGACCGAGCCGCCATCGACGTCGATCTTGCCCATCATCGGCTGCTGCGCCTCGACGCTCAGCTGATAGTTGGACAGGATTTCATAGGCCGCTGGCCATTTTTCGGCAAAGCCGGACCAGGACGCCTTGAAGATACGGCTGGGCGCGAAGTCGCAGTCGTTCACGGCATTCGGGTTCGGGCCCCAGGCCGGATCGTTGAAGCATTCCTCGTTGCCCACCGGCAGATCGACGAATTTGACGTCATAGGCCGACATCGCCCAATGCGGCTGCCAGAAGGTGATGAGCAGCGGCGACTTGCGCTCGGTCGAGGCGCGCAACTCGGCAATCAACGCCCCTTCGGACCCTGCCGGAACGGCCTTGATCGGCAGGTCGAACCCGGTCATCCGGTCAGCCCCCGGCGTGCCCCAGTCTGCGGGATAGTCGACCAGCCGGCCCATCGGGATAGTTTCGGCGGTGGCAAACACCTGCGCGCAATCCTTCAGTGCCTCCCACGCGGGCAGTCCCGGGCACAGGTCGGCAACATGCGCCGGATAGGCAATGCCTTCGCGCGCATTCAGGCCGAGGTCGCCGATTTCGACAACGGTCCCCTCCGAGATTTTCTTTGCGTATTCGTCGGACACGTTCGACGACCAGATTTCCAGCGTCGCGTGAATGTCGCCATCCGCCAGCGCCTGGAACTGGTTCATCATGCCTGCGGTCACGTATTCGACCTTGTATCCCGCCGCCTTGAGCATCTCGCCCGCGACATGGGTGGTGACGTGCTGTCCGGTCCATTCATTGATCGCCAGCTTGATCGGCTCGTCTGCAGCGCCCATGTCGGCGGCCTGCACGGCACCAGCCAACGCGGTCAGCGCGATTCCCAGTCCGATGGTCTTCATCCTCAGTCTCCCTGTTTCTTTGGTTCGCTAAGTATCCGTCCTGCATCGCCAGCTGTCACGCCAGATGTTGCAGTCGGTTATTGATTGACCAGTCAATAACATGGTTTCAGGCACTTTTGTCGAGATTTTTTTGCAGATGCCCGCCTTGAGGACCCCGGAAACGCAACTTGGCTTGATCGCGATGGGCGCCTATCCTGCGCAAAACGTCACTCTTCAGAGGCAGGACATGACCCCGATTAAAGGAACACCCACGGTATGCTAACCGTCGAATCCGCCGAACAAATTCTCGACGAGAACTTCGCCAAATGGGTCCGTGCGCTGGACCTGACCGTGATCTCCATCGACAAGACACATGCGCTGATGCGGATGCCGCTTGCCGAACATCTGGCGCGGGTGGGTGGGATCGTGTCAGGCCAGGCTCTGGCGGCACTGGCCGACACCACGATGGTGCTGGCCGCAGTCGCGCATGGAGATAGCTTCAAACTCTATGCGACCACAGACCTTCATACCCAGTTTCTGCGTCCGGGCACGGGTACGGCTATCCTGTGCCGGGCCGAAGTTGTGCGTGCTGGCAAGGCGCTGGTCTTTGCCCGCGCCAACATGACCGAAGAGACCAGCGGCAAGCTTGTGGCGACGGCGACCGCCACTTTTTACGCTCCTTGAGCAGAACTACGGTCGGCACTGTGGCGAAAAGAGCAGGAAAGGAGATCGGACATGCACCATTTCGATGAAATCTACGACCTGGCCGCTGCGCGCCACGGCGGCAAGGCCGCGCTGGAAGGAAGACTGCAAAAGCCGAAAAGCCCGGATGAGCTGACCGCAATGCCGGATGACCGCTGGCTCTCGGTCATTACAAAGTGCATCTTTCAGGCTGGCTTCAACTGGAAAGTGATCGAAGCCAAATGGGACGGGTTCGAGGCGGCCTTTGACGGGTTCGACATCGGCCGGTGCGCATTCATGGATGACGAGAAGTTCGATGCGCTGCTCGTCGACTCCCGGATCGTGCGTAACGGAACAAAGATCGCCACTGTGCGGGACAACGCCGCCTTTCTCCTTGAGCTGCGCCAGGACGGCGGCGCGGGCAAGGTGTTGGGGACCTGGCCCTCATCTGACTATGTCGGCCTGCTCGACATGCTCAAGACCCGCGGTGCGCGGCTGGGCGGAACAACGGCCCAATACGCGATGCGCTTTGCCGGCCGCGACAGTTTCATCCTGTCGCGGGACGTGACCGCCCGCCTGTTCGCCGAAGGGGTGGTCGACAAGCCGCCAAGCTCCAAGAAGGCGATGGCGCAGGTGCAAGCGGCCTTCAACACCTGGATGGAGCAATCCGGACGGTCGCTGACCGAGATTAGCCGCGTTCTGGCGATGAGCCTCTGACCAACAGAAAGGGCGGACGCAGGTTGGCCGCCCTTCTGTCTGTTTCTATTGGCGTTTACTGCAACGCCTTGGACAAGAAATCCTCAACCACATTCGACATGTCAAAGGACGCCCCGCCCTGAACCGGGGGATACTCTGCCAGAGACTGTAGATGCTGCCCCAACAGCACGTTCATGGGCTGGAACAGCCACGAAACCTTTTGGATCAGGTGACCGTAGGAATCCGTGCTGTCATAACTTTCGAACGGGTCCATACGCAGGTTGAACACGCGCGGCATCGAATGGGCGACGATGTCTCCATAATAATCCTCGCGGGTGATGAAGTGGAACTTCCACGGCCCCATCCGAACGGCTGCCAGCATCCCTTCGTAATAGTGAAAGATATGGTTGCGGGCCGAGGCCGCCGCTTCGCCTGTCCAGTACGGCAGGTTGTTCACCCCGTCGATGACCTGCTGCTTTTCTTCCATCACTTCGGCGGCCACATCTTCCATACCCGCGGCCGCCGCCAGAGACGTGAACATGTCCTGGTGGCCCTGGATACCGTTCAGGACCCTGCCTGCTTCAATGACGCCGGGCCAGCGCAGCATCGAGATCACACGAACGCCCCCCTCCCATGTCGTCATTTTCTCGCCGCGGAATGGTGTCGTCGCACCGTGCGGCCACGAGGAGTGCTCGGGCCCGTTATCGGTCGAATACCAGACGATGGTATTCTCGGCGAGGCCCTGCTCTTCGAGCCAGTCGAGCACGAGCCCGATATCATGGTCATGCTGAAGCATGCCCGATCCGTGGTAGTCGGATTCCGACGTATACTCTTCGGCCGCATACCGCCATTTGTCGTCCAGCCGGGTATACAGGTGCATCCGGCTCGTATTCAGCCAGACAAAAAACGGCTCGTCGGCCTCTTTCGCACTTGCCATGAAGTTCTGTGCAAGCGGGATGACTTCGGCTGAATCGAAGTTTTTCATCCGTTCCTGGGTCAACGGTCCGGTGTCTTCGATCGTCTGCATCCCCACGCGGCCAAATCGGGGCTGTTCCGTCGGATCGTCGGTTTCGCTGGCAAAGCTGTGGATCACGCCGCGCGTCCCGAATTGCGCCTCGTATTCTTCCAGACTGCCGGAAAATTCCTTGCCGAAACGCTGATAGTCACGCTGCTCGGCTTCTTCCTGCGTGTTCAGGTGATAAAGGTTGCCGAAAAATTCGTCGAAACCGTGGACCGTCGGCAGGTGCTCGTTACGGTCACCAAGGTGGTTCTTGCCGAAATGGCCGGTACGGTACCCGATCTGCTTTAACTGTTCTGCCAAAGTCGGCGAGGCAGCTTGAAGCCCCAGCGGAGAGCCCGGCTGGCCAACCGTCGTCATGCCTGACCGAATTGGGTATTGGCCCGTGATGAATGCGGCGCGGCCAGCCGTGCAGCTGGGTTGCGCATAATGGTCGGTAAACCGAACTCCCTCTGCGGCGATCCGGTCTATGTTGGGTGTAGTGTATCCCATCGTTCCCATCCCGTAGGCGGAAACGTTCTGCCATCCGATATCATCACCCCAGATGACGAGAATATTGGGTTTGGCACTGTTTTCCTGTGCCCACGCGGGAACCAGGTGGACCATTGAAATCAGGGCCAGTGTCGCGATACTTCGAAGCGGCTTTCTCATTGGCATAACTCTCAGTTTTTGGACATCAAATCGAGGCTCAATGAAAAAACGTTAGCGCACGCTTCATGGACTTCCATATGGAACGAGAAGAATTTTCCGTCTCCTTTCGGCAGGCCAACCAAACTGGACGGAGCATCCTTTGTCCGACGTGTCCGGCTTCCGACAATGCCTGCTTTTTGAGCGGAATGGAAAAACATCTTGCAGGGATCACGCTTGCGACTAGGGTCTGAACCATGATGCTGCGTGCGCTTTTCCTGATCCTTCTGGTTGCGGCCTGCGGCCGCCCGCTGACCGATTCCGAGCGCAATTTTGCGTCCCGCCTGCATGGGACAGCACTGGATCTGGACCGGGTCCGCCTGGTCGAGGGCGCACCGGTGGGCGCGGTCACCTTCCATCGCAAACCACGTCCCCGTGTGACCTGCCGTGAACGTATCCTGCCGCCAACAAAAGAAGAGATCGTGACCGCCAAACCGGCGGCCGTGACCCTGTTCCAGAAGGTGTTTTTCACCAAGGACTGGTATCTGGAAGACTACCTCCCGAACTATCCCGAACGCATGCACCTCGTTGCCGCGATGCTGCTGGCCCACGAACTGACCCATGTCTGGCAATGGCAGAACCGGCATGTGACGGGGTACCACCCGCTGCGGGCTGCCGCCGAACACGGCGCCAGTGACGATCCTTACCTGTTCGAGCTAGAGACCTCGCCCGATTTTCTGGACTACGGGTACGAACAGCAAGGCGCAATCGTCGAAGAATACGTCTGCTGTCGTGCACTGGCGCCCGAGGCGGCCCGCACCAAGCGGCTGCATGGCATGCTGTCCGCAGCCTTTCCGGTATCCGACCTGCCGCGGTCGTCCCGTGAAAGCGATGTCTTGTTGCCCTGGAAGGGGGCGGAGCTCAAAGGAATCTGCGACTGAGCCTTGAGCCGTGTCCGCCATGCAGAGGTCATCGGGGTTCCCGCGCCACCCCCGGCGGATGTTGTTACCCTGCGTCTGCGACCTGAATGCTTTCCAGATAAGCCAGCAGCGCCGCCAGCGGTCTGGGTGTCGGGGTCGGCACCCCGTCGATATCGACGGGCACCAGTTCGCCTTCGAGCAGGGACCCGAATTCTGGCATCACGGTCGCAGAAACCTTGCCATGCCCGTAGCCGTCGATCTTGGACAGGATCTCGGCACGCGGAAACTCGCCATCCCGCCGCGCCGCGATTCCGGTCAGATCAGGAGCACTCTGCCCGCCAGAGAGCGTCGCGCCCTGCCCCCGGTAGTCGTGGCAGGCCACGCAATTGGCGGCAAAAATTGCCTCTCCCTCTGCCGGGCCGGGCATCGTATCCTGAACCGAACAGGCCGCCACCGCCGCAGTCAGCATCAGTACTCCGACAACTCTGCGCATCCGTTTCCCCTCTTCAGCGGTCTTGTAGTGTTTGGATATACGCCAGCAGATCGACAATCGGCTGGCTGGTCAACATCGGCTGTCCGGTTTCGGTCTTTACCGCGATATCGCGGCCTTCGAAATAGGGGCCATAGACCGGCATCGGGCTGCCGTGGCTGACCAGCGGATCGCGTCCGTCGATACGGCGCACCACACGCGCGACGGGAAACGCGCCATCACCCTGAAGGGCGGTGAGGTCGGCGGGTTGTATCACAAGAACCCCGGCCATCGGCCCCTGCCCGGTCGCTTCGATCCCGTGACAGGTTGCACAGTGATGCAGATAGAGCTGTTCGCCTTCTGCCGCATCCTGCGCCAGACCCGCTGTCCCCGATACCATCACGGCCAAGGCCGCCATCAAAGCTTGTTTCATTTGGTCAGATCACTCCCTTTTCGAGATCACAGGTCCTGTATCGTTTCAAGGTATTGCGCCAGATCAAGCAAGGGAACCGGTGTTTCGATCCTCTCGCCATCCGGCGCCTCCCACAAGACGGTCGGCCCCGCCAGTTCCCCGGCGAAATCGGGCATGGTTTCCGTATGCGTCTTGCCCGGATACCCAAAAATCGCCGCCATCACCCGCTTTGCCGGAAAGACTCCTTCGTTGGCGGCTGCCAACCCGCGCAGGTTTGCCGGAGGAACCGGCAGTCCGGCGCTTTGTGGCCCATCTCCCGATCCGGTCACTCCGTGACAGGAGGTGCAGTTTCGCGCAAACAGGCGTGCGCCACGATCATCGGGCGTGGGCGCGCAGGCCGCAAGCAAGACTGTCATCAGAACAGCAATCCGCATCGCAATACCGTTTCCGCCCGCACCCATGTTCAGCCTTGTGCATCCCTGCTGCCAAGGCAATGATCCAGATCAACACCTGTCTCAGACGCGGAACGAACCATGCCCCACTATGCTGCCCTCATGCTGATCGCCGGGATCGGCATCCCGGTTCTGGCCGCGCTGAATGCCGCGCTGGGAAAGATCATCGGGTCTCCGACCACGGCCGGGGTCGTGCTGTTTGCGGTGGCCTTTGCCGCATCGGCGGCGCTGATGCTGCTGGTTCCCGGGCCGCAGGCGCTGACCAAACTGGGCGGCGCGCCGCGTCACCTGTTTCTGGCGGGGCTTCTGGTGGCCTTTTACGTGTTGTCGATCACCCATGTCGCCCCACATTTCGGAGTGGGAAACGCGGTGTTCTTTGTCTTACTCGGACAGCTGATCTCGGCCGCCGCCATCGACCATTTTGGCTTGTTCGGCGCTCAAGTCAGCCCGCTGGGCCTGACCCGCGCGGGTGGCATCGCCCTGATGGCGGCCGGGGTCTGGCTTACCCAGCAGGCGTAAGCCGTCCATCGTCCAGCCGCAGTACCCGGTCCATCCGGGCCGCGAGATCCATGTTGTGCGTCGCGATCAGCGCCGACAGACCGGTGCCCCGCACCAATTCGAGCAGTGCATCGAACACCTGCTCCGAGGTCGCAGGATCCAGATTGCCGGTGGGTTCGTCCGCCAGCAAGAGGCGCGGTGCATTAGCCAGCGCCCGGCAGAAGGCCACGCGCTGTTGCTCGCCGCCAGACAGGGCGGCCGGGCGGTGCGTGGCCCGTTCGGCCACGCCGACGCGGGTCAGCAGATCGGTCGCGCGGGCCTGCGCGGCGCGTTCCGAGACCCCGTTGGCGAGTTGCGGCAGGGTCACATTCTCCAGTGCCGTAAACTCAGGCAGCAGGTGGTGGAACTGATAGACGAAGCCCACGTCCTGCCGCCGCACGATGGTGCGCGCCCTGTCGCCGCGGCCGGACATGTCCTGTCCCGCAATTTCGACCTGCCCCGCGTCAGGCACATCCAGCAGGCCCGCGATATGCAGAAGGGTTGATTTACCCGCGCCAGAGGGGGCCACCAGGGCCACCATTTCGCCCGCGTGCAACTCCAGATCGGCACCGCGCAGCACCCGGACCTCGCCGGGCGTGCCGGGCAGATAGGTCTTCTCGATACCGCTCAGGCGCAGGGTCACGTCACTCATAGCGCAGCGCCTCCACCGGGTTCAGCCGGGCCGCGCGACGGGCCGGGAAATAGGTCACGACAAAGGAAAGCCCCAGCGACAGGCCCGCCGCCTTGAGCACGTCGGCAAGCCGCAATTCGGCGGGCAAGGCATAGATCCCGCGAATGGCCGGGTCCCAGACGCCGCCGCCCATAACATAGTTTACAAAGGAAAAAATCGGGTCGATATAAATCGCGAAGAGGCAGCCCAGCGCCACGCCCAAAGCGGTGCCGATGATGCCGGTGAAGGCGCCGCAGATGAAAAACACCCGCAGGACCGAACCCTCGCTCAGTCCGATGGTGCGCAGGATGCCGATGTCGCGGCCCTTGTTCTTGACCAGCATGATCAGGCCCGAGACGATGTTCATGGTGGCGATCAGCACGAGGATCGAGAGGATGATGAACATCACGTTGTCCTCGACCTCGAGCGCGCGCAGGAAACCGCCCGAGGCATCCTGCCAGGTCCAGACCTGCGCGCCTTCGCCTGCGGCGGTCAGGATCGGGATCAGCACCCGGTCAAGCGCCTCGGGCTCGGTCACCATGACCTCGATCTCATCGGCCACGCCCTCGCGGTTGAAGTAGCTCTGCGCCTCGGCAAAGGGCATATAAACCCGTGTTCTATCAATATCATAGCGCCCGGCGGAGAAGACATAGACCACCTCGTAGGCATTCACCCGGGGCGAGGTTCCCATCGGTGTCCGGGCGCCGTTGGGCGAAATGAGCTTGATGCGGTCGCCTACGGTGATGCCGAGTTCGCGGGCGATGCCGGAGCCGATTGCGATGCCTTGATCGAAGCGGGAGAGGTCGCCGTAGGAGCGGTCGTTGCCGACAATGCCGGGCAGGCCGGCGAGGTCGGCGGCGGCGATGCCGAAGACCTCGACGCCTGCATTGCGGGACTGGGCCGAGGCCATCACCTGGCCCTTGACCAGCGGTGCGGCACGGGTCACGCCGGGCACCTGAGCTACCCGCGCGGCCATTTCCGAATAGTCGGCAATGGTCCGGTCGACCTGGCCATTTTCCCGGATTACCCCGCCATTATAAACGGTTACATGGGCATTTGCCCCCAGGATGGTGCCCACGAAATCGGAGCGAAAGCCCGAACGCACCGCCAGTGTCGCGATCAGCGCGAACACCGCCAGTGTGATACCGATCAGGCTGATCCAGGTCATCACGCTGACGCCGCCCTCGGCCCGGCGGGCACGGAGGTAGCGCCAGGCGATCTTCCACTCGAAAGGGGCAAAGGGTGCCGGTTGTCTGGCCATGTCTGGCTCCTGCTCGTTTGCGGGCGATGTACGGCGTTTTGACCGTTTTGTACATGGTCTGAACCCGCAATGTGCCGTTTTGTACGTCGCGAATGCAGGGTTCACAAAGCCCCACGGCGGTCATCCGCGCAACGTGCGCCTGCGGCGGAGAGCGGGCGCGCGCGGCCGGTCCAGCCCCAACGGGCAGGCATCGGCAAGGCGGGCGGCCAGCAGCGCGCGCAGATCGGTGAGGGCCGAGATGCGCCCGTCGATCTCGGCCAGTTTGGCGGTCAGTACCTCGGCCACCTGGTCGCTGCTCAATCCACCGGAAAGTCCGCGCAACAGCCCGCCGATTTCCGCCAGCGAAAACCCCAGCCCCTGTGCCTGGCGGATCAGCCGGACCAGCGCCTCGGCCTCGTCAGAGAAATCGCGATAGCCGTTGGGCCAGCGGTCGGCCTGGATCAGCCCTTGCCGCTCGTAAAGCCGCAAGGCGTCACAGCTGACGCCGGTGCGTTCCGCCAATTCTCCGATCCGCATGAAACCCTCTTGACCTTGGATCTAGGTCCAAGGTTTAGAGACCGGCGCATTCAACGTCCATATGCAAAGGATCTGACGAATGCTGACCCCTTCCCGTTTCCACCACATCTATCGCCTGTCGGCCTGGTATGACCTGGCCGTCAGCTGGCCCTATGCAACGCCGCTGACCCTGTCGCTGTTCTGGAACCTGCTGAGCGTCGCGCATGACCAACTGGGGCTGGCCGCTCTGCCCGCCCTGTCCGTCTACGCGGTGCTGTTTGGAAACTTCTTTGGCAGCGTGGTGGTGGTCTGGTCGCTGGTGCGGCTGGTCCATGACGACCCGCGATTTGCGCGGTACGATGCAGCCGGGCGCTGGCTGTTTTCGGCCTGGATGCTGAACGCGCTCTGGGCGGGGGCAAGCCCGCTGTTGTGGCTGTTTCTCGTCATCGAAGTGAGTTTTGCGATCCTGCAATCGCTGCCGCTGCGGCGCGAATTACCGGCGTAAGCCATGGTTCGGGGTTCGGCGGCCGTTTCCGGGTTGGAAACATTGTGGCCAACAAGTCGCAATTTGCCACCGAAATACCCCGGATTTTAACCAAAATTAACACGCCGGACAGGCAGGTTTTGAATCAGCAATCCAACACTGCCAGCATTGCAAGACTTGGGGGGCATCGCGAGAGAGGTGCTCATGAACGCGATAAAGACCATGCCAGTGGCGGCGCCGAACGGGTCCGCAATGATCGACTGCGAAACCGCGGCGCTGATCCGGGCGGTGATGTTGCCGCTGTTCGAGGCCGCGCAATCCTGGCCTGAACTGATCGACGCCATGCAGAAACGCGGCTATGGCCTGGCGTTTCGTGGAGGTGCGTTTTGCATCACTGAATCGGAAACCGGTGCCCGTCTGTGCGGGTTGCGATTTCTGGGCCTGACCATGGAACACCTGATCGACCGGTTGGGCCGGCCTTGTGTCAAGGCCGCCCCGGGCGGAACGGCGGACGGGTACCTGATGCGTAACCCGCCCGTCCGCGCCGCAATGCACTGAGGATCCGGGCCGCTGGCGGCCCGCCCCCTTCTCTTGAGCGTTTTACAGCCAGGTGTGGAAGGACCGGCCCGCCATCGGTTCCTCGCGCGCGAGATGCGGATGGTGCGGCGCATAGATCTCGGCCACCTTCTTCACCGCTTCTTCCGGGCTCAGCTCGACGCTTTCGCCGGTCTTGCGACTGGTCAGTTCCACCACCCCGTTTTTCAGCCCGCGCGGACCGACGGTGATGCGCCACGGCAGACCGATCAGGTCCATGGTGGCGAACTTACCCCCGGCCCGCTCGTTGGTGTCGTCATAGAGCGGTTCGAGCCCGATGGCGGTCAGCGCGGCATAAAGCTGATCACAGGCGGCGTCGGCCTCGGCATCGCCCTGTTTCAGGTTGACGATGCCGCAATGGAACGGCGTCACGCCCTCGGGCCAGATGATGCCCTTGTCGTCATGGCTCGCCTCGATGATCGCACCGATCAGGCGGGACACACCGATGCCGTGGCTGCCCATGTGGACCGGAACCGGCTTGCCATCGGGGCCTTGTACGGTGGCGCCCATCGGGTCGGAATATTTGGTGCCGAAATAGAAGATCTGGCCAACCTCGATGCCGCGCGCGCTGCGGCGGCGTTCCTCGGGGATCTGGTTGAACACCGCCTCGTCATGGGTCTCATCCGTGCGGGCGTAGAGCGAGGTGAACTCCTCCATCACCGCGCGGCACTGCTCGACGCTGTCATAGTTGATCTCGCGTTCGCCCAGGCGGATATCGGTCACCTTGCTGTCATAGAAGACCTCGGACTCGCCGGTCTCGGCCAGCACCAGGAATTCATGAGTGTCGTCGCCGCCGATCGGGCCGGAGTCGGCGCGCATCGGGATCGCCTGAAGGCCCATCCGCTCGTAGGTGCGGATATAGCTGACCAGGTGGCGGTTGTAGGAATGCAGCGCGTCCTCTTTGGTGAGGTCGAAGTTGTAGCCGTCCTTCATCAGGAACTCGCGGCCGCGCATGACGCCGAAGCGCGGGCGGATCTCGTCGCGGAATTTCCACTGGATGTGGTAAAGCGTCAGCGGCAGGTCCTTGTAGCTGCTGACATGGCCGCGGAAGATGTCGGTGATCAGCTCTTCGTTGGTGGGGCCAAAGAGCATGTCGCGCCCGTGGCGGTCGGTGATGCGCAGCATTTCCTCGCCATAGTCATCGTAGCGGCCGCTTTCGCGCCAGAGATCGGCCGATTGCAGCGTGGGCATCAGCATCGGGATGTGACCGGCGCGGATCTGTTCCTCGTGCACGATGTTTTCCAGCTTGCGCAGCACCTTGAAGCCAAGCGGCAGCCAGGAATAGATGCCGGCCTGGGCCTGTTTGATCATGCCGGCGCGCAGCATCAGGCGGTGGCTGACGATCTGGGCCTCGGAGGGGTTTTCCTTGAGAACGGGCAGAAAGTATCGCGACAGGCGCATCGGGCAGTGTCTTTCGTGAAGGAACGTTGCAGAGCGGTCTAAGACAAAGGTCCGCGACAGGCAATCGCCGTGCGGTACTTCGGGGCGCGGGTTTGGGTGTTTTTTGCACGGTTCGGGGCGGATAAGGCGCCGGTCCCTGGGGAAGGACCGGCGCTGTTGCCTCACCGGGGAAATGTCCCGGTTCTCAAGACCCGAAGGGGAAGGCACCCGGAGACAGGCGGTAATGTCCTGCCGGGCACCCGTGGGTCCTGAGTTCACTCACGAAGCCGTGACAAGGTGCATGGGCGCATGGCCCCGGGCGAGTGCGGAAATCCTCATCGTGACAGGGCGGGGTCATGGTCGGGACCGGCGAACATCTGATTCAGCAGCGCCGCCTTGCCCACGGCCTGGGCGGTGGTTTCGACCCCCAACGTGTCGCGCGCCTTGCGCATGTGTTTCTCGATGGCGCTGAGCGACAGGCCGGTCAGAACCTGGATGTCCTGCATGGTCTTGCCGTCGGCCACCCAGTCCAGCAGCTCGCGCTGGCGTCGGCTGAGGCGGCCGCCCGGCACCGGCAGCGGCAGTTGCGAGATCTTGAGATGGGCCATGTTGCAGAGCGCCAGCACCGCGGCCGAAACCTCGGGCCAGCGGGCGTCGAGCGCGGCCTGGCTTTCGCCCGCCCCGGCGGCGAGGCCCATGGCGCCCTTGCAGCGGCGGCCGCCCTCGGCGAAGCTGACCGAGATGCCGGCACGGCGGCGGCTGGTCGCCATCTCGTCCATCGCCGCGCATTCATCGGGCGAGAGCCGACCGGCGGCGCGTTCGGCATGGACCCAGCCCCACGACACCGCACCCACGTTTTCCAGCACCCAGCGGTATTCGGCGGTTCTGCGGTAGAGGCCCGAGGTGTGATGCGCCCGCACCCGGTCCAGCGCGTGGGTGCTGAGAAACAGCACGTCCTGCGGATCGCCGATGCTGGTGCCCACCCGGCCCCGGGTGAGTCCATAGTTCACCCGCTCGAATCCGAACCGCCGCAGGCCCGCGACCAGCAGTTCCCAGACGGTGCCGATATCGGTTGCCATTGCGATCCTGTTGACCTGGTCCAGAACGTCTTGCGCCTGTTCTGCCTGCCGGTCTGCGCGGCTGCTCATTCCCTCTCCTCAACCCGTTACCCGAAACGCCGCGATCCGGGCGGCCAGGGTCATGGTTCCCGAAGGAAGGAATGCTTGCAAGCCCCGCCCGCATCGGCGAAAACCGAAATCGGACCCATCGAACCGGAGGCGGCATGTCTTTGCCAGTCAAGGACCAACTGAGATACTGGGGCATCGTGGCGGTGGTGATCGTCCTGGTGCTGTATCTGCTGGGCGACGTGCTGTTGCCGTTCGTGATCGGCGGGGCGATCGCCTATTTCGTCGATCCGGTCGCCGATCGGCTGGAAAAATGGGGCCTGTCGCGCAGTGCGGCCACGGCGGTGATCACCATCGCCTCGGTCCTGCTGTTCGTGCTGACCATGGTGATGATCGTGCCGGTACTGGTGGCGCAGATGATCGACCTGGTGAATACGCTGCCGCAGCTGTTCCAGGATTTTCGCACTTTTGTGAGCACCCATTTCCCCTCGGTCCTGGACCGGGGGTCGAATGCGCATCAGATCATCGCATCGGTCGGCGAGATGTTGAAATCGCGCACCGGCGAGTTCCTGCAAACCATCGCCGGATCGGTCGGATCTGCGGTCAACGTCGTGCTCTTGCTGGTCATCGTGCCGGTGGTGTCGGTCTATCTGCTCTTGGACTGGGACCGGATGATCGCCCGGATCGACCAGCTTTTGCCGCTGGACCATGCGCCGGTAATCCGGCGCCTGGCCGGAGAGATCGACGCGGTGCTGGCCTCGTTCGTGCGCGGCATGGGCACGGTCTGTCTGATCCTGGGCACCTATTATGCGGTGGCGCTGATGTTGGTGGGGCTGCAATTCGGCCTGGTGGTGGGGCTGATCGCCGGTCTGGTGACCTTCATCCCCTATCTGGGCGCACTGATCGGCGGCGCACTGGCCATCGGTCTGGCGCTGTTCCAGTTCTGGGGCGACTGGTTTTCCATCGGGCTTGTGGCCGCGATTTTCGCCATTGGGCAGGTGGTCGAAGGCAATCTGCTGACGCCCAAGCTGGTGGGCAGTTCGGTCGGACTGCATCCGGTCTGGCTATTGCTGGCGCTGTCGGTATTTGGCGCGCTCTTTGGCTTTGTCGGCATGCTGGTCGCGGTGCCGGTGGCCGCCGCGCTGGGCGTTCTGGCCCGCTTTGCCACCGCGCAATATCTGGGGAGCCGCCTGTATCGCGGGCTGGCGGGACAGGACACGGAATAGATGGCCCGACAACTCAGCTTCGACCTCCCTGCGATGACCGCGCTGGGGCGGGAAGATTTTTTCGTCTCGCCCGCCAACGCGCTTGCGGTGGCAATGATCTCGGCCCATGTCTGGCCCGGCGGCAAGCTGGTGCTGAGCGGCCCCGTGGGCGCGGGCAAGACGCATCTGGCGCATGTCTGGGCGGCCGAGACCGGCGGTCGGATCGTGGCGGCGGCCGAACTGACCGAAGAGATGATTCCCGATCTGGCCGCGGGGCCGGTCGCGGTCGAGGACGTGCCCGCGATTGCCGGGGACGGGGGGCGCGAGGCGCTGCTGTTTCACCTGCACAACATGACGCTGGCGCAGGGGCATGCGCTGTTGATGACCGGACAGTCGGCGCCGGGGTTCTGGAATCTGACCCTGCCCGACCTGACAAGCCGGATCGAGGGCGCCCAGCATGTGGCGCTGGAGCCGCCCGACGATGCACTTTTGGGTGCGGTGCTGGCCAAGCTGTTCATCGACCGCCAGCTTTATCCCGGGCCGGAAGTGATCGCCTATCTGGTCAAGCACATGGACCGCAGTTTCGAGGCCGCCGCACGCACGGTCGCGGCGCTGGACCGGCTGGCGCTGGCCGAGCGGCGCGAGATCACCCGGGCGCTGGCGGTGCGGGTGCTGAACGAAGGTGCGGCGGGAGAGCGCAATTGACCGGGGCGGAGCGATCCCGCATCCTGCGGCAAGCAAGACTGAGGGCCAGATGAACCAACCTACGGAAGCGACCCTCCCGGAGTGGGGGCCCTTTGGCCGCCCCCTGTTCAATGATCCCAGCGCCCGCGCCCTGTCGCGAATCGGGGTGGTCGATGTGGGCTCGAACTCGGTCCGGATGGTGGTGTTCGATGGCGCCGCCCGGTCGCCTGCCTATTTCTACAACGAGAAGATCATGTGCGCCCTGGGTGCGGGCCTGTCCGAATCCGGCAGGCTGAACCCCGAGGGCCGGGTGCGGGCGCTGGCGGCGCTGCGCCGGTTCCAGCATCTGGCCGGCGATCTGGACCTGCCGCCGCTGGCCGCGGTGGCCACCGCAGCGGTGCGCGAGGCCGAGGACGGGCACGACTTCTGCGCCGAGGTGCTGCGCGAGACGGGGCTGAAGATCCAGGTGATCGACGGCGACGAGGAGGCGCGGCTGTCGGCGCAGGGGGTGCTGTTGGGCTGGCCCGGCGCCTATGGGCTTATCTGCGATATCGGCGGGTCATCGATGGAACTGGCCGAGATCGCCAACAACCAGGTGGGGCGGCGGGTGACCTCGCCGCTGGGTCCGCTGAAGCTGCGCGACATCAAGGGCGGCCGCAAGGGGCG
This sequence comes from Ruegeria sp. PrR005, assembly GCF_010500245.1. GTDB lineage: Bacteria > Pseudomonadota > Alphaproteobacteria > Rhodobacterales > Rhodobacteraceae > Ruegeria_B > Ruegeria_B marisflavi. The sequence continues at coordinate 162,144 of NZ_JAAGOX010000043.1, forward strand.
CAAGGCGCATATCAAGCAGGTGATGGGCGAGTTGAAGGCGCAGCTGGGGCCGCAGCGCGACCGGCTGTTCCTGGTCGGCGGCAGCTGGCGGGCGATCGCGCGGATCGACATGCTGCGGCGCAACTATCCGCTGAAGGTGCTGCACGAATACCGCATGACCGTGCGCGACGTGCATGAGACGGTGAAGTTCATCGAGAACTCGGACCTGGAGAAGCTGCGGAGCAAGACCGGGCTGTCCTCGTCCCGGATATCGCTGGTGCCCTATGCGATCGACGTGCTGACCCGGTTGATCCGCGAGTTCAAGCCGAAGGATATCGCGATTTCCTCTTATGGGATCCGCGAGGGGCTGCTGTTCGAGCAGATGCCGCAGCGGCTGCGCGACCGCGATCCGCTGATCGAGGCGAGCTATTTCGCCGAGGCCAAGGATGCCCGCCTGCCCGGCTTCGGCAAGCAGCTGTTCGAATTTGTGATGCCGCTGTTCAAATCCGCCCCGCCCGCGCAGGTGCGGCTGATCAAGGCGGCCTGCCTGCTGCATGATGTCAGCTGGCGGGCGCATCCCGATTACCGCGCCGAGATCTGTTTCGACAACGTCACCCGTGCCAACTTGGGGGGGCTGAAACATTCGGAACGGGTGTTCATCGGGCTGGCGCTGCAACACCGCTATCGCAACAAGCGCGAGGGCAACCGGTTCGACCCGATCTATGCGCTCTTGGACGAGCGGAGCCAGACCCAGGCGGAGACCCTGGGCAAGGCGATGCGGTTCGGAGCGATGTTGTGGCTGAAGCGCGACGCGAGGATGGGGCGGCTGACCTGGTTCCCCAAGAAACGCAGGCTGGAACTGCACCTGCCGAAAGAGGCGGCGGCGCTCTTTGGCGAAGTGGCCGAGGCGCGGTTCCAGTCGCTTGTTTCTGCGCTGGGGGCGACGTCCGAGGTGTTTATCGAGGAGTGAGGGGCGTTTGGCCGAGACGCCGGAGCGCCCAGGACAGTGAACCGCGCGGCCGGATTGCGTTACAGCGGACCTTGCAGCGACTTGCCGCGAAAGTCGGCCTCGAGCCCAAAGTAACAAATGCTGCGCGGCGCACGAATGTCGGTGATGCCGAGGCCCATCCGCGATATCGCTACGCTTTCGACAGATGGTAGAGGAAAGCCAAACCTTTGACCTGTCTAATCGGCAATCTCTGCTTCTATACCCTCAATTACGCCCGCGACCTTCGCGGCAACGGCGGCGTCTGGATGGGGCTGGGCGAATTGCCCACTATCATTGTCGAAATACTGCCCCGACGCGGTCGCGAACTCATCTGCTAAAGCCGCACGTATGAGAATATCGACGCCGATATTCAGGTCGTTGCCGGATGTGCCGAACCCCTCGCGGACCATCTTGGTCGCAAGAAGCGAGCCGGGATTGACCGCGACCGAAACCGGCCCGTGGGGATGTTTCGATGCAAATTCTTGGCTCCACATCGTCAGAGCGAGCTTGCTTTGGGCATAGGCCTCCATATCTTGCAGCTTTCGCTTGCCTGCCAAGGCGTCAAAATCCACCGGCGCTTGAGCCGCGGAGGACAGATGCACCAAACGGCCGTCCTCTGGCATGATCGGCAGCAGGAGGTTTGACAAAAGAGCTGGTGCAAAGGCGTTGACGACAAAACGCACGTCCATGCCATTGCTCAAAAGCGGCTGCGATGTCTTGAAGACGCCAGCGTTGTTGATCACCACGTCAATCCGATCATAGGTCTTTATCAGATCACGCCCCATCAGTGCGACTTGCGACAGTTCCGACATATCCGCCTGAACGGTTGATAGGGTCGCGCCAACCTCGGCTTTCAGCTGCTCGAGTTTCTGAGCATTTCGACCATGCGCGATGATGTTGTGCCCTTGGCGCGCCAATGCGATTGCGGTTGCACGGCCAAGGCCATCGGTCGCACCTGTAATAAGAATTGTCTTTGTCATGATCTGTTCCTTATTTGAATACTGGCAGGACATGTTCGGCCAAGTCATCAAGAGTTTGTTCGACGGGGCTGGCACTGAACCGCAAGTTGAGTGCCACATGGCTCACGCCGATGTGCTCAAGCTGCCTGAGATATTGCACGAGCGTGCGGTGGCCAGACCGGAATCCAAGATGGATGGGGCTGGGCGGTTCGTCGGGATCTTCGGCGAGATCGATGTAAAGCGGTTGCAGGACAGGTTTCGGCGCCTGGCCTAGATCAGCCGACCGCGCCCGCCAATCCTGCAACACGCGATCCTGTGCCACGCCGGGGCGCGGATAGATCATCCAACCGTCGCCATTCCGCGCGATCCAGTCAGGCGACTGGCGGCTTGATCCGGTGATCAGCATAGGAAGCTTAGGTCCGACCGGCTTGGGCAGCATATCGATTGATGCGTCGACTTTGCCGAACCCATTTTCGATCTGCGGGGTGCCCGTACCCATGGCTCGAATGTAATCAAAGCTGTCGCGGAAAGCTTCGCTCCGCGCATCAAAATCGCTGTTCATTGCCGGGTATTCTTCGGGGCGATCCCCAGACGCCACGCCAAGGATCAGCCGACCGCCTGATAAAACATCGGCAGTTGCTGCGGCCTTGGCCACATGGGCGGGGTGGCGTAGCGGCAGGATGATACTGGCGACGCCCAAGGCGATATCGGTTGTTTTAGCCGCCAGATAGCCAAGATAGGCGAAGGGATCAAAAAGTTGTCCCGCATCGCCGAAACTTGGGACGTTGAAAGGCACATCGCGCAGCCAGACAGCCTTGAAACCGAGCCTTTCGGCAAGTTGAATGCGGTCGAGGTGGTCGGCCATGTCGGGCACAGGGCTCTGCCCGTATTGCGCGATTGGTACCACAAGCCCGATGCTCAGACGCCCGTTCTGAAACGTTGCATTGTAGCCGCGATTGATTCGCTCAAACGGCATACTGGTCTCGTCGCGCATGGCTGCTCTCCGGAAAAGTATGCGCCGCCCTTCGGTGAGGGCGGCACAAGTGATTTAGGCAAGATCGTCTTTGCCCTCGATCAGGAAATGATGGCTCACCGAACCGGCTGTGCGTGCTGCAAGATGGGGGGCATAAGCCTCATCGGCCATGAATGCCTCTGCCGCCTCTTTGGACGGCCATTCGATGATGATGCGCAGACCGGCATCTTGCGTGTCGCCTTCCACCTGCTCGTGATTGGCCGTGCGAGCGATGTATTTGCCGCCATGAGCTGCAACGCGCTCATTGGCTGTTGGCAGGTAACCGGGGATCCACGCATCGTCGGTGGGGGTTACGTCGAGTACAGAATAATAAGCCATTGTGGTTTTCCTTTTGAGGGTTTGGTTAAGAAGACAGTCCAGGAAGGACCTGTTTGCCAATCACGCGGCCGCTTTCCTGACGCTTGTGCGCTTCGGTCAACGTTTCCACCGTCAACGCCTCGGCGCGTTCGGTGACTGTGGATTGAAGGGTTCCCGCGTCGATCATCTGGGACACGCGGTTCAGCAGATCCCGCTGTGCCGTGATGTCGTCCATGGCGAACATCGAACGGGTGAACATGAACTCCCAAGAGATCGTCAGCGCCTTGGGTTTGGCGATTGAGATATCGAGGTTTACAGGATCGTCGATGAGCGAGACGTGGCCGCGCGGCGCGATGAGGTCGACAATCGCAGGCCAGTGTTGATCCGTCGCCGTCAGCGCGGCGACATGGGTTGGCGCGAGGCCTAAATCTTTGATTTGCGCCACCAGATCGCCGCGGTGATTGACCACATGATCCGCGCCCATCTTGCGCAACCAGTCTTCGGTCTCGGGGCGCGAAGCTGTCGCAATCACGGTCAGGTTCGTCAGGGTCTTGGCAAGCTGGATCAGGATCGAACCCACGCCGCCCGCGCCGCCGATCACCAAGAGGCTCTGGCCTTCGCCTTGGCCTTCAATCAGGCGGAAACTGTCGAACAGCATTTCCCAAGCAGTGATGGAGGTCAGCGGAAGGCCCGCGCTTTCGACGAAATCAAGAGACGATGGTTTCTTGCCGACGATGCGTTCGTCTACGGCGTGAAACTCTGCGTTTGTGCCGTCGCGGGTCACATCTCCCGCGTAAAACACCTCGTCGCCGACAGCGTAACCCGTGACGTCAGAACCGGTTTCAACGACCTTACCCGCTGCGTCATACCCCAGAATGCCATGACCGCCTTCAGGCGCACGTAGCGCGCGCAATTTGACGTCAACGGGGTTAACCGAAATGCCTTTGACCGCGACCAGAATATCGCGCGCACCAAGCGTCGGCTTGTCCACATCAAGCAGGCTCAGCGCACCTTCAGCGTCGATAGGACCGTTTCGTATGTAGCCGATAGATTTCATGTTTAATGCTCCAGAATTCTGTGTTGAAGCTGATATATCACCATGATTCTTTATAAAAACAGCGATATTTTTATTTCAGAATTCTGATTTTTTATATAATAAGAGTGCATGGACACAGACGCTCTTCGCCTTTTCGTCGCCGCCGCTGAACGGCTGAACATCACCGCCGCTGGTCGCGATCTTGGCCTTGCCCCCGCTATGGCCAGTAACCGCCTCGCAAAGCTGGAGCGGGAACTGGGCACGGAGCTCTTGCATCGCACAACGCGTAAGATCTCAATCAGCCAGGAGGGGGCCGCGTTCCTTCCCTATGCCCGGGAAGTTCTCGCCCAAGTGGATGCAGGTCGCGCCGCCTTGGGCGCAGGTACGCTTCACCCGAGCGGCACACTGCGTTTCGCGGCCCCTAGCAGCTTCGCACAACTGCACATCATTCCGCTCTTGCCGGAGTTTCAGGCACTCTATCCTGACATCACCCTCGACCTGCGGCTGTCCGACACCCGTCAGGACATCATCGAAGGCAGCTTCGATCTGGCCCTGCGCAATGCGCCGCTGGAGGACAGCAGCCTCTTGGGGCGGAAACTGGCAGATGACACGCGCATTCTGTGCGCATCCCCTGCCTACCTCGAACTTTCAGGACAACCGGCAGCGCCGGATGATCTTGCGGCCCATCACTTCTTGTCATGGGCGAACACGGCTCCCCGTAAAATCATCCATGCAGATGGTCGAACAGCCCTGCTGGATCCTGCAAAAATGATGTGTCGAACGATCCTTGACGACGGAACATCTCAACGGTTGGCGACGCTGGAGGGGTTAGGGATTTCCATAAACTCGCTCTGGAGCGTCGCTGAAGACATCGAGACGAGACGTTTGATCCGCGTGCTGCCGGACTGGTGCTTGCACGACCAATCCGTTCTTTGGCTGATCTACCCGAAGTCGAATGTGCTTACCCCGAAAGTCAGGTGCTTCATGGACTTCTTGATTAGCCACTTGGACATCGCGAAGCTGACGGGCAAGCGATGTCCTTAAGCTCCGGGCGTCGATCTTGGCCAATGAGATTGCTGATCAAGAAACTCACCTCGGCCGTTTCGCCAATGCGGTCATTGCTGTAACCGCAGCGAAATGGTGCTTTGTCCAAGGTTTGTGGCTGCTGGATGCTCGCCATGCAGCGGCGACAAATCTGACAAGGAGGAAAGCACGGGGGGCTATCGCAGCTATGGGGATTGTGCGTTACCTTTGCGTCAGTCGAGGAACCGTTTGGCGGCCGCGTTGGTCACGGGGCGGGCCGGCCAGTTGGTTTCCACGGTCTGATGCCGCCGGTTGGTGTGTCTTTCCGGCTTCGATGGCCCATCTCGCTGCGACGTCATGAGTCTGGCCGTAGTGATCGGTCCGACACCTGCGTACCGCGGGGCCGGGTGGGATCGGTAGGTCATGCGGCTTCCTCCCAAGGCGGGGCGCGGGATTTCGGAGTTTCGCCGCGCAGGAATGTCTCGATGACGATCACGGTGCCGCCGCAGATGGGACAGGGCTGACGCGCGTTCGGGTCGTCGGGTCCCGCGGCCGCAGGTTCATCCGGCGTTCGGCCTGGCTCCGGTGCCGCATCAAGCAGACGCCTGATCTTCTCGATCCTGTCGCGGCGGATGCCGTTGGCCAGGAATCCCGAATGGCGGATGCGGTGGAAGCCCGACGGCAGAACGTGGATCAGGAACCGGCGGATGAACTCGTCCGTGGGCAGGCGCATGACCTTCATCCGGTCTCCCCGCTTGATCCGATAGTCCTTCCAGCGGAAGGCCACGGTGTTGCCATCGGCGCTGATCAGACGGTGATTGGAGATGGCGACGCGATGCGTATATCGGCTGAGATAGGCCAGCACGGCTTTGGGTCCGCCGAAGGGCGGTTTTGCATAGACGACCCATTCCGTTTTGCGCAGTGGCGCGAGATGGGCAGCGAAGGGGTTGGGATCAGCTAATCCCCCCAATTCCCCGAAGAAGCGCAGCTTGCCGGTCTGGTGCAACCTCATCAGCCCTTCGAGGATCAGGCGCCGGAACAGCCGTGACATGACCTTCACCGGCAGGAAGAACCCCGGGCGGCAACCGATCCATCGGGTGCCGTCAGGCGACAAACCACCCCCTGGCACGATGACATGCACATGCGGATGGTGGGTCATCGCCGAGCCCCATGTGTGCAGCACCGATGTCATGCCGATCCGCACGCCGAGATGCTTCGGATCGGCGGCGATGGTCAGGAGCGTCTCAGCCGACGCCTTAAACAGCAGGCCATAGACCGCCGCCTTGTTCCAATAGGCGATCTGCGCGACCTCGGCCGGGAGAGTGAATACGACGTGGAAGTATTCGACCGGCAGCAGGTCTTCGATGCGCGCCGCCATCCAGTCCCGCGACGCGGCCCCCTGGCACTTTGGGCAGTGTCGATTGCGGCACGAGTTGTAGGGTCAGGATTCATAACCAATAGATGACGGTCGCGGCGAGGGCGATGGCCGATAGGAACACCTCGGGGCATCGGTCATAGCGGGTCGCAACACGCCGCCAATCCTTGAGCCTGCCGAACATGATCTCGATACGATTTCTCCGCTTATAGCGGCGCTTGTCGTACTTGATCGGCGTCTTGCGTTGCTTCCGGCCGGGAATGCAGGCGCGTATGCCTTTGTCTTTCAACGCTTCCCTGAACCAGTCGGCGTCATAGCCGCGATCTCCCAGCAGCCATTTGACGTTTGGCAGGCTACCGAGAAGCGCCCGCGCGCCGATGTAGTCGCTCACCTGTCCAGCGGTGACGAACAGATCGAGCGGTCGTCCCAGGCTGTCACAGATGGCATGAAGCTTGGTGTTCATGCCGCCCTTGGTGCGACCGATCAGGCGACCGCGCCCCCTTTTTTGGCGGCCATGTTGGTCGCCGTTCGATGTGCCTTCAGGTATGTTGCGTCGATCATCACGGCCGTCTTCTCACCGTGTTTCGTAGCCAACCCCGCCATCATCCGCGCGAAAATTCCTTTCTCTCTCCAACGTTTCCACCGGCTGTAGAGCGTCTTGTGCGGACCATAGGCGGCAGGCGCGTCCCGCCAGCGCAACCCATTGCGATTGATGAAGATAATCCCACTCAGAACCCGCCTGTCATCAACCCGCGGCTTGCCGTGAGACTTCGGGAAGAAAGGGGCGAGCTTGGCCATCTGCTCGTCAGTCAGCCAGTAAAGGTCGCTCATGTCACCGCTCCATTTTCTGAGCCGTGAATCACGCCGTGCGACCGAAATCAATGCATCCTGACCCTAGAAGACAACCCGTGCACGCAGACCCACGATCGTGATGCTGGACTGCCCCGGATTGAACAGCGGATTGTTGATGAACTGGACCGACGGTGTGATCTGGAGGCTAGGGGAAATCGAGAAGCGATAGAATGCTTCCAGCGTTGTCTGGCTGCCGGGAATACCATTCGCCTCGGCCCAGTTCAGCCCTAGGCCAGCAAGATCTGTATTGCGGCCAAAGTAGCCGATCCCGGCGGAAACAGACTTTTCGTATAGCGCCGCCGTACCCTTGGATATCCCGGCCCGAAAAAACGGCATCCACCGGTTGTCGATAAACCACGCGGCAGAAAACGCGGCGCCATAGTCCTCGGCCCGGCTGCCGTCTTCGGCTGCGTCCGCGTGCCAGAGCGTCAGGTGGACATTGTCGAAATACAGTCGGTCAAACCCGGAGGTGTAGCCGATCTCGAGGCTCTTGAAGAGGTTACCATGTGAGAACACATCGAAATCTGGCGATGTTGGATCTGCGTTGGCATCCGCCACGCTGGCAACAGCGTAGAAATGCGATCCCAGCTTGATGCCTCCGGCGATGCCAAGACCGGGATTAGGAGCGTTAATTGTCGGGTTGGTGTTGAACGCAAGGTTCTGGAATGCGCTGTAGGGGCTTACGAGACCGTAAACGTCGACGAAGTCGGTCACGTCGATCTGACCGATTTGTAGTGTCCAGCTACTGTCGGCTGCGCGCTGGGTCCAGAACAGGTTGGTCAGCATCGTACCGTTATCATTGAACGCGGTACCGGTGATAGAGAGCGCACCTCCGTCCAGTCCCAGAGATTGCGGCGCTACGGCGCCGTAGGCATGGCGGTTTTCCAACTTGAAGGTCAGCGACCCATGCTCGGTCGCTTGCCAGCTGCCATAGAACCGCGCGATCCCGCCCCCCGCCTCGCCCGCTCCAAGGTCTGAGGAGGAGCCTTGCCACAATGACAGGTAATCAAGGCTGAAGCGGAACCCGTTCTCTGCCAGTCCGTCCTTCCAGACAAACCAGCCCGGCGCCACGTTTCGCGGGAAGTCCGAACGCGGTTGCGGGTCCGACAACCCGTCGCCAGGTTTCAGTTCGGCGGCGGCAGAGGACGGGCCCGCGAGGCCTTGTGCCAAAACGGTTACTGGCGCGAGTGCCGCCACGATAAACGCCGTGATGCGAATGGCTTTCAAACGTGTTTCCTCCGACCGATGGCGTTTTAGGTCACTTTCAGCGCTGAGAGTTGCACTGTGTGTTCGAACTGGACTGAGCCTTCAGAATCGAGACAGTTTAATTCGACAATCGTCCCTTCAGTGTCTTCCCACCGGATATTTACCTCTCCGAAATTGAACCCCGTGAATGGACCGGCCACCCGTCTCGAGTTTTTCAGCTCGGCATAGGCCGGTGTCGAATGTGTCAAGCCGCTGGAGGTGAAATCGGTCAGGGGATAAGGACCTTCATCCGTCCTCGACACCTCGCTGAAATGCACATTGCCCGACAGGAGGATCACGCCTTCCGCACCTGTTTTTCCGATCAGGTCGAACAGTTTCCTACGCTCAGCAGGAAAATTTCCCCATTCCTCCATCGCCTTCTCGTCGGCCACGATCTGGGTGCCGGATGCGATCAATCGGAGCTCTGCGGGTTCCTGCAATTGTTCTTCCAGCCATTGCCATTGCGCCGCACCAAGCAGGGTCGCGTTGGTATCGGTTGAAGGCAGATACTGGCCGCGGATATTCATGGCGGCCTTTTCCTCCGCACTGCGCAGATCAGGGGTATAGGGCGATTTGAACGTCCGGGAGTCGAGCAGAATGATCTGGACGCGGCGACCCTCAGGGCCGTAGGTCATCGCGTCGTAAATCCCCGGCCTGTTGCGTCTTTCCGTGTTCTGCGGCTCGCCGAAGAAATCGAGGAAAAGCTTCTTCGATTGTTCCTTGAGTTCGAACTCGGCGCCGCCGTCATGCTTGCCGAAATCGTGATTATCCCATGTGGCAAGAATCTTAAACTGTTCGCGAAATGCCGCGAATTCCGGGATCGCTGCCAACTGATCCCAATCTGCACGGAGACTTTCTTTCGTCGCTTCAAAGACCTCGTCTCCGTGCCAGTCCCCATAAATCGCGTCTCCCAGTGAGAGGAAGAGGTCCGGCTCGCGACGCGCGATTGCGTTCCAGATCGGCTGCGGTTCCCACTGTTTGGCGCATGAACCAAAGGCAATGCGCGATATCGTCTGGTTGGCATGTTGTCCCATGGCTCGGGAAAGCGGGGCCACAGACATGCTTGCGGCAGCTGCGGATGACAGGAAAAGACGTCTTGTCAGCATTGGATCAACGCCTCCTTGCAGATTGCGCGGTTATTCCATGGCATTGCAGGGGAGGCGTGGGACATTCCTGAGACGACGCGCCCAGTGCTTCCGCAACGCATCAATTCGTTTCTCCAATTTCCTTGCGCGGGAGTTTTCCCGATGCGCGCAGGCGCTCCGCAATGGTCGCTGCCCACGCGTTTTCTTGCCGGGAGCCGGCGGCGTCCTGCATATCCTGCGTCGTCAAAGCCCCGTTCGCCTCCATCTCGTAAGCGGCGCGCATGGGTACCATGCCGTCGACGACCTGAATGTCATGTGTTGTGTCGGACAGGCTGAGGCGTCCGGTGAGCCGCACCGGTTCGTGCATGGTCGTCGGTTGCCAGCCTCCCTTGATCAATACCCGCACCATCTGGTTGGGGTTGGGCGGTGGCGTGTGGCTGCACATCCCGCGTTCAGGGACCAGATACGCCACCGGCGTGCCGTCATCCGTCGGCGGTGCAGGAATGGCGTAACCCGTCAGCACGACCAACTTGCCGTTGAGTTCAGTATTTCCGGAAACCGCAGCTCTTTTGCGGCGTTCCGCCACCGCCCAACGTTGCGAAAGAAGGTTTTGGGCGTCGATGCCCTGTTCAGCCAATGAAGCCTCGGCCGCATTCAGCCGAGCTTCGATCTCATCGCGGGTCTTGGTCGCAGAAACGTCATCTTCAAGCCGCTGCTGAGCTTTTGCGACGATACGCAGTTTCTCGAGTTGTTCGTAGCCCAATTCTCGAAAAGGGTCTTCATAGACCTGTGCGATTGGGTCGATCAGGTCGGCCCAGGTAATCGGTGTTTGAGCAGTGGCTGCATGTGCAGGAATAAACGCCAGTAGCGCCAAGAGCGTTGCGCGCACGTCGATCTCCCAGTCTTTTTACAGGTTATCGTGTAACGGGGCGGCCCGAGGTAAACAAAGCCGCCCCGCAATATCCAGATCAGGCAATCATGGATAAGTTTTCGGCTCACGAACCGCTGGCCGGTACATGATGCTGTCGCTTTCGACCATCGTGTTCTTGTAGGCGCGGCCATCTTTCATCACGAGTTGCAGCCTGTCCTCGTCGAGAATCAGGTTGATGTCCTCAAGCGGGTTGCCATCCCAGATCAGGATGTCGGCATAGCTGTCGGGCGCGATCTGGCCGAGGTGATAGGTCGAATAAGGATCTTTGGGGCCGGACCATTTCAGCACGATCCCAGCGTTGCCGGTCCAGTGTTTCAAGGCCTGCGCAGGGCTGAAACCTGCATCGACGTTGCAGGTGATGTCCTCCTTGATCTTCTCGACCAGTCCAGGGCTGAACATGTCCGACCCTCCCACAATGAACATGCCGTACTCATTCATCCACTTGGACATCCGGCGCACGCCTTCACCGGCCGCTACGCCCTTGAGCTTCTGTTCATGTGTGAAGAATGCCGGCATGGAATCATAGCTACCGAAGGACTTGACGCTCATAAAGCACTGGAAGCTCCAGACGATGTCTTTGGTTTCATTGTATTTTGCGACCATTTTCTTCACCATGTCCTCCGAGATCAGGAAGCCATGTTCGAAAGAGCGGGTACCGAGCCTCAGGTGCCTCTCGTAGCTTTCGTCGTGGTACGCATGCACGGCCACATAAGTGCCGTTGTCACGTGCGATTTCGACGGCCCGGGCAACCTCGTCCTCGGCAAGTCCGAGAATCTCCAGTGGATCGAACTCGCTTGCAACTCCTCCGCCACCCATGACCTTGAGAAAGGCCGCGCCCCGGCGCAAGTTCAGACGCGCAGCACGCGTGACATCATCCACTCCGTCGACCACCCAGGTGTTGCCGGTCGCCTGTCCCATATCCAAACCGTTTTCGAGTATGTGGGGCGGTACGTTCCTTCCCGCCCAGTCACTGTGACCGCCAGTCTGGCCAATGGCGCCACCGGAGGAATATACCCGCGGGCCGCGAATGAGGCCCATGTCGATGGCCTTGGCGACATCCAGCGGATCGCCGGCGATGTCCCGAACCGTCGTGATCCCCTTCATCAGCATGTGATCGTTCATGTATTGGATGGCTATTGCTCCACCAGCCGCGCCGTCCCAGCGGGTCTGATAGGCTGCTGTGCCTTCGGGCGGGTTGAGCATCACGTGTTGGTGCATATCGATTAGACCGGGCGTCATCACCTTTCCAGTTGCGTCGATGACGAACGCGCCCTCGACCTCGATCGGATCGGTCGAGACCTGCGTGATGACGTTACCCTCGACAAGCACGTTGGCATCCTCGATCAGGTCCGGACCGAACCCGTCGAACACATCCACATTTGTGAACAGGATCGGCGGTGGCCCCTCTTGCGCATGCGCGACGACGACAGGGGAAAAAGCGAAAACGGTCGCGAGCAAAACAGATTTGATTGAACTGGACATGACTCTGGCCTCCCTTGTGGCGAATTCCAAAGAGGATAGACGACAAAGCGCTCAAGCCGGTTGCCAGTTTCGATTCCAAAAAGTCGATTCTTGACCCCAATAGTGGCAACACTCTTTCAGCCATGCATGCTAGGCTTAGCTTAGGAGACGCCAATGCCACTTCAGACCGACCACGAATTGCACCGGGAAGGCTTCATTCGCCTCGCGCTGGTGGCTCCCTTTCTGAACTACCTGAAAGAGCGCGGTATCGACCCGCGTCCGGCGCTGGACACGGTTGGATTAAGTGCCGATCAAATCAATGACACGAGCGTTTATGTCCACTCCGAGCTCGTCTTCGGGCTCTTGAACGGGTTTTCGGATCTGGCTGGCGACAGGTATCTCGGCCTTCGCGTGGGCGAAGCGTTCGACCTGCAAGCCTGGCCTCCTTTCGCGACATCCCTGCAATCAGCGACTACCCTGTTCGAGTTCATGGCCAGTTTTGTACGCCTTGTCCCACAAGAGTCGAGTTCTGTGCGACATAGCTTGATCGTGGAGGCAGAGCGCGCGATCTACCGCATCGCGCGACTTCAGGAACCCGCGGTCGCTCCTGTCCAAGTCACTGGTTTCGGAGCGGCTGTATATGTACGGCTTTTGCAATCTGTGGCCGGCGACGCATGGAACCCCGGAGAGGTTGTATGGGAAACCCGCTATATTGCTGGCCTGCCGCCACGCTATGCCGGCGTCCAAACCCGGTTCATGCCTGACCCTGGCATGCAGCTGAATTTTCCGGTCGATTGGCTGTTTCGAGACGTGTCGAAGATGCCTGATAACACGCCGTCGAAACGGCTGGGCCTTGACGATGAGGTAACGATCGTTGCGGCCATGCGGTCCATCCTGAGGGACAAGCTGGATGAGCCAGATCTTAGCGCTGACGCCATCGCGGGTTTTCTGGGTATTCAGACTAATCGTTTGCACAAGGCCCTGAAGCATCATGGCACGACCTTGCCTCGCGAAATCAAGCGCCTAAAAATCGATCTTGCCGAAGACCTCTTGCGTAACAGCGACAGGACCGCAGCTGAAATTGGCGCGAAGTTGGGTTATGCGGACAAGGCCCATTTCACGCGATTCTTTAAATCCCAAACCGGGATGACACCGACGGCCTTTCGATCCAGTTCGCCGTAAATGCAATCCGCAGCCGGGTCGGTAACAACAGCGCCGTTCTCTTCAGGCAGCCGCCGCCGACAAGATCGTTTCCATACGAGTGGCTGGTTTTTCCCGTAGAACAGTCAATGACGCCGGATGGGCAAGCGTCCGTTTTAGCCGATACTGGGTTAGATGTCCGTCATCCCCGGCGGGGTCGGGTCCGCGGGTTCAACCGGCTGCTCCGGTTGCGCCTCGGGCACAGGCGGTTTGCGGCGGATGAGGATGTCGCCGTTGGGCAGCATCTCGGGCATCTCGTAGACGGACCAGTCCTCGACCCGGTCCGCGAGGTCGGCGATGGCCGGGCCCATCTGTTCGAGGAAACTCAGGACCGACGGGCCGACGGTGCCCGCCATGTCGCGCAGGTCCCGTAGCGCCGGTTCCATTTCCTGTTGCAGGCCCTTGAGGAACAGTTCCGCGCCGCGTTCCATCAGCGAGCGGCCTTCGTCCTTCTCCTGCGCGGTGGCGAAGAGCGGGACGGTCAGGCCGAAGCCCAGGGCGAGGACAAGGAGCGGTCTCATACGCTCAAGATAGGCATTGGCGCGCGCGATTTCAAAGCTCAGATGTCGATATCCAGCGCCACCGGGAAATGGTCCGACGCGGTCAGCAGCGCGTCGCGCAACTCTTCGATCCGCCAGCATTCGGCATCCTCGAACGGGTGCCAGATGCGCCAGGCGGGGCGGTGGGTCATCAGCCCTGGGCTGATCATCACATAGTCGAGCAGCGCCGAGAGGTAACGCCCATCGCCGGGCAGCTGGAAGCGCGCGGTACTGGGCAGCGCGCCGGGCCGTACCTGCCGCGCCTTGTCGGCGTTGGGGTCAAAGAGCCCGGCGTCGAGCAGGATTTCGACCGAGGAGCGGCCGAAGAGATGTTCGAACTCGTCAAGCCCCGGCCCGTCATTCAGATCCCCCAGCAGGATGACATCCTCGCCCTGGGCCAGATGCGCCTCGACCCGTTCGCGCAGCCAGATCGCCTGAGCCAGTTGCTTGCGCCGGTTCAGGATCGAGATGCGGATCGCCTCGTCGCGGGTTTCGGCGCCGTGCGGCGCCTTGGATTTCAGATGCGCCCCGATCAGGCGAAAGCGGTTGCCAGTGGCGCTGGTGATGGCCAGTTCCAGCGGCGGTTTGGAGAAGCGCACCAGATCCTCGGTCGCGTCGATATCGAGGTCGATCCGATAGGTGCCGTCGAAGCGGGGCGGCGTGGCGCTGCCGCGCTTGCCGGTCTCTTCACCCTGCGGATCGTGTACCGCACTCAGCCTGGCCGGATCGTAGAGCAGCGCCAGTTCCTGGTGGGTCTCGTTGGCGAACCCCATAACGGCGGCGCTGGTGCGCAGGTCGAAGGCGCGTGCAAAACCGGTCAGCGCCCGCACGCTGTCCTGGGTGCGCCCGGTATTGGGCGCCTCGACGATGAGCACCGCGTCGGCATCGAGCGCGGTGAGCACCTTGGCGATGGCCTCGATCTGCTGGGCGCGGGTCACGTCGTGGCGACCCGACCATTCGTCGTCCACCAGCAGTTTATCGTTGCGATCGAACAGGTTGGCGAACCACTCGACATTCCAGGTGGCCAGCCGCATCGCCCTAGACCCTTGCGCCCTTGATCTCGTCCCAGGCACGGTTGATGTCGATCATCTTTTTCTCGGCCAGGCGGATCGCCTCTTCGGGCACGCCGCGCGCCATCATCGCGTCGGGATGGGTGTCGCGCACCAGCTGCCGCCAGACCTTGCGGATCTCGTCCATCGGCATGTCGCGGGACACGCCCAGCACGGTATAGGGGTCCTTGGGTGCGTCCGGCACAAAGCGCGCCCGGAGCGCGCTGAACTGCTGGTCGGTCTGGCCGAAGATATGGGCGACATCCTCGAGAAACTCGTTCTCGCCCGGGTGATAGAACCCGTCGGCCAGGGCGATGTGAAACAGCCCCTCCATCAGGTCGCAGAGCACGCTGCTGTCCTCGGCGAACATGCCTTTGATCTTGCGGGCATAATCCTGGTACCCGGCGACATCGGTCCGGGCCATGTTGAAGACGCGCGCGGCGCCGGCCTCGTCATCGCGGGCGATCTGGAATACCTCGCGAAAGGCGGTGACCTCGTCGCGGGTGACCTGGCCGTCGGCCTTGGCCATCTTGGCGCCCAGCGCGATGACGGCGATGGCAAAGGCCACGGATTTCTCGGGCGGCGTGCGCAGGCGTTCGAAAACGGCGCTCAGGCTTTCGCCCTGGGTCAGCGCGCTCAGCGCCTCGGTGATGCGGGTCCAGAGTGACATGCGCTCAACCTAACCCGTGTGGCCGCCGGTGTCAGGGGGCGCGGTGTCGCTGGGGCGCAGAATTTTCTGCACCAGCACAAGATCGAGCCATTGCCCTGCCTTGCGACCGACCTGCGGCATGCGCCCCACTTCGCGATACCCCATGGTCGCGTGAAAGGCCAAGCCTTCGGGATTGGCGCCCGAGACACCGCCCACCAGGACATGCACATCCGCCTCGCGGGCTGTGCGCTCCAATGCCAGCATCAGCGCCCGGCCCAGCCCGCGCCCGCGCGCATCGGGGTCCAGCAGGATGGTATGCTCGCGGGTGTGGGCATAGCCGGGGCCGGTCCGGAACAGACCATAGGTGGCAAAGCCGGTGACCCCGCCCTCTGCCTCGGCCACCAGATAGGCAGGCGCACGGGCGGCGATATCGGCGGCGACGCTTTCGGGCGCGCGCAAATCGGTGGTGAAGGTCACAAGCGTGTCGCGCACATAGTGGTTAGCGATCGCGGCGATCACTGCGGCGTCCTCCACGGTCGCGGGACGGATGGTCATTCGAGATGCCTCAGCCCGTGCGGCGTCCTGATCTCGGCCCTGAGGCCCGATGCCCCCGGCTCGAACACCACCCGTTGCAGCGACCCGCAGAGCGCCGCCAGGTCTGCGGCCTGCGGATGGGTGACGATCAGCCGTTCCAGCGCACAGCCCGAGGGCGCCAGCATCGCCGCCGGATGCAGCGCCCCTTGCCACTGGATCAGAGCCGGAAAACACTCGTCATAGGGCAGGATACCGGTTGCGGGCACCGCCATGCGCCATCGGAGCGCACCGCGCTCCAGATCCACCGGCGCGCCCGCCCCCGGTGGCATCCCGGCCAGTGCGGCGTCGAGGTTAGGCACCCGGCAGATCCAGTTGCTCAGCCGCGGCGCACCCTGAAAACGGTCGAGATCGAACCAGCGGGGCCGGTCCGGAGGCGGCGCGGCCGGGTCGATGGCGATCGCCTCCAGATAGAGACCGTCCGCCAGCCCCAGAAGCCGGTTCCAGGTGCCGAAGCGCGCGTGCTGGCCGCCCGGTTGCATCGCCACCCCCAACGCCTCTTCGACATGGGCGACAGCCTCCTCCAGCGTCGTCCCCGCCACCGCGAAATGATCCAGTTCCATCCGCTCCTCCCCCAGGTTTCACGCCCCCCAGAAACGGCAATCGCGCGCTTGGTGCAAGCCGTCTGCCAGATTTTGCGCTTCTTTCTGGTCGGAAATACTCTCGGGGGTGAATTGCCCCGCAGGGGCAAGAGGGGGCAGACAGCCCCCTGCCCCTACACCAGCCAGGCCACCAGCGACCAGAGGCCAGCCAGCACGCTGGGATAGAAGGTTCCAGCAAAGCCCAGCGCTCGGAGCGGTGGCGACAGATGGTAGCCAAGCCAGAACAGGAGCCGCATCAGCGCAAAGCCGAGACCCAGGGCGATGGTCACCGCGCCCCCCAGGGTCACCGCGGCAAAGGGCCAGATCGCCAGCGCCAACACCAACTGTTCGACAGTATTGACCAGCACCCGCTGGTCGATATCGGCCGCAGAACCGGGGGCAAAGGGCTGCCCGTCGATGATCGCATCGTCGAAAAACCGCCGCTGTGCCAGTCGCCCGATCATCAGGGCCAGAACCAGGCCCGGTGCCAGAAAGGCCCCGGGCAAGGCAAGTGCCGCGGGCAGATAGGG
Source organism: Ruegeria sp. PrR005 (assembly GCF_010500245.1). Taxonomy (GTDB): domain Bacteria; phylum Pseudomonadota; class Alphaproteobacteria; order Rhodobacterales; family Rhodobacteraceae; genus Ruegeria_B; species Ruegeria_B marisflavi. The sequence continues at coordinate 179,547 of NZ_JAAGOX010000043.1, forward strand.
CAAGCCGGCCCATTGCGGACCGCCCACCAGGACAATCGCCCAGAGGAGGCCCGCGGCCATTCCGACAAGGATCGTGGAACGTCTGGATCGCAGCATGGCGCCACTCAATCACCGAGCGCGCGTTTTGCCAAGACCGGTCGGGCCCGTGTCGCGGTCATCTTGCAGGGATCGCCCAGGCTTTCTCTGCACACAGGCCCTCCCGCCCGGCGCCAGCCATGCTAGAGGCATGGCTGCGCCCGTTGGGCATGGCATCGCGCTGGCGCGCGATGCCGCAGCCGGCAAAGCCGGCTGCCCGGCCCAAGGCCGCCAGGGGGGTTGCCCGCAGGGCAGGCACCTGCGGGCGCGGGAGCGCTCCCTGCCCTCAATAACCTCAGCTGCGCACCAGTTTCAGGATATCGCGCGCCGCCTCGGGAATGTTGGTGCCAGGGCCGAAGATCGCCTTGACGCCCTTGTCGTAAAGGAACTGGTAGTCCTGCTGCGGGATCACCCCGCCGCAGATCACGATGATATCCTCGGCGCCCGCCTTCTTCAGCTCTTCGACCAGTTGCGGCGCCAGCGTCTTGTGGCCCGCCGCCTGGCTGGAGATACCGACCACGTGCACATCGTTGTCGATGGCGTCCTGCGCCGCCTCGGCGGGCGTCTGGAACAGCGGGCCCACGTCGACGTCGAAGCCGATATCGGCAAATGCGGTGGCGATCACCTTGGCACCCCGGTCATGGCCGTCCTGCCCCATCTTGACCACCAGCATGCGCGGGCGGCGGCCTTCGGCCTCGGCGAAGGCCTCGACATCGCGCTGGATGGCGGCAAAGCCTTCATCGCCTTCGTAGGCAGCCCCGTACACGCCCGCGAGCGTTTTCACCTCGGCGCGGTGGCGGCCGAATTCCTTTTCCATCGCCATGCTGATCTCTCCGACAGATGCCCGGGCGCGGGCCGCCTCGACGGCGGCCTCGAGCAGGTTGCCGCCCTCTTTTGCGCGGCGGCTAATCTCTTCCAGCGCGGCAGCACAGGCCGCCTCGTCGCGGCTGCTGCGGATACGCTCCAGCCGGGCGATCTGGGCGTCGCGCACCGCCATGTTGTCGACGTCGAGAATGTCGATCGGGTCTTCCTTGTCCTTGCGGTACTTGTTAACACCCACGATCACCTCTTCGCCGCGGTCGATCATCGCCTGGCGGCGGGCGGCGCTTTCCTCGATCCTGAGCTTGGGCATGCCACTGGCTACGGCCTTGGTCATGCCGCCCATCTCCTCGACCTCCTGGATCAGCGCCCAGGCCTTTTCGATCAGGTCGTTGGTCAGGCTCTCGACATAGTAAGAGCCCGCCAGCGGGTCGACCACCTTGGTCACGCCGGTTTCCTCCTGCAACACCAGCTGGGTGTTGCGCGCGATGCGGGCCGAGAAATCGGTGGGCAGCGCGATGGCCTCGTCCAGCGCGTTGGTATGCAGCGACTGGGTGCCGCCCAAGACCGCGCTCATCGCCTCGTACGCCGTGCGGATCACGTTGTTATAGGGATCCTGCTCTTGCAACGATACACCCGAAGTCTGGCAATGGGTGCGCAGCATCTTGGAGCGTTCGGATTTGGCGCCGAACTCGGTCATGATGCGATGCCAGAGCGTGCGCGCGGCGCGCAGCTTGGCAATCTCCATGAAGAAGTTCATGCCGATGGCGAAGAAGAACGACAGGCGTCCTGCGAACTTGTCCACGTCCATGCCCGCCTCGATGGCGGCGCGCACGTATTCGCGGCCGTCGGCCAAGGTATAGGCCAGTTCCTGCACCAGGTTCGCCCCGGCCTCTTGCATGTGGTAGCCCGAGATCGAGATCGAGTTGAATTTCGGCATGTGGTCGGAGGTATAGCCGATGATGTCCGAGATGATCCGCATCGAGGGTTCGGGCGGGTAGATATAGGTGTTGCGGACCATGAACTCTTTCAGAATGTCGTTCTGGATGGTCCCCGACAGCACCGATCTGTCATGGCCCTGCTCCTCGCCCGCGACGATGAAACTCGCCAGGATCGGGATCACCGCGCCGTTCATCGTCATCGAGACCGAGACCTTGTCGAGCGGGATGCCGTCGAACAGGATCTTCATGTCCTCGACGCTGTCGATGGCGACACCGGCCTTGCCCACGTCGCCCACCACGCGGGGGTGATCGCTGTCATAGCCGCGATGGGTGGCGAGGTCGAAGGCGACCGAGACACCCTGCTGACCGGCGGCCAGGTTGCGGCGGTAGAATGCGTTCGATTCCTCGGCGGTGGAGAAACCGGCATATTGCCGGATGGTCCAGGGGCGGCCTGCATACATGGTCGCCTTGACGCCGCGGGTGAACGGGGCAAAGCCCGGCAGCGAGGCCATGTGCGGCAGGTCCGCGGTGTCTTCGGCGGTATAGAGCGGCTTGACCCCGATGCCTTCGAGCGTATTCCAGGTCAGGTCGTCAACGGGGCGTCCGCGCAGCTCTTTCTCAGCCAGCGCCCGCCAATCGTCGGTCTTGGTCATTGCGTTTTCCTCTTGTCAAATCGGGGGTTGGCGGGGTTTGCCCCGCCGATTTCTTGTTCAGATCGTCGACCAGCCAGGCCAGGCCATCAGCCCCGGCGGCCAGCCACATCAAGTCGTCGGCATAGGCCTCGCGCAGGGCGGTGGCCTGGTCCGGGGTGAACGGGGTCCAGCGCCCCTCGCCCTTGGGCAGTTGTGCCGCCAGAGCGGAGGGCAGCAGGCCCCGCAGCGCGGCCAGGTCCGGCGTGGGGTTCAGGCGCTCGCGGCTGTGTTCGCGCGGCGCCGGGCGGCCGGTGACGGTGGCCAGCTGCGCCTCGGGGCGGCCTGCAAAGATCTCGAACGGCAAGACCCAGATGCGCGCGCCTGGCAGGGCGCAGGCGACATCGGTGATCACGTCGCGCCAGCCGCGCGGATTGCGCGCGATCCAGTCCAGCGCCACCTGCGACGGCAGGCCGAAGCCCCGCGCCAGACCATAACCCAGCGCCGAGGCCCACCACAGGTCCTGGGAGCGGATGTTGAGCAGCACATCGGTCACCTGCCCGTCAAAGGCCTGGCCATAGCGCGCCAGCCGCTCGCCTGCCGAGGGATAGAGCGCGGCCTGACGCAGGTTCTCGCGCATGGAGCCCAGCATGTTCTCTTCGCTGACCAAGAGCCGCCGGGTGCCCGAAAGCGCGCTGCGCGTCAGGTTCAGGCGGATCCGGCCCACGGCGCGGCGGCGCGGGTCGCGGCCGGTGGCGATGGATGGTCCGGGCAGGATGCCGCGAAACAGGCCCGCGCGTGTGCGGTGCGGCCCCCAGAAGCCGGTGCCATCGCGGGCCAGACGCTCGGCGTTCTGGCGCATGTAATGCTGAAAAGTGGTGGTCGCGCAGCGGTGCGCGCCGAGATGCAGGATGACGTCCATGGCTTCGCCTTTCTGGCCGGCCAGACGGGCCGGTCGCGGGTTGGGGAATGCGATGACAGTCATGCCGAACCCCTGACGAAGCGATTAACGTTAAACTTTTTGCGGCCCCCGCGCATCTGGACGGTCGCAATCGCCCCGCCCACGTTTATATTGAACGGGACAGGAGACCGCATGAAACGACTATTCGCCCTTGTTTTCTTTGCCTTACTTCCGGTGTCGGGTTGGGCCGCGGATGCCGCGCAACCTGCCGAGCAGGACCTCATCCGGCCTGCCGGTGACAGCGATTTGAGCGAATTTTTATGGATAAAGCGGCCCATCGTCGTGTTTGCCGATACCGATGCGGATCCGCGGTTCCACCAGCAGATGGAAATGCTGCGCGACGGGCTGGCGATGCTGGAGGAGCGTGATGTCGTGGTGCTGACCGATACCGACCCGTCGGCGCGCGCACCACTACGGCAAAAGCTGCGCCCGCGCGGATTTGCGCTGGTGGTGATCGACAAGGACGGCGGCGTGAAGCTGCGCAAGCCCACGCCCTGGAGCGTGCGCGAGCTGACCCGCACCATCGACAAGATGCCGACCCGCGAGCAGGAAGTGCGCGAGCGGCGCGGCCTGAACTGAGGCGCGCGGGCGGTCATCACACATCCCCCCGGGCAAAGAAGACTTGCCGCCGGTCCCGATCGAGGATCACCAGCGCGTTGTTTTCCGGGGCAAAAACCAGCAATGCGGCAGGCGATTTAAGGGCGCCCAGATAGGCCGATTTGGTGTCCTCGTCCATGCAGGCCCGGGCGCTGAGACCCGAGGAGAGGACACCCAGCCCCTTGGGCAGATCCGCCGACATCACCGCCTGCGAGACCTGGTCGGGGGTCATTCCCTCGAGCTCGAAGGCGACGGTAGCCTCTTTTCCCAAGGCGGCCAGACCGTCGTGCAGGGTCGAAACGGTGCGCACCTTGCCCTGGAGAAAATCGGCCTGGGTCGCGAAGACCCCGGCGGTGCATTCCAGCTTGGACTCGAAATAGAGCGTATCGCCCAACGGCATCCAGCCGCCGAGCTGGGCACGCACCTCGGCCTCGCGGTCGAGCGCACAGGCCGCCAGCCCCAGAAGGGCCAGCGCCGCAGGGCGCCAGAGACCGCGAGGATATGGGCGTGCCCCGGTCATGGAGTTATTCGAACTCCATGATCACGTCGTCGACGGCAAGGCTGTCGCCGGCGCCCGCGTTGATCTTGGCGACCACGCCCTTTTTCTCGGCGCGCAGGATGTTTTCCATCTTCATCGCCTCGACGGTGCAGAGCGCCTGGCCTTCCTGAACTTCCTGGCCCACTTCGACATCGACCTTCACGATCAGGCCGGGCATCGGGCAGAGCAGCAGTTTCGAGGTGTCGGGCGGCAGCTTCTCGGGCATCAGACGCGCCAGTTCCGCCTGGCGCGGGGTGCGCACATGGACCTTGAGATCGGCGCCGCGGGTGCGGATGCGGAACCCGCCCGGGATCTTGCCCGCCTTGAGCACCAGAGGCGCGCCATCGACGCTGAGCTTGGCCAGCTGGTCGCCCGGGGTCCAGTCGCTGGTAACCCGCATCGCGCCGCCGCCCTGGAAGGTGACGGTGGAGCCGTCGTGATCGGCGTCGATATGCACGGGGAACTCGACACCTTGCAGGCTGACAACCCAATCGGTGCCGACGCGGCGCTCGTGGTTGTCCATCCGGCCCGAGACGCGGGTGCGCCGGATTTCGGCCACGCGGTGCATCGCGGCGGCGGCGGCGGCCACGCGGCGCAGGTCGGTTTCAGGCAGGGTCACGCCTTCGAAGCCTTCGGGATATTCCTCGGCGATAAAGGCGGTGGTCATGTCGCCCGAGATGAATTTCGGGTGATCCATCACCGCGCTGAGGAAGGGCAGGTTGTGACCGATGCCTTCGACCTCGAAACTGTCCAGCGCGATGCGCATTGCCTCGATCGCGGCGGCACGGGTCGGTGCCCAGGTGCAGAGCTTGGCGATCATCGGGTCGTAATACATCGAAATCTCGCCGCCCTCGTAGACGCCGGTATCGTTGCGCACCGCTGCCTCACCCGTGGGCGCATCACCCTGCCATTTGCCATTGACCAGCATCGGACCGGCGGCGGTTTCCGCCGGGGGGCGATAACGGGTCAGGCGGCCGATCGAGGGCAGGAAACCGCGATAGGGATCCTCGGCGTAAAGCCGGTTCTCGATGGCCCAGCCGGTGAGTTTCACATCGTCCTGGGTGATGCTGAGCGGCTCGCCCGCCGCCACGCGGATCATCTGCTCCACCAGATCGACGCCGGTGATCAGTTCGGTCACCGGGTGTTCCACCTGAAGGCGGGTGTTCATTTCGAGGAAGTAGAAGTTCTTCTGCCCGTCGACGATGAATTCCACGGTGCCCGCGCTGGCATAGCCCACCGCCTTGGCCAATGCCACGGCCTGTTCGCCCATGGCGCGGCGGGTGGCCTCATCCAGGAAGGGGCTGGGTGCCTCTTCGACGACCTTCTGGTTGCGGCGCTGGATCGAGCATTCACGCTCGCCCAGATAGATGCCGTTGCCGTGGCTGTCGCACAGCACCTGGATCTCGATATGGCGCGGCTGGGTGACGAATTTCTCGATGAAGATCCGGTCATCGCCAAAGGAGTTCGCCGCCTCGTTCTTGGAGCTCTGGAAGCCTTCGCGCGCCTCCTGGTCGTTCCACGCGATCCGCATGCCCTTGCCGCCGCCCCCGGCGCTGGCCTTGATCATCACCGGATAGCCGATCTCGTTCGAGATCTTCACCGCCTCGTCGGCATCGGCGATAAGGCCCATGTAACCGGGAACGGTGGACACGCCCGCCTCTTGCGCGATCTTCTTCGAGGTGATCTTGTCGCCCATTGCCTCGATCGCGCCTTTGGGAGGGCCGACAAAGATGACACCAGCGGCATCCAGCGCCTCGGCGAATTTCGAGTTCTCGGACAGGAAGCCATAGCCCGGATGCACCGCCTGGGCGCCGGTCGCCTTGATGGCGGCCATCACCTTGTCGATGACGATATAGGACTGGTTGGCGGGCGGCGGGCCGATATGCACCGCCTCGTCGGCCATCTGCACATGCAGCGCCTGCTTGTCGGCATCCGAATAGATGGCGACGGTGGAAATACCCATCTTGCGCGCCGTCTTGATGACCCGGCAGGCGATCTCGCCCCGGTTGGCGATCAGGATCTTGTTGAACATGCGATGTCCTCTGTCTTGGGAAGGTCGGAACGCAAAACGCCGCCCCGGACCATTTGGTCAGGTGCGGCGTTCCACGCGAATGCGGCCGGGCCGGATGTGGCCCGGGTGATGGTTACGGCATCAGTTGCAGGTGTTTTGCACCTTGCAATAGAGAAGGTTGCCCGCGGCGCCGGCAGCGGCGCCCACGACCGGGTTGCCATCGAGGACAAGCGAGGTGAGCAACCCCGCGCTGCCGCCGTAAAGCGCCTGTTCGGTCTGGGTTTCGCCACAAGCGGCAAGGCCTGCGCACAGCGCCAGGCCGGCAAAGAATTTCGGTATGTACATCCTGCCCTTCCTTCGGTTTGCTCCGATTTTTCGGACTGATCTTCTATCCGGACGGCAGGCGCGCGCAAGCCCAAGAACTGCGCCTGAAAAGATTGCGCAACTTGTTGCTTAAGCTGGGGGATTTCCGCCGATCCGGCCCGAGGCGCAGCAGGGAAAAAGGCAGGCGGTTCGATACTTGGGGGATCGGACCGCCTGCTTAGGGAAGGGGTACGGAATAGTAGGTGTGTGACCGACGCAGGCAGTTCGGAGCCGGCCACACCCCGCACGCTGGCGCAAACGCGACGCGTGGCCAAGCCCTCATTCGGGGCCCGGAACGATTGGGCTGCTTTCTGCCGAAAACCGATGACCTGTTGCGGTTTCATGCCGATCAATCCTCGTCGAACACGGCGGGGAAGGAGACACGGGCCGTCTCGACCGAAATGACCAGCAGGGCCTCGTAGCTTTCCGGATCGAACGGCTCTTCGGCGGCCAGAACCTCGCGTCCGAACAGCCAGCCGAGCCGGCCCGCGTCGAGGTTGCCGCGTTCAAAGGGCTGGTCGCCGAACTGCTCCCACAGAGCGCGCATGAACAGCTCGTCGGCGCGCCGGTCCACCGCCTTGCGGTCGCGGTAGCGTTCGCGCCGGATGAGCGGCGTCACGCCCTTTGGGTTGGCGCGGCGAATCGTGAACTGGTGATCGGAGCCGGGCATGCGGCTGGGGAAACCGCGATGTTTCAGCATGGCGCGCCCTCCCGGACAGAGCGGACCACGGGGTGCGGAACCGGCCCGAAAGCCGATCCCGCGGAAAGCTTATTTGTACTTGCCGGTGAAGGTCGGCTCGGTCGAGATGGGCTCGATGATGACGAATTCTTCTTTCGGCGAGTTGTCACACGCAGCCACGGCGCCGACAAAGGCGACCATTGCCACGAACTTGATGCATTTCGACATCTGTTTCTCCTACTGACATTACTGAAACCTACAGGAGTCGTTGCTCCTGATTGCCTCACCCTTTTGGGGTTGGTTGCGCGTTGGCAACCGTGCCAGAGGATAGTTGAATTCGGGCCGGAAATACATCCGGAATAGGGTAAGTTCATGGCCTGTGACTCCAAAGTCGCAAAACTCCGCTGGTGTGAAGATTGACCCGCAACATGTTGTGGCATCGTCAAAACTCCTCCCAGATACAGCGAGAGTCCTGGAGGCGATAGGCCTCAAAATACTGTGTGGCGCCCGGTTGCGATGTGCCGAACTCGATCGGGCGGTCCGACATCGAGATCACCACGCGCGCCGGTGTGATGCCCCGGGTTTCGACATAGGGAACCGCCAGGATCTGGCACAGATGGGCCATGTCGATGGCGGCCACGTCATAGCCGATCTGCCCGGCAAGATCGCCGATCCTGGGGGCCAGGAAGCGGAATCGCACCCACAACTCGCCCGGGTTGTTGTCGAGCAGGACATCGGCCAGTTCGACCGGCTGGCCCGAGGGCACCGGCAGCAGCGCCTGGGCACGGACCGGCAGGGCAAGGGTAGCGAGAGATGCCAGGACATAAATGCAACCCCGACCCCACGCAAAGCGGGCTCCTCCGGCCGGGGTTGCTTGCGCGACGCACGCGGCGTGCGCTGTTCCATGTCGGCTGGCGCGGATCATGGGGCTGATTCGTCCTTTGTGTCAAATTGAGCCGGAGAGATGATCTCGATCAGTTCCATGTCGTCGGAATGCCGGACCTCGCGATGCTTGATTCCCGGCGGTTGCAGAACGCAGGATCCGGCCCGCAGGATGTGCTCGCCCTGGCCTTCGTATTCGAAGACGACCCAGCCCTTGGTGACATAGACCATCTGGAAATCGAGGTCGTGGCTGTGCCAGGCGCCAGGGCTTTCCATACCCGGCACCGCGCGGATCACATGGGCGCCGAACTTGCCCTTGGTGGCGTCGTTTATACCCAGGTCGCGGTATTCGAAGAAGGCGCGCAGCCCCTGCCCGACGAAGGCGGAATTGTCGGCATGGGAGACGGTGAAGGCCTGATTTTTCCAAAGCTGGGTCATGGGTGCACCAGATGGTGATGGTCATACACCGCCGGGATTTGCGGGTTGCCTTCGGTATCGGATGCGTGTTGCGGGTAGACCGGGAACCCGGCCTGTACCAGCGTTCCCTTTTGCGCGCATTCGGTAAAGATGTACTTGGCGTTGTCCGGCGTCCGGTCGAACCAGTCTGGATCGTCGAGCGTGCCGGTCATGACGCCCAGGAAATCGGGGAACCGCTCCAGCTCCAGAAACACGGTGGTGGAACAGGTCGGGCAGGAGTTCAGGTGGATCTCCTTGCCGCTGCCTTCGGAGACATGGGTGTAGATGGCGGGCGTCCCCTGCACCAGGCGAAGCGCGCTGCGGGTGAAACCGGCCAGCGCGTTCATCGGCGTCCCTGTCATCTTCTGGCAGAAACGGCAGGTACACCATGTCAGGCGCAGCGGCGGTGTGCTCACTTCGTAGCGAAGCGCGCCGCACAGGCATCCACCGGCGTGGGTCTTGTCCATGTTCAACCTCCTCCCAGAGTGAAAGCACGTCAGGCGTCTTCGGCAAGTCATTCAGGCGCGGGTTCCGTAGGGTGGGCAGTTTGCCCACCTTTCGGGTTGGGGTGGGCAAATTGCCCACCCTACAGGGTCAGAGCGGGATGTTGTCGTGCTTCTTCCACGGATTTTTCAGCGACTTGTTGCGCAGCGAGGCAAAAGCGCGGCTGACGCGATTGCGGGTGCTGCGCGGCAGGATCACCTCGTCGATGAAGCCCTTTTCGGCGGCCACGAAGGGGTTGGCGAAGCGGTTTTCATAGTCCTTGGTATGGGCCGCGATCTTTTCGGCATCGCCCAGGTCGGCGCGGTGGATGATCTCGGTCGCGCCCTTGGCGCCCATCACCGCGATCTCGGCGGTGGGCCAGGCATAGTTGAAATCGCCGCGCAGATGCTTGGACGCCATCACGTCATAGGCGCCGCCATAGGCCTTGCGGGTGATCACGGTGACCTTTGGCACGGTGGCCTCGCCATAGGCAAACAGCAGCTTGGCGCCGTGCTTGATGACGCCGCCGTATTCCTGGCTGGTGCCCGGCAGGAAGCCCGGCACGTCGACCAGGGTCAGGATCGGGATTTCGAAACAATCGCAGAAGCGCACGAAGCGCGCGGCCTTGCGGCTGCTGTCGATGTCGAGACAGCCCGCCAGCACCATCGGCTGGTTGGCCACGACGCCCACGGTCTGGCCTTCGAGCCGGATGAAACCGGTGATGATGTTCTTGGCGTAATCGGCCTGGATCTCGTAGAAATCGCCCTCGTCCGCGATCTTGAGGATGAGTTCCTTCATATCATAGGGCGAGTTGGCGTTTTCCGGCACCAGCGTGTCGAGGCTGGCCTCGATCCGGCCCGGCTCGTCGAAGAAGGGGCGAACGGGCGGCTTTTCACGGTTGTTGAGCGGCAGGAAATCGACCAGACGGCGAACCTCGGCCAGCGCCTCGACATCGTTTTCAAAGGCGCCGTCGGCAACGCTGGATTTGCGGGTATGGGTCGAGGCGCCGCCCAACTCCTCGGCGGTGACCACCTCGTTGGTGACTGTTTTCACCACGTCGGGGCCGGTCACGAACATGTAAGACGTGTCCTTGACCATGAAGATGAAGTCGGTCATCGCCGGGCTGTAGACCGCGCCGCCGGCGCAGGGGCCCATGATCACGCTGATCTGCGGCACCACACCGCTCGCCATGATGTTGCGCTGGAACACCTCGGCATAGCCCGCGAGGCTGGCGACGCCCTCCTGGATTCGCGCCCCGCCCGAGTCGTTCAGCCCGATCACCGGCGCGCCGTTCTGCACCGCCATATCCATGATCTTGCAGATCTTCTGCGCATGGGTTTCGCTGAGCGAGCCGCCGAAGACGGTGAAATCCTGGGAGAAGACATAGACCATGCGGCCGTTGATCGTGCCCCAGCCGGTGACCACACCATCGCCCGCAGGCTTTTGTTTTTCCATCCCGAAATCGGTGCAGCGGTGGCTGACGAACATGTCGAACTCTTCGAAACTGTCCTCGTCCAGCAAGAGTTCGATCCGTTCGCGCGCCGTCAGTTTGCCACGGGCGTGCTGGGCTTCGATCCGCTTTTGCCCGCCCCCCAGCCGCGCGGCTTCGCGGCGGGTTTCCAGCTCGGAAAGGATGTCTTTCATGGCGATTGTCCCTTGTGAAATTTGTACGGACAATAGAGTGTCCGGGCGTCTGTCCAAAGCGTTATTCGGCAAATTTGCAAAGTATTGGCAAGACATGTTTTGCTAAATGCAAACTTGTTAATTAACACCTTAACTCTATCGGCCGACATGGACTCCCCATGTAGGCAGCCATAGATGTAAACCATGCAGTTCACTTCGGCCCCTTCGCAACGGACTCCGCCCAAGCTGGTGACGCTGATCCTGCTGTCGGGCCTGTCGGCGCTGGGGATGAATATCTTTCTGCCCAGCCTGCCGAACATGACCGAATATTTCGAAACCGACTATCGGCTGATGCAACTCTCTGTCGCGCTTTACCTGGCGGTGAATGCGGCGATGCAGATCGTGATCGGCCCGATGGCGGACAAGGCCGGGCGGCGGCCGGTGATCCTGTGGGGGCTGGGCCTGTTCATGGCGGCGACGCTGGGCTGCATCGTGGCGCCGACGGCCGAGATCTTTCTGTTCTTTCGCATGTGTCAGGCGGTGATCGCGGTCGGCATCGTGCTGAGCCGCGCCGCGGTGCGCGACATGTACGAGCAGGATCAGGCGGCGTCGATGCTGGGCTGGGTGACCATGGGCATGGCGGTGGTGCCGATGATCGGCCCGGCCGTGGGCGGGCAGCTGGACCAGATCTTTGGTTGGCAGGCGAATTTCTGGCTGCTCCTGGCACTGGGCGGGCTGGCGCTGGCGCTGACCTATTTCGATTTCGGGGAAACCGCGCTGAAAAGCGGCAAGACGCTGGCACAGCAGTTTCGGGAATATCCCGCGCTGCTGACTTCGCCCCGGTTCTGGGGCTATTCGATGGCCTGCGGGTTTTCCTCGGGCGCGTTCTTTGCCTATCTGGGCGGGGCGCCCTTTGTCAGCACCGAGGTGTTCGGGATGGAGCCGGGGCGCATGGGCCTGTTTTTCGGCGCGCCCGCGATCGGATATTTTGCCGGGAACTTCCTGAGTGGCGCGTTTTCTACCCGGGTGGGGGTCAACCGGATGATCCTTGGGGGCAGCTTGATGAACGCGCTGGGGATCTTCCTGTCGCTGGTGATCATGCTCGCGGGGGGCGGCAACGAATACACGTTCTTTGGCTTTATGACACTGGTGGGCGTCGGCAACGGCATGTCGATTCCCAATGCCACCGCCGGGGCCCTGTCAGTGCGCCCGCATCTGGCGGGCAGCGCCTCGGGGTTGAACGGGTCGATCATGCTGGGCCTGGGCGCGGCGCTGAGCGCGCTGGCGGGCGCATTGCTCACACCTGAAACCGGGGCGATGCCGCTCTTGTGGCTGATGTTTGCCACCGCCCTGCTAGGGGTGGCCGCCATTGTCGCGGTGATCTGGCGGGCGCGTCGGCTGGGTCTGTGAAGGCAGCGGGGCAAGGGTGCGCTCGACCCACTGCACGACCAGACGGATCCGCTCAAGCTCTCGCAATTCGCGACGCACCATCAGCCAAAACTCACGTTTGGGCAGCGCACCATGTGTGAATGGCAGTTCGACCAGACATGGCTCGGCATCGCCGACGATCCGGGGCAGCAGCGTCTTGCCGTGGCCGCAGCACACAAGCCGGAACAGGGTCTCGGCATCGTTGACCGAGATATGGGCCGCACCCTCGGCGGCGGCCGCCCGCGCAATCGCTGCCGCCTGAGGCAGGTAGGACATGCGCGACTCATAACCGATCCAGGGCAAATCCCCGGCGGCGCCGCGCAGGGCATAGGCGGCATAGTCAAGATCGCCCAGCTTGCGCGCCAGCACGCCCTGCCCGCCCTCTGTCGGGCGCGCGAGGCGCAGGGCAATGTCGGCCTCGCCACGCAAGAGACTCAGATCCCGCGCCTCGGCAATCAACTCCAGTCGCAGTCCCGGAGCCGCCGTGCGCAGGGTGCCGAGCGCAGGCACAAGGATTTGGTTGATCACCATGGGCACCGCCGACAGGCGCACCGTTCCGAGGGCACCGCCGGTGTCCGCCCCGGCCAGAGCATCCACCGCCTGCATCTCGTCCCGCATGACCTCGGCATGGCGGTGCAGTCGGCGCCCGAAATCGGTGAGGGTCAGCCCCTGCCCGCGCACCTCGACCACCTGGCGTCCCAACGCCGCCTCAAGCGCCCGCAGGCGCCGCGACACCGTGGTCTTGTCCACGCCAAGGGAGCGAGCTGCCCCCTTGAGGCTGCCCGCCTGCGCAACCGCCAGCAGAAACCGCATGTCATCCCAGTTCATCGCGGCAATCTTGCATTTCCTGGCTGCATTATTCCACCCTGAACAGCAGATTTGCAGCATGCCATCCTGTCCGCCTTAGCACCGAAAGGACAGATCATGCTCTACCGTGTCACGTTTCAGGATAATCCCGGCAAGGAACATCTGCGCCAAAGGCATATGACCGAACACCTTGTGTTTCTGGCGCGGCATGGCGCGGCCATTCTTGGCGCCGGACCGTTGCTCGACGGAACCCAGGGGCGTGGCGGCATGTGGCTGGTCGAGGCCGCGACCCGCGCCGATGTCCAGACCCTTGTCGAGAAAGACCCGTTCTGGCCCACGGGCCTGCGCCAGAGCGTCAGCATCCTGGAATGGCGCCAGGTCTTTCGCGACGGACAGCCGGTTGAGCTTGCGGCGCGCGCTTTGCAAACGTAACCTCTCGACAAGGTTAATTTGCAAAGAGTCGGCACCCGATGGCCACCCAGAAACTCTATGCCGGCGCCAAGCTGCGCGAGATCCGCAACCGCCTGTCGCTGACGCAAAAGGATTTCGCCGCCAAGCTGGGGGTATCGCTGCCCTATCTGAACCAGATGGAGAACAATAACCGCCCGGTCTCGACCTCGGTGGTGCTGGCGCTGGCGCAGGAATTTGGTCTGGATGTGACCGAGCTCAGCACCGGCGACAGCGAACGGCTGGTCAGCGACATGCGTGAGGCGCTGGCCGATCCCATTTTCGCCGATGCGATGCCGCCGCTGGCCGATCTGCGCCTGACCGCGTCGAACGCACCGGCGCTGGCGCGCGCCTTTATCGAGTTGCACCGCACATACCGGCAGACACATGAGCGGCTGGCCTCGCTGGACGAGGCGCTGGGGCGCGAGGATGCCCGCATCCAGGCCAGCCCCTGGGAAGAGGTGCGCGATTTCTTCCACTATTGCGACAACTATATCGACGCGGTCGATCACGCGGCAGAGCGGTTCGCGGCCCGGGCCCAGGCCGAGGGTGTGCGCGGCGCGGCGCTGGCCGCGCTGACCGAACGCGGCGTGACGGTCGAAATCGCCGATATCGAAGCCTTGCGCCAGTACGACGCCGCCGAGCGTAAACTGCGTCTGTCCTCTCGGTCGGCGCCTCAGACTCAGGTGTTCCAATTGCTGTTGCAGGTGGCGCTGCTGAGCCAGAATTCGCTGCTGGAGGCCACGCTCGATTTTGCCCGGTTCCACAGCGAAGAGGCCCGCGCCATCGCCAAGATCGGGCTTGCCAACTATTTCGCGGGGGCGGCGCTGATGCCCTATGGCGCGTTCCTGGATGCAGCGCAAAAGACGCGCCACGATCTGGAACTGCTGAGCACGCGTTTTGGCGCCTCGATCGAGCAGGTGGCGCATCGCCTGTCGACGATGCAGCGGCCGGGCGCCAAGGGCATACCGTTTTTCTTCGTCCGGGTCGATCAGGCGGGCACCATCACCAAGCGCCACTCGGCCACGCGGCTGCAATTCGCCCGCTTCGGCGGCGCCTGCCCGCTCTGGAACGTGCATCGCGCGTTCGAGACCCCCGGCCATTTCCTGCGGCAACTGGCGGAAACGCCCGATGGCGTGCGCTACATTTCTCTGGCCCGTGACGTGTCGAAAACAGGCGGGTCGTTCGGGGCACCGGTGCGCCGTTATGCGATCGGTCTGGGCTGCGAGGTGCGCCATGCCGACCAGCTGGTCTATGCGGACAATCTCGATGTCAGCAATGCCTCTGCCTTCGAGCCGATCGGCATTTCCTGCCGCATCTGCGAGCGCAAGACCTGCCACCAGCGGTCTGTCCCGCCGCTGGAGCGGCGCCTGACGATCAACACCGACCGGCGCGGCACCCTGCCCTACGAGGTCAACTGATCTTCATTTCGCTGAAAATACTCCGGGGGAGTCGCCGACAGGCGACGGGGGCAGCGCCCCCGCCCCTTTGGGTCAGGCCTTGGACAGGATGCCCCAGATCTCATCCTTCAGGGCCGCGCGTTTCTTGCGCAGCTCGACCTCGGCCAGTTCCTCCATCGGCTCCACGTTGGTCTCGGCCCGGTGCACTGCCCGGTTCACATCGTGGTACTCATCCGCCAGCCGGGAAAAATGCGCATCCGTCTGCTTGAGCTGGCTCATCAGGTCGATTTTTTCGGGAAATTCCTCGGCCAGTTCATGCGGGGTATGGGACATCCGTTCGCTCCTTTTTCAATGTCAGCCCAGAGGCTAGCCGCCCACCACGGGACCGACATTGACAGGGATCAAATGGCTGGCCCTGCGCGAGATTTTTCGACGAAAAATCTCTGCCCCAACCTTACCGTTGCGAGGCCTCCCAACGCGGGTTGATCCAGGGGATGTCATTGGCGCGCGGCAGCGGGTCGCGGCCCAGGATATGGTCCGACATCTTCTCGCCCACCATGATCGAAGGCGCGTTGAGGTTGCCATTGGTGATCTGCGGAAAGATCGAGCTGTCGGCCACCCGCAGCCCCTCGACCCCGATCACCCGGCCCTGCCCGTCGACCACGGCGTTCAGGTCATCCGCCCGGCCCATGCGGCAGGTGCCGCAGGGGTGATAGGCGCTTTCGGCATGTTCGGCGATAAAGGCATTGAGTTCCTCGTCGCTCTGCACCGCAGCACCCGGCTGGATCTCTTTTCCGGCATAGGGTTTGAACGCCTCCTGCCCGAAGATCTCGCGCGTGAGCCGGATACAGGTGCGGAAATCGGCCCAGTCCTTTTCATGGCTCATGTAGTTGAAGCGGATCACCGGCGCATCCTCGGGCCGGTCCGAACGCAGCGTGACCGCCCCGCGCGAGGGCGAGCGCATCGGCCCCACATGGGCCTGGAAGCCGTGGCCCTCGGCCGCGGCCTGACCGTCATAGCGCACCGCGATGGGCAGGAAGTGATACTGGATATCCGGATAGGGCACGCCGGGCTGCGAGCGGATGAAGGCCGCACTTTCGAACTGGTTCGAGGCGCCGAGGCCGGTCTTGGTAAAGAGCCATTGCGCGCCAATGGCCGCCTTGCCGAAGAGGTTCCAGTATTTGTAAAGCGTCACCGGCTGGATTGCGGCCTGCTGGATATAAAGTTCCAGATGGTCCTGCAAGTTGGCGCCCACACCGGGGCGGTCGGCCACAACCGCGATGCCATGTTCGGCCAGGTGCGCCGCAGGGCCGATGCCCGACAGCATCAGCAGTTTCGGCGAGTTGATCGAGGAGGCGGCGATGATCACCTCGCGCCGGGCGCGGATCACCTCGGCCTTGCCGCCCCGGATGATCTCGACCCCGGTGGCGCGGCCCTCTTCCATCACCACGCGGGCGGCCAGGCCGCGCACCACGTCGCAGTTCTCGCGCTTGAGCGCCGGTTTCAGATAGGCATTGGCCGCAGACCAGCGCCGTCCTTTCCAGACGGTCTGTTCCATCGGGCCAAAGCCCTCTTGTTTCTCGCCGTTATAGTCGCCGGTCACCTCGTAACCGGCCTGCCGCCCGGCTTCGACAAAGGCCTGGAACAGCGGGTTCGAGCGCGGGCCTCGGGTGACATGCAACGGCCCGTCAGTGCCGCGCCAGGCGGCATCGCCGCCATGGCCGCCATCGTGCCATGTCTCCATCCGCTTGAAATAGGGCAGCACATCGGCATAGGCCCAGCCATCGGCGCCCATCTCGGACCAGGTGTCGAAATCCATCGCATGGCCGCGCACATAGACCATGCCGTTGATCGAGGACGACCCGCCGATCACCTTGCCGCGCGGGCAGACCAGGCGGCGGTTGTTCAGATGCGGTTCGGGCTCGGACAGGTAACCCCAGTCATAGCGCGACATGTTCATCGGATAGCTGAGCGCCGCCGGCATCTGGATGAACGGCCCTGCATCGGTACCGCCATGTTCGATTACCAGCACCGAGGCCCCCGCCCCGCTGAGCCTGTAGGCCATGGCGCAGCCCGCGCTGCCGGCCCCCACGATGACAAAATCCGCTTCCATCCGTCTTACTCTCTGTTTGTGTCTGCGCCGGTGGCGCGAAAGGAACCCGGCGCGCGAGGGCCGGGTCCGGTTGTGTCAGTGCACGCTTTCGACCTTGTGGAAATCGAGCGTGTTGTCTTCGGGAGATGTCCTGATCGCCATGACCGCGCCCCTGTGGCGCAGCGCGATATAGGCGATGCAGGCCAGATAGAGGCCGATCACGATCGAGCCGATCCACTGGATCTGGAGCCACTGGCTCTGGAACAGCAGGGTCAGCGTGAACAGGACGGCGACGTTCAGCGCCACATATGGGGTCTTGCCCAGCCGCGCGACCGTCAGCGACAGGTTGTCGGTGTACAGCCGGATCAGCGAGTCGAGCGAGTTGATCACGAATGTGACGCCGACAATGATCATGGCCAGGTTCAACAACCCGGCGGTGGGAATGGCGGCGGTGTGATAGTAGTACAGCACCGCGAACCAGATCCCGAGCGGGATCGAGGGGAACACCAGAAGCGCGATCAGCAATTGCCAGGTCTTCAGCCCACCGACAAAGCGCGAGGTGAACTGGCCGATCATGATCGACCAGGCGAACCACCAGAACAGGTAGAAGGCGTGATAGTCGGTCAGCGGAAGGGCAAACTTGTCCAGGTTGGTGAAGTAGTCACCCAGAAGCGCGACATTGGCCCCCAGGGCGCTGGCCCCCATGCCGGAATAGACCCACATGCCCAGGATCAGCGCGATGAACAGAAGGGTCGAGCCCACCGACAGCACGCGGACATATTTCAGGTCGGTCGAGCTGTAAGCCGCCGCCAGGATGGTGACGAAGACGATCAGATAGAAGGTGGTAACTACCGTCTGCCCATCGCCGATCTCGGGGATATAGCCGGGCAGGTAGATCAGGAACAGGCTGGCGGTAAAGGCGCAGGTGCCGATAATCACCACGTTGTTGATCAGCTTGACCAGAGGGATCTCGAAGAACCCGACGCGGGGTTCGATGACGCAGAAATAGAAGGCGGTCAGGAAGTAGAAGGCCCAGATCAGAAAGCCCCAGAAACCGAACTCGATCGCCAGTGGGTTGGCAAAGGCATAGGCCGGATCCTCGGCATAGCCGCCGAATTCGGTCAGCGGAAACATGATCAGTCCGACATCGAGGCCGGAGGTGAACAGGATCGCGACAAAGGTGAACAGGGGCACCGGCGTCGGGCCGATACAGGTCACATTGCGCCATTTGATGACGCAGAAGGCCACCAGACCAAAGGTCAGGATCAAGCCGAAGCTCAGAATTCCGTTCAGTATCATTGCCCCTCCCTGGGAGTTGTTTCCGGCCTCCCTCCTCCGGGGTTGGCCGAATGAACATGGCAGATACCACTATTATCTGTTCAGCAAAACAAATTCTTGTATGGTCATTCAATTTTTTGCGTAACCCTTTAATCTTGCCTGCCCTCTCAGTTTGGCCAATATGGCGCCATGGGACGAAAACGCATTCGCGATATCCGTAATGACGAATTGGTCGTGGCCGCGATCCGATCGATCCATGGCAAGGGATTCGCCGGCGTGACCATGGCCGAGATCGCGCGCGAGGCCGGGGCGTCGGCGGCGTCGATCAATTACTACTTCGGCTCCAAGGACCGGCTGATGGAAGAGACCATGCGCCGCCTGCTGTCGGTGCTGAAGGTCGCGACCCTGGCGCGGTTGGCCGAGGCCGCGACGCCGCGCGACAGGTTGATCGCGATGATCGAGGCGAATTTCGACGATACGCTGTTCACGCCCGCGCAATGTTCCGTCTGGATCCAGTTCTGGGCCAATGCGCCCTATGCGCCCGCGCTGTCCCGGCTGCACCGGATCAACCGGGCGCGGGTGGCAAGCAACATTCGCGGGGAACTGCGGCAACTGGTGCCGGAGCGGGTTCTGGACCGGGTGCAGACGACGATACAGGCCTATATGGACGGGGTCTGGATCGAAGCGGCGCAGGGGGAAACGGTGCCGGATGCAGCCGCAGCGCGGGCCGATGCCCGGGCGCTTGCGGAACTGTTGCTGGACCAGAGCCGTCAGTCTTTGGGGTCCTGACCCGCACTATGGTTGGGCGTCAGATCGGCCGCGCGTCGAAGATATAGCGATTGAGCGAGAACATGTAGTCTCCGGCCTCTGCCACGGCTTTCTGATCGTCCTGCCAGCGTCGCCAGTCCTCATCCGAGAAATCTGCTGCCGCCGCCATGATCGATTCCATGAAACTTGCCGTGAGGTGGGCATAATTGTCCGGACCGGGCGTCCAGTTCAGCACAGTCAGGGTTTCGCGCGCCGTGACGGCGAACCCGGCCGCGCTCAGTCGCCGTGACAGCGTCCGGGGCAGATAGGCGTCTGCATAGGGCCGGATATAGATACGCATCGCCTTTGCCATCAGGTCAGGATCCCGGGCGTTCCAGACAAGCGAGCCCCAGTCGGTATCCAGAATGACAAGGCGCCCATCCGGGCGCAGCACCCGGCGCATTTCCCGTAACGCAGCCTCGGGATCGGGCAGGAAACAGAGAAGTTGCGCGGCTGTGACCACATCAAAGCTGTCGTCATCGAACGGCAATTCACAGGCATCGCCCTGAACGAATTTGCCACCGGGGCACAGCGCGCGGGCCATCGCGATCATCGGCTCCGCCGCATCGAGACCGGTCACCGATCCCGAGTGTCCAACAATGCCGAGCATGTCCCTTGCCATGATCCCATTGCCCGAGCCGATGTCGAGCACCGCCTCTCCGGGCTTGAGTGCCAGGTGATCCAGTATGACCCGGCGCTGTGCCTGCATGTCGGGCGTGGCTGCGAGAGCCTCCTGTTTACGGCTCATTTCTGCGTCGTAGAAGCCCTGGGGCATGGCAGTCTCCCGCAAATGGCTGGTCAGGGATGACCCCGTGAACACTATCACATCTACCGAATTCTGAACAGATTTGCCCGTGCTTGGGCTGTTGGATCGGAGCCGGAGACGGAATGGAAGACCAACTGTTGCGTCAGGGATGATCACGACCTTCTGAAAGGATTGCTTTTCCTTTCGCTCCCGACTTTGGCTATGCTCGGCAAAGCTCGGGGTTGAGCGGAGAGATCATGGAAGGGGCCGTGTCATGCGCCGCGACGAACTGACTGAACGTTTCCGGGCCCTGCATGTTCCCGGCAATCCCGTGGTGACGCCGAACCCTTGGGATATCGGGTCGGCCAAGGTGATGGCCGGTTTGGGGGCGCAGGCGCTGGCGACGACCTCGTCCGGGCATGGGTTTACCCTGGGTCTGGCGGATGGCGGGCAAATCGCGCGCGAGGTCGCTTTGCTGCACGCGGCCGATATCTGCGCCGCGGTCGATGTGCCGGTGAATGGCGATTTCGAGAACGGGTTCGGCGACAGTCCCGAAACCGTGGCCGAGACGGTGCGGCTGGCGGCGGAGGCGGGACTGGCCGGGGTGTCGATCGAGGATACCGAAATGCCGTCCAAGAGATCGTATCCCTTCGACCTGGCCCTGGCCCGGATCGAAGCGGCGGTGACGGCGGCCCGCCAGGCGGGGATCGTGCTGACCGCCCGCGCCGATGGCTGGCTGATGCGAAACTATGATCAAGCCGAGGCCTTACGCCGGTGCCTGGCCTTTGCCCAGGTGGGTGCGGACGTGATCTATGCCCCGCTTGTCGATGCGGACACCACCCGCGCACTGGTCGACACCGGGACGCCGGTCAACCTGCTGGCGGCGGGGGAAATGCGGGATCTGACGGCCGCGCAGATGGGCGCGCTGGGGGTTGCCCGGATCTCCATCGGTGGCGGGCTGGCCCGGGTGACGCAACAGATTCTGCTGGACGGCACCCGCGCCATGCTGGAGCGCGGCGATTTTACCATGCTGAAGGGCGCGGCCAGTGTGGCCGAGGTTGAGGCTTTGCTGAACGGGTAAGGTCCGGCAATCCGGGCCATTCAGCGGATGCGATAGACCTTTGACACGATGCGCCAGCTGCTCTCGTGCAACAGGAGCGTGAGAAAATCGTCAAAGCGCATGCCAGCCCAGTCGTTTTCGACATGGATCATCGCGATGTCGCCTTGAACCGAGATTGCGCGGACGGCCCAGAACGGGGCCGCTTCCGCATCCGCCGCGTCCTCGCACATGGCGATGAACGCGTCGCGGGAGTTCCAGAGCAACTCCCCTTCGTAATGGCCCACCTCGCTGGCCCGGTCGAAGAAGATCCGTTCCAGCGCGGGCCGGTCGCCCCGGGTCATCGCTATGACATAGGTTTCGACAAGAGCGGTCAACGCCGCGATGTGTTCTGATGTCGTCATGATCTCCCCCTTTTGGACAAGAGATTAGCCGATCAGGGCCCCGATTGCGTGCCCAAAGTCGAAGCACTACCTCCTCCGCAACGCTCTGGATGGCCGCGGCAACCTGTGGAGCGCTTGAAAGCTTGGATGGCAGCTTTTTCAGCCAAAGAGTTTGCTATGCGCCCTTAAAGAGACGACGACATCCAAAACGAACGGTACCTCAGAGAAAATCCGGCGATCCGACCGCCCAGCCAAGCAACAGCGGCATGCTCGAGGGCAGAATGTGGTTCATAGCCTGCCCTGGCCGGGCTTTGAGCCCGAACAGCCGTGCAAAGGCCGCAAAATCCTCGAACCAGCGGTGATTCTGCGAAAAGGATTGCACGATCATCGCCGCGCGGTCGGTCTTGAACCGCCGGGCTTCCAGAATCGCGGCGGCGGTCCGGTGCAGCAGCTGATAGCGCAGATCGTCAGGCGGCGGTGCACTCAGCCCGAGCAGGTCGCGGATGAAGCGCATGCGCTCCAACTTGCCGTCGCTGGCGTTGCTCATCCACTCGCCGACTGTGGGGCCAAAGGTCTCGTTGACCTTTGCCTCGACGGCGATTGCGAGGGTTTCCTCGCCGGCCCTGACAAGGGCAAAGACATCGCATTGGCTGTCGCGACGGCCACCGGGCAAGGCGACCTTGTGTTCGGGGATCGCCAGCAACAGTTCCGGTGAACCGCCGACAAGGTCCGATATCTCGGGCGGCAAACCCTGCGCCGCCTCCCAGGAAAGGGCGGCGGCCATGGCAGAATAGCCGCGTTGCCATTGGGTCTCAGGGTTGGCGAGAAAGCGTTTCCAGTCCTCGACCCCGGTTGATGGCACGTAAACCTTGGCCATTCAGGCCTCCTTTTCGCGCCCCTATTCCCCCCTCGGGAACCTCTGGCTTTCCTCCAGATTATCAAGGTTCATGTGGTTGCGCATATAGCGTTCCGAGGCCTTTTGCAGCGGCTGGTAGTCCCAGGGGTAATAGCCGCCCAGGCGCAGCGCCTCGTAAACGATCCAGCGGCGGGCCTGACTGGCGCGCACCTCGGCATCGAACCGGTCGAGATCCCAGCGGGCCTGCGACTTGGCGCGCAGGCTTTGCACCGTGCCCTGATGATCGGGGTGGTCTGCGAGGTTGGTCAGCTCGTGCGGGTCGGCGTCCAGATCGAAGAGCTGGTCGGGGTCAAGCGCGCAGCGGTTGTATTTCCATTTGCCATAGCGCATCGACACGAGCGGCGCATAGGATGCCTCGGCGGCGTATTCCATCAGCACCGGCGCGGTGCGCTCGGTTCCGTTGGCCAGCGACACCAGGCTGGAGCCATCGGTCCAGGGGGCGATCTCAGCCATGTCGACACCGGCCAGTTCGCCCAGCGTGGGCGTCACGTCGATGGTCGAAACCGGCGTATCGATGCGCCCCGGGGCCATGCCCGGCGCGGCCACCATCAGCGGCACTCGGGCGGAGCCTTCGTAGAAGTTCATCTTGAACCACAACCCGCGCTCGCCCAGCATGTCGCCGTGATCCGAGACAAAGAGGATGATCGCCTCTTGCCGTGTGGTGTCCAGCACGTCGAGGATCTCGCCCAGTTTGTCGTCGAGATAGGAGATATTGGCGAAATAGGCCCGGCGCGACTTGCGGATGTCGTCCTCGGTGATGTCGAAACTGCGCCAGTCATTGGCGTCGAAGATGCGCCTGGCGTGCGGATCGTGATTGTCGTAGCCCAGATCGCCCACCTCAGGCAGCAGGTGCTCGCAATCCTCGTAGAGGTCCCAGTATTTACGCCGCGCCACATAGGGGTCATGCGGATGGGTGAAGCTGACAGTGACGCACCAGGGGCGGTCGTCCTTGCCGCGTGCCAGATCGTAAAGCTTGGCCTTGGCGTGATAGGCGACCTCGTCGTCATATTCCATCTGGTTGGTGATCTCGGCCACACCTGCCCCAGTCACCGACCCCATGTTGTGATACCACCAGTCGATGCGTTCGCCCGGTTTGCGATAGTCGGGCGTCCAGCCGAAATCGGCCGGATAGATATCGGTGGTCAGCCGCTCCTCGAACCCGTGCAACTGGTCGGGGCCGACAAAATGCATCTTGCCCGACAGGCAGGTGTAATAGCCCGCGCGGCGCAGGTGATGGGCATAGGTCGGAATATCGCTGCGGAACTCGGCGGCGTTGTCATAGACCCCGGTGCGCGAGGGCAACTGCCCCGACATGAAGCTGGCCCGCCCCGGCGCGCAAAGCGGGCTGGCGGTATAGGCATTGGCAAACCGGGTCGAGCGTGCCGCCAGCCGTTTCAGGTTGGGTGCGTGCAGCCAGTCGGCGGGTCCGTCGGGAAACAGGGTGCCGTTGAGCTGATCCACCATCAGGATCAGGATATTGGGTTGGGTCATTTACCGGCCTCTAACAGGGTGTCGAGCACGCGCAAGGCGTGGTCACAAGCGATCTCGGGCGCGTCGGGCGCATCCAGAGCAGCATGAATATAGAGCCCGTCGATCAAGGCGCGCATGTCGCGGGCGACCTCCAGCGGGTTGCAAACGACCGGCCGCAAGGCATGGACAAGGTTCGAATAGAGCCGCGCCTGATAGATCCGCCACAGCCGCAGAGCGTCCGTGTTGGTCTGGGCCAGCACATAAAAGGTCATCCAGGCGGCAATCACATCCGGGGTAAAGCAGGAATGCGCGAAACAGGCGCGCACAATGGCATGCGGCCGCCGTTCGGTCGCGCTGTTTTGCAGTTCGCTGCGGGCCTCATCGCCAAACTCTGTCAGGATATGGCGCATGGCGGCCAGAAAGATCTGGTCCTTGCCGCCAAAATAGTGATGCGCCAGCGCGCTGGATATCCCCGCCCGCTTGGCGATCTGACTGACGGTCACGTCGAGGCTTTTCTGGACGCCTAGCTCGGCGATCGTCGCCTTGACGATGGCGTCGCGCCGGATCGGCTCCATTCCAGTTTTCGGCATGCACCCTCCCTTGCCCCGCGACCGACGTCTGGGGAAAGGCTAGGTTTTTTATATTGATCCGTCAATCAATGACGCGTCGTGGTTGGCGCCGCCCGATCAACATGCGGGCGGCGCGACCTTGTCCGGGTGCCGCCGTTACTCGGCGGCGCGCAATTCGGCGCCTTGCGGCACGACCTCGTAACCGGGTTCCTCCGGTTCGTCATCGACCATCTCGGCCGGGAAGCCGGGGGCCAGGATCGACAGGCCGGTCGCCTCTTCGAGGCGGCGGATGATATCGTCGGACTGCGCCCGCTCGCCATAGCGGCGGATGCCGTCGTTGAAGATCTCGATCATCAGCGGCGAGATTTCCAGCGGCACGCCAGCGCGATCGGCGATGGTCTGGAACAGTCCGATATCCTTTTTCACCAGATCCATGGTGAAATTGATGTCGCGGCTGCCGTTCAGGATCACCTGGCTTTCGGTTTCATGCACGAAGGAGGTACCGGAACTGATCTTGATCGCCTCATAGGTGGTGTTCATGTCCATTCCTGCGGCCTTCATCGTCACAAGCGCCTCGCAGCAGGTCAGCAGGTTGGCGGTCGCGAGGTAATTGGTCATCACCTTGAGCACCGAGGCAGAGCCAAGCGGGCCGGTGTGCAGGATGCGGCGGCCCATGATGGTGAGGAAGGGCAGGATGCGTTCAAAGGTGGCGCGGTCGCAGCCCGCAAAGATCGAGATATTGCCGGTATCGGCCCGGTGGCACCCCCCCGAAACCGGGCAGTCGACGGCGGCGCCGCCCCGTTCGATCACCTGCGCACCGAGACGCTTCACCTCGGCCTCGTCGGTGGTCGACATCTCGAGCCAGATCTTGCCGTCCTTCACCTCGGGCAGCATCTCTTGCATCACCGCAGCACTGGCGGCGGGCGACGGCAGGCAGGTGATCACCACGTCGCAATCGCGCATCATCTGCGCCGGACCTTGGGCGGCCTGGGCGCCACGGGACACGAACCCCGCGACGAGGTCGGAATTTAGATCATGCACCGTCAGATCGACGCCATTGCGCAGGAGCGAGCCCGAGAGCTTGCCACCCACATTGCCCAGTCCGATGAACCCTACTTTCATATTGTCCTCCCAACGGGGAACACCCCGGATGATTTGTTTCGGGCGCAGTATCTGCTGAGAGAGACACCAACAGAAACGAATAATAACGGGGAAAATACCAAAAATATTTTTGCGATAATTGACCTGACCTCGGAAACTGACAAAATTCTGAACAGAATTTTGGTCCAGAAAATTTGAAATTTTCTGGGCGGCGCGCGAAGGGACAGTGGAGGAACCTATTTGGACAGGCTGCCTAATCCGACCTGGCTGCGGACATTCGAGGCCGCCGCCAGGTATCTCAATTTCACCGAAGCCGCGCGAGAGCTTGGGCTGACCCAGACCGCAGTGTCGCTGCATATCCGCTCGCTCGAGGCCGACCTGGGCGAGCGACTGTTCTCGCGCGCGGCCCGGCGGCTGGGGCTGACCGAGCTGGGGCAATCCTATGCGCTGACCGTACGCCGGGCGCTGGCCGATATCGCCCTGTCCACCAACAGCCTGTTCGGGCCTGCGACCCGTCAGACCCTGCGGATTCGCGCGCCGATCTCAACCGCGACCTACTGGATTGCCACGGAATTGCCCGCGTTTGCGGCGGCCTATCCGGATATCCCGGTGCGGCTGGTGTCGAACATCTGGGGCGACGGACCCGAAAACGAGGATGTCGATCTGGACATCCGCCTGGGTCACGGCGACTGGCCCGGACTGCTGGCCGAAAAGTTGTGCGACGAGACCATCGTGCCGATCGGCCGCGCCGACGGGCCGCACCTGTCGCCCGAGGCGCTGCGCGCCGCACCGCAGATCCATATCTTAGGGTACGAGGACAACTGGGCGCGCTGGTTCGAGGCGCAGGGGCTGCCACCGGCGGAGCGTGCGGCGCTGTTTTCTGTGGATACCACGGTCTCGGCCATCCAGTTGGTGCTCGCCGGGGCGGGCTATGCCACCATCCTGACCCGCTTTGCCCGCAATGCCATCTCGCAGGGCATGCCGTTGCGCCTGGCGGGCGAACCGATTCCCTTTTCCCAGTCGCATTACTTGATCCGGCCGCCACGGGCGGCCGCCTCCCCGGCGCGGGCGCAGCTCTTTCTATCGTGGCTGCGGACGCGGGCCGGGGCGGATGCCGCTGGGTGATCCCCAGCGGTCGCTTTTCAGCAAAGCCCTGTGTCCCCCGGTCCGGCGTGCTTGACAAGTCCCCCGCGCTTGCCGCATGTGCCTGCTGTTGGTGTCCGGGAAACCGGATGAAAAGGGAATGTGCCAGCGGACCGGCCAAGAGGCCGGGCGTCAAGCGCAGCCGCCCCCGCGACCGTGACCGGAGAGGGTGCCCAAGCCACTGGCCGAAAGGCCGGGAAGGCGGGACGCCCGACAGGGCAAGACCCTGACATCCGCAAGCCGGGAGACCTGCCAACACCCGAAGACAAGACCGGACGGGGTGTTCCGGTGTCGGGTCCATGTCCGAGAGCGTGGCCCGCGCAAACCCCGTCCCCCGCACCTGACGAGGGGGGATGAGAGACATGAGCGAAGCTGCACCAGTCGAACTGCTGGTCTGTACCACCTGCCGCCGCGGATTGCCGGTCGAGGACGATGCCCAGCGCCCCGGCGCCCTGCTGCACCGCGCGCTGAGCGCGGCCGAGTTGCCCGAAGGGGTCATTCTTAAACCGGTCGAATGTCTGTCCAATTGCGATCAGGGCTGTTCCATCGTGCTGCGCGGCGGTCCGGCGCGCTGGACCTTTGTCTATGAGAACCTTGATGAGACCGATGATATCGCCACAATCGTCGAGGGCGTCACCAAATACCTCGCCACCGCAGACGGGCTGGTCCCCTGGCGCGAGCGTCCCGTCCATTTCCGCAAGAACTGCGCCGCGCGCATCCCCCCGATCGGAGCCTGAGCCATGAGCACCCTTGAAAAACTTCCCGTTACCGTGATCACCGGCTTTCTCGGCTCGGGCAAGACCACGCTGATCCGCCACCTGATGCAGAACCCGCAGGGCAAGCGGCTGGCCGTGGTGGTCAACGAATTTGGCGATGTGGGTGTCGATGGCGAGATCCTGAAAAGCTGCGCCATCCCGGAATGCCCCGCGGAAAACATCATGGAACTGGCGAATGGCTGCATCTGCTGCACCGTGGCCGATGATTTCATCCCCACCATCGAGGCGCTGATGGCGCTGGAGCCGCGCCCCGATCACATCCTGATCGAAACCTCGGGCCTGGCGCTGCCGAAGCCGCTCTTGAAGGCGTTCGACTGGCCCGATATCCGGTCCAAGATCACCGTGGATGGCGTGATCGCGCTGGCCGATGCCGAGGCGGTGGCGGCAGGCCGTTTCGCACCCGACGTGGCAGCGGTGGATGCCCAGCGGATGGCAGACGAGTCCATCGACCATGAAACGCCTCTGTCCGAGGTGTTCGAGGATCAGATCAGCTGTGCCGACATCATCCTGCTGACCAAACCCGATCTGGCAGGCCCCGAGGGCGTGGCCCGCGCGCGCGAGGTGATCGCGGCCGAGGCCCCCCGCCCGCTGCCGGTGGTCGAAGTGGCAGAGGGCGCCGTGGATGTGCGCGTCATCCTGGGCCTTGGCGCCGCCGCCGAGGACGACATGGACGCCCGTCCCAGCCATCATGACGGCCATGACGACCACGAGCATGACGATTTCGAAAGCATCGTGGTGGAACTGCCCGAGCAATCCGACCCGGCCGAACTGGTCGCGCGGATCGAGCGGCTGGCCAACGAGCTGAACATCCTGCGGGTCAAGGGCTATGCCGCCGTTGCGGGCAAGCCCATGCGCCTCTTGGTGCAGGCGGTAGGCGCACGGGTGCGTCACCAATATGACCGCCCTTGGCAGCCGGGCGAGGAGCGCCGCTCGCGCATGGTGGTGATCGCCGAGCACCACGACATCGACGAGGCCGCGATCCGTGCCATCCTGACCGGCGTTTCCGAGCCTGCGGAGTAAGCACCCGCCATGCATGTCGTTTTCCGCGAAAGCCACGGGCTGGAAGAGACCGAGACCCCGACCGACCTGGGCCAAAGCCCGGCCGATCTGGTGGTGTTGTCGTTCTCGGACAGTGACCTGGGGGCTTTTGCGGCGGGCTGGCATCGCGGCGGCGGGGCGGTGGGCAGAATGCCCACCCTACGTCTGGCCAACCTGACGGCGCTGAAACATCCCCTGTCCGTCGATACCTATGTCGAGAATACCCTGTCAGGGGCCAAGGGCATTCTGATCCGGCTGATCGGCGGGGTGCCCTACTGGGCCTATGGGTTGCAACAGGTGCTGGCGCTGGCGCAGGAAAAGGGGCTGGCGCTGGCGGTTCTGCCGGCGGATGGGCGCGAGGATACGCGCCTTGACGCCTATTCAACCCTGCCTGTGTCCACCCTGCGGCGGCTGCAACATCTCTGCGATACCGGCGGCGAGGTGGCGGCACAGGCCGCACTGGCGCAGATGGCGCTGGCGACCGGGCTTTATGCCGGGCCGGTGATCGGATCAAAGATACTGCCGGAATGCGGCTTCTGGTGCCCCGAGCGCGGCGTGATCGCGCCCGAGACCGTGTTCGAGGGCGACGCCCCGCGCATTCTGGTGACCTTTTACCGGGCCTATCTGACTTCGGCCGACACGGCCTCGGTCGCGGCGCTGATCCGGGCCTTTCGGTCGCGCGGATTTCAGGCGATGGGCATGTTCGCGCCCTCGCTGAAGGCGCCCGCCGCCGCCGACTGGATTGCCGGGCAGATGTCGGGGCTGGCCCCGGCGGCCATCGTCAACGCCACCTCTTTCTCCGGCAAGGGTGCCAATGGCGCCTCGCCGCTTGATGCCGCCGGTGTACCAGTGTTCCAGGTGGCGCTGGCCACCTCGCGCCGCAGGGCCTGGGCCGAGGCCGAACGTGGCCTGTCGCCCGCCGATCTGGCCATGCATGTGGTGCTGCCCGAGGTCGACGGGCGCATCGACGCAGGCCTGATCTCGTTCAAGGAGCCGGGCAAACGCGACCCGGCGCTGGAATATTCCCGTTTTGCGCACCGCCCCGAGCCAGACCGGATCGAGGCGGTGGTGAACCGGGTGTCGAGCTGGCTGCGGCTGGCCGCGAAACCCGCCGCCGAGCGGGTGCTGGCGCTGGTTCTGTCCACCTATCCCGGCAAGGACTGGCAGATGGCCCATGCGGTGGGTCTGGACGCGCTGGCCTCGGCCGAGGCGATCCTGAGCGATTTGCAGGATGAAGACTATGACATCGCATCGGGGCGGCCAATTGCGGAAGACTTGCAAATTGTGTCGATTTCGTGGCCAATCAGTGAATACCGCAAAGCTTTGGCCAGCATTCCGCCACAATTGCGCCAAAATCTGCAAGATGTCTGGGGTGAACCCGAGAGTGATCCGGCATTTTCGCAAGGCAATTTGCAGTTTCGCGCCATCCGGCGTGGCAAGGCATTGATCGCCCTGCAACCGGAACGGGGCACGCCCGAGGCGCGCGACGACGACTATCACGACCTCTCCCGTACTCCACGCCACAGCTATGTCGCCTTTTACCTCTGGCTGCGGCAGGCGCTGGGGGCCGACGCGCTGATCCATATCGGCGCCCATGGCACGCTGGAATGGCTGCCGGGCAAGGCGGTGGCGCTGTCAGGGCAATGCTGGCCCGAGGTTCTGATCGGCGATCTGCCGGTGATCTATCCCTTCATCGTCAACGATCCGGGCGAGGCCGCGCAGGCCAAGCGCCGCATCGGCGCGGTGACGCTGGGCCATATCCCCCCGGCCCTGCGCGTCAGCGGCACGCCGGACCGGATGGTGCAACTCGAGGCACTGCTGGACGAGTTTTCCAATGCCGACGGGCTGGACCCCAAGCGCCGTGACCGCTTGCAGGGAGATATCCGGGCCGAGGCACAGGCGCTGGGGCTCGAGGAGGATCTGGGCCTGGACCGCGCGACCTCGACCGCCGAGGCGATCACCCGCATCGACCGCTTTGTCTGCGATGTGAAGGAAAGCCAGTATGGCGACGGATTGCATGTCTATGGCCGCCTGCCCGAGGTTACCGGCGCGTTTGATCCGGCCCCTTCAGCTCAGGGCGAAGCGCGCGCGCTGATCGACGCGCTGGCGGGCAAGCGGATCGCGGCGGGGCCGTCCGGCTCGCCCTATCGGGGGCGCACCGATGTGCTGCCCACCGGGCGCAACCTCTATACCACGGATCCCCGGTCGGTCCCGACGCGCGCGGCCTATGCGCAGGGGGTGAAACTGGCCGAGGAGCTGGTGCGCCGGCATTTGCAGGAAGAGGGCGATTACCCCAAGGGGCTGATTGTCGATCTCTGGGGCTCGGCCACCATGCGCACGGCGGGCGAGGAGTTCGCCATGGCGCTGCATCTGCTGGGCGTGAAACCGGTGTGGGATAAGGGCTCGGAACGGGTTTCGGGCATCGAGGTTCTGCCGATCACCGATCTGGACCGACCCCGGCTGGACGTCACGCTGCGTGTCTCGGGCCTGTTCCGCGATGTGTTCCCGACCCTTTCGGCACTCTTCGGTCAGGCGGTGCGCGCGCTCAGCGCGCGTGACGAGGCGCCCGACTGGAACCCCTATGCCGGGCACGCGCCCGCCGCGCGCGTCTATGGCCCGGCGCCGGGCAGCTATGGGCTGGGCATGGGGCACCTGCCCGAGACCTATACCGACGAGGCCCGGCACCAGGCGGGAGAGGCCTGGTTGGCCGCCAGTTCCTTTGCGCTCGAAGGCGAGAACATCGCCCGCGATGCCGAAGGCATCCGCGACCGGGTCGCCAATGCCGACGGGTTCGTGCATTTGCAGGATCTGGCCGAGACCGATCTGCTGCTGGCGGCTGACTATGCCACGCATGAGGCAGGCTTTGCCGCCGCCAAGCGCGTGACCGGGGGCAAAGCGCAGCTCTATCATCTGGACAACACCAATCCCGACATCCCGCGCGCCCGCACCCTGCCCGAGGAAATCGCCCGCGTCGTGCGCGCCCGCGCGGCCCATCCCGGCTGGATCGCAGGGATGATGCGGCACGGGTTCCGGGGCGCGGCCGAGATTGCGGCGACGCTCGATCACATGGCCTCGTTCGCGCATCTGGCCGACAGCGTGGCGCCGCATCTCTTTGACCTCTACCACGATGCCACTTTGGGCGACGCAGAGGTCGCCGCGTTCCTGCAAGAGGCCAACCCGCAGGCCTATCAGGCCATGCTGGACCGGTTCCGCGCGCTGTACGAGGCGGGGCTGTGGCAGACCCGGCGCAACTCGATCCGGGCCGATCTGGAGGGTCTGACATGACGGCACCCATCGTTCAGGGCTGGTGCCCCGGCGCGCATCGCCCGATGATGTCGGGTGACGGGCTGGTGGTGCGGGTGCGCCCGCGTCTGGCCCGGCTGCGAGTAACGCAGGCGCTGGGGCTGTGCGCGCTGGCAGACCGGTTCGGCAATGGCACTATCGACCTGACCAATCGTGCCAACCTGCAACTGCGCGGGGTGACTGAGGCGGATCATCAGCCGCTGTTGGCGGAACTGGCGGCGCTCGATCTCTTGGACGCTGAACCGGGGATTGAGGTGCGGCGCAATATCCTGTTCTCGCCGCTCTACCGCGACGGTGACATGACCGACCGACTGGGATGCGAACTGACCGCGCGACTGGACGAATTGCCAGCACTGCCCGCAAAGTTCGGCTTTGCCATCGACACCGGGGCGGGCCGTCTGCTGAGCACGGATTCGGCGGATATCCGGCTGGAGCGGAGCATGGACGGCCTGATCCTGCGCGCCGATGGTAAGGCCGCGGGACGCGAAGTGACCGAGGGCGAGGCGATCGACCGCCTGATCGAACTGGCGCGCTGGTTTGCCGACCGATTTGACCCCGATACCCGCCGCATGGCGCGGCTCGTGCAGGCCGTGCCCCTGCCCGCGATTTGGCAGGGTGTGGAACCGGTGCGGGTTGCTGAACCGCTTGCGCCCGGCGAGACCGCGCTTGGCCCGCTCTACGGCGCGGCTTTTGGGCAATTGCCCGCACAGGCACTGGCGGCTCTGCTGCGCGACAGCGGCGCCACCCGCTTGCGGGTCACGCCCTGGCGGCTGATCCTACTGGAAGGCGCGCGGGCCGTCCCTGCCCCCGATTTCGTCACCCACGCCAGCGATCCGCTGTTGACCACCGATGCCTGCCCCGGTGCGCCCTATTGCCCGCAGGCCCAGGCCGAAACCCGCGATCTGGCCCGCGTTCTGGCCGGGCGCGTGAGTGGCAGCCTGCATATCTCTGGCTGCGCCAAGGGCTGCGCCCGAATGGGAGCCGCCGATATCACGCTGGTCGGGAATGGCGGGCGATTTGACCTTGTAAAACAGGGCCGCGCGGGGGATGAGCCCTGCCAGCGCGGCCTGACACCCGAAACACTGAAGACGATGGACCTGACCTGATGCCCTATGAATACGAAACCGATGGCGCGGCGATCTATAAACAGTCCTTTGCCACCATCCGGGCCGAGGCCGATCTGGCCCGCTTTGACGCGGACGAGGAGCAGGTCGCGGTGCGGATGATCCATGCCGCCGGCATGGTCGGGCTGGAGGCGTTCGTTCATTTCTCACCCGGCTTCGTCGCCGCCGCACGCACCGCTCTGGAGGCGGGCGCGCCGATCCTGTGTGACGCGCGCATGGTCAGCGAGGGCGTGACCCGGTTCCGCCTGCCCGCAGACAATCAGGTGATCTGTACCCTGCATGACGAACGCGTGCGCCCTCTGGCCGCCGAAATGGGCAATACCCGCTCGGCCGCCGCGCTGGAACTGTGGCGGCCGCATCTGGCGGGCGCGGTGGTGGCGATCGGCAATGCGCCCACCGCCCTGTTTCACCTGTTGAACATGCTGGAGGACCCCGACTGCCCACGCCCCGCCGCGATCATCGGCTGCCCGGTGGGCTTTGTCGGCGCGGTCGAGTCGAAAGACGCCCTGTGGGAGGCAAAGCCGGTGCCCTGCTGCATCGTCAAGGGCCGCCTGGGCGGCAGTGCCATCACCGTCGCGGCGATCAACGCCATCGCGAGCCGGGCGGAATGAGCATGGGCACCATATACGGTCTGGGCCTTGGCCCCGGCGATCCTGACCTGATGAGCGTCAAGGCCGACCGCCTGCTGCGCGGCGCCCGCCATGTGGCCTATTTCCGCAAGCCCGGCCGCAGCGGTCAGGCGCGCAAGATCGTCAACGGGATGATCCCCGAGGGCGCGGTCGAGTTTCCGATGGAATACCCGGTGACGACCGAGATCCCGGTGACCGATCCGCAATACAACGCCCTGCTGGCCGAATTCTATGAGGCGGCCGCCGCGCATCTGCACGCGCTGTCTCAGGCGGGCGAGGACGTGGTGGTGCTGTGCGAAGGCGATCCGTTCTTCTACGGCTCGTTCATGCATCTCTATACCCGTCTGCGCGGACTGGCCCCGGTCGAGGTGGTGCCCGCGATCACCGGCATGTCGGGGGCCTGGTCGGCCACCGGCGACCCGATCACCTGGGGCGACGACATCCTGACGGTTCTGACCGGCACCCTGCCCGAGGATGTGCTGGCGCGCCGCATGGCCGATACCGACGCTCTGGTGGTGATGAAGCTGGGGCGCAATTTCGACAAGGTGGTACGGGCGCTGAAGACTGCGGGCCTGTATGAGCGGGCCTGGATCGTCGAATATGCTCAGATGGCCAACCAGCGGGTGTCGAAGCTGAGCGAGAACCATTCCGATGTAACCCCCTATTTCTCGATCATCCTCGTGCATGGACAGGGGCGGCGGCCATGAGCGGCTGGCTGCGGATCGCAGGCCTTGGCCCGGGTTCGGAGGCGCTGGTCACCCCCGAAGTGATGGCGGTGCTGGCCGAGGCGACAGATGTGGTAGGCTACATCCCCTATGTCGCCCGGGTGGCCGAGCGGCCCGGCCTGACGCTGCATGCCAGCGACAACCGGGTCGAGATCGACCGGTCGTGCCACGCGCTGGAAATGGCCGCCGAGGGACGTCGGGTAGTCGTGGTCTCGTCGGGCGATCCCGGCGTTTTTGCCATGGCCTCGGCAGTGTTCGAGGCGGTCGAGGCCGGGCCGAAGTCTTGGCGCGATCTGGACATTCAGGTACTGCCGGGGATCACTGCAATGCTGGCTGCCGCCGCACGGGCGGGCGCGCCGCTGGGCCATGACTTCTGTTGCATCAATCTCAGTGACAACCTGAAACCCTGGCCGTTGATCGAACGGCGGCTGCGGCTGGCGGCACAGGCGGATTTCGCCATGGCCTTCTACAATCCGCGCTCGAAGTCTCGGCCCGAAGGGTTTGAAAAGACGTTGCAAATCCTGCGTGAGGAATGCGAGCCCGAGCGGTTGATCCTGTTTGCCCGCGCGGTGTCGCGCCCGGACGAGGCGCTGCGCATCGCGCAACTGGCCGACGCGACACCCGATATGGCTGATATGCAGACCGTGGTTCTGGTTGGCTCGTCCCGCACCCGTATCATCGAAAGAGATGGCACCCCAATAGTTTACACGCCGAGGTTCACGCCGGAATGACGCAGCCAGCGCAGCACATCGGCGGGGGTGGCAAGCTCGGTCCGGGGCGGCAGAACGGGGCGGTCGATCATCAGCACCGGCAGACCCAGGTCGTGCGCCGCGTCCAGCTTGGCCCGCGCCCCGGTACCGCCGGCGTTTTTGCTGACCACAAGCTGCGTTTTATGCTGTTCCATCAGGGCCTTGTCCCTCTCTTTTGTGAAGGGTCCCCGCGACACCACAACCTGCGCCTTGGGCAAGGGCAGCGGATCGGTGGGCGCATCGACAAGGCGCAAGAGATAGTCGTGCTGCGGCTGGGCCGCAAAGTCGTCCAGATGCATCCGGCCCACCGCAAGGAAGACACGTTGCGATGCGCCTTCCAGCGCGGCCACAGCGGCGGCGATATCCGGAACGTGGCGCCAGTTGTCTCCATCGACGGGCTGCCAGGCGGGCCGCGTCAGCGCGGCCAGCGGCACACCCGTTTTAGCGCAGGCAGCGCAGGCATTGGCGCTCATCTGTGCGGCAAAAGGATGTGTTGCATTAACAAGATGCGTGACGTTGTTACTGTGAATGTAATCCACCAGACCGGTCACGCCGCCAAAGCCGCCGACCCGCATCGGGATCGGCTGGTCGCGCGGCGCCTCGACCCGGCCCGCATAGGAATACGTGGCGCGCAGCCCGGTTTCGGCCACGGCGCGCGCCAATGCGTTGGCTTCGGTGGTACCGCCCAGGATCAGGAGGTGGGACATGTCTGATACTCCGTGGCTGAGCGTGATCGGCATGGGCGAGGATGGACTGGATGGCCTGCCGCCCGCAAGCCGTCAAGCCCTGGACGCGGCCGAGGTGATCATGGCGCCGCCCCGGCACCTGTCGCTGCTGCCCGGAGGGCCGCAGGAGCGGATCGAATGGCCAGTCCCCTATTCCGACGGCTTGGAGATTCTCTCCGGGCTGCGCGGGCGCCGCGTGACGGTGCTCGCCTCGGGCGATCCGTTCTGGTTTGGCGCGGGCGCGGTCATTGCCCGGCATTTCGATGCGGGCGAATGGCGCGCGCTGCCGGGGGTCTCGACCTTTTCGCTGGCAGCGGCACGGCTGGGTTGGTCGCTGGAAAAGACCCTGACACTTGGCCTGCATGCCGCGCCCCTGACGCGGCTGCGGCCCTGTCTGGCATCCGGCCTGCGCGCGCTGATCCTGCTGCGCGACGGTGCGGCGGTGGCCGAGCTGGCTTGCTATCTGAATCAGACCGGCTTTGCCGCCAGCCGCCTGCACGTGATGGAGGCGCTGGGGGGGCCGCGCGAGCGCCTGCAAACCCTGTCGCTGGCCGAGGCGCAAGCGGGCGATTTCACCCACCCCGTCTGTGTCGGGGTCGAAGTGGCGGGCCAAGGTCGGGCGATCCCCAAGGCAAGCGGCAGGCCCGATGCGATCTTCGAGACCGACGGGCAGATCACCAAGCGCCCGGTGCGTGCGCTGACGCTTTCGGCGCTGGCGCCGCAGCGGGGCGAACATCTGTGGGATGTCGGCGGCGGCACCGGCTCGATCGGGATCGAATGGCTGATGTGCGATCCGACGCTGAGCGCCACCACCATCGAACCCCGCGCCGACCGAGCCGCGCGCATCCGCGCCAATGCCGACGCCTTGGGGCAGGACCACCTGCGCGTGGTCGAGGGCAGCGCGCCCGAGGTTCTGGGCAGCCTCAACCGACCCGATGCCGTGTTCATCGGCGGCGGTCTCAGCACGGCGCTGCTGGAATGGCTCTTTGCCGAACTGCCCGCCGGCACCCGGCTTGTCGCCAATGCGGTGACGCTGGAAAGCGAGGCTTTGTTGGCCCAATGGCAGGCCGACAAGGGTGGCGATCTGCTGCGGATCGAACTGGCGCAAGCCACCCCTCTGGGCCCGCGCCGGGGCTGGAAATCGGCCTATCCGGTGGTGCAGTGGAGCGTGACGCTATGATCGTCGCGGGACTGGGCTTTACCACCACGGCAGAGGCGACCAGCCTGCGCGCGGCCTATGACAGGGCCGCCACCGGACAGGCGGTGACCGCGCTCGCCACCGTCGCCGACAAGGCCGGGCACCCGGCGCTGGAGGCACTAGCGGCAGAGCTGGCGCTGCCCTTGCACCTGATTCCGGCGAGCGAGCTTGCCGGGCAGCGCACCCTCACCTGCTCGCCGCAAAGCCGCGCCAGCTATGGCACCGGCAGCGTGGCCGAGGCCGCGGCGCTGGTCGCCGCCGGGCCAGGCGCGCGGCTGATCACCCCCAGACAGATATCGGACGACCGGCGCGCCACCTGCGCCCTCGCCATCGGAGACAAGACATGACCGTTCATTTCATCGGCGCTGGACCTGGCGCTGCCGACCTGCTCACCCTGCGCGGCCGCGATATCATCGCCTCTTGCCCGGTCTGCCTTTATGCCGGGTCGCTGGTACCCGAGGAAATCCTGAGCCATTGCCCCGAGGGCGCAAGGATCGTCAACACCGCGCCGATGGATCTGGATCAGATCATGACCGAGATCGAGGCCGCACATAAGGCGGGCCATGATGTGGCGCGGCTGCATTCGGGCGACCTGTCGGTCTGGTCGGCGATGGGCGAGCAGATCCGGCGGCTGAAACAGATGGGCATCCCGGTCAGCGTGACGCCCGGCGTGCCCTCCTTTGCCGCCGCCGCCGCCGCGCTGGGGACCGAGCTGACCCTGCCGGGGCTGGGGCAATCGGTGGTGCTGACCCGCACGCCCGGGCGCGCCTCGTCCATGCCCGAGGGCGAGAGCCTGGAAAACTTCGCCCGCACCGGCGCCACTCTGGCCATTCACCTGTCGATCGGCAATCTGGACAAGGTGATCGCCGATCTGACCCCGCATTACGGCGCCGATTGCCCGGTGGCGGTGGTCTATCGCGCCAGCTGGCCAGACGAGCGGATCATCCGCGCCACGCTTGAGACGCTGAAAGAGGCGCTGGACGAAAGCATCTCGCGTACCGCGCTGATTCTGGTGGGACCGGTGCTGAAGGGCGAGGGATTCGACGAAAGCTGCCTGTATTCACGGGAATACGACCGCCGTTACCGGCCGCAAAGTGCCGACAGCCCCTGGTCGAGCTGGAGCCATGGCGATGACTAACCCTCCCGGCCTGATGATCTCGGCCCCGGCCTCTGGCACCGGCAAGACCACGGTGATGCTGGGGTTGTTGCGCGCGCTGGCCGAGGACGGTTTGACCGTGCAACCCTTCAAGAGCGGGCCCGATTATATCGACCCGGCCTTTCATCTGGCGGCCGCGGGGCGGGCCTCGTTCAACCTCGACAGCTGGGCGATGGGCAAGGGTCTGCTGGATGCTGTGGCCGCGCAGGCGTCGGGCGCCGATATCGTGGTGGCCGAAGGGTCGATGGGTCTGTTTGACGGGGTGGCGAAACCGGGTGAGACTGGCCACGGGTCGAGCGCCGAGACCGCGCTACGCATGGGCTGGCCGGTGGTGCTGGTCCTCGATGTGGGCGGACAGGCGCAATCGGCGGCGGCCACGGCGCTGGGGTTCCGGATGTACAATCCCGACCTGCCCTTTGCCGGGGTCATCCTGAACCGCTGCGCCAGCCCCCGGCACGAACGGCTGACGCGGCTGGGGATGGAGCGCGCGGGCCTGCCGGTGCTGGGCGTGCTGCCCCGGCGTGGCGATCTGACCCTGCCCGAGCGGCATCTGGGCCTCATTCAGGCGGTGGAACACCCCGACCTGGAGGCGGCCATCGCGGGCTATGCCGCATTCCTGCGCGAACATGTGGATCTGGACGCGATCAAGGGGGCGGCGGCCTCCTCACGCCTGCAGGGGCCATCGTCGGCCGCGCTGCCGCCCCCCCCGGCGCAGCGTATCGCGCTGGCGCGGGATGCGGCATTTTCCTTTACCTATCCGCATCTCTTGGAAGGCTGGCGCGCGGGCGGGGCCGAGATCCTGCCGTTTTCGCCGCTGGCCGACGAGGCACCCGCGCCGGATGCCGACCTGGTCTGGTTGCCCGGCGGATATCCGGAACTGCATGCGGGCACGCTGGCCGCCGCCGATACCTTTCGCGCGGGGCTGAGACGGCATGCCGCGACCCGGCCCGTCCACGGCGAATGCGGGGGCTATATGGCGTTGGGCGAGGCGTTGATCGACAAGGACGGCACCCGCCACCGGATGGCGGGCCTCTTGGGCCTGGTCACATCCTATGAAAAGCGCAAGTTCAACCTGGGCTATCGCCGGGCCGAACTGCTGGCGCCCCTGCCCGGTTATGGCACCGGCGCCACCCTGCGTGGGCACGAATTCCATTATTCCTCGATCCTGGAACAGCCCGACGCGCCGTTGGCGCGGGTGTTCGACGCCGAGGGTATCGAGGGACCGCAGACTGGATCGCTGCGCGGACATGTGACCGGCACATTCTTTCACCTGATCGCGGAGGCGGGATCATGAGCGGCTTTGTCTCTTTTGTCGGTTCGGGGCCGGGCGACCCGGAACTGTTGACGCTCAAGGCGGTGGACCGGCTGGGCAAGGCAGATGCAGTGCTGTTCGACGATCTGTCGAGCGGCCCGATCCTGACGCATGTTCGTCCTGATGCCGACCTCGTGGGTGTGGGCAAGCGGGCGGGCCGCCCTTCTCCCAAGCAGGACCACGTCAGCCGTTTGTTGGTCGATTACGCCCAGACCGGCGCGCGGGTCGTGCGGTTGAAATCCGGCGATGGCGGCCTGTTTGGCCGGCTGGAGGAGGAACTGGTCGCCCTGCGCGTGGCCGGGATTGGCTACGAGATCATCCCCGGCATCCCCTCGGCAGTAGCGGCGGCAGCAGCGGCGGGCATCCCGCTGACCCGCAGGCTGACCGCGCGGCGGGTGCAATTTGTCACCGGCCATGACGTCAGCGGCCAATTGCCCCCCGACCTGAATCTGCCCGCGCTGGCCGATCCGCAGGCCACCACGGTCGTGTTCATGGGCAAGCGCACCTTTCCACTGCTGCTGGACGCGCTCGAGGCGAATGGGCTGCCGCGGTCGACACCGGCGCTGATGGCCGAAAGCGTCTCGACCCCCGAACAGCGCCTGACCCGCGCCACCATGGGTGAACTGTCCAAACAGCTGGCGAAGGAGGTGGGCACCGCACCCGCCCTGATCCTTTATGGTCCGCTGGCAGAGTTCGGCGATGACTGAATTGCTCCTGATCGGAATCGGCACCGGCAATCCTGACCATATCACGCGCGAAGGCATCGCCGCCATTCGCGCCGCCGATCTGATCCTGATCCCGCGCAAGGGGGCAGGCAAATCCGATCTGGCGGGGCTGCGTGAGCGTATCATCGCCGAGGCGACCGACACGCCGCCGCAAATCGCCTATTTCGACATCCCCGCGCGCCGGGCCGAGGATGGATACCT
The DNA here is from genome assembly GCF_010500245.1 of Ruegeria sp. PrR005. Classification (GTDB taxonomy): domain Bacteria; phylum Pseudomonadota; class Alphaproteobacteria; order Rhodobacterales; family Rhodobacteraceae; genus Ruegeria_B; species Ruegeria_B marisflavi. Next base: position 219,908 of record NZ_JAAGOX010000043.1, read on the forward strand.
CAAGGGGGTCGACGACTGGCACGATGCCATTGCGCTCCGCTGGCAGGCGGCGATGGAGGAAAACCCCGGCGCGGCCCGGGTGGCGCTGCTGATCTGGGGCGACCCATCGCTCTATGACAGCTCGCTGCGAATCGCGGCGCGGCTCGACCCACAGCCCAAGGTGCGGGTGATTCCGGGCATCACCGCGCTACAGGCGCTGACGGCGGCACATGGCATTCCGATCAACGAGTTGGGCGCGCCGTTTCTTGTCACCACCGGGCGGCGCCTTCGGGACGAAGGCTGGCCGCCCGCCGTGGATACCGCTGCCGTGATGCTGGACGGGGAATGCTCGTTCCAGGCGCTGATTATGCCCGATTATCACATCTGGTGGGGCGCCTATGTGGGTATGGAGGAACAGATTCTGGTGGCCGGACCGCTGGCCGAGGTGGCAGACCAGATCGTCGAAACCCGCGCCCGCGCGCGGACCGATCATGGCTGGATCATGGATATCTATCTTTTGAAAAAGCGCGGAAACTGACCCGAAAGGTCGCAAATGACGATTGCGCCGGACGCGCGTTCGCGGCTAAATGGAGGGGTCTGGTCCTGCCGGAGCAATCCGGATGCTAAGAGGGAATTTGGTGCGACCGCCCGTCGGTTCAGGCCAAAGCCGCCCCCGCGACTGTAAGCGGTGAGCCTCTGTTCAACCAGCCACTCCCGGGTTCGCCCCGGGGGGAAGGCGAACAGAGGCACTGACCCGCAAGCCAGGAGACCTGCCAGACAGGCAATGAAACACCGGCCGTCGGGTGCGGCGGCAAGGAGGAATAGACATGACGACCAAAACTCTCAAGGCATCGGCCACCGGTTCCGCGATCCTTCCGGCCCTGTTCGCCGTGATCCTGGGCCTGGGCATCATCACTCTGGCTGGCCATGTGCAGGCATCCGCACTGCATGACGCCGCCCACGACGTGCGCCACGCAACCGGCTTTCCCTGCCACTGAACCATGTTCAGTCGCATTCTGACCAGCGCGTTGTTCGCTGGCGCTGCAGCAGGGCTGATTGCCGCCCTGCTGCAGTTTGTGTTCGTGCAGCCCGTGTTGCTGCATGCCGAACTGTATGAATCCGGCGAGTTGGTGCATTTCGGCGCCGAGGCGGTGAGCGCCCGTCCCGAACTGCCCGGTCTCTTCGCAGACCCGATGCGGGATGGTTTGAGCGTCGTGTTCACAATGTTCACCTATACCGGCTATGCGCTGGTCATGGTGGCGTTGATGTCGACGGCCGATAAGATGGGGCACGCTGTGACCGCGCGCGCCGGCCTGCTCTGGGGATTGGCGGGGTTCATCACCTTTCACTTCGCCCCCGGCCTGTCTCTGGCGCCCGAGGTTCCCGGCGTGGCAGCCGCCGATGTCGAGGTTCGCCAGATCTGGTGGACCGCAACGGTGGCCGCGACGGGTGTAGCCATGTGGCTGATCGCCTTTGGCGGCAACGCGATGGCCTATGGCGCCGCCGCGCTGTTGCTGCTGGCGCCACATCTGATCGGAGCGCCCGAGCCTGAAAGCTTCAGCGGCCCGGTGCCGACCGAGTTGGGTGCCCTGTTCGCCGCCCGTGCCTTTGGTGTCGGCATGGCGGCCTGGGTGCTGCTGGGTGGTTTGGCCGGATACTTCTGGCAGACCGAAGGCAAGCGCGCCGAAGCGCACGCCTGAACCTTGTGACAGCCTTTTCGCCCCGCCGGCATTGCTGGCGGGGTTTCCCATTTCTTGTGAGGAGACAGAAATGTCCCGTTCTCTTGCCCTGTTCGCCATCGGACTGGTGTTTGGCGGCGGTGCCGGCTTCGTCACGGCAGGCGCCTATGGCATCAGTTTTGACGGTCATGACCATGCCGACCCGGCCCAGCATGGCGCGAGCCATTCCGAGGCTGCCGCGCATTCACACGGCAGCGCGGTAAACCTGCCCGCAGGCGCCGACGCGCCCGGTCTGGCGGTCGAGGTGTTCAAGGATCCGATGGCCGGGTGGAACCTGCATGTGACGCCGACCAACTTTCGCTTTGCCCCGGAAAATGCCTCGGCTACGGATCAGCCCGGTGAGGGTCATGCCCATGTCTATGCCAATGGCGTGAAACTGGCCCGGCTTTATGGCGAATGGATGCATATTCCCGAACTGCCCAAAGGACAGGTCGAGGTGAAAGTGTCGCTGAACGCCAACAGCCATGGCACACTGACGGTCGACGGCACACCGGTCGAGGCGAGCGTGATCGTCGAGGTCGAATAGGCTGTTATGCCTTGCCCGTCCTTTCAGGAGGACAGGGCGGGAATCCGCGCGCGCAGACACAGCCGAAGCCGCCCGCAGTCGCGGGCGTCTTCGATCCAGCCCGCCGGGCTGTCCAGATACAGGCGGCAGGTTGCAGCGATATCTGCGGCATCGCCCACCGGATCGAGATCCGAGAAGACGTAAGTCGCCCGGCCCTGCCCCTGCATTGCAATGGCGACCGGTGCCTCGCAGGCCCCGAAACAGGGGTGTTCGGCCAGCGCCACGCGCGCCGACAGACCGGTCCGGTCAAGTGCCACTTGCAGCGCGGCACGCTCGGCCTCGATGTCGCGCTCGCCTGCGCAGCTGGAACAAAGGGAAAGCAGGATGTCGGTCATGGCATGCTCAGGATCATTGGCGCAGATGTGACCGATCCCCCCGACGCTGGCAAGCCTCAGGCGGGGATTTCCGCCGCCTCGCGGCGCAGCGCCGCGAGAAACCCGGCGACCGAGGGCGACAGGCTGGCCGAGCGGCGCATGGAGACACCGACCGGGCCGATCGGGATCGGTACCTGCCAGTTCACCCGCGCAAGCGCGCCGGTGCCGATGTCGTGGCGCGGCACATGGGCGGGCATGACCGCCAGCATGTCGGAACCCACCAGAAGACCCCGGTTGGCCAGATACGAAACCGATTCCACCGCATAGGCAGGCGCACCGCCGCCGAGATCGACAAAAACCTGGTCGAGCTGCCGTCTGAGGGTCGTTTCCGCCGGTGGCAGGATCCAGGGGAAGCGCATCAGATCCGCCAGGTCCGGAGCCTCGATGCCGGTCAGGGGATGATCGGCGCGGGCAACGCAGATCACCTCTTCGTCGAACAGCCGTTCCTGTTCGATCTCGGCGCGATGCCGATGCATCGGCAACCGTCCCACCACCAGATCCACGTCGCCAGAGCGCAGCGCAGGCATGAGCACTTCGTTCGTCCCCTCGACCAGCTTGACGACCAGACCGGGCTTTTCCACCACCAGCCGGTGCAGGACACGCGGCAGGAAATCGGCCGAGGCCGCCAGCAGAGTGCCCACGACCACGCGGCCGCCGTTGCCTTCGTTCAGGTCATCCAGCTCCTGGGCGGCATGGGAAATCTGCGCCAGGATCAGCTTGCCGTGGCGGATCAGCGCCTGTCCAAAGACGGTGGGCACCATGCCCCGGTTGGTGCGGTCGAAGAGTTGCACGTCGAAATCAAGCTCGAGATCCTTGATCAGCTTGGTCGCCGCGGGCTGCGACATGTTCAACGCCTGCGCCGCGTGCAGGATGGAATGCTGTTCACCCACTGCCACCAGCAGCCGGAGCTGTTTGAGTTTCAGGCGCGTCAACACGCGCTCGACGATACGGATCTGGGTACGGCTCATGGTTTTTGCGATATCACGGTGGATTGATATTCGTCAAAACTATATCCGGATGGCGGCCTGCCGTTGCCGCAGGGCTGCCAGCAGGCTGAGGGCGGTCAGGGCCGAAGACCTGGGATTGCCGGGCAGCGGCATACCTTCGATCTGGAACCGAAAACGACCGAATGAGCCTTCGGCGGCAACTTCGTGGATATTGGCGGTGACGCCCGGATCGGCGATCAACTCGGCACGCGTGGCGTCGAGCCCGGCTCCGGCCAGCGCCACGGCGGCGGCCACGTTGGCGTTCTTGGGGTAGGCTTGCGCCGCTTCGCGCGCGGTACCGGTGAAATGGGTCATCGGTGCGGTGAGCGTATCCAGATCCAGCACCTCTTCGGCGCGGCTGCCGCGCCAGCCCTGCGGCGGTTTGCGCCCGGTATAGGTGACCGCCAGCCCTTGGCCCATTGCCGCCGCCGACAGCGCATCGAGCGCGCCAATGGCGCCCGAGGCGAGACAGAGCCGGGTACCGCCCGCCCGCGCGGCGGCCTCCAGCTCGGCACAGAACCCGGCATCGGCGAGTGCGCCGACCGAAACGGACAGAACCTCGATCCCGGCAGTGAGCGCCGAAGGGCCATACGCACGAAGCCCCGCGTGACCGGCGCAATCGACCAGAAGATCGGGGCGCTCGGGCAGGTCCGCGACCGCCAGGACAGAACCAACCGAAAGCGCCGCGCGCGCCGCAGTTTCGCGACCGGGTCTGCATAACGCGCCGACCAGTCGTGTGTTGATCGGCAGATTTGCCGCCACATGTCCCGCGATGGCGCCATGGCCGATCAGTGCAATCTTCATGTCTTGTCCCTCTGGCCCGTTGATGGCGATATTTCACATACCCGACGCTATTTGATATCCTGTTTGCAGATACCCGGATGCATTTTCTCGATTTGCCCTGCGGTGGAAAGGGCGTTCAGGGTTGGCAGTAAGCCAAACTTTCACCGGACCCGAATTGACCGAGAAACCGCCATATACCGGACGCCCCATGCCCCGGCGCGAGGACCCGCGATTGTTGCGGGGCGAGGGCCTGTATGCCGGCGATATCGGCCTGCCCGGCGCACTGCATCTGGCGTTTCTGCGCAGCCCCCATGCCCGCGGGCGGATCGTTTGCTGCGACACCTCCGCCGCGCGGAACATGCCCGGTGTCGCGACAGTGTTGACCGCCGCCGATCTTGGGGAGCTGGGCCGGCTAGAGGTCAACCCGGTGCTGCCGCTCGATCATGCGACACCCTATCCGATTCTGGCAGATGCCACGGTCTCGGCGGTGGGTCAGCCCATCGCGGCGGTACTGGCCGAGACGCCGGGTCAGGCTCTTGACGCGGTCGAGGAGATCTCGGCAGAGATCGGCGAGACCCCCGCCCCGCCTCCCGAACTTCTGGCCATGCAACACTGGCAAAGCGGCGATACGGTGGCGGGGTTCGCCCGCGCCGCCCATGTGGTTGCGGTCCGGGTCGCGCATCCGCGCCTTGCCCCCAGCCCGATGGAACCGCGCGCCATCGCCGTCCTGCCCGACAACAGCGGACTGACCGTTTGGCTCTCGACGCAGACGCCGCACCGGGCACGTGCCGACCTAGCGCGCATCCTGTCGCTCAATCCGGCCCATCTGCGGGTGATCGCCCGCGACGTGGGTGGCGCCTTTGGCATGAAGGCCTCGCTTTACCCCGAGGAGGTGCTGGCGGTCTGGGCTGCGCATCATCTGGGCCGCCCCGTGCGCTGGACCGCCACACGCAGCGAAGAGTTCCTGTCTGCTACCCATGGTCGCGGACTGACAACCGAAGGCCAACTGGCCATCGACGCCGACGGGCGTTTTCTGGCTCTCAAAGCCCGGGTTGCCGCACCGCTGGGCCACTGGCTGCCCAATTCCGCCCTGATCCCGGCCTGGAACGCCGCCCGCATCCTGCCCGGCCCCTATGACATCGCCGCGACCGATCTGGGCACCAGCGCCCGACGCGCCCATACCGCGCCCACCGGCATCTATCGCGGCGCAGGCCGCCCCGAGGCCTGCGCGTTGATGGAGCGTCTGGCCGATGCCGCCGCCCGCGCCACCGGCCTTGACCCTGCCGAAATCCGCCGCCGCAACCTGAACCGCTTGAACGGCCCGCGTGGCCTGCCCGCGGGCCGAGTCGAGGGGGTCGATTATGCCACAGCACTCGACCATTTCCTGACACTGGCCGATTACCCCGCCTGGCGCGCCCGGCGCGACGCTCGGCGCACCGAGGGGGCATTGTCCGGGATCGGCCTCGGCTTTTACGTCGAACCCTCGGGCAAGGGGTGGGAAAGCGCCCGCGTCACCCTTGAGGCGGGCCGCGCGACGGTGGAATTTGGCGGCAGCAGCCAGGGCCACGGGCGCGAAACCGCGCTGGCCCAGATCGCCGCCGATGCGCTGGAGCTCACGCCCGCCGATATCACGGTGGTTCATGGCGACACCGCCACCTGTCCGGCAGGCATCGGCGCGCTGGCCAGCCGCAGCACTCCCATCGGCGCCAGCGCCGTGCTTGAGGCCTGCCGCGAGATCATCCGCCGCCGCGACGCGGGCGAAAGTGAACCGATCACCGCCGACACCGTCTATACTGCGTCGGGCGAGGCCTGGGGCCATGGCTGCTACCTTGCCGCCATCGAGATCGACCGCGACACCGGCGCCCCGCGCGTGACGCATATGGCCTGCCTCGACGATGCCGGGCGGCTGATCAACCCGCTGCTGGCCGAGGGCCAGGTGATGGGTGGCTTTGCTCAGGGGCTGGGCGAGGCGATGATGGAGGCGCTGCATTTCGACGACGGCCAGCTCCTCACCGGCTCGTTCATGGACTACGCGATACCGCGCGCGGCTGACCTCCCGCCGCTCACCATTCACAAGACCGAGACGCTCGCCACCACCAACGCGCTCGGCGCCAAGGGGATCGGCGAGGCCGGTACCATCGGCGCCCCGGCGGCGATCCTGAACGCCGCGCTGGACGCGCTGGCGCCGCTGGGCGTGACCGATCTGCAAATGCCGCTTACCAGCCTGTCGCTCTGGCAGGCGATCACCGATGCAAGCAAGGAACCCCAGACATGAACTATGCCAAGAGCGAGGCCAAGGACTATGCCCGCGAACATCTGCGCGGCATCTGGGCCGCGGCGCTGAACCCCTTTGCCGAGGATCTGTCGTTTGACGAGGCCGGTTTTCGCCGCAACATCCGCCACTGGGTCGATGATCTGGGGATCGAGGGCCTCTTCATCTGCGGAAAACAGGGCGAGTTCTTCTCGATGTCGCTGGAGGAGCGCAAGCGCAACCTTGAGGTTGCAGTCGAGGCATGCGACGGGCGCGCAGGCATCATGATGTCGGTCTCGGACCAGAATTTCGACACCGTTCTGGAGCTCGCCCGCCATGCCCAGAATGTGGGTGCCGACTATATCGTGGTGCACGCGCCGGTGCTGCATTTTGTACACGACAGCGACGCGCTGCTCTACGAATACTACAAGGCGATCAGCGAGGCGGTCGATATCGGCATCGCCATGTGGAGCCACCCTGACAGCGGTTACCTGATGAGCCCCGAGCTCTGCGCGCGCATCGCCGACCTGCCCAATGTGGTGGCGATCAAATATTCCGTCCCGCGCGAGATGTATGCCCGCCTGACCGAGCTGGCGGGTGACAAGATCCAGGTCTCCACCGCCTCCGAGGAGGAGTGGTTCGACAATATCGTCGAACTTGGCTGGCGGCTTTATCTCTGCTCTTCGCCGCCCTACCAGCTACAGACCGCCCGCGACCGGCGCATGCATGACTATACCCAGCTGGCTTTTGCCGGCCGCATCGACGAGGCCCGCGCGATCCGAGACAGCCTCGACCCGGTGCGCCAGGCGATCAAATCGACCAAGCCGGGCGGCAAGCCCCAGGCGCATGGCAAATACTGGCAAGAGCTGCTGGGACAGACCGGCGGGCGCGTGCGCTTTCCCATGCAGGAACTGACCGAAGAAGAAAAAATCGCCACCCGCGCTGCCTTCGAGGCCTGCGGGCTGCGCCTCTGACCCTTCATCTCGCTGAAAATACTCCGGGGGAGTCGCGCAAGGCGCGGCGGGGTCAGCGCCCCCTGCCCCGGTTGGGCTATAGAACGACCTCGATCAGGTTTGGCCCTGCCTCGGAAAATCCCTGCTCCAGCGCCAGCGCAAAATCCTCTGCCCGCTCAACCCGGGCAGCAGGGACACCAAGGCTTTGCGCCTGCCCGACCCAGTCGATGGCGGGCCGTTCCAGGCTCAGCATGTCCAGCGCGCGCGGGCCGGGGTTCATCACGCCCACCCCCGACAATTCGCCCAGCAGGATGCGATAGCTGCGATTGGCCCAGATCACCACGGTGATATCCAGAGCTTCACGCGCCATGGTCCACAAGGCCTGTGGCATGTACATGGCCGAGCCATCGCCGGTCAGCGTCATCACCTTGCGGTCCGGGCAGGCGATGGCGGCCCCGATGGCGGCGGCAAGGCTATAGCCGATGGAACCACCGCAATTGTTGATCCATGTATGCGGCGCGGCGCCCAGGGTGGCGCCGTGAAAGGCGCGGCCGGTGGTCACCGACTCGTCCAGCACGATGGCGCCTTCGGGGATGTGTTGGCCCAGCACGGCAGCGACAGTCTCGGGCGTGCAGGGGCCGCTGACCGATCCCGACGCGACAGGCGGCGCGAGCACCGGAACGGTGCCAGCGCCGCCCACCGCCTGTTCCAACCCCGCCAGCGCACCATCCAGATCGGCGGCCCAATCGACCAGCGCGATGATCTCGGCCTCTGGAGGGGTCAGGACGGCAGGTTTTCCTGGATAGGCAAAGAAGCCGATGGGCGGCCGCGCGCCCAGCAAAACGATGCGGCGGTACCGCGACAGCGCCTCCAGCGCCATGTCAATCGGATAGGGCACGCGGGCCACGGGCACCCGACCCGCGCCCCGTTCCATCCGCGCATTTGCCCATTCCGAGAGCAGCGCGCAGCCGGTTGCCGCCGCGATGCGGCCAGCACGTTCCAGGTTTTCCTCGGTCAGCGCTTCGCCACCCAACAGCAACAGGCTGTCCGGCCCGCTCAGCGCGGCAGCCGCCTGTTCCAGTGTCTCGGCCTCAACCGGCGCCCGCGCAGGCACCGGCAAGGCGGATGCCACCTGACCGCCCGGGGACCAGGCCGTGTCAGACGGCAGAATCAGCGTCGCCACCTGCCCCGGCGCGCTGCGTGCAGCCTGTACCGCGCGGGCGGCATCGCGCCCCACATCCGCCGCCGACAGAGAGGTTTCGACCCAATGCGACACCGGCCGCGCCAGCCCCTCGATATCCGCCGTCAACGGCGCATCCAGCTCCAGATGGCTGGCCGCGTGCTGACCCACGATGTTGACGACACCCGACCCGGCCTTCTTGGCGTTGTGCAGGTTCGAGATACCGTTGGCCAGTCCCGGCCCCAGATGCAGCAGGGTCGCCGCCGGCTTTCGCGCCATCCGGTAGTATCCATCCGCCGCTCCGGTCGCGACCCCTTCGAACAGCGCCAGGACCGAGCGCATGCCCGGCACCTGATCGAGCGCCGCCACAAAATGCATCTCGGACGTGCCGGGATTGGTGAAACAGGTATCGACCCCGCTGTTCAGCAGGCTGCGCACCAGACTTTCGGCGCCGTTCATTTCGCTCATCACCCTCACTCCTCGCAATTGGGGCGAGCCTAGGCGGCGCGCGGCGTCACGTAAACGGTGCACAATAACGTGAGCACGGGGGTGCGGTGAAATCTGGCATCAAGGGTCCAGCAAAGGAGAAAGCCACCATGCGCCTTGCCGCCCTCGCCCTGATCACCTGTCTTGCCCTGCCCGCCTTCGCTGGCGATCTGACGCCGCGCCCGGGCTGGGCAGTGCACGTTACCGCCAAAACCCACGCGCAACTGGTCGAGGACACCCGCGCCGCCATCACCGCAAACGGGCTGGGCATCGTTACCCAGGCAGGCCCGACCGAGGCCGCCGCCCGGCGCGGTATCACCATTCCCGGCAACCGGGTCATCGGCGCCTTCAACAACGATTTCGCGGTGCGGATACTGGCGCTGTCGACCGCCGCGATGATCGAGGCGCCGATCCGCTTCTATGTCAGCGAGAACGCTAATGGCACCGCCACACTGGGCTACAAGTTGCCCTCGCAGGTCTTTGCGCCCTATCTCGGCGAAGGCGGCTCAGAGCTGGCAGCCATTTCCGCCGAGTTGGACGCGCGGTTTGCGGCGGTGGCGGCCCAGGCAATCGCCTCACAGTGACGTGACCCCCCTTGCCTTCGGACGCAGGCTCCGCAATCTCGGCCAGAAGCGACCCCTGTAACGGAGCCTCATCATGTCAGACCCCCTACCCCGCGCCGCCGACCTGCTGGCCCGGCGGCTGTACGAGGCAGGCTGCCGCCATGCCTTTGGCATGCCCGGCGGCGAGGTGCTGACGCTGGTCGATGCGTTGGACAAGGCCGGGATCGCCTTTCACCTGGCCAAGCATGAGAATGCCGCAGGCTTCATGGCCGAGGCGGTGCATCACCGCGACGGCGCGCCCGCGATCCTGCTGGCGACGCTGGGGCCGGGGGCGATGAACGGGGTCAATGTGGTGGCCAATGCGTTGCAGGACCGGGTGCCGATGATCGTGCTGACCGGCTGTGTCGATGCTGAAGAGGCGCTCACCTATACCCATCAGGTGATGGACCATGCGCAGGTGTTCCGCCCGATCACCAAGGGCAGTTTCCACCTGACCGCCGAAGGCTCGGATATCATCGCCGACAAGGCGGTGTCGCTGGCGATGCAACTCCGCCCCGGCCCGGTGCATATCGACGTGCCGATTGGCGTGGCCGATACTCCGGTACGCGAGTTGCGGCGGCGGCGGCTGACCCCGGCGGCACCCGTGGCACCCGGTGGTATCTGTCTGGAAACCGCCCGGCGCTGGGTCGCAGAGGCACGCCGCCCGCTGGCGGTGATCGGCCTCGACGTGCTGGCCGATAACTCGAAATGTGTCCTGCAAGCCTTTCTGGAACATTTCGAAATTCCCTTTGTGACCACCTACAAGGCCAAGGGCATCCTGCCCGAGGATCACCGCCTGTGCCTCGGCGGCGCTGGCCTGTCGCCGCTGGCTGACAGCCACCTTTTACAGCTGGTGCAGGCCGCCGACCTGATCCTGTGCCTGGGCTATGACCCGATCGAGATGCGCCCCGGCTGGCGCGAGGTCTGGGACCCCGAAAACCAGCGGGTGATAGACATCTCGGCGGTGGTCAACGACCACTACATGCATCAGGCCGGGATCAATATCGTTGCCGATACCGGCGCCACGCTGGAGGCTATCGCCAAGGGGACAACCGGGCACGCCACCTGGGTCGGGGGCGAACCGCAGGCGGCCCGCGCCGCCCTTGCCCGCGCCTTTCCGCAGGATGAAGAGTGGGGCCCCGCCGCCATCATCGCCGAAACCCGCGCCACCCTGCCCCAAGGCACATTGGCCACCGCCGATAGCGGTGCCCACCGCATCCTGCTCAGCCAGATGTGGCGCTGTGACGAGCCACGCGGGCTGATCCAGTCCTCGGGCCTGTGCACCATGGGCTGCGCCCTGCCGATGGCGATTGGCCTCAAACTGGCCGAACCCGACCGCCCGGTGATCAGTTTCTCCGGCGATGCCGGTTTCCTGATGGTCGCCGGAGAGTTGTCGACCGCCGCCGAAATGGGCGGCAACCCGATCTTTCTAGTCTTTGTCGATGCCAGCCTGTCGCTGATCGAATTGAAGCAGCGGGGCCGCCAGTTGCCCAATCGCGGCGTCGATTTCGGGCATCACGACTTTGCCGCCATCGGCCGTGCCTTTGGCGGGCATGGACACACCGTGCGCTCGCGGGCAGAGTTGCGCGCGGCGCTAAAGGCAGCGCAGGCAGCGGACCGGTTCACGGTGATCGCGGCCGAAATCGCACGAGGGGATTACGATGGCCGGATCTGAACAACCCAAGGGGCCACTCGATGGGGTGCGCGTGCTGGACCTCAGCCGCATTCTGGCGGGGCCGACCTGTACCCAGCTGTTGGGGGATCTGGGCGCCAATGTGATCAAGATCGAGAACCCCGGTTCGGGTGGCGATGACACGCGGCAATGGGGGCCTCCCTATGTGACCGACTCCGAGGGCAACTCCAGCGACCTGAGCGCCTATTTCATGGCCGCCAACCGCAACAAGAAATCGGTGGCGCTGGATATCTCGACCCCCGAAGGGCAGGCGCAGATCCGGCGTCTGGCGGCCCATGCCGATATCCTAATCGAGAATTTCAAACCCGGCGGGCTGGCCAAATACGGACTGGACTATGCCAGCCTCGGGCCCGAGTTTCCCGGCCTCGTCTATTGCTCGATCTCGGGCTTTGGTCAGACCGGCCCCAATGCCTCGAAACCGGGCTATGACCTGATGGCCCAAGGGTTTGGTGGCATCATGTCGCTGACCGGGGAACCCGATGGCGCGCCGATGAAGGTGGGCGTGGGCATCGCCGATGTGATGTGCGGCATGTATGCGACCGTGGGTATCCTCGCCGCGCTGCATCACCGCGAGCGCACCGGCGAGGGCCAGCATATCGACCTGGCGCTGGTCGATGCGCAGGTGGCCTGGATGATCAACGAGGGCGTGAACTATCTGACCAGCGGCGCGCTGCCCCAGCGGCGCGGCAATGCCCATCCCAACATCATGCCCTATGACGTCTATGCCACCTCGGACGGGCATGTTGTGCTGGCGGTGGGCAATGACGGCCAGTTCAGACGCTTCTGCGACTTTCTGGAGCTTGGCGAACTGGCGGGCGACCCGCGCTTTGCCACCAACCAGGCGCGGCTGCAAAACCGCGCCCCGCTGGACGCGCTGCTGCGACCGGCGCTGGAGGCGCGCAGCATGGCCGAAGTGATCACCGGGCTGGAGGCGCTCAAGGTCACGGTGGGGCCGGTGCAGACGCTGGACCAGGTGTTTTCCAGCGATCAGGTGGTGGCCCGACAGATGCAGATCGACATGGAGGCCGAGCCCGGCCCGGTGCACCTGATCGGCAATCCGCTCAAGCTGTCGCGCACGCCCGTGACCTATCGCAGGGCACCGCCGCGCTGCGGTCAGGACACCGAATCCGTGCTCTCGTCAGACGATCCGTTCACGGACTGAAACATCACCTGTCTTTGGGCGGCAAATTGCTGAAACAACAGAGGCTTTCGGCGGCTTTTCCCCCATTTTCCGCACACGCGTTTTCACCAATTCGCGAGCGGCGTCGATCCTGATACGGGGCTCCAATAGACTTGGCAAAGGCGCGAACTGCCTCCCCTTTGCAAGGAACGGACCCGGTATGAGAGACGATGTTTTTGGACAGACCAACAGCCTGACCCGCGCGGACAGCGCCGAGGCGTGGGATGGCGTGCTGCTGGGCTTCATGGCCCACGCCGCGATCACCCCGCAGCATCTGGCGCGGGTGCTGGAGCTGGAGCCGGATTTCGCGCTGGGCCATGCCATCAAGGGCCTGTTCATGCTGCTTCTGGGCCGGCGCGAGATGACCCCCGTTGCGGTCGAGGCGATGGCAGCCGCCGAGCGTGCCGCCGATGCGCATCCGGTGACACCGCGTGAGGCGCATTACCTGACAGCCTTGCGCCACTGGCTGGCGGGCAACCCCAGTTCTGCGGTGCAGGAATTCGAGGCTATTCTGCACGCCCATCCCGACGACACCCTGGCAATGAAGCTGAGCCATGCCACCCGGTTTGTGCTGGGCGATCCGGCCGGAATGCGCCGCTCGATCGAGCGGGTGATGCCCGCCTACGCCCCCGATCATGCCGGGCGCGGCTATCTGCTGGGGTGCCATGCCTTCGCGCTGGAAGAAACCGGCGCATACGACAAGGCAGAGATTGCCGGGCGGCAGGCGCTGTGGATGGTCTCGGACGATGCATGGGGCCTGCATGCGGTCGCACATGTGCATGAAATGAAAGGACAATCCGCACAAGGTCTGGAATGGCTGGCCGGGCGCGAGGCGGCCTGGGCGCATTGCAACAATTTCCGTTACCACGTCTGGTGGCACAAAGCGCTGATGCATCTGGACCAAGGCCAGATTGATCAGGTATTCGATCTCTACGATTCAGCGATTCGCAAGGATAAGACAGACGACTATCGTGATATTTCGAACGCCACCTCGCTGCTGTCGCGGCTCGAGCTTGAAGGCGTAAATGTCGGACACCGCTGGGAAGAACTGGCCGACCTGAGTGCCGCGCGCACCGAAGACGGAAGCCTGATCTTCGCAGACTTGCATTACCTGCTGGCCCTGACCGGGGACACCCGCGAAGACGCCATCTCGCGAATGCTGCAGCGGATTAAACGCGATGCAGACAAGGCCAATTGCGATGTGACCCGTCGCATGGCCGATCCCGGAATGAATGCCGCGCTGGGGCTTGAGGCCTTTGGCGATGGAGAACATGGACGGGCCTTCGACCTCTTGCTTGCCGCCCGCGGCAACATGCAACTGGCCGGAGGCAGCCATGCCCAGCGCGATGTGTTCGAACGGATCACGATAGACGCCGGGCTGCGGGCCGGTCGCCTGGACGCGGTGGAACGCGTGTTGGACGACCGCCGCGCCAAACGTGGTGGACATGAAGACAACTATGCCCTTGCCCGTCGCGCCCTGATCGAGGCGGGCAGAGGCGAGCGTGGCATGCACAGCGTGCCCGCCGAATGACGTGATTGAGAAGGACCAAATACGCATGGCGACCATTTCGCCCGCATCGGATTTTGCACCGGCCACGACCCGTGTCGCGGCTCCCGCCTCTACGCGCGATCTGCGGCTGGATTTCTATCGCGGGATCGCGATGTTTATCATCTTGGTCGCTCATATCAGCGACAACCCTTGGGCAAACTGGATTCCCGCCCGGTTTGGGTTTTCCGACGCGACCGAAATCTTCGTGTTCTGCTCGGGCATGGCCTCGGCCATCGCATTCGGCGGCGCCTTCCTGAAAAAGGGCTGGGTGATGGGCAGCGCGCGCACCCTGTTCCGCATCTGGCAGGTCTATTGGGCGCATATCGGGCTGTTCTTCTTCACCGCGATGTGCATGGCCGCGCTGGACCTTTCAGGATGGTTCGACCGCAGCTATGTCGACGCGCTGAACCTCCAGCATTTCTTTGACGATCCGGTACCGCAGATCGTGGGCTTGTTTACGCTCACCTACGTTCCCAATTACTTCGACATCCTGCCGATGTATCTGGTCGTTCTGGCGATGATGCCGCTGATGATGGGGCTGAAACAGCTTGGGTTCTGGGCAATGGCGCTGGCCTCGGTCCTGATTTGGGCCGTGGCGCAGACAGGCACGCTTGCCCTGCCGGCCGAGCCCTGGTCGGAACGGCAATGGTTCTTCAACCCGTTTGGCTGGCAGTTGCTGTTCTTCACCGGTTTCGCCTTCATGCGCGGCTGGATTCCCGCGCCGCCCGTCAGCAAGGTGCTGATCTGGGCGGCGATTCTGTTCGTCGTCCTGTCGGCGCCATTCGGATCGTGGAAAGTCTTTCTGTGGGTCGAAGCCTGGAATCCGGCCGTAGCCGATGACATCCGCGCAACCTGGCCGCTGACCGGAGAGTTCCGCGACAAGACCGAGTTCGGCCTGCTGCGCTATATGCATTTCCTGTCGCTGGCTTATCTCGGCTGGGTCGTTGCCGGCGACAAGGGCGCACGCCTGCTGCCCACCGGAGACGGCACTGCCGCGCAGCTCTGGCAACAGGCGCTAAACATAATCGTCAAGGTCGGCCAGCAGTCGCTGGCGGTCTTTGTCTTCTCCATGGCTGTCGCGCGTCTGCTGGGTGTACTGCTCGACATCTGGGGCCGCGACCCTCTCCCCGTTCTGTTCGTCAATCTCATCGGCTTCATCTTGATCACCGGCGTCGCCTACACCGCTGCCTGGTTCAAATCTCATCCCTGGAAATCTCGGAAATGATCCTTACGCGCCGTTCCTTTCTGGCCTCGGTCTCGCTGCTCGCTCTGGTGCCGGGGGCTTTTGCGGCCACCCCGGCCGAACCCTTTGATCATGCCATGGTCAAGTCCATGGCCCGCGATCTGGCCAGCCGCCCGTATCAGATGCGCGCGGATGTGCCCGACGCGTGGAAGGCACTGACCTATGAGGAATACCGTTCGATCCGGTTCCGCATCGACCACGGGCTCTGGGCCGGAACCGAGACCCCGTTCAGCGTGGATTTCTTTGCGCCCGGGCTCTATTTCCCGCGCGCGGTGCAGATCCATTCGGTCGAGAACGGGATGGCGCGTCTGGTGGGGTTCGACCTGTCGATGTTCGACAAAGGGCCCGAAGTTCCCGCGCTGCCCGCCGACGAGAACCTGGGTTTCTCGGGCCTGCGGCTGCGCACGGAGATGCATCGGCCCGGCGAGACAGACGAATTCTGTGTGTTCCAGGGTGCGAGTTACTTCCGCGCCATCGGGTTGAACGAGAACTACGGTCTGTCGGCGCGGGGTCTTGCGTTGAAAACCGGCGATCCGGATGGCGAAGAGTTTCCCGAGTTCATCCGGTTCTGGCTGGAACGCCCCGTGCCGGGGCAACGCAACATGATCGTGCATGCCTTGATGGACAGCCCCTCGGTGGCGGGTGCCTATCGGTTCGACATCACCGCAGGCGAGGATTGCGTGATGGAGGTCGAGGCAACGCTGTTCCCGCGCGAGGACCTGACCCATGCGGGCCTGGGCGCGCTGACCTCGATGTTCCTGTTCGATGCCAGCAACCATATCCGGTTTGACGATTTCCGCCCTGCGGTGCATGACAGCAACGGGCTTTTGATCCGGAACGGCGCCGGAGAAGTGATCTGGCGCCCCCTGGCCAATCCCCGCGCGCTTCAGGTGTCGTCCTTTGTGGACGAGAACCCGCGAGGATTTGGCCTGATGCAGCGGGCACGAGAGTTTTCTGATTTCGCTGATCTCGAGGCCAATTATCACCGCCGCCCGGGCCTGTGGGTCAAGCCGATGGGCGACTGGGGCAAGGGGGCGGTCACCCTGGTCGAGATTCCCGCCGATCAGGAGATCTATGACAATATCGTCGCCTATTGGCGACCGGCGGAACCCTATGCGGCGGGCAGCGAGGTCACCCTCGGCTACCGGCTGACATGGGGCGAGGAACCCTATCGAACACCGCTGCCGCGCGTGATCCGGACGGCAATGGGGGAAAAGACCTTTGGCGAAGGCCGGCTGGTGGTCGTCGATTTCGAGGCCAGCCCGCTGTTTGACGATCTGGAGACACTTGAGCCGGTGGTGCAGTCGCCCCATGCCGAGGTCGCTCCGCCGATCCTGCAACGCAATCCGGATACCGGGGGCGCACGTCTGGCGTTCTCGTTTGTCCCCGGCGAAACCGAACTGGTCGAACTGCGCGCTCAATTGCGCCGCGACAGTGAACCCGCCTCCGAAGTCTGGCTTTACAGGTGGACTGCGTGATGGAACACGAACTGAGGATCATGCCGGAACCCGCACCGCTTCCGATGGAGGCGCAGGATTTTAATACGGGGTTCCGTGACGCTCAGGCTCCGCAGGAGGTGGCGACACAAGGTGTCGCGCTTTGGCGGGTCTTGGCGTTCTCACCGGCGATGGCGGCCACCTTGGGGTTGCTCTGGCTGATGGGAGACTGGTTTTCGGATGCCGGGATTTCGCTGGTCGAAGGTATCCTTCTGGCCCTGATCGCCTTCAACTTCTTCTGGATCGCCTTTGCGGTCAGTACGGTTCTCTTGGGCATGATCTCGCTGTCCCGGCAGGGTCCGCGGGTTCGCGGCGACAAGGTGCAGCGCCTGCGCGTGGCCCTGTTGATGCCGGTCTACAACGAAGTGCCGTGGTATGTACTTGGCAACGCACGCACCATGCTCGAAGAGCTGAAATCGCGCGGTGGCCAGCATGAATACGCCATGTTCATCCTGTCAGACACCCGCGACGACGCCATCGCCGCGCAGGAACAGGCCAGTGTCGAGGCGTTGCGGACAACACTGGCGCCCGATCTGGCACTATACTACCGCCGCCGCGAACAGAACACTGACCGCAAGGTCGGCAACATCGCCGATTGGGTCAGCACCTGGGGCGGGGCCTGGGATGCGATGCTGGTGCTGGACGCCGACAGCCTGATGACCGGTCGCGCGATCGCGCGCCTGACCGACGCGCTGGCCCGCGACCCCGCCGCCGGGCTGATCCAGAGCTTTCCGCAACTGATCGGCGCACAATCGGTTTTTGCACGGATGCAGCAGTTCGCCAACGGCGTCTATGGCGCCGCCTTTGCCGAGGGCATGGCCCGCTGGTGCGGACAGGAGGGCAACTATTGGGGCCATAACGCGATCATCCGCACCGCCGCTTTCGCCAATTGCGCGGGCCTGCCCAAGCTGCGCTCGCTGTCGGGGCGTGAAAAGCTGATCATGAGCCATGATTTCGTCGAGGCGGGGTTGTTGCGCCGGGCCGGTTGGGCGGTGCGTTTCCTGCCGCGCATCCGGGGCTCTTATGAAGAGACGCCGCCGACCCTGATCGACCATGTGCTGCGCGACCGCCGCTGGTGCCAGGGGAACCTGCAACACCTGAACCTGCTGACCGCGCGCGGCTTTCGCTCGATCTCGCGGTTCCACATGTTCCATGGTGCCATCGGTTACCTGATGTCACCGATCTGGTTCGCGCTCCTGGTGATGTGGGCGCTGATCGGCCACGGCGAGGACGGTTCGGTTCTACAGTATTTCAGCCCCGAGAACCCGCTGTTCCCGCAATGGCCGGACATCTCCGAGGGACGCCATGTGGTGATCATCGTCGTCATGTACGCCATGCTGTTGCTGCCCAAGTTGCTGGGCATCGCGGCGCTGCCGCTGAGTGGCGCCCGTTACTCCGACTTCGGCGGCGCGGGCCGGTTCCTGCTGTCGTTCCTTTCCGAAGTGATCCTGTCGATCCTTTACGCCCCCATCCTGATGGTCCAGCAGATGATCGCGGTATTCCGCACCATGCTGGGCATCCAGAAGGGGTGGTCGCCGCAGGCCCGCGACGGCGGCACCTATGGCCTGACGACGCTGATCACCTGTCATGCGCTCGAAACCGTCAGCGGGCTGGCGCTCAGCGCCGGTATCGCGCTGGGGCTGGTCTCGGTCTGGCTGGCCCCGATTGCGTTCAGCCTCGCCCTTGCGGTGCCGCTGTCCGCCCTGTCGGGTGTATCGGCTGGCGCCGCGCGGCGGCTGATCGGGATGCGCGAGGAATACCGCGAACCGGCGATCACGCGGGCGGCGCGGTCTTACCGGACCGAACTGAAATCGCTTCTGGAACGCGGCACAGGCGTACGCCCGGCCGAATAAACCCGGTGCTGGGCGATCAAGGATCGCCCAGCGCCTCGTACCAGTCGATCATCATGTCGGCCCAACCTTCGGGAACCATGTGACCGCCGGGAAACAGCGCGAATTCAATCACCCCGTCCGGATCGCAGCTGGTCCAGGCACGCCGCTGGAACGGTCCGGTGAGGGAATAGCTGTCGGGTTTGTGATCGAGGCACCCGTTGGCGATGCGCCAGATTTCCAGACCGGCAAAGATATCACCCTGCTGAAACCGGCCGGCCCCAAGGATGCGCCCTTCGAGCGGCACGACAGGATCGCTCCAGCCATGCGTGTGCAACAGTCGCACCGGACCGTTGCATGCCGCTGGCTGCGGGCGCCAGAACCCGCCCGAGACCGGTACATAGGCGGAATAGGCATCGGGCGTGGCGCAGGCCAGGTAGTTTACCATGAAGGCGCCCGCCGAAAATCCCCCCAGTACCACGCGATTTTGGTCCAGCCCGAACCGGGCGACCGCGTCCTCGGTTACCGCATTCAGAAAGGCGGCCTCGTCCCGCCCCTCCCAACCGGGAAAGAAATTCCAGCTGCGCTTGCCCGTCCCAGCGGGGCGGATCGCGCCATCCGGAGCGATCACCGCCCAGCCCCGGGCCAGCAAGGGGGCGACGAGCCGCTCGTTGTTGATCGGTCCCGCGCCTTCTCCGCCATGCCCGTGCAGAAACACCAGAACCGGGGGGTGTTCGGTCTTGGGCAAGACGATGTGATAACTTCCGCCAGAAATTTCACACGGAGCCTGTTCGTCCGCACAACCGGCGGAAACCCCTGTCACCGATCCCGCCAGTGCCAGAACCGCAGATATGCTCCGGATCATCATCCACGCTCCTCATAGGCCGTCACCGGCAGATCCGACCGCACCCATCCGGGCCCCGCGCGCGATCCCAGCATACCCTCGGGAACATCGATGATATTGCCGAAACCGGCTTCGCTCAATCGGTTTGCAAGCCGGGCCGAGCGTACCCCGCGCGCGCAGATCAGGGCAATCGGCCGGTTCCAGTCGCCCTCAGCCAGGCCCGCCAGCGCCTCGGCAAAATCCTCGCGCCGCATGTCGAGCGGATGAGCCCCTTCGCCGATGCCTGTCGTGCGCCATTCGTCCGGGCGCCTGATGTCAATCAGCAAGACCTTGCCTTCGGTCGCCTGCGCATGCGCTTCGGCCACCGTGAGCGCGCCCCCGGCGAAATCTTCAGGCGTCAACAGATACTGCCGCAGGCCAAAGCCGAGGACCATCGCCACCGCGAGACCAAGCAAAACCCGACGCGATATTTTCTGGGACATGTCCCCTCCCGCAATTGTGCAGAGCACCATTCAACCGGAAACAGGTTTTATCACGTCCGGCCAAGCTTCGCCTGACCCCAACAGGCCGGGCGCGATCAACAATTCGTCAGCCAAAAATGCATGTTACACTCTGTCGCAACAAATCTCTGACCTTTGCAACCTTGCAATACCGGGCAAGGACATAAATTATCGCTGCAAAACGGAAACAAGAAAAACCAACAGCGGAGAAATCGACGGTGTCCCTCTTCCTCATCGCCGCCCTTCCCTTTCTCGGGGCGATCTTCCCTGCCCTGCTGATCCGGGCGGGACGCAACGCCTCGGCTTCGGCGGCGGGACTGACCAGCTTTCTGGCCTTCACCGGTCTGATGATCCATGCCCCGACGATTCTGTCGGGCGGCGTGGTGACCGCAAGGTTCGACTGGCTGCCCGGATTGGGGCTGAACGCCAATTTCATGCTGGACGGGCTGGGGTTCCTGTTCGCGACGCTGATCCTTGGGATCGGCATGCTGATCATCCTCTATGCCCGGTTCTATCTGTCCCGGCATGATCCGATGGGGCAGTTCTATACCTATCTCCTGTTGTTCCAGGGCGCGATGGTGGGCGTCGTCTTGTCCGACAACATCCTGCTTTTGCTGGTTTTCTGGGAACTTACCTCGCTTAGCTCATTCCTGCTGATCGGCTATTGGAAGCACCTGCCCGCAGGCCGCCAAGGCGCGCGGATGGCGCTGGCGGTGACCGGATCGGGCGGGTTGGCGATGATCGCGGGCATGCTTATTCTGGGCCATATCGTGGGATCTTATGACCTGAGTGTGATCCTTCAGAACAAGGAGGCGATCCAGGCCTCTCCCTGGTACCTGCCCGCACTGCTGCTAATCCTCTTGGGCTGTTTCACCAAATCGGCGCAATTTCCGTTCCATTTCTGGCTGCCGCATGCGATGGCAGCCCCGACGCCTGTCTCGGCCTATCTGCACTCGGCCACGATGGTCAAAGCGGGGCTCTTTCTGATGGCCCGCATGTGGCCGGTGCTGGCGGGCACGCCTGAGTGGTTCTATATCGTGGCTACCACCGGGTTGGTGACCATGGTGGTGGGCGCTGTCATCGCACTTTTCAAGGACGACCTCAAAGCACTGCTGGCCTTTTCCACCGTCAGTCAACTGGGGCTGATCACCATGCTCCTGGGTTTTGGCACCAAGATCGCGGCAGTTGCGGCGGTGTTCCACATCGTCAACCACGCGACATTCAAGGCGGCCCTGTTCATGAGCGCCGGCATCGTCGACCATGAGACTGGCACGCGTGACATCAAGCTCTTGGGCGGGTTGCGGCGGATGATGCCGATCACCTTCGGCATTGCACTGATCGCGGGTCTATCAATGGCGGGTATTCCGCCGCTCAACGGTTTCATCAGCAAGGAAATGATGCTGGAAGAGACCATTCACACCGTGTGGCTGGACAGCCAGTTGGTCGTGCCGGCACTGGCGATCATCGGAGCGTTGTTCTCGGCGGCCTATTCCTTTCGCTACATCGCTCATACATTCCTCGGGCCCGAGCGCGAGAGCTATCCCCATGCGCCGCACGATCCCGGTCCGGGCCTGTGGCTGTCACCCGCAATCCTGGTCTTTCTGGTCGTGATCATCGGCCTCAACTCGGCCACGGTTGCCGGCCCGATCGTCAAAGCCGCAGCCGGCGCGGTGGTCGGCGGCGAGCTGCCCGAATTCAAGCTCAAGCTCTGGCATGGCTTCACCCCGGCGCTCTACATGTCGATCGTGGCCGTTCTGGGCGGCTTGCTGTTGCTGGCCCTGCACGGACACCTGGAGCGGGTTTGGAATAACCTGCCCCGGCCCGAGGCCAAGGCGATCTTTGATGCAGTAATCGAGGCGCTGACGCGCCTGTCGCGGACGATCACCGACGGGCTGCATAACGGGGTCATCAGCCGCTACGCCGCGATCATGGTCGCGTTCACCGTCGGCATCGGTTATTACGCCTATGCGACCGGAACGACCGGACTGCCAACCCGCGTGCCGCTGGAGGCGCCGATCATTCCGATCATCGGCTGGATCTGCCTGGTGGTCGCGACGCTGGCCATCATGTGGTTCCACCGCAACCGTCTGCTGTCGCTGGTGCTGATCGGGGTGGTGGGCCTGATCGTCTCAATGGCCTTCAACTACCTGTCGGCCCCGGATCTGGCACTGACCCAGATCTCGGTCGAAGTGGTGACGATGATCCTGCTGCTCCTGTCGCTGAACTTCATGCCGACGGAGACGCCGGTGGACAGCACCAAGGCGCGCAAGCTGCGGGATGCGGCGATCTCGATCGTCGCGGGTCTGGGCGCGGGCGGACTGATCTATGCGCTGATGCTGCGGGACTTCGCCTTTCCCACCATCTCGGGCTATCATCTGGCCAATTCCTATAAGGGCGGCGGCGGCACCAACGTGGTCAACGTGATCCTGGTGGACTTCCGTGGTTTCGATACCTTCGGCGAGATCATCGTGCTGGGTATTGCCGCGCTGGTGATCTTTGCGCTGGCGGAATCGGTCCTGTCCAGCAACGTGCGCGCCTATCTGTTGAACCGCAAGCCGCACTGGCCGCAGTCGGGCGACGCACATCCGCTGATGATGGTGGTGGTGACCCGTGTGATGATGCCCATCGCGCTGATGGTAGGGGCCTATATCTTTTTCCGCGGCCACAACCAGCCAGGCGGCGGCTTCATCGCCGGGCTGGTGGTCGCCATCGCCTTTTTGATGCAATACATGGCCAGCGGTTATACTTGGACGATCGAGCGCCAGCGGTTCTATTACCATGCCACCATCGGTTGGGGTGTGCTGATCGCGGCCGCCACCGGTCTGGGCGCCTGGTTCAACGACATGCCCTTCCTGACCAGCGATTTCGGCTATCTGCACTGGCCGCCGCTGGAAGAGTTCGAATGGGCGACCGCGATGCTGTTTGACACTGGTGTGTTCCTTGCCGTCCTGGGGGCCGTGCTGCTGGCGCTCGACAGCCTGTCGCGCTTTGCCTGGCAGCCCGGAATACAGCAGGAATACCCGATGGACATCAACCCGCAGCGTGACGCACCGCCGGTGCCCGGACCCGGACCAGATACCGTAATCCCCGTGGGAAAGGAGACTTGACATGGAAGCGCTCCTTGCCTCTGCCGTGGGTGTCCTGACTGCCGCCGGCATCTTCCTGATCCTGCGCCGCCGGACCTTCCCGGTCATTCTCGGCCTGTCGTTGCTGACCTATGCGGTCAACGCCTTTCTCTTTGCCACCGGGCGGCTGGCGCTGAATGCACCGCCGGTCCTGAACAAATACGAAGAGGTTGCCTATACCGACCCGCTGCCGCAGGCGCTGGTGCTGACGGCGATCGTGATCTCGTTCGGGATGACCGCCGTCATCGTGATGATCGCGCTCGGCGCCTATCTGTCGTCCAAGGACGACCGCATCGACATGAAGGCGCATGACAGCGTCGACGCCGCACCGGGAGAGGACGCATGAACCATTGGATCATCGCCCCGATCGTGTTGCCCGCACTGCTGGCGCCCTTCATCATCATGGTCCTGCGCTATCACCTGGACCTGCAACGTATCTTCTCGGTCGCGGGAACCGTCGGCCTGGTGGGGATCGCGCTGACCCTGACGGCGCAGGCCGCAGGCGGCGAAATTCAGGTCTATGAACTGGGTAACTGGCCCGCGCCCTTTGGCATCGTGCTGGTGCTCGACCGGTTGTCGGCCTTGATGGTTCTGCTGACCTCACTGCTGGCGCTGGCGGTGGTGCTCTACGCCATGGGATCGGGATGGGACAAGCGCGGGCGCCATTTCCACCCGTTGTTCCAATTTCAACTGATGGGGGTTTGTGGCGCCTTCCTGACCGGGGATGCGTTCAACCTTTTCGTGTTCTTCGAGGTACTGCTGATCGCATCCTACGGTCTGATGATCCATGGCGGTGGCCCCGTCCGGTTCAAGGCCGGGGTGCAATATGTCACCTACAACCTGCTCGGCTCGACCCTGTTCCTGTTCGCGCTCGGCACGCTCTATTCGGTGACCGGCACGCTCAACATGGCCGATCTGGCGGTGCGGGTGGCCGACCTGCCGACCGAGGATACCGCCCTGCTCAGGGTCGGCGCTGTGCTTTTGCTGCTGGTTTTCTGCATCAAGGCTGCGGTTCTGCCGCTGCATTTCTGGCTGCCGGCCAGCTATTCCCTTGCGCCGATGCCAGTGGCTGCGCTTTTTGCGATCATGACCAAGGTGGGCGCCTATTCCATCCTCCGGATGTACACGCTGGCCTTTGGGCCTGATGTGGCGATCACCCAGGGGCTGGCCGGAGACTGGCTGCTGCCAGCGGCGCTCGTCACGCTCGCCATCGGCGCAGTCGGGATCCTGGGCACGCAGCATATCGCACGGATGGTCGCATTTGCCGCCATCGCCTCGATGGGCACGCTGCTGATCGCGGTGTCGCTGTTCACACCCCAGGCCACGGCGGCGGCTCTATACTACGCCGTACATTCCACACTCGCCGCCGGGCTGATGTTCCTGATCGCCGATCTGGTAATCGAACGCCAGGGCGGCCGCATCGACGGCATGACACCGATGCCGCAAAGCGGGCTAATCGCCACGCTCTATTTCATCGGGGCCATCGCGCTGGCGGGCATGCCACCCCTGTCGGGGTTCGTCGGCAAGCTGCTGGTGATGGACGCTGCCCGTGACGCAGGCGATTTCACCGCGATCTGGGCGGTGATTCTGGTCAGTTCCTTCATCACCATCGTCGGGCTCGCGCGGGCCGGATCGCTCATCTTCTGGCAAAGCCACGATGCCCGCCACAACAACGAACCTGACCCAGAAAACGAGGACAAGGTGATCCACCTGCCGCCCCCCGAACCGATGCCGGTCCTGACCTTTTCGGCCGTTTTCGGGCTGGTTGCCGGGCTGATCGGACTGACGCTGTTTGCCGGCCCCTTGATGGAATACACAAGCTCAATGGCCGAACAGCTCTATACGCCGGACCACTATATCGACGCAGTCCTGAAGGGAGGCGAGCAATGAAACTGTTGCGCCGGGTGTTCCCGCACCCGCATCTCACCATCCTTCTTACGATCGTCTGGGTGCTGCTGGCAAACGCGCCGTCGCTTAATTCGGTCGTGTTCGGCCTGATCCTCGGGATCGTGATCCCGTTCATCACCCAGCCCTATTGGCCAGACCGCCCGATCCTGCGGAACTGGCCGATGGTGGTGGAGTACATCCTGGTCGTTCTGTGGGACATCGTGGTGGCGAATTTCACCGTCGCCCGAATCATCCTGTTCAAACGTGATGCCGACCGGCAGCCGAACTGGGTCTGCGTCCCGCTCGAACTGCGCAGCCCCGAGGCGATTACCGTGCTGGCGGGTACCATCACCATGACCCCAGGAACTGTCAGCTGCGACCTGTCTGCACAAGGTCACAACCTGTTGGTGCATTGCCTGGACGCCCCCGATCCCGACGCGGTGCGCGACGAGATCAAGCACCGTTATGAACGCCGCCTGAAGGAGATTTTCGAATGATCATCATGGACTATGCGATCTACTTCACCTTTGCCTGTTTCGGGGCGGCCGTCATGATGTGCCTGTGGCGGATCATCACCGCTGACGGGGTTGGCACTCGGGTTTTGGCGCTGGACACGATGGTAATCAACACCATCGCCCTGATGGTTCTCTACGGCCTGCTCTTGGGAACCGAGATCTTTTTCGAGGCGGCCATGATCATTGCCATGCTGGGCTTTGTCTCGACCGTCGCCTATGCGCGCTTCATGCTGCGCGGCAACATCATCGAGTGAGGGCGACATGACAGAATTCTGGGAAATCGTCATCGCCTTCTTCCTGATCATTTCGGGCATCTTCGGCTTTGTCGGCTCGTTCGGGATGATCAAGCTCAAGGATCCGATGTCGCGCCTGCATGCACCGACCAAGGCGACCACACTGGGCGTGGGCGGCGTGCTGATCGCCTCTATCCTCCACTCGCTCGCATTGGAGCATCGGCTGTCGCTGCACGAGTTGCTGATCACGCTGTTTCTGTTCCTCACGGCGCCGGTCACAGCCCTGTTCATTGCCAAATGGCACATTCACCGGCATGAAACGCCGGACAGCCTGCCCAATGCGGGCGAGGATGGCAAATGGGCAACCCATGCGGTACAGACCGACGAAGAGATACCCGACCACACGGCGACCTGAGTAAATGCACACCCCTCCCCTGCCCCGCACCCGCGACCTTGTTCTGATCGGGGGCGGGCACACCCATGCGCTGGTGCTGCGCAAATGGGGGATGATGCCGCTGGCGGGTGTCCGGGTGACGGTGATCAATCCCGGCCCCACCGCCCCCTATTCCGGCATGTTGCCCGGCTTTGTGGCAGGCCACTATGCGCGCGGCGATCTGGATATCGACCTTGTACAACTGGCCCGGTTCGCCGGGGCCCGGGTGATTCTGGGCGAGGTGCAGGGCATCGACCTGAACCGGCGCGAGGTGCTGGTGCCTGGGCGCCCACCGGTCGCTTTTGATATCGCCTCGGTCAACGTCGGCATTACCTCGGCGATGCCGGACCTGCCCGGTTTCGCGAAGCATGGTGTTCCCGCCAAGCCGCTGGGGCCGTTCGCCGCTCGCTGGGCCGAGTACCTTGCCGGCGAAGGCCCGGCGCAGGTGGCGGTGATTGGGGGTGGTGTGGCCGGGGCCGAACTGGTGATGGCGATGGCCCACGCCCTTCGCGCCCGCAACCGCACGGCCGAAGTGGCGCTGATCGACAATTTCCGGGTTCTGGGCGCCATGGGCGACAAGGCGGCCGCACGGGTGCGGCAGGCCATGAAATCCCTTGGCGTGACCCTGGTCGAGGGGACGGAGATCGCGCAGGTGCAGGCAAAGGGGGTCGAACTGGCCGATGGCCGGATAATCCCGGCCCGGTTCGTGACTGGCGCCGCCGGGGCACGCCCCTATCCATGGATGGCCGATAGCGGCCTGGCCACCCATGACGGGTTCATCGCCGTCGATGCGTGTCTGCAAACCAGCGATCCGGCCATCTTCGCCGCTGGCGATTGCGCCCACCTGTTGGACAGCCCCCGGCCCAAGGCGGGGGTTTATGCCGTGCGCGAGGCGCCGGTGCTCTACGATAACCTGCGCGCCGCCTTTGGCGCGGGTAACATGCGCCCCTATCGGCCACAAAGGGATTATCTGAAACTGATATCTTTGGGCAGCAAGGCAGCCCTGGCCGAGAAATGGGGCATGGTGTTCTCAGGGCCTCTGATGTGGCGGTGGAAGGACCGGATCGACCAAACCTTCATGGAGCGTTTCCGTGACCTGCCGCGCATGGGCCAGCCTGCCTTGCCAGAACTCCATGCCCAAGGTCTGATCGAAGCGCTGGGGGACAAGCCGCTCTGCGGCGGATGCGGCGCCAAGGTCGGACGAGCGGCATTGCGCGCGGCCCTTGCACCGCTGCCCGGCGCAACTCGGGGCGACGTGACGCCCCTGCCCGGCGACGACGCGGCCTTGCTGACCACGGGTGGGGTGCGCCAGGTCATGACGTCGGACCATCTGCGCGGGCTGACCGAGGACCCGGTGTTGATGACCCGGATCGCGGCCCATCACGCGCTGGGCGATATTTGGGCCATGGGGGCCGAGCCGCAGGCGGCCACCGCGACGGTGATCCTGCCCCGGCTATCGCCCGAATTACAGCAGCGCAGCCTGACCGAGATCATGGCGGCCGCGACCGAAGTGATGCGCGACGCCGGGGCGGAAATCGTCGGCGGCCATAGTTCCGTCGGCGACGAGTTGACCATCGGCTTTACCCTGACCGGGCTTTGCCAACGCGACCCGATCACACTTGCCGGCGGGCGACCGGGTGACGTGCTGATCCTGACCAAACCCTTGGGCAGTGGTGTGCTGATGGCGGGTGAGATGGCCGGACAGGCCGCGGGCGTTGATGTAGCGGCCGCCTATGGCTGGATGACACAGGGACAGGGACAGGCCGCGCAGATCCTGCGCGGTGCCCATGCGATGACCGACGTGACCGGTTTTGGCCTGGCCGGACATCTCCATGGCATTTGCGAGATGTCTGGTACCGGAGCAGAGATCGACCTGGAAGCCGTGCCGGTGATGCAGGGTGCGCTGGAACTGTCGCAGGCGGGGGTGCGCTCGTCGATCTTTGGTGAAAACCGGATGCTGGTGCCGGAATTGCCCGCAACCGGCAAGGCGGCGTTGCTGTTCGACCCGCAAACCGCAGGCGGATTGCTGGCCGCTGTCACGCCGGAAGAGGCGACCCCGCTTCTGGAGCAATTGCAGGTGGCAGGGTATCCGGCGGCGATCATCGGGCAACTGTCCGAGGCACCGGGTTTGCGGCTCAAGTCCTGAGGCGCCGCCGCCGCCATGGCCTTACGGCGCATCCTCGGAGTATTTCTAGCGAAATAAAGGGGTTATACTGCGTGTAGTGACGGGGTTCGGTTCAGTGCCTGAGCAACGTCACTGGCCGCCTGGGCGATCCCCTCAACATCCAGCGATCTCGCAGAAACGGTGGCCAGGTGGTCGGTTTCGTGTGACCGGCGGGATTTCAGGTAAGCGGGGTCGTAATGCTGCTGCATCAGCGCGCGGGTCACGCCCGCCTTGTCGCCCGCGGCGATGAGCTGCAACCAGCCGTCCACCACCTCGTGACCGCGGTGATAGCGCAGCGGGTCGAGCTTGGCGATCAACGTCTCAGCGTCCGACAGGATGTCGTCATAGGCCGCTGTCAGATAGGCCGTGCGCGCCGCGATCGGGGCCTCAATCTCGATCCGGGGCGCGGCGCAGAGGGCCGACCAGAGACTGGGTGGCAGGATCCGCTCGCCGATCTTGGAGCTTTCCGCCTCGACCACCACGGGGCGGGCCGGGTCAAGCGCGCAGAGTGCACCAGCGAGCCTTGATTCAAAGGCTTTCTGGCTGGGCTGCCCGCCGGGACGGCCGCCCAGCAGCGAGCCACGGTGATTGGCAAGTGCTTCGAGATCAAGCACTTGTACGCCATGGTCTGGCAGATGGCCCAGGATTTCGGTCTTGGCGGTGCCGGTGAACCCGTCAAGCGCCACCAGCCGATGCGGCAGCGGATCATCGTAGAGATAGCGGTTCACCAAACGGCGATAGGTGCGATAGCCGCCCGCGATGACCTCGGCGCGCCAACCGATCTGTTGCAGCACCCAGGTGAAGGAGCCGGAGCGTTGGCCGCCGCGCCAGCAATAGACCAGGGGGCGCCAGGCGCCGTCGTGGTGGCTGAGGCTTTGTTCGACATGCGCGGCGGCGTTACGGAACACCAGCGCCGCGCCCAGCTTGCGCGCCAGAAACGGGCTCTGCTGTTTGTAGATGGTGCCGACGCGGGCGCGCTCCTCGTTGTCCAGTACCGGCAGGTTGATTGCACCGGGCAGGTGATCCTCGGCATGTTCGGCCGGGCTGCGGACGTCGATCACGGTGTCGAAGCCGTGCGCATAAAGCTGGGGAAGCGTGGTGAATTCGAGAGCCATGCCCCCGTTTAACGCGCTTTGTACAAATCCGAAAGGTCAGGTCGAAATGGGCTCGATCAACTGCGGGCCGCTGGCGCGATTGGAGTTGACCTCCACCCCAACTCTATGAAATTGCAATACTTCTTCACCCCCCGGCTGCATCAGCCGGGCGGCGCCGTGGCCTGCCTCGCCCAGCCAGAGCGGCCAGTCGGCGGCTTCGAGAATCAGGGGCATGCGATGGTGGATTTGCGCCAAATGCCGGTTGGCGGCGGTGGTGACGATGGCGCAGGTGGGGCGGCGGTCTTCGTCCTGACCCCAGTCCTGCCAGATGCCGGCGAAGGCGATGGGCGCACCGTCACGGCGATGGATATACCAGGGCAGGCGTTTGCCCTCGGCATCCTTGGTCCATTCATAAAAACCGGTCGCCGGGATCAGGCAGCGGCGGTGGCGGCAGGCGTCGCGAAATGCCGGTTTCTCGGCCAGGGTCTCGGCCCGTGCATTGATCAGCAAAGGCCCCGAATTGACCGTTTTGTACCAGTGCGGAAGGAAGGACCAACCGTTTTGTACAAGCTCCCGGCCCCCCTCGACTGAGCGAATGACATGCACCTGATTGGTCGGGCAGACGTTGTAATTGGGCACCGGCGGCAGGTCGTTGGCAGGGCGCGCCTGGAACAGGCGCGCCATTGCGTCGGTGGGCAGGGTGATGGCAAAACGTCCGCACATGGACGCCAGATTACGAGGCCGCCTGCACCTTGGCCAGCGTCGCCTGCACGATCCGTTCGGCGGATTGCCAGGCGGGCAGCGCCTCGATAGCGGCGATCCAGCGCTGGATATTGGCAAAGCCGTCCAGCGGATAGTGGCACTGCGCGCGCAGGCTGAGGATAGAGACGACCGAGATGTCGGCCAGCGTCACCCCGTCGCCCACCAACCAGTCGCGCCCGGCCAGATGGGTGTCGAGCACCGCCCCGTATTTGGCGGTCTGCGTGGCGGCAGTGTCGAGATCGGCATCCATCTGACCAAAGATATGGCGGCTGATGAAGGGCGAGAGCGCGGGCGTCCAATGTGCCGTCTCCCAATATTGCCAGCGCAGGATGTCATAGCGGATGTCGGATTTCGGCCAGAGCGGCGTGTCGACCTCAGCACAGAGCCGCGCCATGATGGCGTTCGATTCCCACAGCGTGCCGCCGTCCGCATATTCGAGCACCGGCACCTTGGCATTGGGGTTGAGGGCGACAAAGCCGGGGGCGTGCTGCTCGCCGGTGGCGAGGTTGACCATTTCAAGCGGCAGGTCCAGACCCAGATGGGCGTTGACCACAAGCACCTTGCGGGAGTTCGGAGACGGGGGAAAGACATGCAGTTTCATGGGGCACCTTTTATTTAACCCTTTTGTTAATTACCCTATCGCCCTGCCCTGCGTCAACCCGCTTGTCCCTGGGGCGTGCGGCCATTGCGGCGCCGCGTCTTGCACCGTAAACCTGTGCCCATCCCGCATCAGAGGCAGGTTTCGATGCAAAACGACATCTCGCAGGCGCTGCGCGCCGTTCAGAGCGGCGATTTCCGCACCGCGCAGCGGCTGGCCCGCAAGGGGCTGAAGGCTGACAAGGTGCATCCCGGCTGGATGAACATCGCCGGAATCGCCGAATGCGGCATGGGACGGCCCAAGGCGGGGCTGCCGCATTTCCAACTGGCGCTGAAACTGGCGCCCGATTTCCACGAGGCGCGGCGCAATCTGGCGCAGACGCTGCTGCTGCTGGGGCGAGCCGAGGAGGCGGTGGGGCATTTGCACCGGATGACTCAGGCAAACCCGCAGGACGATGTCGCCTGGGCCCTGTTGGCACAGGTCGAGATGGCGCGGGGTGATGGTGCGGCGGCACGGACGGCGGTGGACCGGGTCATAGCCCTGCATCCGGGGCAGGCACGCGGGTATTTGCTCAGGGCGCGGCTGTTGGGACAGGTGGGCGAGGAGGCGGCGGCGCTGGCCGATCTGGAACGGGCGGCAGAGCTGGAACCGGGCAATGTCGAGGCACAGATCGCGCTGTCGCTGCCGCTGGCGCGGGTCGACCGGCCCGATGCGGCGCGCGCGGCGGCGGAACGGGCGGTGTCACTGGCCCCGGGGCATGTTCCGGCCCGGCTGGTGCTGGCGATGCGGCTGGTGGAACAGGGAGAGACCGAGGCCGCAAAGGAACAGTACCGGGCGGTGCTGGAGATCGCGCCAGGACAGGCCGAGGCGCTGGAGCAACTGGCGCAGATCAATTCAGGCGCGGAAAACGCGGTGCTGGCCCCGCAGGTGCTGTCGGCGCTGAAGAACGTCGATGACA
Organism: Ruegeria sp. PrR005; assembly: GCF_010500245.1. Lineage (GTDB taxonomy): Bacteria > Pseudomonadota > Alphaproteobacteria > Rhodobacterales > Rhodobacteraceae > Ruegeria_B > Ruegeria_B marisflavi. The sequence goes on from NZ_JAAGOX010000043.1 coordinate 251,909, forward strand.
ACGGACCCGCCAGGGGGCAGTTGCATTTTGCGCTGGCCCGGATTGCCGGGCAAGCGGGTGACGAGGACGGGTTTGCCAAACACCTGACCCGGGCCAATGCGGTGATGGCGCGGCTGATGCCCTATGACGCCGGGGCCGATACGCGGCTGAGCGAAGCGCTGATGGCGCGGTTCGAGCCCGGCACGGAAGGCGACGGGCCGGGCGACGGAGTGGCGCCGGTCTATGTGCTGGGCCTGCCCCGGTCGGGTACCTCGCTGACCGAGGCGATGCTGGGCGCGCATCCGGCGGTGCGCCCCCTGGGCGAGCGGATCGCGCCGGGGCGGTTGCTGGCGCCGCTGATCGACGGCGGGCTGCCGTTTGATGCAGGCGCACGAGCGGCATTCCGGCACGGCGAGGCCGAGAGCCTGCCCGCCCTGCCCGAGGGCACCCGGTTCTACACCGACAAGATGCCGGAGAATTACCGGCTGGCCGGGTTTCTGCTGGCGGCACGGGCGGATGCGCGGGTGATCCACCTGCGGCGCGACCCGCGCGATGTGGCGCTGTCGCTGTGGCAGGCGCATCTGGCAGGATCGGCGCTGAACTATGCCTATGACCTGCGGGCCATGGCGCATCGGTTCAACCTTTACGCCCGGATGATGGCGCATTGGCATGCGGTGTTCCCGGGCCGGATCCTGGATCTGGCCTATGAGGACCTGGTGGCGGATGTGGAGGGCGCCAGCCGTCGGCTGGCGGCGCATCTGGGGCTGGACTGGGTGCCCGAAATGGCGCGGCCGGATCAGGCGGCGGGCCAGGTGCTGACGCTGAGTGCCAATCAGTTGCGCCAGCCGGTGCACGCGCGCTCGGTCGGCAAATGGCGCAAGCATGCGGTCCTGCTTGCGCCGTTTCTCGCGGGGCTCGATCCCCGGCTCTGGCCCGAGCTGGGCTGAGCCGGGGCCTGACCGTTACTTCTTGACGATGCGGCCGTCGAGATAGGGCTGGTAGGGCGCGTTGGCAGCGAGATATTCCGCTGTCACATCGGCAAGGTCGGGGCCGAAGTCATAGGCGTTCTTGTCGTCGCCCGAGAACATCGCATAGCCGTCGCCGCCGTTGCGGACATAGTTGTTGGTCACCACCAGATAGCTGCCCGCCGGGTCGATCGGCACATATCCGTCCTCGCTGGCGACCATCACCTCGACGATGCGGCTGCCTGGAGCCTGGGCGCCGTCCCAAGTATAGGTGAGGCCCGAAACCTGCGGGAAGCGGCCCGCGCCTTCCTCGACCTGGCTGACACCGTTTTCCAGCGCCTCGACGATCAGAGCACCGGTGGCCTCGAATGTCGACAGCGTGTTCTGGAAGGGCAGCACGGTCAGCACCTCGCCCATGGTCACATCGCCCGCGTCGATCGAGGCGCGCAGCCCACCCGAGTTGGCGATGGCGATGGTGACACCCTGATCGGCGACACGGTCCAGCATGGCATCGGCCACGAGGTTGCCCATCTGGCATTCCTGCACCCGGCAGACATCGCGATTGCCTTCGATGGCTTCGGCGGCGCTGGCCACGACCTTGTTACGGATTTCCTCCAGCGGCACCGCCAGTTCCTGGATGCGGGCGACGGTGGCTGTATCCTCGGCCACGGCGGCGTCCATGATCAGCGGCTCGCCCACCGCCTCGGTCACGTTTCCGGCGTCGTCAAAGGTAACGTTCAGCTCGCCCAGGAACTTGCCATAGGCATAGGCCTGCACGATCTGCACGCCGTTGACCACGGTTGGATAAGGGCCTGACGCCTTGTCCGAGACATTGGACAGGTAGGTGTTGGAATGACCACCCACGATCACGTCGACGCCGGTCGTTTCCGCCGCGACCCGCTGGTCGGTGCCATAGCCAGAATGGCTGAGCACGATGATCTTGTTCACCCCTTCGGCGGTGAGCCGGTCGACCTCGGCCTGCACGGCAGGCACCGGGTCCGAGAACGAGATATTCGGGCCAGGGCTGGCCAGTTCGTGGGTATCCTCGGGTGTCAGGCCGATGAGCCCGATCTTTTCGCCGCCCACCTCGATCACCGTCGATTTCAGCAGCTTGGTGGCGAGCAACTCCTCGCCGCTGTAATCGGCATTCGACATCAGCACGGGGAAATTCACCGCATCCATGAAGCCGCGTAGCACCTCGGGGCCGTCGTCGAATTCGTGGTTGCCCACGGTCATCGCGTCATAGCCCAGCTTGTTCATGAACTCGGCCGCGACCTTGCCCTTGTAATAGGTATAGAACAGCGTGCCCTGGAACTGGTCGCCGCCGTCGACAAGGATGGAATTGCCTGCACGAGCGCGGGCGGCCTCGACCGCGGTCACCAGGCGGGCGGTGCCGCCAAAGCATTTGCCCTCGGTATTGTCCTCGGGCTTGCAGCCGCTGTCGTACTTGCTGATCGGCTCGAACCGGGCGTGGAAATCATTGGTGTGCAGAATGGTCAGCTTGTAGTCGGCGGCGGCCATGCCCGCGGTCAGGCTCAGCGCCGCGACCGAAGTCAGAAAACGGGTGATCATCGAATTGCTCCCTGTTGTTATTGCCCGCGATGGTGCGCGCGGAATTGAACGGAGTCAAAGGTCTCGTGAGGGAAATCGCGCTTGATTCCTCCCCCTGCCCAAGGCATCACCGGGCCATGCTGATCTACAAGATTTTACGGGCCGACGAATGGGCGGCGCTGACACGTGACGGCCAGAGCGCCGGGGCGCCGGTGGACCTGGCTGATGGGTTCGTGCATTTCTCGACCGCCCAGCAGGCGGCGGAAACGGCGGCCAAGCATTTCGCCGGGGCCGAGGGGCTGGTTCTGCTGGCCTGCGAGGCGGATGCCATGGGCGATGCGCTGAAATGGGAAGTGTCGCGCGGTGGCGCGCTGTTTCCGCATCTTTACCGCGAATTGCGGCTGTCGGATGTGGCCTGGTCGCAGCCGCTGCCGCTGGTGGATGGCGTGCATCAGTTCCCGCAGGAGATGACATGACAGGTTACATCGACCCCGAGCGCGCCCAGTTCGAAGCGTTCAAGGCGCTGGACCGCGACCACCCGATCGAGATGCTGAACCTTGTCAGGTTCCGCGACCGGGCTTTGTACCCCGAAGGCCATGCGCTGGCCGATGCCGGGCTGAGCGGGGCGGAGGCCTATCGCAATTATGGCCGCGACACCGCACCGATCATCGCGCGGCTGGGCGCCTCGATTGTCTGGCGCGGCACGTTTCAGACCGTGCTGATCGGCCCGGGCGACGAGATCTGGGACGAGATGTTCATCGCGCGCTATCCCAGCGGACATGCGTTTCTGGAGATGGTGACCGACCCCGCCTATCGTCAGGCGGTGATTCACCGGCAGGCAGCGGTTACAACCTCGCGCCTGATCCGCACCAAACCCGGCACAGGGGGCACCAGCTTCGGATGAAGATGATCGAGAAATTGGGGCTGGCGGCCCTGCACCTGATGGACCCGGAAACCGCACATGGGATTTCGATCAAGGCGCTGAAAGCGGGGCTGGTACCCCTGCCCGGCCCGGTAACCTCGCCCCGTTTGCGGACGCGGGTGGCGGGGCTGGACCTGCCCAACCCGGTGGGGCTGGCAGCCGGCTTTGACAAGAATGCCGAGGCGCTGGCGCCGCTGGCGCGCGCCGGGTTCGGGTTTATCGAGGTGGGGGCGGCCACACCGCGCCCGCAGCCGGGCAACCCGCGCCCGCGCCTGTTCCGCCTGACCGAAGATCGCGCCGCGATCAACCGGTTCGGGTTCAACAATCAGGGGATGGAGGCGATTGCCGTGCGGCTGGCCAAACGCCCCCGCGATGCGGTCATCGGTCTCAATCTGGGGGCCAACAAGGACAGCACCGACCGGCCCGCCGATTTCGCCCGCGTGCTGGCGCATTGCGCCGCGCATCTGGATTTCGCGACGGTCAACGTCAGCTCGCCCAACACCGAGAAACTGCGCGACCTGCAAGGGCGCGCGGCGCTGACGGCGCTGCTTTCTGGCGTGATCGAGACGCGCGATGCGCTGGCCCGCCCGATCCCGGTGTTCCTGAAGATCGCGCCGGATCTGAACGAGGCCGAAATCGCCGATATCGCCGCTGTGGCGCGCGATACGGGTGTGGATGCGGTGATCGCCACCAACACCACCCTGTCGCGCGAGGGTCTTCTGAGCGCCCACAAAGGCGAGGCGGGCGGGCTGTCAGGCGCGCCGCTGTTTGACAAATCGACCCGCGTTCTGGCGCGGCTGTCGGCGCTGACCGAAGGGACGATCCCGCTGATTGGCGTCGGCGGCATCGGCAATGCCGAACAGGCCTATGCCAAGATCCGCGCCGGCGCCTCGGTGGTGCAGTTCTATACCGCGATGGTCTATGGCGGCGTGGCGCTGGCGGCTGAGATCGCGCACGGGCTTGATGCGATTTTGGCGCGCGACGGCTTCGCCTCGGTCGCCGAGGCGGTGGGAACCAATAGAGAGGACTGGTTGTGATCGAATACTGGCACAATCCGCGCTGCTCGAAATCGCGGCAGGGCTTGGCATTGCTCGAAGAGCGCGGCGCCGAGATCGACGTCCGGCGTTATCTGGAGGAGGCGCCGAGCCTGGAGAAATTGCGCGCAGCGCAGGCGGCGCTGGGGGTTCCGGCTATCGACATGATGCGCACGGGCGAGGCGCGGTTCAAGGAACTGGGTCTCAGCAAGAGCGACCCCGACGACGTGCTGCTGGCCGCCATGGCCGAAAACCCGTTGCTGATCGAACGGCCGCTGGCGATCAAGGGAGACCGGGCGGTGATCGGTCGCCCGCCCGAGGATCTGCTCAGCCTGCTGGACTGACCGCAGCGCGCTCCAGCGCTGGATAGCGCAGGCCCAGCGTGATGCCGCGCGCGATGAAGGAAATCGTCAGCGCCATCCACAGGCCGTGATTGCCGTATGGCTCGATCAGCAGCCAGACAGCGGCAAAATAGATCGCCGCAGAGAGTGCCATCATGTTGCGCATGTCGGCCGAGCGGGTGGCGCCGATGAAGATGCCATCGAACATCACCAGCGCCAGGATCAAAAGCGGCGCCGCCACCATCCAGGCCAGATAGCCGCGCGCCGCCAGTTGCACCGCAGGGTCCTTGGTCATCACGTCGATCAGCCAGGGGCCGAGTGCCCAGAACACCACCGCCAGCAGCAGCGCCAGCACCAGCCCCCAGAGGCTGGTCATCCAGGCCGCGCGCCTGAGTCGGGCCACGGCTCCGGCGCCAAAGGCCTGACCCACCAAGGATTCCGCGGCAAAAGCAAAGCCGTCCAGCGCATAGCCGGTGATATGCACGAATTGCAGCAGCACCTGGTTGGCGGCCAGCGTCACGTCGCCGAACCGCCCGCCAAGCAACAGGAAGCTGACGAAAATCGCCTGGAGCAGCATCGAGCGGATCAGGATGTCGGTGTTGACCACAGCCATGCGGCGCAGGCGGGCGGCCTCGAACACCCGCGCCCAGTCGCGCCAGCGCGGGTTCAGGAAGGCATCGCGGCAGAGCCAGAGGCCAAAGGCGAGCCCGGTCCACTCGGCCAGGAAAGTGGCAAAGGCAACCCCGTTTACCCCCCAGCCGAGGCCAAGGACGAACCACAGGTCAAGACCCATGTTGAGCCCGTTCATCCACAGTTGCAGCACCAGCACCGCGCGGGTGCGCTCCAGCGCGATGAGCCAGCCGGTGATGCCGTAGATCGCGATGGCGGCGGGGGCCGACCAGATGCGGATGGACATGTAGCCGCGCGCCAGCGTCTCGACCTCGGCGCTGGCCGGGCTGATGGCCAGCGCGCCCCAGTAGATCGGCAGTTGCAGTAGAATGAGTGCGACGCCGCCCGCCACGCCGATCATCAGCGAGCGGGTCAGCAGGGCCGCAACCTCGCCCTCGTGCCCTGCGCCGTGCGCCTGCGCGGTCAGCCCGGCGGTGCCCATGCGCAGAAAGCCAAAAATCCAGTAGATCGCCGACAGGATGATCGCGCCGACGCCAACAGCGGCGATGGGCGCAGCCTGGGGAATCTGGCCCACCACGGCGGTATCGACCGCACCGAGGATCGGCACGGTCATGTTGGCCAGCATGATCGGAACGGCGATCTTCAGAACCCGCCGGTGCGTGATCGGGGCGGCCTCGGACATGCGCCGCTCAGCTTTCGGGGTTGGGGTCCTGCGGCATCAGGAAATGCCCGCTCCCCTGCGCATAAAGCTTGTCGTGGTGATCTTGCCATGCCTCGACCCGGACCGAGGCGTAGCGCCGCCCGGCCCGGCTGATCGTGGCGCGCGCATAGGCATCGCGCGGCAGGCCCGAGCGCAGGTAGTCGATGGTAAAGTCGATGGTCTTGGGAAAACGGACACTCTCATCGCCCAGGATATCCTCGGGCGCCAGATCACCGCTTTCGATCCGCTCGAACAGATGCGACCAACTGAGGGTGATGACCGCCGTCACCTCAAGAAACGCCGCCGTCACCCCACCATGGATGGCGGGCAGGAACGGGTTGCCGATCAGCTTTTCGTCGAAATTCAGAACCCCGGTCAGCTCGTCCCCTCGCCGGTCGAAGGTGATGTTGAGAAAGCGGATATAGGGCACGCCGCTGACCAGCGCGTTCAGCGCCGCATCGCGGCGCTGCTTGACCACCTGCATCGGTTCGGGACGTTTGCGGGTCATCAGCGCCCCTCCACGGTAAAGGACCCGGCGGCGGTGGCCACCGGCCGGTCGGTATCGTCGTCGGTGGCCACGGCGCGCACAAAGGCGACGTTGCGGGTGATGTGATAACAGGTGGCCCGGGTGGTGATCGCCTGCCCGGGCGTGGCCGCGCGCATGTAGTCGATCCTGAGGTCGATTGTCGCGGTGCCACCGGGGGCGGCCGGGTGGCTCATCACCGCCGCGCCGCAACAGGTGTCCATCATCGCCGAAACCGCACCGCCATGGATGACGCCGGTCCGGGGATCACCCACCAGATCGGCATTATAGGGCATGGTTATGACAGCTTCTCCCTCGGCGATATGGGTCAGATCGAGGCCCAGCGCCTTGGCGTGCGGTATCGCCTGAATGAACTGCCGCGCGAGTTTTGCCTTGTCGGTCATGACTTACAGATCCTGCCTTGGGTCTGGTCCTTTATGATCAGGCCGCGACATAAAGGGCAAGCCCGCCTGTTGCGCTGTTATTCGCAAGCCCCTAGGTTGCGGGCGAGGAGATTGGCCATGACCGATACGCGTTTGTCATTCAAGGAGATGTGCGCCGAGTTCGACGTGACGCCGCGCACCTTGAGATATTACGAATACATTGAACTGTTGCAGCCCGACCGCGAGGGCCGCGCGCGCTTTTACGGGGCCCGCGAACGCGCCCGGATGAAACTGATCATGCGGGGCCGCAGATTCGGCTTTCCGCTGGAAGAAATCCGCCAGTGGCTGCTGATCTACGAGGATGAGGGCAACCAGGCGCAGATGGCGGCCTTTGTCGAGATGGCCGACCGGCAGATGAACGAGCTGCGCCAGCAGCAGATGCAGCTGGAAGAGGCCATGACCGAGTTGCAGCAACTGCGCGAGCAGGCGATCCGCAGTATCGGGTGACCCCGCGATGAACTTTTCGTCAGGCGCCCTGTCCGGCCATTGATTGCGACCGGCAGAGCGCGCAAGCTGACCCGGCAAGGAACCGGCATGTCCGGTTCCGTTGACCGGAGAAGCCGCATGACCGCCTGTTTCCGTCTCTTGTTTCTTGTCTCTTCCCTTGTCGGCCTTTCGGCCTGCGACGTAGGCCCAAACGGCTATGGCACCGCCCCGCCCGGCGTGTCGCAGGCGGATTGGGATCGCCAGGTCCAGGCGGAACGCGAGGCCAAACGTGCCCGGTACCAGGGGCCGCGCGGCGGGGCGACCGGACGATGAAACCCCGGTCGGCCGCATGCGCGTTTCGCGCGGCCGGGTCATGGTTTTGACCAGTCCCGCGCTCAATTCGATTTGATCCCACGTCACGCCACAAAGTGACGTAGCGTTTGAGTTACGTAAACGTCAACTGAATGTTGTAAACGGTCTGCAAGCTGTCCAAATCGACGCCATGACGCCAGCGATGAGAGTTTGAACCGATGACCGAAGACCTCATGTCCATCCGCGAGATGTGCGATGCCTATGACGTAACCCCGCGCACGCTGCGGTTTTACGAAGCCAAGGAATTGCTGTTCCCGATCCGGGAAGGCCAGAAACGCCTGTTCACCAAACGCGACCGCGCGCGGCTGAAGCTGATCCTGCGCGGCAAGCGCTTCGGCTTCAGCCTGGAACAGATCCGGCAGTTGCTGGACCTTTATCACATCGGCGACCAGCAGCACATGCAGCTGAGCCGCACCTATGACATTGCACGCGAGCGCCTGGCCGATCTGGAAGCGCAGCGCGACGAGCTGACCGAGGCGATCGAAGACCTCAGGGAGCAGCTGCGCTGGGGCGAGAAGGTGATCGCCTCGATGAAAGACGCCAAGAAGGCGGCGGAATAACCCGCCGCTTCTCCGACCACAGATATCCGACTTACGACTTCAGGGAGCCGTTACATGCCCATCTATACCGCGCCGACCAAGGATTCGCAGTTCATCCTGCACGAAGTGCTCAAGGTCTCGGAATCCGACATTCCCGGCTATGCCGAACTGGACCCCGAATTCACCGGCGCCGTGCTGGAAGAAGCCGGCAAGATCGCCTCGAACGTGCTGCACCCGCTGAACGCGGTTGGCGATACCGAGGGCTGCCGGCTGGAAAACGGCGTGGTCTATACCCCGACCGGGTTCAAGGACGCCTTTGAGCAGGTAAAGGAAGGCGGCTGGACCGGGCTCGACATGCCCGAGCAATATGGCGGCCAGAACATGCCCTATGTGATCGGCACCGCGGTGGGCGAGATGTTCTCGGCCTCGAACCAGGCGTTCACCATGTACCAGGGCCTGACCCATGGCGCCGCGTCGGCGATCCTGGCGCATGGGACGGACGAGCAGAAGGATACCTATCTGCCCAAGATGGTGTCCTGCGAATGGACCGGCACCATGAACCTGACCGAGCCCCATTGCGGCACCGACCTGGGCCTGATGCGCACCAAGGCCGAACCGCAGGCGGATGGCTCCTACAAGATCACCGGGCAGAAGATCTTTATCTCGTCGGGCGATCACGACATGGCCGACAATATCGTGCATCTGGTGCTTGCCAAGATCGTGGGCGGCCCCGAAGGCATCAAGGGCGTGTCGCTGTTCATTGTCCCGAAGTTCATGGTGAACGAGGATGGCAGCCTGGGCGCGCGCAACGCGGTCTCGGTCGGCAAGATCGAGGAAAAGATGGGCATCCACGGCAATTCGACCTGTGTGATGAACTATGACGGCGCCACCGGCTATCTGCTGGGCGAGGAACACAAGGGCATGCGCGCCATGTTCACCATGATGAACGAGGCCCGGCTGGGCGTCGGCATGCAGGGCCTCGCTCAGGCCGATGCGGCGTACCAGAACGCGCTGGAATATGCCAAGGACCGGCTTCAGGGCCGCGACGTGACCGGGGCCAAGAACCCCGATGGCCCGGCCGATCCGCTGATCGTACACCCCGACATCCGTCGCAACCTGATGGACCAGAAGAGCTTCACCGAGGGTGCACGCGCCTTCATCCTGTGGGGCGCCACGATGATCGACGCGGCCCATCGCGCCGGCGACAAGGATGCCGATGGGCTGGTGTCGTTGCTGACACCGGTGATCAAGGGCTTCCTGACTGATCAGGGCTATGACATGACCGTGCAGGCGCAGCAGGTCTATGGCGGCCATGGCTACATCGAGGAATGGGGCATGTCGCAATACACCCGCGACGCCCGCATCGCGATGATCTATGAGGGCGCCAATGGCGTGCAAGCGCTGGATCTGGTGGGCCGCAAACTCGCCCAGGACGGCGGCAAGCACGTGATGGCCTTCTTCGAGCTGGTCAAAAGCTTCTGCAAGGACAACGCGGGCCAAGACGAGGCCTATGACAAGGCCTTCATCGAACCGCTGAAGGCGGCCTCCAAGGACCTCCAAGCAGCGGGTATGTATTTCATGCAGAACGGCATGATGAACCCCAACAACGCGCTGTCGGGCTCGTATGACTTCATGCACATGTTCGGCCATGTCTGCCTGGGCCTGATGTGGGCTCAGATGGCCAAGGCGGCGCGTGCCGCGCTGGCCGCAGGCGCCTCGGACACCGCGTTCTACGAGACCAAGATCGCCACAGGCCGCTTCTACATGGCACGCCGTCTGCCGGCCACGGCCTTGCACCTGGCCCGCATCCAGACCGGCGCCGACACGGTCATGGCACTGGATGCCGCCAACTTCTGAGCCAGCGGTGGGCAGGAATGCCCACCCTACCCCGCCTTGATGGGAGCACCCGGATGCCCAAACGCTTTCGCCTGACCCGCCGCTTCACTGTCGCCATGACCGAAGACGGCTTTCGCCGCCTCAAGGCGTTCAGCAAGGAGGCCGGTCTCGATGAAGGCGAGGCGCTGTCCTTCCTGTTCGAGAATTTCAACAGCGTGATAAACGAGGAGAACCTGATCCACCGGCTGCGCCTTTTCAATGCCGAACTCGACGACCGCAAGCGGTAGAAGACGCCTTCGGCGAGAGTATTTGCAGCGAGATGAAGACCATGGGCGTCCACCCCGCCATCCGGCCCGACCGCCGGGCGGAACGCAGGCGGGACGGCGGGGCTTCACCTCGCACGGTCATCGGCTCTCCAGCCTGTACCGCAGCCGGGAACAGACAAGATTAACCTTAATGCCCGGTAAAGAGGCCCTTGCTTCATTTCGCCGGAAATACTCCACGGGGGTGCGGGGGTGTGAAACCCCCGCTCTGACACTGGCCAAAGGGAGGCTTCGATGACGATCAAACTCTACTGCTTTGGAGAAAGCGGCAATTCCTACAAGGCGGCGCTGGCGCTGCAACTCTCGGGTCTCGATTGGGAACCCGTGTTTGTCGATTTCTTCAAGGGCGAGACGCGCACGCCCGAGTACCGCGCCACCGTCAACGAGATGGGCGAGGCGCCAGTGCTGGTGGATGGCGATTTCCACACCAGCCAGTCGGGCTGTATCCAGGCCTATGTGACCGAAAAATCGGGCCGGTTCGGCGGCAAGACCCGCGAGGAGAACTATGACATCCTGCGCTGGGTGCTGTGGGACAACCACAAGCTCAGCTCGATGGCCGGCCTGACCCGGTTCCTGATGAACTTCCTGCCCGAGGACAAGCGCCCGCAAGAGGTGATCGCGTTTAACCAGGGTCGGCTCAAGGCCGCCTATGCCACGCTGAACGCCCATCTCGAAGGCCGCGACTGGATCGTGGGCGATGGCGTCACCAATGCCGATCTCAGCTGCTGCGGTTATCTCTACTATCCCGAGCCTTTCGGTTTCGACCGTGCCGACTGGCCCCATATCGACGCCTGGTTGGGCCGTATCTCTGCCCTGCCCGGCTGGAAACACCCCTATGACCTGATGCCCGGCAATCCGTCGGATCGAGCTTGAGGAGACCACTATGACCGAAGCTTACATTTATGACGCCCTGCGCACGCCGCGCGGCAAGGGCCGCAAGGACGGCGCGCTGCACGAGGTGACCTCGGTGCGTCTGTCGGCGCTGACGCTGAACGCGCTGAAAGAGCGCAACAATCTCGAAGGCCACGCGGTCGAGGACGTGATCTGGGGCAACGTGACCCAGGTGATGGAACAGGGCGGGTGCCTTGCCCGTTCGGCGGTGCTGGCCTCGGACCTGGATGAGCGTATTCCGGGCCTGGCGATCAACCGCTTTTGCGCGAGCGGCATGGAGGCGGTCAACCTGGCCGCCAACCAGGTCAAGGGCGGCGCCGGTGATGCCTATATCGCTGGCGGGGTCGAGATGATGGGCCGTGTGGCCATGGGCAGCGACGGTGCCGCCATTGCCGTCGATCCGACCCTGGCGATGGACCGGTATTTCGTGCCGCAGGGCATTTCGGCCGATATCATCGCGACCGAATACGGCTTCACCCGCGACCAGGCCGACGCGCTGGCGATGGAGAGCCAGCGTCGCGCCAAGGAGGCCTGGGACGAGGGCCGCTTTGCCAAGTCGGTCATCACTGTGCGCGACCAGAACGGCCTGCCGATCCTCGATCATGACGAATACATGCGTCCGGGCACCGACATGCAGTCGCTGGGTGGCCTCAACCCCGCCTTCCAGATGATGGGCGAGCAGATGCCCGGGTTCGACAAGGTGGCGATGCTGAAGTACCCGCATCTGGAGCGGATCAACCATATCCACCATGCGGGCAACTCCTCAGGCATCGTCGATGGTGCTGCTGGCGTGCTGATCGGCAACAAGGCATTCGGCGAGAAATATGGGCTGAAGCCGCGCGCGCGCATCAAGGCCACCGCCAAGATCGGCACCGATCCAACCATCATGCTGACCGGCCCGGTGCCGGTGACCGAGAAGATCCTGGCCGATAACGGCATGAAGATCAGCGATCTCGACCTGTTCGAGGTGAACGAAGCCTTTGCATCGGTCGTCCTGCGGTTCCAGCAGGCGTTCGATGTCGATCCCGCACTGGTCAATGTCAACGGCGGCTCGATCGCCATGGGTCACCCGCTGGGCGCCACGGGTGCGATCATCATCGGCACCCTGCTGGACGAGCTGGAGCGTCGTGATCTGGAAACCGGTCTGGCAACGCTCTGCATTGCGTCTGGCATGGGCGCGGCCACCATCATCGAACGCGTGTAAGGAGAGAACACATGGCTGATTTCAAATACTCCGTAGACGCGGACGGCGTCGCCTTCATCACCTGGGACGCCGAAGGCAAATCCATGAACGTGATGACCCGCGAAGCCTTTGAGCTGGTCGACGGGCTGGTCGATCAGGCGCTGGCCGATAACGCGGTCAAGGGTATCGTCATCACCAGCGGTAAGTCCGACTTTGCCGGGGGCATGGACCTGAACACGCTGGCGGTGATCCGCGAGGAAGCGGGAGACAACCCGGCTCAGGGTCTGTTTGATTTTGTCATGGGCGGCCACCGCATCCTGCGCAAGCTGGAACTGGCGGGCATGGACGCGAAGACCAAGAAGGGCGGCAAGCCGGTTGCCTGCGCCATCAACGGCACCTGCGCCGGGATCGGCACCGAGATCGCGCTGGCCTGTCATCACCGGGTGATGACCAGCAATCCCAAGGCAAAGATCGGCCTGCCCGAGATCCTGCTGGGCATCTTCCCGGGTGGCGGCGGCACCATCCGCTATTCCCGCATGGTGGGCGCCATGGCGGCGGCCCCGGTCCTCTTGGAAGGCAAGATGATGGACCCGGCCAAGGCCAAGGGTGCGCAGCTGGTCGACGCGGTGTCGGACGATCCGGTCGCCGCAGCCAAGGAATGGGTGCTGAACGCCAAGGATGCCGATCTGGTGAAACCCTGGGACGCCAAGGGCTACAAGATGCCCGGCGGCGCACCCTATCACCCGGCGGGCTTCATGACCTTTGTCGGCGCGGCCGCCATGGTCAACGGCAAGACCCAAGGTGCCTTCCCCGCGCCCAAGGCACTGCTGAGCGCCATCTACGAGGGCGCGCTGGTCGATTTCGACACCGCGCTCAGGATCGAGGCACGCTGGTTCACCCATGTGCTGATGAACCCCTCTTCCTCGGCCATGATCCGCAGCCTCTTCATCAACAAGCAGGCGCTGGAGAAAGGCGCGGTGCGGCCCAAGGACATCCCCGACCAGCGGGTCAAGAAGCTGGGCGTGCTGGGCGCGGGCATGATGGGCGCGGGCATCGCGCTGGTCAGCGCGCAGGCCGGCATGGAGGTCGTTCTGATCGACCGTGATCAGGCCGCTGCCGACAAGGGCAAGGCCTATACCGCGGCCTACCTCGACAAGGGGATGAAGCGCGGCAAGGTCACCGCCGAAAAGAAAGAGGCGATGCTGGGCTTGATCACCGCCACCCCGGATCTGGACGCGCTGAAAGGCTGTGACCTGATCATCGAGGCGGTGTTCGAGGATCCGGGCGTGAAGGCCGAAATGACCAAGAAGGTCGAGGCGATCATCCCCGAGGATTGCATCTTTGCCTCCAACACCTCGACCCTGCCGATCACCGGTCTGGCCAAGGCAAGCGTGCGGCCTGAGCAGTTCATCGGCATCCACTTCTTTTCGCCGGTCGAAAAGATGCTGCTGGTCGAGATCATCAAAGGCAAGGAAACCGGACCACGCGCGGTGGCCAAGGCGCTGGATTACGTGCGTCAGATCAAGAAGACCCCGATCGTGGTCAATGATGCGCGCTTCTTCTACTGCAACCGCTGCATCATCCCTTATGTCAACGAAGGTGCGCGGATGATCACCGAAGGCGTGTCGCCGGTGCTGATCGACAATGCGGCGCGGCAGTTGGGTTTCCCGGTGGGTCCGATCCAGCTGACCGACGAGACCTCGATCGACCTCGGCGCCAAGATCGCGCGGGCGACCAAGGCGGCGATGGGCAATGCTTATCCCGAAAGCCCGGCGGACGACCTGATCTTCTGGATGGAAGAGCTGGGGCGGATGGGCCGCAAGGCCAATGCGGGCTTCTTCGACTATGACGACAAGGGCAAGCGCACCGGCTACTGGAAAGGCATGCAGGACAAGTACCCGCTGGCCGAAGAGCAGCCCGACCTGATCGAGGTTCAGGAACGGCTGATGTTCGCGCAGGTGCTGGAAGCGGTCCGCGCGCTGGAAGAAGGCGTGCTGGAAGACATCCGCGAAGGCGACGTGGGCGCCATCCTGGCCTGGGGTTTTGCCCCCTGGTCGGGCGGCCCGCTCAGCTGGATCGACATCATCGGCACGCCTTATGCGGCCGAACGCTGTGACCAGCTGGCAGCGAAATACGGCGAGCGTTTCGCCTGCCCGCCGCTGTTGCGCGAGATGGCCGACAAGGGCCAGACCTTTTACGGACGTTTCAACCCCGAGGCAAAATCGGCGGCCTGATCTGTCAGGATGACTAGCATGACCGGCGCTCCCGCAAGGGGGCGCCGGTTTGCATTACGGGTAAGTCAGGGGGAGTCAAACCGGCTTGAAGTAGGCGATCTTCTCATAGATCACGCCTTCGTCGCCGACCTTGAGAAGGGCAGATCCGCCCACGTCCGTGCCGACGAATTTCCACCAGGCCCAACGCAGAATGTATCCGTCACGATCTGCGGCAAGTTCGTCGGAAACTTCGTAACGGCCCGTGCCACCTATGGATTTCATGCGATCCTCCCAGCTGAGCAGGTAATCCGCAAAGCGTTCCCTGGTTATCGGCTCGGGGACCATGCCATCATACCAGAGATAGCCGGGCGCGGCGGCACGCATTGCACGCACCGGGTCCATGGACTGCACGCCCGCCAAATACTCAGCCAAGAGGGCTCGTCTTTTCTCGAGGTTGCCGGTCATGCCCGCAGGTTAGTCCCGAAATGCGATATCACAAAGCACTGATCCAAGGGGTGGGAGTTGATTTCCGTTCCTCCGGATCGTCCCCCGCCCCATTGGCCGTTACATGGCGGCGGTGCGCGGCGTGATCTGCTGGCGGATCTGTTCGCCCACCGAATGGCGGGCGCGCTCCATGTCGTGTTCCAGCTGCAAGCGGACCCAGAAATCGCCAGCGGTGCTGAAATAGCGGGCCAGCCGCAACGAGGCCTCGACCCCGATCGGAGAGGTCCCGGCCAGCAGGTCGTTCACCCGGCCTTCGAGCAGGCCGGTGGCCAGCGCCAGTTCCCGGGGCGATATTCCGAGCGGATCGAGGTATTCCTCTTGCAGGACGCGCCCCGGCGGCGGGCACATGAAGACGGGTTTCGGTTTTTGCGCGTCAGGCGGCAGGATCTGCACTTCGGTGGCAAAGCCTGCGGCCTTCCACGCCTCGATACCGCCCTCCATATGGACGACATCGCGATGGCCCTCTTTCAGCAGCATCTTTCCTGCCGCTTCGGACCGTTTGCCGACCGCGCAATGCAGGACGACCTTTTTCTCGGGGACCGAGGGGAAAAGCTCGGGGTCGAAGCTGGACAGGGGCAGCAGCAGGGCGCCTGAGATGTGTTCAACCTCATACTCCGAGGTTTCCCGGACATCGACCAGGAGGATCTTGTCCTCATCCAGCCAGGCCCTGACCTGTGCGGCATCGGCGGCTGTAACGGTGGCTTTGGCGGTCTCTGTCACTCTCGCGCTCCCTGTGCATCGGTCCGGCGCATTGCCTGCGCTAAAGAATGGGATGCCATCGGTTGCCGCGCCGGTCAACAATTCGCCGCGCGGCCACGGGTCCGACGATCAGCCGAACGGGTTCGGGGCCATCGGGCGGCCGGGCCGGATCGGCCCCCGGGGCAGTCCCGGGACATCTGCGGGATTGCCGCCAAGCGCATCACCATCATCGTCGTCGATCAGGCAATTGACCAGAAACTGCGCCGCCGGGCCGACAAGCGTGTCGTACACCTGTCCGCGACCCGAGCCGAAATCCTCCAGCAGCTGCCGCGGTTGCGGGCAATAGGCGAGCAGCCCGCCTTCGACATAGATTACCTCGTCCTGGCGGAACGCCAGCGTTGTCACCTCGAACGTGCCGGGGGGAATGCCGGCTGCGATACCGCGAAAACCGCGCAGGCAGCGTGCGGGAACAACGGCATAGGGATCGCCGCAGGTATCCAGAGCCGCCTCGCATTCGATCAGCATCCCCTGGTCTGGCATCAGCCAGATGTCGCGCCGGTTATACAGGGCCCCTTCGGGCACCCGCATGGGCCGGTAGCGTGGCGGCAGGCCGGTATCGGGCACGACAAGGCTTTCGCGCTGAATATCGGCGATCGGTTGCATCGCGTTGTCGAAGGTCAGCACCTTGTCGCCGACCCTGAGCATCTCGACAGGCTTCCAGCCAAGCGTCGAGGCGATGCAGGTTCCAGCCAGCAACCCCGAATGCCCGGTTATGAGCAATCCATCCAGAGCCGCAATCGACTCGACCATTGCCGGGCTTTCACCCGGTCTTTTCGTCTTCCATCCGAACACGCGCGCCCATCCTTGTTGTGGCAGCAGCAAGATCTTCGCTTGCCGGATTAACCATGTTGCCCAGACAGGAAATCCGATTCGAACGATCTAAAAAGGCCGGGAACGGGGCAATACGCGGGCATTGTCCGGCGCTGTCCGGGTAATTCCTGTCGGCCCGGCGGGATTGATGACAGGCGAGCAACAGCCCACCAACTCACCCAAAAGCATAGCCGAACCGGACGATGTCTTCGGCGCAGGCCCGCGCCAGCACTGCGGCGCTGTCCTCGGTATAGTACCTGCGATAGTCCGCCGCCCGATCCGAGCGGTTATCATGCGGCAGGTCCAGAGCGAAGCCCAGATGGCGGGTGAGCGGCGCCAGATCCTCGGACAGGTGTTCCAGGCGGACATAGGCCGCGCATTGCTCGACCCCGTCGGCGCGGCGCATGTAGCTGGCCGCCGGATTGGCGGCGAATGTGGCCAACGTGGCCGGGTCGGTCACGAAGCGGTCGAACGAAAGCTGTTTTGCCAGATGTACCGCAGGATGGTCGAACCGCTGCCCCCGCAACCAGTGGTAGTAGCTGACCGCCCGGTCCCAGGGATTGCGCACAAGGGTAAAGGCGAACAGCCCCTCCAAGGCCCCGGGTGCGAGCAACCCATCGATATCGGCCAGGGTCGAGTGTTTCCAGAGCCGCCCGCGTGTCTGCGCCCCTTTCAGGCGACCACGCCGCCGGATCGCCTTGGGCGTATCGCCGATCAGGATATCGTCCTTCATCGCGCGCGTTTCGAGCGCAATGGCCAGCGAAGTGCCACCCGTCTTGGGGATATGCACGAAGATATAGCCGCGACCGGGTGAAATGATCATGGCGTCACGCTAGCCGGGTGGACGGCGGCGCTCAACCCGATCTGAGCGCAATGATCACGCCCGCCACCACGATCAGGCCGATCCCGAGGATCTGCCATGGGCCAAGCCCTACGCCGAAGACTAACCAGGCAAAGAGCGGCCCGAAGATCATCACCGAGAATTCGAAGACCGACACATAAGACGGCTCGCCCAGTTGGTAGGCCTTGATCAGCATGAATACGGCGGTGGCCGAACCGACCGCCTGCATCACCACCCAGGGCAATGCATCGGTCATCGGCCAGACCCAGCCGCGCGTGACAAATCCCGCCGCGCCCTCTGCCGCCGTGGCAGGGAACAGTGCCAGCCAGCCAAGCCCCGCCAGCCCGGTCAGGCCCAACGCAGTGACCATCGCCCCCAACAGCGCGGCGGTGCTTTCCTGCGCGCATTTGGCCCGTGTCACCACCGCGCCGAGGGCATAGAAGAAACCGCCCGCGACGGGCACCAGAATGGTGGCGTCGAATGTCGCCGGATCCGGTTGCAGGACAAAGAGAATACCCACGAAGCCGATCACAACGGCGATGATCCGCCAGGGACCGATCCGCTGGCGCAAACCAAAGGCGGTGATCAGAAGAACGAAGATCGGCGAGGTGAAGAGACCCGCCAGTGCCTGGGCGATGGACATCAACGACAGTGCGCTGAAGTAGAACAGCATCGCCACGGTCAGAAGCAGGCTGCGCAGGATCACCCAATTCATCCGGAGGGGCCTCATGGTGCCCAGCCCCAGTATGGACATGAGGAGTACCAGCGGCAGCATCATCGCGGCCCGGGTGAAATGAAACTGCCACAGCCCGATGGTTTCGGCCAGACGGATCACATAATTGTCGATCACGCCGATGATCGACATTGCCGCAACCATCAGAAAGGCCGCGGCAATCGGAGCGGATGGGGATTCTGCCTGCATCTTCATGGAGTAATCAGAGATGGTCTGCGGAACTTGCCCGCCAGCGACATCCGCTCTGGAATTGCGACCACCGGGTGACGCAAGGCGTTTGATGCTGGCGCAGCTTGCGTGTACTCTGCAAAAAAACAAAGACGAGCAACCCAGACCCCTGCATGACAGCCCTCAAGCAATACGAGCGGATCGAAGCCACCGGGTTGTGGCGGCCGGCTCCGGACGAACAGCGCCGCGAAGTCGTGGTGTCGATCGGCGAAGCGACTCTAACGATCTCGGACTTCAATGATCGCGCCCTGACCCATTGGTCATTGGCCGCGCTGGAACGGCGCAATCCCGGTGAATACCCGGCGGTCTACAACCCCGATGGCGACCCGGGCGAGACGCTGGAACTGGCCGAGACGGAAACGACGATGATTGCCGCTATCGACCGGTTGCAACGCGCGATCGAGACCGCGCGCCCGCATCCGGGGCGGATCCGCTGGATCTCGGTCGGGGTGGTCGTGGCGGTGGTTCTGGCTGTCCTGACGCTGTGGTTGCCGGGCGCGATGCGCCGGCATGTCGTCTCGGTCGTGCCCGACATCAAGCGGCAGGACATCGGCCGTTCGGTGCTGGGCCGGATCGAGCGGGTGACCGGGCGGACCTGTGGCAACGAAGAGACCGATCAGGTGCTGGCCAAGCTGGCCCAGCGCACCGGCGTGCGTCGCCTGGTGGTGGTGCCCGGCGGGCTGGCGGCCAGCCTCTATCTGCCCGGTGGCATCGTCGTTCTGAACCACACCCTGATCGAGGATTTCGAGGACAGTTCGGTTGTTGCCGGATTCATCCTGGCTGAGCGGTCCCGCGCACTGGCGCGGGATCCGATGGACGAGCTCTTGTACCGGGCGGGGCCGATGGCCTCGTTCCGGTTGCTGACCACGGGCGGGCTGACGCCCGAGATCCTGGACAGCTATGCCGAGCGCGTTCTGGCCGAGCCGCGCCCGGATGTGCCTGACGAGGATCTGCTGGCGATCTTTTCGCAGGCCGCGATCCCATCTTCGCCCTATGCCTATGCCCGGGATATCACCGGCGAGTCGGTTCTGGGGCTGATCGAGGCCGACCCGATGACCGGCCGCACGCTGGAACCGGTGCTGGCCGACCGCGATTGGGTGCGGTTGCAGGGCATCTGCGGCAGTTGACGAAGCATCGGCCGCCAAAGGGGCCCCTACCCGGTTGATATCAGCGGCTGGGACGTTTCGGCGTCTGCGTCGGCTGATAGACGGCGCCAGGCGCATTGCGGGTGGACAGCCGGATATGGGACGGTGGTTTGGCAATGCTCCGATAAGACCGTTCGCTATGGGTCACCGTGATGGTCCGCGGCGCGGTGTCCACCGGCAACAAAGTTCGCGGCAGATCGTTCGACCAGAGCGCGTTCATCTGAGCATCGCCTTCGGCGGTGCGAACACCGCGCATCGGGTTCAACCGGCCATCCTTGCGATCGACGGGGCGGAACCCCTGCGGCGTGACATAGGTGCTCTGGATGATGGCGGGCCGCAGGGTGCGCTCGGCACGGTGCGGGTTCAGGCGGTCATCAGCCCACACGCTGCGATACCCGGCCGGAACGACAACGTTGGTGGTGTTCTGGCGCTTGTCATAGACATGTTTCGGCACGATCCGGGTTTCCAGCGAAACCGGCACGCCTGTCTTGCCCGAGCCGGGCTTTCCGGTATCCAGAGACGAGTTTTTGCGCAAGGGGCCATAGGTGATCGGCGGCTCGGGCTGAGGGCCGCAGCGAACGCCGGTCTGGTTGATGTAGCGCTGGCTGAGCGCCGAAGCATCCGGGCAGCCACCGTTCGACGTCGACGCAGCGGTCGGAGCGACGGTGCGGGGGGTGACCTGGCTGGGCGTAGAGGTGGTGACCGGCGCGACCGGGACCGGGACCGGGCGGGCCGTAGTGGTGCGCGTGGAGGGAACCACAACCGGTTTCACCGCCACCGGCTTGGCCGCCTGTGGCGCCGACCGGGGGGCCGGGGCCGCCACGGTGCGGACCTGAGGTTGCGCCTTGGCCGTTTTGGGTTTCGGGGGCGGGGCCGAGGCGGTTGCAGTCGACGGCTGATCCAGCGTGATGAGCTCAGGCGCGGCTTGCCGCGGGGCGCTGGTGGTGCTGCCCGCCACGGCGGTCGGCTGGAACCCGCAGACCTGCTTGCGTTCACGCGACACGCGCGGCACCCAGGTCACATTGCCGTCGATACCGGCCCGGATGAAGATGCAGCCGCGGCTGTCAACATATTGTTTTCCCTTGTAGGACGCGGGCGGGTACTCGGCCGGAGGCGTGGCAACGCGCAGGGTCTGAGCGTTCAACGAGCTGAAGCCGATGCTCAACCCAATGACCGAAACTGCAATAATTCTGGTAACTCTCATGCCTGCCCCCACAAGATATGGAAGGCAGGATGCCGCAAAACCCATTGATAGTAAAGCGGCACTTGCCGCAGTTTCGCCCTATTTCGTGCCGAACATGCGGTCCCCGGCATCGCCCAGGCCGGGCATGATATAGCCCTTGGAATTCAGCGCCCGGTCGAGCGAGGCGGTGACGATCGGCACATCCGGGTGCGCCTCTTTCATCCGCGCCACGCCTTCGGGCGCGGCCAGCAGGCACAGGAACCGGATATCGGTGGCACCCGCCTGTTTCAACAGGTCGATGGCGGCGGCCGAACTGTTGCCGGTGGCCAGCATCGGGTCGACAGCGATCACCAGGCGGTCCTGCAATCCTTCGGGCACCTTGAAATAGTATTGCACCGGTTGCAGCGTTTCTTCGTCACGATAAAGCCCGACAAAGCCGACCCGCGCCGAAGGGATCAATTCCAGCACCCCATCCAGCATGCCGTTGCCCGCCCGCAGGATCGACACCAGCGCCAGTTTCTTGCCCGCCAGGATGGGGGCGTCCATTTCTTCCAGCGGGGTTTCGATGGTGCGGGTGGTCAGCGGCATCTCGCGCGTGACCTCATAGGCCAGAAGCTGGGTGATTTCGCGCAGAAGCTGGCGGAAAGAGGCGGTCGAGGTGCCCTTGTCCCGCATGAGCGTCAGCTTGTGCTGCACCAGCGGGTGGTCGACGACGGTCAGATGTTGGCTCATGATGTCTCCAGTCTCTTTGCAACCCGGCTCTGGGTGTCTTCATCGCAGAATGCCGCGCCAAGCGCGATGGCGTTCAGGTCGGCGAAATCCTCTGCCCCCCAGCCAAAGGCCCGGGCCAGCATCTCATACTCGCGCCGCATCGTGGTATGGAAAAACGGCGGATCGTCGGTGGATACGGTGACGCGGACGCCCGCATCGCGCAGCCGCGCGATGGGATGGGCCGCAAACGAGGGGTAGAGGCCCAGCACCACGTTCGAGCCGGGGCAGACCTCGAGCGTGATGCCCCGGTCGGCCAGTTCATGTACCAGATCGGGATCCTCGATGGCGCGCACGCCATGGCCGATGCGTTCGACCCCCAGCACGCGCACCGCGTCGCGCACGCTGTCCGGCCCGCCAAACTCGCCCGCATGGGTGGTGAGCCGCAGCCCCGCCTCGCGCGCGCAGTCAAAAGACCAGGAGTAATCGCCCTGTTTGCCCACGCCCTCGTTGCCCCCCATGCCGAACCCGACGATCCAGTCGCCCGCCGTCTCGGCGGCGCAGCGGGCGGCGCGTCTGGCCTGATCTGGGCCGAAATGGCGCACACAGGTGACGATGCCGCGCAGGGTGATGCCCAGTTTCGCCTCGGCCTCGTCCGCCGCATCGCGGATCGCAGCGAGGTAATCGCGCCAGGCGGCGACATCGCCGCCGCCGCAGAAATCGGGGCTGAGGAAGGTCTCGGAATAGACCACCCCGTTTTCGGCGCTTTGTTCCAGGATGGCCCAGGTCAGGCGGCGGAATTCCTCGGGTCCGGTCAACACCGAGGAAGCGGCCTCGTAGATGCTCAGAAAATGGGCAAAATCGCGGAAATCGTAGGAGCCGTCCGGGTTGAAGATGCCGCGCAGGTCGATCTTTTTCTCATGTGCCATCTGCCGGATCAGGGCCGGCGGTGCGGCGCCTTCGTGGTGCAGGTGCAATTCGACCTTGGGCAGGTCGGCGACCGGGGGTTGTTCTTCGCTCACAGAAAACTCCTCCCCGGTCCCTGTGCCGGAATACCCAGATGCGCCGCAACCGAGGCGGCGATATCGGCGAAATTCACCTGTCCGATCTGCCCTGCCCCGCGCCCGGCGACCAGCACCGGCACCTGTTCGCGGGTGTGATCGGTGCCAGACCAGCTGGGGTCGTTGCCATGATCGGCGGTCAGAACCATCAGATCGCCGGGGCGCAGGCTTTGCAGGATTTTCCCGATCTCGCGGTCAAACCATTCCAGCGCGCGTGCATATCCGCTGATATCGCGGCGGTGGCCATAAAGGCTGTCGAATTCGACAAAATTGGCGAAGGTCAGGCTGCCTTCTTCGGCGGTGGCGACCAGCCGGGCGAGATGGGTCATCAGCTCGGCATCCGACCCTTTGACCACATCGTCGATCCCCTGCATCGAGAAGATATCGCCGATCTTGCCTACCCCATGCACGCGGCGGCCCGCATCCTGTGCCCAGTTGGTCAGCACCGGCGCGGGCGGGGTGATAGCGAAATCCTTGCGGTTGGTGGTGCGGGTGAACCCGGCCTCAGGCGTGCCGACGAAGGGCCGCGCGATCACCCGCCCGACTTTCATCGCATGCAGGCGCGGCGCGATGGCCTTGCACAGCGCCAGCAGGCGGTCGAGGCCAAAGGTCTCTTCATGCGCGGCGATCTGGAACACGCTATCGGCGGAGGTATAGCAGATGGGTCGGCCCGTCCGCATATGCTCGGCCCCGTGGCAGTCGATGATCACCGTGCCCGAGGCATGGCAATTGCCCAGGATGCCGTCGCTGCCGGCGGCCTCGGCTACCGCCTGAACCAGATCATCCGGAAAGGCGGGCGTTGTGTCGGGGAAATAGTGCCAGTCCCACGGCACTGGCAGGCCCGCCAGTTCCCAATGGCCCGAGGGCGTATCCTTGCCCCGGCTGTGTTCGCGGGCGCAACCCCAGAGGCCCGAAGGGTCCGCCGCCAGCCCCGGTGTGGCCGCGCCCGAGGCGAGCCGGGTGGCCGCACCCAGCCCCAGCCGGTCGAGATTGGGCAGATGCAGCGGGCCGCTGCGCCACTCTTCCGCCTCGCCCCGCGCACAGGCCTGCGCGATATGGGCCAGCGTGTTGGCACCGGTATCGGGCCGCTCGCCGTTAAAGAAGGTATCGGCATCCGGCGCGCCGCCGATGCCGACCGAATCCATCACCACCAGAAAGGCGCGGGTCATGGCGTAATCCTTTCATGGATGAGCGGTGGCGCGGCCACCGGCTCGGCCCCGATGGTGATCGCCGCGCGCAGGGTTGCCTCGGCGGCCTCTGCCGCCTCTTGCCTTGCGGCATGGATGGTGGCGAGCGGGGTCCCTGCGCTGACTGGTGCGCCCAGACGGATCACCCGGGACAGGCCGACCGAAGGATCGACGGTATCGCTTTCGACCTGCCGCCCGCCGCCCAGCGCCACAACGGCAAGGCCCAGCGCCTCGCCGTCGATGGCGGTGACATAGCCTGAGGCGCGGGCGGGAACCTCGCGGATGACGGTCGCCTCGGGCAGGAACCGCTGCCAGTTCTCGACGAACTGCACCGGCCCGCCGACAGCGGCAATCATGCGGCCAAAGCGGTCGGCCGCGCGCCCGTCGGCGATGATGGCCCGGATTAGGTCGGCCCCGCTGGCCGCATCCGGGGCCAGCCCTGCGTCCGCCAGCAGCACACCGCCCAGTTCCGCCGAAAGTTGCGTAAGCGGGTCGTCGGCACGGCCAGAGGTCAGCACCCGCATCACCTCACCCACCTCGAGCGCGTTTCCGAGGCTGGGCGCCAGCGGCTGGCTCATATCGGTGATCAGGGCCGAGGTCCGGCACCCGGCGGCATTGGCGGTCTCGGTCAGGGCGCGGGCCAAGGCGCGCGCCTCTTCAACGGATTTCATGAAAGCGCCGCTGCCCAGTTTCACATCCAGAACCAGCGCATCGGGGCTGGCGGCCAGTTTCTTGGACAGGATCGAGGCGGTGATCAGATCGAGGCTTTCGACCGTGGCCGTCACATCGCGGATGGCATAAAGCCGCTTGTCGGCGGGTGCGATGCGGGCGGTGGCGCCGACAATGGCGGCCCCGGTGTCGCGCACCACCTGCGCCAGCCGGTCGGGCCCGAGCTGGGTGGTGACGCCGGGGATCGCTTCCATCTTGTCGAGCGTGCCGCCGGTATGGCCCAGCCCCCGGCCCGAGATCATCGGCACATAGGCGCCGCATTCGGCAAGCGCGGGCGCCAGCACCAGGCTGACGCAATCGCCCACCCCGCCGGTGGAATGCTTGTCGATCACCGGCCCGTCAAAATCCCAGCTGAGCACATCGCCGGTATCGCGCATGGCCAGCGTCAGCGCCGCGCGCCCCTCGGGGCCAAGCCTCCCCATGCAAACGCCCATGGCAAAGGCGCCCGCCTGGGCATCACTGACACTGCCATCGGCAAGGCCCTGGGCAAACCAGGTCAACTCATCCGCACCGGGCACCTCGTGTCGCCTGAGCCGGGCAATGATGGCGCGGGCATCCATGGCTCAGCTTTTGTCCATATGGGCGGCGCCAAAGGCACCGGGCAGAAGCTGGCCAATGGTCATCGCGGTTTCCACGCCGTCCAGATTGGCCAGGGTCACGACAACATCCGGATTCCCGAATTCGGCCAGTTTCTGGCGGCAGCCACCGCAGGGCGGCACCGGCGTCGGGCTGTCGGCGACCACATAGACCTCGGTCAGGCGGGTCTCGCCGGCGGCGACCATTGCGGCGATGGCGCCTGCTTCGGCACAGGTGCCTTCGGGATAGGCGATGTTTTCGACGTTGCAGCCGGCATAGACCGCGCCCGAGGCGGCCCGGATCGCCGCGCCCACCTTGAACCGGGAATAGGGCGCGTGGGCGTTTTCACGAACGGAAAGGGCGGCGGATTTGAGGCTCATAGCGATTCCCCGGTTTTTGATCATCTGGTCGGAAATGCATACCCCATCCCGTATCCGCGCGCGAGGGGAACCGCCGGGCAAGGGGGCGCTGCCCCCGTCCTGCGGACTCCCCCGGAGTATTTTTGGCGAAATGAAGCGGCTTTAGCCCAGTGTGGTGGTGAAGGTTCCGGGTAAAGTGACCTCGAGCAGTTCGACATCGTCGGAAGGGTCGGACAGCCGGGTGCGCATGCCGGGCGGGATCACAAAAGCATCGCCCTGTTCCAGCGGGTACGGATCGCGCCCCTCGCCCTCTAGCGTCACAGTGCCGTTCATCACGAAGGTGAACAGGATATCGGTGTCATGAGCGGCCCATTGCGGCGCACCCTGCCCCCGGCGCACCACCTGCACCCCGGCCACACCCTTGGTGTTGGCGGCGATGGTGGTGTCGCGGCAGACATAGCCCGGCAGGCGGAAGGGGGACCATTCGGCGCCCTCGGCGCGGTTGTAGACAAAGCGCTGGCCCTGCCACTCGCGGTCGGGGCGCAGGTGCGGTGTGGGCAGGGTCATCTCGTGATCGATCTCGGTGACATGTTCGGCCGGAACCCCGATTTCGATCACCTGCACGTTGTCGCTGGCCTCCAGCACCCGGTGGCGGATTTCGGGCGGCTGGATGAAGCAATCCCCGGCGGTCAGGCGCATCTTGTCGCCCTGATCCTCGTAGACCACGTCGACCCAGCCATGGATGCAGAAGATGAGCTGAAAGCCCACGCGGTGGAAATGCACCATGTCCGGCACCGGCCCACCGTCGGGGATGCGGATATGGCTGGCGATGATCGAGCCACCGAGGCGAGAAGGCACCAGATCGCGGTAATGCATGCCGGCGCGGCCGATGATCCAGGGCGCCTGATCCTTGAGCCGGCGCACGACGAAACTGTGTTCGGTCTGCGGCATCACCAACGGCGGGTGGCGCTCTTCGATCTCGATCCGTGTGCCGTTGGGCGCGGTCAGGCTGCGCTGGCCGCCGGCGAATCCATCCGGGTTCTCGGTGAGGATGCGCAGGGTGCCGGGTGCCTCAGGCGCGCCCTTTTCGATGCGCAGGCGCAGGCCGTGGCCCGAGAACACCGCGATACGCGGGTCGTCGGCGGGATAGATCATGTCCATCCGCATGCCCAGAACCTTGGTATAAAAGGGGATATCGTCGCGCAGCTCGTCCGTGGGCAGGCGCATTTCGGCGATCGTGTCGGTCATGGCTGTCTCCTCTTGCCGGGACAGTGGCCGGGAGGGTGACGATTTGCAAGAACCCGCCTGCGACCTTGTAGCCTGAAATGCCCTGTTCCCCTGCGTAGAGATATAGTTTAATGCTAAACTAGTTTCCCGAGGAGGAATTTGACGAGATGTCCGACCAGCCCAGCCTGCGCCAGGCGGCGCTTGATTACCACGCCTATCCGAAGCCCGGGAAACTGGAGATCCGCGCCACCAAGCCGATGGCCAATGGCCGCGACCTGGCGCGCGCCTATTCACCGGGCGTGGCCGAGGCCTGTCTGGAGATCAAGGCCGATGCCAGCACCGCCGAGACCTATACCGCGCGCGGCAATCTGGTGGCGGTGGTGTCGAACGGCACCGCGGTTCTTGGGCTCGGCAATATCGGCGCACTGGCCTCGAAACCGGTGATGGAAGGCAAGGCGGTTCTGTTCAAGAAATTCGCGGGCATCGACTGTTTCGATATCGAGGTGAACGAGAGCGACCCGGAAAAGCTGGCCGATATCGTCTGCGCGCTGGAGCCGACATTCGGCGCCATCAACCTCGAAGACATCAAGGCGCCCGACTGTTTCATTGTCGAGAAGCTGTGCCGCGAGCGGATGAACATTCCGGTCTTTCATGACGACCAGCATGGGACCGCGATTGTGGTCGGGGCGGCGGCGCGCAACGCGCTGCATGTGGCGGGCAAATCATTTGCCGATATCAAGATCGTCTCGACCGGTGGCGGGGCAGCCGGGATCGCCTGCCTGAACATGCTGCTGAAACTGGGCGTGAAGCGGGAGAACATCTGGCTCTGCGATATTCACGGGCTGGTCTATGAGGGGCGTGTCGAAGACATGAACCCGCAAAAGGCGGCTTTTGCCCAGGCCACCGATCTGCGGACGTTGGACGATGTGGTAGAGGGCGCCGATCTGTTTCTGGGCCTGAGCGGGCCCAATGTGCTGACGCCCGAGATGGTGGCGCGCATGGCGAAACGGCCAATCATCTTTGCACTGGCCAACCCCACGCCCGAAATCCTGCCCGACGCGGCGCGCGCGGTCGCCCCGGACGCGATCATCGCCACTGGTCGCAGCGATTTCCCGAACCAGGTCAACAACGTCCTTTGCTTTCCCTTCATCTTTCGCGGGGCGCTGGATGTGGGCGCGACCGAGATCAACGATGCCATGCAGATCGCCTGTGTCGAGGGGATTGCCGAACTCGCCCGTATCACCACCAGCGCCGAGGCGGCGGCGGCCTATCAGGGCGAGCAGCTGACGTTCGGGGCTGACTACCTGATCCCCAAACCCTTTGACCCGCGACTTGTCGGGGTCGTCTCCTCTGCCGTGGCGCGCGCCGCGATGGAAAGCGGCGTGGCCCGCCGTCCAATCGCCGATCTGGAAGCCTATCGGCAGAAGCTGAACCAGAGCGTGTTCAAATCCGCCCTGCTGATGCGCCCTGTCTTCGAGGCGGCGTCCAAGGCGGCGCGGCGGCTCGTCTTTGCCGAGGGCGAGGACGAACGGGTGCTGCGCGCGGCGCAGGCCATTCTGGAAGAGACCACCGAGACGCCGATCCTGATCGGCCGCCCCGACGTGATCGAGGCGCGTTGCGAGAAAATGGGTCTGTCGGTGCGCCCGGGTCAGGATTTCCAGATCGTGAACCCGGAAAACGACCCGCGCTATTACGACTACTGGACGTCCTATCACCGGTTGATGGAGCGGCGCGGGGTGACCCCGGACATCGCAAAAGCGATCATGCGCACCAACACCACCGCCATCGGTGCCATCATGGTGCATCGGGGCGAGGCCGACAGCCTGATCTGTGGCACATTCGGCGAATACCGCTGGCATCTGAACTATGTCGAACAGGTGCTGGGCGGCAAGGATCTGCGCCCGCATGGCGCGTTGTCCCTGATGATCCTGGAAGACGGACCGCTCTTTATCGCCGACACCCATGTGCGCAGCCGCCCCAGCCCCGAGGAACTGGCCGAGATCACGTTGGGCGCCGCGCGTCATGTGCGCCGCTTTGGCATCGAACCGCAGATAGCCTTTTGCTCGCAATCGCAATTTGGCAACCAGGCCGAGGGCTCGGGCCTGCGGCTGCGCCAGGCGATCGAGATTCTGGATAGCCGACCACGCAATTTCACCTATGAGGGCGAAATGAACCTGGACAGCGCGCTGGACCCCGAACTGCGCCAGCGCATCTTTCCAAACTCGCGGCTGACAGGGGCGGCGAATGTTCTGATCTTTGCCCATGCGGATGCCGCAAGCGGTGTACGCAACGTGCTCAAGATGAAGGCTGGCGGTATCGAGGTGGGGCCAATCCTGATGGGCATGGGAAACCGGGCGCATATCGTGACCCCCTCGATCACCGCGCGCGGGCTTTTGAACATGGCGGCCATTGCGGGAACGCCGGTGGCCCACTACGGTTGATTCCTGGGGCGGCAATTTGGCCGCCCAAAGGGAGAGACCGGGATGAAGGGACATTGCCATTGCGGCGCGGTCCGTTGGCAGAGCGACGGCAAGGTCGCCTGGAGTTGCTATTGCCACTGCGCCGATTGCCGCCGCAATTGCGCCGCCCCGGTCACCGCGTTTTTCGGCCTGCCCCATGACAGCGTTCAGTGGGGCGGCGACGCCCCGCGCATCTACCGCTCGTCCGACTGGGTCGAACGGCTGTTCTGCGGCACCTGCGGCACTCAGATGGCCTATCGCAACGCCGATGATCGGGTGAACATTCATCTTTACACGGCGACATTGGAGGACCCGTCGGTTCTGCCGCCCCGGTTTCACGTGTTTCACGCCGCGCGACTTCCCTGGCTTGAATTGAAGGACGACCTGCCCCGGTTCGACCGCACTCCAGGCTGAACCCGATTCCACACTATTTGCAGTTCGAAAATTTGCAGTTTTGCAAAATAGCCGTATTTTTCGTCAAAACGAGGCTCAAACGGCATCTTTGCAAAAATTTGCAGGCCGATCCAGACCATCTCTGCAAATTTATTGCGATAATGTGACGCTACGTCCGTTGACCGGCTTGCCCGATTGCAGCGCTATGCCTAACACACCATCCAGCCGAACGTGAGGAGGACGCCATGGCATATCAGGACGTATACGAGAGCTGGAAGAGCGATCCAGAAGCCTTCTGGATGGAAGCCGCCAAGAGCATCGACTGGGTCGAGGCGCCCAGCCGCGCGCTCGATGACAGCAACGCGCCGCTCTATGAATGGTTCACGGATGCCAAGGTCAACACCTGCTGGAACGCTGTGGACCGTCATGTCGAGGCCGGTCGCGGCGAGCAGACCGCCATCATCTATGACAGCCCGATCACCCACACCAAGCGGCAGATCTCTTACGTCGAACTGCGCAACCGCGTGGCCATGCTGGCCGGTGCCCTGCGCGCCAAGGGTGTGGAAAAGGGCGACCGCGTCATCATCTACATGCCGATGATCCCCGAGGCGCTCGAGGCGATGCTGGCCTGCGCCCGTCTGGGCGCGATCCATTCGGTAGTGTTCGGCGGCTTTGCCGCCAATGAACTGGCGGTGCGCATCGACGATGCCCGGCCCAAGGCGATCATCGCCGCCTCTTGCGGGTTGGAGCCGGGCCGCGTGGTGCATTACAAGCCCCTCCTCGACGGCGCCATCGAACTGGCCAAGCACAAGCCCGAGTTCTGCGTCATCTTCCAGCGCGAGCAGGAAGTGGCCAAGCTGATCGAGGGGCGCGATTTCAACTGGCACGGCTTCCAGTACGGCGTCGAACCGGCCGAATGCGTGCCGGTCGAAGGTAACCACCCGGCCTATATTCTCTATACCTCTGGTACCACCGGCGCGCCCAAGGGCGTGCTGCGCCCGACCGCGGGCCATCTGGTTGCGCTGAACTGGACGATGAAGAACATTTATAACGTCGATCCAGGCGATGTGTTCTGGGCGGCATCCGATGTGGGCTGGGTCGTTGGCCACAGCTATATCTGCTATGGCCCGCTGATCCACGGCAATACCACCATCGTGTTCGAGGGCAAGCCCGTGGGCACCCCCGATGCGGGCACCTTCTGGCGGGTGATTTCCGAGCACAAGGTCAAGAGCTTCTTTACCGCCCCCACCGCGATCCGCGCCGTCAAGCGCGAGGATCCCAAGGGCGAGATGCTGGCGAAATACGACCTGAGCTGCCTCAAGGCGCTGTATCTGGCAGGCGAACGGGCCGACCCGGATACTATCGTCTGGGCGCAAAAGGCGCTGGGTGTGCCGGTGATCGACCACTGGTGGCAGACCGAGACCGGTTGGGCCATCGCCGGCAACCCGCTGGGGATCGAGGAATTGCCGGTCAAGCTGGGCTCTCCCGCCAAGGCGATGCCGGGTTATGACGTTCAGATTCTTGACGAGGGCGGCCACCAGATGAAACCCGGCGAATTGGGCGCCATCGCGGTGAAGCTGCCGCTGCCGCCGGGCACCCTACCGGGTCTGTGGAATGCCGAGGCGCGGTTCAAGAAATCCTATCTGGAGCATTTCCCCGGCTATTATGAAACCGGTGACGCCGGGATGATCGACGAGGACGGGTACCTCTATATCATGGCGCGTACAGATGACGTGATCAACGTCGCGGGCCACCGCCTGTCCACAGGCGGCATGGAAGAGGTTCTGGCCGGGCACGAGGATGTGGCCGAATGCGCGGTGATCGGCGTAAGCGACGATCTCAAGGGTCAGATGCCGCTGGGGTTCCTCTGCCTCAACAACGGTTGCAACCGCGACCATGCGGAAGTGGTGAAAGAGGTGGTCAAGCTGGTGCGCGACAAGATCGGCCCCGTCGCGGCCTTTAAACTGGCCGTGGTGGTCGACCGCCTGCCCAAGACCCGCTCGGGCAAGATCCTGCGCGGCACCATGGTGTCGATCGCCGATGGCAAGGAATACAAGATGCCCGCCACGATCGACGATCCGGCCATCCTGGACGAGATCAAGGTCGCGCTGCAAACGCTGGGCTATGCCAAGTGACGATCTCGGTCAGCTTGCCGTGATGACATAACCCTGCATTTTCGCCTTGACCGCGCCCGTTCCGAAACGGGCGCGGATTTCTTCTGTCGCGGCCTCGATGATCCGCCGGACCATGGCCTCACCATGCGGGGCGATCTCGCCATACATCGGGGTGCCCCTTACATAGGCGATGGCCGGATGCGACGGATCGGGCGCGCGGCTGGTCGCCGTGACCTTGTCGATGACGATTTGCCTGAATCCGGCCTGCTCCAGCTCTGCACGGATACGCTCGGGGTATCCGTGGCCATGTGGCGTGCGCGCCAGGAAATGCGGCGGCGTGGCGGGCAGCAGGGTCGATGCGACCTCGGTCACGACCTGCGCGAACTCATTGTGCTCGATCCCGTCCCAGATATTGAAAAGGAACCGCCCGTCGGGCCGCAGAACGCGCCGCGCCTCGGCATAGCCGCGAACCCGGTCAGGAAAGAACATCGCGCCAAACTGGCAACAGACCGCATCAAAGCTCTGATCCTCGAAAGGAAGGGCAAGCGCGTCGGCGGGTTGCCAGGTGATGCGGCTATCTTCGCCCTGAATCGCGCAGGCGCGGTCAAGCATCGGCGGATTGAGGTCGGTCACCACATATCGGGCGTCCCGGGACAGCAGCGGCGCCAGGGCGCGGGTAACAACCCCGCTGCCCGCCGCAGTTTCCAGAACATCGTGGACAGGATGGCTGGCAACGCGCTGCGCCAGGTCATCGGCGTAATGCGTAAAGATAAGCGGAACCAGATAGCTGTCGTATATGTCGGGTATGTCGCCGGCAAAGGCCGTGTCGTTCGCGGTCATCGTGCCCTCCCCCGAGGTGACGGCGGGATCATAGCACAAAACCGGCACGGACTGAGCGAAGTCTTTACGAGACCCCAAGAAACTGTGATCGAATGTATCCGCTCGCCCGGTTGCCAGATATCGCGCGGCTTTCTAGCCTTTGCAGGAACCCGACAGAACAGAGGAGATGCCGATGCGCGCATTGCTGTCTGCCCTGGCCTGCTGCCTTGCCCTGCCCGCCGCCGCGGCCGAGGGGCATCGCATCCAGGTCACCGGCGAATTGATCGATACCTGGTGTTACTATTCCGGTGTCATGGGCGGCCCCGAGGCGGTGGTCGGCTCGGCCCATCACACCTGCGCCCTGTGGTGTTCCGCTGGCGGCATCCCGGTCGGGTTGCAGGCCGCGGATGGCACCATCTACATGGTGCTCAAGATCGCGCAGGACGACCAGCTGGCCGGGGGCGATACCGCGCTCCGCCTTGCCTCGCATATGGTCGAGGCAGACGGGATGCATTACGAGCGTGACGGTATCAACTATCTGATCGTCGACCAGGTGATCAGCGATCTGGGCATCACCAATCTCAACCACGAAGACTATGGCCCCGTGCCCGGCTTCGCCATCCCGGAGCCCAAGGAATGAAACGGTTTTCCCTCGCGCTGGCGCTCTTGGCCAGCCCTGCCATGGCTCAGGATTTTTCGGTCGGATCGACCGCGAACGCTTGGAACCTCTATGCCGAGAAACCGGCGTTCTTTGAGGCCAAGGTGGTCGATCTGCTTTGCGAGCTGACTGGCGACTGCCCGGCCGATTGCGGTGCGGGCAAGCGGCAGCTGGGCCTGTTGCGCAGCGTCGACAATGTCATGGTCCTGCCGCTCAAGAACGGGCAGCCGGTGTTTTCCGGCGCCGCTGCCGACCTGGCCCCCTATTGCGGCCAGACGGTTGAGGTGGACGGTTTGCTGATCGACGACCCCGATCTGGGCGCCAAACATGTCTATCAGGTGCAGAAGATCCGCCTTCCCGGCGGCGAATGGGAAAACGCCAACCGCTTTACCAAGGTCTGGGATGCCGAGAATCCCGAGGCAGCAGGCGAAGGCCCGTGGTTCCGCCGCGATCCGCGCGTCAATAGCGAGATCGCCAAGGACGGATATCTTGGGCTGGGGTTGGAAACCGACGAGGCATTCATCAAGGACTGGTTCTGATGCTGGCCCGACTGACCCTTGTGGCCGCCTTGCTGGCGGCCACGACATCGGGCGCGGGCAATGGCCCGCTGCCCTTCGCCCTCGGCGGCGCGTTCGAGCTGACCGATCAGCACGGCCAGCGGCGCAGCCAGATTGACCCGGACGGGCACGGGCAGTTGCTGTTTTTCGGTTACGCCAACTGCCCCGGCATCTGTTCGGTGGCAATGCCGATGATGGCAGACGCGGTGGATCGGCTGAAGGAAGAGGGTCTCACCGTCACCCCGGTGATGATCACTGTCGACCGCGAGCGGGATCAGCCCGGCACCATGGATGCGCCGCTGGCAAGGTACCATGTCGATTTTGTCGGCCTGACCGGCACCGAGGCCGAATTGCAGGCCGCCTATGACGCGTTTTCGGTTGAGAAGGAACTGGCCTATGTGGATCCGGAATACGGGCCGGTCTATACCCATGGCAGTTTTGTCTACCTGCTGAGCGCCGAAGGCGAGGTGCTGACCCTTGTGCCGCCGATCCTGACCTCGGACCGGGTGGTGGAACTGGCCAGAAAGTACCTGCCCGCAGACCGGAAGTGACCTAGCGTCACCGGATTTCGCCCCCCATGGCCAAGCAGCGGCGAGCCGCCTAACCTCGGGATTGCGGCAAGGGAGGTCGGAGAATGACGCAGGCAGAGCTTTGGCAATTGGATGCGCATGAAATCGTGGCGCAGACACGCACCGGGGAATTGAGCGCCGAAGAAGCTGTCGGCGCCGCAATCGACCGGATGGAGGCGGTTAACCCCAGCCTGAACGCGGTGGTGCAAAGCTGCGCCGAAAAGGGGATGGACCGCGCCCGCGCGCTGGACAAGGCCCGCGCCGAGGGGGCGGCGCCCGGACCGCTCTTTGGCGTGCCGGTCACCATCAAGGTCAATGTGGATCAGGCCGGATTTGCCACCACCAACGGGGTCACGGCGCTCAAGGACATGATCGCACCCGATGACGCACCAATTGTGCGCAACCTGCAAAACGCGGGCGCTGTGGTGATCGGGCGCACCAATACGCCCGAGTTTTCGTTCCGCGCCGATACCGACAATCCGTTGCACGGCCGCACCTATAACCCCTGGGGGCGGCATATTTCGCCGGGGGGATCCTCTGGCGGCGCAGGGGCTGCTGTCATGGCCGGGATCGGCGCTCTGGCCCATGGCAACGATATCGGCGGCTCGCTGCGCTTTCCCGCCGCGGCCAACGGTGCCGTGACGGTGAAACCCGGGCTCGGCCGGGTCCCCGCCTGGAACCCCAGCCAGAAGGCCGAGCGCGGCATGCTGGCGCAATCCATGTCGGTGCAGGGGTTGATCACCCGCTCGGCCGCCGATCTGCACCTGGCCATGCCCAGCTTGATCGCCCCCGATCCGCGCGACCCGTTCCATGTGCCCCTTCCCTGGCGGGGCGCCCCGGTCGATGGGCCAATCCGGGTGGCCTTTACCAAGGCAACCTATGGCTATGACCTGCATCCCGAGGTCGAGGCGGCGTTGGACGCTGCTCGTGACGCGCTGTGCGATGCCGGTTATCTGGTCGAAGAGGTCGAGACCCCGGACGCGTTCGAGGCCGGCCGCGCCGGATACCGTGCGCTGATGGGCGAGGTCTGGGCGCTGATGAAGGCGGATGTCGACGCTTATGGCTCGCAGACCGTGCGCGACATTTTCGAGGTCTATTTCCAGGAATTCCCGCCCTTTCACGGCACCGAATTGTTGCAGGTGATGGCCAAGCGTAGCCACTATGCGCGCGAATGGTCGCTGTTTCTGGAGCGTTATCCGCTGGTGCTGGGCCCGTTCCTGCCGCAGCCCTTCTTTGGCCCCGACCGCGACACCGAGGGCGCCGAGGGCGTGCACGAGGTTCTTGGGGCTGCCGTCTGGTCCTATGCGATGAACTTCATGGGCCTGCCCGCCGCCTGCCTGCCAGCGCGGCTGGCCACTCTGTCGAAGGGGCCGCAGCCGATCAACGTGCAGATCACCGCCCGCCGCTGGCGCGAGGATATGGCGGTGGACGCAGCCGCCGCGATCGAGGCGCGCGTCGGCCGCATGTGCACGCATCTCTGGCCGCGCATGACCTAGGCATCAACGTCTTGGCTGCGCGGCTGGTATCGAGATCAATGACAGGCACCGCGCTTTGCAGACCGGCGGTGAACCGGGGGCGGTTTCGAGCCTCGATTGTGGCGCAGGCTTCGCCCCCCCGACAGATCAAGTGACCTGCGTGACCGGCGTCCACCGATCCGCGAATACAGCCGGACAATTTACCTGCCCATGACCGGCTGTGGGGAGACCTGATCGGGTCGGGTTTAGAGTCAGGACCCATTAATCGGCTTGAGGGCGCCCGGCCTTGGTGGTTCAAGCTCCCGAACTGATGGGGGTGATGAGCAACCTTTTCTGGCTGACTGACGCGCAGATGGAGCGGCTGCGGCCTTTCTTTCCGAGGAGCCATGGCAAGCCTCGGGTGGATGATCGCCGGGTTCTGAGTGGAATAATATTCATCAATCGCAATGGCTTTCGGTGGTGCGATGCGCCGCGGGAGTATGGGCCGCCCAAGACGCTCTACAACAGATGGAAGCGGTGGGGTGACATGGGTGTCTTTTTGCCCGGATGATGGAGGGCCTGGCCTCTGAGGGCACGGATCAGAAGACCATCATGATCGACGCGACCTGCTTGAAGGCGCACCGCACGGCGTCGAGCCTGCGGGCGAAAAAGGGGGGCTCGACGACCGTCGTGGGCGTCTGATCGGCAGAACGAAGGGCCGGCTGAACACCAAGCTGCATGCCATCACCGATGCCAAGGGGCGGCCCCTGAAGTTCCTCATGACAGCAGGCCAGGTCAGCGACTACACCGGAGCCGCCGCCCTGCTGGGCAGTCTGCCCTCTGCCGACTGGATGATCGCGGACCGGGGGTATGATGCGGACTGGGTCAGGGAAGCGTTGAAAGACAAAGGGATACGCCCATGCATCCCGGGCCGAAAGTCGCGAGGCAAGGCCGTCCGCTACGACAAGCGTCGTTAAAAGAGGCGTAACCGCCCCTCTCGTGACATTGCTGCGCAATGCACTGCCGGGCACTGATCGAGATCGTGTTCGGCAGATTGAAGGACTCGCGCCGCATCGCGACCCGCTACGACAGGTGCGCCAAAACCTTCCTCTCGACAGTCGCCCTCGCCGCAACCGTCGTCTTCTGGCTTTGACGATCAATGAGGCTGGTGTCTAGCGAAATGGTGAAGCAGTTCGGTGAGAATGTGCTCAGCCCCACCTGAGTGGTCCAATTTGATTGTTAGTGCATGACCGGCCTTGGGTCCATCTGGACGATGGTTTCTGGGGCCGGAGGGCGGTAGCCCAGGGCACTATGTGGGCGTTTCGTGTTGTGGTGTTTCCTCCATTCTTTGATCAGGATTTGGGCTTTGCTCAGGCTGTAAAAGATTTCGCCGTTCAGGAACTCATCGCGGAAACGAGCATTGAAGCTTTCGCAATATCCGTTCTCCCAGGGTGACCCTGGCTCGATATAGGCGGTCTTGGCTCCAACAGCTTTGATCCAGTCCTGCACGGCTTGAGCCACGAACTCCGGGCCATTGTCCGAGCGAATGAACGACGGGATACCACGCAGGATGAACAGGTCGCTGAGCACATCGATCACATTGCCCGAGTTCAGCTTGCGATCCACACGGATGGCCAAGCATTCCCGGCTGTATTCGTCGATGATGTTAAGCGTGCGGAACGCTTTCCCATCTTCAGTCCGGCAATGCA